>CAVUOI010000009.1:0-313497 GCA_963742935.1 uncultured Alphaproteobacteria bacterium | reverse complement strand
CAAGTCGAGATGACGTTCTTCCCTGACCACGTCCGGTTTGAATCATTTCCAGCTCGTAGGATGGGTTGAGCCCTTCGCGAAACCCATCATCTTACCGCGCAATGAATTGATGGGTTTCGCGAAGCGCTCAATCCATCCTACGGGCTGCGCCGGTGAACCAGAAAGGCTTTGACGCGACGAAACACTATGGATTTGGAAGACCTTTGATTGGTGGATGGACGGAGCCGACCCGTGAAATTTTTGCTGAGAATTATGCTTGCAACCGCTCTCGTGAACCTTGCGCCAGCCGTCGCCAAGGCGCCGAAAGAAGCCGTCGCCTCTCCTGCCTTGCAGAAGGAATTCGATGGCTTTATCGAGAAATTTCGCGCGGCGCTGAAAGCAAACGATTCCGCCGCCATCGCCGGTATGACGCGATTGCCGTTCATGAACGACAGTGCAATTCGCGACGCCGCGCAATTTCGCGCCAAGACCTATGCGACCTCATTCACGGCGAAAAATCGCGCATGTCTCCAGCGCGGAAAGGCCCTCTACCAGCGCGAGGAAGACAAGACTGACACTTACTACGTCTTCTGCGGCGAGGACATCTTCGTCTTTACCAAGACGCCGGCGGGATTCCTTTTTACGGATATCAGCGTGAACGACTGATCAGGCAGCAATATGCGCACCGATCGTTCTGTAGCCGCCAGGCCAATAACGCAGCCGGCCGCCGAAGTCCGCTTAGGGTCAAAGGCCGACTCGTCGCAAAACATCCAATACGGTCCCTAAGGGCCAACAGGCGACATGCTTGCAAAGGCACGGATCCGGGTTAATGCGCAATGGTCGTTCGTTTGTGTCCGCAAGAGGCCGTCGGCGGTGAACCTTTCGCGGGCGGCCCGCGACAAACAAGCCGCCATCGTCGCGACGGCGGCGTGTGCCGCGCCGATCGCGCGACGCCAATTGAGGTTTCTCATGCCGATCGTCCGAATCCTCCTGGTCCTTCTCGCGCTCGCTTCGCCGCTGTCGATGGCGGGAGGCGCTGTTGCGGGGCCGTTTGAGGATGCGCAGGCGGCGCATAGCAGACGCGACTACGCAACCGCGCTACGTCTCTGGCGTCCGCTGGCCGACCAAGGCAATGCCGAGGCGCAGTACGCACTCGGGTTCATGTACGACGGCGGCCTAGGTGTGCCGAAAAATTACGCTAGGGCTGCAAAGTGGTGGCGCCTCGCAGCCGATCAAGGCCATACCTTCGCCCAGTACAACCTGGGGACCTTGTACGACAACGGCAATGGGGTGCCTCAGAACAAAGCTGAAGCAGTGAAGTGGTATCACCTTGCCGCCGAGCGCGGTAACGATGGTGCGCAGTTCAACGTCGGGGTCCTGCATTTCGCGGGCGTGGCCGTGTCCGAGAACCGGATCGAGGCTGCGAAGTGGTTTCGCCGCGCTGCAGACCAAGGTCATATTGGAGCGCAGGTATATCTTGGCCTCTGTTACGCTACGGGACTAGGCGTGCCGCAAGACAATATTCAAGCATACATGTGGCTCAGTTTGGCGGCTGCGCGAAGTGACCAAGATGCGATCAGCAATCGAAATCGCGTCGCGCAGCAGATGACCCCGGCACAGATCGCCGAAGCGCAGAAGCTGGCGGTTGAGTGGAAGTCGAAACCGGAACAGTAGTATTTCCGTGCGTCGCGGAAGCAATGTCTGCTGTGGGTCAAATCTCCGATCATCGCGAGGTCCGGTTTGCCCCGATCAACGGACATCGTCAGCCTGGCGCGGCACGTCCGAAAAGTGCCATGAGCAGACCTGCTTGCCCCGTTGAAGCAATTGGCGATTAGAGGAATGTCGGTCTTTCAACGGTCCCCTTTGCGACCCTAAAGGACGTCGTAACGAGAATGGGCCCCGTCTCCTTGTTCCCAAGGTGATGTGGATTGGAGGCCTATGCTTTCGTAAAGATTTGTGCGCAAGACAAAGCTAGTCATTGCGTGGGTCCACTAACGCGAGGGTAATCCAGTGCGCTTCTAGCGCGGGCTTAGTTGCGCCTTCCACTTCAACCACGGTTTCCCAAGCGGATTGCAAGGATACCGCGCGTTCCGTCAGGCCGATTAAACGAAATTTGCCGCGCACGCGTGTTCCGGATTTGACGGGACTCAGGAAACGCACGCGCTCGAAGCCGTAATTGACGCCCATGCGGGTCCCTTCCACGCCCGGCATGGCGTCGAAAGCGAGGGTCGATAGCAATGACAGTGTCAGGAAGCCGTGCGCAATCGTTCCTCCGAACGGAGTTTCAGCCTTGGCGCGCGTCGGATCGACATGGATGAACTGATGATCTCTAGTGGCGTCAGCAAATGTGTCGATCATGGATTGATCGACGACTAGCCAATTCGACGTCAATTCACTGCCGTTGAGAAGCTTTCGGTATTCTTCCAGTGCTATCAATTTGCTGCGGATCGCCTCGGCCTCTGCAGCCCGTTCCGTATCTGACACTCTTGCTTCCTCGGACACCCAAGTCTCGCTTTGACCGTATTCGGCGTCCAACCATGACCCCGCTGTCGCCCTCCTAGTCCCAGAGGTAGCATATGGGCAATGCGTCAATCACGCTAGGTAGGCAACTACGCGGCGATGCCGATGCCTTTTGATGCCAGGCTCCGCCGCCTCGTCCAGCCGAGAAGGGGTAAAACAAGTGGCCTGATTGCTGCGACCAATGTCCGCCTTGGGTCAAAGGGCGACCTTCGGCGCGCGGCTGATTTAGGTCTGTTCTACCCCCAAGAGCGGACATCGGAAGACTGCCGGCGCATGTCCGAAAAGTGCCAATAACGGGACCAACAAGAAGAGACAGAGACGGCAGAGAACAATCCTGCTCTGGCCCTCAAATTTTCAATATCCCTCTCAATTTACCAGTTCGAAATCGCCTGGCTTCCAAGTTTTGTTGAACCAAGGCTCGAGCGGGCCGTACAGGCGTAACAGCGTATTCCAGCCCTTTCCCGGCATGGTCTGCACCCAGTTGGTTTCCTGTCCAGCTGGTGCCTTCGGTCCGAACCACACTGTCACCGACCCGTCAGCGTTTTTCTTGAGGTCCTTCTGATTGCTGTCGAGGCCAGCGAGCTTTCTGATCGGTCTCAAGCATCGAGCGGCGTCTGCCCGTCGTAAACCACAAACGACCAGAAGTTTGCGACGGGGATCGGCGCCGGCAGCGTGATCTTGTAGGTCTTGCCCCCTTCAAGATACTCGCCCTTCGCGTCGCGGGTCGGCAGTATGCGTAAGCCGAGCCACTGCCGGGCTTGGCGAAAGCCATCGCAGGCGTGATACCCGTGGCGTAGTAGTGAAACAGCGTCCGTGCGTCGAGCATGCGCTCGCCGTTGTTCAGAAACTCGTAGCTGCCGCCGACGAAGCCTGTATTCCACTGGCGGTCCGAAAAGAATTTCACCCTTTCGTCACGCGGTGCGAATACGATGGCGCGCGCAGTTGCATTGGCGACGGCCACCGCATCAGTCAGGATACCCTTCATGCGCGCATCGGGCGCGAACGGCTTGCCCTTCTTGATCCCTATAGATGCGAACATGTCCGACGATTTCGGGGTCAAACGCATCGCGCAGGTTCGTGCTGGATAACCTCGTTGATCTCTTCGTAGAAGTGGAAGGTATTGGCGTGAACGGTGTTGAACTCCTTGCCCGATAGATTGACGAAAGCCTGCTGCGGTGGGCTACCTGCGGCAGACAACGGGTAAATGTGCGCCTTGGCTCGCACGCCGTTCGCGGCGGCGGCGATGTTGTCGTCTTTAACGAAGGCGCGATAGAAAATTAGATTTCCATATGTAGGCGACTTGGCGACGAAATAGCCAGTGGACGGCAGCTTGCCGGTGTAGCCCGGCGGGACGAACAGGTACTTGCCACCCTTGCCCTTATCAGGGCCGGTAAGACCAACGTCAGTCACCCAACGGAAATAGGCATCATCGGCAGGACCGAGAACGCCCGGTGGCACCTCGACGACTACCGGTCCGTCCTTCAAGTCTAGGCACATCAGCACATAGACCGTGGTGGAGTTTCCTGTAAGGAACAGCTGAGCGTGCGTCCATCAGGTCCTCGCATGATCCCGATGCTGCTATTTCGCTTTACGCCCGCGCTCGCTCAAACCCTCGCAAGCTGCGTAAACCGACGCGGCAGGTATACCAGAAAGAAACGCCTCGACGCCCCGCACATAATCGAGATTGTCGTAGGCTTTTTTGACGGTTTCGGGATCAGGCTGACCGTCGATAAATTTCAGCGTGCCGATCCGGGTCTCCACCGTGTCGGGCGTCATGATGTATGGCGGGACCTTAGCGGAATATTTCGGCTCGGTCTGCGCCTTCGCGACAGACACTGTCAGCGTCAAAGCAAGTGCTGTTGTTAAAAGCCCCAGTTTTTGGGTTGCATTCATTGCAGCTTCCTCCTTCTTGATTAGCGTTCGATACTGCCGCAAAGGCCCCCAGTAAGCTATGCAAAATCCACCAATGGAAAATGACCGCTTTGGGTCAAAAGGCGACCTTCGGGTGAGGCTAATTTAGGTCTGTTCAACCCCCAACAGCGGACATCGGAAGACTGCCGCTGCGCGTCCGAAAAGGGCCAACAGGAGACATGGAGTGGTCGCATCTGTAAATGAAAGAGGCCGCCAACTGAGGCAGCCTCTTTGCGTCATGCGGTTTTTTTGTTTGAGTTTTGTTTTTCTTAGTCTTGGATTTGCGCGGTCTATGCATTTTGCGCCCTACGACAGCCAGCGCGGCGACTAAGCGCACCTTGTCTTTTTGCGTGGCACCATCCACACCGAAGCTAAGGCGCCAGGTTGCCGATCGAATTTAGCCATAAACCTAGGACAGCGGCCGCGAAAATAAAGCCTCCTACGATCACGACAATTCCAAGCGCCACAAGCAACGCGCCCTTTTGCAGATGCTCTTTCATGAAAACTCCTTCGGCGATGCAATCAAACTGCAATACCTTGTTCTGTTCCGGCCAAAAATCAAATGAGGACACTCCGAAAATTAAATTCGGACACTGAGGGTAAAATACGGACAGCACCAACGTTCCGGTACTGGCCTGTTTCGGATGGCCGGGCGGTATGTCCGTTGTGGGTCAAAAGCGGACCCATGCACTTGCAGCAGCGGCTGTGGCGGGGCGGCCTTATTGATGTGCCCCAACGATGTGGGGACCGGGTCCAATCGTGATGTCCCGTCTCAGGTCACCATAGAGGCGCTCGGCTATTTCGGGGAGACCGAGATCTTCGACGGCTTTGAAACCCGTGCCGCGCAGGAGTTCGAGCAACTCGGCAGGGTCGAAGAGACTTAGCCAAGGTTCACCGCGCGCCGCCGCTCTTTCTGCGGTTGCCATGACGTTAGCGCGGCGTTCAACCGGGTAATTTTGGAAGGGCTCTGCATAATCGAAAACGATGACAGCCTGCGGTATCTTGGAGACGAACGTCAGAGTGGACGAGACCGCCTGTTTTGTTAGATACGGCACAACGCCAAGCCATTGGAAGAACGCCGGCTGGTCCAGTCTAAACCCCACTCTCGTCAGGCCCTCCAAGAGGCCTTCCCGCTCGAAGTCAATGGGCGCAAAGATAAGCGACTGCGGCTCGATGAGGCCTGCCGCTTTTATCCGCTCGCGCTTCCACACTTGTGTCGCAGCGTAATCGACTTCGAATACTCGTACGCCGAGATCGGCAAACGGATTTCGCAACGAGAACGTGTCAAGACCCGCACCCAGCACCACGACCTGGCGCACGCCGTCCGCGACGCAATTTGCCATCGTATCTTCGGAAAACCGGCTGCGCGCGGCGATGAACAAACGCCATGGCCGAAGCGATTCATCGGCCGCCATTTCGTTCAAGGAGGCGGCTGTCCGCTCGTCAAGAATTCTCGGCGCGAGCGGGTCTTTGAAGATTGCTCCGCCTTCTATCATCTGATGAACAGCGCGATAGGCGGCCGCGCCCAGAGCCGTCTGACTGGACTGTCCAAAGCGCATGCCCACCATCCTTCTGTGGTATGTCCATCATTATACGTTTTGGCGCGGCAAATGTCTCAGTTGGGTCAGAAGGCGACTTAGCGGACCTGTCCGCGATTTGTCAGCACTCCACCTGAAAGCCGACGTGGGCGACAAGAACAGGGATCGTCGGCTAACGGCTACAAGCAGACATACGCGGGGCGACGACGGCACCGCGGTTCGTCGATCAGCCCCCGGGGCCGTCCCTCATGATGAAGCCCATCAGGTCGCCGACGTTGAGTTCCAGATCCTGGATGATGTCCTTGACGACGTCGCCGATCGAGATCACGCCGACGACCTTGCCCGCGTCCAGCACTGGCAGATGGCGAAAACCGCGCTCTGCCATCATGGCCATGCAGCCATCGAGCCGATCGTCCAGCTTGACCGTCACCGGCTTCGTCGTCATCACCTGGCTCACCAGCGTCTGCTTCGCGTCGAGCCCGGGCAGCAGCACTTTGATGGCGCAGTCACCCTGTGTCACGATCCCGACCAGCACGTCGTCGTCGATGACCAGCACCGACCGGACCCGGCTGTCGCGCATCTGGCGCAAGGCTTCGACCACCATGTCGCCGGAACGAACATGGATCAGGGCGCCACTCTTCTTGGCCAGGGCGGTTTTTACTGTGCTCATCGATTTCCTCTCCCCTGCGCCTGCTCTGCCCGGCCTTGATGGTCCGCATTGAAGGATAGTCGAAAGATCTTGCCTCGTCAGCACCGTTCCGATGTCGCGGAGACCTAATCACGCTACCTGGACCGCGTGAAAATCCTTTTGGTAGAGTAGTGGATACACTGCGATCCTCCTGAGGGTTTCGCGAGAGCTCCCCTCCTACTAGCGAGGCTTACGGACCGCCCATCTTGCTTGCCACAGTCGATAGAGTGGTGGTCCGACTGATCGTCATGGATGCACGTCGGGCAAAAGCGGCGGCGACGTGCGAACCCCAATCGCGGTTCGGCCCGGGCTGGACATCGACATTTCGTCGTTGATTTCGCTCAAAACCGCCTGCGAACAAATTTCGTAAGCTGGCAACATACACGCTATATTGGTTCAGTCAGCACGGCCGCGCATCGGGAGTTTCCAGTGACCCTTCCTCAAGACAACCCTCCAGACATCGCTAAACTGCAATCGCAAATGAGCGCCGCGGTGCAGGCGCATTGGAAAGCCTTCCTGTTCGAAGGCATCGTGCTCGCGCTGCTCGGCCTCGCTGCGATGGTCGTGCCGCCGCTGGCGAGCCTCGCCGTCACCATCTTCCTCGGCTGGATGTTCCTGATCTCAGGCGTTGCCGGACTGTTCGCCACGTACTGGGCGCGGCAGATGCCGGGCTTCTGGTGGTCGCTGTTTTCGGCGGCGCTGGCCGTGCTGGCCGGCGGCATCCTGATCGCAAACCCCGCGCAGGGCATCCTGACGCTCACCATCGTGGTCGGCGCCTATTTCCTCGCCGAGGGCGTGGTCACCATCATGTATGCGCTGGAGCACCGCCGCGAATTGTCGGAGCGCTGGGGCTGGCTCGTCGTCTCGGGCATCATGGACCTTGTGATCGCCTTCATCATCGTCGCCGGGCTGCCGAATTCGGCGCAATGGGCGATCGGCCTTCTGGTCGGCATCAATCTCGTCCTCGGCGGTGCGTCGATGGTCGGCATGGCGCTGGCTGCGCGCAAGACCTGACGCCCTTCGATTAGGGGGGTGACAAGCCCGAACCGGCGCGTTATATAACCGCCATGATCATGATCGCCGCCAACAGCTATTGGTATTTTAGCTACGACAGCTCGCTGGCGGTGGGAGGATCGCGCTCAATCTGACGAATTGAAGCCAAGACATCCGAACAGCCGCCAAACCTGGCGGCTTTTTTATTGGCCGGCAGGTTCCCAGAAAACAGGAGCCACAGCCGTGTTGAGCACCACCGACGACCTTCGAATTAGCGAACTGAAAGAACTGAGTACCCCGCAGGAGGTGATGGGCGAGATCCCGCGCACCCTGACCGCGACGCGGGTGGCGATGGCGGCGCGCAATGCCATTCATGCCATCCTGCATGGGACCGACGACCGCCTGCTGGTCGTGGTCGGTCCCTGCTCGGTGCACGATCCCGCGGCCGCCGTCGAATATGCCGAGCGCCTTGTCGCTCTGCGCGAAAAGCTCGCCGACCGCCTCGAGATCGTGATGCGAGTCTATTTCGAGAAGCCGCGCACCACCGTCGGATGGAAGGGACTGATCAACGATCCCAATCTCGACGGCTCCTTCGACATCAACAGGGGATTGCGGCTGGCGCGCAGCGTGCTGTCGGCGGTGAACAATCTCGGCCTGCCGGCCGGCACAGAATTCCTGGACATGACGACGCCGCAATACATCGCCGACCTGATGGCGTGGGCGGCGATCGGCGCCCGCACCACCGAGAGCCAGATCCATCGCGAGCTGGCGTCCGGCCTCTCCTGCCCGGTCGGCTTCAAGAACGGCACCGACGGCAATGTCCGCATCGCGGCAGAGGCCGTGAAGTCCGCCTCGCATCCCCACCATTTCATGGCGGTGACCAAGGGAGGACGCTCGGCGATCGCGGCCACCACCGGCAACGAGGACTGCCACATCATCCTGCGCGGCGGCAGCCAGCCGAACTACGACCGCGACAGCGTCGAGGCCGCTTGCGCCGAACTGGTGCGCGCCGGCGTCGCGCCGCGGCTGATGATCGACACCAGCCACGCCAACAGCTCGAAGAAGCCGGAGAACCAGCCGCTGGTGGTGGCCGACATCGCGCAGCAGATTTCGAACGGCGAGCAGCGCATCACCGGCGTCATGATCGAGAGCAATCTGGTCGCCGGCCGCCAGGACGTCGTGCCCGGCAAGCCGCTCGTCTACGGGCAGAGCATCACCGACGGCTGTATCGACTGGGAGACGACGGTGTCCGCGCTGAACGTGCTGGCCGATGCGGTGGCGGCGCGACGGAAGGCGCAGTCGCGCAAGGCGCCGGAGGAGCGTTCGGCATAGTCGAGCTGAGATAACGAAGCGGGGCGCGCAAGCGACGCGCCTTGCTTTATCGGCATCGTCATCCGCCCGGCAAATTTGCCGGGCCTGTGGCGTACCTCACACGAAGAAATCGCGCTGCAATATAGCTTCCTGTCAGAGTGAGGCCGCACGACAAGCGTAGCGGACACCTCAAGGAAGGTTTTGTATCGCGCGATGACGTCAAGAATCGTAAGAAGGTCTGCCCCGGCCATTCGGCTGCTGCTGACCGCAGCCCTGCTTGCCCCGAATTTTGCCCATGCCGCCGAGCAGGATCACGTCCAATTTTGCTGGGCGATGGGCAAGTTCGACCACACGATCTACTACGCCGAGGTCGAGAACCGCGAAGATCGGCGGGCGAGCTTCGACTCGCTGCTGGAGATTTCCGGCATCGACCACCACGCCGTCAACTGCAGCACGACAGACGTCGCCACGCATCGTCAGGCTCGCGCGACGCTATTCAAGGAATGGCGCGAGTCCGAATTTGAAATCGTCAATACGACGTTTATGTCGGATCTCGATTACTAGATCGGATAAACTCACGTAAGTAATTGATTTTTTGACATTATTCTTCCCAAATGCAGGGCGCCCATTTCTACTGTGCATGGGGTTGTTTTCGACGTTTTGTGTCCAGCCCCCACCGGGCTGCTGGCTTCACCTTCCGACCGTCACGCCCGCGGTCGAGCGCAAGGCGTCCCTGACGCTGGTGGCCTTCATGTCGTCGAGCACTTCCCGCGTCAGGACAGTGGTCTGGCCTGGAATGTTGGCGATCGGCTCCGCCGCGCGGGGCGATGAAAGGCGGTTGGCCTTGTAGGGCGCCGCCTGATCAACCGACGGCGCGTGCCGCGGCTGTTGGGCGGTGGCTGCAACTGTGCCGTAGCAGCAGGCCGCGGCAACCGCGATCGTTCGCAGCAACAGGGCGGACATGTGATCTCCCTCGTCGGCCGGTGGCCGGCTAGCAGCCGCGGCAGATGCTCTTGATCTTGCGGTCGAGCGCGGCGTTTTCCTTGCTCAAGGGATCGTTCGGGTCGCTCAGGTTCTTTTCGCTCGGCACGTCGCCGGCGCGCGGCTGGCGATGGCCGACCGGCGCCTGGATCACCCCTCCGCCGCCGCTTGCGCCCGAATTTTTCGGCATGGACGAAGATCCCTGCGCGAACGCGTCCGCCCCGCCGATCAGGGCCACCAGTGCCATCGAGAGGATTGTCGTTCGCATGTTGGTTCTCCCGTTTTCTGTCTCTTCTCATCGCGCCGGCACATCGATCGTTGCGCAGTTGCGGCGTCCCTGACCGGCGCAGTCCTGCGCCTTTCGTACATCGGCCATCGTGCCGAGCAACCAGATTCCGGCGGCTACCAGTACCACGAAGAAGCCGAGCAACACGGCGTTTTCAACGCCGCGATGGCCCTCGTCTTCCGGCGGCTCCCGCTTGCCCTCGCCGTCCTCCGCCATCGCAGGTCACGGCTTCGGCGGATAGAGGTGAACATCGCCGCAATAGTCGACGACACGATACCCCGTTTCGTCCTGACATGGTTCACATCCCTGCGAATGGACCTGCGACAAATAATGCGGGCCGATCGGCGCCTTTCCGTGGCCGCCGGGAATATCCAGCACATATTCCGGCTGGCACAGGCCGGAGACGCGGCCCCGCAGGCGGCGCATCAGTTCCTGGCCTTCCGCGATGGTGGTGCGCAGATGCGCCGTCCCTGGCGCCAGATCGCCGTGATGCAGGTAATACGGCTTGATGCGGTTTTCGACGAAGGCCCGCATCAAGGCTTCCAGAACAGCCGCATCGTCGTTGACGCCGCGCAGCAGCACGGTCTGGCTGACCAAGGGAATGCCGGCATCGGCCAGCCGCGCGCAGGCCGTGCGCGCCGTATCAGACAATTCGCGCGGATGATTGGCGTGAACGGCGATCCAGGTGGTCGCGCCCTCGACGCGCAACGCCTCGATCATGTCCGCGTCGATGCGCGCCGGCGCCGCCACCGGCACGCGGGTATGGATGCGGACGATTTTGACGTGATCGATGGCGGCGAGATCGGCCATGATCTCGGCAAGCCGGCGCGGCGACAGCATCAGCGGGTCGCCGCCGGTCAGGATGACTTCCCAGATTTCGTCGTGCCCGCGGATATATTCCAGCGCGTCGCGATAGGCCGCCTCCGACAGCGCGCTCTCCTTGCCGGGACCTACCATTTCGCGGCGAAAGCAGAACCGGCAATACACCGCGCAGACATGCACCAGCTTGAACAGCACCCGGTCGGGATAGCGGTGGACGATGCCGGCAACGGGCGAATGCGCGTCGTCGCCGATCGGATCGGCGTTTTCGCCCGGTGTGCTCACCAGTTCGAGCGCGCTCGGAATGAATTGCCGCGCAATCGGATCGTCGGGGTTTTCCGCCTCAATCAGTCCGGCGATATCGGGTGTCACGGCAACCGCGTAGCGCGCGGCGACCCGCTCGAGGTCGGCGAGATCGGCAGCCTTCGCCAGGCCGCGCTCGACGAGGTCGGCGGGGTGCCGCAGCGTTGCCGCCAGTTTCGGATCGATCCTGTTCATGGCTTTGTTCAAATCTCTCCTGCCGGTGGCGTCCACACCACCTGATCGACCCGCAGCGCGCCGCTCGCCAGCATTACCAGCCGGTCGAAACCGAGCGCGACGCCGCTCGACGGCGGCATCGCGGCGACCGCGGCGAGAAACTCCTCGTCGAGCGGATAGCGCTCGCCGTAGCGCCGTTCCTTCTCGTCCATATCGGCGGCGAAACGGCGGCGCTGCTCGGCCGCGTCGGTCAGTTCGCCGAACCCGTTGGCGAGCTCGACACCGCAGGCATAGACCTCGAACCGTTCGGCGACCCGCGGATCGGCCGCCTTCGTCCGCGCCAATGCCGCTTCCGGCGCCGGATATTCGAACAGCACGGTCAAACGCCCCTGCCCCAGCTTCGGTTCGACATGCTCGACCAGCACCTTGCTGAATATGTCCGACCAGGTGTCGTCATCGGTGATCCGTACCCGCGTGTGCGCCGCGGCCGCGAGCGCCGCGCGGTCACCCGCGCCGTTGGCGATGGTGGCCAGCAGATCGATCCCGGCAAAGCGCTCGAACGCCTGCGCCACCGTCAGCATGTCAGGCTCGGCAAAAGGATCGGCCGTTCTGCCGCGGAACGAAAACCGGCCGATCCCGGTCGCCTGCGCGGCATGTGCGATCACGACGATAGTGTCGGCCATGACCGCATCGTAACTAGCTTCCGCGCGATACCATTCCAGCATCGTGAATTCCGGCAGATGTAGATCACCGCGCTCACGGTCGCGGAACACGCGCGCGAACTCGAATATCCTGGCCTCGCCGGCGGCGAGCAATTTCTTGGCGGCGAACTCCGGCGATGTCCGCAGATAGCGCGTCGCCCGCGCACCGTCGCCGCCGGTCAGTTCGGTGCGCGGCGCATGCAGATGGATCTCGTTGCCCGGCGAGACCTGCAGGATACCGGTCTCGACCTCGGCAAACCCCTGCTCGTCGAACCAGGCGCGCACCGCCCGCGTGATCGCGGACCGTGCCATCAGGAACGGCTTTCGGTCGGCGTGCCGTGCAGGCGACCACCACGGCGACGGCTGGTCCGCCCTGGCCATCAGCTCGGCTCCTTGCGCAGCCGCGGCGGAGGTTTCGCCGAGGCCAAAAAGGCGTTGAAGGGAGCCGAAAATAGCATTGAAATCGTTCGACTTTCGTTGGAGCGCCGATGCGACGCACGCTTTCCGCCCTGTCATGGCGAACCCCGCTCCGCTTGTCCATTGCGGCCCTTAGCCATTCCGCCTGATATGGCGGCAAAACGCTGGCATCGACGGGCAAAATCAGTATGTTGCAGCCCGAAACCGCCCCGTTGGCCCCACGGACCCTATGTCCGGATTGGCCGGGGCCAGAAATTCGGGAAAACAGCCTTGAAAGTCATCGCCAGTTCTATTCGCAAGGGCAACATCATCGAGCAGGAAGGGAAACTTTATGTCGTCCTTACCGCCGAAAACATCCATCCCGGCAAGGGAACCCCGGTCAGCCAGATCGAAATGCGCCGGATCGGCGATGGCGTGAAGATTTCGGGACGCTACAAGACCACCGACCAGGTGGAAAAAGCGACCGTCGAGGATCACAATTTCAATTACCTGTATGAGGATGCCGACGGCTTCCATTTCATGAACAACGAGAACTACGACCAAGTTCAGGTCTCCAAGGAAATCGTCGGCTCGGCCGCGCCCTATCTGCAGGAGAACATGACCGTGAAGTTGTCGCTTCACGACATGAACCCGGTCGCGATCCAGCTCCCGCAGCGCGCGACGCTGGAAGTGGTGGATACCGAGCCGGTCACCAAGGGTCAGACCGCGTCTTCCTCCTACAAGCCTGCTATCCTCTCCAACGGCGTGCGCACCGCGGTGCCGCCGCATGTCGGAACCGGAACGCGGATCGTGGTCATGACCGAGGACGGTTCTTACGTCGAACGCGCGAAGGATTAACCAAGGACTTGCAGCGCGCTCGGCGGTGTTTTTGAAGCGAAGTGCGTCATGGTGCGCGTGAAAAGCGCGCATCAACATAAGTGAATTTTAAGCGTCGGTTCTGTTCAATCAGAACCGGTCATTTTTTGAAATCCGGGTACGCCTGGGGGCAATTGCATTGAACAGGATGGCTGTCCGCTTCCTCGTGCGTTGGCTGGCAGTTGTTTGTTTGCTCTCAGCCGGGCTCGCAGGCGTCGCCGCCGAAGAGTTCAGGACACCATCGAGATCGGCTGTCCGCGTCGAATGGCGGGCGGTGCTCGATCAGTTCCGCACCGAAATCGCCCCCCGTCCGGCGATCGCCTCCCGCTTCAGCTTCGCGCCCCAGCGGCGCGTGCCGGCTTCCGATCCGCGCGCAATGCCCGCGCTGGTGCAACTGAACGCAATCAACGCAAACATCTTCGCGGGAATCGGACGCAGCCCGGTGCCGGTGCTGTTGCCGTTCGATACCGCAGGCTACCTTGAAGACCAGGCCGATGGCACGCCGCTACCGCTGTCGCGCTATCAGGCTGATTTCCGACCCGCAGACATGTTTCACGCCGGCCTCGCCGGCTATGACGCGGTGTTTTCGCTACCGCCCGGCGCGGGCGCTGGTCTGCCGTCGCGGATTTTCGACAGGCCGGTCGAGGTGCAGATCACCGGCTCGATCCTCGTCTACGATCTCGCCGATCCGCTCGGCGGCAAGGGCGAGCCGGTCAAGGCGCTGGCGGCGCAATACCCCGACATGCGCCGCTTCATCCGCGAAGGCTATGTGCGCTACGCCTTCACGCGCTTCGGCGTACCCTATGTGGTGTCGATCCAGTGTCTGGACTCGGCGCCGCGGCCGCGACGGCTGGCCTGCCGCGAAGCCTATCCCGTTGCCGAGCGTTTTCTGAAAGCCTTGCGCGTCGCGGGCGGACAGTTGGCGGCGCCACGCCACGACATTCCGTCCGAGATCGCCGAACGCCCGGCGGCGGCTTCGCCCGACTTCACCTATTACCCCGGCGGCGACATCATCGCCCGCAGCAGCGTACGCCGGCGTGGCGGACGCGCCGACTTTGCCGCCTATTCGCAAATCCGTTTTCCGCTGGAGAGAGCCCCGGCCGCCATCCGCTCGCAATCCTTCGGCGGAAAAAATGCGGCGGCGGGCCGCGGCGTCTATCCATGGCGCGACAATTTTTGCGAAGCCCGCAGCTTCCAGGTCGGGCAATGCGCCGCCGGTTTCGGCCATCAGGGCCAGGACATCCGCCCCGCGCCCTGCCCGCCGAACAGCAACAGCGAAAGCACCTGTCACCCGAGGAAGCAGGCCGTCGTGGCCGTCCGCGACGGCGTCCTGATCCGCTCGTCGAAGCAGCAGGCGGCGACGCTGCAGATCAACACAGGCAAAGAACACATCCGCTTTCGCTACATGCACATGAACCCGTCGGCCATGGATGCGGACGGCGTACTCAACGGTCGCCGCGTCGCCGAGGGCGAAAAGATCGGCGTGGTCTCCAACTATCTCGATTTCCCGAACGGGACTTCGTACCATCTTCACTTCGACGTTCAGGTGTTCACGCGCGACGGCTGGATCTGGGTCAATCCCTACACCACCCTGATCGCATCCTATGAACGGCTGATCCGCAGCCGCGGCCGCGAGATCGGCACCGATCCTCCGTTGGGCGCCGCCGTGGCGCATGCGTGGCCGGACGATGTGCTTCGCCATAGCGCGCGGCAAGGCGAAGGCCGGGAGAACTAAAGTTAGCGGCGGACTCGCCAATAGTGCCGACGTCGTCCTGTCAGGATCGAGCTGCCAGCTTCGGCTCGATCGAGCATCACCGAACCGGGCTCACAGCGCGCTTCGAGATCATTCCTTCGGAAATGAAAAGTAGGAGATCTCTTCGAGATGAAACGCCCAGCCACGCGCGAGTGCAAGCTGGCGGCATTGCGCGATGTCGTACTGATCGGGCCGCTTATATCTTCGCTTCCAGTCAAGGAACTCCTGCGAAAGATTTGGCAACAGCTCGAACAGTAGGACATTGTCGATTTTTGTGTCGTGGAGGTCGGAGAGCGCGCTAATCTCGTCGTGTACCGCCTCGGCCGTCAGCTGCTGAATCTCAGCGCAACCACTTTCCGACTGGATGGCCGTCAGCATCGCCGGAAACACGTGACGCAGTTGGTGCTGACGCGCCTGAAGCAACGCTACACGCCGATCTATGCCATGGGGCTCGGCGCCTTCGGCTAACTGACGCATGAATGCCCGCATATAATTAATGGCGCGGACGTGTCGCAGGACCAGAAAAGTCGCCTTGAAAAAGTCCACCGGCGGCAGGGAAACGGAATTGCCATACTTGGCGAGTGTGTAGAAAGCGAAATCGTCGCATCCAAGCTCTTCGACAAGATCGCTTTCGCTTGATTTCACGGTATCCCGCCCGAACGAGGATTGCTCGGCAATCTCCTCAATTTCTGGGGCCTCTCCATAGCGCCTAAGCAATCCTGCGCAAATCTCGACCGCGTTAAGCTCGTCTAGAGGCTCCCAGATGATCCGGCCGAACTCTTGCCCTGTTGGCCCGAAATCCGCTGTCGGCCGACATCAGCAGATGGCAATACTCGTGCGCAAACACAAACAGCTCCTGCAACCAAGTCTGGGTTTGCACAAACGGGTCCGAAGCAGCGGGGGGCAGGTTCCAAGTATCGTCATACTTGATACTCTTCGCCATAAAGAATGTGGCGAGGTCGATCCTGCCGAGGACAATCGCTTCGTCCACGAGTATTCGCAGCAGCGGCCTGTAGGCACTAATCAATTCCTTGGCGAAAAACACAATGCGGTTGAACGTGTTGAGTGCTTGGCCGAGGTTTTGATCGTAAATGAGGATATGCGCCTCGCCCAGCTCGACCAACTCACACTTCCGCTGGGCTGAGTAAGTGACTGCGATGCGCGGTGTAGTTCTGGAGTTGTGCAACAAGCGCTCGCAGAACGACTCGCAGGCTGTGATCATAGTGTAATACAGCGCCTCCGCGGAACGGCTTGGCTGATCGCTTGCCAACAACCGAGTGTCACGGAGATAGTCGCGGATCATTTGCTTTTTCGTTTGGATTTGCCAGAAGCCGCCTTAGCGCCCTTTTTCGCCGGCCCTGAATCCACGGACGCAGTCGGAAGCGCCATCTTTGTCAAAAATGCCTCGATCTTGTCGAGATTTTCGCCGCGAACTTCAATGCCGTTGAGCTTTACTCTGATATGACGCTTCGCCCTGATCCGCTGCGCTATGAGCATCCCGACGATCGGAATCGTAGCTGCGGTGAGCTGAACCAGAATATTGACGATGTTGATATCGCCCTCGAAGTGGTCCGGCTTTGCGCGGAGAATTCTGATCGGATCCGAAGGCTGCGATGAATTCATCGATCTCGGGATCATCCGCCTGAAGCTCCACTTGAAGACTGGCCATAGGCTGACGCTCCGGAACATCCTTTACGCTGCATCGACGCGCCAAGCTTGCAGTTCTATTGAACAAACCGCAAGGGGTTTTCCGCCCTAGACGGCGCCTCGCCTGACGGAGTCCAAGCGATCGGCATCTAGCGGCCTGCCGAACACGGGGATGTACGCCTTCGCCAAAGGCATTATGGATCGCAAACGTCTTACGACGCCGCCGCTCCGACAGCCGGCTTCCGCGCCGGCGGGGTCCAGCGGAACGCCGCGCCGAACCTGTTCCAGACATTGATCGAGGCCACCGCCGAGGTGAGATAGGCAAGTTCCTTTTCCGAAAACTCCGCGCTCGCCTGCGCATAAACCTCGTCGCTGACGCCTTCGCTCAACAGGGTGAGCGCTTCCGTCCATGCCAGCGCCGCCCGCTCACGCGGCGAGAACTGCGGCGCCTCGCGCCACACCACCACGAGGTTGATCTTGTCTGCGGGCACGCCGAGCTTTTCGCTCTCCATGATGTGATACTGCACGCAGAAGGCACAGCCGTTGATCTGCGAGGCGCGCAGCTTGATCAGTTCGAGCAGTTGCTTGTCCATGCCCGCCTTGGCCGCGACCTGCCCGAGCGCCAGTACGGCGGCGTAGGCGTCGGGTGTCAGCGACATGAAATCCCTGTACTCGCTGCGGGCATGCGTCATTTTTTCTGGCCTTTCGTTGTCGGTATTATCAGTCATTATATGAGGCGCGCGCACCCCGTCCATGGCCGGGCTGTCCAGCAAAATCGCCACGGATTGGCAGCAAAATTGCGGTTCCCGCGGCGTCATGGCTTTTGGCGCGGGGCCGCCACGCCGCTAGAATGCCCCCATGAAACAGCATGATTCCCTGAAAGCCCCGACCCGCCGCGCCCTGCTGCAGGCTGGCATCAGCGCAGGCGCCCTGCTTGCCACACCGCTGGCAGCGCTTGCCGCCGCACCACCCGGCTTCGACGCATGGCGCGACAATTTTCGCGCGCGCGCGCTCGCCAAGGGCATTTCCGACGCGACCTGGACGCGGGTGATGGGCCGCATCGAGCCCGACATGAACGTGTTCCGGCAGATGCAGAAGCAGCCGGAATTCAACGAGCAGATCTGGCAGTACGTCAACCGCCGCGCCTCGGACTGGCGCATCATCAACGGCCGCGAGGCGCTGAAGAAGCACGACGCGCTGTTCGCGCGCATCGAGCAGGATTTTGGCGTCGAGCGCGGCACGCTGCTGGCGCTGTGGGGCGTTGAGTCGGCCTATGGCGATCCGCTGGTGCAGCAGAACCATATGCGCCCGATCTTCCCCGCGCTCGCCGCATTGGCCTGGAACGAGCCGCGCCGCCGCACCTATTGGGAAACCGAACTGATCAACGCGCTGAAAATCGTTGACCGCGGCTGGGGCACGCCGGAGGAAATGCGGGGATCCTGGGCCGGCGCGATGGGGCATACGCAGTGGATGCCGGAAGTCTGGCTCAACGTCGGCATGGATTACGACAAGGACGGCCGCGTCTCGCCGTTCGGCAAGCCCGACGATGCGCTCGGCTCCAGCGCGCGCTATTTGCTCAATCGCGGCAAGTATCACCGCGGCGAACATTGGGGCCATGAGGTCAACGCGTCAGGCGGGTCTTCGAGCGGCAGCCGAACCTATGCGGCATGGGCCAGCGCCGGCGTCACGCGCGCCGACGGCAAACCGTTCCCGCAGCCTAACGCATCGGCGCAGATGTGGGTGCCGGTCGCCGGCGGGCCGTCGTTCCTGCTGGGTCCGAATTTCTATGCGGTAAAGAGCTACAACCCATCGATGAACTACGCGCTGGCGATCTGCCATCTCGGCGACCGCATCCTCGGCGCACCGCCGTTCATTCATCCGTTCCCCGGCTCCGAACGCGCGCTGACGCTCGCCGAGGTGCAGGAGGTGCAGACGCGGCTGACAAAGGCCGGCTTCGACACCGGCGGCACCGACGGCCGCGTCGGCAATGACACCATGAAGGCCGTGAAGGATTATCAGGCCAAGATGGGATTGCTGCCGGCCGACGGTTATGGCGGGCTCAAGGTGCTGGCGCGGTTGAGGCAGGGTGGGTAGCTGCCACTGCCGTCATTGTGTAGGATGGGTTGAGCTCTTCGCGAAACCCATCAATTCTTGCACGGAGCGATGATGGGTTTCGCGAAGAGCTCAACCCATCCTACGAACTGCGCTCGCAATGACGGGCGGGCGATTACCTCCGCACCACGCCACCTGCATTCATCCCGCCATCGATGACAAGCTCCGTACCCGTCACATAGCGCGACGCATCTGACGCCAGATACAAAACCCCCTGCGCGATTTCGACCGCCTCCCCCGCACGGCCGAGCGGCGTCGCCATCTTCGCCCGCTCCTCGGGATCGATCGGCGCGTTCTGTCCGCTGCCTGCGGCCTCCGTTGGAATCTTCCCCCAGATCGGTGTGTCGATGATGCCGGGATGCACCGAGTTGACGCGGATGCCGTCGCCGAAGGTGGCGCATTCCATCGCGATCGCTTTCGCAAACAGCCGCACGCCGCCCTTGGTCGCGCAATAGCCGGACAGGTTCGCCGAACCACGCAGGCCGGCCAGTGACGACATCATGATGACAGAGCCGCCGCCGGTCTTGCGCATCGCCGGCAGGCCATGCTTCACCGAAAGAAACACGCCGTCGAGATTAATCGCGGTCTGCCGCCGCCAGTCCGAGAGCGACATCTGGGTGATCGACGGCACGGCGATCCCGATGCCGGCATTCGCAACCAGCACGTCGAGCCGGCCGTAGCGTTTCATGACCTCGGCCACGACCTCGGTCCAGCGCTCCTCGCTGGTGACGTCGTGATGCCAAAAGCTCGCCTCCCCGCCGGCCTTCTTGATCCGTGCCGTCACTTCGGGGCCCTTCAAATCGTCGACATCGGTCACCGCAACCGAGGCGCCCTCGCGTGCCAGCAACTCGCAAACCGCTTCGCCAATACCCGATGCGCCGCCCGTCACCAGCGCGACCTTGCCCTGAACCTGCCCTGTCATACTCACTCCCATTTGTTGTTCTTGGTTGTCGAATTATCTTATCACGGCCGGCCCCGGATCCGGCACTGCGACATCGGTCACCCGCAATTGCACGCGCTCCGAGCCTTGAAAGCGGTCGACCGCGAGCGAGCCCGCGACATGCAGCGGCTGGCCACGGTTTTGCGTCAGCGCGTGGCCGAGCTTCTGCCCGACCGAGCGGAACGCGATGCCGTTGACGATGGCGCCGTCACCGGACTTGAAGCGCAGGCGCAGATGCGCCTGACCGACTTCGTCGGCATAGACCAGCTGATGCGCCGGCAGCGCGATCACCGGCTCCGGATTGCCTGCCCCGAACGGCCCGGCGCGGTTCAGCATCGTCGCGAACTCCACGGTCACGCTGCGCGCGCTTACCGCGCCGTCGATGAACAGTTCATGCTCGTGACGGGAATTGGCGACGTCCTCGGCCAATGCGCTTTCCATGAAGGCGCGAAATTCCGCGAGCTTCTCCTTGCGCAGCGTGACGCCCGCGGCCATGGCGTGGCCGCCGCCCTTCATCAGCAATTTTTCCCTCACCGCCTGCCGCACGGCCTTGCCGAGATCGACGCCCGAGATCGAGCGGCCCGAGCCGGTGCCGATGCCGCCCGGCTCCAGCGCGATGGCAAAGGCGGGACGCGCGAACTTCTCCTTCAGTCGCGAGGCCACCAACCCGACGATGCCAGGATGCCAGCCCTCGGCGGCGGTCACGATCACTGCACCCTTGTCCTCGAGCCCGAGCGAGGCCAGCGCTTCGGCTTCGGCCTGCGCCTCCGCCGCCTGCTCGATGATGCGGCGCTCGCTGTTGAGGCGGTCGAGTTCGGCCGCGATCCGCGCGGCTTCCGAGACGTCGCCTTCCAGCAGCAGCCGCACGCCCAGATCGGCGCGCCCGATCCGGCCGCCCGCATTGATGCGCGGCCCCAGCATGAAGCCGAGATGCCAGGCTTCGGGCGGCCCGTTCAGCCGCGCCACATCCATCAGCGCGGTATGGCCGACATGGTCGCGGCGGCGCATCGCGATCAGGCCCTTGGCGACGAAGGCGCGGTTGAGCCCGGTCAGCGGCGCGACGTCGGCGACGGTGCCGAGCGCCACATGGTGCAGCATGCCGAGCAGATCCGGCTCCGGCCGTTCGGCATTCCAGAAGCCGCGGCCGCGCAGTTCGCGGTTCACCGCCACCAGCGTGATCAGCACCAGGCCGACGGCGGCGAGATGGCCGAGGCCGGAGAGATCGTCAGGCCGGTTCGGGTTCACCAGCGCATCGACCTCGGGCAATTCGTCGCCGGTCTGGTGGTGGTCGATGACGACGACCGACATGCCGAGCTTGCGCGCTTCCGCCAGCGGCTCGAGGCTGGTGGTGCCGCAATCGACAGTGATCAGCAGCGTCGCGCCCTTGGCCGCGAGCCCGCGCACCGCCTCGACATTGGGACCATAGCCCTCGAAGATGCGATCGGGAATGTGGATCAGCGGATCGAGCCCGCAATGGCGCAGGTGCCAGGCCAGCAGCGCCGACGATGTGGCGCCGTCGACATCGTAATCGCCGAAGATCGCGACCTTCTCGCCGCGCGCGGCCGCATCGGCAATGCGCTTCGCTGCCGTCTCCATCGCCGTCACGGTGTGGGGATCGGGCATCAGCTTGCGGATGGTGGGATCGAGGAAATCGTCGACCTCGTCGATCCCGACATCGCGGCCCGCCAGCACGCGCGCCAGCATCTCCGGCAACTGGTAGCGCTGCGTGATCGCCAGCGCCCGCGCCGCTGCCCTGGCGTCGAGCCGGTCACGCCACAATTTGCCGGTCGCCGAACGGGACACGCCGAGAAACGCCGGCGGTAGTTCAACGGGAATGGCGGATGCGGGAAGCGTCATGATGCCTTCGAGAGATAGGGGGAAAGCCGACCTTCGGCAAACCCAAAGCCGGGCCGATTCGTCGTGCGGCCGTGCGCGAATCGCTGCGGCAGTCCGATGCAGCCTCCGCCACGCCAGCTCAGAGCTTATGCCGACAAAAACGGCTTGCACAAAGAAGATGCAGCTTGTCCCCGCAATACTACCGCGGGAGGGCGGGAATTAAACCAATCGTTAGCCATGATCCCCGACAAAGGAATCCAACATGGCTCCGTTGAGTCTCGCCAATTCGCAGAAGATCGGCGACCGCACAAAGACTGGGGAATTCCGCCAATGTCCGTCGCGCTTCGCTCTCAGGCCGCAAACGTCGCAAAACACTCGGCCAATGCAGCGGGCGCCGAGGACGAGACCGACGTTTCGACGCTGATCGCCAGATTGACCGCCGAGGTCAATCAGGTCGCCTGCGAGAAGACCAAGTCGATCCAGAAGATCACCAACCAGATGAAGATGCTGGCGCTGAACGCGCTGATCGAGAGCTCGCGCGCCGGCGCGCAGGGCGCGGGCTTTGCCGTGGTGGCGCAGGAAGTCCGCAATGTCGGCCAGCAGGTCGAGACCATCGCCCGCGAACTCGAAAGCCAGCTCACCAACCGCACCGGCAATCTGATGACCTCGATCGCGCAGATGGCCGACCGCTCGCGCGGCGAGCGCATGGTCGATCTGTCGCTGAACGCCATCGAGCTGATGGACCGCAACCTCTATGAGCGTACCTGCGACGTGCGCTGGTGGGCGACCGACTCCGCCGTCGTCGATTGCGCCGCCGCGCCGGAAGCTGCAGCCGTTGCGCATGCGTCGGAACGGATGGCCGTGATCCTCGGCGCCTACACCGTCTATCTCGATCTCTGGCTGTGCGATCTCGACGGCAAGGTGATCGCCAACGGCCGCGCCGATCGCTTTGGCGCCGTCGGCCAGAACGTGGCGCACACCAAATGGTTTCGCGCCGCGCGGGCGCTCCGCTCCGGCGACGATTACGCCGTCGGCGACGTCGAATCCCAGCCCCTGCTCGGCAATGCCCAGGTCGTGACCTATTGCGCCAGCGTCCGCGAAGGCGGCAAGGCCAACGCCAAGCCGATCGGCGTGCTGGCGATCCATTTCGACTGGGAACCGCAGGCCCGCGCCATCGTGCAGGGCGTACGCGTCGGCGCCGCCGACAAGGCGCGCGTGCTGCTGGTCGATTTCGAATTTCCGGGTGATCGCGGCGTCCGACGGCCAGGGCCTGCTCGCCGAACGCGTCCCGCTTCCGCTGGAAGGACGCCGCTCCGGCTTCTCGCAAGACCGCTCCGGCGCACTGCTCGCCTTCCACGCCACGCCCGGTTACGAGACGTATAAGGGTCTCGGCTGGTTCGGCGTGATACAGGGCGGCGCGGGATAGGCAAAATCCTTCCCTTCCGCCGGGGAAATGCCTATCTTCCGGACATGACCAAACTGCTGGAACACGCGGTCGACAGTGTACGGGGCTTGCCTGCCGAGGTGCAAGATGAACTCGCGCGCCTGCTGTTGCAGGTGGCCGGCGAAGAGCAGCCCGTCATTCGGTTGACGCCAGAGGAACGCGCCGACCTTGCCGAAGCAGATGCTGAGATTGCGCGAAGTGAGTTTGCCACGGACGAGCAGATGCGCTCGATCCTGGCAAAGCGCCCCGTGTGAGGTTGCGCGTCACGAAGCGCGCGGCGACTTAGATCGAGGAGGCGCTTGAGTATATCGAGACAAACTCGCCCCAAGGTGCAAACCATGTGCGCGAACGAATTCAAACCCTGCTCCGTTTGCTGACGCAGCACCCCTACGCAGGGCAAGCGACCGATCTTCCAGGCGTACGGCGGCTCACCCTCAGCCCTTATCCCTATCTGCTTTTCTACCGTGTGACCGATGATGAGGTTATCGTTCAGCGGATGCGTCACACTTCGCGCAAACCAAATTCGTAGGATGTGTAGAGCGCAGCGATACCCATCATGCATCCACAAGGACGATGGGTTTCGCTTCGCTCCACCCATCCTGCAGATCACGGCCGCGCATTCGGCGTCTTGGTTCGGTCCACCGCCGCCACTGTTCAGAGAGCGGCGGCAGCGCCAACGTTCAGCGACGACGAAGCGCTAGCAGCTCAGCTTGTCGGCGATGCCGCCAAAATCCTTGGCAACGATGTCCCAGTCGCCCTTTGCCTCAAAGTCGTATTTCTGGTGCGGGCCGTATTCGGTCGGCCGTGGGACGAAGGCGGTTTTCAGGCCGAGCTTCTGCGCGGCCTTCAGATCGTTGTTGTGGGCGGCGACCATCATCACCTGCTCCGGCGGCAGGCAGAGCAGTTTGGCGGCGCCGAGATAGGTTTCGGGATCGGGCTTGTAGTGCTCGAACAATTCCGCCGACATCACGAGGTCCCACGGCAGGCCGGCGAACTTCGCCATGTTGGTGAGCAGCGCGACGTTGCCGTTGGAGAGCGGCGAGATGATGTATTTCGTCTTTAGCCGCGTCAGCCCCGGCACGCTGTCCGGCCAGGCATGCAGGCGGTGCCAGCCCATCGTCAGATGATGCAGATCGGCCTCGCTCAATCCCTTGATCGCAAACTGCGCGACCAGCTTTTCCAGCGACTGCCGATGCAGCGTATCGAGGATCTGATAGCCGCGCTCAGGATGCTTGCGCACCTCGTCCATCGAGGCGGAGTAGACCGCGCGCCAGCCGTCGACCAGTGCGGTCCAGTCGGCCTTGATGCCTGAGGTCTCCGACCATTTGGTGAAATCGTTGATGAGACTGGTGCGCCAGTCGACGACGGTGCCGAAGACGTCGAACACCAGAGCTTTGACGGATGATACGTCGGACATGCGCGCCTCTCCTTTTGTTGTTCTTGTTGTCATTCCGGGGCGCGCGCAGCGCGAACCCGGAATCCAATTTGCGTCTAGCTCAGTGGATGGATGGATTCCGGGTCTGGTCCTTCGGACCATCCCGGAATGACGACCGTCCTCAATCCAGATGAAACTTGTCCAACTGCCGGTGCTCGGCCTTGATATACCGCACCGTGCCCGTGACCGAGCGCATCACCACCGTCTCGGTCTCGATCACGTCCTTGCGGAACTTGACGCCCGACAGCAGCGAGCCCGTGGTGACGCCGGTGGCCGCGAACAGGCAGTCACCGCGCGCCATGTCCTCGATGCCGTAGATCATCTTCGGATCGGTCACGCCCATCTTGTGCGCGCGCTCGCGCTTTTCCTCGCTGTCGAGGATCAGCCGGCACTGCATCTGGCCGCCGATGCAGCGCAGCGCCGCCGCGGCCAGCACGCCCTCGGGCGCGCCGCCGGTGCCGATATACATGTCGACGCCGGTGTTCTCGGGGTCGGCGCAATGGATCACGCCGGCGACGTCGCCGTCGGTGATCAGCTGCACCGCAGCGCCGGTCGCGCGGATACTGGCAATGATGTCGGCATGGCGCGGACGATCGAGCACCAGCACCGTGATCGCGGACGCGTCGACGCCCTTGGCCTTCGCCAGCCGCTTGACGTTATCGGCCGGCGACGCATCGAGCTCGACCACGCCCTTCTTGTAGCCGGGGCCAACCGCGAGCTTCTGCATGTAGACGTCGGGCGCGTGCAGCAGCGTGCCGCCATCGGCCATCGCCATGGTCGCGATCGAGCCCGGCATGTTCTTGGCGCACAGCGTGGTGCCTTCCAGCGGATCGACGGCAATATCGACCTTCGGGCCGGCGTTGAGCCCGACCTTCTCGCCGATGAACAGCATCGGCGCCTCGTCGCGCTCGCCCTCGCCGATCACGATGGTACCTTCGATCGGCAGCTTGTTGAGTTCGCGGCGCATCGCGTCCACCGCCGCCTGGTCGGCCGCCTTCTCCTGGCCATGGCCGCGTAGCCGCGCCGCCGAAACCGCGGCTCGCTCCGTCACGCGCACGATCTCCAGCGTCAGGATGCGCTCGAGCAGCAATTGCGGCGGAACGGAAATATGGGTCGACATCGGCTCACTCCTTCAAAACATACGCGGACCTGACTGGCCCGATCATTGGCGGTGCGCGATAAAGAATATCGCGCTAGTTCTTTTCGATCCGTATAACCTGCGGCCGGCCGCTGATCACCTTGTCGCGCTGAACGGCCTTGAGCGCGCGGTAGACCGCGTCCTCGGACGTTGCGTAGGTGATCAGGATGACCGGAACCGGTGAGGCCTTCTTTGCCGAACCGTTCGCGTCGACACCCTCGGGGTGCCTTTGCACGATCGATTCCAGCGAAATCTTCTGCTCGGCAAGACGGGTGGCGATGGTGGCGGCGGTGCCGGCCAGGTCGCGCGCCATCAGGCGGATATAGTAGCCGCCCTCGTGGCGCTCCATCGGCGCTTTGGTGGTTTCGCGCAGCCGTTCGACCGGGCGGCCGAACGGTTTTGCACGAATGCCGCGCGCCACGTCGGCGATATCGGCCACGACAGCGGACGCGGTTGCCGCCCCGCCGGCCCCCGGCCCCACCAGCGTGATCGGGGGAATGCCCTCGCCATCGATGGTGACGGCGTTGGTCACGCCCATCACCTGCGCGATCGAAGACGATTTCGGCACCATGGTCGGATGCACGCGCTGCTCGATGCCCTTGGCGGTGCGCACGGCCACACCGAGCAGTTTGACGCGGTAACCGAATTCCTCCGCCGCGCGCAGATCCTCCGGCGCAATCGAGGAGATGCCTTCGACATAGACCGCGCTCTGCGCCACCTTGGTGCCGAAGGCGAGGCTGGCCAGGATCGCGAGCTTCTGCGCGGTATCGTGGCCATCGACGTCAAAGGACGGATTGGCTTCGGCATAGCCGAGCCGCTGCGCATCCTTCAGGCACTCGGCGAACGACAGGCCCTCCTGCTCCATCCGGGTCAGGATGTAATTGCAGGTGCCGTTCAGGATGCCGTAGACGCGGTTGATGCCGGTACCGGCAAGCCCTTCGCGCAGGGTCTTGATGACGGGAATGGCAGCCCCCACCGCCGCCTCGTAGTTCAACGCGCCGCCATGCTTCTCGGCGGCCTTCGCCAGCCGGATGCCGTGCTTGGCGACCAGCGCCTTGTTGGCGGTCACGACAGACTTGCCGGCCTTCAGCGCGGCCTCGATCGCCGACAACGCCGGCTCACCGGAGCCGCCCATCAGTTCGACGAAGCAATCGATATTCGGATCGGTCGCCAGCGCCAGCGGGCTCTTGGCCCAGTCGACGCCGCGCAGGTCCAGCGAACGCTTTTTCGCTTTCGACCGCGCGGTGACGGCCACGACCTTCACACCCCGGCCGCAGCGCTCGGACAGCGTCCGCGACTGCTCTTCGATGAGGCGGACGACTTCGGCGCCAACAGTGCCGAGCCCCGCGATACCCACTTTGAGGGGTGCGACCATGAATGAGAGAACCTGTCTAAGGAATTAGCGCCGATTGGCGAGAGGAACCACGTTGTGCAACGTTTCAATGCCGCTTTCAAGGAAGCGCCGCACCCCGCGCGCCGCCTGCCGGATGCGCTGCTCGTTTTCGACCATCGCAATGCGGACATAGCCTTCGCCATGCTCGCCAAAGGCGACGCCGGGCGAGACCACCACGCCTGACTTCTCCACCATCAGGGTCGCAAACTGCATGCTGCCGACGCCCTCGAACGCCTTGGGCAGCGGCGCCCAGGCAAACATCGAGGCTTGCGGCGGCGGGATGTCCCAGCCGGCCCGGCCGAAGGATTCCACCAGCGCGTCGCGGCGCTTGCGGTAGGTGTCGCGCATTTCCTTGATGCAGTCGTCCGGCCCGTTCAGCGCTGCGGTCGCCGCGACTTGAACCGGCGTGAATGCGCCGTAGTCGAGGTAGGATTTCACCCGAGCCAGGGCGGCGATGATCCGGTCGTTGCCGACGGCGAAGCCCATGCGCCAGCCCGCCATCGAGAACGTTTTCGACATCGAGGTGAACTCGACGGTGACGTCTATCGCGCCGGGAACCTGCAGCACCGAGGGCGGCGGGTTGTTGTCGTCGAAATAGACCTCGGCATAGGCCAGGTCCGACAGGATGAAGATCTCGTGCTTCTTCGCGAACGCCACCAGGTCCTTGTAAAAATCGAGATCGGCGACATAGGCGGTCGGATTGGAGGGATAGCAGACGATCAGCGCGATCGGCTTCGGGATCGAATGGATGATCGCGCGTTCCACCATCTCGAAAAACTGCGGCGTCGGTTCCGAGGGCACCGAGCGGATCACGCCGCCCGCCATCAGGAAGCCGAAGGCATGGATTGGATAGCTCGGGTTGGGACACAGCACGACGTCGCCGGGCGCCGTGATCGCCTGCGCCACATTGGCAAAACCTTCCTTGGAGCCCAGCGTCGCCACGACCTGGGTGTCCGGATTGAGTTTTACGCCGAACCGCCGCCCGTAGTAGGCGGCTTGCGCCTTGCGCAGGCCGTTGATGCCGCGTGAGGCCGAGTAACGGTCGGTGCGCGGCTTGCCCAGCGTCTCCTTCAGCTTTTCCAGCACATGGGGCGGCGTCGGCAGGTCCGGATTGCCCATGCCCATGTCGATGATGTCGGCCCCGGCATTGCGCGCGGCCGCCTTGGCCTGGTTGACCTTTTCGAACACGTAAGGCGGCAGGCGGCGGATGCGGTAAAAATCTTCCATGGGATCCTTGCTCCGACAACCCTGCGGGACAGAATTGGGGGAACCTTCGCGGCCATCGAAACCGGATCGGGCTTCGGTCAGAAGTTTCGCTCAATCAATGATTTAGAGCGAACTCGGGCGCGTGATCCCTGGAGCTCTGGACCCGCAATGCGGTTGAATGGGGTTCTTTTACCACGGGAGCCCGGCGGCGCCAGTTTTTATGGCGTTTTGACCTCGCCCGGGTGCTTCTTCGCTGGCTTTGCCGGGGTGGAAGCCGTCGCCTGCCGGTCCCGAGCAGCCGTCAATTCCGACTGGATTTTAGCCAGTTCCGCCGGCTTGATCGCCTGCTCGTCACGTTCCGGCGGCAGGTCGTGCACCGGTAGATAGCCACCGGCCTCCTTCGGCCGCTGAGGCGCGTCCGCCGGCAGGCCAACGGCCGGCATATCCGCGATCTGCGTCGAGCAGCCGCCGAGCGCCAATGCTGACACCAGCAGCGCGGCCATCGACCACAGCCTTATCGTTCGATCTGCCGGCATCCGTCCGGAAATTCCCAACTAACCAGGTAACCGCTTCGCAATCGCATCCATGCGATGGTACGAGCCTTGCAGCGCCAAACCGTCCCGCGGCGTCGATTTCGCTAGAACCGTTCAAACGATTGTCGCTCGGAACGATTAAAGCCCAAAGAGCAAATGTGACCGGTGCGGCTGCAATGTGTGCATCTTGTGTGAACACGCAAACTTTATCGCAGTGCAACAGGGTTAACGCCCGTTCACTTGCGATCAATCCGCGCGGTGACGAACGCGAAATGAAGCTATAGTGTCCCCGACATGAGTGACGTGAATTCCGAAACCCAGGGTTCGAAGGCCTTCAACGCCGAAGCCTTCGCCATGAACATCGCGAAAGCGATGGAGACGAGCGGCCAGGCGCTCGCGGCCTATCTCAAGCCGCGCGAAGGCGGCGAACCCAAGGACAAGCCGCCCAGCGAAATCGGTGAGGTCATCAAGACCTTCACCAAGGTGGCTGAGTACTGGATGACGGACAAGAACCGCGCCGAAGACCTGCAGACGAAAATGGGCAAGGCCTATCTCGATCTCTGGGGCCAGGCCGCGCGCCGCATGGCCGGCGAAGCCGACGCCAAGCCCGCGATCGAGCCGTCGCCGCGCGACAAGCGCTTCAAGGATCCGGAGTGGAAATCGAACCAGTTTTTCGATTTCGTAATGCAACTCTATTTGCTCACCACGCAATGGGCGCAGGAACTGGTGAAGAACGCCGAAGGCGTCGATCCGCACACCCGCAAAAAGGCTGAGTTCTACGTTCTGCAGATCGCCAACGCGATCGCGCCTTCGAATTTCGTGCTGACCAATCCGGAAGTGCTGCGCGAGACGCTGGCCTCGAACGGCGACAACCTCGTGCGCGGTATGAAAATGCTCACCGAAGACATCGAAGCCGGCCGCGGCTCGCTGCGCATCCGCCAGTCCGACCCGGCGAACCTCGTCGTCGGCGTCAACATGGCGACGACGCCGGGCAAGGTGATCTATCAGAACGAGCTGATGCAGCTCATCCAGTACACGCCGACCACCGAGACCGTGCTGCGCACGCCGCTGCTGATCGTGCCGCCGTGGATCAACAAGTTCTACATTCTCGATCTCAAGCCGGAAAAATCCTACATCAAATGGTGCGTCGACCAGGGCATCACCGTGTTCGTGATCTCCTGGGTCAATCCGGACAAGGAACTCGGCAAGAAAACCTTCGACGACTACATGAAGGAAGGCCCGCTCACCGCGATGGACATCATCGAAAAGGTGACGGGCGAGATGAAGGTCCACACCGCCGGCTACTGCGTCGGCGGCACCCTGCTCGCCTCGACGCTGGCGTGGCTCGCCGAGAAGCGTCGCCAGCGCGTGACGTCGGCGACGTTCTTTGCGGCGCAGGTCGACTTCACCCATGCCGGCGACCTCCTGGTGTTCGTGGACGAAGACCAGATCTCGACGCTGGAAAAGGAGATGGAGACCACGGGCGTTCTCGAAGGCAGCAAGATGGCGATGGCCTTCAACATGCTGCGTTCCAACGATCTGATCTGGTCTTATGTGGTCAACAACTACCTGAAGGGGCAGCCGCCCCCGGCCTTCGACCTGCTGCACTGGAACTCCGACGCCACGCGGATGCCGGCCTCCAACCATTCCTTCTATTTGCGCAGCTGCTATCTGGAGAACCGGCTGACCTCCGGCAGCATGGTGCTCGACAACACGCTGCTCGACCTGTCCAAGGTCAAGGTGCCCGTCTACAATCTGGCGACGCGTGAGGATCACATCGCGCCTGCGGATTCCGTGCTCTACGGTTCGCAGTTCTTCGGCGGCCCGGTCAAATACGTGCTGTCCGGATCGGGCCACATCGCCGGCGTGGTGAACCCGCCGGCGGCGGGCAAGTATCAATACTGGACCAACGACAAGATCAGGGACATCACGCTCGCCGACTGGATGAAGGGCGCGACCGAGCACAAGGGGTCGTGGTGGCCCGACTGGCGGCAATGGATGGAAAGCCTGGGCGCCGAGCGCGTGCCGGCGCGCGCCGTCGGGTCCGAGGAACTGCCGCCGCTCGAGGATGCGCCCGGCAGCTACGTGAAGGTCCGCGCATAGCGCCATCAGGCGCGGTTCGCTATAGTCCATTATCCCGTGCCGGGAATCGAAATCCTTTGAGGGGGAATCAATGACGCGTGAATTGTTCTGGCTGACTTTGACCGTGATTTTGACCGGCCTGTTGTGGGTTCCCTACATCGTCAATCGCTGTCAGGTGCGCGGCCTCTCCGGCGCCATGGGCAACCCGTCGCGCAACGACAAGCCGCAGGCGGAGTGGGCCAACCGGCTGATGTTCGCGCACGACAATGCGGTCGAAAACCTGATCATCTTCGCGCCGCTGGTGCTGATCCTCAACGCCATCGACTATTCCGACAAATGGACCGTGCTGGCCTGCGCTGTCTATTTCTGGTCCCGCGTCGCGCATCTGATCGTGTACACGCTCGGCCTGCCGGTATTCCGCACACTGGCCTTTACCGTCGGCTTCATTGCGCAGGCCGTGCTGGCGCTGGCGATCTTCAAGGTGGTGTGAAGTCACGTCGTATTGCCTTGAAATAGCAACGGGATTCGCCTAGCTCTTGGCTGTGTTGCACGGATATCTCAAGCGCCTACGAAAGCTCGCCAGGACCGCGATGGTCATGGCGATTTCGGCGTTTGTGCTTCAGGGCGCCCTGATTTCGATTTCCCGGGCCTTGGCCGCCGTTGAGATCATGCCGCAGCCATCGGTCACGTTGAACGGTTCGGCACATTTCCACGACCAGCTGAGCGGTCATGTGCACGACCATGGCAGCAACACGGAAGGCCATATTCACAATGGGCCGGATATCGACAAGGACGGTGGCTTGAATCTTTGCTGGAGCATCTTTGCCCCAGCCATGATCGTTCCAGCGCCTGTCGCCCTGGTCCGTTCGTTCGACTTGCTGGGACCTGTCGAACTCCCGATCCTTCAAACTGCCGACGGGGTCGAGCCCGGTGGGCTGATCCGACCACCGAGTACCTTCAGCATCGCGTAGCTCGTGCGGCCATCCGGCCGCAGTCATTTCGCGTATCTGAAGGGATTCTCGATGTTTGCGATACAATGCCGCCTGAACAGGCGGCTCGCGGGGCTTGGCGCAGCCGGCCTTGCGTGTTTGGCGAGTTTTTTCTTGGCTTGGCCGTTTCCGTCGCCCACGAGGGGCATGACCACGGAGCAGCCGACAAATCCGCGGCGGTCGCCACGGGATATCCAAGGGTCGCCGCCCGATCCAACCTGTATGAGATCGTCGGCATCCTCAGGGATGACCGCTTCTCGATCTTCATCGACGACGCCGTCACCAACGAACCGGTTTCCGATGCGACCTTGCAAGTCACGATCGGCGACGCCCCGGCCATCGACGCCACGCGAACGACCGATGGCATCTACACCGCGGAGCTTCCCGCGCGGAAGCTGACGGGATCGGTAGAAGTCATCTTCTCGATCAACGCCAGGAAGGGCGATGATCTGCTGGTCGATTCCCTTACCCTGCCGCAGGCCGCGATCATGCGTGTAAAGCATGAACATGGCTGGGCGCCAGGATGGAGCGCAGGCCTCGCACTGGCTGCTCTCGGTTTCGGACTGCTGTTCGGCTATTCGCGGCGACGAGGCCTGAAGTTCGCCGCGATGTCGACGGCAGTCCTGGCGGGCGCAAGCGTTCTGCTCGCCGCCATCTCGTTCGGCCAGAGCCAAAACAGCACGCACGAGTTCGACCTACCGCGGGCGCAAGCCCTTACCGACGCCCCCAGACGTTTGCAGGACGGCTCAGCCTTCGCCGCCAAGCCGACCCAGCGCCTGCTGGATGTCCGTACGGCGTCCGCGGAACCGCGAACGATCCGCCCTGCCGTCAACTTGATGGGCCGCGTCATTGCCGATCCGAACCGCAGCAGCGTCGTGCAAAGCATCTATGGCGGCCGCGTCGTTCAGGGCGAGACGTCCATACCGCGTATCGGGCAGAGCGTCAGCAAAGGCGATATTCTCGTCCAGATCGAACCGCTGCTGCCTGTCGCGGACCGCACCACCATCCTCGAAAAAGTCGGCGAAATCGAACAGCTCATGTCGATCGCCGAGAACAAGCTGCGACGGCTGCGGCCGCTGGCGGAGCGGGGCGCGGTGCCACAGGGCCAGGTCAACGATCTCGAAAGCGAACTCGAGGGACTGCGGGCGCGCAGCGAAACCGCGCGAAGCTCCCGGACTGGATTGGAGGTATTGCGCGCGTCAACCGACGGCATCATCACATCGGCCAAGGTCGTGCCGGGCCAGGTCATCCAGCCACAAGACATTCTGTTCCAGATCGCCGATCCGAAGAACCTCTGGGTCGAGGCACTGGCCTACGACGACATCGGGCCGGACGGGCCCGGCGAAGCAACCGCCATCGGGCACATCGGGCCGCCGATTGCGCTGTCTTTCCTCGGAACCAGCCGCGCGTTGCGGCAGCACGCGTCTGTCGTTCATTTCGCCATCCCGGAACCTCCGCTGGGGCTGAATATCGGCCAGCCCCTGACCGTGATGGTTCAGCGCGGCACCCCGGTAACCGGCCTGATCTTTCCACGCGACGCTGTCGTGCGAAGCAACAACGGCGAGAACATCGTCTGGCAGCACACCGGGCCTGAACGCTTCGAGCCGAAGCCGGTTCGCATCTTTCCCCTCGATGCGAGCCGTGTGGTCGTTGCCGCCGGTGTCAATGAGCACGAGCGGATCGTTGTCCGCGGCACCGACCTCATCAACCAGATCCGGTAAGACACACCATGTTCAAGCTCATCGTCCAGACCAGTTTGCGCAACCGGCTGTTCGTACTGGCGGTCGCCGCGGCGCTCGTCGGCTACGGCCTGTTTGTCCTGCCGAACATCTCCGTCGACGTTCTCCCCGACATCAACCGGCCCACCGTGAACATCCTGACCGAGGCGGAAGGCCTCGCGCCGCAGGAAGTCGAGCAGCTCGTCACGTTTCCGATCGAGACGTCGATGAACGGCATGCCAGGCGTCATCCGCGTGCGTTCCGTCTCCGGCGTCGGGCTCTCGGTCGTCTACGTCGAGTTCGACTGGGGTGTCGATGTCTATCGCGCCAGGCAGTTCGTCGCCGAGCGGCTCGCGCTGATACGCGATCAACTGCCGTCGTCCGCCAATCCGCAGATGGGGCCGGTCACATCCATCATGGGTGAGATCATGCTGGTCGCCCTCACCAGCGACGGCGCCGCATCGCCGATGGAAGTGCGCGAGATCGCCGATTTCGTCGTCAGGCCGCGGCTGCTGGCCATTCCCGGGGTTGCCCAGGTGATCCCGATCGGCGGAGAAGTGCGTCAATATCGCGTGACGCCAAACATCGGCATTATGCAGGCCCTCAGCATCACGCATGAACAGATCGAGCAGGCGGTAGCCAAGTTCGGCACCAATACCGGCGGCGGTTTCGTCGATCAGCATGGCCGCGAATACCTGATCCGCAATGTCGGTCTGACCATGCAGATCGAAGACCTCGGCAACACCGTCGTCGTCTCGCGCGACGACCAGCCCATTTTGCTGAAGCAGGTGGCGCTGGTCGATTTCGCCGCCCGCGCCAAGCGCGGCGATGCCGGCTACAACGGCAAGCCGGCCGTCATTATCAGCGTGCAGAAGCAGCCGGCGGCGGACACGGTGCGGCTGACCCGCAATGTCGAGGCTGCGCTCAAGGACATGCAGCGCACCATGCGGGCCGGCGTTGTTATCACGAACGTCCAGTTCCGTCAGGCCACGTTCATCGAGACCTCGATCGACAATGTAAAACGGGTGCTGATCGAGGCGGCTGTCGTCGTTGCGCTGGTCCTGTTCATCTTCCTGATGAACGGGCGCGCCACGCTCATTTCGCTGACCGCCATTCCGATATCCATCCTGACGACGGTTCTGGTGTTTCGCGCCCTCGGTCTCACCATCAACACGATGACACTCGGCGGCCTGGCCATTGCCATCGGCGAGCTGGTCGACGACGCCGTGGTGGACGTCGAAAACATCCTGCGGCGCCTGAGGGAGAATTCCACAGCCCAGGCGCCGCGGCCCGTTCTCGAAGTCATCGCCCGGGCGAGCCAGGAGGTGCGGTCGAGCATCGTCTACGCAACAATGATCATCGTTCTCGTATTCGTGCCGCTGTTCGCGCTCCCCGGAATTGAGGGCCGCCTGTTCACGCCGCTTGGCGTTGCCTATGTCGTATCGATCCTGGCATCGCTGTTGACATCGATAACAGTGACGCCGGTTCTCTCCTACTATCTGCTTTCCGGCCGGGCTCATTCCGGTGACCGGGAGAGCGCAGTCGTCCAGAGGCTGCAGGCGGCGAACCGGCGGCTGCTGGGATGGGCCTTCGAGCGTCGCGGGCTTGTACTGGGTATGGTGGCGGTCGCCGTCGTGGCGGCGGGCTACGCGGCAACGATGATGCCGCGCAGTTTCCTGCCTCCCTTCAACGAAGGAACGCTCGTTCTTTCGCTACAATACAATCCCGGCATTTCGCTTGCGGAATCACATCGGCTCGGCTTGCTGGCGGAGCAGTTGTTGACGAAAGTCCCCGAGGTGAAATCGGTGGGGCGACGCACCGGCCGCGCCGAGCTCGATGAGCATGCCGAAGGCGTGCATTACAGCGAGGTCGATGTCGATCTCGCGCCGTCGAAGCGGCGCAAGGAGGATATCTACGCTGATATCCGCGAGGCGCTGTCGGGATTGCCGGCATCGGTCGCGATCGGCCAGCCGATCGGCCACCGGCTGGATCATCTGCAATCGGGTATTCGCGCCCAGATCGTGTTGAAGATTTTCGGCCAGGACATCGAGATGCTGCGGCGGCTGGCCGATACGGCGCGCCAGCGTCTCTCGACGATCCCGGGCATGGTCGATCTGCAGGTCGAAAAGCAGGTGCTGATTCCCCAGGTGCGGGTTCAGGTCGATCACACGCGCGCCGCCCTGCATGGCTTGACGCCGGCCGCGATCACACAAACGCTCGATGCGCTGTCGAACGGCCGCAAGGTCTCCCAGATCGTGGACGGCAACCGGCGCTTCGACGTCGTGATCCGGCTCGCCGAGCAGGATCGCTCGACGACAGGACTTCACAGCCTCCTCATTCCGACCGGCCTGGAGTTCGTGCCGTTGAGCGCGCTGGCCGAGGTCATCGAGACGGATGGACCGAACCAGATTCAGCGCGAGGGAACGCTGCGCCGGATCGTGGTCTACGGTAATGGCGACGGCCGCCGCGACATGGGGGCGATTGCGGCCGACATCCGCAAGGCGCTTGCGGAACTGGACTTCCCGCAAGGCTACACGACCAATCTGGAGGGCGCCTTCCAGGCGCAGGAGGAAGCTGTCTGGCGCATCGGAATCCTATCGCTCGCGTCGTTGGCGATGATCTTCATCGTGCTCTACAGCCGCTATCGATCGACAGTGCTCTCGCTTATTATCATGGGCGGCATTCCGCTCGCCCTGGTCGGCAGCGTCGCCGCCCTGAAAATCGCCGATCAAACGCTGTCAGTGGCATCGATGATCGGCTTCATCACCCTTGCGGGCATCTCGGCGCGTAACGGGATTCTGAAGATCTCCCACTACATCAATCTGGCCATCCACGAGGGCATGCCTTTCGGAACCGGATTGATCGTTCGCGGCAGCATGCAACGGCTTAGCCCGGTCCTGATGACAGCGCTATGCGCGGGCCTCGCCCTCACCCCGCTCCTTTTCGGGGCGGACGAACCGGGACGGGAAATTCTCCATCCGGTCGCGGTGACGATCTTCGGCGGCCTGCTCAGCGCCACACTGCTGGATACCGTGGTGACGCCGATTCTCTTCCTGATGTTCGGCAGGAAGCCGCTGGAGCGGCTGCTGGCCGACCAGCCCGCCACGCTTGCCCCTGCGGAAGCCTATTGATGTCAGTCCAACCCAAAGAAATGAACAAGGAAATGCACATGCGAAAGCTGATCGTCCTCGCCTTGATCGCCGCCATGGCCGCCGTGCCCGGCGTTGCCGCCGCTCAGGCGACGAAGGGCAGCAATGGCGGCGCCGTCGCAAAATCCGACGGCCACTCGATCGAGTTCGTTCGGAGCGGTCTCGATATCATCTTCTATGTGAGTGATCACGACGGCTCGCCGCTCCCGACAAAGGAATTAAAAGGACGCGCGACGATTTAGGATGGCGGCAAGACCGTCACCGTACCGCTTACCCCGGCAACGCCGAACCTGATGCGCGGAAAGCTCCAGGCCGAACTTTCATCCAAAGCCATCATTGTCTTCTCGGGCAACGTGCATGGCCACTCCCTGACGGCGAGATACACCGCTGAATAGCTAATTCACCACCATCGGCCGGTTGACCGGCCGGTGGCGGCTGAGCCAGTACAACATCACGAGCGCCGCAGTGGCGCATAGCGCGCCAAGACCAAGCATGGCACGGCTGCCGAAATTCGACAGCAGGCCGACGAGAATCGGCGAAGACGCCGCCGAGATGAGATTGAGGGGCAACGCGATGCGCGACGTCGCCTTGGCGAATTCGGCGCTGTCGTAGAACACCAGCGGGATGGTCGCGCGTGCGACCGCAAGCGCGCCGCTGCCGAGTCCATACAGCAGGATGAAGGTCGCGATGATCCAATACGACCCGCCGGCGGTCATCAGGATAAGGATTGCCACGACCATGGTTGCGGTCGCGATCAGCGCCGTCGTGATCCCGTCCCATCGTCCGCCGCCGAGGAAATCGAGCCCGCGGGCGCTGACCTGAATCACGCCCAGCATCGAGCCGAAGGTGACGGCCTGCGCCGCAGTCAGCCCCTCCGCTTTCAGAAGCTCGATCATCGTGGCGTTGAATCCGAAGCTGACGAACGCGCATAGGATGGTGGCCAATACGATCAGGTAGAACGTGCTCTTCCGGACGATGCGGGACTGGTCCGTCGGCCCCCGCGCACCGGCGTCATCCTTCCGCACCGCGCGACGCGGCAATCCCCACACGTAGAGCGGCAGGCAGACAAAAACCATCAGCCCGGCATAGACCAGACAGGTGCCGCGCCAGCCCATCACGCCCGACAGGAACGAGGTGGTCGGCCAGAACACGCTGCTGGCCAACCCCGTCACCAGCATCAGGGCGCCGATCGCGCGCCTGGCGGCGCGTCCCACGATCTCATTGAGCAGGATGTAGGTGGCGGTGGCCAGCGTCGCGCTGCCGGCGATGCCGAGGATGACCCATGCCGCGAAGAACGACACCGGGCCGGTCGAAAACGACAACAGAACGAAGCCCGGCGTGGCGACGATGCTGCCTGATATCATCACGCGCCGTGCCCCGAAACGAATGAACGGTCGGGCCAGAAGCGGAGCGGTCAGGCCCATCGCCACATAGAAGATCGAATTGCCGGCGAACACGGCCGTGATGTCCATGCCGAGATCCGCGCCAACTTGCCGGCCGACGACGGCCAGAAGGCCGGCGGTACCCCATCCGATGATCTGCCCGATCGCAATTACGACAAGGATGCCGATGATATTTTTGCCGGACTCCAACGACCCCATTCTCTCCGCCAGCCACCCTCCCCGGCCGGGCTTCGCCGGCCTTGATTCTCCAGCGACCTCCCGTTTTCCAGAACTTGTATAATGGGTTCGCGGCCAGTCCGGCGGCGGACAATTGTCATACCTGTCAAGCGTGTCGCGCCGCCCGGGCCGAGATTCAGATGGTTTTGCGCGCGACGACGAACAGCATCGCGGCCATTTCGTTGTCGAATCCCTTGACCTCGCCGCGCTCCATCGACAGCGAATTCCAGTTGCCGGCCTCGGCATAGGAGGCGCGGAGCCAGTCCTGCGAGGGATAGTTGTAGTAACGATCGAGCGTGTCGCGCCCGCCTGCCTCGCCTTCCTTGTAACTGGCAAAGAACGCGCCGACCGGTTTCAGCGCGCGCCAGATCAACGAAAGAACGTGCGCAAGCTGATCGCGCGGCACGTGCAGCAGGCAGGCATTGGCCCAGACGCCGTCATAGGCCTCGACCGCGTCGAGTTCATGAAACAGCAGCGTCTCGACGCGGCGGCCGAGCCGCTTCGAGGCGACATCTGCCATTTCCGGCGATCCGTCGGTGGCGCGCACGTCAAAACCTTGCGCCAGCATCTCCGCGGTGTCGCCGCCGGCGCCGCAGCCGAGTTCGAGGATGCGCCCGCCCGGCGGCAGCAGCGCCAGGAACGCCGCCAGCCGCGCCTTGCGCGAGGTGATCTCGCGCCCGGCATAGGCTTCGGCATGGCCGCGGTAGAATTGCAACGTCGCTTCGTCCACCCTGCTCTCCCCGCGGCAACGCCCGATCTACTTGTCGGCCAGCCCCAGCATCAGCCGCATGTTCTGCACGGCGGCGCCCGACGCGCCCTTACCGAGATTGTCGAGCCGCGCGACCAGCACCGCCTGACGATGCTTCTCGCTGGCAAAGACATAGAGCTCGAGCATGTTGGTCTCGTTGAGCGCCTCGGGCTCCAGCTTCCCGCCCTTGGTCGCCGCGTTTTCCAGAGGCATCACCGAGACGTACTTGCTACCCGCATAGCGCTTGGCGAGCGCGGCGTGCAGATCGGCACCGCTGGGTTTGCCGGTCAGGGTGTCGAGATGCAGCGGCACCGAGACCAGCATGCCCTGTCGGTAATTGCCGACCGACGGCACGAAGATCGGCCGCCGCGTCAGCTTTGAGTAAAGCTGCGTCTCCGGCAGATGCTTGTGCTCGAAGCCGAGGCCGTACAATTCGAATGACGGCGCGCTGCCATCCTCAAAACTCGCGATCATCGACTTGCCGCCGCCCGAATAGCCGCTCACCGCGTTGATGGTGACGGGATAGTCCGGCGGCAACAGGCCCGCATCGACCAGCGGCCGCAGCAGCGCGATGCCGCCGGTCGGATAGCAGCCGGGATTGGAGACTTTTCGCGCGGAGCGGATCTTGTCGGCCTGGTCCGGCGTCAATTCCGGAAAGCCGTAGGCCCAGTCGGGCGCGACCCGAAACGCCGTCGACGCATCGAGCACCTTGGGCGCCTCAGCGCCCATGCTGTCGATCAGCGCAACGGTTTCCTTCGCGGCATCGTCCGGCAGGCAGAGGATGACGAGATCGACCTCGCTCAAAAGTGCCCGCTTGGCGGCAGGATCCTTGCGCTTCTCCTCGGCGATGTTCTTCACCACGACGTCGTTTTGCAGCCGGAGGCGCTCCTGAATGCCGAGCCCCGTCGTTCCGGATCCGCCGTCAACGAACACGGCGGGCTTGGTCGCGGCGCCAGCTGTCTTGGGCTGGTGGTTGTCGGTGAGGGTCATGACACGGTCCTTTCGGGCTGGTTCGTTTCTTTGGCAAAGGCTTGCGGCCGTGCCAGTTCCATCAAATGCGAGATCTGCTGCGCGCCGGCATCGGCCTGCGCGGCAAGCGATCCCGCGATCGCGACATAGTCTGTCTCGGATTTGTGTTGGCTCAGCTTGAAGCTGCCCTCCACCTCTTCAACCGTCATCTCAAGACCCACGATCGCTTTCTTCAAAGCTTCCAGCCGCCCGGACGTCATCTTAGACGACAGCCAGGGCTTTTTCGGCAACAGCCTGTCTTCGAACTTGGCGCTGAGCGTCTCGATCTGCTCGGCGAGTTCGTCCCCGGACATCGCCCGCACCGGGCCGGTCAGGTGCACCACTTGATACAGCCAGGTCGGCACCTGATCGGGCGAGACGTACCAGTCCGGCGAAACATAGGCATCTGCGCCGTTGACGGCCAGCAGCCAGGACGTGGTCCCATCAGCCAGCTTTATCAGCGGATTGTGACGCGCGACGTGAAACGCCGCGCGCAGCGTCCCGTCATTGGCCGAGGTCAGGTAGAACGGCAGCGGCGAGGCGACGGGCTTTTTGCCGTCCCACGCACAAGCAAGCGCAAAGCCGCGCGCTTCCGCGAACGCGAGGCTCGCGGCGCGGTCGGATTTGAACGGTGAAGGCGTATACATCTCAAACTCCTGCTTGACGTAGGAGCCGCCAGATCAGACCGCGTTTTTTTGGAAAAGGTAGAAGCCGCGGGACCGGATCCGGCGGCAGAGGCGACGATCTTAAACGCAGACGTCCGCCCATACCGCGATAATGCGGCGGCGGCGAGCGATGGTCATGGTCGCGGCGATAGTCATGGGCGCGGCTATAAGGCCGCGCCCGACTGACGTCAAGCCAAATGGCTTAAATCACCGGATTCCACGGCGCCGGGATCAGCCGGTAGCCATTGCCGTCCTTCTCGACGAAGCCGTTGGCCGGGAACGGATAATGGAAGCCCTGCACCCGCATCTTGTCGGCGACCAGCATGTCGTAGACCCGCCGGCGCGTCTTTTCCGCGAGCGCCGGATCCTGGTCGAACATCAGGTGCCAGCCGGGATTGTTGACGAACAGCGCCGGATGGTTGGTGACGTCGGACTGGATGAACACCTTGTCGGAGCCCGAGGCGAGAACATAGGAGGTGTGACCCGGCGTATGGCCGATGGTTTCCACCGCCGTCAGGCCGGGCGCGATTTCCTTGCCCCACTCATAGGGCGTCGCCTTCTTGTTAAGCCCGGCCTCGAGGACGCGGCGGGCGTTCTTGAACACGGTCTGCATGCGGCCCTCGGGCGCCCGGCTCATCTCGCCGTCGTCCATGAAGTATTTCCATTCCACCGCCGGCACCAGCACCTCGGCATTGGGGAACGCCGGCGTGTTGTCGGCGTTCAGCAGTCCGTTGATGTGGTCGCCGTGGAAATGCGAGATCACCACCATGTCGACCGCCTTGGGATCGAAGCCGGCGGCGACCATGTTGGCGGCGAACTGTCCAACGGCGCCCTTGCTCGACGCGTAGGCCGCCGCGCCGTTGCCGGTGTCGATCACCACCAGCTTGCCGCCGGTGTTGATGACCAGCGGCGCGAACTGGATCGACATCTTGTCCTTCGGCATGAAGGCCTTTTCCAGCGCCGCGTTGACTTCGTCCTTCTTGACGTTGAGCACGAACGTATCGGGCAGCGCGAAATTATTGACGCCATCGGAGATCGCCGTCACCTGGGCGTCGCCCACCTTGTAGCGATAGAAGCTCGGCGCCTGCTTGTCGGCGGCCGGCGCGGCGGCCGTGGCGGGCGTTTGCGGCAAGAGCGGTGTGGCGGCGAGCGCGGCGGCGCCGGCGAGTGCGTGACGACGTGTCAGTTCCATGGTGATGTCCTCCCAGACGATGGATCAGTAAGACGATGGATGCGATCGGTGTCCCCGCCCGATGCGTGCCCTTGGTTCGTCTGCCGCTGCTTCTAGCAGCGTTTCTGCGATGGCGCGACGACGGCGAGGCGAAGGCAGTGCGAAGATGGCTCCGGTATCCTGGGGGCTAACACCCCTGTCGTCAGCTTATTCCGGATCGCCTTACGCCGCCCGCCACAGCCATTCGGCGAGCTTCCCCATCACGTCGCCGACCAGCAGCAGAACCGCCGACCAGACCAGCGCGGAGACGAAATTGGCGATCTGGAACGGCCAGTAGGACATCTCGAAAATGCCGGCGGCGAGCGGCACCGAGGCGCGCAGCGGCCCGAAGAAGCGGCCGATGAAGATCGAGGGCACGCCCCATTTTCTCACGAACGCCTCGCCGCGCGGCAGGATCTCGGGATAGCGCGACAGCGGCCACATCTCGGCGACATGCTCCTTGTAGCGGTAGCCGAACCAGTAGGAGACCCAGTCGCCGAGTGCCGCGCCCAATCCGCCGGCCAGCCAGACCGGCCAGAAGTTGATGCCGCTGACGCCGATCAGCGCGCCGATCGCCACCAGCGCGCCCCACGCCGGCACCAGCAGCGAGACGAACGCAAGCGATTCGCCGAAGGCCAGCACCATGACGATCGGAGCGGCCCACACCTGATTGTCGCGCACGAAATCGGCCAATGCGCGCGCAAAATCCTGCATGTCGTAAGTGCCTTCCCCGCCCCGTTACGCCCTGAATTCTTACACTGATTCAAGGCTCACGACAGCTAAGCCAGCCGTTTGCGTGACTTCAAGTCACAAAGGCTGGCACGGATCGTGATTTCAAGCGAGTGCGCCGGAATACCAGATGGGGCGCAGGGCCGTCTTGCCGGAAACGCGCTTCCGGTCAGCTCTGCGGCGTCGGCGCCCGTCTTGGCGGCCGCGGCTTGCGGGCCTGCGGCGCGACCGGCTGCAGGGTCACGATGACCGGATTCGGCTTGTGATCCTGCGCGGCGCCGGTGGCGGCATCGACGCCCATCCCGACCAGCCCACCGACCAGAAGATTGCCCGCGAACCCAGCCGCACCGCTGCCGGGGATCTCCTTGGTCAAGGGGATAACCTGCGGCTCGTATCCTTCCTTGGTGACCGTCACCGTGATGTCGGCACTGCGCTTGGCCACGACCACGCAGGGCGTGACGCAGGCCGTCGGATTATCCAGCCCCGATAGCTCGGCGGTCGCACCCGCCGGTGTACTCGAAATCGAAATATTCTCGGTCGTTCCCCGCGTCACGGACGCACAGCCAACGCATGGCGCCGCGATTGCGGCGGCCAGCACTAATCTGATGATCATTTACGCTTCCCCTAGCCACGGGAACTTTCGAGCAACTCTAAAGTGAATGCAAGGGGAGGTCCGCGCTGGCATTGCGATATTCTTGACCGCGTGGCCGGGCGGTGACTCTCATGGCCCGGAGGCTTTCCCGCCCGCCCGTCACTTTTTGAGCCCATCCATGGCATAGTCAGCGTAACCGATTTGGCACGCCACGCCGCGTGCAACACACGAAGAGCCATGTCCAAATCATTGAAATCAGCTGCAAAAACCAAACCCAACGATCTCTTTGGATCGGAACAGAAGGGCCGCGCTGCGCCAAAGGCCGCGTCGCGCGCGGCCAGCGCCGAGGCTGGCTACACCGCGGCCGACATCGAGGTGCTGGAAGGATTGGAGCCGGTACGCCGGCGTCCCGGCATGTATATCGGCGGCACCGACGAAAAGGCGCTGCATCATCTGTTTGCCGAAGTCATCGACAACGCGATGGACGAGGCGCTGGCCGGGCACGCCTCGTTCATCGAAGTGGAATTGGGCGCCGACGGATTCCTCACCGTCACCGACAACGGCCGCGGCATCCCGGTCGATCCGCATCCGAAATTTCCGAAGAAATCCGCGCTCGAAGTCATCATGTGCACGCTGCATTCCGGCGGCAAGTTCGACTCCAAGGTCTACGAGACCTCGGGCGGCCTGCACGGCGTTGGCGTCTCCGTGGTCAACGCCCTCTCCTCGCTGCTCGAGGTCGAGGTCGCGCGCGAGCAAAAGCTCTACAAGATGTCGTTCGAGCGCGGTCATCCCAAAGGCAAGCTCCAGGATCTCGGCAAGATCAACAACCGCCGCGGCACCCGGATTCGCTTCAAGCCTGACACCGACATTTTCGGCGCCAAAGCCGCGTTCAAACCGCAGCGGCTGTTCAAGATGGCGCGCTCGAAGGCCTATCTGTTTGGCGGCGTGAAAATCCGCTGGCGCTGCGATCCCGCGCTGTTGAAGGGCATCGAAGAGGTACCCGCCGAGGACGAATTCCACTTCGTCGGCGGCCTGAAGGATTATCTCGCCGCCGCTGTCCACGCCGATACGCTGGTGCATCCGGATATTTTCTCCGGCAAATCGGGCCGCAACGGCGCCCACGGCGCCTGCGAATGGGCTGTGGCGTGGACGGCGGACGCCGACGGCTTCCTGTCCTCCTACTGCAACACGGTGCCGACGCCCGACGGCGGCACGCATGAATCCGGCATGCGCAGCGCGATGTTGCGCGGCCTTAAAGACCACGCCGAGCGCATCGGCCAGGGCAAGCGCGCCGCGCCGATCACCTCGGAAGACGTCATGGTGGGCGCCGCCGTCATGCTCTCGGTGTTCGTGCGCGAGCCGGAATTCCAGGGCCAGACCAAGGACCGGCTGGCGACGGCAGAAGCCCAGAAGATCGTCGAGCAGGCGATCAAGGATCCGTTCGACCACTGGCTGTCGGGCAATCCGCTGCAGGCCAACAAGCTGCTGGATTTCGTCATCGAACGCGCCGACGAGCGGCTGCGCCGCCGCGCCGAAAAGGAGACTTCACGCAAGACCGCCGTGAAGAAGCTCCGCCTCCCCGGCAAGCTTGCCGATTGCACCAACACCGCGACCGAAGGCTCCGAGCTTTTCATCGTCGAGGGCGACTCGGCCGGCGGCAGCGCCAAGCAGGCCCGCGACCGCAAGACCCAGGCGATCCTGCCCTTGCGCGGAAAAATCCTCAACGTCGCGTCCGCCGGCAAGGACAAGCTCACCGCCAACGCGCAGCTCTCCGACCTGATGCAGGCGATCGGTTGCGGCACGCTGGCGCATTATCGCGAAGAAGATCTGCGCTATTCGCGCATCATCATCATGACCGACGCCGACGTCGACGGCGCGCATATCGCCTCGCTGCTGATCACGTTCTTCTACCGCCAGACGCCGCGGCTGATCGATGAGGGGCATCTCTATCTGGCGGTACCGCCGCTCTATCGGCTGACCCATGGCAGCAAGACGGTTTACGCCCGCGACGACGTCCACAAGGATCAGCTCCTGAAGAGCGAATTCAACGCCAACGCCAAGGTCGATGTCGGCCGCTTCAAAGGCCTTGGCGAGATGATGCCGGCGCAGCTCAAGGAAACCACCATGGACCCGGCCCGGCGCACGCTGCTCCGCGTCGTGCTGCTGGCCGACGACCGCGAGGGCACCGCCGATTCGGTCGAGCGGCTGATGGGGACCAAGGCCGAGGCCCGATTCGCCTTCATCTCCGACAAGGCCGAATTCGCCAGCGACGACCTGCTGGACGTCTGAGGGCAGACAACCAGCTCTTCGGCGTTGCCATTACGCTCGCCTTCATTCCACGGTGAGCTTGACCGGCTTCCCGACGCGGCTGAGCATCTCCACCAGCGTGTCGATGGTAAACTTCGCTACCTTCTTGTTCACGACATCGGAAACCCGAGGCCGCGAGACCATCAAGATGTCTGCGGCCTCGGACTGTTTGAGGCGATGTTCTCCAATCCACGCCGCTAGCTCAGTCATCAGTTGCTGCTTGAGCCGCTTGGTATCATTGATCTGCTTGCGCGAAGCGGCGTGCAGGCGTTTGGCGTCCGCCGGGGAGAAACCCAACTCCAGGAAGAGGTTTGCACCCGGTTTCGTCACGTGGCGGACTTCTGTATCGGTCTTCATTTTCTGACCCTTCGCATATTGACCACGGCCCGATAGCGCGTCTCGGCGATAGTCTCGTCCCGACGGCTCGTCGCCTGCGTCTTTTTTTGGAAGCAATGCAGGACGTAAACAGCTTCCTCGAATTTGGCGACATACATCACCCGATACGCTCCACTTGCTTCCCGGATTCGGATTTCCCGCGTACCTGGTCCGACGTCGTCGAACGGCTTCCAATCATCGGGCTCCAATGCGGCCTGCACCTTTCCCAATTGAAAGCCAGCCTCGCGGCGAGCGTCATCGGGAAACGCCAGCAAATCGGCATAGGCCGAGCCTAGCCAGCGAATCTCCTTTTCCTCATCCATGAGCAGTTCATGTATAATATTTTATACGCCATTCAAGCGATCGATTGGCATGGGCCGATCGGCCATCCTCCTGCAACCTGCACAACAATCGCTCCCGGCTTGACCTCGACCCTGTATCGGCGGGCGACCGCACCGCCGATTCGGTCGAGCGGCTGATGGGAACCAAGGCCGAGGCGCGCTTTGCCTTCATCTCCGACAAGGCCGAATTCGCCAGCGACGACCTGCTGGACGTGTGATTACGGTCCGCAAGGCGGGTTTCGGGCATTTTCTGGCGTTTTCAGCCGGTTAGCGCCGAAATCCGTCCCATTTTCAGGCATTTTTCCATCGTTCGTTTGTGGGTGTGTGTGCCCCTCCCGCAACAGCTTTTTGGGCGAGACTGCGTATATTGGCCGTACTGGGTTTTGGGAATCGGCGCTCGCGCATCGTCAGAGCAATCAGAACTGACGCTTCTGGACTGAGGAATTGATTATGAAAAAGGTACTGCTCGCTCTGACCGCGCTGGCGGCTTTCACTGGATCGGCCTCGGCGGCTGACCTCGGGGCCCGCCCGTATGCCAAGGCTCCGATGGTTGCTCCGGCGCCGAACTGGACTGGCTTTTACATCTTCGGTGGTGCCGGCGGTGGCGTCTGGGATGCCGACTCGCACACCAATGTTGTGGGCGTTCCGGCCACGATCAATCAGCGCGTCGGTGGCGACGGTTGGTACGGCACGGTCGGTATCGGCTATGACTGGCAGTTCGGCGGTGGCTGGGTGGCTGGTATCTTCGGCGATGGTCAGTTCGGCAGCCTGAAGGGAACCATCAACGATGAGTTCCGCGCCCTGACCGGCCGCATCAAGATGGAAGACGCTTGGGCCGGCGGCGTTCGCCTCGGCTATCTGATTGCGCCGAATGTCCTTTCGTACGTCAATGGCGGTTACTCCGGTTCGCAATGGTCCGGCGCTGGCCTGACCAACCTCGCTGGAACCCCCGCGGGCGTCCACACCGACTCGTTCAACCGCAATGGCTGGTTTGTCGGCGGCGGCGTCGAGAACAACCTGAACATCTTCGGCATCTCGGCGCCGGGCTGGTTCATGAAGACCGAATATCGCGCCGCCTACTACGATCGGAAGGACATTGCCGTCCGCACCGATGTCGGCAACCTCGCAACCACCGACACCATCGCCTTCAAGCCGTTGGTCCAGACCGTCAGCACCTCGCTGGTCTATCGCTTCAACTGGAGCGGCGCTCCGGTCCAGGCCAGGTACTGATCCCTGCTAATTCATAGCTCAAAAGCCCCGGCATCGTCCGGGGCTTTTTTTGTGTCTGCAGCGCGCCGCCTTTTACAACTCGCCATCCGCGACCGCAGCCTTCAACGACCAGTACGCGCGCCGCAGCCGGCACTCGACCTCGGACCAGTCCGAATCCGTCGTCGCCTCTCCGATTTCGTCGCGATAGGCCATCGCCTCGGCGCGGCCGATGCCCGAGGTCAGCAGCGACGGGTCGTCCGCCGGCTTGCCATAGGTGATCGCCGCTACGCGGGCGACCGTCACGCCGTATTGGTCCGGGCCGACGGCCTCGCGCCGCGCCTGCCACCAGTCGAGCTCGAGGCGAGCCGCCTCCGCGGCATCGAATCCGCCGGGAACGGCCGATGCCAGCAGGCCGTAGTAGGTCTCGAGCGGCGGCAACGTGGCGTTGGCCGCCTCGCGGGAGCGCGTCGGCTGGAACGCCCGGGCGGCCTGTGCCGCGGCGAGCGCGATTCGAAAACTGTCCAGCGGCGCGAAGCCGAACTGCGTCCGCGACATCAGGTAGAGATGGCCGAACAGCGCGACGTGGCGCTTCTCGTAATAGTCGCGCCACATCGCGGTCTCCAGCTCCGCGATTTCAGCTGGCTCGAAGCCGCGCAAATCCGCGTGTCGCGGCCATGCCGCGTAGGAGCCGCTGGCAACGCCGGCAAGCGCAAGCGCGAAGATGACCGTTCTCCGGTTCATGATGTCCCTTGAAATGGCGGTGCGATGAGTTCCGGGCCTTGCGGAGCGGGCCGGCTTTGTATTCGATCGGAAGTTACGGCCGCCGTGGGCAATGGTTTCCCATGGCGACCGTACAACCCGCGGCTGAAGCGGAAACGGCAACAGGGGGAAAATCCATGGCCCGATCGCTTTCGATCATCGGCTTCCTGGCGCTCGCCATCGGCTTGCTCTGGATCGGGCAAGGCACCGGCGCCATCCGCTGGCCGTCATCGAGCTTCATGGTCAATCAACTGCAATGGGCCGGATATGGCGCGCTGCTCGGCGCCGTCGGCCTGATCCTGATCTGGCAGGGCAACCGCTAGATTCGTAGCTGCTAAACCCTCATGGTGAGGAGGCGCGCAGCGCCGTCTCGAACCATGAGGCCACGCTGGTGCCATTCATCCTTCGAGACGCCGCTGCGCGGCTCCTCAGGATGAGGTCTGACACTTCAAGGAGGCAAGACAACCATGAACACAAAACCCTTCGATCTCACCGGCAAGGTAGCCATCGTCACCGGCGGCAATGGCGGCATCGGGCTCGGCATGGCCAGGGGCTTCGCCCAGGCCGGCGCGGCGGTCGCGGTGGTGGGCCGCAACGAGGCCAAGTCGGCGGAGGCCGTCGCCGAACTCAAGCAAGGCGGCGCCACGGCGATCGCGGTCACCGCCGACGTCACCGACAAGGCCGCAGTCGCCGCCATGGTCGTCCGCGTCACGAGCGAACTCGGCCGCTTGGACATCCTCGTCAACAATGCCGGCATCAGCATCCGCAAGCCGCCGCACGTGCTCGACATCGCCGAGTGGAACAGCGTGATCGAGACCAACCTCACCAGCGCGTTCCTGTGCTCGCAGGCGGTCCATCCCGCCATGAAGGCGGCCGGCGGCGGCAAGATCATCAATATCGGTTCGATGATGTCGATCTTCGGCGCCAGCTTCGCGCCGGCCTATGCCGCCAGCAAGGGCGGCATCGTGCAGTTCACGCGCGCCTGTGCCTGCGCCTGGGCGGCCGACAACATCCAGGCCAACGCCGTACTGCCCGGGTGGATCGACACGGATCTGACCAAGCGCGCCCGCCAGGAGATCGACGGCCTTCACGACCGGGTGCTGACGCGAACGCCGGCGGCGCGCTGGGGCGGAATCGATGATTTTGCCGGGATCGCGGTTTTCCTCGCCTCGCCCGCGTCCGACTTCGTCACGGGGACGGCGATTCCGGTGGACGGCGGCTACTCGATCATGGGCTGAGCGCGAGCCGGCGCCACAGCCTCCTCACCTCACAGACCGAAAAGCCCTGGCTCACGCCGGGGATTTCGCGTCGATATTGTGTTGCGATCATTACCTCGCGACGACCGGGGCGCCGAACTTGTAGCTCAGGCGGACCACAGCCGACTGGATGTCCCTCGGCTTGGCATCGAAAAGGTACGTTTCACGCGCCGTACCGGCGAGCTGGTATCCCCTATGCTGGCAACCGAAAAACTCCGGTGTGAAATGACCCGCGACGACGGGAAAAAGCTGTAGCCGGGCCACAACAATGGCGGCGATTTGGCCGCAATACGTCAAAATCGCGACAATTCGATTCAACCTGGTGAACGCTCCCTTGAGAATTGGAATTGGGGAACGGGAACCCGACTTCGCGTGTCGATTGTACTCACCTGTGGCAAATGGGTGACGGACGAGTGGCCGACTTCCGGCTAGGGTGCGACTCGAAATTGGTTACGGGCTAGGCTCGTTGTTGAAAAAAGGGGCGTTTCTCATGAAAAAGTTTGCTTTCGCTGCCGCCGCGTTGATCTTGGGTACAGCCAGCGCATCTGCTGCAGATATGGCCGCTCGGCCATATACCAAAGCTCCAATCGCCGTTGCCTCCGTCTACAACTGGACCGGTTTCTACATCGGTGCTGACGTTGGTTATGGCTGGGGCCGTTCGGACGGTATCGGGACAAACGCTGCTGGATTGATCCCGACCCGGTACAGCTACGACCCGAGCGGCGTCATCGGCGGCGGTTTCGTCGGGTATAACTGGCAGTTCAGCAATGTCGTCCTCGGCATTGAAGCTGACTGGCAGGCTTCCGATCTGCACAGCTCCGGTAATTTCGCCAATACTCTTGGGACGCTCTACAATATCAGAACCACCGTCAGCGATTACGGTTCGGTCAGAGGCCGGCTCGGCTTCGCCTTTGATCGCTGGATGATGTTCGGCACTGCCGGTTGGGCATTCGGAAGCTGGGATACCTCTTATGGGTTCACCGGCGCCCCGGGTCCCTTCGTAACTGCGAATGTCCAGACGACTGATGGTTGGACAGCCGGAGCCGGTGTCGAATACGCCTTCACCCAGAATGTTCTGGGCCGCGTCGAATATCGCTACACAGACTTGGGTCGTGCCACCTTTGTTAACCTCGCCACCAATAGCGCAGAACTCGGAAACCGAGTCACGATCAACGACGTCCGCGTGGGCATCGCTTACAAGTTCTGATCTCGGACAACACTCATCAATCAAAAGCCCCGGCATCGTCCGGGGCTTTTTCGTTGCGGCGATTTGCAGGTATCGCTCCCGCCGTCCGCAGGATCGATGCCGGTCTAAGCGCTTCCTGCGGAACGCACATGCTCGGGCCGCACGCCGAGGCCCACAAAGCGCGCCGTGATGCCCTGCAGCCAGGGGATGGCGGTGACGAGCCGTAGCACGAGCGGGACCTTCAGCGACTGATTCCCCGGCTTCAGCGCGGCGTTGACGATGTTGTTCTGCACGACGACCTGCATCCGCTGCGTCATTTTCACAGGAAATTCGCGGCGCCGCCGCACGGCGTCGAGTTCGTCTTCCGACGGCAGCCCGTCCATCCCCAATCTCGCCGCCAGCAGATTGGCAGTCGCCACCGCGTCCTGCACCGCGAGGTTGACGCCGACACCGCCGATCGGCGACATCGCATGCGCGGCGTCGCCGATGCACAACAGCCCCGGCCGCGTCCAGCGCTTCAGCCGGTTGACCGCGACCGTCAGCAGCTTCACGTCGTCCCAGCTTTTCACCTCGGCGAGCCCCGATTTCAGGATCGGTGCCATCCGCGCGATCTCGTCGAGCAGCGCGGGCAACCCCCTCGCCTTCACCGCGTCATACTCCCCCTTGGGAATCACGAAGGCGCATTGCCAGTAGTCGCCGCGGTCGAACGTCACCATCATCCTGCCGGGATCGACGCGGGCGAACAGGTTTTCGGTTTCGCCTTGTCGCTTGCCGGCGCGAAACCACAGCACGTCCATCGGCGCGCCGATTTCCTCGACTTCCAGGCCGGCGCGTTCGCGCACCAGCGAATGACGGCCGTCGCAGGCAATGGTCAGGTCGGCCTCGATATCGATCTCGCCATCCGGGGTCTTTGCCTTCACGCCCTTGATGCGGTCGCCATCACGAACCAGATCTACCGCCTCCGTCGACATCATCACCTTGAGCGAGGCGAATCGCTTGCCGCTCTCGCGCAGAAAATTGAGAAAATCCCACTGCGGCATGAAGGCGATGAAGGGATATTTGACGTGGAGCCGGGTAAGATCGGCGATTCGCACCGTTTCGCCGCCGAACATGCCCTCCATCTTCTGCAAGCGCTGATGCGGCAATTTCAGGAATCCGTCGATCAGGCCGAGTTCGTCCATCACCTGCAACGTCGAGGGATGCACGGTATCGCCGCGAAAATCGCGGAAAAAATCCGCATGCTTTTCCAGCACCACGACGTCGACGCCGGCGCGGCCGAGCAGATAGCCGAGCATCATGCCGGCCGGACCGCCGCCGACGATGCAGCAACGAACCTTCATTGCGCACTCTCCTGCTGGAATGGCCGGCGGCTATTCCGCCATATTGTGCTGCTGCCATCGTAGCAGATGAGCCTGCAGCCGCCAGATCACGGCGGATAGCGCCACCCCCACCAGCATCAACACGATCACCGCGACCATCATCCCCGAGGCTTCCGCCCGCGCCTCGGACTCGATGATCAGCCGGCCGATGCCGCGTTCGGCGCCAATGAATTCGCCGACGATGACGCCGATCAACGCAAACGAGATCGCCGGCGAAAGCGACGCGAACACCCAGGCCATGGTCGAGGGGATCACCACGGTGCGGGTGATCTGCCACTCGCTGGCACCCAAAAGACGCGCGACGTTGATAAAACCTTCGTCGATCGAGCGCGCGCCCTCAAACGTGTTGAAGAACACCAGGAACACCACCACGATCCACGAGGTCACGATCTTCGAGGTGTCGCCGATGCCGAACGCCAGCACGATGATCGGCGCCAGCGCGATCCGCGGAATTGAGTTCACCGCCGTGATGAACGGTTGAAAGATCGCGCTAAGCCGGTCCGAGCGCCCGAGGATCAAGCCGGCGACAAAGCCGCTCGATACGCCCGTGACAAAACCGAAGAAGGTATTCTTCAGCGTGACCGCGGTCGCGATCCAGAGATTGTTCTCGTTGCGCACCATGCATTTGGCGAACTCGCCGTTGAACCAGCCGTTGAAGACGCCGAGCTTGGATTTGAGGCAGCTCAGGATCAGGAAGTGCTCGAAGATCTGCGAGGGTTTTGAGACGAAATAGGGATCGAGCAGGTCGGGCACCAGCCACGGCGCGATGGCATGGAGATCATAGCCCCATTGCCAGATCGACAGCACCGCGACGCAGATGAACACCTGCCAGGCCAGCGTATTGCCGATGCGCCGCGATCTCATCGGTGCGTCCTCATGGCTTGCGCCCCTTGACGAACTCTTCCCCGAGCGAGTGCCAGATGTGCTGGAACAGCTCGGCATAGCGCGGCGTCTCGCGCACCTTGACCGCATCGCGCGGCCGCGGAAAGTCCACCTCGAACATGTCCTTGATCTGCCCGGGCCGTGCCGAGAACAGGATGATGCGGTCGGCCAGCGTCAAGGCTTCGCCGAGGTCGTGGGTCACGAACAGAACGGTTTGCTGCTCGCGCTCCCAGATCCGCAGCAGCACCTCATGCATGTCGATCTTGGTGTGGGTATCGAGCGCGCCGAACGGCTCGTCCATCAGCAATATCTGAGGCTCCACCACCAGCGTTCGCATCAGCGCCGCGCGCTGGCGCATGCCGCCCGACAGCGCCGATGGATAGGCGTCTTCGAAGCCCTGCAAGCCTGCCTGCGCCACGCAGGCGGCGATGCGCTCCTTGCGCTCGGCTTCCGGAACGCCCGCCAGCTCCAGGCCGTAGCCGATATTGTCGCCGACCGTGCGCCAGGGAAACAGCGTATCGCGCTGGAAGATGTAACCGACATTGGGCGTCGCCTTACCGGCCACGACTGGCGTGCCGTCGATCAGGATCTGGCCGGCTGTCGGCTTGATCAGGGTCGCGATCATGTTGAGCACGGTGCTCTTGCCGGAGCCGGACGGCCCGAGCAGGGCGACAAACTCGCCGCGCCGGACGCCGAACGAAACATCCCGCACCGCCTCGATCGCGGTGCCGGCAAGCTGGAACGTCTTGCTCAATCCCCTGACGTCGATGCGCTGGACATTGGATTGTCCATCCGGCAGGCCGGCAGGAAGGTTCTGGACGTTCAAGCCGGATACGCCTTTCGCGCCGCCTCGATGAAGGTCGGGCTGACCAGATCGGCCGGCGTCAGCGGCTTGATGCCGGTCATCTCCCGGAACCAGACCTTTTCGCCGCGGGCGAAAGCCGCCGCATCGATCGAGGCATCGTAATCGGTGACCTTCTGCAGCGCGGTGATCTCGAGAATATTGGCCGCGCGCGACGTGCTGCCGACATAGGGCTCGATCGTATCGTAGACTTCGTCGGGCGAATGTTTCTTGAGCCACTGCGTCGCCCGCCAGATCGCGGTGACGAAGGCCTGCATCTTCGGCGGGTCCTTGTCGATGGTCGCCTGCAGGGTGAAATGGGCCGTCACCGGCACCTTGCCGCCGATATATTTGTTCCAGATCGTCTCGTCGGTGCCGTCGAACAGCAGCGTGCCCCAGCCCTGCTCCTTCGAATCGTTCAGCAGCGACAGTGAACTGACGAGCACGTCGACCTGCTTGGTCTTCAAAGTACCCAGCATGGTGTCGACATTGCCGGTGCCGATCCAGGTGACTTTCTGGTCGAGCTCCATCGTCTCCATGTAGTAGGACGACCAGACATGGTTGGTGCCGCCCAGCGACGACACCGAGACGATCGGCTTGCGCCCGTCGGGGCGTTTCCATTCCGTCAGCTTCTCCAGCGTGTTGATGCCCTGGTCCCACAGATCCTTGCGGATGATGAACATCACCGACGAGGAACGGGTATCGACCGGCATCAGCACGCGGCCATGGCGGCCGCGGTTGGAGAGCTGCATCGGATGGGTGATATCGCCGATGCCGATGTCGCCCTGCGCGGAAGCGATGATTTCGCGCGTCTTGACCCCGCTGCCGCCCTGGATCAGCTTGCAGTCGAGACCCGCTTCCTTGAAGTATCCCAGTTTGTCGGCGAGGAATTGCGTCTGATAGACCGGCACCGCGACCGGATAGATAACGCGGCCGGGCTTGTCCTCGGCCCATGCCCTGCTGGAAGCGATCGCGGCGCCGCCGGCCGCGATGATCGTCAGCGCCGAACGTCTGGTGACATGTGCCATCACGCGTGCTCCTTTTCCTTCGCCGGCCACCTTCTCCAGCGCGTTCAGCACCGCGTCACCCATTTCCTGCGTTGAAAGTCGCTTTGATCCCGGCTCGGCGATATCGGCGGTTCGCGCACCGCCCGACAAGGCTATCGCCACGGCCTTTTCCAGCAGGTCCGCATCCTCGGGCCGGTTGAGCGTCATGCGCAGCATCATGGCGACGCTGAGGATCGAGCCGAGCGGATTGGCGATGCCCTTGCCGGCGATATCAGGCGCGCTGCCATGGACCGGCTCGTACAGCGCCTTGCGCCGGCCGAACCTGTCGACCGGCCCCAGCGAGGCCGACGGCAGCATGCCGAGCGAGCCCGGACGCCATCGCCGCGCAATCGGACAGGATGTCGCCGAAGATGTTGCCGGTCACCATCACGTCGAACTGCCGGCGGCTCGCGCACGATCTGCATCGCGGCGTTGTCGACATAGAGATGCGTGAGCTCGACATCGGAAAATTCCGCTTCATGCAGCGCGATGACTTCCTCGCGCCACAGCACGCTGGTCTCCAGCACGTTGGCCTTGTCGACCGAACAGACCTTGTTCCTTGCGCGTGCGCGCCAGTTCGAACGCCGACGCGCGCGACGCGGCGAATCTGATTGGTGGTGTATTGCTCGGTGTTGAAGCCGCGGCGCTGCCCGTCGGGCAGCGTCTCGATGCCGCGCGGCTCGCCGAAATAGATGCCGCTGGTCAGTTCGCGGATGATGACGAAGTCGACGCCGCTGAGCACGCTGGCCTTGAGCGGCGCGGAATCCGCCAGCGCCGGATTGGCGACGATCGGCCGGAGATTGGCGTAGAGATCGTATTTGCTGCGCAGCGCCAGCAGGCTTCCCGCCTTGCGCGCCGCGGCGGGCACTTCCTTGGTCTCCGGCCCGCCGGTCGCGCCCCACAGGATCGCGTCGGCTTCCTCCATCGCCTCGACGGTATCGGCGGGCATCACCTTGCCGGTCGCGAGATAGGGGATGAGGCCGTATTGCGCTTCGCGCAGCACCATGGGAACGCCGCGCTTCGCGCCAAACCAGTTGAGCACCCGCTGCGACTGCGCGGTCACTTCCGGGCCGATGCCCTCGCCGCCGACCACGGCGACCTTGATCATGTTGGACCGATCGTTCATGCCGATTGTCTCTTGTCTGCAAAGTGAATCCAGGGCCGCGCGTCGCGGTCGGCCGCCTGAAAGGCGCGGATTTCGTCGTCGCGCCGCAATGTCAGCGCGACTTCGTCGAGGCCTTCGCAGCAGGCCCGTCGCGCCGGCGCGGATCGATCGCGAAACTCGTGCCGCTGCCCCGACGGCGAGGTGATCGTCTGCTCCTGCAGGTCGATGCTGATGCGCCCTGCCCCCTGGGTCTGCTCGACCTCGGCGGCAAGGCCATCGACGATCTCCTTGTCGACGACGATCGGCAGGATGCCGTTCTGGAAGCAATTGGCGAAGAAGATGTCGCCGAAGCTCGGAGCCGATCACGGCGCGGATGCCCATCTCCTGCAGCGCCCACACCGCGCCTTCGCGCGAGGAGCCGCAGCCGAAATTCGGACCGGTGACGAGGATTTCCGCGTGCCGATAGGGCTCGCGGTTGAGGATGAATTCCGGGTTCTCCGAACCGTCCGGCAGATAGCGCAGCGCGCCGAACGCCCATTTGCCGAGACGTGCCGCGAACGGAGTTTCCGACCAGCCGCTCGATGCGGATGATGACGTCGGTATCGATGTTGGTGCGCATGATCGGCGCGGCAATCGCCGTCAGTTTGGTGAAGGGTTTCGGCATGTCAGCGCTCCATCGTTCGCACGTCGGCGATGGCGCCGGCGATCGCCGCGGCCGCCGCCATGGCCGGGCTCGCCAGATGGGTGCGCGCCCGCGGTCCCTGGCGGCCGACGAAATTGCGGTTGGAGGTCGAGACCGAGCGCTGGCCGGGCGGCACCGTTTCGCCGTTGGCGGCAAGGCACATCGAGCAGCCGGGCTCGCGCCATTCGAAGCCGGCGTCGGTGAAGATCTTGTCGAGCCCTTCGGCCACGGCATCGCGCTTGACGGTCTCCGAGCCCGGCACCACCCAGGCGCGCACGCCCGGCGCCACCTTGCGGCCGCGCGCGACCTCGGCGGCGGCGCGCAGATCGCTCAGGCGGCTGTTGGTGCAGGAGCCGATGAAGACCCAATCGACCGGCGTGCCGGCGATCGGCGCGCCCGGCCGTCAGGCCCATATAGTCGAGCGCGGTCTCGATCGCGGCACGGCGCGCGGGATCGGCGATCTCTTGCGGATCGGGAACGCGGCCGTCGACGCCGATGACGTGTTCGGGGCTGGTGCCCCAGGTCACCTGCGGAATGATCTTCTCGACATCGATGACGACTTCGCGGTCGAACACCGCGTCGGCATCGCTCGGCAGCTGTCGCCACGCCGCGACCGCCCGCTCCCACATCTCGCCTTGCGGCGCGTAGGGACGGCCGCGCAGATAGTCGAAGGTCTTCTCGTCCGGCGCGACCATGCCCATCTTGGCGCCGAGTTCGATCGACAGATTGCAGATCGTGAGCCGGCCCTCGACCGGCAGATCGCGGATGGCGCTGCCGGCATATTCGACCGCGTAGCCGGTGCCGCCCGCGGCGCCGACATGGCCGATCAGCGCGAGGATGAGGTCCTTGGCGGTGACGCCGAACGGCAGCCGGCCCTCGAACCTCACGCGCATGGTCTTCGGCCGGCGCTGGATGAGCGCCTGCGTCGCCAGCACATGCGTGAGCTCGCTGGAGCCGATGCCGAACGCCAGCGCGCCGAGCCCGCCATGGGTGCAGGTATGGCTGTCGCCGCAGACGATCAGGCAGCCGGGAAGGCTGAGGCCGAGCTCGGGCCCGATGACATGGACGATGCCCTGCCCGGGCTCGTCGATGTCGAACATCCGGATGCCGGTCGGCCGAGGTTTCGGTCCGCAGGCCCGCCAGCAGTTCCTGCCCGACCTTGCTGGTGCCGGCCCGTCCCGCGCGCCGTCGAAATCGCATGATCCGGCGTCGCGAAGGTCAGTTCCGGATTGTGGACCGGCAAGATTGCGGCTCTTGAGATCGAGCAGGCCGCGCGAGCCGCCGAGATCGTGCAGCAGATGACGGTCGACATGAAGCAGATCGGTATCGTCGCTGACATGCGCAGATGACGTGCTGGTCCCAGATTTTGGCCAGCAAGGTTCGGCCGGGCGTTTGCACTGCCGTATCCTCCCGTTTTTTTCTTCTTCTATGGCAGGTTGATGCACCGCCACCCGCCGCGTTGCACGGCCTGCTATCCGGGTGTTCACCCGAACGCGATACCATTATCAAAACATATCGGAGCCCTTGGGCCAACGGCTCATTTGGTGGGCCAGACCCCACAGCCGCGCGGAGCACCGAAGTTTGTAGCAGCCCGCGCAAACCCATTCCGCGCATCTTGATGCCGACCTTGTTGCGACATTTTCAGGAACAAGGGCGGCACGGAATTTGCTTAATTCATTGTGCGGACCATGCTGGCTTCGTTTTAGCGCGCTTAAGGGAGACGATGATGACTCCTCGGGCAACGACTGAACTGGACGGGGTATACCGCAAGATATTTCAGCGCCTCGTCCCCTTCCTGATGCTGACCGCGACCGGCAGTCTCGCGCCGGGTCTCTATGTTGTTGCCGCCGTCGAACTTTGCGCGACGCTCCTGATCCTCGCCCTCGTGCCGGCGTTCCACAAGCAGCAGATCGGCGGCGCCGCGCTGGCGCACTGATCCTGTCGCCAACCGGGAGACATCCGTGTCAGCCGCCCCACCCCGTTTCGATCTAGCCGCGATCAACGCCATGAACCGCGACGCCTTCGTTGCGGTGCTCGGGCCGGCCTTCGAGAACGCGCCATGGGTCGCCGCGGGCGCATGGGCCGAACGACCGTTTGCCAGCGTGACGGCGCTGCATGCGGCCATGCTGGACGTGGTGCGCGAAGCGCCGGACGAACGCCAGCTCGCTTTCCTGTGCGGTCACCCGGAGCTGGCCGGCCGCGAAGCGCAGACCGGCACGATGACGGCCGAGTCCACCGGCGAACAGAGCAGCGCCGGCCTCAATGCCTTGACCGGCGCGGAGCGCGATGAACTGCAGAGCCTGAACCGCGCCTACAACGAACGTCACGGCTTTCCGTTCATCATCGCTGTGCGCGCCAACACCAGGCAGCAGATTTTTGAGGCGATCCGCGCACGAACCTCGCAAACCACCGAGGTCGAACGCCGCGCCGCCCTCGAGCAGATCGGATTGATTACCCGCGGACGCATCGATGCCCTGGTGCAGGAATGAATTTCAACGGCCATACCCACGTGCTGCGATCCCATTGCAGGTGAGACAACAGGAGGCCGGAATGGACGACGACCCCAAAGCGGAAGCGCACCTCATCGAATCGATCCGCCTGGCGATGGACAACGTCCGCCGGCGCACCAACGCCCCCTTCGGCGCCGTGGTCACGCGGCAAGGCAAGATCGTCGCCCGCGCCGTCAATCAGGTCGACGATCTGTGCGACCCCACCGCGCACGCCGAGATGCAGGCCGTCCGCGCCGCCGCCAAGGCGCTTGAAAGCACCGACCTCTCCGGCTGCACCGTCTATGCCAGCGGATACCCCTGCCCGATGTGCCTGACGGCGATGTACCTGTCGGGCGTGGAGAAACTCTACTATGCCTATTCCAACGAGGACGGCGCCCCCTATGGCCTTTCCGCGGAACGCGGCTATATCGAAATCGCGCGCCCGCCGGACCAGCGCGAGATGAAGCTGCAGGGCCTCCGCGCGCGCGACGACGGCGAAGACCTCTACGAAGCCTGGAGCAAGATCGCGCCGAGCTCATGATCCCGACGGGATCACGACCGGCACACCCTCGGCAATTTCTATCTTGACCAGTCGGCAAGCCGGATCGGACTGAACGATGTCCCGATAACCCTGTTGCGCGCGCCGGCGTCTGTCCGCGCCGTCATGGCCGCCCGCGGGGCACGGGGTATCGGTTGCGGATATGGCACCATATCGACCCCGTATTTGTCATGTTGCGCCGCTCTGAGTACGACATCCACACGCCGGGAATGGCGGACGCGTTGAGCCTTCGCGGTTGCGCGGAATTCACTTTAATTCTTAAGAAAAGAAAAAAGGAAGTTCGATCATGTTGAAGTCACGTCTCGGCCTCGCTGTTGCGGGCGCCCTCGTCGTTGGAGCCTCGCTATTGGCGACCGGCCCCACAAGCGCGGCCGGCGGGTGCGGACCGAACGCGTGGCGCGGCCCTTGGGGCCACTGCCGGGATACGCCTTACACCGGCCCCCTTCCGGGAGGCGGATACCAAGTCGAATTCCGCGGGGCCGACAACGGCTGCCCTCCCCGGCTTCTGGCACGGGCCCTACGGCCATTGCCGTAACACGCCGTTTCATGGCCGCCTGCCCAACGGTAACTGGCAGTAACGCGCGGCGCGCATCGATAAACATTGAGAGTACCAAAGACCGCCTCCTTGGCGGTCTTTGTTTATTCCCCGTCGATGAGCCCTGTCCGGCACACTCCCTGAATCATTCCTGCCATCACCGTCGATCGCTTGCCGGTAGCGCCGGCGTGAACAGCCGAAATCTTTCCGGGCCGCTCTTCCCCAAACGGCGCTTGCCGTTGCCTGCCTCAGCCACAGGCAATTGTTGAATTCCGCCCGTCTCCGGTTACCCTATCCCCATGGTCCTGACCCTGATACTGCTGGCGGCAATCGTTGTCATCCTACTGGCCGAACGCAGCGCCGAGCACCTGCCATTCGCGATCGCGACGCTGTTCCTCAGCGCGGCGGCAATCTCGTTCTTCGTCGGCGATTTCGAAAGGGCGATCGGGCTGGCCGGCCTGCTGGCAGCCGCCATCGCCGCCGCCTCGACGATCAAACATGATTACAGCGCGCTGAAGCTGACGGTCACCGACCTGCCGCTGCTGCTCGCAGGCACCGTTCCCTTTTTCATCTCGCAGTATCCGCGCGCCGTTCTGGCCGTTCTCACCGGCACTGCAGCATTCATCCTGGCGGTCATCGCGACCCTGATGCACGGCGCCGGACCGTCAGTACCTCTGGACGCCAGTGTATTACTGTTCGGCTTGACGCTGGCTTGCGTCGTGACGGCCTTCCGGCTGAGCGGCGGCGGCATTGCCTTTCAACGGATCAAGGCGCAGCGAAGGTGCTTCTATTCGACCTTCATGGCGTCGCTGATCGATCCGCATTCCTGGCGGCAGGCGGGCGGCCTGGCGCTGAGCGATATCGCGAACGATCCGCTGCCGCTGATGGCGGCGGTCCCGGCGCGCACCACCGACTACCCCGACATCATCGTGATCCAGCATGAATCGATCTTCGATCCCCGTATTTTCGGGCTTCCGGTCGAGCCGACCGTCGAAGCGTTCCTGTCCCCTGCGAACGGCCTCCATGGAACCCTCAACGTCGACATTTTCGGCGGAGGCTCGTGGCAGTCGGAATTCAGCCTGCTGACAGGTCTTTCCAGCGCCAGCTTCGGTTCGAATGCCTATACCCTCTTCAAGCAGGGCGCGGGCCGCTTTCACAGCAGCCTTCCCCATGCGTTGACGGCGCTTGGATACAGAACCATGCTCGCGTCGAGCTGTCGTCGCAATTTTCTCAGCTACGATGAATTTTATCGTTCGATTGGCATTGGCGAGCGCATCTTCACGGACGACTTCCCTCCCCCGTTCGACGTCCGCCGGTTCGAGACGACCAATTCCGACGCTCTTTTTCTGGAAGCGGCGTTCGCGGCCCACACGAAGGCCATTGCCGACGACCCGACGCCGCGGTTTCTCTATGCCCTGACCAACTTCAATCACGGCCCCCACGACCGAAGTCTGGCCGCCCCTGGACAGTTCGAGATGCAACGCGCCTTTGCCGCATCGAGCCTCCCGGATGCGCAATATGCCGAGTACTACGCGCGGCTCACCGAAACCGCCTCGACCTGGAAAAGACTCAGGCTTGCGCTGGCAGCGAACTTCCCCGAACGGCCGATGCTCATCCTGCATTACGGCGACCACCAGCCCGTGCTGGCGAAGCGGATCGACCGGCAACTCGGGCTGCCCGACGACGCGCGCCGCGCATTCCGGACATTCTATGCGATCGAGGCGCTGAACATCGGTCCCGACCGCCTCGCTGCCGGACGGGGCGCGGATCTCGATATTGCCTTCCTCGGGACCGTCGCGCTGCAGCAAGCGGGACTACCGCTCGATCCGATCTTTGCCACCCGCGCCAGCTTGCTCGAACAGTGCCGGGAAACCTATTTTGCATCGACTTCCCTACGAAAGCGCCGATTCCATCGCACGCTGGTGAATCTGGGCATGATCGATATCGGGCCCCGCGTTCCGCGCGGCCGCTACGTGCCCACGCCGACGAAGTGATTGAACGCGCTCATTATGTACACCGTCGAAACTTTTTGGAAGTGACGTGTGAGGCTAACGAATTAGGCTCGTTGGCGTGGAGCCGGTAGTGATCGGCAAGGATGATGTAACGTTTGCTCGCCATCGCACTTCCATCTCCGCGATTCCTCAGCTGGCAAGTACGTCTACGCAACAAGTACATCAACGCCAGCAGACACCTGATCAAATGCGCTTCGTCGAAGAACGGTAGTCGCAGTTGCGGCTTGGCGCCGAGACCGTCGTTCAGCGCTTCAAGTTGTTGTTATCCTCAGTGGGACATTCGACTTCTGCCATCTCCCAACCGTGTCTACGACCCTCCCCGATGCCTTGCGCAATCATCCTTACGATCATCTCAGCTTCATCGCTTGTGAGCCGCTTGAGGGACGTCCAAGAGCCCAGGATTCGACGAGCGCGCGCCAGGTCCATTTCAAAAGAAATTGGACGAGCGCGTCCTAAGGCCGTTTCGAAAACTTTTGGGCTAAAAAGCAGGTTGATTGACACTTCGACAATCCTCCACCTCGTTCAATCTATCACGGCCTTAACGGCGCGAGTTATGCATTTGACGCTCCAGAACAGGAGTTTGCTTACGCCCAGCTGCATCCCACGTTCGGGTGGAAGTCCACCGACTGATAAGCAAATCAAACGTCAAGCTTGAAAGCTGGCACCTTGGATACATGCCCGCCTGTCCTGAGAAGTCTCCGTTCGCGGGGGCAGTCCGGAAGTCCCTGGTCCGGCCAAACCGACATGAACGACTAAAAGCCGCCTCTGTGATCTGCTGTGTGACGTTCATCAAGGAGCGTGTTGAGCGGGTCCAGTATCTGCAATGGGATTGATCCATGAACCTGGTGAATTCCCGTGAAAAACTACTTCTCATTGCTAGATCCGCTGCGCTTCGGGGCCGCTCTCCTCGTCGCGGTTTTTCACCTGATGTTCTACTCCTGGGCCGGGTCTTCGATCGGCGCCCCTCAGGGCTTTGAGCAGCTGTTCGCCGCCGACGTTCAATTTCCGAACGCCGCGCCTTACACGTGGTTCGGTTGGGTGGGCGTCGAAATTTTCTTTGTCATTTCCGGCTTCGTCATCGCGAACTCCGCGAGCAAGTCTTCGCCGAAAGAGTTTCTGTTCGGCCGTGCTCTGCGGCTTTATCCGGCGGTCTGGATTGCCTCCACCTTGAGCTTGGTGATTCTGCTCATCTTCCTGCGCGAGAAGACATCCGAGTTCATCCTTCCCTACCTCCAGTCGATGCTGCTCATTCCCAAGGGGATCAACGGCAAGTGGCTTGACGGCGTCTATTGGACGCTGGCGACGGAGATGGCCTTTTACGGGCTGGTGTTTTGCACGCTGCTGACGAAGAAAGTCACGCTGCGTCATCTGGCCTGGGGTCTCACCATCTGGAGCGCTGCGTTCAACGCCTTCTCCATGGTGGTGCTGTCGGGTGCGTTTGAATCCAACATACTCTATTGGATGGTCCTGATGTTCCGCGTGCCGGGCGCAACATGGATGTTGAACCATGGCTGCTTCTTCGCGCTCGGAATCTGGCTGTTCATGTCGGCGAACAGGACATTGACGACTCGCGAATGGGTTGCCGTGGCCGTGACATGCCTCTCCGGCTGCGCCGAAGTCTACTATTTCTCCGATTTCCTTGTGAAAGCCATACCCGCCATTTCGGATGAACCGGCCTTCTTGCCGGTCCTCGTTTGGGCGGCGGCGGTACTGCTCATTGGCTTCGCCGCGAACAAAAACCGGCAGCAGGTGGCCGGCACCACCTCTCCTGAAGCGCCGGCTTATCTGAGGACGCTCGGGCTGATCACCTATCCGCTTTATCTGACCCATAACATCACCTGCACGGCGATGATCCGTGTCCTGACTGATGCCGGCATGAATGCCTCCCTGGCCGTATGGGCCAGCCTGGCCATGCTCGTTCCGGTCTGCTGGTTCATCTGCGCGAAGCTCGAGCCCGCCATACGACGCGCGCTGAAGGGACTGGTTTCGAAGGTCAAGCTGGGCTCGAAAGCAGCGCCGCCCAGCCTTCCGGCTCCGCTTCCCGGATTGCGCCTTCAGTTACCCGTCCAATCCTGAAGTCGACGGCGGGAACGTGCAGTTCGTGCATGGCTGAATGAGCCTTCGACCTGCGCCGGCAATCACTGGCGCAGGTCCGCCGTTACCGGTTTCACTTCCGGCCCGCGGCAGGGCGGATGCCCATCAAGCCGCTTTCAGGTGCAGCCACGTCTCGTTCAGATCGGCGGCAGGCATTGGTTTTCCGAAGAAGTAGCCCTGCCCCTCTTCGCAGCCCATGGTCGTGAGCAGGTCCGCGGTGGCGCGGTTCTCTATGCCCTCGGCAATGACGGACAGGCCGAGCTGCTTTCCGAGCAGGATGGTCGAGGAAACAATGGCGGCGTCGTCGGAATCGGTCAGCACGTCACGAACGAAGGAGCGGTCGATCTTGAGACCGTCGAGCGGAAATTTCTTGAGGTAGCTCAAGCTCGCAAAACCGGTGCCGAAATCGTCGAACACCAGGCGAACGCCGAGCTTCTGGATGCGCAGGAAAGTATCGAGCACGCGCTGCTCGTCCTCCAGCAGGATATCCTCGGTAACTTCGAGCTCGATCAACGATGGCGTGACGCCGGTCTGCGCCAACACTTCGGCGACCGTGCCGGCGAGATCGCCAGACTGAAGTTGTGACGGCGACAGGTTGATGCCGACCCGCAGCGGATGGCCGGCGAGCTCCCAGGCGCGCGCCTGCCGGCATGCGGTTCGCAACACCCAGTCAGCGATCCGCTCGGAAATGCCCGAAGTATTGACGACCGGCATGAACTCTCCCGGCGCAACGAGGCCGCGTACCGGATGACGCCAGCGGATCAGCGCTTCGGCGCCGACCAGATTGCCGTCGCCAAGAAGGACCTGCGGCTGGAAGAACAGCTCGAACTCGCCGTTCTCCGCGGCCTGGGCGAGTTCTGCCTCCAGCGTCAACCTGGCCTCGAGTTCCTCCCTTATCGAACTTTCGAACGCGACATAGCCGCCGCGCTTGATGGCCTTGGCGCGATAGAAGGCGATGTGGCTGTTGCTGAGCAATTCGTCCGCGGTGCGGCCGCCGCCCGGAGAGACCGCGGCGCCGATGGAGACTTTCACGCGATGCGGCCGCGAGGCCGCCAGCACCGGCGCATCGAACGCGCTGCGGATACGATCGGCGAAATCCGCCATGCTCTCGGCCATGTCGGCGCGGCAGAACGCAATCGCGAATTCGTCGCCGGAAAGACGCGCCACGACGGCGGCGGGGCCGACCTGCGATTTCAGCCGCTCGGCAACGGCGCGCAGCACCAGGTCGCCATTGGCGTGTCCGAGCATATCGTTGATTTGCTGGAAGCCATCGAGACCGATCACCAGGAGCGCAACCTCGCCATGCCCGGTTTCGGCGCGGCTGATCATGCCGGCGAGCCTGGCGTCGAGCGTATAGCGATTGGCGAGGCCCGTCAGCGTGTCGTGCTCGGCGAGATATCTGATCTTTTCCGCCTCGCGCTTGCGCACCGAGATGTCGCGCAGGATCGCGCCATACTGGTAACCCTCGGCGCCCTGCCAGCCGGAGAAACTGGCCTCCACCGGAAACACCCCCCCGTTGATGCGCCGGCCGTCAAACTCGACGACGGTGCCGGGCGAACGGCGGGAGGCCTCGCTTATCGACAGCGCGTTATCGCCCTCGGCGCAAATCGCCGCGAACGGTTGACCGATCATGTCCTCGGCGCGATAGCCGAACATCGCGGCCGCACCGGTGTTCCACACCGTGATGCGGTAGTCGGAATCGGTACAGATCAAGCCGTCGCCGAGTGACATGGCGATACGCTGGAAGCGGCTTTCCGCGACACGGCCGAGCAGCGCGCGGATGTTGATCTCGTCAAGCGCAACGGCGGCGATGTAGGCGGCGACGGCGATATGGAACAGCGCGGTATCCAGAATCAGCGGAAGATAGGCCTGCAGCACCGCGCCGGCCGCCTCGACAGACAGCGCGGTGACGACCAGCGCGGCTGCGCGCGCACCGGCACTGAAGCGGCGCCAGGTCAGCATCATCGCCAGCATCAGCAGAACGAGGCCGGCAACGGTGACGGCGTGGGACGTCCAGTGCAGCACGCGATTCTGCAGAATGGATTCGGCCGCCATCGCCTGCAGCACCGGCCCGGCGACAATGCCGCCATTGGGGACGCTGAAGCGGTCGCCAAGTTCGAGCGCCGTGCCGCCGATGATTACCTTCTTGCCTTTGAGGCGGTCGAGCGTCGCCTGATCGCCGCGCAGAACGTCGATGAAGGAAACCTTCGGGATCGTCGCAGAGCGGATACTGAAGTCGATCAGGAATGACGGACTATCGGCGTCGAAGCGCCCGGCCAGCACGGCGGCCATCGAAGGCAGGAATTCAATATCGAGCTTCTGTCCGAAACTGTAGCGTCGCACCAGACCGTCGGGCTCGATCGCGACGTTGACGACGGACGTCCAGGACTGGTCACGGAATTGCGGCAGCGGGCGGTTGAAATAGGTGGCGCCACCTGCGCCGGGCTGCCTGAAGGCGGGCAGCACCGTCGAACCTCCGGCGCGGCGAAGCGCCTCGACGAAGGCGCGGTCGGAAACCGGATCGGAGGGCGAGGAGAAATCGACGTCGAAGGCGACGTCGTTGATCCCGGCGGCATCGAGCCGTTGCAGCAATTCGGCGTGCAGCCGGCGCGGCCAGGGCCAGACGCCGATCTGCTCGATCGAGGGTGCATCGATGGCGATGACGACAACCTCGCCGGTTGCCGCGCGCGACTGCCAGGCGAAGCGCCAATCGGCAAGATCGTTGCGCAACGCTTCCGGCCAGCTGGTCAGCAGCGCGATCACAAGGACCGCCGCGACCAGGATGTGTGGTCGATAGTTCTTCACCTTAGTCCCCCGCCCCCTCGATGACGACGTCAGCGCGCCGCGCGCCCTTCGCTACCTTTTGAACCAGCCGAAATGGTTGCCGTTGTTGCCATGGCCACCGCCGGTGAGGCCGCCAACAACACCACCGACGCCACCGATAACGCCGCCAACCGTTCCGCCAACACCTCCAACGACGCCACCAACGCCGCCAACGACACCGCCGACCGTGCCGCCAACACCTCCAACGACGCCACCAACCGCGCCGCCGACAGCTCCAACAGCGCCGGCGACCGCCCCACTGCCGCCGGAGTTACCCCCACCCGCGGACCCGCCGTTGCTGCCATTCCCACTCGCACTATTGCCGCCGCCGCCACCACCACCACCGTTGACCGAACCGGCGCTGCTCGATCCAGAGTTGGCCGCAGCCCAGACAGTCGAGTCCTCGCGATTTGCGGCGCTGCGTGCGCCGGCCACCGTGCCGGCATTGCGCGCAAGGCCGTGGGTGACACGGTTGACGTTCAGGCGTACCTCACCCAGTGAGGACGAAATCCGGACCACGCCGTGCCGCGATCCGGTGGAGGCCTGCCGCTGCAGTGATGCCGGGTCGGGCTTGCCGGGCGCCGTCAGGCCGTTACGCGGCACCGGCACGCGATCGACCGAGGAAGCCCGCGGCTGTCCTTGCTGGATCGGCTGCAACATGCCCGATCCGCCGAGCGAAAGGCCTGCATTGCCGCTCGACAAAGCGGCGGCGTGCTGGCCCGGCATTACCTGTGCGATCTGGCCGGTCTTGAAGTCGGCAACCTCGACCTGTCCGCGAACCACGTCGACCTTGGCGCCGGACGCGGTCACGGTGACGCGGAACTGCGTGCCCTTGACCACAGCGGCGAGGTACGGGGTCTCGACCTGGAAATGCTTGACGTTCTTCTTATCGACCTCGAGCAGGATCGAGCCCGCCTGCTGCTTGATGGTGGTCGCAAGACCTTCCTTCTTTTCCGAAGGCAGGCCCACCACCGAGTTCGGCGCAATCAGGATGCTCTCTTCGCCACGGACCAGCAGCACGCGACCATTACGGCCGGTGCGGATGGTGTTGCCGGGCATCAGCACATCTTCGGCGTTCAGCGATGCCTGTTGCACGTCGCCGGTCGTCGTCCAGACCTCGCCGGAGAACTTTCGGACCACCCAGACACCATCATCGGCGCCGAATGCACTCGATGCGACGACCAGTGCGATTGCGGCGACGATCGCGCGAGAAACTCCGTTGACGGCACGCATGAAAACACTTCTCCCAGTCCTGAAATCGGTCCTCAGGCTAGGGAAGAAGTTTCAAAATTGAGTGAGCTGATACTTCTCGTTTTGCGAGCGCTGTTAACGATTGATTAACCATAAAAAACTTAATGAAATTCATGGGGCTGAAGATTCAGAGTCGGTCTACTGCATGTCCTCCGTGGAACTACGGAGGTGCGCTGGCCTTTGCGCTCGGGATGTACATAACGCCGCTCCCGGCTATTGCCCAAGCCAGCCCGTCCAGCGTCGATGTCCGTCAGCTCGAGCGGCGCTTCGAGGAGCAGGAATCCGCCCAATCCGCCGATGGCAAGCGTGGCGTTGCGGTACCGCGTGTTTCCCGGTCGGAGACCGCTGCCGATCCGACCCCACTGTTCGTGCTTCGCAAAGTTTCCTTGACCGGGGCCCATGCGATTCCGCCCGACGAACTCGCCGCCGCCTGGCGGCCCTTTGTCGGCAAGAAGGTATCGCAGGCTGACCTCGTAACGATCGCGACCGGCATCGGCGACGTCTACCGCGCCGCCGGCTTTCACCTCAGCCGCGCCATCGTGCCGCCGCAGGACATCGCGGGTGGTGCGGTCAAGATCCAGGTCATCGAAGGCAGCGTCACCGACGTCATCTTGAAAGGCGACGGCGCCGAGCAGTTTGGCCTACGAACGTTGTTGTCGCCGGTTATCGCTGAGAACCCATCGCGCCTGAAAACGCTGGAGCGCCAGCTCATGCTGATCAGTACGCGGTCCGGCGTACGAATCGTCGACACCCAGATCGAGGAGATCGGAAAGGCGAGCGGACAGTTCCGTCTCATCATCTCGGCGCAGACCTGGCACGTGTATGCCTTTGCCGGCCTCGACAATCTCGGCTCGTCCGCGGTCGGGCCGTGGCAGAGCTACGCGACCGCGGCCTACAACTCGATGATCGCACCGGGCGACACGCTCGCGCTCAACCTCGCCACCACACCAGGTGACCCGCGTCAACTTCGCTTCGCACGGCTTTCCTACGACACGCCGATCGGTATCGACGGGCTGCGGGTTGGCGCCTCAGGCCTTTACAGCGAAGTGTGGCCCGGCGACTGGCGGCGGCTGTTTGCAGACAATACCAAGACCGAAGCATTCGAAGTGCGCGCCAGCATTGCGCCGCTGATGTCGCAGAAGCAGACGCTGACGCTGACGATGGCTGCGGGTTTTTCCAACGTATCCGAGCAAGCCGTCTTCGGGTCGATCTACTTCGACGCCATCCGCACCATCAGCCTGAACGTCGACTATCGCCTGCAGGACAATTTCGGCGGCACCAATCTTCTCACGGTGAACTGGCGGCAAGGGCTCGACATCCTCGGCGCGTCGGACAAAAGCGATCCCTGGGTCTCAGTGTGGGGCGCCTCGCCGAATTTCTCCGCGCTGAATTTCTGGTTCACCCGCTACCAGACCCTCACCGATGCGTGGTCGCTGAAGCTTGCATCCGCCGGCCAGGTCGCCTCCGGCCCGATGTACCTGTCGCAGCAATTCTATCTCGGCGGCCTCGCATTCGGCCGCGGTTACGGCGCTGCCCAGATCAGCGGCGACAACGGCGTGGCCGGTTCGCTTGAGCTTCGTTTCGACCAGAAGCTGAATTATAAATACTGGACCGGTTTCCAGCTTTACAGCTTCGTCGACAGCGGGCTCGTCTGGTGGGACGGCGTGCGTCCTTCTGACGGCACCGCATTGACCTCGGCGGGCGGCGGTGTGCGCCTGTTCCTCGGCGGCAACCTGCAGGCGGATCTCGGCGTCGCCATCCCGCTTGGCTATCGCGCCCCCGACAACTGGGCGCGCCATCCACGTTTCCTGTTCACGCTGTCGAGCGCGCTGCAACTGTGCCCTGAACGCGCGGCCACGCGCTGTTTGTGAGTCCCTGGCTTTGCGCCCGCGCGGCCATGCCGCCGGCGACGCCGACGCCCAGCACGTACACCCACCCTTCATGGAAGTCGAACAGATGGGAGTTGAGCAGAGAGCTGATGACGTTCTGCACCACGATCACCAGGCCGATCCATGATGCGAAACCGGATCCGCGAAACAGCTGCAGCTGGAAGTACCACATCGCATAGAGGACGAGGCAGCCGAGCACACCCCACTGGATCGCGACGTACAGCGTCTGGTTATGCGGGTTGCGGATGATATTGGCCCATTCGCCGCTCTTGCCTTCGGCTGCGCGGCTGAACAGCTCCCGGGTCGATCCGGTACCATGGCCGAACACCGGCGCTTCGGAAATCGCTTGCAAGGAAACGCGCCAATACTCCAGCCGCAGACCGTTCGAAGTGGCGGTAGTGGTGCCGGCATTGGTGTCGCGAACCGCGCTGGTCTCGCGATCGACCTTGTAGTCCTCGACCGTGCGCCCGACCCGGTCGCGCAGATAGGGCGACGAGAGCAGGACGGCGCACTCGACGGCCGCCGCAAGCAGCAGGAAAATGATCGCGCGCCGCCGGTTCAGATATTTGACGGCGAACAGGATCAGCAGGACCGGGAAGTAGACGAAGGCCGTCCGCGAACTCGCGACAAACCGCATGTCGAGATAGAAGCCGGCCATGACGACTGCGAACACCAGGGTCCATGCCCGATCGCCCTTGGCGGCCAATGACAGGATCAGCGGCGCCATGATGAACAGGCACAGCGCGAATTCGTGGCTTTGATCGATGTAGTTTCTGACCGGGACGCCGGCCATTCCGCCCGGTTGCGGCTTCCAGTCGGCGAAATACGTCACCCACGACAGGCCCATGAGAAGGACGCAGGCGGCCAGGAAGCCGAACAGCACCCAATGCCCACGCTCGGAGCGTTGGAAGTGGTAGAGCAGCAGCGGAATGGCCAGCAGCTTCGCCACGGGCATGAGGCCTTGAAGGCCGGCCGGCCAGCTTTCCTGGGTCCAGAACAGGCCTGCCAGCGCCAGCGCGAAGAAGGCCAGCGGCAGGTAACTCGCCGGCGCGCGCAACGCCTCGAGAAAGGATGGCCAGCGGATCGTGGGGAGCAGGACGACCAGCCATAGCACCATGAATACGGAAACCGCCGTCGTCGACCATGGCAGCGAAGCCGCGGCCAACGCGGGATAGAGATCGGTACACATGCGCCAGAACCGCGATTGCGGCCATGACGCGATCTGCGCGGGGATTCCCAGCCGTACGGCGGAAGCGGTCAGCTCAGACATCGCGCGCCTACGCCGGGGTCTGCGAGGAAGCGCTGCAGCGATACCGGCGGCGGCACGGCCATCGACCCGGATTCGGAGAGATCGTCTGAGATACGCACATACTTACACCCTGCACGACTAACTACTGTCCGGCTGCGCGCCCTCGCCTCCCGGCCCACGCGCCCCTTAAAAACCTCCTACTATCATTGTGCGCACAAGGCAATTTAGTGAACAATTTCAGGCAGATTTGGGTCATCCGGCCTCGGGGCGGAAATATTCCGACGTCCCGCCTCGCGTGGATTCACAGCCAAGGGTAGCGTGAGCGCTATTAGACCCGCGCGTCTAGAACCATGCAGCGCCGATGCTGCGATCAGCGCCGAAAGCTCTTGATCTCCGACACGCTGCCGTCGCGGTACGTCAATTCCACCGAGACCGATCGGGTCTGGGGCGCAAGCTTCAGATACGGCGTTGCTTCATGCGGGATCGCGACGGGGTCGCGCATATCGCAGGGCGGCATCTTCAAAACCTTGTCGGGCACCGTCGAGTTGATGCCGACGCGCACTTCGCGGATCGCGCAGCGATACGACATCAGATGCGTGTAGTAGACCAGCAAGCCGTTGAACTCGCGGAACGACAGCCAGCTCGTGGCGGTCATGTCGAGGATCTTGCGCTGGTCGCGGATCAGCGCAGCTTCAGGGTCGAACCGGATCGGGAACGGCCCCTGCAACTCGCCATTGGTGTCGACATAGCGCACCTGGATCATGGCGGCGGGCGCATCCGCCGGCAGTTCGACCGACGGGTTCGGCATTCGCTTGCGGGTTCGCGGGTCGAGCGTATCCATGAAGCCGGTCTCGCGGAATTCGCCGGCCTCCCCCATCCGCCAGGAAATGCCGAGCGTCGGGTCGGCAATCGAGAACACCACCGTCCAGCCGCCATTGTGGCGCGAGAACATCGCGATCGGCGCGTTCACCGAATCGTTCTGCGGCTTGAGCTGCTGCACCGGCGGCAGCGCCGCCAGCTTCGGCAGCGGCTCGGCGGGCTTCATCGATGCTTCCGGCGGGCCCTTTGAAACGCCGTTGAGGAACACGTCGTCGACCATCTGATCGAAATAGACCGGGATCTGCTTGTGGCGGACCGTCTCCGCCATCTCGCTGACGAGCCTGCGCGTGCGCTGCGCGACCTGAACAAGGTTGGCGCCGGGCTCCGTCAGTTGCTTGGCGAAGGTGCGCGTGAACACCGAATTGGGATTGGCGTCGTCGTTGGAGAGCCGGTCCAGCGCGGTCTGCCGCGGGCCCGCCGAGAAGATCGAGAACACGCCTTCCGGCAGCTGCGTCATCGGCGCAAGGCCGCCGCCGCCGGCCACCGCGCGCGTGCCCGAGCGCTCGAACGGATTGTTGCGGCAGGCGTCGAACACCAGGATGGCGGTGCGCACCTTGCGGTTCTGCAGCCGCTCGATGACGCGATCGGCGAGCACGGAAGCGTCGCGCACCAGTTCTTCCTGGCCCTCGGTCGCCGCCGGCACGTCGGTCGGCAGCAGGAAGTTCTGGCCGGCGATCTCAAAACCGTGGCCGGCATAGAAGAAGAACGCGGTGTCGCCGGCCTCGACCGCCCGGTCGAAGGCGAGCAGGGTCTGGCTGAATGCCTGCCGGTTCTGGTTTTCCGCCACCATCACGGTGAAGCCCAGCTGCTTCAGCGTATCGCCCATGGTGCGGGCGTCGTTGACCGCCTTCTGCAGCTTGGGCACGTTGCGGTAGTCATTGTTGCCGACCACCAGCGCCACGCGCTTTGCCGCGTAGGCGGGCGCGGCCGAGATCGCGAATGCTGCAACCATTCCGGCGGCCGCCAAAAAGCTGGAAATCAAACGCCTCATCATAGTTCCCCCGGCACGACAATCCCGCCTGCTGCGGCCGTTTCATGACGTAGTCGGCATGCCCGGCGCAGCGGTTCAATGCCCGCCCCCGCCGACGCCCCGCCGCCATGGGAATGTCGCCTGGCCAATTCAGGGCGCGAGGCGCTCAACCAGAGCCTGCGAGCCCCGTTTCCATCAACCAGCCGGCATAGGCTGATTTGACAGGTAAATGACGGATTCGGGCTTGTTTGTTCGAAAACATTAAGGCTTTTCGGCCTTTCGGGCCGTTCCAAGATTGACTTTGGCCGGTTCGACCCTATGTTCGCCCTCAACGCGGCCTTGGATCGAAACGCGATTCTCTAGGTTAGCCGCTCGTCAGCGTAAGTCAGAGCCCCCAGCTTTTCAAAAGCGCGCCGTTTCGGGGCAAAACGCGACAGCCTTTTTACCCTCGATTCCGAACGGCGGTGTCGACTTGAGGCTCAATGTCTTTTTCCCATCTCGGCCTGTCCGATAAGGTTCTCGCCGCTGTTGCGGCTACCGGTTACACGACCCCTACCCCCATCCAGGAACAGGCGATCCCCCACGTTCTGGCCCGCCGAGACGTTCTCGGCATCGCCCAGACCGGCACCGGCAAGACCGCTGCCTTCGTCCTGCCCATGCTCACCTTGCTGGAAAAGGGCCGCGCCCGGGCACGGATGCCCCGCACCCTGATCCTTGAACCGACCCGCGAACTCGCGGCTCAGGTGAAAGAGAATTTCGATAAATACGGCGTCGGCCAGAAACTCAACGTCGCGCTCCTGATCGGCGGCGTCTCGTTCGGCGACCAGGATTCGAAACTGACCCGCGGCGTCGACGTCCTGATCGCAACGCCCGGCCGCCTGCTCGACCACACCGAACGCGGCGGACTGCTGCTCACCGGCGTCGAGCTGCTGGTGATCGACGAAGCCGACCGCATGCTGGACATGGGCTTCATCCCCGACATCGAACGCGTCTGCAAGCTGGTGCCGTTCACGCGGCAGACATTGTTCTTCACCGCGACGATGCCGCCGGAAATCAGCCGCATCTCCGAAGCCTTCCTGCACAATCCCGAACGCATCGAAGTCTCCAAGCCTGCCACGACTGCGGTCGGCGTATCGCAGTTCCAGGTTCGCTGCGGACGCGAGACACACGAGAAGCGCGAAATCCTTCGCCGCCTGTTGCGCGACGCCAAGGACCTCAACAACGCGCTTATCTTCTGCAATCGCAAGCGCGAAGTCGCCGTCGTCTACAAATCACTGCAGAAGCACGGCTTCAGCGTCGGCGCGCTGCACGGTGACATGGACCAGTCGGCGCGCACCGCAGCACTCGATCAATTCCGCAAGGGCGAGATCCCGTTGCTGGTTGCCTCCGACGTCGCCGCCCGCGGCCTCGATATTCCCGCCGTCACCCACGTCTTCAATTTCGACGTGCCCCATCATGCCGACGATTACGTGCACCGCATCGGCCGCACCGGCCGGGCCGGACGCGCCGGCACCGCGATTTCGATCGTCACCTCGCTCGACAACAAGTCGATCGCCGCGATCGAACGGCTGATCGGGCAAACCATTCCCCCCGCCGAAGGCGATTATGCCGTGGCCCCCGATTCGTCCGGCGAGAGCGACCAGCCTCGGGAACATCGCTCGCGCGAGGGTTCACGGGAAGGTTCGCGCGGCGGCCGCAAGCCGCGTCGTGAACGGGAGCCGCGCGCCGCCCGAGGCACTGAGAAGGGCACTGACAAGAGTCCTGAAAAGCGCAGCGAACGCGAACCGCGTCACGCCAAGGGCCGCAGCACCGGCCCACAGCCGGAAACCTTCACGCCATCAGCTGCTGCACAGCCTTCGCGCGTGCCTTCGATCGGCCGCCCGGAACCGCGACGTCCCCAGCGCGAAGCTGAATCGGAGCCCGCCGATCACTCGCATCTTCCGGCGTTCCTGCTGCGCCCGGTACGCGCCCGCGTCTGAACCGGCGCGCCACGACGAGGCGGCCGGCACCATTTACCGGCCGTTCATTATCCTCCCCTAACCTGCCGCCTATAATTTTAGTCATTGCGGTACGGCACGAGCGGCACTGCTCGATATTGGGGACGGATCAGTGGTCAAGCTACTGGACGAACACGAGCGCACTTTGGCGTTTGCCGAAGTCGCACTGGGCCAGATCAAATCCCTCCGGCAGACCGCCGTCCCGCGCAACTATGAAATCTGGTACGTCTACGCGACCGGATACAATGCTCCGCTCAACAAGATCATCAACGAGACGCTGGCGCGCAGCGGCAGGCTGAGCGAATCCGATCTCGAACAGATCTACGAAACCTATCTCTCCCACATCAAAGCCTCCGACCGCATCGACAAGGTCGGCGCGCGCGTGATCGGCGAAATCGACGACGTGATGAGCCTGATCGTGGATGCGCTCGGCATGTCACAGAGCTATGATGCCAGGCTGAGCGGCGCCAGCGAGAACCTCCGGAATGCCAAGACCCGCGACCAGATCAAGGCCGTCGTCGACGGGCTGCTGAAGTCCACCCGCGAAATGCAGGAGACCAACAAGGCGCTGGAAAGCCGGCTCGTGCTGTCGAAGACCGAGATCAGCAATCTCCAGCACAGCCTCGAGGCGATCCGCGCCGAGAGCCTGACCGACCCGCTGACCGGCCTCGGCAACCGCAAATATTTCGACCGCTCGATCGAGATGGCGATACGGACGGCTCAAGCCACCAGCGAGCCGCTGTCGCTATTGATGTTCGACATCGACCATTTCAAGTCGTTCAACGATTCCTACGGCCATCTCACCGGCGACCAGGTGCTGCGGCTGGTAGCGATGTCGCTGAAGCAGACCATCAAGGGCCAGGACATCACCGCCCGCTATGGCGGCGAGGAATTCGTGGTGGTGCTGCCGGCCACGGCGCTGCGCCAGGCGCTGACGGTCGCCGACCACATCCGCCGCGCCGTGATGGCAAAGGAACTGAAGAAGAAATCCACCGGCGAAATTCTCGGCCGCGTCACCATCTCGGTCGGCGTCTCGATGCTGAAGTTGGACGACACTACCGACTCGTTGATCGAGCGCGCCGACGCCTGTCTTTATGTCGCCAAGCGAAACGGCCGTAACCGCGTGGTCTGCGAAGTCGATCCCGAATACGTCGCCGAGAGCCACAGCCAGGTCGCCTGAGTTCGCTCCTCATGGTGAGGAGGCGCCAACGGGTCCGCGCGCAGCGCGGCCCGATGACAGGCTCCACGCCGTCTCGAACCACGAGCCGGTCATCTCGCTTGCCGCCATCCTTCGAGACGCGCGTTCCGCGCTCCTCAGGATGAGGATCTTTTCTTCCTCGGCTGCGGCTTTCTATTTTTCACAGCTTTCTTCACAGCCTTCTTCACAGCCTTGGGCACGACCTTTGCTTTCTTCGCCGCCTTGCGCGTCTTGGGCCGCTTACGCAACGCCGCGCGCTGCGCAGCCGCCAGCGCTGACCGCGCCCAATCCGCCAATTCCTCGGAATCGTCGAACAACCGTGCCGGCAATTGCCAGTACGAGTTCACGGTGACGGTTTTGATGCGCGTCTGATACTGGAACGGCGCCGATCCCTCGGCTTCGAACTGCGGGATGGTTTGTTCATCGGCGCGGAAATAGAGCCCGGCGCGTAGCGCGAGCGCGAAGTTGATGCCGTCGGCGGAGATGCCGAATCCGGAAAACATTTTTCGGATGGTGACGGGACCGAAATCGGCGAACAGGTCGATCAGGAAGTCGCGGTCCATGTCGCCTCAGCCCCGGTGTCAGTCCCTCATGGTGAGGAGGCGCGCAAGCGCCGTCTCGAACCATGTGGCCCGGATCTCGCCCGCGGCCATCCTTCGAGACGCGCGCTATGCGCGCTCCTCAGGATGAGGTCCGTAGGTGAACCTAAACCTTCGCGGCCGTCAGTTGCACCGACTCGCCGCAGCCGCAGGCGGAGACCTGGTTCGGATTGTTGAAAATGAACTGGGCCTGCATCCTGTCGGCCTTGTAGTCCATCTCGGTGCCGAGCAGGAACAAAACCGCCTTGGGATCGACCAGGATCTTCACACCGCGGTCCTCGACCACTTCGTCGGTCGGCCGGACCTCGTGGGCGTATTCCACGGTGTAGGACTGCCCGGCGCAGCCGCCATTCTTGATGCCGACGCGCAAGCCGACGATCTCGGAATCGGCGCGCTTGGTCAGTTCTGTAATGCGCTGCGCGGCGGCCTCGGTCAGTTTCATGACCTGCGGGCGGGGCCGCGGCTTCGGCTTGGCGGCGGGCGTCGGTGAAGCGGGTGTCATATCGGTCATGTGATCATTTCCAGCGGCAAATCAATGCCAGTCATCTTCCCGTAAAGCCGTTAAACCCTCACGCACTCACCACATATTCAGGACGAGGCGTGCCTCGTCGGACATCCGATCCGGCGTCCAGGCCGGATCCCACACCAGATTGACATTGACGACGCCGACGCCTGGAACGCTGGCGACCGCGTTCTCCACCATGGTCGGCAGTTCGCCGGCCGCCGGACAGTTCGGCGTGGTCAGCGTCATCATCACGTCGACGCTGCGGTCATCCTTGAGGTCGACCTTGTAGATCAGGCCGAGCTCGTAGATATCGGCCGGAATTTCCGGATCGAATACCGTCTTCAGCGCAGCGACGATTTCGCCTCCCAGCCGCTCGGTCTCCTCGGGCGGCAGCGCCGAGATGGTTTCCATATTGGCTGACTTGACTTCGGCTGTGTCACTCATGAGAACAATTCCCGCGCCTTGATCAGCGCCTGTGCCAGATGGTCGACTTCTTCACGGGTATTATACATCCCAAACGATGCGCGGCAGGTGGCTGTGACATTGAACCGCTCTAAAAGCGGCATCACGCAATGGGTGCCGGCGCGCACCGCAATCCCCTGCCGGTCGATCACGGTCGCGACATCGTGGGGATGAGCGCCCTTCATCTCAAAGGAAATCACCGGTCCCTTGCCGCGCGCGGTGCCGATCAGGCGCAGCGAGTTGATCTCGCGCAACCGTTCCTGGGCATAGGTCAGAAGATCGTTCTCGTGGGCGGCGATGCGTTCCTTGCCGATCGAATTGACGTAGTCGATCGCAGCTCCCAGCCCGATCAACTCCACGATCGCCGGCGTGCCCGCCTCGAACTTGTGCGGCGGATCGCCATAGCTCACCCAGTCCCGGGCAACTTCGCGGATCATCTCGCCGCCGCCGTTGAAGGGACGCATGGCGACCAGATGCTCGTGCTTGGCATAGAGCACGCCGATGCCGGTCGGCCCGTACAGCTTGTGGCCGGTGAAGACGTAGAAATCGGCGTCGATCTCCTGGACGTCGATCGCCAGATGCACGGCCGCCTGGCTGCCGTCGATCAGCACCGGAATGCCGCGGGCGTGCGCCAGCTTCACCACATCCTTGACCGGCACGACGGTGCCGAGCGCGTTCGACATCTGCGTGATCGCGACGATCTTGGTGCGATCGGTCAGGAGCTTTTCGAACTCCTCGATCAAAAAATTGCCTTCGTCGTCGACCGGGGCCCACTTGATCACGGCGCCATGGCGCTCGCGCAAAAAGTGCCAGGGCACGATGTTGGAGTGATGCTCCATGATGGAGATCACGATCTCGTCGCCGTCCCTGATGTTGGGCTCGCCCCAGGACGACGCCACGAGGTTGATGGCCTCGGTGGCATTACGGGTGAAGACGATCTCTTCGGTGCGCGCGGCGTTGAGGAATTTTGCCACCTTGATGCGGCCGCCCTCATACGCCTCGGTCGCGGCGTTGGCGAGGTAATGCAGGCCGCGATGCACGTTGGCGTATTCGCTCTTGTAGGCCTCCGTCATGCGGTCGAGCACGGCGGTCGGCTTCTGCGCGGAAGCCGCGTTGTCGAGATAGACCAGCGGCTTGCCGTAGACCTTCATCGCCAGCGCGGGAAAATCCTCGCGCACGCGGGCGACGTCATAGGCGCCATTCTTGACGGCCGGATGCTGCGTCATGCCCTCGCCTCCAGCCAGCGCTGCGCGGCCGAGATCGCGAGCTCACGCAGATCGTCGTTGACGATCAATTCAATCGCCTCGCCCACGAACGCCTGGATCAGCAGCGCCTGGGCTTCCTTTTCGGACAGACCGCGGGCGCGCAGGTAGAACAGCAGGCTCTCGTCCAGCGCGCCGGTGGTCGCGCCATGGCCGCAAGTGACGTCGTCGGCGAAGATCTCCAGCTCCGGCTTGTTGTCGGCCTCGGCCTCGTCGGACAGCAGCAGCGCCCGCGTCATCATCTTGGCGTCGGACTTCTGTGCGTGCGGACGCACGATGATGCGGCCCTGGAACACTGAGTGGCCGCGGTCGTCGACGACAGCGCGGAACACCTCGCGGCTGGCGCAGTTCGGCACCGCATGGTCCATGAACAACGTGGTATCGGCGTGCTGGCGGCCGTTGAGCAGATTGACGCCGTTGGTTTCGACACGGGAATGCTCGCCTGCGAACGCGATGGTCGCCTGATAGCGGCTGGCGGCAGCGCCCGAGGCCATGCCGAAGGTGTTGAGGTGCGCGTGCGCACCCAACGTGAACACGGCAGAGCAAATGTTGAAGGCTTCGCGGCTATCCTCGACCAGGCGAACATGGTCGAGCCGCGAATTGTCGCCGATCGTAACGACCAGCGAGTCATGGGCCTGATAGGCCGTCGCGCCATCGGCCGCGATGTAGCTCTCGACCAGCGTGGCGCCGGCATCCTTGCCGAGGCGCAGCAGCGAGCGGGTGAACATCGCCGCGGGCGCAGAGCCGCCAGCGATATGAACGACATGCAGCGGCTGGGTCAGCACGACGCCACTACGGCGATCTCGATCACCACGCCATCGGTCATCATCGCGCTGTTGAGCGCGACCATCGGATTGTCGTTGTCGGGCGCGAGCAGCTGCGCTTGCAGGCCGGCGTCGCCGCCCTCCAGCACTTCCCGCAACGTGCGGATCGTCAGCCCCTTCTCAAGGCCGTCCAGTTCGGACATTTTTGGCGCGAACACGCCGTCCACCAGCACCAGCCGGCGCGCACCTTTGACCTTCTGCAGCTTCAACGCCGCCGCAGCGCGCTTCAGCGCGGCAGCATCCGGCGCGGGCGCCAGCGGCAGCACTTCGCGCATCAGGGCGCGCAGATCGGTGTATTTCCAGTCCTCGATACGGCGGTTGGGCAGGCCCACGCGCTCGTAAGCCTCGAAGGCGGCGCTTCGCGCCTCGGCGACCCTGCCGGAGCCCGGCAGCCGGTCGCGCGCGACCGCAAAACTGTCGCTCACCGCGCGTCCCGTTTCATTTTTTGCCAACGCCAAATTCATCACAATACCCGTCAGGCCGCGTCTTCGAACTGCGCGTAGCCGGAAGCCTCGAGCTCCAGCGCCAGCTCCTTGCCGCCACTTTTCACGACCCGGCCCTTCGACATCACGTGCACGTAGTCCGGCACGATATAATTGAGCAGCCGCTGGTAGTGTGTGATGACCACCATGGCGCGCTCGGGCGAACGCAGCGCGTTGACGCCGTCGGCGGCGACACGCAGCGCGTCGATGTCGAGACCGGAATCCATTTCGTCGAGGATGCAGACCGCGGGCTCGAACAGCGCCATCTGCAAGATCTCGTTGCGCTTCTTTTCGCCGCCGGAGAAGCCGACATTGACGCCGCGCTTGAGCATATCCATCGGAATGTTGAGCGAGCCGGCGACCTCACGCACCTTCCTGAGGAAGTCCGGTACCAAAAACTCGGTTTCTCCGCGTGCCCTGCGCTGGGCGTTGAGCGCCGTGCGCAGGAAGTTCATCGTGGTAACGCCGGGAATTTCGACCGGGTACTGGAACGCCAGAAACACGCCCTTGGCGGCGCGCACGTCCGGCGCCATCTCCAGCAGGTCCTCGCCCTTGAACAGGATTTCGCCGCCGGTGACTTCATAACCGGGCTTGCCTGCGATCACGTGTGACAGCGTCGATTTGCCGGAGCCATTCGGCCCCATGATCGCATGCACCTCGCCCGGGTTCACCGTCAGCGTCAGCCCGTGGAGAATCTCTCGTTCCTCGACACGAACTTTCAGATCTTTTACTTCTAGCAACGCAGTCATGTTTTTTCCTTGTGGGCCTAAATCGCCGCCCGAATTAATCCCGGAAGAAGTAGCCAAGCGAAGAAGCTCAAAGCCCCGCCGCCGGCAGCCAATTTGCCGAATTCGGTTACCTCAACCCATCCTGCCAAACCGCCGATCAGCGCCGCAAAAGCTCCAGCGATCGCAACAAACAAAAAGATCGCAAGTGGCGCAAACCGAGCAAATGCGAAGATGTTGTTGATCATCTGGCCTATCCGACACTGCCTTCCAGCGAGATCGAGATCAGCTTCTGTGCCTCAACCGCGAATTCCATCGGCAGTTGCTGCAGCACGTCCTTCACGAACCCGTTGACGACGAGACCAACCGCTTCTTCCTGCGAAAGCCCCCGCTGGACGCAGTAGAACAACACGTCCTCGGAGATTTTTGACGTCGTGGCTTCATGCTCAAAATGGGCGGAAGAATTCTTGGCCTCGACATAAGGTACGGTGTGCGCGCCGCACTTGTCGCCGATCAGCAGCGAGTCGCAGGCGGTGAAGTTGCGCGCGCCGGTGGCCTTCCGATGCGCGGTGACTAGACCCCGATAGGTGTTCTGCGAAACGCCGGCCGCGATGCCTTTGGAGATGATCCGGCTCGTCGTGTTCTTGCCGAGATGAATCATCTTGGTGCCGCTATCGACCTGCTGGTGCCCATTCGAGATCGCGATCGAATAAAACTCGCCGCGCGAATTATCGCCGCGCAAAATGCAGCTCGGATATTTCCAGGTGATCGCCGAACCGGTCTCGACCTGGGTCCAGGAGATTTTTGAATTGTTGCCGCGGCAGTCGCCACGCTTGGTGACGAAATTGTAGATGCCGCCGACGCCTTCAGAATTGCCGGGATACCAGTTCTGCACCGTCGAGTACTTGATCTCGGCATCGTCGTGCGTGACGAGTTCGACCACGGCGGCGTGCAACTGGTTCTCGTCGCGCTGCGGCGCGGTGCAGCCTTCGAGGTAGCTGACGTAAGCGCCCTTGTCGGCGATGATCAGCGTGCGCTCGAACTGGCCGGTGTTGCGCTCGTTGATGCGGAAATAGGTCGACAGCTCCATCGGGCAGCGCACACCCGGCGGCACGTAGACGAACGAGCCGTCGGAAAACACCGCCGAGTTCAGCGTCGCGTAGTAATTATCCGAGGTCGGCACGACCGTGCCGAGATACTTCTGCACGAGTTCGGGATGCTCGCGGATCGCCTCCGAGATCGGCATGAAGATGACGCCGGCGGCCTTCAATTCCTTCTGGAACGTGGTCGCCACCGAAACCGAGTCGAACACGGCGTCGACGGCGATCTTGCGCTCGCCTTCCGGCCTGACGACGCCTTCCAGCATCTCGACTTCCCGCAGGGGAATGCCGAGCTTCTCGTAGGTCTTGAGGATTTCCGGATCGATCTCGTCGAGCGAGCCGATCTGCTTCTTCGGCTTCGGCGCGGAGTAGTAATAGAGATCCTGGTAGTCGATTTTGGGGAAGTTCACCCGCGCCCAGGTCGGCTCGGTCATGGTCAGCCAGCGGCGATAGGCCTCCAGCCGCCATTCCAGCATCCAGGCCGGCTCGTTCTTCTTCGCGGAGATGAAGCGGACGGTATCTTCCGACAGCCCCTTGGGGGCCTTGTCGGACTCGATAACGAGTCTCAAACCCATATCTATACTGGTCGACGTCGATACGCTTGACGCGCTCGACCGTCTCTTGGACGGCTGGCATTCAATCCTCCGCTCGCGGTTTCAAGGACCGCGGTGGAACAACTCAAAATCGGTGACGAAGCGTTCCAGCGAAACCGACTTAGAACGTTTCAAGCTGTGTTTCGTCGACCTTTAAGTAAGGCATCCGCGAGCTTTCGCCAAGCCTCAAGGGCCAAATCAATGTCTTCCTCTGGAGGTAGACCAGCCCAGACTGAGCCGCACCGCTCCCTGGGCCAGTTCCTTGTCGAAGCCCATGGCCTCCAGCACGTGCGACGGCTGGACCTTGCCGGACGAGCAGGCGGACCCGGAAGACACTGAAATCCCACCCAAATCGAAGCCAATCACGGCCGTTTCGGCCTTGAGCCCGGGAACCGAGAACAGGGTGGTATTGGGCAGCCGGGGCACGTCCGCGGAGAACACGAGCATCCCGGGCGTTTTTTTCAGTCCGGCCTCGAGACGATCCCTCAAGCCCCGCAGCCGGACCGCATCGCCGTCCAGCGCGGCCATGGCAGCCCGCACGGTGGCGCCAAAGGCTGATATCCCCGCGACATTCTCGGTGCCGGCCCGACGGCCCAGCTCCTGGCCGCCGCCCCGCAGCAGCGGCTCCAGCCCCTGCACCTCTTCGGCCATAACCAGCGCCCCGACGCCCTTGGGGCCGCCGATCTTGTGCGCGGAAAGCGTGACCAGATCGCCTCGCATTGCCTTGATATCGAGCGGTATTTTCCCAAGCGCCTGGATTGCATCGACGTGCAGCAGCCCGCCGGCTTCATGCACGATGTCAGCGACCTCGCCGGCGGGTTGAAGCGCGCCCGTCTCGTTATTGGCCAGCATGACCGAAACGAGCGCCGGCGGCCCCTCGGCCAGAAGCCTCCGCAGATGGTCGAGGTCGATCAGACCGGATCCGGTGACCCCGATGGTCCCGATTACCTCCGGCGAGAAGCGCCCTCCTGACAGCACCGACGGATGCTCGATCGCCGAAACCAGCAGCCGGCGGACCGGTTCACCCGCCCTCCGGCGCAATCCCGGCGTCAGCGCCAGCGCGTTCGCTTCCGTACCACCCGACGTGAACACCACATCCGGCGCCCGGGCGCCGACGGCTGCCGCGACGGCCGCGCGGGCGTCCTCGACCAGCCGGCGCGCCTGACGCCCCTCGGCATGAACCGAGGACGGGTTGCCGGCGACCTCCCAGGCAGCCGCCATCGCCTGCCGCGCCTCGGGGCGCAGCGGCGTCGTCGCATTCCAGTCGAGATAGACCCGCTCGGGCATTTCCGTACGATACTACCTAATTCAGCGAACAGTTGCTGGCTTGCCCTGGCGTCGCGCCGAGGCCGAACGCCTTATGCCAATTGGGGATCGCCCCGTCTCTTGCAATTATGGCCTAACGCCTTGAACCGCCTTCCAGATGTTCAAGATGCTTGCTTTTTGCCCCTTGCCTCATGCTAGAAGGCCGCGACCAGTTCACGGGAGCGCCCGTCCGCGCATCGCCCAACGACACATGATCAAATTTTCCTCGCCGCCCGATCACGTCCGTTGCCCAAGGAAAGCTTCCAAGGATCATCAATGCCTGAAGTCATTTTCACCGGCCCCGCTGGCCGCCTCGAAGGCCGTTATCATCCGGCCAAGCAGAAGAACGCGCCGATCGCGATGATCCTGCATCCGCATCCGCAGTTTCACGGCACGATGAATCACCAGATCGTCTACCAGTGCTACTACGCGTTTGCGCATCGCGGCTTCTCGGTGCTGCGCTTCAATTTCCGCGGCGTCGGTCGCAGCCAGGGCTCGTTCGATCACGGCACCGGCGAATTGTCGGATGCGGCGTCCGCGCTCGACTGGGCGCAGACCATCAATCCCGAAGCGCGCGCCTGCTGGGTTGCCGGCTTCTCGTTCGGCGCCTGGATCGGCATGCAGCTTCTGATGCGCCGGCCCGAGGTCGAAGGCTTTATCTCGATCGCGCCGCCCGCCAACCTCTACGACTTCTCCTTCCTCGCGCCCTGCCCGTCCTCGGGCCTGATCGTGCATGGCGAGCGGGATGCGGTGGTGCCGCCAAAGGACGTCAACACGCTGGTCGAAAAGCTCAAGACGCAAAAGGGCATCGTGATCGACCAGCAGATCATCCCCGGCGCCAACCACTTCTTCGACGGCAAGCTGGAGCCGCTGATGCAGACGGTCACCGGCTATCTGGATATGCGGCTGGCGAACGTACGGTAACTCAGCCGATGCTCTGTAGGGTGGGTTAGGCGAAGCCGTAACCCACCGATGGCTCGCGAAGACGGCGGATTACGCTTCGCTAATCCGCCCTACGCCGTGATGCCATATTACGCCGCCAGCTTCAGCATGTGCGCGTCATGGCGCACCAGGAACGCGCGCAGCAATTGCGGATAGTCCAGCCCGACCGCCGTGCGCACGCTCGGCCGCTGCGCCAGCGCCTTTCGCCATGTGCGAACCTTCGGCGTGTCGGCGAAAACAGATAGATCGGTCAGCTGATCGAACACGTCGAAATAGCGGAAGATCGGCGCGAACACCGCGTCGACGAGGCTGAAGTCTCTGCCGGCAAAGTACGGCCCCGCACCCAGCGTTTTCTCGACCTGAGCGAATTTAGCGGCGACCGCCTTCCGCTTGGTTTCAAACACCGCGGGATCGCCCGTCGTCTCCAATCCCCAAAGCTCGCCCAGAATGGTGGAGCCGAATTCCATCCAGGCGCGGTGCTGCGCGCGCTGTAGCGGATCCTGCGGATGCAGTTTGGCGCCGCCTTGCGTCTCCTCGATGTACTCGCAGATGACGTTGCTTTCGAACAACGCCGCCTCGCCGTCGGCGGTCTCGACCAGCAGCACCGGCACCTTGCCGAGCGGCGAGAGCTTCAAAAACCAGTCCGGCTTGTTCGCGAGGTCGATATCGATCCGCTCGAACGGAACGCCCTTTTCGGTGAGCGCAATCACCGCGCGCTGCACATAGGGACAAAGCTTGTGGCTGATCAGTTTCAGGGCGGCGGCCATGGCATCCTCCAGATTAATGCATCTGCATCTATTTAGATGCAGATGCATCGATCTGTCAACCGGACGCCTGCTCCGCACCACACGTCCCGGACGTCAGCGGCGCGGGTCGCCCAAACAGGCGCCCCATTGCTACTGTGCATGGGGTTGTTTTCGATATTTTGTGTTTTGAGCCCGCGGTGCATCGCCGACGGGTATCTGGCCTCAGGGCCGCGCGATCATCCCGCCGGTCATGGGAAACGGCACCCCGGTGGTGGCGGGATAGCTCAGCGGCAGGCCTTTCAGGCCCCGCGCCGCCAGAAATCCGAACGCCTGCGCCTCGATGGCGTCGGACGCCCAGCCCAGCGTATCCGCGGCACGGACAGTCGCAGGCTGCAGGCACTCGCGCAGCATCCGCAGCATGGTCAGGTTGCGGGCGCCGCCGCCGGCCACGATCCAGTTTTTCGGCTCCTTGGGCAGCAGCGGCAGCACGCGGGCGATCGTGGCGGCCGTAAAGGCGGTCAGCGTCGCCGCGCCATCTTCCGGCGGCACATCGCCGAGCTTCAGGCCTGCGAATTCGTTGCGGTCGAGCGATTTCGGCGGCGGCAGCGAGAAGAACGGCATCTGCAGCGCACGATTGATCCAGGCCGCATCGACCCGGCCCAGCGCTGCGGTGCGGCCCTCGGTGTCGAAACGCTGGTTCAGCCAGCGGAACATGTGATCGTCGAGCAGCGCGTTACCCGGACCGGTGTCGCAGGCGATCAGCGTGTCGCCGTCGATATAGGTGATGTTGGCGACCCCGCCGATATTGACCACGACGGTCGGCCCTTCCCAGTCCAGCGACTGGGCCAGCGCGCGGTGATAGACCGGCACGAACGGCGCGCCCTGCCCGCCGGCATCGACGTCGGCGGCGCGAAAATCGTACATCACGGGGATGTGGATCGCTTTGGCGAGCGCAGCCGCGTCGCCGATCTGGACCGTCAGCTTCTTGTCCGGCCGGTGCAGCACGGTCTGGCCGTGAAAGCCGACGATGTCGATGTCGTCGAAGCGCAGCCGGTTTTGCGCGGTAAAGGCGGCCACCGCCTCGGCATGGGCCGCGGTGACGATCCGCTCGGCCTCGGGCAGGCAGCCGGGCCGCGCCGCGCGATCCGGCAGGTCGGCGGCCTCGTACAGCGCCTGGCGCAGCACGCCGCGCTCCGCGTCGGTATAGGGGCGGTATCCGGACGGCCCGAGCGCATTCACCCGGCGGCCGTCGGTCTCGATCAAAGCGACATCGACCCCGTCGAGCGAGGTGCCGCTCATCAGACCAATTGCCGTCAACATCATCTCAATCGTGCCTCTGCCACGCCCTGCTCGAACCGTCCCGCCGACGACGATCAGCTTGTGCCAAACACGGACATCTTATAATGCCACAGCGCCCGGCCTTGCGGCAGCCCGTTCCGTCATGGTTCCCGCAAACAGTTACAAATACAGTGAAAATACAATGATCAGAGCAGCCCGCCATGACCGCATTTAAATCGGATTTTCTGAACATTTTAAGCGAACGCGGCTTCATCCACCAATGTTCCGATTTCGAGGGCCTCGACGCGCTCGCGGCCAAGGGTCAGGCCATCGCCTATGTCGGCTACGACTGTACGGCGCCGTCGCTGCATATCGGCAATTACCTCACCATGATGATGCTGCACTGGCTGCAGCAGAGCGGCAACAAGCCGATCACCCTGATGGGCGGCGGCACCACCATGGTCGGCGACCCCTCCGGCAAGGATGAATCGCGCGCCATCCGCTCGGTTGCGGAAATCGAGGCCAACAAGGCATCTATCCGCGGCGTGTTCTCGAAGGTATTGCGCTACGGCAACGGCGCCAGCGACGCTGTGATGCTCGACAATGCCGAGTGGCTGACGAAGCTGAACTGGATCGAGATGCTGCGCGACATCGGCCGGCATTTCTCCGTCAACCGCATGCTGACGATGGACTCGGTACGGCTGCGCCTCGAGCGCGAGCAGGAGATGAGCTTCATCGAATTCAACTACATGGTCTGCCAGGCCTACGACTTCGTCGAACTGGCGCGGCGCACCGGCTGCCGGCTGCAGATGGGCGGCTCCGATCAATGGGGCAACATCGTCAACGGCGTCGATCTCGGCCGCCGCATGGGCACGGAGCAGTTGTTCGCGCTGACCACGCCGCTGCTGACCACCGCCTCGGGCGCCAAGATGGGCAAGACGGCGCAGGGCGCAGTGTGGCTCAACGCCGACCAGTTCTCGCCCGTACGATTTCTGGCAATATTGGCGCAACGTCGAGGACGCCGACGTCGTCAAGTTCCTAAAACTGTTCACGATCCTGCCGATGGCCGAGATCGCAAAACTGGCCGCGTTGCAGGGCGGCGAGATCAACGAAGCCAAGAAGGTGCTGGCGACGGAAGCAACCGCGCTGTTGCACGGCCGCGACGCCGCCAACACGGCCGCCGAAACCGCCCGGCAGACGTTCGAGCAAGGTGCGATCGCGGAAAACCTGCCGACGGTGGAAATTTCATCCGGCGAACTTGAAAGCGGCGCCGCCGTATTGGGGCTGTTCGTGAAAGCGGGCCTCGTCGCATCGAACGGCGAGGCGCGGCGCCAGATCAAGGGCGGCGGCCTGCGCGTCAACGATGCCGCCGTCACCGACGAAAAAATGGTTCTGACACCGTCCAACCTCACTCCGGAAGGCGTCATCAAGCTTTCCATGGGGAAGAAAAAGCACGTCCTGCTGAAGCCTGCCTGATCGATGCCGCATAGGCGCATTCGTTTTTGAGCCTTGCTAGGGATCGCAGAAATGCGCTCCCTAGGCTGCATGAACAGGGAGCCAGGCGGAGACAAGACAGCGGCGCTGAAACCGGCACACACCGCACTCAGCGTGCTGGCGCTGTGCTTCATCTTGCAGATGATCGGTCGCGGCCTCGGCGATAGTTTTACGGTTTTCCTTAAGCCGATTTCGGAAAGCTTCTCCTGGGATCGCGCCGAGGTGGTTTCGGTCTACTCGCTGACCTGGCTCGCCGGCGGATTGATGGCGCCGTTCGTCGGGCGGCTGTTTGACCGCTCCGGGCCGCGTCTCACCTACTCGCTCGGACTGCTGCTGCTCGGAGGCTCCTTCCTCATTGCCTCGCGCGCGCAGGCGCTCTGGCAGTTCCAGTTGTCGACGGGACTGTGCGTCGGGATCGGCATTGCGTTGATCGGCAACGTGCCGAGTTCGATCCTGCTCGGCCGCTGGTTCGGCCGGCGATTGCCGACCGCGATGGCGATCCTCTACTCCGCCACCGGGATAGGCACGCTGCTGCTGTTGCCGGCGTCGCAACTGCTGATCGACCGGATCGGCTGGCGCGACGCCTATCAGTGGTTCGGCATCGTGGCGCTTTGCATTCTGGCGCCGCTGTTGCTGCTGCCGTGGCGGAAGATCGCCGGCGGCTCGCTGCACATCGCGCAGAAGACGGACGCAAGTTTCGTCGACAATGGCTGGACGCTGAAGAGCGCGATGCGCCACCACACTTTCTGGGCGCTGTTCTCGACCTTCTTCTTCACTGCGATTGCGATGTACGCCGTCACGGCACAGATCGTCGCCTATCTGATCGATGCTGGATTCCCGCCGTTGCAGGCTGCGACCGCATGGGGCTTTTCCGGCGTGGTGCTGCTGTTCGGCATGCTCGGCATCTCGACGCTCGACGGCATCATCGGCCGCCGGCCGTCTGTACTGTTCAGCTACGGCGTATCGATCGTCGGAATCATCCTGCTCTGGCTGCTGCAATATTATCCGAGCTACTGGCTGCTGACGGGTTTCGTCGTCACCTTCGGCAGCATGATCGGTTCACGCGGGCCGCTGATCACCGCCACCGCGCTGAATATTTTTCGCGGCGAACGCGTCGGCACCATCTATGGAACGATCTCGATCGGCAGCGGTCTCGGATCGGGATTGGGCTCGTGGGCCGGCGGCCTGATTCACGACTGGACCCACAGCTACGACGCGCTGTTCGTCTTCGCGCTGATCAACCTGGTGTTGGGATTGATTCCGTTTCTGGTCGTGCCGGCGCTGCGACGTTAGGACGCGCATGCACGAGATGCCGCGAGCAAACGTACACAAATTCTAAATCAGTTCCGTTGCTTCCGCACCTTCGATTCCCTAGTGAGGAAATCAACTGGTTGGTTGGGGGCATTAAGTGAGTTTCAAGAGCAACAAGAGCCGTGCACTCGTTGGCGCGGCCGTGAGTACTATTGCTTTGGGGCTGAGCGGCATCGGGACAACCGAAAGCCGCGCGCAGAGCAGATCGCCGCAAGCGTTGCCTCCGGTATCCATCGATGCGCCTCAGCAGCGGGCGCGTGTCACGAGCGCAGCGCGATCACGTACAGCGCCCCAGCGCTCGACCCGCGTCGCGCCCCGGCCACCGAGCGAACGGCCCGTGTCAGCTGGCGTGACCGCAACGACGATGGGTACAACCCATACGATCGGAACTCCCGCACCAGCCTACGCTGGCGGTCAACTGGCGCAGGGCGGAACGCTTGGCCTGCTCGGAAACCGCAGCACGATGAATGTCCCGTTCAGCACGACGAACTACACGTCGCAACTGATACAGGACCAGCAGGCGCGAACGGCAGCGGATACGTTGATCAACAATGCTTCGGTTCGGGCTTCTACCGGGCAGAACGGATTCGACGACACGCTGCAGATTCGTGGCTTCCCAGTGCCTGCAGGCGACATCGGTTTGAACGGGATCTACGGCCTTGTGTCGTCCAACCGTGTTCCCTCCTACTTCGTCGAGCGGATCGAACTGCTGCTCGGCCCGGGAGCGCTGATCAACGGCATCGCGCCCGGCGGCAGCGTCGGCGGCGCCATTAACATCGTTACCAAGCGTGCCGGCGAAATTCCCTTCACGCGCGTGACCCCGTTCTTCATGAGCGCCGGCAACTATGGCCTGCATCTGGAGAACAGCGGCCGCTATGGCGCGAACAAGGAGTGGGGTGTTCGCTTCAACGGCGTCGGGCGCAACGGCGAAGCCTCGATCGACGACGGCAACCAGCGAATCGGCATCGGCGCACTGGGGCTCGACTATCGCGGCGAGCGCTTTCGCTGGACGCTCGATGCTATTTCACAGAACGAGGATACCAAAAATTTCCGTCCGCAGATGGGCATTCAGACCACCGTACCCTTCATTCCAGCGGTACCCGATGCACGGAGCAACTGGTATCCGGGAACAGTGCTGAAGCAGCGCGACAATACCATCGCGACGGCAGCCGAATACGACATTTCCGAAGCCCTGACGGCCTATGCCGGGATCGGCTATCGCGACGGCAAGAACGAGCAGACGTTCCCTGATTCCCGTGTCACCGGCTTCCCCGGCGGCATGGACCAGTTCGGCAATTTCAGGCTGATCAACGCCTACTACGACTCCTACAGCAAGACGACGAGCGGCAATGCGGGCATCCGGTCGCGGTTCCAGGTCGGCCCCGTCGGTCATGCGGTCAACTTCGCTTTCACCGGCTACTTCCAGGAAAACGGCAACGCGTATGTCGCCAACACGCCGGCACAGTCTGTGCCGTCGAACATCTACAATCCGGCGCCCCTTCCGGTTGTCACCGGCGCGCGCCTGGCGCCGCGAAAAGCCAACGAGGTCACGCTCAGGAGCTTTGCGATCGCCGACACAATGTCGTTCCTGAACGAAACGGTGCTCTTCACCGTCGGTGCCCGGCACCAGAGGGTGGAACAGGATGCTTTCAGCACCGTCACCGGCGCGCAGACCAGCAGCTACGGCGCCGAAGCGGTAACGCCGCTTGCCGGCCTTGTCGTCAAGCCGTTGCAGAACGTCTCGCTGTACGCGAACTATGCGGAAGGTCTGAGCCAAGGCATCATCGTTCCCGTCAACTTTGCAAACCGGGGTGAGATCCTCGCCCCCTACAAGTCTAAGCAGCAGGAAGCCGGCATCAAGGTGGATTGGGGGACGATCACGACGACCGCCGCTGTGTTTCAGATCGCGCGTCCTCTCCTGGTCACGTCGCCGGCCAACATCCGGGGCTATGACGGCGAACAGCAGAACCGTGGCCTGGAACTGAACGCCTATGGCCTGCTGCTTCCGGGTCTGCGCGGGATGGTCAGCGCCACCTTCCTGCGTCCGGAGATAACCCAAACATCCACGCTCGCGGAAATCGGCAAGGACGCCGCCGGCGTGCCCGACAAGACGTTCTCCGCCAGCCTCGACTGGGACACGCCGTGGGTATCTGGCCTCTCGCTCAATGGGCGCGTGATCTATACATCGGGCTCGTATCTCACGAACATCAACAATCCCTGGCAGAAATTCTCCGACTGGACCCGGTTCGACGTTGGCGCGCGTTACGCGACGGTCTTCAACGGACGCCCCGTCACGTTCCGCGCCAACATCGAAAACCTTTTCGACAACAGATACTGGCTCACGACCGGCTCGTTCGTGACTGTCGGATCGCCCCGGACTTACCTCTTGTCCGCGGCATTCGATCTCTAATCGGCAAAGGAGGGTCGTCCCGCCGGGCGGGCCGACCTTGCGATGCTCTCCGATATTGTAGGTCGCCGGGGCGCCTGTGCTCCGGCGTTATCCGTGCAAGGTGCTTGTCATGACAAAACGCTTCATCGTTCTGATTGCACTGCTCGCTGCAGCAACGCCCGTTCAAGCGCACCAGATCTGGATCGAGCAGTCCGAAGGCCAGAACGCCGTCGTTCGCTTCGGCGAGTTCGGCGAGAACCTTCGCGAGGCATCGCCGGGTCTGCTCGACAAGTTTGCGAAGGTGACCGGCACGCTCGTCTCCACGAAGGGCGAGCAAAAGTCCGATGCCACCAAAACCGCCAACGGCTTCACGCTGCCGTTTGCCGCGGCCTCCGGCGACGGCATTTTGGCGGAGGACGCGAACTATCCGCTCTACACCTGGAAGCAGCAGGGCAAGGACACCACCAACTGGTTCTATCCCGCCGCGCGCTACATCACCGGCTTTGTTGCTCAGCAGCCCAAGCTGGTGCTCGATCTCGTGCCGACCGGCGAAGAAGGGCAATTCAAGCTGGTGTTCAAGGACCAGCCGAAGGCAAAGACCAAGGTAACGCTGGTGACGGAATCAGGCTGGTCCAAGGAAGCCCACACCGACGAGCAGGGCCTCGTGAAGTTCGATATGCCCTGGAAGGGCACCTACGTGGTTGAAGTCAGCTTCAACGATCGCAACCCGGGCGAACGCGCCGGGGCCAGCGGCGCCGAGAAGTATGATGGCGTCAGCTATGCCACGACGGTGACATTCGTGCACGCCAAGGGTCTGGCGTCGATCCCCGCAGGCCCGCCGGCAACGCCGGCCGCGCCGGCCAAATGACCTCGCTCGTACATCGAGTCTGGTCCACCGGCCCGCTCGTCTCGCGCATCGTGGCTGCGCTATTCGGCGGCTATGCGCTGGCCGCGCTGTTCAGCGTCGCCGTGCTAGCCCTGCCCTTGAGCAAGCCGCAGGCCGTGCTGACCGGCATGCTGGCCAGCTTTCTCATCTACGCCGGCGCCGTGATCTGGGTATTCGCGGTGCGTAGCGCGTTGAAAGCCTGGGTGGGATTGCTCATCGTGGCAGCACCGCTATTGCCGCTGGCTTGGTCCGTTTCCTGAGGGGCCACCGCGTGAAGACAGACAACGATATGCGCGTTGCGGGCCCCGGCATCCGGCAGAGCATGTCCAGCCTGCACACTTGGGCGGGCCTTCTGCTCGGCTGGGTGCTCTATGCCATGTTCCTCACCGGCACCGTGTCTTATTTCAAGGATGAGCTCTCGCAATGGATGCGGCCCGAACTGCCGCGCCTGTCTCACATTTCCGATCAGGCCGTCGTCGCACAGCGCCTCGCGGACGAACTTGGCAACATAGCCCCCGGAACCTCGCAGTGGAGCATCCGCCTCCCCGACGAGCGCAACAACAGTGTCTATGCGTTCTGGCGCACGACCCCGCGCAACCCGGGCCAGCGCGGCTTCGGTGAAGGCAATTTCGATCCCGCGACCGGCCAGCGCGTCACCTCGCGCGATACGCTGGGCGGCGAGTTCTTCTACCGCTTCCACTTTCAATTCCACTACATGCCGGTGGTCTGGGGCCGATGGCTGGCGGGCGCCGCCGCGATGTTCATGCTGGTGGCCATCATCAGCGGCGTCATCACCCACAAGAAGATCTTCGTCGATTTCTTCACCTTTCGCTGGGGCAAGCGACAACGCTCGTGGCTCGACGCGCACAACTCCCTGTCGGTCTTCGGCCTGCCGTTTCATTTCATGATCACCTACACCGGACTGATAACGCTGATGGCGATGTACATGCCATGGGGCGAGCAATTGGCTTTCAAGACGCCGGCAGAGCGCCAGCAGCTTTCGGCCGAACTCAGTGCCTTCATCCAGCCGGGTAAACCCAGCGGACAGAAAGCGCCGTTGGCCTCGGTGGCGGACATGGTGCGGCAAGCCCAGGAACGTTGGGGCGGGGAAAATCTGGGGCGGGTTACCGTCGTTCATCCCGGAGATGCGGCGGCACGCGTGTCGGTGGCGCGAGGAGAAGCGGGCCGTGTCTCCATGAGCCCGCAATACATGGAGTTCGAAGGGACCACCGGCAAACTGCTGACGGTCCGCGAGTTGGTGGGAGCTGCGGCCGAAACCCGGGGCGTGCTTTACGCGCTGCACCTGGGGCGCTTCAGCGATACCGACATGCGATGGCTGTACTTTCTCGTCAGCTTCATGGGTACGGCCATGGTGGGCACAGGCCTGGTCATGTGGACCGTCAAGCGGCGGCAGAAGCTGCCTGATCCGGATCGCCCCTATTTCGGTTTCCGCGTGGTCGAGCGATTGAACATCGCGAGCATCGCCGGCCTGTCGATCGCAATGACTTCGTTCTTGTGGGCCAACCGCCTGTTGCCACACAGACTGGAGGGCCGCGCCGACTGGGAGGTTCACGCGTTCTTCATCGTCTGGGGCCTGACCCTGCTGCATGCGCTGGCGCGTCCGGCGAGGTCGGCATGGGTCGAGCAATTATGGACGGCGTCGGCGCTGCTGTTTCTGTTGCCGGTCCTCAACGCCCTGACGACGCAGCGTCCGCTGTGGCATAGCCTGCGCGAAGGCGACTGGGTGTTCGCCGGTATCGATATGATGTGCTGGGCGCTGGCTTTGCTCCATGCCGTTCTGGCCATGCGCACGGCCCGGCAAGGCGCGATTTCTCAATCAAGCTTCAAGCCGAAACGGCAGGCTTCGTTCGCCGTCGCCTCCAGCGAGGGCGCGGAATGAATCACCTGCTGCCCTTCGCGTTGTGTCTGACAGGCTTTACTGCACTGGCACTTGCCGTGCGCCGCCAACAGCGCGACATCTTCGGCAGGCCGCTGCGGTCGACTGCAACTTATGCCCTTCGCATCGCCGGGGCCTGCGTTCTGCTGTTGGCGCTCGGCATTCTCGTCGCCGACAAGGGCTGGAGCATCGCTCTCGTGAAATTCAGCGGGCAGACCTCGATGGCTGCCGGGATTGTGCTGTGCGCGCTGATCGGGCAAGCGAGGATCACGCGCTGAACATCTCCGTCCGGCGCAGTCGGCCAGCGACGACCCATCCCGCGTTAATTGTTCGGCGGCAGTTCTACCGGGCCGTTGTTCTGCTTGCCGGTGTTGAACTCCATGATCTTGCGCGTCACGCCGGGGAACATGGCCGAGATCGGATTGACGCGCAGCACGGGCTGACCCGGTGTGCCGACCACCTCGTAGGTCACGCCGATCAGGCCCTCGTTTCTGCCGGCGCCAAGCACCAGGCCGATCACGGGAATCTGACCGAACATGTTGTTCAGCCCGTACATCGGAATGAAGGTGCCGCTCATGCGAACCTGATTGGCGGCGGTATCGATGCTGCCTTCGATGGTCGCGCCGATCATCGGCCCTTTCACGACGCCATCCCTGATTGAAAGTACGCCGCTCTGCCGGGTGAATTCGGCGCGCAATGCCGAAAACGAAACGCCGCTTTGAGTGCCGCTGGAATTGCCCGCAGCCACACGGTCGAGCGAGGACTCACCCCTGATCGAGAAGTCACGGACGTTGATCAGGCCTTCCTTGGCGCTGGGTTCGACCGTGGGCGGCTCCAAAGCGAGATCGAGTTGCCCGCCGACCACCTTGGAATACATGTCGGTGAAGCGGAAGAAAGCGCCGGCGTCATCGGTCTGCAACTGGATGATGTCGCGTCCCCGCCCCTGTCCGCGGCCACGCAGATCCGCCGAAAGGACCGTATCGCGCCCGACCTTGCCGGACAGCGAGAAGGCCCTCACGACGCCGTTGCGCCGCGAGAACTTGCTGTCGACGCTGCGCAGCGCCTCGCCGTTGAAGCCCGCAACCGCGCCGAGCTTGAGGTCGACGTCGAGGTCGATGCCCCTGGTCTTGCTCTTCGGATCGGAATCCTTGCCCGAGATCGCCGATTTCAGGAAGCCGCGGCCGTCGAACACCTCGCCGCGCATCACGACCTTGACGACGCCATCGGCGCCGCGCTCGGCCTTCAGCGTGGTCTTGTCGCCGTCCGACGGCGCATAGGTCGGGAAATTCGCGTTCAGCAGGTCGCCGTTCTGATCGACTTCCAGCGAGCCCTTGATCGAAACGCCGCCGCCTTCCACCACGATGTCCTGGAACAGCGTCGACTGTTCCTTCTTCACCACGATGAAGCTCACCTTGCCCGACTTGCCCGGCACCTTGACCCAACCCGGCAGGATGTTGTCGAGCCGCAATGAGGTCAGGTCGGCCTCGATGCCGACGCGGCTGTCGTTCTCGCCGATCTTGCCGATCACCTTGACGGGGATGGAGCCGCTCACGGCCGATCCCAGATCGATCCCGAGCCGCGCGCGGCTGGCATCATCCAGCGTCGCTTGCAGCCGAATATCGGCATCGGCCCCGTTCGGCTTGCGATAGTCCAGCGAGGCCGGCTGGCCGTTGATCTTGACGTCGCCCTTGACCTGATAGCCGGAATTGTTGGCCACCACCTTCAGCGTGTTGGCTTCGAGCTTCTGGTTCATCACGAGCTTGTCGGCGGAAAATCCGGTGAGATCGGCCGTGACGGTGTAGGTCGTCTCCGCCTTGGTCATCGAGCCCTTGACCGGCATGCCCATCGAAATGGTAGCCGTGATGTTGCCCTTGCTGGAGTTCGGGTCGATCAGGGTACCGGAGACGTCACTGAGGCGGTCGGAGGCAAGAATCTCGGCGGCCGCCGGCACCGGCGCATCGACCCTGAACTTCACCTTCGACGGCGACGGCTTCGGCACCATGTCCGGCACCTCGAACGTGAAGTCCGAAATATTGATCTTGCGGCCGGCCGGCGTGTCGGCAATGCCTTGACCGATGTTGACGGTCGCGGTTCGCCCGGTCACCCGCGCCTTCAAGTCGGCATCGCGAACCGACGGCATTTCGTCGACCGGACGCACCGTGACGCCTGATGCCACGATGTTGATGGCGAGGCCATCGTCCGGAATCGGCGGCCCCTTGCGCGACAAATTGCGCACGGGTGAATTGACGCCGACCTCGATGCGCTGGAGCGTCCCCTTCTCGATCCGGTCGATCACCCATTCGCGCACTTCGGGCACGATCAGAATCGGCCACATCCGTTTCAGCGCCGACGCCGACATCGGCGTGCCGGCAAAACCGAGCTGGAGCCTCGCCTCGTTGGCATAGTCGATGCTGCCGGTGCCGGCGATGCCGATCTCGCCATTGCTGATATCGGCCTGGGTGAGCAGCACGCGCTTGCGGTCGGTGTCGAACTTCATCCCGATCGCGATGCGGTTGAAGATCAGCGGCGCTTCATTGCCGGTGCCGGCCAGCAGAATCGTGCCGCCGCTGAAGCCGGCCTGCCATTCGGTGGTGGCGCCGTTCGGCGGTTCGAGATGGGCGAGCAGCGTGATGCGGTTCGCGCCGGAAACGACCTTGAAGGGTGCGACCAGCACGCGACGTCCGGCGTCCCATTCGACGCTGATCTCCGCCGAATCGATCGGCATCGGATAATCAGGCGTGTCGCTGTCGATGAGATTGCCGGCGCCGGCCGAAACCTTGCCGCGGAAATAGGTCGGCAGGCCGTCGCGGCCCAACTCGCCTTTGAGCTCGCCGGAAAGCGGCAGATCGGCACTGTAGGTGAGATCCTTCACCCGCATTGCCAGCAGGATGTTGGCGGTCGGTACCTTGTCGGCGCGAAGGTCGACCGAGCGCACGCCGTTCTGCTGCGGCCCGATTACGGCCTTGAGCGACCACGGACGTGCACCCTCCTCGCCGAGGCTCACCGCGACCCCGCCGCTGCGCGGCCGGCGCATGCTGAGGCTGATATTCTCAAAGGTCCATTTGTTGCCGCGCTGCTGGTCATCGACGGTGAGATTGCCGTTCTTGAGGCCGATCTCGTTCAGGTTCTGCCCGTCGAGGCCGGTCAGGCTGAGGCTGTCGAGCCAGTCGAGGCCGGCCAGCAATCCGTTCTGAGCCGTGGCGTCGGGCGCCGTGCCGCCCTGGACCGGCGCGGGCGCCGGTCGGGGGAATGTCGGCGCCATGCCGGCATCGCGCTTGGAGGCCACGCCGGTCGCCAGCGGTTTGGCGGTGTCGCCGGCAGACACCGTGACCTGACCGTCCGGCGTGATTCGTACCGCGAGTTCGGCATCGACCAGATTGAGGCTTTCGGCACGCAGCCGTCCCATCAGCAGCGCCATGCCCGACAGTTTCACTTCGGCCTTCGGCGCGGTCGCGACAATGACCCGATCGCGGTCCCGCACGACGATGTCGCGGATTCGCACCGCAATACGAATCCGTCCGGCCCGCTCGATCTGCGTACCGCCGACCTCGACCGTATTGCCATGGCCGATGTTGTCCTCGATCGCGGCCGCCAGCCAGGGCGTCGCCATATCGAGATTGATCGGCCCGGCGCCGAGCCGCATCCACAGGCCGCCGAAGCACGTCGTGAAGATGAACGCGAGCACGCCGATCACGATGACGAGACGTTTGACCCAGCGCTCGGTCAGCCGCCGCTGCAACGCCTCGAACCTGTCGCCAAGCCGATGAAGCCTGGAAGTTGGACGGGACAACAACCGGCGCGCACGAAAGCGCCCGGCGTCGTCGGGTTCCTGATCCCAGCCGGCCGCATCATCCCATTGCGGGATGTGGACCTCGGCACGCGGATTTCGACCCCTTGGGCGAAGTATTCCTAGCCATTGCCTCTCGGTGCCGGCGCTGAGGTTGATCGCCGCCAGAGGCGCGCTCTTCGATGCTTATCGAACGCTCCCGTGCCGGCATCGCTGCCAATCCTCGATTAATACTGTTACTCGTGGTCTGGCCCAAGGACTCATTGGGCGGTCCCATCGACGAGCGGACGGGGGTAGCGTCGAATTCCTTGTAACTGTACTCCCGGGTCATCAAACGTGCCCAGCGGCCGGAGCGAATCCGACGGTCCGAGGCAAGACCCGCAATACCCTAATGGTTGATCTGCGGAAAGCGACGAAAGGAAGGCGTATGTCCAAGAAAACGCGCAAGAAATCCTCCAAGCCAGCCCCCAAAAGCCGCAAGACGCCCGCCCGAAAACCACCCGTCGCCAAATCTGCCAGCAAGCCTGCCGGTACCGTGGCCAAAAAGCCTGCCGCCAAGGCATCTGCCAAGACCGCCAGCAAGACCGCCAGCAAGCCCGCCAAATCCGCCGCCAAGGCGGCTGTCAGCAAGCCTGCCAAAGCGGCCAAAACTGCTTCCACCCAATCGTCGCACAAGCCGACATCGAAAAAGTTAATAAAATCCAACCTTTCGGCTCCGCCCGAACCGGTTGAGGGAACCGAACTGGTCGAGGGTGGAAGAGCTCCGGCCTTCAACCTGCCCCGCAACGGCGGCGGCAATGTCTCGCTGGCCGACCATGCGGGCAAGAAACTGGTGCTGTTCTTCTATCCCCGCGCCGACACCCCCGGCTGCACCCGGGAAGCGATCGATTTCACCCGGCTCGAGAGCGCCTTTGCCGACGAGGGAGCGGCGGTGCTCGGCATCTCCGCGGACACCGTAAAAGCCCAGGAGTCGTTTTCCGCCAAGCATCAGCTTTCGGTTCCTCTGATCTCGGATGAACAGCATCGGATGCTGGAGGCGTATGGCGCCTGGGGCGAAAAATCGATGTATGGCAGGAACTTCATGGGAATCATTCGGACGACGGTCCTGATCGGCAAGGACGGGCTGGTCGCAAAGATCTGGCGCAACGTGCGGGTCGATGGCCATGCCGAGGAGGTGCTGGCGGCGGTCCGCGCCATCTGAGCGGAGGCGCTGCATTTTCCAAAAATTAACCATGAGAGGGTCAAATCGGCACGTAAATTGAGCCGTACGGAACTCGTCTCCGACCGGCGCTGGAGTGCCGATGTCGTACCGTTCCGGTCACCAATATTCCGACCACCATCATCCCCATGACCACGGCCGGACACCGCCGCGCCGGCCTGCTGCCAAGGCGGCCACGATCGACGGCGACGGCTACACCATCGCGCATGCCGGCAAGCAGGTCCGGCTCGGCCCGGTCGTGTTCTGGATCGTGGTCGGCACGATCGTGCTGCTCGGCATGTGGTCGGCGGCGACCGCGACCTATTTCGCGTTTCGCGACGACGTCCTGACCCGGCTGATCGCCCGCCAGGCCGAGATGCAATACGCCTATGAGGACCGAATCGCGGAGCTGCGCTCCAAGGTCGACCGCACCACCAGCCGCCAGATGCTCGACCAGGAACAGTTCGACCAGAAGCTCGACCAGATCATGCGCCGCCAGACCGCACTCGAATCGCGGGCCACCGCGCTCGGCGCGATCCCGGATGCCGCGGCGACCGGTTCAACCAGGCCTCCGGCGCGCGGCGCGGCCGTGGAGACGCCGGCTGCCGGCGCCCTGAAGCCCTCCCCGATCAGCGATACCGTGATCTTCGTGGCGCCGCCGGATCGCGAAGCGCGGCTGGAATCACGCACGCCGGTCGTCGCCAAGACGCAGCCAAATCAATTTGCCAAGGTTCAGGGCGTCGACAACGTGCTGGTCCGCTTGCAGACCTCGCTGGATTCGGTCGAGCGGCGCCAGATGGCGGCGTTGAGCTCCGTCGAGGATGGTATCGAATCGCGGCTGCGACGCATGCGCGGCGTGATCACCGATCTCGGCCTCGACATGGCACAGCTCGAAGCGGCGACGCCGCGCTCGGCCATGGGCGGGCCGTTCGTGCCGGTGAAGCTGTCGGCCGACGCCGGCGCGTTCGAGCGCCAGCTCTACCGGATCCACCTCACCCGCAGCCAGATGCAGCGCCTCAACGCGACGCTGGCGCTGGTGCCCTACCGCAAACCCGTCGTCGGCGCGGTCGAATTCACTTCCGGCTTCGGTGTCCGCAGCGATCCCTTCCTTGGCCGTCCCGCCATGCATACCGGTCTCGACTTCCGTGCCGCCACCGGCGACCCCGTGCGCGTCACTGCCAACGGCAAGGTCGTGTCATCGGGCTGGATGGGCGGCTACGGCCGCATGGTGGAAGTCGATCACGGCAACGGGCTGGCGACCCGCTACGGCCATCTTTCAGAGATTCACGTCAGGGTCGGCGATGTCGTCAAGATCGGCCAGGTGATCGGCGCGGTCGGCTCCACCGGCCGCTCCACCGGTCCGCACCTGCACTATGAAACGCGAATTGACGGCGACGCCGTCGACCCGCAGAAATTCTTGCGCGCGGGCGTGAGGCTCAGCGCGGGATAGTGCCGCGCTCGCCGAATTTGCGTGTAGCGAAGCTTACCGTAAAATTTTCCCGGCCGGGTGTCGGATCGGATCGAGGCCCACCGTCCTTGTGACAGAGAGTGGGCCAGCCCGATCCATCCTGAGACATGCCCGCTCGGTTACGGAGAAATTCTGTCATGTCCCAAGGTAATTCCCAAGGTAATTTCCAAGGATTTCAACAATACCGTTCGTCTGCACCGCGTCTTCGCCACCAGGCCGGAGAAGGTTTTCCGCGCCTTCCTCGACGCGGATGCGATGGCCAAGTGGCTGCCGCCCTATGGCTTCACCTGCAAGGTCCATCATTTCGAGGCGAAGGTCGGCGGCACATTCAAGATGTCGTTCAACAATTTCACCACGAACACAGGCCATTCGTTCGGCGGCGAATATCTGGAAATCGTGCCCAACGAGCGGATCCGCTACACTGACCGGTTCGACGATCCCAATTTGCCCGGGGTCATCGAGGTCACCGTCACCCTGAAAGCGGTTTCCTGCGGCACTGAAATCAACATCGAGCAGGCGAACCTGCCGACGGTGATCCCGGTCGAAATCCTGCTATCTCGGCTGGCAGCAATCGCTCGCGCAGCTGGCGCTGCTGGTGGAGCCGGACATTCCGGGATAGCGACGCCCGAAGAGAGGCGCCACGCCATGGCGCCTCTCTTCCAGCTTTCTAATGCCCGACTTCGCCGGTGATGACATCACCGAACAATTCCCACGCCTCGCCGTTGAACTTCATCAACTGCATCTGCTCGATCGGGAAATAGTCGTCCGGCCCGGTGTTGACCATGATGCCGGGCAGCATCAGGTCGGAATGGAAATTCTTCAGATTGGCGGCCTGCTTCATGACGTTCTCGCGGGTGAGATTGTCGCCGCACTGCTTGAGGACCTGCAGCATCGCTTCCGATTGCACGTAGCCATAGAGATTGTTGGCGTTGGTCTTGTCACCGTCCGGATAGTACTTGTCCATGAACGCCCGCCACTTGATCACTGCCGGATCCTTGTCCCAGGTCGGATCGGTCGGGTCCTTCAGATAGGCCGTCGAAATGATATCCTTGGAATAATTGAGGCCGGCCGGCTTGAGCACGGACGCCACCGACGTCGCCGTATTGGCCAGGAAGAATTTCGGCTTCCAGTTCAATTCGCCTACTTTACGGATTGCCTGCGCCGATCCCTTGGGCGCGGCCCAGGAGAAGAAGATGTCGGCGCCGGAATCGTGCAACGCCACGATCTGCGAATCGATGCTGGGGTCGCTGACTTCGTAAGACTTGTCGGCGACGATCATGCCGATCTTGTCGCCTAGACCATCCTTGAGGCCCTTAAACTGGTCCTTTCCGGCGTCGTCGTTCTGCCAGAGCACCGCGATCTTGCTGTTCGGAAATTTGTCCTTGATGTATTTGGCGTAGATGCGCCCTTCGCTCTGGTAATTGGGCTGAAAGCCCATCGTCCAGGGAAAGTTCTTGGGATCGCCGAACTTGGTTCCGCCGGAGGCGACGAACAGCTGCGGTACTTTCTTGACGTTCATGTATTTCATGATCGCCGAATTGGAGGGCGTGCCGAGCGGCTGGAAGATCAGCAGCACCTCGTCGCTTTCCACCAGCTTGCGCGCCTGCTCGATCGCCTTCGGCGGGCTATAGGCGTCGTCGTAGGTGATGAAGTTGATCTTGCGGCCGCCAATGCCGCCCTCGGCATTGATCATCTTGAAAAAGGCCTCTTCGGTCTTGCCGATCACGCCGTAGGACGACGCCGGGCCGCTATACGGCATGATGTTGCCGATCTTGATCTCGGTGTCGCTGGCGCCGGGATCGTATTTCTTCTGCGCGTGGGCCGTGGTGGCGACCATCGGCGCCGATGGCGAGCGCCGTCAGGGCCATCAAGTTTGGCATGCGAACCGGCATCGTTTTCTCCCGATTTTTTTGTTCCGTGTCTTGTTATTCCAAGTCTTGTTGTACCGGAGTTTCGCAAGCGGTTTCGGCGCTGGCAAGCACGGGCTTATTCCGCATGACGAAACGGCATTGTTGCCCCGCGCCATTTGTGATTGATGCGGGTTAGCGTGTTAGCTGGCGTGACGGCAGGGCCCAGAGGTTGCAGGGTTGAAACAAGACATACGAATTGGTCCGCGGCATCCAAGGCTCGCCGGCATCGGCTTCCGCGTCGCGCGCTGGTTGGCGGCGAAGACCATGAAGGCTGCGGGATTCCACCAGCTCGGCTCGGAGTTTTGCGATGCGCGGATCGCGCATGTCCGCGAAAAACTCGCGCGCGGCGAGACGGTCTATCTCGCGGGCCTCGGCGCGCCCGGTACGCATAATTCCGGGCTGGCGCTGGTGGAGGTGACGCAGGCGAATGGCCCTCGGCTGATCGTCAACAATGAGGAAGAACGCTTTTCCGGCAACAAGCATACGACCGAGTATCCAAAACTGTCGATCGATGCTGTTGTGGCAACGCTGCGCGAGATGGGCCGAGATGTCGGCGATATCGATGCCTGGCTCACGAGCTGGGATTATCCGACGCTCGCCGGCACGATGGCGCGCTCGGTGCTCGAGGAACTGCCGCAGAGCTTCAAACTCGTGCGCACCACGGAGGCCGCCGGCTTCGACGGCCGCCGCCTCGACCAGATGACGCGAACGCCAAAAATCCTCGCCCGCCAGCTCGGGCTGGCCGAGCGGGTGCCGCTGATCTGCCTGCCGCATCACGACAACCACGCCTGGTTTTCGTATGCCGCCTCGCCGTTCGCCGACGACGGCGAGCCGACGGCCGTTGCCGTGCTCGACGGCACCGGCGATCAGGGCTCGATCTCGCTCTATGCCGTCGAAAACGGAGCGATGCGCCGCCTTTACTGCAACGACAGCATGTTCAATTCACTCGGCGCGTTCTACAGCGTGATTTCGTCAACGCAGGGCGGCTGGACCTGGCTGTCCAGCGAGGGCCGCTACATGGGCGCCGCCGCCTGGGGCGACATGGACCGCGCCACCAATCCCTATTACGCGCGACTGCGGGACGTATTGCATTTCGGCAGCGGCGGCGAAGTCCGCCTCAACCGCGCGATGGCCAACTGGTACTGTGACCCCTTCGATCATCCCTACAAGCAGGCGCTGACCGAGATACTCGGCGAACCGCTCAGGCCGGACCAACTCTGGAATCCGGATGCAGTGCTGCGCGTCGAGGACATCCATCACCGGCCCGAAACAAAGGATCGGCTCGACAAGGCCGCCGCGACCCAACTGGTGTTCGAGGACGCGATGATTCATGTCGTCGATCATCTGTTGCGCGCGACCGGCGCTAATCGTCTGGTGCTGACCGGCGGCGTGGCGCTGAACGCGGTCGGCAATATGCGGCTGCTGGAGCATTTCGACGAGGCCTGGTTCGCCAAGTCCCAAAAGCGCAATGCGCGCCTGCAGCTGTGGGTGCCACCGGTCCCCGGCGATCCCGGCGTCACCATCGGCGCCGCCTGGCTGTTCGCGCATCGGGCCGGCGCCCCGCGCGGCGCACCGATGACACATGCATTCTATTGCGGCACGGCGCCTGAACGGCAAGACATCATCAGCGCACTCGAGGCCGATGACATCGCCTCGCAACGCATCGGTGATATCTCGACGCCTGAAGGCCTCGACGCGGTCGCCGATCTGATGGCGTTCATGGTGGCGCAAAGCGGCGTGATCGCGCTGTACCAGGGCGCGGCCGAGACCGGCCCCCGCGCGCTCGGCCATCGCTCGATCCTTGCCAACCCCCGCGACGCGCAAGCGCGCGAGCGGCTCAACGAGCGCGTCAAATTTCGCGAGGCCATTCGCCCGCTGGCGCCAATGGCGACGCTGGAGGCGGCACAGGAGTATTTCGAACTGCTGCCCGGCGCGTCGGATGCCGATTACAACGCCTATAACTACATGGTGCTGACGGCGCGTTCGAAGCCGCATGCGCAGGATAAAATCCCGGCCGTCATCCACGCCGACGGCACCGGGCGCATCCAGATCGTGCGCGCCGAAGACGATCCTCTCACCTATGCTTATCTGAAGGCGCTCGGCCGCCATATCGGCGTCGAGTTGTCCGTCAACACGTCCTTCAACGTCGCGGGCCCCATTGCCCAGACCCCGCAGCAGGCCATCGATACGCTGCGCCGCTCCAAGGGGCTCGACGTCGTGGTGCTGGTGTCAGGCGACGGCGAAGTCCATGCGGCCTGGCATGGCGGCGAGCGCGACAGTGGGAGGTTTTCGGGCTGGTACTCGCACTGGAAAAGCTGAAATCTCGCCGTCGTCCCGGCGAACGCCAGGACCCATACGCCGCGGCGCCAATTGTTCTGGAAGGCGTCAACCATCTTACTTCATCGAGAGCACAACGCGGTATGGGTCCCGGCGTTCGCCGGGACGACGGCGACACTATTGCAGTTGGCAGCTCCGTCAGCGCTGAAAGAATTTCAGCGCGCGTCCGTCGATCAGCAGCAACGCGCTGCCGATCACCAGCGCACCCGCAATCTCGCGCGCCGAAATTTTCTCGCCAAGCACCAGCACTCCAAGCAGGATCGCAGTCACCGGGATCAGCAACGTCACCAGCATGACATTGGTGGCGCCGGAGCGCCGCAGGATCTGAAAGAACACGATATAGGCGAGCGCGGTCGACAGCGCCGCAAGGCCGAGCACGGCGAACCATGTCGTCGCGCCCGGCATCGGCAACAGCCAGGGCCGCTCGACCAGCCCTGCGATGATCGTCATCATGGCGGTCGAGGCCAGCATCTGGAATGTCGCGGCGCCGAGCGGCGGAAAATCCGACAACAGCCGTCGCGCCACCAGCGCCGACACGCCGTAGGAAAGCGCTGCCGCAAGGCAGAGCAGAATGCCAAGTCCCTGCCCGCGCTCCAGCCCGATGCCATCGCCATGGAGAATGATCACGCCGATCAGGCCCACAACGACGCCCGCGATCCGCCGCGCCAGCAGCTTTTCCTCGCCCGCGGCCGCCATCACGGCCACCGTGAACAGCGGCGTCGTGGCGTTCAGGATCGAGGCCAGCCCGCTCGGGATATAGGTCTGCCCGACCACGATCAGCGAGAACGGCAGCACATTGTTAAAAAGCCCGATCGCGATGAACGGCCCCCATCCGGACAGGCCAGCCGGAAAGCGGATGCGATAGAGCCAGAGCAACGGCAACAACATGAGCGACGCCAGCGCCACGCGCAAAAACACCAGCGTGAACGGCGGAAATTCCTTCAGCACCACGCCGTTGAAAAAGAACGACCCGCCCCACAGGATCGAGAGCAGGCCGAGCAGCAACCAGTCACGGGCGTCGATCGAAGTGTCTTTGGCGGTCATGACGGCTCATATCTGCGATTCCGCAGATTTATTCCGCCGCGCAGGGCTTTCCCACCCGATTTCTGGATATGGAGCGGCTATTTCGGCCGCGACACCATCTCGATCATCCGGCCTTCGTCCTCGTCGGGCATCTCGGCTTTCGCCTTCGCATAGGCCTCGACCGCGGCTTGCCCAACCAGCGGCGCGCCAGCGAGCAGGCTCTCGGCCAGCTTCACTGCATAGAGCGCGTCCTTGTGGCGAAGCGCCGTGGTGAACGACGCGCCGGAGAAATCGCGCGCGACCATGCGCTTGGAATGCCGGATCACCTGCGGACTTGCGACTGCGCCGGTCCCCAGCGCTTCGGCCACCAGCTTCATATCGAGCCCCGCCTGCTCGGCCATCGCGACGCCTTCGGCGAGGCTCGCGATCTGCACGGCACCCATGAGATTGTTGATCAGCTTGAAGACGGTGCCGGTGCCGACCGCGCCAAAATGCCTGATGACATCGCCGATCGGCGCGAGGATAGGGCTTTGCGCGATCGAGGTCGGCAGGTTCAGCGCCGACCAGCAAGGTCAGTTTTCCGGCGGCCGCCGCTTGCGGCAGGCCAGTGACGGGACAATCGATATAGACGAGGCCGCGGCCGCGCAGTTCGCGCGCCATGTCGAGCGCGTGCTGATGCGAGACGGTCGAGCATTCGATGGCGAGACTGCCCGCCTTCATCGCTGCAGCCGCGCCGTCCTTGCCTAGCCAGACGGTGTGCGACGCCTCATCGTCGGCGACCATGGTCACGACGGCATCGGCGCCAGCGGCGGCGTCCGCCGGTGACGACGCCCAGCGCGCACCGCGCGCGATCAGGTCTTCCGCCTTGGCCTTGCTGCGATTCCACACCGCGACCGAAAAGCCCGCATCGAGATAGCGGCCGGCCATGCCATGGCCCATGCGGCCGAGCCCGATGAAGGCAACCTTCGTCATGCGCTAATCCACATCCTCGACCGCGCCCGGCGAAGTGCCGAAAGCGCGTTGCGCCAAGGTCGCGGCCATGAACTCGTCGAGGTCGCCGTCGAGCACGCCCGATGTATCCGAGGTCTGCACACCAGTGCGCAAATCCTTCACCATCTGGTAGGGCTGCAGCACGTAGGAGCGGATCTGGTGGCCCCAGCCGATGTCGGTCTTGGCGGCTTGATCGGCGGCGGCCTGCGCCTCGCGCCGCTTCAACTCGATCTCATAGAGCCGCGCCCGCAGCATGTCCCAAGCCTGCGCCTTGTTCTTGTGCTGCGAGCGGCCGGCCTGGCAGACCACGGCGACACCGGTCGGAATATGCGTCAGGCGCACCGCGGATTCGGTCTTGTTGACGTGCTGGCCGCCGGCGCCGCCCGAACGCATCGTGTCGGTGCGCACGTCGGATTCGGCGATGTCGATCTTGATGCTGTTGTCGACGACGGGAAAGATCGCCACCGACGAAAACGAGGTGTGCCGCCGTGCGTTGGAATCGAACGGCGAGATCCGCACCAGCCGGTGCACGCCGCCTTCGGTCTTCAGCCAGCCATAGGCGTTGTGCCCGCTGATCTGGATGGTGGCGGATTTGATGCCGGCTTCTTCACCCGGGGTTTCCTCGAGATATTCGATCTTGAAGCCGTGCTTCTCGGCCCAGCGCGTGTACATGCGCAGCAGCATCGAAGCCCAGTCCTGGCTTTCGGTGCCGCCGGCGCCGGCATGCACTTCGAGATAGGAATCGAACCTGTCGGCCTCGCCCGAGAGCAGCGCTTCGAGTTCGCGGCGCGCGACTTCCTTCTTCAGGGCCTTCAGCGCGTTCTCGGCCTCGACCACCACGCCTTCATCGTTTTCGGACTCGCCGAGCGCGATCATCTCGACATTGTCGTCGAGTTCGCGTTCGACCTTGCCGATGCCCTCGAGCGCATCCACCAGCGAGGTGCGCTCCTGCATCAGCTTCTGGGCCTTCTGGGGATCGTTCCAGAGAGTGGGATCTTCGGCGAGCTTGTTCAGCTCGGCGAGGCGAGCCGTGGACTGTTCGACGTCAAAGATGCCTCCTCAGCAGCCCGACTGACTGCTTGATCTCTTCTACGAGGCGTTCGACTTCGGCGCGCATGGTTGCTTCTGTCTGCGGTCGGAACCGCGGCTGGATCGATGTTTGACGGGCCGGATGTAGCGATGTGCGCAGCAAAGCGCAATCGCGCTAGTAAATCCTCCCGGTGCCGGGCCGCATGATATTGCCGGCATCGGGCGACTCCCCCCTGTATGCTGGCGGCTTCGGGCGGATATCCCTGCGGCACGCGTCCCTCGCCATCGGCGACGCCGACGGCCGGCATGTAATTCTCCGGCGGAGCGGTGCCCGGCTTGAAGGCTTCCAGAACGGTACGGCCGATATCGCCGGGAGCAGGGCGCAAGCCGCTCTTCGAATCGATGCGGACCAGCCTGATTCCGGGAGGAACCTTGAACGGGGTCGGCGGCTTGTCGGCGAGCGCCAGCTTCATGAAATCCTTGGCGATCGGCGCGGCGATACGGCCGCCCTGCGCGGCCCTGCCCAGCGTGCGCGGCTTGTCATAGCCGAGATAGAGTCCGACGACGAGATCGGGCGAAAAGCCGACGAACCAGACGTCCTTTGCGTCGCTGGTGGTGCCGGTCTTGCCGGCGATCGGCTTGCCGACCTCGCGCAGGATCGTCGCCGTTCCACCCTGCACCACGCCTTCGAGCATCGAGGTGATCTGGTAGGCGGTCAACGAATCGAGCACCTGCTCGCGGCGGTCGACGAGCTGCGGCTCGGGCTGGTTTTTCCAGCCACCCGGCGCATCGCAGCCGCGGCACTCGCGCTGGTCATGCTTGAAGATCGTGCGTCCGTAGCGATCCTGGATGCGGTCGATCAGCGTCGGCTTCACCCGCCGGCCGCCATTGGCGAACATCGAATAGGCCGTCACCATCCGCATGACCGTGGTCTCGCCGGCGCCCAGCGAATAGGAAAGATAGTTCGGCAATTCCTCGTAGACGCCGAAGCGCTTGGCATACTCTCCGATCAGCGGCATGCCGACATCCTGCGCCAGCCGCACCGTGACGGTGTTGAGCGAGTGTTTCAGGGCTTCGCGCAGCGTGATCGGCCCCTTATAGCTGCCCACCGAAAAATTGTCCGGCCGCCAGACGCCGTTGCCCTGCCCCTGATCGATCTCGATCGGCCCGTCGATCATGATCGTCGCCGGCGTGTAGCCATTGTCAATCGCCGCCGAATAGACCAGCGGCTTGAACGTCGATCCCGGCTGCCGATAGGCCTGTGTCGCGCGATTGAACTGGCTCTGGTCGAACGAGAAGCCGCCGACCATCGCGACCACGCGGCCGGTCAACGGGTCCATCGCGACCATCGCGCCGGACACTTCCGGTATCTGACGCAGCCGATACTGGCCCTCGATCACCTTGCCTTCCTTGTCGAATAGCGGATCGGCGTAGATCACGTCACCCGGCGACAGAATCTGCGAGACCGAAGCCGTCGCCGGTTTGCCGCGCGCCGCAGCGGCGACCGGCTTCGCCCATCGGACACCGTCCAGCGTGATCAGACCGGTCTGCCGATCCTTGGAGATCGCGCCGCCCAGTTCGCGGCCGGGCTGGAAACCGATGCGGGCCGACTGGTCGGATGTCTCCAGCACCACGGCCATCCGCCAGGGCGAGATGTCGCCCAGCGACTTGATCTCGGCGAGCTTCACGCCCCAGTCGCCGGAAATGTCCAGCTTGCTCATGGCGCCGCGCCAGCCTTGCGCCTCGTCGAAATTCACGAGACCGGCGGCCACGGCCTTGCGCGCCATCACCTGCAGCTTCGGATCGAGTGTGGTGCGGACTGACAGGCCGCCCTCATAGAGTTTCTTCTCGCCGTAGCGCTCGAAGATGTCGCGGCGGACCTCCTCGGCAAAATACTCGCCGGCAAACGTATGCGCGGCGTTGGACCTGGAGGCCACCACCAGCGGATCCTTGCGCGACTTCTCGGCATCCGCCTGCTTGATCCAGCCGTTCTCCAGCAGACGGTCGATCACGTAATTGCGCCGCTCGACCGAACGATCGCGGTTGCGCACCGGATGCAGCGTGCCCGGCGCTTTCGGAAGCGCGGCGAGATAGGCGGCTTCGGAGATCGTCAGTTCGTTCACGGATTTGTCGAAATAGACCAGCGACGCGGCGGCGATGCCGTAGGCGCCGAGGCCGAGATAGATCTCGTTGAGATAGAGTTCGAGGATGCGGTCCTTCGAATAGGCACGCTCGATGCGCATCGCCAGCAAGGCTTCCTTGATCTTGCGGGCGAAGGAGACCTCGTTGGTCAGAAGGAAGTTCTTCGCGACCTGCTGGGTGATCGTCGACGCACCTTGCGGGCGGCGGTTGGAGCCGAGATTCTGCAAATACATCACGCCCGCGCGCGCCATGCCGGTGAAGTCGAGGCCGCCGTGCTCGTAGAAATTCTTGTCCTCGGCCGCGAGGAACGCGTTGGTGACGAGTTTGGGCATCGCCTGGATCGGCAGATAGAGCCGCCGCTCCTTGGAATATTCGCCGAGCAGCGCGCCGTCAGCGGCATGCACCCGCGTCATCACCGGCGGCTCGTAATCCTGAAGCTGGGAGTAGTCGGGCAGGTCCCTGGAAAAATACCAGATTCCGCCCGCGACGCCGGCCACGCCGACCAGGAACACGATGGTCCCGGCGGTGAACAGGAAACCCAAAAATCGGACCACAAAGCGCATTACCGAAGTTCCATTCCAACCTTTGCGCCATGACCGTCAGCGCTTGTTTCCCGTGTCGACCGGACATTCCCTCTCCCGTACGGATCCTTAAAATCCACCGGGTTCAAACATTTTCATCGTACAATGTTCGAAGATGCGCCTTGCGGTTGAAAATGCGAGGTGCGGTTCAAAAAATATCTGCGGTTCAATAAAGCCCGAACGGGCGCATGATATTTCCGCCGTCAGGCTGATACCCTTGCGGATTACCCTGCTGCTGCGGTGGGTATCCCTGTTGCGGCATCCGGCCGTCCGCGTCAGCCACGCCGATGACGGAGTAATTATCCGGCGGCGCAGTGCCCGGCTTGAAGGCTTCCAGAATGCCGCCGCCGCCCGGACCGGCGCGCATGCCGCTCTTGGGATCGACGCGCACCAGCTTGATGCCGGCGGGCACCTTGAAGGGAATAGCCGGCTTGTCGGCGAGTGCGAGCTTGAGGAAGTCCTTGGCGATCGGCGCCGCCAGGTGACCGCCGGTCATGCCGCGGCCGAGATTGCGCGGCTTGTCGAAGCCGACATAGATGCCGACCACGAGGTCCGGCGAGAAGCCGATGAACCACGCGTCCTTTTCATCGTTGGTGGTGCCGGTCTTGCCGGCGATCGGCTTGCCGACTTCCTTGACCACGGTCGCGGTGCCGGCCTGCACCACATATTCCATCATCGAAGTGATCTGGTAGGCCGTCATCGGATCGAGCACCTGTTCGCGACGATCGACCAGTTGCGGCTCTTGTTGATTCTTCCAGCCGCCGGGCGCGTCGCAGCCGCGGCATTCGCGGGCGTCGTGCTTGAAGATGGTGTGGCCATAGCGGTCCTGAATACGATCGATCAGCGTCGGCTTCACGCGCCGGCCGCCATTGGCGAACATCGAATAGGCCGTCACCATCCGCATGACGGTGGTTTCACCGGCGCCGAGCGCATAGGACAGATAGTTCGGCAGATCGTCATAGACGCCGAACCGCTTGGAGTATTCGCCGATCAAGCGGCATGCCGATGTCCTGCGCCAGCCGCACCGTCACGGTGTTCAGCGAATTCTTCAGCGCATTGCGCAGCGTGACCGGCCCCTGGTATTTGCCCGAGGAATAGTTTTCCGGGCGCCAGACACCGCCACCCTGCCCCTGATCGATTTCGATCGGCGCGTCGACCACGACGGTCGACGGCGTATAGCCATTGTCCATCGCCGCCGAATAGACCAGCGGCTTGAACGACGAACCCGGCTGCCGGTAAGCTTGCGTCGCGCGGTTGAACTGGCTCTGGTCGAACGAGAAGCCGCCGACCATCGCGAGCACGCGGCCGGTCCAGGGGTCCATCGCCACCATGGCGCCGGACACTTCCGGCAACTGGCGCAGCCTGAACTGGCCTTCGACCGGTTTGCTATCCTTGTCGAACAGCGGGTCAGCATAGATCACGTCGCCGGCAGCAAGGACTTGCGCCACCGAAGTCGGCGTCCTGCCTTTTGCGGGTCCCGACGTGGGCCTGGCCCAGCGCACGCCGTCGAGCGTGATGATGCCGGTCTGGCGCTGCTTGCTGACGGCGCCGCCGAGTTCGCGACCAGGCTGGAAACCGATCCGCGCCGACTGGTCGGACGTTTCGAGAACAACCGCCATCCGCCACGGCGAGATATCGCCGAGCGCCTTGACGTCGACGAGCTTGACGCCCCAGTCGCCGGAAACGTCGAGCTTGGACGGAGCGCCGCGCCAGCCGCTCGCCTCGTCGTATTTGACGAGACCGGCGACCATGGCCTTGCGCGCCATGACCTGCATCTTCGGATCGAGCGTGGCGCGGACCGAAAGCCCGCCCTCATAGAGTTTCTTTTCGCCGTAGCGCTCAAAGATGTCGCGCCGGACTTCCTCGGCGAAATACTCGCCGGCAAAGATATGCGCGCCGGTGCCGCGGCTGGTGACGTTGAGCGGTTCCTTGCGGGCCTTGTCGGCGTCGGCCTGCTTGATCCAGCCGTTTTCAACGAGGCGATCGACCACGTAATTGCGCCGCTCCACCGCGCGGTCCCGGTTACGCACCGGATGCAGCGCGGCGGGCGCTTTCGGCAGCGCCGCCAGATAGGAGGCCTCGGCAATCGTGAGTTCGTTCACCGACTTGTCGAAATAGACCAGCGACGCGGCCGCGATGCCGTAGGCGCCGAGGCCGAGATAGATCTCGTTGAGATAGAGTTCGAGGATGCGGTCCTTCGAATAGGCGCGCTCGATGCGCATCGCCAGCAGCGCTTCCTTGATCTTGCGGGTGAAGGAAACCTCGTTGGTCAGAAGGAAGTTCTTCGCGACCTGCTGGGTGATGGTCGACGCGCCCTGCGGGCGGCGATTGGAGCCGAAGTTCTGTGCATAGATGACGGCCGCGCGCGCCATGCCGGTGAAGTCGATGCCGCCGTGCTCGTAGAAGTTCTTGTCCTCCGCCGCCAGGAAGGCGTTGATGACGAGTTTCGGCACCGCCTGGATCGGCAGATAGAGCCGCCGCTCCTTGGAATACTCGCCCAGCAGCGCACCGTCGGACGCGTGCACGCGGGTCATCACCGGCGGCTCGTAATCCTGAAGCTGCGAATAATCGGGCAGATCCTTGGAGAAATGCCAGATCGCACCCGCAACGCCGGCCACGCCGACCAGAAACACGACGGTGCCGGCGGCGAACAGGAAACCAAAAAACCGGACCAGCAAGCGCATTATCGAAGTTCCGTTCCAACCCTGTGCGCCAAAATCTGCGGCGTCCATCCTAACACGGCAATCCCGACAAACGGGCCGCCGTCACGCGGTCGAACATAAAGGGCCCGGCGAACAATATTGAACGATTCCGAAGACCAGCAGTCGATTTTCTATACCGTTGCCGCTGTGGCCAAACTAGGGCTTGGGCCCTGGAACCACGCTTTATCCGCCTGCACTTACGCCAAGCGCACTGTAATTTTTACTTGCCCGGCCCGGCAGTTGCCAGCCGCTTGGCCAAAAATGCATCAACCGCCAGCGCCATCGCTCCGACGGTCCGGTTCCGCCAGCTTTCGGAGACCAGGTGTTCGAGGTCGCCCTTGTTCGAGACATAGCCGAGTTCGACCAGGACCGAGGGCACGTCGGGGGCTTTCAGCACCCGGAAACCGGCCGATTTCAGCGGGTGCTTGTGCATCCGTACCGTGGTCTTCATTTCGCCCATCAGCACCCGCGCGAACCGGTTCGAGAAGGTTTTGGTCTCCCGCTGCACCAGATCGATCAGGATGTCGGCGACTTCGGTCGGCTCGTCGGCAAGACTGACCCCGCCGATCGCGTCCGACTTGTTTTCCGCGTCTGCCAGCCGCTCGGCCTCGCTATCGGTCGCCTTTTCCGACAGCGTATAGATGGTGGCGCCCTGGGCGTCGCCCTCGCCGCGCCGCAAGGCGTCGGCATGGATCGAGATGAACAACGCGGCCAACTCGGTGCGCGCGACCTTCACGCGGTCGCCGAGCGCAATGAAGGTGTCGTCCGTCCGGGTCATGACGACGCGATACTTGCCCGATTTCTCGAGCCGGTCGCGCAGCGCCAGCCCGAAGGTGAGCACCAGGTTCTTTTCCATGATGTCGTTGCCGCCGGCCTCGGTGCCGTTGTCGGCGCCGCCATGGCCGGGATCGATTACGACCACCGGCCTTTTGTCCGCCGGCGACGGCGACGCGGCCGGCGCGTCCACCGCCCGCGCAACTGCGGCGTTGGCTTCGGTGATGCCGGGTCGCAGTTCGGGCCGGTTTTCGGGCGCCAGTGACTGCACGAAGGCGGTGCGGTCCACCTCCTCGAATTCGAGCACCAGCCGCGGTGGCTGGCCGTTGGCCGATTCCAGCACATAGGATTTGGCGATCTTGGCCGGTCCGGCCAGGTCGAACACGATCCGCGATCCACCCGGCATGACGAGACCGTAGCGAAACGCCTTGACCAGTCCCCGCCCCGTGGCGCCGGCCGCGGCCGGGAGCTGGAAATTGACCTGGTTGAGGTCGACGATCACGCGATAGGGGTCTGCGAGCGTAAACGCCCGAAACTGGACCGGCTTGTCGAGATCGAGGATGAAGCGGGTCTGCTTGGCATCGCCGGCCAGGCGCGCGTCAGACGCGATCGGGAAATTCGATGCCGCCCCCGGAGAGGGAATGGCGGCCGGCCCTTGATAGAGCGGCGTTTGGTAGGCGGGTGGGGCCTGATAGGCCGGCGCCTGGGCGGCCACGCGGTCGGCCAACTGCGTGCACAGCAATGCTGCGGCGCACAAAAGCGCACATCCCAGCAAAACGGGGTGATTTGCACGGCTCGCCAACGATTCGGTGCCTCCGGAAGAGCCTTCCCTTACCGCAATAGGAGCGCAGGGTTAATTGGACCTTAAGGGCGAATCTGTGAAAAGGCGGGACTGTTGCCGCGCTGCGACGCTGGGACGCGGGTTCCATCGCGCTTCCCTTGCACGCAGTCGCCAATCCACGTATGAACGAGGTGCTGACGGCTAATACTCCCGGTTGTGTCGCGTTCAGCCTCCCGGTCCAGCGCCGGAACCTTCGAAGCCGGAGGAACCTGCGTCTTTGCCGATCCCTCCCCAGCCAGCGCCGCGCGCGGCTGATACGGAGTGACGGTTTCGAGCCCGGGCGGCGTCCGGTCCCAGGTACCTTTTCCAGGGACGGTTTGAGACACGGCAAAACCGGTTATCCGGACCCCAAACGGTCCGATATGCGATGGCCGGCGGGCGTTCAGGCGCCGAACCGGGCCTTCAGCGAAAGATACGGCGGTATCCTTCCGCCAACATGTTTAGACGGGCCGACGCTTGATGCGCCAGACTGTATTGCCGACCAGGTTCCACGGAACGTACGCGCCGACGCGAAGCGACAGCTTCGCACGTCGCCTCGCTCCGGCGGCTCCGCGATCGGCGCGGCGCCCAGAAGTGCGTTTTGGCCTTCCCCTCACCCCCGAATCAGGTGGACCGTCGCGTCACCGGGCCGCGCAACTTGCGCGCGCCATGCACCGCGCCCGCCGCCGTCAAGAGTTCCAAAATGCCCAACAAGATGTTGATCGACGCCACCCACCCGGAAGAGACCCGGGTCGTTGTGGTCCGCGGCAACCGTGTCGAAGAATTTGATTTCGAGACCGCCCAGCGCAAACAGCTGCGCGGCAATATCTACCTCGCCAAGGTCACGCGCGTAGAGCCGTCGCTGCAGGCGGCGTTCATCGAATATGGCGGCAACCGCCATGGCTTCCTGGCGTTCAGCGAAATCCACCCGGACTATTATCAGATCCCGGTCGCCGACCGTCAGGCGCTGATCGAGGCCGACGAGCGCGCCCACCGCGAGGCCGAGGAAGAGAGCGAGAACCGGTCGTCCAGCCGCAACCGCGGCCGGTCGCGCCATCGCAACGCGCGCCGCCGCGGCCATGGCGACCGCGTCCAAAGCGGCGTCGTCGAGGGTGCCGGCCAGGATCCCGCACAGGCGGCCCAGCCCTATGAAGGCGAAGGCGACACGCATCTGCATGATGGCGCCTATGCCGGCGAGGTGCATCCGCACGATGCCGATCATCACGAGGACGCGCCCCATCACGACCACGGGGCGCACGATCACGAGGCGCATGGTCACCACGATCACGACCATTCGCACGATCATGACGCGCATCACGACCGGGATCATCACCCCGAACAGGACACGCAAAGTGCCGACCAACGGACAGACGCCGTTGGCGAAGCCCCGGTCGCGGAACCGGAATCCGGCGCGTCCGCCGGGGCGTCGGTAGAAACGGCCGCCGCCGACGCGCCGGCCGAAGCCGCGCACGACGAACGCACTCGTGACGAACATACTCATGATGAACATCATGACGATGAACAGGCGCGCGAAAACGCGGCGCATGCCGATGACGCTACCCTTATCGAGCACATCGGTGAGGGATATGCGGTTGCGTCTTCTGACGAAGCCCGCGCTCCCGAAGGCGACGACGACGATGAAGACGACGGCGAGGACGCCGAGGAAGACGTCGTCGAATCCGTGGGCGGCGACGACGTGCTGGAGGAAGTGCCCGAGCGCGCCTTCCGACCGCGCCGCCAGTACAAGATTCAGGAAGTCATCAAGCGCCGCCAGGTGATGCTGGTCCAGGTCGTCAAGGAAGAACGCGGCAACAAGGGCGCCGCGCTGACGACCTACCTGTCGCTGGCCGGCCGCTATGCCGTGTTGATGCCCAATACCGCCCGTGGCGGCGGCATCAGCCGCAAGATCACCTCGGCCCAGGACCGCTCGCGGCTGAAGGAAGTGGTGCAGGATCTCGACGTGCCGGAAGGCATGGGGATCATCCTGCGCACCGCCGGCGCCGCGCGCACCAAGCCCGAAATCAAGCGCGACTTCGAATATCTGATCCGGATGTGGGAAACCGTCCGCGACATGACGCTGAAATCGCAGGCCCCTACCCTCGTCTATGAGGAAGGCTCGCTGATCAAGCGCTCGCTGCGCGACCTCTACAACAAGGAAATCGACGAAATCCAGGTGGCCGGCGAAGCGGGTTACCAGGAAGCGCGCGACTTCATGAAGATGCTGATGCCCTCGAACGTGCGGGTGGTCCGCAAATATGGCGACGGCCAGCCGCTGTTCTCGCGGATGGGCGTCGAGAGCGCACTCGACGCGATGTTCTCGCCGACCGTGCAACTGCGTTCCGGCGGCTACATCGTGATCAACCAGACCGAGGCGCTGGTCTCGATCGACGTCAACTCCGGCCGTTCGACCCGCGAACATCACATCGAGGACACCGCCCTCAAGACCAATCTCGAGGCGTCCGAGGAAGTCGCGCGTCAATTGCGCCTGCGCGATCTCGCAGGCCTGATCGTCATCGACTTCATCGACATGGACGAGAAGCGCAACAACCGCGCGGTCGAGCGCAAGCTCTCCGATTGCCTGCGGCAGGACCGCGCGCGCATCCAGGTCGGGCGCATCTCGCATTTCGGCCTTTTGGAAATGTCGCGCCAGCGTATCCGCGCCAGCGTGCTGGAGAGTTCGACCGAGCCCTGCGCGCAGTGCGGCGGCAGCGGTCATGTGCGCTCGGTATCGTCGGTCGCGCTGCAATTGCTGCGCGGCATCGAAGAGATTTTGATGAAGGGCGCGACCCACAATCTGGTGGTGCGTACCCGCACCGACGTCGCGCTCTATGTGCTGAACCACAAGCGCGGCCACCTGCGCGATCTCGAAAACGCCTTCAAGGTGTCGCTCGCCGTCAGCGCCGATCCGACCGTCGCCGGCCAGCAGTCGTTCATCATCGACCGCGGCGAACAGGTGCACACGCTGGAAGCCGCCAAGGCGCTGCTGGTGGCGCAGGCTGCCGCCTTCCCGCCGCAGGTCGAGGAAGCCTATGACGACGAGGAAACATTCGAAGCCGAAACCGAATCCGAGGTCGAAACCGAAGAGACCGAGGGACTGACCGACGATGCCGCTGAAGCGGCCACGGGCGAAAGCGACGCAGACGGCCACCGCCGCAAGCGACGCCGGCGCCGGCGCGGCCGCGGCGAGCCGCGTGACGGCGCCGCTCCACGCGAGGACGGTGACGCCGTGCATGTCGCGGTCGAAGCCGTCGAAGGCGCGGCCGCCGAGGACGGTGAAGCCGACGAGGACGAAGGCGACGAGCAGCCCGGCGCGGCCCGCGGCGATCAGCCTGCCAATGGCGAGCGGCGTCCGCGCCGTCGCGGCCGTCGCGGTGGACGCCGCCGGCGTGGTGGCGAGCTGGAAGACGGCTTGGCCGGATCGATAGCGGACGAACTCGGGCCGCCCTCGGCTCCGGAAGTGACCAGCGCGGTCGCCGATTTCGACGGCGGCGCCTCCGAGCCTGCGCCCTCGCTGGTGCAGGCGGACGTTGCGCCGGAACCGGTCGCGCAGCCGGTAGAGATGCAGCAGACAGCCTACGCCCGGCCCGAGCCGGTCGAGAGCGTGCCTGCGCCATCAGTTGAAGAAACAACGCAAGAGGCCGAGCGGGCCGCGGCCCGGCGGCGGTCGACGGTGCGCGAGAAAGTCAGCTTCGGAACCAGTGCGCCGGCCGAACCGGCGCCCTCGATCAGCCACAGCGCGCCGGAGCCGGTCGCGTCTCCCGCGCCTGCTCCGAGCGAACCGGCACCCGCCTCGTCAGACGAAGCCGGCCCCCGCAAGGCAGGCTGGTGGTCGCGGCGCTTCGGCAGCGGCGAGTAAGGGATCCAACCCAAAACAAAACCGCCCGGCCAAAACCGGGCGGTTTTTTTATGCCCTTCGATCCGGGTGCTATCCCGTCGTGATCGCGGTCTCCACGTCGGACGGGTCAACCTGCTTGTTCAGATTGGCGTGCAGCTTGTCGTGATCGAGTTCGCCCTCCCACCACGACACCACCACGCAGGCAACGCCGTTGCCGCACAGATTGGTCAGTGCGCGGCACTCGCTCATGAACTTGTCGATGCCGAGAACGATGGCCATGCCCGGCACCAGCCGCGGATCGACCACGGCGAGCGTCGCCGCCAGCGTGATGAAGCCGGCCCCGGTAATGCCCGAAGCGCCCTTCGAGGTCAGCATCGCGACCAGCAGGATGGTCAGTTGCTGGCCGAAAGTGAGGTCGAAGCCGAGCGCCTGCGCGATGAACAGGGTCGCCAGCGTCATGTAGATATTGGTGCCGTCGAGGTTGAACGAGTAGCCGGTCGGCACCACGAGGCCCACGACCGATTTGGAGCAGCCGAGCCGCTCCAGCTTTTCCATCAAGGACGGCAGCGCGCTTTCCGAAGACGACGTGCCGAGCACGATCAGGAGTTCGTCCTTGATGTAGGCCAGGAACTTGAAGATCGAGAACCCGACCATGCGCGCGATCAAGCCGAGCACCACGAACACGAACAGGGCCGCGGTGAGGTAGAATGTCGCAATCAGGCCCAACAGGTTCAGGATCGCGCCGGTTCCAAATCTGCCGATGGTGAACGCCATTGCGCCGAACGCGCCGATCGGAGCGACTTTCATCACGATAGCGATGACGCCGAATACGCCGTGCGCGGCGTCGTCGATGAAGGCGCGCAGCGTATGGCCGCGCTCGCCGAGACCCATCAGCGCGAAGCCGAACAAAATAGAGAACAGCAGAACCTGGAGGATTTCGCCCTGTGCGAAGGCGCCGACGACAGTATCGGGAATGATATGCAGGAAGAAATCGACGCTCTTCTGCGCCTCGGCCTGCTTGGCGTAGCCCGCGACGGCCTGCGCGTTCGCCATGCTGCCACCGAAGCCCGCGCCGGGCTTGACCACGTTACCGACGACAAGACCGATCACCAGCGCAAAGGTGGACACGACTTCGAAATAAACCAGCGCCTTGATGCCGATACGGCCGACCTTCTTGGCATCTTGTATATGCGCGATGCCCGATACCACGGTGCAGAAGATGATCGGCGCGATCACCATCTTGATCAGCTTGATGAAGCCCTCGCCGAGCGCCTTGATCCAGTCGTTGGTAGCAACGCTCGGCCACAGCCAGCCGAACAGCGCGCCGAGCACGATGGCGATCAGGACCTGAATGTAAAGAACCCGGTACCAGGGCTTTGCAGCACTCGCCGGTGCATCAACCGCAATCGTTGCCGCCATGACGCTTACTCCCCTCAGAGGCCGCGAACTGGTCGCACATGCGCCAATCCGTCGCACCAGCCAAAATACTTTGAGGGAGCGAAGTCAATGGTGTTGGCGGAGGCCCCTATTTGTGCGGATCGAAAATCCGCCGGATCGCCGGCACGAGGACAGCGCCGAGCGAATTCTTGATCAAGGACGCCGCGATGAACGGCTTGATCCCGACCAGCCACGCCTTGTCGACCCCGAGTTTCATGCCGAACGCAAGCCATCCAAATCCCGCGGCAAGAATCACCAGGTGTCCGAGTGCCATCGCGATGAACAGCAACGGAACCGATCGATCCCAGCCGCGCTCGCTCAAAAATCCGGTGACGAAGGCCGCCGCCACGAAGCCGAAGAGGTATCCCGCCGTTGGACCGGCGAACGGCGCGAGGCCGCCGATCGGGCCTGCGAAGACCGGAGCGCCAGCGGCGCCCACGGCCAGATAGGTCATGATCGTTGCACAGCCGAGCCGCCAGCCATAGGCCGCGCCGATCATCAGCACGACCAGCGTCTGCAGCGTCATCGGCACATAGGGCAACGGCAGATTGACCTTCGCCGACAAGGTCAGCAGCGCCGTTCCCAGCACGATCAGGATCACGCTGCGCGCCAGCCCCGACGAACCATCGGTACGATGCGGCCACAGCAGGGCCGCGAGCGAAAAATGCGATGGCGGGATGGTCTCAGGAGCGGTTCTGGCAGACACAGGTGGTTTCCCCGATTGATGGCAGGCAAGGATGATGTGGAGGATCGACGGGCTTCCGCTACCGCAGCCACTGCGCGATGCGCGTCACTGCTTCGCGCATCTCGTCGGCCGAGCGTGCATAGGAGAAGCGAATGAAGCTGCGGCCGTGGATCGGATCGAAATCGACGCCCGGCGTCGCCGCCACATGCGCCTTCTCCAGCATGCGGCCGGCAAATTCAAAGCTGTCGGCGGTGAAGTCAGAAACATCGGCGTAGAGGTAGAAGGCGCCATCGGCCGGCAGGAATTTGGTGAGGCCGGCCTTCGGAAGGCCCTCGATCAAAATGCGGCGGTTCTCCTGATAGCCGCGCTTGATCGCCTCCATCTCTTCGCGGCCTTCGAATGCCGCTTCGGCCGCGATCTGCGACAGCGTCGGCACCGAGATCGACAGGTTTTGTTGCAGCCGCTCGATCGGCCGCACCAGCGGCTCCGGCACCACCATCCAGCCGACCCGCCAGCCGGTCATGCAAAAATATTTCGAGAACGAGTTGATCACCAGCGCGTGCGGCGAAAGCTCCGCCGCCGTCACCGCGGGGAACGCATAGTCGAGGCCGTGATAGATCTCGTCGGAGATGAAGCGAATGCCCGCGCCCTCCGCCGCACCGATCAGGCCGGTAAGCGCCTCGCGCGACATCATCGTCCCGGTCGGATTGGCGGGGCTGCCGACCAGCACGCCCTTCAGCGGCGTCTTGCGATGCGCGGCCAGCAGAGCCTCGCCCGTCAACGCATGACGCGTGTCGTTCGAGGTCTCGATCAGCACCGGCTCGCAGCCCAGCGCCGTCAGGATATGCCGGTAAGGCGGATAGCCCGGCACCGTGACGGCGACCCGGTCGCCCGGCTCGAACATCGACAGGAACGCCAAAATAAATCCGCCGGACGAGCCTGTCGTGATCACGATGCGCTCGGGATCGACGGCGCAGCCATAAGTATCGCGGTAATGTCTTGCGATCCGCGTGCGCAGTGAGGGAATGCCGAGCGCTGAGGTGTAATCGATCCGAACCGAATTGAGCGCGGTGTGCGCGGCCGTGATCGCGACCTTGGGCGCCGGCGCCGCCGGCTGTCCCACCTCCATGTGAATGACATGGCCGCCGGCGGCCTCGATACGGGCTGCCGCCGCCATCACGTCCATCACCATGAAGGGTGGAACGTCGCTCCGTGCCGAGGGGGTCAGTAGCGCCGTCGCGCGGTCTCTAAGTGTCGATTCGAGCATCGATATCTGCTATGTGCACCGGGCGCTGCCGAATTCAGGTTCCCGAACCGGCGACCGCCCCAGACTGGCCGTATTCGCTGGCTTGTTATAGCTTTTTCCAGCGAAGTGATACCGGTTCGGGTGAAAGAAATCCGGCCGCGTCGCCAATCGCCAAAGACCGCTCATGCTGCTCCGCATCGCCCTACGCAAGAAGCTCCTGAAGTTGACCGCGCTGACGACGGCCGCAACGCTTGTCGCTGCGCCGATGGCGGCCGTGGCGCAGGAGAGCAAGGGTCCGCCGGTGCTCCGCGACACCGAGACCGAGCAATTGCTGCGCGACTATACCAGGCCGATCCTGCGCGCCGCCGGCCTGGAAAAACAGAACATCCAGATGGTGATCATCAACCAAAGCGTCTTCAACGCTTTCGTCGCCGACGGCCGCCGCATCTTCGTCAACTACGGCGCGATCATGCAGTCGGAGACACCGAACCAGATCATCGGCGTGATGGCGCATGAAACCGGCCACCTTGCCGGCGGTCACCTCGCCAAGATGCGCGAACAGATGGCGCAGGCCCAGACCCAGATGATCATTGCCATGCTGCTCGGCGCCGGCGCGATGGTGGCGGGCGCCAAGAGCGGCGGCAGCAATAACGGTTTGACCAGCGCCGGCGCGGCGATGTTCTCCGCCCCCGGAGAAGTGATCCGCCGCACCCTTTTATCTTACGTGCGCCAGCAGGAAGAAAACGCCGACAAGGCCGGCGTCAAGTTCCTGAACGCCACCGGCCAGTCGTCCCGGGGCATGTACGAGACCTTCAAGCGCTTCACCGACGAGAGCCTGTTTGCCTCGCGCGGCTCGGACCCCTACGTTCAGTCGCATCCGATGCCGGCCGAACGCGTCAACGCACTGCAAGAGCTGGCAAGGTCGAGCCCTTATTGGGACAAGAAGGACGACGCTGCCCTGCAACTGCGCCACGATATGGCGCGCGCCAAGATCTCGGCCTTCATGGAGCGGCAGGACACCGTGTACCGGCGCTATCCGATGTCCAACACCAGCCTGCCTGCGCGCTATGCCCACGCGATCACGACCTATCTGCACGGCGACCTGCGCAGCGCGCTCGCCCAGATCGACGCCCTGATCCAGCAGCAACCCAACAATCCCTATTTCTACGAGGTGCGCGGCCAGGCACTGCTGGAGGGCGGCAAGCCGCAGGAGGCGATCGCGCCGTTTCGCAAGGCCGTCGCGCTCTCCAACAACTCGCCGCTGATCGAGATGCTGCTTGGACAGGCCCTCGTGGCAACGGCTAACAACGCCTACACCGACGAGGCGATTGCGATCCTGCGCGCAGCCGTGGCCCGCGAAACCGAAGCGCCGATCGGCTACATGCAACTCGCGATGGCCTATGGCCGCAAGGGCGACTACGCGCAGGCCGACCTGGCCTCGGCCCAGGCCGCCTCCCTTCGCGGCGACAACAAGACGGCGCGCGATCTTGCATCGCGCGCAAAAACGCGCTTCGCCATCGGGACGCCGGGATGGGTCAAGGCTGACGACATTGTGAGCGCCAAGCCGATGCCGGGCCAGAAGAGCAACTAGAAATCAGCCACTTTCGGCTATAATCGGAACCTGATCGCCAACGACCTGGTCACCCCTGACCAGGATATTCTCCAGGAGCCGGCCTTCAGCAGAATTGCCCGGGAACCCGCCGCACAAGGATTTACTGATGCCCTCGTTCCGTCTTCTCACTTCCGCATTTTTCGCCCTGGCGCTGTGCGGCGCGCCGATGTCCGCTTCCGCGCAGAACTTCAACGACGCCCAGCGCGGCGACATCGAAAAGATCGTGCGCGAGTACCTGATCGCGCATCCCGAAGTGCTCGAAGAGGCGATGAACGAGCTCAGCAAGCGCCAGGCCGTGGCGGAAGCCGCCAAGCACGAAGCCGGCGTCGCCAAGAACGCCGATGCGCTCTTCAACTCGCCGCGCAACGTCACGATCGGCAACAAGGACGGCGACGTCACCTTCGTCGAATTCTTCGATTACAATTGCGGCTACTGCAAGCGCGCGATGACCGACATGATGGAGCTGATAAAGGCCGATCCGAAGCTGAAGGTCGTGCTGAAGGAATTTCCGGTGCTGAGCGCGGGCTCGATCGAAGCGGCCCAGGTCGGCGTCGCCGTGCGCATGCAGGATCCGTCCGGCAAGAAATATCTCGACTTCCATCAGAAGCTGCTCACCGGCCGCGGCGCCGCCGACAAGGCCCGTGCGATGGCCGTGGCCAAGGAAGTCGGCCTCGACATGGCGAAGCTGGAAAAGGATCTTTCCAGCGCCGAAGTGCGCAACACGCTCGAGGAAAATTTCAAGCTCGCCGAATCGATGGGCATGAACGGCACGCCGAGCTACGTGATCGGCAAGCAGGTCGTCATCGGCGCCGTCGGCGTCGAGAGCCTGCGCGAAAAGATCAGCAATGCCCGTTGCGGCAAGGCGACCTGCTGAAGCGAATACGCTTACTTAAAAGCTGCAACGAAGGCCGGCCTGACAGCCGGCCTTTTTGTTTGCGGCGCTCCCGTGCGGGACAGTTCATTTTCCGTTCATAAAACAAACCCCTCGGAACCGCTGATATACCGGAACATCAGCCACCTCCTCACGTTGTCGGGCGGGCAATGCAGAAACACGTGAGGAGAGTTCTAATGACAAATCGCTTTTTGATTTCGGTCGCTACCGCGGCCCTGATCGCCGGAACCGGTTTTGCCAGCGCGCAAGGTCCGGGCGGCGGCGCAGGATCGGCTGGCCCCTCGGCGCAGCAGAGCGCGCCTCCTTCCGGTGGCGCTTCATCCGGCGGCGCGATGCAGCGGGACACCGGCGGCAGCTCCGGCATGAAGGGCGAGTCCGGCATGAAGGGTTCCGAGCCCGGCATGAAGGCCTCGGAAACCAACGACAAGGCGCAGCCGACCGGCAAGAGTGCCCAGGACGGCAACCGCATGCAGGGCGAGAAGTCCAAGAGCATGCACTCGGAGACCGACTCGACCAAGGATTCGGCGAAGGGCGGCAAGGACATGAAGGCCGAGGGCCGCGACAGCAAGAGCGGCACCACGACGACCGAAAGCCGCGACGGCAAGACCGACTCCAAGTCGGGCACGGCTGCCAGCGAGACCAAGTCGCAGACGACGGGCAACGCTGCCACTTCGGCGACGGCTGCTCCCCCGGCCGAGAAGCGCACCCAGATCAACACCGCCATCAGGTCGGCGAAGATCCAGGAAACCACCAATGTGAACTTCAACATCTCGGTCGGCACCGCGGTGCCTGCGTCGGTCCACTTCCACCCGCTTCCGCCCCGGATTGTCGAGATCTATCCGGAGTGGCGCGGTTACGAGGTAATCCTGGTCGGCGGCCGCTACGTCATCGTTCGCCCGCAGACCCGCGAGATCGTCTACATCATCGAGGGCTAACGCGCTCGAGTTGCAGCTTCCCTGAGAAGCAATCGGGGGTGGGCAGAGATGCCCACCCCTTTTTCTTGGCGCGCGCGCCATCCAAAAATTGGTTAACGAATGATTTCCACAGGTTCCAAGCCGCTTTTTACGAATTGGATGAGGCATTTGGGCCTCGTTCCGGCCACCCGGAAGGCTTCCCCTTGGCCGCGTTGTTACCTATAACCCCGCGACCTGCACCGCCCTCTCTGCTGGAATCCGGATGGCCCAAGGAAGCGCCCAAGCCCCTGCCGCGACGATCTATGTCCTCAACGGCCCGAACCTCAACATGCTGGGGACACGCGAGCCGGAGACCTATGGCCATGCGACGCTCGCCGATGTCGAAAAGCTCTGCGTGGAAACCGCCGCGCTATTCGGGCTGAAGGCGGATTGCCGGCAGTCCAACCGCGAAGGCGAACTGATCGACTTCATCCACGAGGCGCATGCCAAGAAGGTGGCCGGCATCATCATCAACGCCGGCGGATATTCGCACACCTCGATCGCGCTGCACGATGCGATCGTGGCGGTGAAAATTCCCACTGTGGAAGTGCATGTCAGCAACATCCACGCCCGTGAAAGTTTCCGTCACCACTCCTACACCGCCATGGCCGCCTTCGCGTCGCTTTGCGGCTTCGGCATCGACGGCTACCGGCTGGCAGTATCGGGCCTTGCCGCCAAGCTCGGCGCCAAGGCCAAAAGCTAACATAAAGAGCTGACTTCAAGACCCTGACTTCAAACCTGACGTCGAAACGACACCCTGACGCTTCAGCCGTCACCCACATCGAGAATTCCGGATCAAGAGCATGGCCCGCCAGCCCGACAACAAGTCAGCGGACAAATCAGCCGCAAATCTCAAGAGCGACGACAGCGCGCTCATTCGCGAACTCGCGCTGCTGCTGGATGAAACCAGCCTGACCGAGATCGAGATCGAGCGCTCGGGCCTGCGGGTGCGGGTCGCACGCAACATCACCGTGTCGGCCGCGATGCCGGCGAGCTACCAGCCTATGCCGGCGGCCGCAGCGGCAGCCGGCCCCGCGGCTGGCGCCGATCTGGCCAAGCATCCGGGCGTAGTGCCCTCCCCGATGGTCGGTACCGCCTATTGGTCGCCCGAGCCCGGTGCCAAGCCGTTCATCGATGTCGGCAGCAAGGTATCGGCCGGGCAGACGCTGCTGATCATCGAAGCGATGAAGACGATGAACCAGATTCCGTCGCCGCGTGCGGGAACGGTGACGCAAATTCTCATCGAAGACGGCCAGCCGGTCGAATTCGGCGAACCGCTCGTGATCATTGAATAAGTTCGTCAACGTCAGGCGCTGCGATGTTCGATAAGATTCTCATAGCCAATCGCGGCGAGATCGCGCTCCGCGTGCTGCGTGCGTGCAAGGAGCTCGGCATCAACACCGTCGCGGTGCATTCCACGGCCGACGCCGACGCCATGCATGTGCGGCTCGCCGACGAGAGCGTCTGCATCGGGCCGCCGCCGTCAAAGGATTCCTATCTCAATATCCCGGCACTGCTCGCGGCCTGCGAGATCACCGGCGCGGACGCTGTGCATCCCGGCTACGGCTTCCTGTCGGAGAACGCCCGCTTCGCCGAAATCCTCGCCGAGCACAATCTGCATTTCATCGGCCCGAAGGCCGAACACATCCGCCTGATGGGCGACAAGATCGAGGCCAAGAAGACCGCCAGGCGGCTCGGCATCCCGGTCGTGCCAGGCTCCGACGGCGCGGTCACGCCCGACGACGACGCTCTCGCGATCGGCAAGGCGATCGGCTTCCCCGTGCTGGTGAAGGCGGCCGCCGGCGGCGGCGGACGCGGCATGAAGGTCGCGCACTCCGCCGATGATCTGATGATGGCGCTGTCGACCGCGTCCAACGAGGCCAAGTCGGCGTTCGGCGACGCTTCCGTCTATCTCGAAAAATACCTGCAGAAGCCGCGCCACATCGAGATCCAGATTCTCGGCGACGGCCGCGGCGGCGCGATCCATCTCGGTGAGCGCGACTGCTCGCTGCAGCGCCGTCACCAGAAGGTCTGGGAAGAAGGCCCCTCGCCGGTTCTTTCCGCAGCCGCCCGCGCCAGGATCGGCGAGACCTGCGCCAAGGCGATGCGGGACATGAAATATCTCGGCGTCGGCACCATCGAGTTTCTCTACGAGGATGGCGAGTTCTACTTCATCGAGATGAACACCCGCATCCAGGTCGAGCATCCCGTCACCGAGAGCATCACCGATATCGACCTCGTGCTGGAGCAGATCCGTATCGCCGCCGGCGGCGACCTGCCCGCGAAGCAGGAAGAGATTACCATCATCGGTCATGCCATCGAGTGCCGCGTCAATGCGGAAAATCCGCAGACCTTCCGGCCGTCGCCCGGCAAGATCACGCAATTCCACCCGCCCGGCGGACTCGGCGTGCGGATCGATTCCGCCGTCTATCAAGGCTACGTCATTCCCCCCTATTACGATTTGCTGGTCGGCAAGCTGATCGTGCACGGCAAGACCCGCGCCGAATGCCTGATGCGGCTGCGCCGGGCGCTCGACGAGATGGTGGTCGACGGCATCGAAACCACCCTGCCGCTGTTCCGGGCACTGGTCCGGGAAGCCGACATCATCAACGGCGACTATCACATCCACTGGCTCGAGCAGTACCTGGCCGGCCAGCCGGCGGACGGCCAGACGCCGTAACGAAATCTTCGCCAGGATGGAACCAATCGAGCCCTGCGGCATTATCGGACGTTGGGGTCCTTTGGGGGCAGTTCTATTTACATGACGCGAGATCGTCGTGACGGCTGAAGCTCAGCGTCGGCGCGCTGTTTGGCAAATCCTGCTGCTATCGGCGGGCCTTCTGGTGCTGGTCGCCATCAGCGTCACCTCCGTCCTCCTGGTCAACAAGGCCCGCGATGCCAGCGCCCTCGTCGTGCATACGGTGGAGGTCGAGAGCCAACTCTCCAGCCTGTTGCTCGAAATCCGTCGCGCCGAAAGCGCCACGCGCGCCTACCTCCTGACATCGGCGCCGCAATTCCTGGCAGAGTACGAGACCGCGGCCGGCAACATCCTGCCCGCCGCCGATCAACTGGCGAAAATTACCGGCGACAACCCGGTTCAGGTCGAAAACTACGCCAAGCTGCGCCGCGCGATCGAGCAGCGTCTGACCGAATTCGCGCGCGGCATCGATCGCATCAAGAACAACGACGTCGCCACCAGCGTCACGGTTTTGCGCAACGGCACCTCGACCGGCGCCGTGCAGGCCATCGCCGAGGCCGGGCGCGATATGCGCGCCGAGGAAGATCGTCTGTTTGCCATGCGGACCGTCGACGCCGATCGAACGCAGGTGCTCGCCTCCTCCGTGACCATCGCCGGCTCCGGGCTTGTGATAGCACTCGCCGGCTTCTCAGTTTTCCTGGTGCGGCGCTCGTCGCGCGCGCGCGACGAGGCCGAGGCAAGCTTGCGCGACAACAATCTCAACCTCGAGGCCACGATCGACGAGCGCACCGCGGACCTGCGCGAGGCCAATGACGAGATCCAGCGCTTCGCCTACATCGTCAGCCACGATCTGCGTTCGCCGCTGGTCAACATCATGGGCTTCACCAGCGAGCTGGAGGAATTGCGCGGCGACATCTTCAGGCGAATCGCAACGCTGTCCCGCGAGCAGTTCGCCGCGCCATCCGTCCCGGAAAACGCCACCGATACCGCCGAGCCCGTGCTCGAAGGCGCCGACAAGCAGCTTTCGGAAGATTTCACCGAGGCGCTCGGGTTCATCAAGTCGTCGATCGGCAAGATGGACCGGCTGATATCGGCGATCCTCCACCTCACCCGCGAGGGACGCCGCGAATTCCAGCCGGTTCGGATCGATACCAGGGAGCTGATGGAAGGCATCGTGTCGACCATGGCGCATCAGGCGCTGGAGGCCCAGGCCAAGATCCGGATCGAGGAATTGCCTGATATCGTCAGTGATCGCCTTGCATTGGAGCAGATCTTCTCCAATCTGATCGACAATGCGCTTAAATACCTCAAGACCGGCGTTCCCGGCGAAATCGCGGTGCGCGGCCGGACCAAGCTCGGTTTTGCGATCTTCGAGATATCGGACAATGGGCGTGGTATCGATCCCAAGGACCACCAGCGCATTTTCGAGCTGTTCCGCCGCGCGGGTACCCAGGACAGACCGGGACAGGGCATCGGCCTTGCCCATGTCCGCGCCCTGGTGCGTCGCCTCGGAGGCACCATGTCGGTCGCCTCAGAACTTCATCAGGGCAGCACCTTCACGATCACGCTGCCCATTAAATGGTCTGCCAACCGGAATACAGAGACATGAGCAATCCAGTCACTATCATCATGATCGAGGACGATGAGGGCCATGCCCGCCTGATCGAGCGAAATATCCGCCGATCCGGTGTCAACAATGAGATAAAGCCGTTCACCAACGGTACAGCCGCGCTGGACTACCTGTTCGGCAAGGATGGAACGGGCCTCGACCACAAGGGCAACGCGCTCCTGATCCTGCTCGATCTCAATTTGCCCGATACGACCGGCATCGATATCCTGAAGCGGGTCAAAGAAAACAAGTACTTGAAGGCCACGCCGGTCGTTGTGCTGACCACGACCGACGACTCCCAAGAGATCAAACGCTGCTACGAACTCGGATGTAACGTCTACATCACCAAGCCCGTGAACTACGAAAGCTTTGCCAACGCCATTCGCCAGCTCGGTCTGTTCTTTTCCGTCATCCAGGTACCCCCTGCAGCCACATGAAACCCGCGACGCCGACACTGCTGTACATCGACGATGACGCCGGCCTCGCCCGGCTGGTCGACCGCGGCCTGACGCGGGCAGGCTTCAAGGTCGTCCACGCGCCGGGCGGCGAGCAAGGTCTGGCGCGGCTGGCGCAAGGCGGCATCGATGTAGTTGCGCTGGACCAGTACATGCCGGGCCTCGACGGTCTCGAAACGCTGGAACAGATCATGGCGATCGCGGGCGCTCCGCCCGTGGTATTCGTCACGGCCTCGCAGGATTCGGCGATCGCCGTCACCGCGCTGAAAGCCGGCGCCGCCGATTATCTGGTCAAGGATACCCAGGGCGAATTCATTCCGCTGCTCCAGGTCGCCTGCAACGGCGCGCTCAAGCAGGCCGAGCTGCAGCGGGCCCGCGACGAGGCGGAGGCCGAGGTTCACCGCTCGCGCGACCGCTACGCGGCGCTCGCCGCCGAACGCGAGGTGCTGCTGCGCGAAGTCAACCACCGCGTCGGCAACTCCCTGCAGATCATCGCCTCGCTGCTGCATTTGCAGGCCAATTCGGCGACCCAGAACGACGTAAAGGCGGCGCTGACCAATGCGATGGGACGTGTTGCCGCAGTCGCCCAAGTCCATCGCCGCCTCTACACCTCGCACGATCTCAAGAGCGTGTTGCTGAACCAGTATCTCGAATCCCTGCTGGAAGACCTCCGGCGGTCGGCCGAGGGCAACAAGATGTCGCGGCTGACGCTCAAGGCCGAACCGATCGAGATCGATCCGGACCGCGCGGTCGCGATCGGCATCATCGTCAACGAACTGGTGATGAACGCCGTCAAATACGCCTACCCCGACGGCGCCGGTCCTATACACGTCGAGCTCAAGGCCGACGGCGAAGACCTCTTGGTCGCGATTGCGGACGATGGCGTGGGCCTCAACGTCAAGGCCGATCCGCGCTCCACGGGCATGGGACAACGCATCGTGAGCGCGATGGCCGCCAAGCTCGACGCCACCGCCGAGCGCGATCCAAATCATCACGGCACCAGGATCGTGCTGCGCTTCCGCCGCGCGCCGAAGCAAGCGCCGAAGTCGACCAACGCCGCGGCGGGCTAGCTACGAATCCGCGGTGGTGCAGCCGCCCAACGACGCCGACTGCTCGAACTGCTCTACAGCTACGTCGCTGACGAGGCCGAGTTGAAGCGAACTCTGGTCACCAATCCGGCCAAGCTGTTCGGATTCGAGAACTAGAATTGCGACGGTCGTCGCACGCCTAACGCAGCGCGACCGTCAAGGATGCAACAATGACCGGCAACGTCACCGCCGCCAGCACCGTCCCGAGCGCCACCGCGCCCGAGACGGCTTCGGTCAGCCGTCCGTATTGCGCCGAGAAGATGTAGGCATTGGCGCCGGTCGGCATTGCGGCAAAGAGCACAACCACGGCTGCGGAAATCGGCGGCAGCGCCAGGACGTAGAACGCAAGGATTGCGGCGATGGCCGGCATCGCCACGAGCTTGAGCGCGCACATCACGGCCATCGCGAGCGCCTGGCCTTTGATCCTGAATCCGAACAGATTGATGCCGAGGGCGATCAGCGCCGTGGGCGAACCCGCCTGCGCCAGCAGTTCGAGCGTCCTGTCCGCCACGGGATGCAGCCCCAATCCGGTCAGGCGCCAGAGGAATCCGAAACCCAGCGCAAGCATGATCGGATTGCGCGCGATCTCCCGCACGGCCCGCAGGACCAGGAGCGGCGCGCTCTCGGAAGACTTCCGCTCCGCCCACGCCATCTGCAGCGTGCCGCAAAGCCAAAGCAGCGGCGTGTTGACCGACAGGATCAATGCCATCGAGCCGGCCGCCTGACTACCCAGGGCCGACAAGGTCAAGGGAAGGCCGAGCATCACGATGTTGCCGTAGATCGAGCCGATCGCCAGCACTCCGCCGTCGGCCCGGGATTGCCGAAGAACGGATGACGCCAGCAGCGCGAGAACCCACGTCGCCGCCGTTGCGCCGTAATAAGCGCTCCACACCGCAAACGCGTTAACGGCGGGAAATTCCGCGACCACCACGATCCGGAACAGCAGCGCGGGAATGGCAATGCTGAAGGCGAACTCGGAAATGCCCTTGTGCGCCGTCGGCGAAATGAAGCGTAGCGCCACCGCCGCATAGCCGGCCGCGATCAACGCGAACACCGGAACGACGATCAAGATTGCGCTCATATTGCCTCATTCGCCCACGATCGGGCCGCGCCGTCGCTGTCCCGGAACGTAGCATTCGCCTCGCACGTCCTGCTATCATGAGCGCATGACATCGCGCGAGTTTGCCGCTTCCGAAATCACGCCCGAAGTACTGCTGCGGGCCTATGCCTGCGGCATCTTTCCAATGGCCGAGAGCGCTGATGACCCGACGCTGTTCTGGGTCGAGCCGGAAATGCGCGGCGTGATTCCGCTGCAGGGTTTTCGCATCGCCTCGCGGCTGGCCCGCACCGTGCGATCGGATGGTTTCAGCGTCACCGTCGATACCGCCTTCAAGGCGGTCATCGCCGGCTGCGCGGCGCCGCAGCCGGGGCGCGACGACACCTGGATCAACAAGCGCATCCGCGATCTCTATCTCGGACTTTACGAGCTCGGACATTGCCATAGCGTCGAGGTCTGGCAGGACGGCGACCTCGTCGGCGGTCTCTATGGGGTGAGCCTCGGGCGCGCCTTCTTCGGCGAAAGCATGTTCCATCGCGCCCGCGACGCGTCGAAAGTGGCGCTGGTGCATCTGGTGGCGCGGCTGATCGCAGGCGGGTTCGAGATGCTCGACACCCAATATGTGACAGAACATCTGCGCAGCTTCGGCGCCGTCGAAATTCCGCGGCGCCGCTATCGCACCCTGCTCGACAAGGCGATCACGGGAGATCCCGCGGATTTCATGCGGTTACAAGCCAGCATCAGCGGCGAGGCAGCGCTCGCGATTATCGCACAGAGCCCGTAGCCCGGATGGAGCGCAGCGTAATCCGGGGCCGGCTTTAACCGCGGAGAAACTCATCCCGGATTGCGCTTCGCTCCATCCGGGCTACGTTCGTTGCGCTCAATTCCCGAACAGCCCGCCAAACAATCCACCCGGCCGCTGCTGCGGCGGAGGTGGCGGCGCCTGTTGCGGCTGCTGCTGGAATTGCGGTTGCGGCGGCTGTCCCGGCGGGCGCGGCGCGGCCTGCTTCGGCTGCGGCGGACGCTTGGCGGCGAGCGGCGGCGCCACCGGCTTCGGATCTGGCTGCGCGCTGACGATGGTCTGGTCGGGGCCTTTGCAGTCGGTGAGCCAGATATCGTAGACCGGATGCTCGACGCCATGCAGGCCGGGGCTTGCCGCGTACATCCAGCCCGAAAAAATCCGCTTCACCTCGCCCTGCAGCGTGATCTCGTCGACCTCGACAAAGGCGTCGGTGTTGGCAGCTTCCGTCGACGGCCGCGTATAGCAGGCGCTGGTCTTCACGCGCAGCGCGCCGAACTGCACGGTCTCGCCGATGTCCTCGTCGAAATTGATGATGCGGCCGGTGATCTTGTCGAGGCCGGAAAAGCTGGCCTTCTTGTTGGTGATCTTGGTGGCCGGCGGTTCGGAAACGACCTCGTCGCCCGGCTGCAGCGCCGCCGGCGTTTGCGGCACGCCCTTCGCTGGCGGTTGGCGCTGACCCGGCGGCGCGTTGGCGACACCCGGCTGGCCCGGTTGCGGCGGCTGAACGGCAACGCCCGGCTGGGTGCCTTGGGGCGATCCCGGCGGCGGCGCCAGCGGCTGCGACTGGAAACTTCCGGGCGGCGGCATGCCCTGCCCCGGCGGCGGACGGTTCGGGCTCGGCAGCAGGCGGCCGCGCGGCAGTTCCGGCACTTCCTCGTCGTCATCGGGGAATTGTTGCTGCTGCTGATTGCCGCGCGGGATCGCGCCCGGCGGCCGCAGCGGCGGATCGGAAAAGATATTGCCGATCTGCGCCTGCGCCGGCGGCACGAGCGAGATCGCGGTGGCGGCAATCAGGGCCGCAAGACCTGTCAGGGCTATGGTTCGAAGCATCTCGCGGCTTTTACAGGCGAATCGGGCTCGCGACATAGTACAGACTTGTCCGCCGCTCGCGTCCCAACCGGTTAACACGCCGAATACGGCGCGGAAAGGGCGGTTTGCCCCCCTCCCGCCGCACTCCATCCTGGCCCGACGGGACGGGCGACGTGCTTCGGATAGGTCAGCCATGATCTAGCCACGCCCCGTTTCGGATGAAATAGTCGCTTCCGTTCGCGCTGGGGTGCCTAAGCCCCGGCCGCGAAAACCACCAAAATCCGGAACAACCGGACAAGCGAGAGGAAACCCCAGGACATGCCCGATCGAATTCGACTCGATGGCCGGGTTGCCGTCGTGACCGGCGCCGCCGGCGTCATTGGAACCGCAACCATCCGCCTGCTGGCCGAACGCGGCGCCCGTATCGTCGCCGTCGACCGCCGGGAAGACGACCTCAAGACCGCCATCAAGGACCTGCCCGCCTCCGCCGAAGCCCTCGCGGTGGCAGCTGACGTCACCAAGGAGGAAGAGGTCGCCGAATATGTCCGCGCCACAGTCGACCGGTTCGGCACGATCGACGCGTTTTACAACAACGCCGGCATCGAGGGCGACATCAAGCCGATCCCGGAATATTCGCTGGAGAGTTTTCGGCGCGTGCTCGACGTCAATGTCGTCGGCGTCTTTCTCGGCATGAAACACGTGCTGCCGGTGATGTTGAAACAAAACAAGGGCAGCATCATCAACACCGCGTCGATCGCAGGCCTCATGGGCTCGCCGATGATCGCGGTCTATAGCGCCAGCAAGCACGCGGTGATCGGGCTGACCAAGAGCGCCGCCTGGGAATGCACCGGCACCGGCGTTCGCGTGAATTGCGTCTGCCCCGGCCTGATCGACAGCCGCATGCTGAGCACGATCCTGCAGGGCCGCAATCCCGGCAACGAGCCGCCGCCGAACGACAAGATCGTCGACCGGATTCCGGCGCGCCGGCTCGGCCAGGCGTCCGAGGTCGCCTCCATCGTGGCCTTCCTCGCCTCCGACGAGGCAAGCTACGTCTCGGGCTCCGCCTACACCGTCGACGGCGGCCGCACCGCCGCCTGAGCATTCAATCAACCCAGAAGGTCTCCTCGGTATGCCCGTAACGCTCGATCCCGATGCCGCCGCCATCTACCAGGCCTTCCAGGATGCCGGCCGTCCCGCCTATGAGACGCTGCCGCCGACGGAAGCGCGCGAATATTATCGGGCCGCCCGCCCCATCGTGAACCCGGACCCGCCCGCGCTTGAATCGAACAAGCCGCTGTCGATCCCCGCATCGCACGGCACGATCCCGGCGCGCATCTACACGCCGAAGACGCTGCGCAAGACCAACGGCCTCGCACCCTGCCTGGTGTTCTTTCACGGCGGCGGCTGGGTGATCGGCGATCTCGATACCCATGAGGTGGTCTGCCAGAAACTGGCCCATGAGGGCGAGCTGATCGTGATCTCCGTCGATTATCGCCTCGCGCCCGAGCACAAATTCCCCGCCGCGGCCGATGACGCCATCACCGCCACGAAATGGGTGGCTGACAACGCCAGCCAATTCGGCATCGACGCCTCGCATCTGCTGGTCGGCGGCGACAGCGCCGGCGGCAATCTCGCCGCCGTGGTGGCGCTGGCCGCGCGCGACGGCGGCGGCCCGAAACTCGCAGGCCAGGTACTGGTCTATCCCGCCACCGACTTCGCGATGAAGCATCCCTCGCACAGCGAGCCCGAGACCAGCATTTTGCTCACGCACTCCGTGATCAAATGGTTCTGCAACCACTATCTCAACGGCGCGGCCGATATCGATCACTGGAAGGCCTCGCCCGCGCGCGCCAAAACGCTCGCCGGACTGCCGCCGGCCTATGTGCTGACCGCAGGCGCCGATCCCCTGCGCGACGAGGGCGCCGAATACGCCGCGCGGCTCAAGGAAGCCGGCGTGCCCGTGACCTACCGCCACTTCCCCGGCCAATTCCACGGCTTCTTCACCATGGGCAAGCTGTTGCAGCAGGCCAATGTCGCGGTGACTGAAATCTCCGGCTGGATGAAGGCGCTGAAATAACGCTCCCGTCTGGACATTTTATAGTGCATGCCCCATATATAGGTCAGCATGGCCGGTCGTGACCCACGCAAGATGCCGGCGGTCTTTTATCAAACGCGCGGCGGAAGCGACGTTGTACGGGATTGGCTTCGTGGTCTCGACGAAAGGGATCGGCACACTATTGGTCTTGACCTGATGCGCATCCAGTACCGCTGGCCGGTGGGCATGCCGCTCTGCCGGCCGATGGGGGAAGGGTTGTGGGAAATCCGCACGAACCTTCCGAGCAATAGAATAGCACGGGTATTGTTTTGCGTGATGTCCGAAAGCATCGTTGTACTGCATGGCTTCATCAAGAAGACACAGAAGACACCCGACGCTGAACTTGCTCTAGCGCGCAAACGAATGAAGGATTTCGGGAACCGATGACCAAACGCACGACAAAAGTCCGGAAAAGAAAAGCGGTTCGTTCGATCGCTGGCTTCAGCACGATCGATGGCTTTCTCAAGGACGAAGGCAAGCTTGAGGAGTTTGAGGCAACGGCCATAAAGGAAGTGTTGGCATGGCAGATTATTGAGGCGATGAAGGCAAGGAACATCTCCCGGAAGGGCCTCGCCGAACGGATGAAGACCAGCCGCAGCCAGATAAGCCGCCTGCTCGACCCGAAGGATGGAAACGTGACACTCTCGACGTTGCAGCGGGCAGCCAAGATGGTCGGCCGGTCTTTGCGTCTCGAATTGGTTTAAGCCACGGCCTGAAGGCGAATGGAAGATATGTTGGTGCTTGGAATACCCGTCGACTTCATCCTGTTCGCGCTGACGCTGCTTGGCGTCGCGCTGTTCCACCACAAGACGCTACAGGTCGCGCTCGCCGGCCTGGCCGCGATCATCATCTACAAACTGGTGTTCACCGGCTTCAACCATGGCGCAGGCCTGACCGGTCTCGGCCACCACATGGCGCATGAGTGGGTCACGCTCGGCAACCTGTTCCTGCTGCTGATGGGCTTTGCGCTGCTGTCGCGACATTTCGAGGAAAGCCGCGTGCCTGACAAGATGCCGGCGCTGCTGCCGGACGACTGGAAGGGCGGCGTCGTGCTGCTGGTGCTGGTGTTCGTGCTGTCGAGTTTCCTCGACAACATCGCGGCCGCGCTGATCGGCGGCACCGTTGCGCGGCACGTGTTTCAGGGCAAGGTCCACATCGGCTATCTCGCCGCGATCGTCGCGGCCTCCAACGCCGGTGGATCCGGCAGCGTCGTCGGCGACACCACCACGACCATGATGTGGATCGCCGGCGTCAGCCCGCTCGCCGTGGTGGAAGCCTATACCGCCGCCATCGTCGCGATGCTGATCTTCGCGGTGCCGGCCGCCATCCAGCAACAGCGCTACTCGCCGATCCAGAAGGATGCGTCGAAGGGCCTGAAGATCGACCCGGCGCGGGTCTTCATCGTTGCTGCCATTCTGGCTGCCGCGCTCGCCGCGAACATCACCGCCAATTTGAAATTCCCTGCCCTGCTCGATACCGTTCCGGTTCTCGGCCTCGCCGTCTGGGCGGTCATTCTGCTGACGGCAGGATTGCGCGCACCGGACTGGAAAGTGATGCCGGAAACCTTCAAGGGCACGATGTTTCTTCTGGCATTGGTCACCGCGGCCTCGTTGATGCCGGTCGAGAAACTACCCGCCGCCTCGTGGCCGACAGCGCTGGGCCTGGGCTTCGTCTCCGCCGTGTTCGACAACATTCCCCTCACCGCGCTGGCGCTCAAGCAAGGTGGCTATGACTGGGGCTATCTGGCCTATGCCGTCGGCTTCGGCGGATCGATGATCTGGTTCGGCTCCTCGGCAGGCGTCGCCTTGTCGAACATGTATCCGGAAGCCAAATCCGTTGGCCGCTGGGTCAGCCAGGGCTGGCCGATAGCGGTGGCCTATGTCGTCGGATTTTTCGTGATGCTGGCCGTGATCGGCTGGCATCCCGATGCACCGCGACTAGCGGCGTCAATACCCGCGTCGGCGCGAATCAGCCCGCGCGCATCGAAGGTATTGGCCGGCCCCTCGTCACCCTCATCCACCGACCTGTCTCGTCCAGACAGACTTAAGCCGCAATGTCATCCAAGTTTCAGGCTAGTTTTCGCATGCAGCGAATCGGTCTGATGATTCGGCGGATGATTTTGACGCGCGGGGGTATTGCCATGGCTTTTTTTAAGCGCGAACTCGGCCCTATCGAGCGCTTCGAGAACGCGCTGAAGGACAAGCAGACGGCGCGGCAGAAGCTGGCCGACCGGCTGGCCGCCACCGAATTGGAACTCGCGGAGAAACGCACCGCCACCGAAAAGCTGGCGGTGGCCGGTGCCGCCAATGCCCGGCTCGATCGCGCCGAAGCCGCCATGCGCGTCGTCGAAGACCGCGCCAAGACGTGGCGCGCCGAACTGGCTGAGTTCGACGAGCAGGTCGCTTCGGCCGAGCGCGCGCTGACGGATGCCAAGGCGCAGCGCGACCGCGACACCATGGCGGACCAGATCGAGGCGATGGCTTCGGCGATCGAGCGGGCGGCACCGGGATTCGATGGCGGCGCCACCGCGCTGGTCGAAGCCGTCACCAAAGCCGCGATGTCGATACCGGAAGCGACGAGGTTCTCGAGCAATGTCGATGCCGTGCGCCGCGAAGTTCTCGCCGCCGCAGACTTGATATGCTGGGAGCTGCGATCCGCCGCGGTGCGCACACGCGCGGGCAACGCCAACCTCGCCAGCCTCGCGCCGTCAGAATCGCGTCTGTCGTCGCCGGAGATCGATCAGCAGTTGATCTACACCCTCCATCCGCTGCAGTGGCGCGAAGGCGAAGAGGTGCGCCGGGTTCCGGCCTTTGCGCTGGTGGGGCTGCCCAAGACGCTGCTGGCGGCTGCGCTGCAGCATCAGCATGTGGACCATCTCAATGCCCGCCGCGTGCAGACCTTGATGCATCTCCACGGCAGCGCCGGGCTCGGTGACCCCGAGGCTGATGATCCGCAGCTCGTCGATCTCGACGCCTTGCTCACCGAGGAGGAAACGTCGAGCCCGCAGGCCGACGTGGCCTGATCGGCCCCTGGGGCCGGCTGGATAAGCCCCTACCCCGCCCGCGCCGCGCGGCGCAGCGATTGCGGGGGCTGGCCGAAGGCGCGGATGAAGGCGCGGCGCATCCGTTCCGGATCGCGGAAACCGGTGGCTTGTGCGACGCGCTCGATCGCTTCGCTGGAGGACTGCACGCGCTGCCGCGCCACCTCGATGCGCAGCCGCTCCACCGCCTTTGACGGCGTGGTACCGGTCTCGGCCATGAAGGCGCGGGTGAAATGCCGTGAACTCATGTTGGCCTGTTCGGCGAGATCCTCGACGGTGAGCGGCGCATCGAGATTTTCGCGCGCCCACGCCAGCAGCGGTCCGAAGCGGCCGTTCGGCGCCTTCAATTCCAGCAGCGAAGAGAATTGCGACTGGCCGCCGCTGCGGCGGTGATAGAGCACCAGTTGCTTGGCGGTGTTCTGCGCGATCTCGTCGCCATAGTCTTCCGCGATCATCGCCAGCGACAGATCGATGCCGGCCGATATCCCGGCCGAGGTCCAGACGTCGCCGTCGCGCACGAAGATGCGGTCCGGCTCCAGTCTCACCTGCGGATAGGCTTTCACGAAATGCCGCGTGCGCTGCCAATGCGTGGTGGCGCGGCGGCCATCGAGCAGGCCGGCCTCGGCGAGGACATAGGCGCCGGAGCAGACGCTGGCGATGCGGACGCCGCGTTTGGCAATCGCGCGGACGAAATTGAGCGTCTTCTCGCAGGTCGCCGCCTGCCGCACCCCTTCGCCGCCCGCGACGATCAGCGTCGTGATCGCGGATGCGGCCTTTAATCCCCGCGCAACGATCTCGACGCCCGACGACGAGCGCACCGGTCCCGGCGTCACCGCCAGAGTCCGGATCGCCGGCGCGCCCTGGGCAAAGCGCGCCGCGATCTCGAAGGCGGAAATCGGCCCGGCGGCATCGAGCAACTGGAAATCCGGAAAGATGAGAACGCCGATCATGGTGCCGTCCGTGTCTGGCTTTCATCGCAACTTTTGGCACTTGTCCTAAAATGAGGGAAAAATGCCATTTCGGACATCAGGCGACCATGGCAGGATGCGTTCCGTCAAGCCAATTTTCCGGAGGTCACGATGTCCGCGCCGTCGCCAACGCCTACCCCGCTGCAAATCGGTCTCGTGCTGTTCCCAAAAGTCACCCAGCTCGATTTCACCGGTCCGCTGCAGGTGTTCTCCAGCCTGCCCGGTGCAAAAATTCATCTGATCTGGAAACGGATCGAACCGGTCACCAGCGATTCCGTGCTGGTGCTGACGCCGACCACGACCTTTGCGGACTGCCCGCAGCTCGACGTCATCTGCGTGCCCGGCGGCTTCGGCACCGACGACATGATCAACGACGAGGAGATGCTGGCCTTCCTGCGCCAGCAGGCGCCGGGCGCCAAATACATCACGTCGGTCTGCACGGGTTCGCTGGTGCTCGGCGCCGCCGGCCTTCTGAAAGGCTATCGCGCGGCGACGCACTGGACGGCGATGGATTTCCTCTCGGCGTTCGGCGCGATCCCGACCAAGACGCGGGTCTGCGTCGACCGCAACCGCGTCACCGGCGGCGGCGTCACCGCAGGCATCGATTTCGCGCTGACGCTGGTCTCGCTGCTGCACGACCAGAAGACTGCGGAGACGATCCAGCTCCGGCTCGAATACAATCCCGCGCCGCCGTTCAATTCCGGCTCGCCCGACACCGCGCCGCCGGAAGTGCTCGCCTTCATGAAAGACAGGATTGCACCGGCGCAAATCCGCCGCGGCGAGATGATCGACCGCGCCGCCGCGCGGCTGGGGTGACCTCCCTCCGCGGTCATGCCCGCGAAGGCGGGCATCCAGTAAACGCTGGTGTCAACCGAAGCCGAGAGATCACGGCGTAATGGATCGTCCGCCTTCGCGGACGATGACCGAAAACCAACACACGGTATCGCCGCCACAAAGAAAAAGGCCGCCTGGTTTCCCAGACGGCCTTTCCTGTCCTACGGCAGCCACACATTAGCGGGCGATTTCAGAACTGCTGCACCGGGGGCCTATTTCCCGGGCGCGTTCTGCTCGGTGGCCGCTGCAAACCGGGGCAGTCGCGACTGGAGCCCGACACCGACGCGATGGTTTCCCATCTCCGTAAGATGTCCCCATTGAGCCGCGATAACGCGGACGGCACAAGACGGCGCCAGCGGATGTCCCCGCTGATCCCGTTATTCACAGGGATGGCCTTGGTCAGAAGCGCGTGCAACCGCCATGCGATCGATGACGCACGGCAATGTTGATGTTTCTCAGTTTCCCGGCGTCCAGGCCTGATAGTCGCCGGTCGCCTTGGGACGGCGGCCGCTGGCCAGCGTCGAGCCGGAGGGACGATAGGCGCCGGACGTGCCAGTCATGTTCGGCACATGGGGCTTTTCCCATTCCCGCGGCGTGTAGCTCTCTTCGGTCGGGGCGACATCGACGGTGTGATGCAGCCAGCCATGCCAGGACGGCGGCACCCGGCTGGCTTCGGCATAACCGTTATAGACCACCCAGCGCCGCTCGAAGCCGAGCGTCGGATCGATCTTGCGGCCCTTGGTGCGATAGTAGGTGTTGCCCTGCTCGTCCTGGCCGACCAGTTCGCCGAATCGCCACGTCCACAATTGCGTGCCGAACGTCTGGCCGCTCCACCAGGTGAAAAATTTCAGCAGAAACAGCTTCATGAGGGCTCGGCCGGTTCGAGATGTCGCACCGCTCTGATGCCACCGGCGGGCCGGATTGTCCAGCCGAAGGCTGATATTGCAGCACTGCCGAAGCGGTCTCTTGTGGCCGTTTGTCTCACGCATCATCGCGGAATCGGCACAATCCGTTCATTCCACGTACAGTTCCGACCTGACAGGCTCAACTTGCGCGCAATCAAGGGGCGGTTCGGGAACGTCCGCCTGTTGAACGGGTTAGGACCCATATCGCGCAAATGGAGCCAACAATGATCAATCTTAAAGTTTTGAGTACAGTTGCGGCAATCGCACTGGTGGTGCCGATGGTCGGCGCCGCGCAGGCGCAAGACGGTCGCGGCGGCGGGATGGGAAGTGGCGGCGGCGCCAGGGCTGGCGGCGGCGGTGGCGGCGCAGCGATGGGCGGCGGTGGCATGAGAGCCGGCGGTGGCGGTGGCGGTGCAGTCATGGGCGGCGGCGGCATGAGGGCCGGCGGTGGCGGGGCTGCAATGGCACCAGGTGGCGGCGGCGATTTAGGGGCGGCCAAATGGGCGTTGCACCCGGCGGCGGTGGCGGGTTCAGAGGTGGTGTTGCGGCCGGTGGCGGTGGCTTCAGCCCCGGCTCTGAAGGCATTCGGCCCGGCGTCGGCGGAGGTCGTTTTGCCGGTGGTGGCTACCAACGTGGCGGCTGGCATGGCGGCGGCTATGGCCATCGTCGCGGCTACGGTGGCGGCGGGTTCTGGCCGGGCGTAGCCGTTGGGGTCGGCGTCGGGTCGACCTACGGCTACTACGGCAGCCCGTCGTACTACGACGACTCATATGGCTATTATGACGATGGCGTGGTCGCCGTGGCACCCCAGACCGGCGGGGATGATGTGGCGTACTGCATGCAGCGGTACAAATCTTACGATCCGGCGTCAGGGACTTATCTGGGCTATGACGGCCAGCGTCATCCCTGCCCGGCGCAGTAACACTCTATTGTGAGTTTGAAGGGCGGTGCACTCCGGTGCGCCGCCCTTTTCGTTTGAAGAATTACGCGCGCAATGCCACGGCAACGCCGCCCAGCGTAATCACCAGTGCCGCGATCTCGCGCACGCCGAGCGGCTCATTCAGCATCGCCGCCGCCGCAAGCACGCCGACGACGGGAACCAGCAAGGTGCCAATCGAGGCGGTTGCCGCCGGCAGCCGCTCCAGTGCGGCGAACCAGCACACGTAGCAAAGGCAGAACTGGATCAGCGTCATATAGAGTAACGACAGCCAGCCGACATGGGTCAGTGCGTCCAGATGCGGCCGTTCGACCGCAAGCCCGACGATCGCGATCGGCAGGCAGCCGAGCCCGATCTGCCAGGCGGCCAGCGACAGCGGCGGCATCGCCAGTGGAAAATGTTTGGTCAACACGGTGCCAAGGCCGACACAGACCGCGCCGGCCATCGCGCACGCCAGCCCCGGCAACTTCTCCACACTGGCTTCGATGCCGTTGCCGCCGATCAACACGGCGATACCGGCGAGCGACACCATCAACGCGACGGCGCGCAGCGGCGACAGCCGCTCGCCAAGGATCGGCCACGCCAGAAACGCCACCCACACCGGGATCGAGATCCCGAGCACCGCGGCCTCGCTGGCATTGAGCCACAACAGCGCCAGCCCCATGAACGCGACCCAGCCGCCGATCGTCAGCATCGAAACCAGCAGCAACCGCAGCCACATCGGCCGCGGCACGCGCAATTGCTGCCGCCGCGCGAGCGCAAACAGCGCCAGTGCCGCGGCGCCGACAATGCCGCTCAGGCCGCGCGACGACAATGGCGGCCATTCGGTCAGCAGATGTTTCATGATCGGGAAGTTCAGTCCCCACCCGACCGACGTGATGGCGAGCAGGGTGAGCCCGAGCGGCGACAGCCGCCCCGCGCGATTGACCAGAGACATGGCAGGCTTAGATCCGGAACCGGAAGTACATGTGTTCTCGTTCTGACACAGCGAAACGGAATTGCCCGCAGTAACTTTTATGTGCACTGTAACATACAGACGACCTGTCGGCGTTTCGACTTAATCGTCACATGGGATGCGCGATTTACCCGGTCGCCGCCCGAGGGAGAAGGAATCATCGTGCCGCGGATTCTCGTGGTCGATGACGACCCGATGGTGTGCGTCGCCATCGAGGTCTGTCTGACGAGGAAGGGCTTCGAGGTCACCGTTGCCGACGGTGGTGAAGCGGGAATGCGCGCACTCGAAGCCGCCGATTTCGACGTCATGCTGATCGACGTCTTCATGCCGCATATGCGCGGTTTCGAAGCGATCCGGATATTTCACGAGCGCAGGCCGGACATACCGATCGTCGCGATGTCGGGCTACGCCTTCGCCAACACCGAGCGCGGACCGGATTTCCTGCGGATGACCATCGAACTCGGCGCGGCATGTTGCCTGCGCAAGCCCTTCACGCCGGATGCGCTGCTCGCCTCGGTCAATCAGTGCATCGCCATGCCAAAAGCTTCCGCACAACACTCGAAATAGTGAAGTATGCAACCGGCAATCCCTTCGCAGCGCATCATCCTTGGAATTGGCCTCGCGATCCTTCTCATTATCAGCGCCGCCTCGATCGGTCTGGACCTCATGTCGCGGTCCGACAGCGCTTCCTCCGACCGTGCGTCTGGCATACTCGCGAAAATCTCCGACATGCGTCCGATGCTGCGCCGGGCGGAAAGCGCTGCGCGGGCGTTCGCACTCACCGGCGATCAGCAATTCGCCAAGGAATACCGCGACGCCAGCGACACGATCCTGCCGGCGCTCGCCGCGCTGATCGAAGCCGTCAAGGACAATCCCACCGAAACGCGGCTGATCGAGGAAGCCAATGCGCTGGTGGAGCGCCAGATTGCACTCAATGGCGAGTTGATCAGGTTCAAGATCGCGGGAGATGACGCCGCGGTCGCGGCGCTCGTCGGCCAGGAGGATCGCGCAACGACCGCCGCGATCGCCGCAAACCTGGAAAAGGCAGTCGCGGAAGAACGCCGCCTGCTGGCCGCCAGACGCGAAGTATCCGAAACCCACGCCACCGTCCTGCTGGCGATCGACCTTGCGGGCGTCGCCTTGATCCTGATCCTCGCCACGGCTCTGACGGTGTCGACCCGCCGCTCGCGCCGGGAACTGCAGGATTCGCTGAGTGCCACGCAGGCCACCAACGAGGCGCTGGAAGCAGCGGTTGCCGAGCGCACCGAGCATCTCGTCGCCGCCCATGACGAGCTCAGGCTTTCGGCGGCCGTGCTGCGCAGCACCTTTCACAGCATGGCGGAAGCGGTGCTCGTGATCGACACCAGGGGAGAGATTTTACTCTCCAACCCAGCCGCGCAGAGAATGCTGAATTACCGGGCGGGAATGACGGTGGAGCGCTTGCGCTCGCTCAACATGCACTTTCATGCCGACGGTATCACGCCGCTACCGGAGCAGGACATGCCGACCACCCGCGCGTTGCGCGGCGAAGCGTTCGACGCCATCGAACTGGTGGTCCGCCCCGTCAGCGGCAAGCCGCCGGTTCATTTGATCGTCAGCGGCCGGCCGCTGCGTGATGGTGCGGGCGCGATCAGCGGAGCGGCGCTGGTCTATCACGACGCCACCGCCTCGCGCGAAACCGAACACAAGTTGCAGCAATCGCAGAAGCTCGACGCCATCGGCAAGCTGACCGGCGGCGTCGCTCACGACTTCAACAACATGCTGACGGTGATCACCGGCACCACCGAAATGCTGGTGGAGGACCTGGCGCGTCAGCCGGAGCTGCAGAAGACGGCCGAACTGATCGACCAGGCCGCGGAACGCTGCAGCGAGTTGATTCAGCACCTGCTCGCCTTCGCCCGCCGCCAGCCGCTGCAGCCGCGCGATGTCGACGTCAACGCCACCGTGCTCGACATCGCAAAGCTGCTTCGGCCGACGCTCGGCGAGCAGATCGAGGTCAACTCGATCCTCGAGCAGGAAACCGCGAGCGCCCATATCGACGCCTCGCAGCTCGCCAACTCGCTGCTCAACATGGCGATCAACGCCCGCGACGCGATGCCGAACGGCGGCAAGCTGCTGCTGGAAACGCGCAACATCGTGCTCGACGAAGCCTACGCACAGGCCAATCCCGACGTGAAGCCCGGCCCCTATGTCATGCTCGCGGTCAGCGATACCGGCACCGGCATGTCGCAGGAGCTGCTCGACAAGGTGTTCGAGCCGTTTTTCACCACCAAGGAAGTCGGCAAGGGCACGGGCCTCGGGCTGAGCATGGTCTACGGCTTCGTCAAGCAATCGGGAGGCCATATCCGGATCTACAGCGAGGTCGGCCACGGCACCACGATCAAGCTCTATCTGCCGCCGGGCCACGGCCAGGTCGAGACCGCACCGGCCGCGGCGGCGGCGCTGCCGCGCGGCAACGAAACCATCATGGTGGTGGAAGACGACGCGCTGGTGCGCAATTTCGTCAGCGGGCAATTGCAGGGCCTTGGCTACCGCACGGTGGGCGCCGCCAACGGACCGGCGGCGCTGAGCCTGATCGAAGACGGAGAGGCGTTCGACCTGCTGTTCACCGATGTCATCATGCCCGGCGGCATGTCCGGCCGCGACCTCGCCGAAAAGGCACGCAAGCTGCGGCCCGACATCAAGGTGCTCTACACATCGGGCTATACCGACAATGCGATCGTGCATCAGGGCCGCCTCGATCCCGGCGTGCTGCTGCTGAGCAAGCCGTATCGCAAGTCACAACTGGCGAACATGGTCCGCCGCGCGCTGACGGAATAAGCCTGATAGCGAGACGCGATCTGTCGCGTTCTCCATGCCGACCGCCCGCATTTTCCACGACAGTAAATCATAGAAATCGCCGACGACGCGATGCGGGCTTTGCGCCGCGCATGCATGCGGCGTGCGCACCGCATTTGACATGTTATAACATTTGACACATTGTTCTAACTTAACCGGCAAAAGCCGGAGCAAGTTAACAGCCAGGGGAGGACGAGAGATGCGGCCATTCAGACCAACCAGAAGGACGTTCCTCAAGACCGGCACCGCAGCCGCCGCGCTGATCGGAATGGGCCCCGCCCTGTTGCGTCAGGCTTCGGCGCAGGATGCGGATCTCGCGCCGTACAGATCGGCGAACATCGACTGGCAGCAGGTTTCCGGCGAGACCATCACGGTCGCCGTCATCCCGGCGAGCTATTTCGAGAACCTCATCACGCTGGCGCCGCAGTTCAAGGCGCTGACCGGCATCGACGTTCGCTTCGAAAAGATCCCCCCGGCGCAGATCCGCCAGAAATGCGTCATCGACCTCACCTCGAAGACCGGCACCTACGCGACGCACGCCGCCGACCCGATGTATTATTCGCTCTATGCCGCGAACAAATGGGTCGAGCCGCTCGACACCTATCTCAAGGACAAGGCGCTGACTGATGATGCCTGGTTCAAGTTCGACGATATCATTCCGGCCTGGCGCAGCGCCGACAGCGTCGACGGCAAACTCTATGGCGTGCCCTACGATGGCGAAGTCACGATCCAGGTCTATCGCAAGGACCTCTACGACGCGAAAGGCCTGAAGCCCGCCGACACGCTCGAAGCCTATGTCGCCAACGCGGCCGCGCTCAACAATCCGAACGACCGCATCTGGGGCTGCGCGCTGCGCGGCGTCGCCGGCGCCGGTCAGAACATGTACATCTACCCGTCGATCTTCCGCGAATTCGGCGGCAACTGGATGAAGGACGGCAAGCTCACCGTGAACGGCCCGGAGGCCGAAGCGGCGCTGGCCTGGTACGTCGACGTGATGCGCAAATACGCGCCGGCGGCAGCGGCCAACTGGAACTGGCCCGACATCGCGGACGCCTTCTCGCAAGGCACGGTGGCGAACTATATCGACGCGCACTCCTCAGCGTCGGTCATCAACAATCCCGAAAAATCCAAGGTGATCGGCAAGGTCGCCTATGCGCGCTGGCCCAAGGGCCCGTCCGGCAAGCGCACGACCTCGATCTGGAACTGGGGCTTTCCGATCAACGCCGCGCAATCCGACAAGAAGAAAAAGGCGACCTGGCTGTTCATCCAGTGGGCGGCCAGCGCCGAGACCCAGGCCCGCACCGCGCATCGCTTTGCGGGTCCGACAAAACGTTCCGGCGTCAACCGCACCTCGATCTGGAAAGATCCTGATTATGTGAAGCTGATGAGCGGCTTTGGCGACAACTTCGTCGAGGCCACCATGCAGGCGCTGCAGGAGGATACCGACGTCGATTGGCGGCCGCGCGTGCCGCAATGGCCGGCGGTCGGCGACACCATGGCAACCGCCATCCAGTCGGCTCTCGTCGGGCCAGGCGACCGTGAAGGCCGCGCTCGATGACGCGCAGAAGCGCATCGAACCGATGATGCGCGGCTGAGCCGATTGAACGATGACGACAACGGCAACAGCGTCGACCGACAACGCGACCGCAATCGTACCGAGCGATTACGGCCGCGTGCTGGCGCAGCGCGAGCGACGGTTTGCCGCTGCGTTGCTGGCGCCGGCGTTCCTGGCGCTGATGGCGACCACGACCTTCCCGCTGTTGTTTCTCGTCTGGACCAGCGCCTTCCGCATGGACCTGGCGATGCCGTTTTCCAACGGCTTCGTCGGACTGGAAAACTACAAGGTATTGCTCGCCGACGAGCGGTTCTGGTCATCGCTCGTGGTTAGCCTCGTCTACACCGGGGCGACCGTGGTGCTGCAGGTCGTCGTCGGATTGGCGCTGGCGCTGCTGGTGATGGACATGAAGCGCGGCCAAAGCTGGTTTCGCATCATCGCGATCCTGCCCGTGGTGCTGTCGCCGGCCGTGGTCGGCATGATCTGGCGCACCTTCATGCTGGCTCCGGAATTCGGCATCGTCGATTACCTTGCCATCAACGCCGGGCTCGGCAGCAAGAACTGGCTCGGCGATCCTCTCCTCGCGATGGTCTCTGTCATCGCGATCCACACCTGGCAATGGACGCCATTCGCTTTCATGGTGCTGCTCGCCTCGCTGGCGGCGTTGCCGGAGGATATCTACGAGGCGGCGCGGCTCGACCGCGCGACGGCCTGGCAGCGCTTCCGCCGGATCACCCTGCCCTTGCTGCGCCCCGCCATCGTCATGGTGATCATCATGCGCACCATGGTGGCACTGACGGCGTTTGCCGCGATCTTCACGGTCACCGGGGGCGGCCCCGGCACCGCGACCGAAATTCTCAATCTCTACGCCTATCGCAAATCCTTCACCGAGCTTTCGATCGGCTACGGCTCTGCGCTGGCGGTGGCGCTGCTGATCGTCACCATCCTCATTTCCGCAGTGTTGTTTGCGATGCGGAGGGCGAAGTGAACGCCAAACGTCTTCGCTTCTTCGCCCTGCTGGCGATCTCGCTGGTGTTCCTGCTCGCCTGGGCGTTCCCGGTCTTCTGGAGCGTGCTGAACTCGTTCAAGACCGACCGCGATGCGCTGGCCTATCCGCCAAAACTATTCTTCTCGCCGACACTGGAAGCCTATCGCGACGTGCTGTTCGGCTCGGGCTCGATCCTGCCGAACCTGATCTCCAGCATGATCATCTCGGTCGGCACCACCATCGTCACCATGCTGATGGCAGTGCCCGCGGCTTACGCGCTGGCGCGGCTGCGCTTCCGGGCCAAGAAGTTTGCGGGCTTCTATGTGCTGGCGACGCAGATGCTGCCGCCGGTCGGCATCATCATCCCCTATTTTCTGGTGCTGCGGAACATCGGCTGGATCGACACCTATCAGGGCATCATTCTGATCTATCTGTCGTTCTCGCTGCCCTTCGCAATCTGGCTGCTGGTGTCCTATTTCGAGGACATTCCCTTCGAGATGGAGGAAGCCGCCTATCTCGACGGCGCGAGCCGGCTGCGCACGCTGTGGCGCATCATCATTCCGCAGGTGCGGGGCGGCATCGCCGTCACCGTCGTGTTCGTGTTTCTCAATGCATGGAACGAATTCCTGTTCGCTGTCGTCTTGAGCGGCAACACGGTGCGGCCGGTGACGGTTGCGATGTTCAACTTCGTTTCCGTCGAGCAGACGTTGTGGGCGAAGCTCGCAGCCGTTTCGGTGCTGGCGATGTTGCCGGTGGTCGTGCTCGGCGTGGTCGCGCAAAAACATATCGTGAAGGGACTGACGGTCGGCGCCGTCAAGGGTGGAGGGCGCCGATGAACGGTCGCGGAGAAGTACGTTTTCAGGACATCGTCAAGCTGCACGGCGAGTTCGCCGCGCTGAAGGGCGTCAATTTCGAAATCAAGCCCGGCGAGTTCTTCGCCCTGCTGGGTCCCTCCGGTTCCGGCAAGAGCACCACGCTGAGGATCCTCGCCGGGCTTGATGCACCGACCGGCGGCCGCGTCTTCATCGACGGCAAGGACGTGACGTCTGTGGATGCGCGCGACCGCGACATCGCCATGGTGTTCCAGAGCTATGCGCTCTATCCGCACATGACGGTGGGCGAGAACATCGCCTTCCCGCTCGAAATGAGCGACCTGCCGCGCTCCGAGATCGAACCGGCGGTGAAGGAAGCCGCGCGCAAGGTCAAGATCGATCATCTGCTCGATCGCAAGCCCGGCCAGCTCTCGGGCGGTCAGCAGCAGCGCTGCGCGCTGGCCCGCGCCATCGTGCGCAAGGCGCGCCTGTTCCTGCTCGACGAGCCGCTCTCCAATCTCGATGCCAAATTGCGGCTGGAGACCCGCGCGGAACTGAAGAAGTTGCAGCGCTCGCTCGGCGTCACCGCGGTTTACGTCACCCACGACCAGGAAGAGGCGATGACGCTCGCCGACCGCATGGCAGTGTTCATGGCGGGCGAAATCCAGCAGGTCGGCACCCCGGCGGAAGTGTTCGCGCGACCGAACTCGATCGATATCGCAGGCTTCATCGGCAATCCGCCGATGAACCTCGTGCCCGCCCGCTATGCCAACGGCAGCGTCGTGATCGCTGGCCATGCCCTGAAGACGACGATGCAGAACGGCGGCGAGCGCGACGTGATCGCCGGTATCCGGCCCGGCGCGCTACGCTTCGCGATGGAAGGGCTGAAGGCCAAGGTCGATCTGATCGAGGACCTCGGCGATACCGCTGTGCTTGATGTCGATTGCGCCGGCACGTCAATGCGCGTTCGCGTCAATCATGACGACCTGCCGCGCGAGGGAGAAACCATCACCCTGACCGCGCGGCCGCAGGACATCCATCTGTTCGATCCCGAGACACGAAAGCGGCTGTGATCCCATGACCGCCCGCACCCGCAACAAGCCTGCTTCCCGTGCCGCGGCGCTCGATGCCGCGGCGGGCTCGCCGCCGCTTCACACCCAGATCCGCGAAGCGATCCGACGCCAGGTGCGCGAGGGACAATTGATCGACGCGAGCGGCCGGCTGATGACCGAAGCCGAGCTCGGCCGGCATTTCGGCGTCAGCCGCATCACCATCCGCAACGCCATCTCGCCGCTGGTCCATGAGGGCATGTTCGCACGCACGCGCGGCCGCGGCACGTTCCTGCGCTCGAACCAGCCCGAGAACTGGGTCGGCCGGCTGATGGGCTTTTCCGAAACCATTCGCGACGCCGGCTATCAGGCCGGCGCCAAAGTGCTGCAGCAGGGCATGACCAACCGGCATGACGCCGAGGTGCGCGAACAACTGCGCGAGCGCGCCGTGTGGCAGCTCAAGCGGCTTCGCTTCGCCGACGACACGCCGATCGCGATCGAGCATGCCTTCTATCCGCCCGATATCGGCTTGGAGCTCGAGAAGCGCGACCTCACCTCCATCATCATGTACAGCGTGTTCGAGGACGAACTCGGCCACCCCATCAAGGAAGCCAAGCAGTCGATCAGCGCCTCGCTCGCGGATTCGACCAGCGCCAAATTGCTCGGCGTGAAGGCCGGCAGCCCCCTGCTCGCCATCGAGCGCCTGACGCTCGGCACCGAGGGGCGGCCGCTCGAACTGCTGCGCTCGGTATACCTGCCGGAATATTTCCGCCTCAGCATCAGCCTGACGCGGCAGCATCCCTGACGATCCCCACTCCAGAAGGACCGAAAACCATGGCAAATGGCGGCAAGGCTTCCGACAGCCCCAACATCCTCCTCATCCTCAACGACGACATGGGATTTTCAGATATCGGCTGTTACGGCGGCGAAATCCAGACGCCGAATCTCGATCGGCTTGCCGCCAAGGGCCTGCGCTATTCGCAATTCTACAACACCGCCCGCTGCAGCCCGTCCCGCGCCTCGCTGCTGACCGGGCTGCATCCGCACCAGACCGGCATCGGCATTCTCACCTACAGCAACGGGCCGGAGGGCTATGCCGGCAATTTGAACAAGAGCTGCGTGACGATTGCCGAGGTGCTGAAGCAGAAGAAGTACACGACCTATCTGAGCGGCAAGTGGCACATCGCAAGCAATCTGACCGAGCCGACCGATGCGTGGCCGCTGCAACGCGGGTTCGACCATTTCTACGGCACCATCATCGGCGCCGGCAGCTTCTACAACCCGAACACGCTGACGCGCGGCAATGACAATATCGAGCATGAAGCCGAGAACGACCCCTCGTTCTTCTATACCGACGCGATCAGCGATCAGGCCGCGGCCTATGTCCGCGAGCACAAGGCGAAAAATCCGGATAAGCCGTTCTTCCAGTACGTCGCCTACACCGCGCCGCATTGGCCGCTGCACGCCCATGACGAGGATATCGCCAAATACAAGGGACGTTTCGACGCCGGCTGGGACCGTTTGCGCGAGCAGCGGCTGCAGCGGCTGGTGGATGACGGCATCATCCATCCGAACTGGCAGCTCACCGACCGCGACCCGAGCCAGCCGCCGTGGACCGAAGCGCAGCATCGCGAATGGACGCTGCGTTGCATGGAGGTCTATGCGGCGCAAGTCGACCGAATGGACCAGGGCATCGGCCGCATCCTCGCGGCGCTGGAGGAAACCGGCCAGATCGACAACACGCTGATCATCTTCCTGTCCGACAACGGCGCCTGCGCCGAGGACATTCCGCAAGGCGTCACCGCGCGCGAACTCGTCGATCAGCTCATGATCGCGAAAGCGAAGACGCGCAAGGGCGAGCCCGTACAGTTCGGTAACGATCCGACCCTGATGCCCGGCGGCGAACACACCTATCAGAGTTACGGCACGGCGTGGGCCAATCTGTCGAACGCGCCGTTCCGGCTCTACAAGCACTGGATCCACGAAGGCGGCATCGCGACACCCTTCATCGTGCACTGGCCGAACGGCATCAAGGAACAAGGCGGTCTCCGGCACAATCCGAGCCAGTTGACGGACGTGATGGCGACCATCCTCGACGTATCAGGCGCGACCTATCCGAAGGAATTTAACGGCAACGCCATCCTGCCCCTCGAAGGCGAAAGCCTGGTGCCATCGTTTTCGGCTGCCTATGGCGGCCGCGGACCGCTGTTCTGGGAGCACGAAGGCAACGCCGCCGTTCGCATCGGCAAGTGGAAGCTGGTACGAAAATATCCTGAGGCATGGGAGCTCTATGACATGGAGCTCGACCGCACCGAGATGCACGACCTTGCCGCGCAGCATCCGGAGCGCGTCCGCGACATGACCGAGCACTACCAGCGCTGGGCCGACCGCTGCGGCGTGATCCCGCGCGAGAAAATCCTCGCGCTGATGGAAGCGCAGGGCGAGACCGCGTTCTGGGAAGAGGAAAAGCAGCCCTGACAGCCGCGTATCAATCAAGCCCATGACGGACGGAAGCCGAGACGGCGGGCGTTGCTCAAAGAGATCCTGCCTGAATTGGTGAAGCAGGTTTACGCCTGGCCTAAAGGCCCGGTTCTGATTCCATCAGAACCGATAAGGCTCTGGGCGCTGCTTGCTTCAGAACTTGTAGCCAATGCGCGCCGTCACCTGATTGGTGCTCAGTTCCTGCTTGAAGCCCACCAGGCCGAGATTCAGGATCGGTATGGGATACACGAAGTTTCTGTTCTCAAATTGCGAGTAACGGTATTCGATGCCCGTGAACCAGTTATTCGTGAAGGCGTAGTCAATGCCGCCACCGACCGTCCAACCCCACCGCACGCCATCACCACCGATAGTGATTCCTGTCGTTGGGATGGAGGTTTCATTGGAGACGAACGCTGCGCCGCCCGTCAGATAGAAAAGCGCGCGGTCGGCAGCATAACCGAACCGTCCACGGATCGAACCACCCCACTTACTGTGCGCCGTAAGAAAATCGCCGGTGATGGAGGTGTACCGTATCTTGCCAACGGTCCAGCCGGTGAAGTCGCCTTCGACGCCCAGCACCATTTGCCCGATCTGGTAATTGTAGCCGCTCAGGACCCCGTAGCTGAGACCATTCTTGCTGGATGCGGATGAGACGATGAAGGGCGTCCCAAGCACGACGGCCCCGGTGGTGTATTCGGGATTCGTTTCGATCCACCCGAGCGCGCCTCCGAGATAAAAACCTGTCCAGGAAAACGCCGGCACGTAGGCGACGGGCGCAACCGGCTGCATTCGCGCCGGAAGATCGGCGGCCATCGCAGACACGCTCGATAAAATCGAAGCTGCGGAAAACAAAGCGACGCGGGCTAGACGGTTCATGACGGGCTCTCGGTTAGATGGCTGTGAGCAGACTTTCGTCATTCCCAACGATCTTGAAGTTCGCATAACAACGCGCTGTGGACGCTATGCAAAATCAGTAGCTTGCCCTCATGAGGAAGTGACTGTGCTGTAATAGGCACAGCAGAGGTATTCGCTCACCAACCATGATTGCTCGGACCTCCGCAGCGCGTCCATCGACCGGGATGGTTGGCAGTTCGCCGGAGGGCGCTTTACCGGTAAACTACGGGGCGGCCCATGATCGCCTGGCCACGGCTTGATCTCGCGCACGGCGTCTTGCTTTGTCGAGGTCGCGACGCTGGCCGGCTGCGCCGGTCTACGCGCTCCTCGGCAAACAACTTCGATACGTTCCGACGTGGTCCTGAGACAACGCTTCCTTATAACGATCTCGCAACAGTCCACGCCACCAGCAGGAACGCGGAGGCCGCTCGAGTCAGCGTTTCGATGTTCAACGCGCGATCGAAAATCTGATCGACATGACGGCAGGCGCGCTTTCGGCCCCTGCGTCGACTGAAGTCACGAGCCGGCTAAAACCTTGACCATTACGGCGAATGCCGGGATCAATGCGCTGATGGGCCGAACCAGCGGATTTGGCGCCTCACTCCGACCCCGATCCCCCCGCCACGATCTTCTCGTTCAGTTTCTGATCGACCGTCTGCACCGTGCGGTCGATTTCGGCGCTGGATGCGCCGAGCTGGTCGGACACCAGCTTCACCAGCAGGTCGACCCGCTCGATGAAGGGCGCGCCGCTGGCGACTGCCCGCGCCGCCGATGACGGCTTGAGCAGGCTTTCCGCCGCCTTGGCGTATTTTGCAAACGGCACCTGGTCCGCCGGATCGGCGCCGAGGCGGCGGGCGATGCCGTCGACATGGTCATAGATCGACTGCGAGAGTTTCAGATCGCCATGCACGGCGTCGCGGATCGACTGCGGTTCGTGCGGCGTGATGCAGCGGTAATTGCCGGTCAGCAGCATCGACCACTTTGCCAGCGGCACGAACAGCGAGTCGAACACCTTGAGTTTGACCGGCACGTCCTTGCCGTCGAGCGTCACCGCGTCGATGCCGGCTTCGAGCTCGCGCAGCAGCTTGTTGTGCTTTTCGTCCTCGAAGGCGGCGGCCTTGAAATTGGTCGGCAGGCCGACATGCAGGACGTTCGCCGCCTCCTCCGGCGGACGAAACGCCTGCGGATCGGGCGAGCACAGCGTCACCAGTCCGGGCTTGAAGCGCTCCCATACCGACGCATTGGTGTAGGCTTCCTCGAGGTCCATGTCCGCCAGCGCCGGGATGCGCTTCAGGTAAGGCAGCGGCGGCATGTTCATGATCGAAAGGCACGGCAGCCCTGCCGTGGCGATCTTGATCATCAGCACGCGGATGGTGTGGTTGGTGTATTGCGGCTCCTGCATCGCAAGGCCGACCAGATCGTAGCGCGAAAGATCGACATCCTGCGGCGTGGTCGCGTCCAGCTTGCCGGGCAGATCGCGCGAGAAGATCGCGCGGTGCACCGCCTCGTCGCGCAGCTTGATGCGCACTTCGGTGCCGTCGCGGTTGATGAGGTCGGCCGTCTTGCGGCGGCAAACCAGGGTCACGTTGTGACCGGCCATCAAAAGCTTCGTCGCCAGCAGCGAGCCATAGGAGGCCCCGAGGATCAGAATATTGCGCGCCATGCTCTCCCTTTCACGGATGCTGTGAGAAACGCCCCGACCCCGGCCGGATCCCAATATTTTCGTCCGTGGCATACAACGAATTTGATAGATGTTACAATCACATAGCGCAGCGCTTTTTTCTCGTCTCAGGGCCCCGGCCGATTGACGCCCTTTTCGGTCCGTGGAAGCGTGGGGCTTCAACTGCCCCGCCCGATGCCTGTTCCGCAGCCCACCGCTCGCACGGAGAATGATGATTTGTTCACGCGACGCGCCTTCTCGATGTCGGCCGCCGCCGCCCTCCTCGCCCGCGGCGGCAGCGCGCGGGCCCAGGGCACTTTTGCCACGCAAAACATCCGCCTCGTCGTCGGCTATCCCGCTGGCGGCGGCGTCGACATCGTCGCGCGGCTCTTGACCGACCCGATGAAGGCGGCGTTCGGCCAGGCGGTGCTGGTCGAAAACAAGCCCGGTGCGGCGGCGATGATCGCGGCGCAATCGGTCGCCCGCGCCACCGGACGGTCACACGCTGCTGGTCTCGGCGGCCGGCGAGGTCGCCGTCAACCAGCACATCTACAAGGAGCGGATGACCTACGATCCGCTGAAGGAGCTGACGCCGGTGGCGCTTGCCGGCATCGTGCCCTGCGTGGTGGTCGTGGCCGCGACCACGCCGGTCAAGACGCCGGCGGAGCTGGTCGCCTACGCGCTGGCGAACAAGGGAAAACTCTCCTTCTCCTCGTCGGGCGTCGGCAACCCGCAGCATCTCGCCGGCGAGTTGATGAACCGCATGGCCGGCACCGACGTGCTGCACGTTCCCTATCGCGGCTCCGCGCCGGCCGTCACCGACGTCGCCGTCGGCGCGGTGACGATGAGCTTTTCCAGCCTCGGGGCGGCGCTGCCGCTGATCCAGGATGGCCGGCTGCGCGCGGTCGCCGTCACCTCGCGCGAGCGGATGCCGCAACTGCCCGATGTCGCCCCGCTGAGCGAGGGCTCGCCGTCGCTTGCCGGATACGAGCTGCTGAACTGGTTCGGCGTGTTCGCGCCGTCGGCCACGCCCGAGCCGCTGCAGACGCGGCTGTTCGAGGTGATCTCGGCCGCGCTGCAGGACAAGGCGACGATGGAAAAACTCTCGATCCAGGGCATCGTCCCGCGGCCGGTGACGTTTACCGGGCTGCGCGACTTCGTGCGATCGGAGAGCGAGAAATTCGGCAAGGTCGCCGAGGCCGCAAAAATCCGCGCCGAGTGAGGCTCGCTCAGGATCGCGTCGCCAGCACCACGCCGCCCAGGGTGAACGCGAGCGCCGCGATCTGGATCACGCCGAGCGGCTCGCCGAGCGCGACCGCGGACGCGACGACGCCGATGACCGGCGCCGCCATGGTGCCGATCGCCGCCACTGACGCCGGCAGACGCGCGAGTGCTGCAAACCAGCAGACATAGGCGATGCAGAACTGGCTCACGGTCGTATAGAGCAGCAGCCACCAGCCGAGCGTCGTCACCCGCTCGATATGTGCGGTCTCGAAGGCGAGTCCGAGGAGGAGGACCGGCAAACAGCCGAGCCCGACCTGCCAGGCGGCGGCCGGGATCGGCGGCAGCGGCACCGGCAGCCGTTTTGCCAGCACGGTGCCGAGCGCAAAGCCGATCGCGCCGGTGATCGCCATCGCGATGCCCGGCCACTTCTCCGCCGTCGCCGACAGGCCGTTACCGCCGGCGATGACGGCGACCCCGGCAAACGCCATCACCAGCGCCATCGCGCGCAGCCAGGTCGGCCGCTCGCCGAGCACCGGCCAGGCCAATAGCGACGCCCATACCGGCATGGTGTAGGCGATCAGCACCGCCTCGCTCGCCGACAAATACAACAGCGCCAGCCCCATCAGCGCCATCCAGCCGGTGACGTTGAGCAGCGCCGAAAGCAACAGCCGCGGCCACAGATGCCGCTCCACCTTGAGGCTCTGCGCCTGCGACACCGCCATCAGGGCCAAGAGAACAGCGCCGACGACACCGGTGGCGCCGCGCAGGGTCAGCGGCGGCAGCTCGCTCAGCAGGAATTTGTTGGCGGGCCAGGTCGAGCCCCAGCCCACCGAGGTGATGGCGAGGAAGATCAGGCCGGCGGGCGCGATCCGCGGCGGCGCGGCAGGTTTTGATTTGTCATGGAGTTCGGTCTTGGAGCCCGGCAAGGCAAGGAATGGCAGGGAATGGGATGCAAAAGCGGTGGAATTGCCTGCGACCTTGCCGCTTATCCGCGCCCGCGACCACGGGTGCGCGGGCATGCCAGACCTCCCGCTCCGTGACCTCACGTGAGTCTCTCCCGCGCAACCCCTTCGGGCGCAAAAAATACCTGCCCTGTGAACAGCGGGACGAAGCCTGTTTCCACACGTGCGAACAAATTTTTTGTGTTGGGAATCCCTGAGGACTCACCGATACTTGGCGGCATCAGGGAGGTGGGGCCTCCCCTGTTTTCCCATAGTTTCCACCATATTTAGTATTTGATTCAGGAACTCGTACTAGTTCTTGACGGGCCGGACGGGTTTGGCCTAGCGTTCTTCCTGGACGGCGCGAGTTGAGTTTTGGGTCCCGCCGGACGCTCCCAACGGGTTCCAAACAAGTGCTGCGCCGGCCGGTCGAGGCACGGATCGAGGGCTTGTCTGTCTCGAAACGGGGTGACCCGGCGGTACCGAATAACGGGCTGAAAATGGTCCAACAGGTGCGTGGCTGTGCCGAGTTGATGCGTTGCGTTTGAGGGATTTGGTCCGGCCTCCCGGCGGGACCTTGGGGTGGCGAAGACAGAAAACAGGGCCGGGTCCACCCGGTCGAACTGGCTGATGGCAACGTCGGGATTGGCAACAATCCCGGTGCGGGCTGTCTGCTCACTGATAACATCGGGCCGCGGCTAGCGGACCCGGACAATGAAGACGGGGCACGACCAATGCGAATTGAACGGCGCAACACCACTTCCGGCCAGTCACCCTACGCAGGGATTGATTTCAGGCTGACGACATCCGAGATCCGCAACCCCGATGGTTCGATCGTGTTCCGGCTTGAAAATGTCGAAGTGCCGCAGTTCTGGTCGCAGGTCGCCTCCGACGTCCTGGCGCAGAAGTATTTTCGCAAAGCGGGCGTCGCCGCGCGCCTGAAGAAGGTCGAGGAAGAGACCGTGCCGTCGTGGCTGTGGCGCTCGGTGCCCGACACCGAGGCGCTCGCCCTCCTCCCCGAAGCCGAGCGCTTCGTCAGCGAGCTCAGCGCCAGGCAGGTGTTCGACCGCCTCGCCGGCTGCTGGACCTATTGGGGCTGGAAGGGCAAGTACTTCTCGTCGGAAGAGGACGCGCAGGCGTTCTTCGACGAATTGCGCTTCATGCTCGCCAAGCAGATGGTCGCGCCGAATTCGCCGCAGTGGTTCAACACCGGGCTGCACTGGGCCTACGGCGTCGACGGCCCCGGCCAGGGCCACCATTACGTCGATCCGTTCTCCGGCAAACTGACGAAATCCAAGTCGGCCTACGAGCATCCGCAGCCGCACGCCTGCTTCATCCAGGGCGTGGGTGACGACCTCGTCAACGAGGGCGGCATCATGGACCTCTGGGTGCGCGAGGCGCGCCTGTTCAAATACGGCTCCGGCACCGGCTCGAACTTCTCGCGTCTGCGCGGCGAAGGCGAAAGGCTTTCCGGCGGCGGCCGCTCGTCCGGCCTGATGAGCTTCCTCAAGATCGGCGACCGCGCGGCGGGCGCGATCAAGAGCGGCGGCACCACGCGCCGCGCGGCCAAGATGGTCGTGGTCGACGCCGACCACCCCGACATCGAGACCTATATCGACTGGAAGGTGAAGGAGGAGCAGAAGGTTGCGGCGCTGGTCACCGGCTCCAAGATCAACCAGAAGCACCTCAAGGCCGTGCTGAAGGCCTGCGTGAACTGCGAAGGCTCCGGCGACGACTGTTTTGATCCCGAGAAGAACCCGGCGCTCCGTCGCGAGATCAAGCTCGCGCGCCGCGCGCTGGTGTCCGACAACGTCATCAAGCGCGTGATCCAATTTGCAAAACAAGGCTACAAGGACATCGACTTCCCGACCTACGACACCGATTGGGATTCGGAAGCTTATCTGACGGTATCCGGCCAGAACTCCAACAACTCGGTCTCGCTGAAGGACGATTTCCTCCGCGCGGTGGAAACCGACGGCGACTGGAACCTGATCGGCCGCACCAACAAGAAGGTGACCAAGACGCTCAAGGCGCGCGACCTCTGGGAAAAGATCGGCCACGCCGCCTGGGCCTCGGCCGATCCCGGCCTGCACTTCAACACCACGATGAACGACTGGCACACCTGCAAAGCGTCCGGCGACATCCGCGCGTCGAACCCGTGCTCGGAATACATGTTCCTGGACGACACGGCGTGCAACCTCGCCTCCGCCAATCTGATCACGTTCTATTCGACGACGACCAAGCGCTTCGACGTCGAATCCTACGAGCATCTCTGTCGTCTCTGGACCGTCGTGCTCGAAATCTCCGTCATGATGGCGCAGTTCCCGTCGAAGGCGATCGCCGAACTCTCCTATGAGTTCCGCACGCTGGGCCTCGGCTTCGCCAACATCGGCGGCCTCTTGATGACCATGGGGCTTCCTTACGACTCCAAGGAAGGCCGCTCGCTGTGCGGCGCGCTGACCGCGATCATGACCGGCGTCGCCTATGCCACCTCGGCGGAGATGGCCAAGGAGCTTGGCCCCTTCCCCGGCTACAAGAAGAACGCGGCGCACATGCTGCGCGTGATCCGCAACCATCGCCGCGCGGCGCATGCCGAATCCCGTGGCTATGAGGCGCTGGCGGTGAACCCCGTGCCGCTCGATCACGCCTCCTGCCCGCAAGCCGACATCATCACCCGTGCCAAGCTGGCCTGGGACAACGCGCTCGAACTCGGCGAGCTCAACGGCTACCGCAACGCGCAGACCACCGTGGTGGCGCCGACCGGCACCATCGGCCTCGTGATGGACTGCGACACGACAGGCATCGAGCCTGATTTCGCGCTGGTGAAATTCAAGAAGCTCGCCGGCGGCGGCTACTGGAAGATCATCAACCAGGCGGTGCCCGTAGCGCTGCGCACGCTCGGCTATCGCGAGAGCCGATATCGCCGAGATCGAAGCCTACGCCGTCGGCCACGGCTCGCTCTCCAACGCCCCCGGCATCAACGCCTCCACGCTGAAGGCCAAGGGCTTTACCGACGAAGCTCTCGCAAAAGTCGAGAAGGCGCTGCCGACCGCGTTCGACATCAAGTTCGCCTTCAACAAGTGGACCTTTGGCGAGGATTTTCTGCGCGAGACCCTCAACATCGCGCCGGAAGCGATCGCAGCCCCCGGCTTCGACCTGCTCGCCGCCGTTGGATTCACCAAGCGCGAGATCGAGGCCGCCAACGTGCACATCTGCGGCGCGATGACGGTCGAAGGCGCGCCGCACCTCAAGGCCGAGCACTATCCGGTATTCGACTGCGCCAACCCCTGCGGCAAAATCGGCAAACGTTATCTGTCGGTCGAGAGCCACATCCGCATGATGGCGGCGTCGCAGCCGTTCATCTCGGGTGCGATCTCGAAGACCATCAACATGCCGAACGACGCCACCGTCGAGGATTGCAAGCAGGCCTATCTGCTGTCCTGGAAGCTCGCGCTGAAGGCCAACGCGCTCTACCGCGACGGCTCGAAGCTGAGCCAGCCCTTGAACTCGCAGCTCATCAGCGATGATGACGACGAGGATGATGGGATCGACGCGTATTACGACAAGCCGATGGCGGCGCGTGCCGCGCAGGTGTCGGAAAAGATCGTCGAAAAACTGGTCGAGCGCATCGTCGTGATGCGCGAGCGCGAGAAGATGCCGGATCGCCGCAAGGGCTACACCCAGAAGGCGGTGGTCGGCGGCCACAAGGTGTATCTGCGCACCGGCGAATATGACGACGGCCGCATCGGCGAGATCTTCATCGACATGCACAAGGAAGGCGCCGCACTCCGCTCCTTCATCAACAACTTCGCCATCGCGGTGTCGCTCGGCCTGCAATACGGCGTGCCGCTGGAAGAGTATGTCGACGCCTTCACCTTCACCCGCTTCGAGCCGGCGGGCCCCGTGCAGGGCAACGACTTCATCAAGTACGCGACCTCGATCCTCGACTATGTGTTCCGCGAACTCGCGGTCAGCTACATGTCGCGCTTCGATCTCGCCCATGTCGATCCGACCGAGTCGAATTTCGACGCGCTCGGCAAGGGCGTCGAGGAAGGCAAGGAGCCGTCCGGCGGCCACCACGCCAACAAATATCTGTCCAAGGGCCTGACCCGCTCGCGCACGGATAATCTGGTTGTCATGCGCGGCGTCGACGTCGACGCCCGCGGTTCCGGCAACGTCACCGCGATCGGCGGCCACGGCCCCAGCGCCCGCCTCGCCGACACCCATCGAAGGCGCGGTCGCGCTGAAGCAGGAAGCCAGCCACGACCTGTCGCCGACGGAAAAGCTGGAAGCCATGCAGTGGAGCAAGGCCGGCAGCGCTGCGGTAGCGGTGGCTCCGAGCAAGGCCGAACGCCGGGCGGAAGCCAAGGCCAAAGGCTACGAGGGCGAAATGTGTGGCGAGTGCGGCAACTTCACGCTGGTGCGGAACGGAACGTGCATGAAGTGCGATACGTGTGGAAGTACGACGGGGTGTTCGTAATAATTACGAACCTTCAAGAGCTTGGAAAGGCCGCCCTGTCGAGCGGCCTTTCCTTTAGGAGGTGAACGCGGATGGAAGATGTATCAGAAATCGCAGCCTCCACCCGCGCCGACGGCACTCGCATTCAAAAAGACGTTCTGGTCGATTGGCAGACTGAGCTTTCCCAGTGGACCATCTCCGACGCATTTCGCACTCGTATTGATAACCTCGCTCACGACATTCCTCGCAATACATTTTTCCGTCAAGCGGGGCTAACTTTCTTGCGCGATGCCTGGATCGCAAGCCGAGTGGCCAGCGCGCTATCTTCGGATAAGGTGAGACTGCTCGCCTCTGAGCGCCCCGATTTCGAGGTTCAAATCGGCGGCCATATTTTGCAATTCGAAGCGACCGAAGCAGACATAGAAGGCCGACGACGCGGCGACGAGCCGGACGATCCTCATCCACGAATGGATCCCGTCGAGAATTGGCGAAAGCGATTTGAAGCTATCCCCTCAGCACTCGACCGAGTGGTCGCCAAGAAGATAGAAAAGGATTACGAGCCCGGGGTTAGCCTAGTGATTTACCTCAATCTCGGGTGCTATGGCGCCTACATCGAAGAGGGCCTGCCCATTCTTCAGGATCGCACCGCGGCTGCACGCAACCAAGAGTGTTTTCGTACTCTGGGAGGGCGAACTTTACAAATTCTGGGAAAATGGAAATTCTATTTTCGAGAAATGGAAGTACGTTAGCGTCGAAGACTTCTAACTTTGGCAACGCCCTAAACCTGATGACGAAAGCCATTCGAGCTAAAGGTTGCAGACCCACGCGAATAGCCTCCGATCTCGAAATGGCGCGCCAAAATTCCAGCATTGGCTTAATTAAGAGAGAGCCGATCAGTGATCCGCATGCAGCCCCAGTTATGGACTACCTTGGATGCGCGAATTGGCAAGCATCGGCCGCCCGACCCTAGCAGGCCAGAAGCCATCCCGGCTGAGAGAGCCGAGGTTGAAGGCGAAGGAAAAATGAACCTCGTAGTGGACTTCGAATTGCGATGACCGGCTTGCGCGACCTTCCGGACAAGGAATTGGCGGCAGTCGTTCGTCGCGAAGGCGCCAGATACATTATAGCCGCTGATACCTTGGCGGATCGTTCGGCCTTAGACCTTACTCACCCATGCTATTTCTTAAGATGCCATGCTATTGAGCTTTTGTTGAAAGCTACTCTCTTGGCTACTGGTTCAAGCCTTGTCCAAGCGGAAGCCTACGGCCACGATCTTGTCCGCGCATTCGAAGACGCCACGAAACGTGGCCTGATTGTCTCTGATGAGACGGCCCAGACGATCCAAAAATTATCAGGATTGCATCGGCGCCATCAGTTTAGATACCTGAAAAGCTCGAAATTTGAGGTTCCCTTCGCGATTGCATTTCCAAATAACGAGGTGGCGCGGCGATCGCTGGAGAACCTTCTTGAGCGGTCTGGCGTAGTCATTCGCGGTGCGTTTGAGGGCGCAGGGTAAGTGCTCTTATCGCCGAATTACGGTGAGAGTGCACTCAACTCAGGAAAGCCGGTAGCAACGCCGCATGGCATCAGCCATCGGGACGGCCTCCAGCCCGCCGTCTCCCGCCTGCCCTTCTTCGCTTGATTTACCCGGGCATGACCCTACGGTGCGCTCCGCCAACAGGGAACGAGACCGATTATGGACGAAGCAATGAAATGTCCGGCATGCCATTCCGAGCATGCCTATCAGGATCGCGGCCTGTGGGTTTGCCCGGAATGCGCACATGAATGGAGCGCCGAGGCGGCCGCAGCCGCGGAGGCCTCGCCCGAGCCTGGGGTCCGCGATAGCAACGGAAATTTTCTGGCCGATGGCGACAGCGTCGTCGTCATCAAGGATCTCAAGGTCAAGGGATCGTCATCGGTCGTCAAGGGCGGGACCAAGGTCAGGAACATCCGCCTGACCGAGGCGAGCGATGGCCACAACATCGCCTGCAAGATCGACGGCATCGGCGCGATGAATCTGAAATCGGAGTTCGTGAAGAAGGCGTAGCGTAGGGCGGATTAGCCGACTTGTCCGCCGTAGCTCGCAGAGCGAAGGCGGAAGGCGTAATCCGCCATTCCAAACGACCAAGTCGGCGGGTTACGCTTCGCTAACCCGCCCTACTCACTGGCTGGACAGCATCGACATGAACGAAAATCGATATTACGGGGTTCGCGTCGAGGGCGCGAAATACGGCGTGGGCTTCGGCTCAGCGCTTGCCATCGCGATCTCCTATACCAACAACCATTCGATCTTGTGGGCGATCATCCACGGCATCCTTGGCTGGCTCTACGTGATCTATTTCGCGCTGTTCAGGTAAGCGAGCGCAGGGCGGATTAGCGAGCGTAGGGCGGATTAGCCATAGGCGTAATCCGCCATTCCAGGTGACCAAGTCGGCGGGTTACGCTTCGCTAACCCGCCCTACTCGCTCGATGCCGCTTTATTGCAAGCCGCGCTTATGCAAGGCGATGATGACGATGCGAATGATGCAGTCGGACATCGACTCGCCTTGCCGTCGCAGCCTCTGCAGCCATTGCCACGTTGCCGAATCGATCTCGGTACGCCAGTTGCCATTCGGCAACCGCTGTCCGGGTGGTGGCTCGAGCACGCTCGCGATCAGGGCGCGGCACTCCTCGGTGATCTCGGTATCCGGCATTGAATGGAAGGAAGTCCTCGCGCCCCCAGCGCCGGCGGCGTGTTGCCCCGATCCGTCAGAATGCACCAGTTAAATCGCGGCAATGCAAAAAGGACCAACGCGGGCCTTTTGCGTCGCAATTGCGGTGACATGCACCTGATACGCCGATAGCGAGGAATAATTTCGTGCACTTAAATCCCTTACACAAAACTTCGGACATTACTCGCACAGCCGCCGATGCAAAGCACTGCGCACTATTTGGTGCTTTTCCAACCCTCGTCAGTCCATTTTAACGTCGTCGCCGTTTTTCCCTCGACGACGTGAACCATGGCGCCCTCTAGACGCCCCGCTTCAGACAATGCACGCTGAATAGACGGCAGGTCGTTCCGCGTCGGGAAGCCCGTAGAGCCCGAGGTCTTCGTGACCAACGCGCTCCCCTTGCCTCCCTGGATACCAAAGCGCCTGTCCCCGATTTTCAGTCGGCCAAACTGGTCGTTCATCAAGTCCTGGTGAGAAGGGTGCCCCCCCGGGCGGGTACTCGTCGTCACATGAACGTCTCCGCTCTGCTTGATGGTGATGCCTCCATAAGGTTCAGTGCCGGTACCTTTTGGCTGCGTGTACGTTACCCCCGGCGGCAGCGACTTTTGCGAGTTGGTCGCCGCAGTAGCGCCGCCCGCAACCACCTGGAAGTCGGCACCTTGCCCGTCGCTCGCGTTCGCGACCACGCGGGTCTTCGACGGATCCAGTCCGAGCGCCTTCGACATGCCCGCCTGGCCGGGCTCCACCATGTAGGCGCTGCGGTCGACGATCACCTTCGGCTCCGCGGGCGCATGCGGCTCACCACCCGGCAGTTTCCGGTTGACGATCTCGCCCGAAACGGAGGCGCCTGCTTGTGGCCCCTTGCCCGCCGCGCCTGCTTTTAATGCGTAGACGTCGGTCGCGATCGCGATCCCGGCGTGCGTCGTGGCGGCAAGACATTCCGTCGTGGGTCCGTTCTTGCAGGCATTGTAGGCGTCGCCGACCGATTTGCCGGTCTGGATGCCGGCGTAGGCCGCAAACACGGGGGCACCCAATGCCCCAAATGCAAACGGCTGGAGGACAGCTGCTGGAGAACGAATCCGGTCGAACCCAGCCTTCACCTGTGCGTCCCGCGCGATCTGAACGCGTGTCAGCTCCCGTTGGTTAGCTTCTTTTTGTTCCTGCTGGGCCCACTGTTGCTTCGAGTTTTGATCTTCGTAGACTGCCTTTTTTTCACCTTCGGTAAAAAACGGAAGTTCTCGGCCCTGGTCATTCTTCCACGTGTTGTTCCGGCCGTAGTTCCAAACCATGTCGCCCGTCATCTTGGTGGCGTTGTACTTCGGGGTGCCCCAGGTATCCATACCATCCGACACACGGTTCCGGGCATGCTGAAGTCGCTTCTCATAAGGCCTCTTCGAGATCTCGCGGTCCTCCGCGATCTGTGTGTCGATCCTCTTTAAGGCCGCATCTGTTTCGCCATAGATCTGTTGGTCGGTAAACTGCGGGATCGTGACAAGAGACCCTGTTGTCGGCCAGCCCCCGATGGCTTTGCGCTGCGGCGCGTTTTCCGCAGACGCAGCATCATCAACGGGAGCCTCTTTGGCCTGATCGATTTCCTTGTTGAACTGTGTTGCCTGCTTCTGCTTGTCGGCATGGTCATCGCCAAGCCTCATGCTCACGCCTGGCTCGCCGGTTGCTCCAACTCCCATCTGCGTTTCCCTTCGGTGTCTGTCTATCCCGATTGTATCGGGCGATCGGTCGAACCTGTTGAGACGCGCATCGCTTTCGACGCGTTCCTCACGAAGTTGCGCTGGCAGTGCAGCGCACTTAACTCGCCGGCGATCCCGACGAATCGCCTGACAACCTCGCCGGAGTGACTTGTCGTCCTCCGGACAGGCCGCCATGACTTTCGCCCCGATGACGGCGCGCGCTATCCCGTCAGGTTCAGAACGTCCGTTCCCACCCGCCGATGTGCGCCCCATCTCCACTGCCGAGGCCACCGGTGTGGTAGGGACCTTTCGGGACCTGAAGGGAGGAATCGGGCAACTTGGGAGTGGGCTTCGAGAGGTCATTTCCCTCAGAGCGGGGGCTCATGGGGCCTTTGAAGCGGTCAGGATCGCCGTCGATCTTGGTGGGTATGGGCTTCGACGGCTGGAACGGATCGGCCGGAGGACGCAAGTAGTTGCAGCCCTCCTGGGGCCGCCGGCTCAGTCCTTCAGGGCAGCTTTCCTGCTTGAGGGCCTCGCCGAATTTGGCTTTGGCTGCAGCGTCCGCTTGAGACGTATCTCCGCTACGGCCGGCAGTGGTCGGCTGATTGGCGGGGGCGTTCGTCGAACCGGTTACTCCGTCTCCCATTGTCCTGCTCCTTGCTGGCGTGATGCGTCGGCTAAATAGCCCGCGCGGGCTTCATGCCGACGCTCGGGTGCCCGTGACGGCGCCGTCCATAAAGCACGAGCAAATCCGTCCTTCTGTGATATGCCGCATGCACTTCGTCGCTCCAGCGACGGCGCGGGGGCCGAACCCGCTTCGCGCGAAAGCAAGCGTAGGGCGGATTAGCCGAAGGCGTAATCCGCCATTCCAACTGACCAAGTCGGCGGGTTACGCTTCGCTAACCCGCCCTACTCGCTGCCCGCGGGAAACGAACCGAAAGGCAAACCCCGATGAGACGCCTTGTCCTGGCTTCGCTCGGACTTCTCGCATGGAGCCTGCTCCAGGCCTCGCCCGCCTCCGCCCAGCTCAAGGGCAACCCCGACAATGTTTGCCGGAACGGATATTTTCCACGCGAGAGCACGAACTACAGGCTGGCGAAGATCAAGGGCGCGGCCGGCGACAGGATCACTTTCCACGGCGATGACAACGAGCGTTGCCCGGACGATGCGGCCTGTCGTCTGAAAACCTATGTCATTCCGGGCGATGAAGTCCTTGTGTCGCGAACGTTCGGCAAGTTCGCCTGCAGCTGGTTTCAACCGCGCAAGGGCACCGAGACGGTCGGCTGGATCGAGACCGACCGGCTGGCGTGGCAGACGGACACACCACCACCGGCGATGCGGGATTGGCTCGGCGAGTGGCGCGCGTACGACAATGTCATCCGCATCTCGACATCGAAAGCGGCCGGCACGCTCGCCATCAAGGGCGAGGCCATTTGGGGTTCGGGCGCCGGCACCCACACCGGCGAACTCGATTACGACGCAAAACCTTCCGCCGATAAAATGAAGTTCGGCGACGGCACGGACGAAAACGACTGCCAGGTCACCACACAGCTCGTCGGCAAGTTTCTGGTCGTCGGCGACAACCTCCATTGCGGCGGCGCCAACGTGTCGTTTTCAGGGGTCTATCAGAGGAGACCGAAGCGATAGAGCTGGAAACGTAGCCCGCATGAGCAACGCGACATGCGGGACTGCTCCATCAACTTGCACCCGCATATCGCGTTGCTCATGCGGGCTACTTTCCATCGCACATGGAAGAAATCGCGACGACCAATATCGCAGCAAGCGTAGGGCGGATTAGCGCCAGCGTAATCCGCCGACCGGCCGTGAGAGAGCGGCGGATTACGCTTCGCGCTACCGTCACGCCTTCCGCGCCCCTTCTTCGATGATCTCGACAATCCGCGACATGTCCTGCTGAGCGCGCCCCTGAAAGACGCCGTGCTTGAGCACCAGCCGCACCGCCTGGCTCACCCACATCGGAACGCCCAGTTCCTCGCCTTGCTCGATGGCGAGATCGACATCCTTCATGAGGATCTCGATGGTGGCGCCGAAGTCGAACGTGCGCGGCAGCACGGCGTTGGGAAAAATATGCGTCGTCGCAAAATTGCGGCCGGTCCCGGCGTTGAGAATTTGCAGCATGGCATCGTCCGGAATGCCCGCTTTGCCCGACATCGTCATGGCCTCCGACGTGGCGACGAGGGCAACGGCACACAGCATATTGTTGGTGAGTTTCATGACCTGCGCAGCCCCCGGCCTCTCACCGGCAATGATGATGGTCTGTCCCCAGAGTTGCAACATCGGCATCAGGCCGGATACCGTGCCCGGATTTCCAGACACCATCATGGCCAGCGTGCCTGCCTTGGCGCCGGCGACGCCGCCGCTGATCGGAACGTCGATGACGTCGACGCCGGATGCCGCACATTCCTGCTCGATCTCACGGATGAAGGACACGCCGACCGTGCAGGTGTTGACCAGGGTCTTGATGGCCTTCCCCGCCAGCAGGCCGTCGGGTCCTGAAAGCGCCTGCCTAAAAATCTCGAGCGTCGGCAGCGAGACGACGATTGTGTCGCATTCGTCCGCCAATTCCTTCGGCGAGGCCGCCCGCCGCGCCTGACGCTCGAGCAGCGGAAGCATGGCTTCCTCGCGGACGTCATAGACCCAGAGTTCGTGGCCGCCGTCGAGCAACTTGCCCGCCATGGGTTGGCCCATGTTGCCGACGCCGAGGCATCCGATGCGCATGGTGTGCTCCAGTGTCCAGTGGAGAGCATGATCCGGAAAAGTGGACACCGGTTTTCCCTCGCGACAAACGCGGGACGCGTTTGCGCGGAGATCATGCTCAAAAACAAAGAGATGAGATCATGATGCGATTCCTTCATCGCATCATGATCTAGGCGCCAGGCGCCTTGTAATCGGTCTGGTGTACTTCGACGATCGTGCCGTCCGGATCCTGCAGGAAAATCTGGTACCAGCCGCTCATGGCCCAGACGCCGTAATCGGCGAACTGGATGTTCTTCTCCCGCAACATGGCCTTGAACGCCTCGATATCGTCGGTCCGGAACGCGATGTGGCCGCGGTCCACCGGATTGAGGCTCTGTCCGGTGCGAAACGCGACGCCGAGATCCTGAGGCGAAATATGAAACTCGGTGGTGCCGTCGGTGAGAAACTCGACCTTGCCCTCGTAGCCCTGCGACGTGATCCGGGCATCGCCATAGCTCGGCACCGGCTTCATGTTGAAAAGAGATCTGTAGAAGTCCGCGACCGCGCCAACGTCCTTGGTCGAATAGTTCACGTGATGGAGCTTCAGTTCCATGGCATCCTCCCGTTTTCTCGTTCGGGAGAGCCTAGGACAGATTGGCTGACTTGTCCGCAGTAGCAGCGCAGGGCGGATTAGCCGAAGGCATAATCCGCCGCTCCTTAACAGCCGGGTCGGCGGATTACGCTTCGCTAATCCGCCCTACAGATCTCCGGCTACCTCACACCCGACGGCCCAAGATCCTCGGCAACGCCGTCGATCGACTTCTTCCCGGCGACAGCCCCTGCCCCGGACACGCGATCCGGCACGAAAATATCGTGCACCAGCCCGAGCTTCCCCATCGCCAGAATGATCAGCCCGTTGATGTCGATCTCGTACCAGGCGTGCGACAAATAAGCATCGCGCGGAAAACGGTGATGGTTGTTGTGCAGCCCTTCGCCAAACGTGAGGAGCGTGGTCACCAGTTCGTTGGTGGTGCCGTCAGGGGTATCGAAGCGGCGGTAGCCGTAGTGGCCGTCGCTGTGGCAGACCGAGTTGACCAGCGAGGTGGCCATGGTCATGAGGTAGCTGCGGAACAGGCCGGCGAACAGGATGCAGCCGATCATCGTGTGCACGCCGCCGAACGCGTAGCCGATGGCGCCCGGAATGATCACCGCCGAGAGCGCGTACCAATACCAGCGCGTCCGGGTGAAGAACATCGAGATCGGGTCGGCCAGAATATCCTTGGCGTAGTATTCGCCGTCGGTGGTGGCCTGGTCCCACACCCAGCCGCCCTGCGCATACATCATGCCCTTGAAGAAGCTGGGATGGGCTTCGCCTTCGCCGTCATAATAAGGGCTGTGGACGTCGCCGGGCTTGTCGGAGTGCAGATGGTGCCGGCGATGGTTGGAGACCCATTTCAGCACCGAGCCCTGCACCGCCATCGTGGCGATCGCGGCGAGGATCGTGCGCATGACAGGACCGCAGCGAAAACTGCGGTGGACGAAGTAGCGATGCATGAAGCCGATGCCGATCGTGCTCATCACGAACGTGCCGGCGAAGACCGAAACCTCCACCCAGCCGATGCCTTGCCAGAAGGCCCAGATCAGCGCTGCAATCGAACCGCCGACCATCAGCGCGAACGCGATGTAGGAATCGCGAAATTTGGCGTCGACCAGCGGGCCTTCGACCACCACGCCCGGTGGCGTTTTCCGCTCCGCACCTGCTTCCGACACCACGCTACGAACTGCGGTCATTTTACCTGATCCGTTTACGCAAAATTAACTCTTCCGCAGCGCAACGTACAGATGCGGGCCATCTCTCGCAAGGACAGGATCGGCCGTAGGAACCCGGAGCCGGTTGCACAGCACTCGATGGTTAACAACCAAAAGTCGAGTTCGGTCAGAGGGCTCACCCCCCTTTAAATCCTCATCCTGAGGCGCCCGCAGAGCGGGCGTCTCGAAGGATGCAGGCCCGTCTGTGGCCTCATGGTTCGAGACGCGCGTGCCGCGCTCCTCACCATGAGGAGTACTTACCGGCCCTGCCGCGGCGTCCGGCCAAGCTGGCCGAGGTGTTCGACCACGAGATCGCGGCCGCGCCCGGCTGCGTCAGCGGACACGCGTTGAAGCACCTGATTGCGACGTCCGCGACCGCCGCCGTGGTCTGGGGATTGAGGCGACGATTTTCGCAACACAATGAACGGCTTAGGGCGGCAGCACTTTCGCGCCAGCCCGCCCTGGCCGCTACTGTGCATGGGGTTGTTTTCGCTGTTTTTGTTTCCGTCCCCTCACTTCGCCAGGCCGAGCGACTTCAGCGCCTTGCCGTTGTCCTCGTCGTCCGCCTTCATGAACTCGCCGTACTTCGCGGCGTCCAGATAGATCATGTCAAAGCCGCGCCGGGTCATGAATTCCTTGAACTCGTCGCTGTCCCAGGCCTTCTTGATCGCGGTCTCGTACGTCTTGGCAATCTCCGGCGGCAGGCCTTTTGGCGCCGCAAAGCCGCGCCAGACCCCCTTGTGAAACTTGTGGCCGGTCGCCTCGTCGGTGGTCGGCACGTCGGCAAAATTCGGCGCGCGTTTCGGCGAGAAGAACACGAGGCTGCGGATGCGCCCGGCCTTGATCAGCGCCTCGGCTTCCGGCATCGAGCACGCGACGAAGTCGATGCCACCGGCCGCCAGATCCGTCAGCGCGGTCGCGGCGCCCGTGGACGGTACCCAGCGGATCGTGGTCGGCGAAACGCCATCGGCCTGCATCAACCCGGCGAGCGCGACATGCCAGCTGCCGCCCTGCCCTGTCCCTGAGGCCGTGAGCTTGTTCGGGTTCGCCTTGATATGCGCGAACAGCTCCTTGACGTTCTTGTAAGGGCTGTCCGCCTTGACGTGGATCGCGGCAAAATCCTGGTTGACCAGCCCGAGCGGCGTGAACTTCTCAAAGGTGAGATCGGTCAGCCCCGCCCAGTGCATCAGGGTGATTTCGAGCGTGATGAGGCCGAAGGTGTAACCATCCGGTGCCGCGGTCGCGATCGCCTGGTGGCCGACCACGCCCGACCCGCCGGTGCGGTTCACGACGTTCACCGGCTGCTTGAGATCGCGCTCCAGCATGATGGCGATCTGGCGCGCCACCGCATCCGTGCCGCCGCCGGCGGCCCACGGCACGATCAGCGTGACCGGCCGCTCCGGGAAAGCGGCCTGCGCGCTGCCGGCGCCGATGAGGCTTGCGGCCGCGAGCACGGCAAGCACCATATTTCTGGCATGGCGGATTATCTGGCGAAACATTCGCAACCCCTCCCCATTGTTTTTTGATGCGCCGGGCGTGACGCCGCGACGCTGGCGCTTATTGCGCTATCCGCATTCCGGCGGCGGCGCGGCACGTTGTCAAGGGGAGCAGACGGGGCGGATCAGCGCAGCGTCATCCGCCGCGCCGGTATATCAGCCGCAATTCCACACCGGCCCGATCGGCGTCCGCGTCCAGCACGGGCCAAAACTGCCGCCATTGTAGCGGCCGCCGTAAAAGCCGGGCCGGCCGAAATAGCGCGGGTCGCCGTTCCAGTCGTAATAGCCGGGCACCGGGTCGATGTACCAGGGCCGCCGGTTCTGGCGGGCCAGACGGCGCAGCGCGTCCTTCTGCTTGTACAGCGGAGCGCTGTTATTCAGCGGCTGCTGGTAACCCGGCAGAAAACCATGGCCATGCCAGCGCGCCGTCGCCCGCTTCTGCGCCGGGGCGGCGGAAGCCGCGGCCGATACCATTGCGAGCGCGATAGCGGTGAACAGACAGACGAGCCGTGACATTGGTTCAGCATAAAGAGCCGAACGCCCGGGCGCCATTCAATTCCGGGTGCGGGATCCGCAGGGGCAGTCGTGGTGCGCGCTCGTGTCCGGCTAGTCGATCAACGTCGTACCCTCAAAAGTTGCAAGCTGTAGCCGCCGGCACACACTCGCCGCCTGATGCGCTTTGTCGCGTGCGAAAGCCCGGTCCTGATCACAGACTTGCCGCAAATGCGTGTGGAACTTTCGTGGGGTCCACTTCAGCTGAGTATCATTCCATGCGTTTGTCAGTTTTATCGACCGTCGCCGCGCGCGCCGGCGTGCTTTGCTGCGTCTTGTTCATGATGGCAGGCGGGCAAGCGCTCGCGCAGACATCGGCTACCGACACTCCAGCGCCGGCCGCCGCGGAAGAAAAACCGCCCGCAATTGCCGAGCCGAAGCCGGCGGTCGCCGAAGAAAAACCTGTCATCGCGCAGGAAAAGCCGGCAGCCGCCGAGGAGAAGCCGACAGCAGAAGAAAAGCCTGCTGTCGTCGAGCAGAAGCCCGCGCCTGTCGAGGAAAAACCCGCCGTCGCGCAGGACAAGCCCGCGGCCGTCGAAGAGAAGCCGGTCGCCGCCGAGACCAAGCCCGCCCCCGTCGAGGAAAAGCCGGCAGCCGCAACCGAAAAACCAGCCGTCGTGGAGCAGACGTCGACCATCCCGGCAAAGCCTGCGGTTGTCGAAGACAAGCCGACGCCTTCCGGAAAAAAGGCGACCGTCGCGCACGACAAGCCTGTCCTGAAGAAGAAACCCGTCGCCAAACCTGCAAGGCTCGCTTCCCGCAGCGTAGGCGCCGAGCACGGCAAACCGGTGCAACGGACCAGCGCGGCCCGCAAGCCGCGCGAGCGCACCATGGTCATGCTCTGCACCAGCTTCCGCACCTACAGTGCGTCGTCAGGCACGTATCGTGGCTACGACGGCAGGACGCATTCCTGCCGATAAGCAACGCGCACGCGATAGATCAACCCGACGCGCGATTCTGATGAGCGGAGCATGATCCGCTCATCAGCTTCGTTCTCCGTCCGACTCCATTTTGTTCTCAAAGAACGAATCGGAATCGCTCAAATCAGCGTGCAACGATTCTTAACAACAGGTTCATTTCGTATTGGTGCTGTCTGCGCCGTGCGCAGCAACACGCGCACTATCGCTGCCGCTGCGCGAGATAAAATCCAAACAGCACCATCACCAGCCCCGCCGCCTGCAATGCGGTCGGCGGCTCGCCGAGCAACAGCCATCCGCTGAGAATCGTCAGCGCCGGCACGGTGGCGGGAAACACCGCGGCGCGCGCGACGCCGATGGTTTGGATCGAGAACGCAAACAGATAGAGCGCCGCGGGTCCGGCCAAAATGCCTTGCGCCAGCGCCTGCAGTGCGTTCTCGGCCCAGCCGAACGCCGCGATGCGGGCAAAGCCGCTGAACACCACATAAAGCGGCAGCAGCGCCAGCGACAGCGCACTGATGACGGTCGCCGCCGAGAACGCGTTGACGCGCCAGTGCCGCAGCAGCGTACCGAACACCGCGAACATCAAGCCGGTCATCACGAACAATAGATCGCCGAGCACGCCGTGCGAACCGATATGGCCGATCAACTCCGCGCCGATCACCGCAAGGCCGCCGACGATGACGACCGCGCCCGCGACGCGCGAGGGCGGCACCCGTTCACGCAGGAACACCGCCGCCAGCAGCAAGCCGCCGAGCGTCGCACTCGACGGCTGGATCACGCTGCCGTGGCCAAGCGGCACGAACAGAAAACCGGTATAGCTGATGAGCGACATCACGGGTCCGCCCAGCACCATCAGCATCAGGCCGCGGCCCCAGCCGATGCCGCCGAGATTGCCTATGCCGGCGCGCAGCACCAGCGGCAGGAATACGATGCCCGACCACAGGAAGCGGTGCATCAGCAGATCGGGCGGCGTGAACCCGATCTTCAGCCCGTGCCGCGTCGCCACGAATCCGAGCGCCCAGCACAGCGCAGCGCCCGCGCCGCACGCAACCCCGAGCAGGGCCGGCTTCGCTTGCGATTGTCGCGCTGGAATTTTACCGCCGCCGTCCGGCTCGCCCATCACGGACGCTTAACGCGGCCGGCAGGCGCGTTCAACCCACGCGCCAGCAGGTCTGACGAGCGTGGTGGCCTCTCAACGCCACACCAGTCTCGTCATGCCCGGGCTTGTCCCGGGCATCCACGACTTGAGAGCGTTGCAGCCGCAAAGACGTGGATGGCCGGGACGGCCATGACGGAGATGGATGGTCGTGGACCCAAGCTCAGGCCGCTTTCGCGACTTTCTCCTCCGATGCGGTTTCCATCGCGCGCATGTAGAGATCGAGCAGGCTCTCGTGCTCGTCGCGCTCGTCCTGGTCCTGCTTGCGCAGCTTGATGATCTCCTTGAGGATCTTCACATCGAAGCCTTCGCCCTTGGCCTCGGCGAACACTTCCTTCTTCTGCTCGTTCAGCTCGGCCAATTCGCCGTCGATGTTCTCGACCCGCTCGACGAACGAACGGATCTTGCCGCCGGGGATGGTGACGTCAGACATGGTGCCTCCCTGTTGAATGAGGTTGTGAAAATGCCCGCAAACAAATAACCAATGTGTTAACCTCGGCGGGTTCCCGCACCGGCAAATCAGATAATCCCCAGACGAAACATGAACGTCATTTCAATTCAATCGCAGGTCGCTTTCGGCCATGTCGGCAACAGCGCCGCGGTGTTTCCGATGCAGATGCACGGCATCGATGTGGTCGCGGTGCCGACCACGCTGCTGAGCAACCGGCCGGGCTATCCGACCATCCGCGGCCGCGCGGTCGATGCGGAATTGCTGGGCGATCTGCTGCGCGGGATCGAGGAGCGCGGCGCGGTCGATGCCGCGCAAATGATTTTGTCCGGCTATCTCGGCTCTGCCGGCAACGCCACGGTGGTCGCGGATTTCGTCGCGCGCGCCAAGGCGAAAAATCCGTCGTTGTTGTATTGCTGCGATCCCGTGCTCGGCGATCGCGACCGCGGCCTGTTCGTCCATGCCGACATCCCACCGCTGGTGCGCGACCTGCTGTGTCCGCTCGCCGACATCGTCACGCCCAATCATTTTGAGTTCGAATGGCTGAGCGGCGCGAAGGCGGCCACGATCGATCAGCTCATAAAGGCGGCGCGCGCGTTCATGGCGCGTGGCACCGTCGTCGTCACCAGCGCCGAGCTGGCCGATACACCTGGCGGTGAGATCGAGAGCGTCGCCGTCGAGCGCGACCATGCCTGGCGCGTGCGCACGCCAAAACTGCCGATCAGCCCGAACGGCACCGGCGATTTGTTCGCCGCGCTGCTCGTCGCCGCGCGCGTTGGTGGATCGAGCACATCAGATGCGCTCAGCCACGCTGCTTCCGCCATCTTTGCGGTATTGGAACGCACGGCTGCGAGTGGCACCGAAGAAATGCGTATTATCGAGAGTGCGGAACAGCTCGTTCATCCAAAGCGCGAATTCGAATGTATCGCGATAACCCCGTAGCCCGGATGGAGCGCAGCGCAATCCGGGATCACTCCACCAACACCGCCCCGGATTTCGCTTCGCTCCATCCGGGCTACTATCAGGACAACAAATGAGCCGCTTCTGGAGCAGCCTGACGCGCGACCTGAAACCCTATGTACCGGGCGAACAGCCGCATATCGCGGAGCTGGTGAAACTCAACACCAATGAAAGCCCGTTCGGCCCGTCCCCGCGCGCGCTGGAAGCCGTTCGCGAAGAGGCGGCCGATACGCTGCGTCTCTATCCCGACCCGCAGGCGTCAGCCTTGCGCGCCACCTTGGCCGCATACCACAAGGTGCGCCCCGAGCAGGTGTTCGTCGGCAACGGCTCGGACGAGGTGCTGGCCCACGCCTTCGCCGCGCTGCTGAAGCACGATGCACCGCTGCTGTTCCCCGACATCACCTACAGCTTCTATCCGGTCTATTGCCGCCTGTTCGGCATCGCGTATGAAGCCGTGCCGCTCGACCAGGCCATGCGAATTCAAATCGCCGATTATCGCCGGCCGGCCGGCGCAATCATCATCCCCAATCCGAACGCGCCGACAGGCGTTGCGCTGTCGCGGACCGAGATTGCGACGCTGCTGCAAGACCATCCCGATGCACCTGTCGTGATCGACGAAGCCTATGTCGATTTCGGCGCCGAGACCGCGATCCCGCTGGTCGCCGCTCACCCTAATCTTCTGGTCGTTCAGACCATGTCGAAGTCGCGGGCGCTGGCGGGCCTGCGGGTCGGCTATGCGATTGGCGACGCCGACCTGATCGAGGCGCTCACCCGCGTAAAAGACAGTTTCAACTCCTATCCGCTCGGCCGGCCCGCCCAGGCCGGCGCCATCGCCTCGCTGAAAGACGAAGCGTATTTTCAAGAGAGCCGCGCGTGTGTGATCGAGGGACGAGAGAGATTGACGCACGGATTGAATAATCTCGGCTTCGACGTGCTGCCCTCTTCCGCCAACTTCGTCTTCGCGCGCCATCCGGCGCACGAGGGCGCGGCACTTGCCGCCGCGCTGCGTGAACGCGCGGTGATCGTCCGTCATTTTTCTGCGCCGCGCATCTCCGATTACTTGCGGATCACCGTAGGCACCGACGCGCAGATCGACCGGCTGCTGTCGGCTCTGTCGAACATCCTTGGGAGTAACCAGTAGCCCGCGCGCTACCCGCTACTGCACGACGTCGAGTTTGACCTTGGCGACACCCTTCCCCACCATCCCCAGCGCGTCGGCGGCGGAATAGGAGACGTCGACGACACGGCCCTGGACATAGGGACCGCGGTCATTGACCCGCACCATCACCGAGCGACCGCTCTCGACGTTTGTCACGCGCAGCTTGGTGCCGAACGGCAACGTCGGATGGGCGGCGGTCATCTCGAGCGTGTTGAACCTTTCGCCGCTCGCCGTCTTCGTGCCCTCGGTGTAGTAGCTTGCAACCCCATGCGAAGCCGTTTTGACGTCGCCCGCATCCCTGCGCGGCGCGAACGGCGTATGCCTTCTCACGGCGGCCACGCGCCTCACGGGCGATGTCGTACGATCGTGGTCGAGCGACGCCTGCCTGACAGCGCGAAGTTCGGATTTTTGGGTAACGACCGAGGACTGCGCGCAAGCCGCCAGCGATGCGGCTGCGAGCGTGACAGCCAGCAGCCGTATGAAATTCCCTGCACGCACGGCCGGAACCAACGACGCTTCAAATTGAGTACGGCCGGCTCTGACGTCGACGCACGAAGTACTGGTGCAGCCAATGGAAGACATGTTGCAATCCCCCGCTCGCGCCCCAGCCCAAGCCGAAAACCAACACGGGGCAATGGCGGGCCCGAATCCGGGCGGAAGCGTGGCCAGATGCGATCGGGCACGGTTTTCCCAGCGCGATTCCGTTCGAGTGTGGTGATTGCGTCACAGCTCGCAGGATGTAGGGCGGATCAGCGGAGCGTAATTCGCCGTCGAGGTATTCAAGGCGGCGGATTACGGCTTCGGCCGACCGCCTCGCCTCTACCTGCGTTCTTCAGCCGTGAAAAACTTCGTTCCATCGAAAAAGCGGTTCGGGCGATTGAACACGGACAGGAACATCGCGCCGTTCGGGGCATGCGCGACATGGATGTTGCCGCCCGGCCGCCACACGAAGTCACCCGCGCCACAGCTGCCCTCCGCATCTTCCAGCGATCCTTCGAGCATGAAGGTCTGTTCGAGCGCCGTGTGCTCGTGCAGCGGCACGACCGCGCCGGGCGCCATCTTGAACAATATGGTCGAGCGCCCCTCATCGTCCTTGTAGAGGATCTTCATCTCTATGCCGTCGAACTCCGTTGGCTGCCAGGGCATCGACGAGGCGGCGACGAAAGTCGATCGGAGTTCGGGCGGGTTGACGGGCGAAGGCTTGTTCATGGCGACTTCTCCGAAAAATATTACGCGCTCAGGAAATCTCGTAGACCGACACCTTGTCCGCGATGCCGCTCAACGCCACGCGCCGTGGCACAGGCTTCAGCCCGCTGGTCTCGAGCAGCGCCCGCGCATGCGCGTTCTCCACCACCTGCTCCGTCACCACGATCGAGCGTGAGGCCGCAAGGCCCTGGACGCGGGAGGCGATATTGACCGTCTGGCCGAAATAATCCTGCTGGCCATTGAGGGTGACGGCGAGGCATGAGCCTTCATGGATGCCCATCTTCAGGCGCAGGCTCTGATGCTGACGCCCGGCGCCAAGATCGCTCATCGCTTCGCGCATGCGGATCGCTGCCGCAATGGCGCGGTCGGGCGTCTCGAAGGTCGCCATGATGGCATCGCCGATGGTCTTCACGACCGCCCCTCTTTCGGACGCGATGATCTCCTGCAGCAGCCTGAAATGCTCATTGACGAGATCGAAAGCCGTGAGATCACCGACCCGTTCGTAGAGCTCGGTGGAATCCTTGAGATCGCTGAACAGGAACGTCAGGCTCAGGATCTTCAGGCGCTGGCCGATGGCGAGCGTGTCGGTCCGGTAGATATCGCGAAACGTCTGATTGGTGAGCAGCCGCGTTGCCGTGAGAACCGACTTGCGGCGCTTCAGCAGGTCGTCCAGCGCCGGGTTCGTCACCCATACCGCCGGCAACACGCGGCCGTCGGTGCGGTTGTCCAGGGCGAGGCGCAGCGGCCCGGGGCGCAAGGCAACGGTGTCGACGGGAACCTGGATCTTGTTGAAGATCACCGACAGGTTCTGGCGCTCGCTGGTCTCTTCGCCGCTGACCTCCAGGAACTGCGCCGCATGCGTCACGGGATCGAACACGATCAAGGTGCCCTGCGGCACCTGCAGGGAAAGGATGGCCCGCTCGCCTGCCGGCAGATCGACGATTTCGAGCGTGACGTCGTCCAGCAGCTTCTCCAGATCGGCCGGAAGGTCGATCGCCGAACTCCAGAAGATCTGGCGATAATATTCGGCGGCGGACAGTTCGTCGGGACTATGGGCCGCGATCTTCCGTACGCGCGGGCTTACCGTGAACGTCACCTCGACCAGATTGTCGAGTGTCGTCTCATAGCCCGCGGCGCAGAAGGCGCAATTATACTGTGTACGATCGAGCGTCTTCAGGCTCTTGTTGGCGGACAGAACCCCGGCGCAGCTCGGGCACATCACGTTCCACGTCATCTCGAACATGCCGAGCCCGACCGCATTCAGGAATGCTGCGATGACCCGCTCTTCGTCGAGGCCAGCCGTGCGTGCGAGATCAAGCGCATTCATCTTGTTCAACGCATGATCCGGGGCATCCCGCACCATGTGCGAGAGCATGTCGACAACGGCTTCGTCGGACGACTGGCGCAGGGCCGCAAACAAAGTCTCGGTTTCGCTCATGGGACAACGTTACCTGAAAGAAGCCAACGCGAACACCCGCTAACCCATCCCCTGCAAAGCCGGATGAGCCACCAAGACAAAAAGCCCGCGACGAAATCGCGGGCTTTTTGCTTAGACGATGATGCGGATGTCGGTCAGCGAATGGCGCGACCGGTCGTCGGGGTCGGTGCGGCGGTCTCAGCCGTTCGTGTCTTCCGCGGTGTCAGGACGCTGAGCTGATGTGCCGTGACTGTGGAGGTCAGCGCCGGTGACTGCTCCCTGACATCAGCAGCTCCCAGCACGCGAACCTGCACGGCCGATATCTGCAGTCCCTTTACTTCATAGCTCGGCAACTCCGCCGCAAAACCAGCAGTGGCAACCGCCGTCGAGATTGCGGCGGCGACAGCGATCGAAAGGTGAAGTCTTCACTTCAGTTCTCCGGATGACAAGGATTCGAACCCGCAATCTAGACTTCTTTTGCTGCATTGCGATATTCCATTATTGCATTGCAACAATGCAACTCCCGGATCTCAATTAATGGTGAAAAGCCAGATAGTTAGCAGAAGAACGTAATCCGCCCTTCGTTCCCGACTGATCGGCGGGTTAAGTTGCGCGCTGTTATCGGCCGCGCTTGGCGCGCCCCTTGGCCATCTCGCTCGCGGGCATCAGTCGAACGGAGAAAAGCATGCAAGTCGCGGTCATCGGCGCCGGAGCGGTCGGGTGTTATTACGGCGGGCTGCTGCTGCGGGCCGGGCATGACGTGACGTTCGTCGGCCGTCCTGTGCATGTGGACGCCATCAACACGCATGGCCTGCTGCTGGACTTGAAGACGTTCAAGGGCCACCTGCCCGCCAAGGCCGCAACCGATACGACGGCGCTCGCCCCGCCAGATCTGGTGCTCTGTTGCGTAAAATCGGCCGACACCGAGCAGGCCGGTCGCGCGCTCGTTGGACACCTACGGCCGGACACATCCGTGCTCAGCCTGCAGAACGGCGTCGACAACGCGCAGCGTCTCGCCGCGGTCATCGGCCAGGCCGTCATTCCCGCCGTCGTCTATGTCGGCAGCGAGATGGCCGGGCCCGGCCACATCAGGCATCACGGCGGCGGCGACCTTGCGATCGGTCCCTCTGCCGCGAGCCAAGCGCTGGCGCAAACGCTGGAAGCCGCCGGCGTCCACACCACGATATCCGACGACATCGAGGTCACGCTGTGGAGCAAGCTCGTCATCAACTGCGCGTTCAACGCGCTGTCTGCGGTCGCCGATATTTCCTACGGGCCGATGCTCGAAGTCGAGGGCGCAAGGGATGTCGTCACGCGCGCAGTGCAGGAAGCCATCGCGGTCGCCCGTGCGAACGGCGTGTCGCTGCCGGAGGATCTGCTCGCCAACATCCTCAACATCCCGACCATGATGCCGCAGCAAAAATCATCCACCGCGCAGGATCTCGCGCGCGGAAAACCCAGCGAGATCGACTTTCTCAACGGCCATGTGGTGCGCAAGGGTGTAGAGCTCGGCGTACCGACGCCGACCAATCACGCGCTTCAAGTGATGGTGAAACTAGCCGAACGAAGCAAAGCGATGCCGCGGAAGTAGCGGCGACAGCCGCTTACGCAACCAGCCGCTTCTCGAGAATTTTGCGGAAATCAGTGGCCAGGCTTCCGTAATAGCCGGCGAGCACTTCGTAAAACGATTGCTCTGCCTTGTCGGTCGCTTCCCGCGCCTGCTGCTCGCAGCGCGAGGCCTTGGTCTCGTATTTTTCCACCTTGGTCTTGAGTTCAGCCACCACCATCGTCGTTACTCCCCGCCACACGCACGCCTAGGATGCTAGGCCGGCAAAGGTCGAAAAGATGGCAAGTCTGAGGAAATTTCGTAGCGTCGCGGTGAGCAAGTGGTGACTGTTGCCCTAGCGCACCGGCACCGGCGCCGGCGGCCGTAGTAAGCGTGTCCGCGAAGCCCCTGTTTTGGCTGCAGACTTCGCCGCGACGCGCTTTCCGCTGTCGACGGATTCCAGATAGGACGCCAGCGCCCAGGCCGAAGTCGAATCGCTGGAATAGTGTTTTTGCAGAAACAGATAGAGCGTGAGTTTAAAGCGCTCTTTGGCAAGGCCGCGCGGGCTGCGATGGCAGGTCACGCAGCTTTCAGCAAATAATTTTTTTGCCGATTTACCCCGGTCCAGGTTCTGCGCAACGGCCACCGATCCGCCGAGCGCAGCCATGACAGCCACAACAAGCAGACCGCAGCGCGCGTTCTTGGGCGACATCAGTGTTTCCAGAAACCGAGCGGACAAGCGGCCCGCGACAGCAAGGGAGAAGAGAGAAGATGGCAGGTGCCGCGCAATCTGCTGTCCGGGCATGGCGAAAAGTGGGAGCGCTTCCGCCATTATTGCGTTGCAAACGCGGCGAGGAACGGTTCGTTCTCAATATGGCGGCTTCTTCTTTTCCCGCTGCGCCGTTGCCGCCTCCATCCACCATGCAAGATCATCGGCAAAGCGCGGAAACGCGTGCGATAGCGCCTTGCCGCCCTCGCCGATCGGCTTGCCATCCTCAGTCAGTGTCTGCGCGATCGGCCCGACGGCGATCGAGCTCGAGATGACTACCATGCCCATTTCCGAAAGCGTGCCGTGCCATGCGAGAGCTGCGCGCGCGCCGGAAAAGCGGCCGGCGGAATAACTCGCGATCGCGGCGGGGCGCCAGAACCACTCTTCGAGAAAATGATCGGTGAGGTTCTTCAGCCCCGGCTGCATGCCCCAATTATATTCGCCGGTGACGAACACAAAACCGTCGGCGGTGCGGATCTGTTCGGCGAGTTTTTCGAGCGCAGCCGGCGCGCCGCCTTTCGGATGCTCCTTGTACATCCGGTCGAGCATCGGCAGCCCGATCGCCTTGGCGTCGATCAGTTCGACGTCGTCGCCGCGCGCGGCAAATCCCTCGACGATGAACTGCGCAAGCCGGATGCCCATGCGGTCGGACCGATAGGAGCCGTAAAGGACGAGAATGCGATTTCCCATGACGCCTGCGCCTCCTGACATTGGAGGATGCAGTCGAACCATGCGGCCACCCGCCATGCAAGAGCCCGAGCTTGCGGCTAATGACGCAATCGCTCCGGATATTCCCCTGCTCTCTTTCGGGCACGCACGAAAGGCCAACAAAAAAGCGGCCTTTCGGCCGCTTCGTTGCAGTGGCGATCAGCTCTACTAGTAACCGGGCCCCTCATAGTAGCCGTAGGAATCGTAGTACGGCGCGCCTGCAATGGCGGCGGCCGTTCCGGCGGCGATGCCGACCGCGACGCCAGCCGGCCCGGGGCCGTAATAGGCGCGAGGCCCGTAGCCGCCGCCGTAATAGTAGCTGTGGTCATGGCGGCTCGGCGTGCGCACGCCATATCCGCCGCGCAGATAGTTCGAGTTCGGGTAATTGAACCCGATCATGCCGGGCTCCTGGGTGGCCTCCTGCGACATCGCGGGAGTCGCCAGCGCCGTCGCCAAAATCGCGACCGCGCCAAACAGTGTCAGTTTCCTCATCGTCCGTCCTCCATCTGAATATGAGAACGAACGGACAAGATCAGATGCTGGTTCCCGAAACCGCTTTCACGGCGCCGTGATTTTTCACGGGTGGGCTTCGTGAAAAGAGAAAAGGCCGGCGGGCATTACGCCGCCGGCCTCTCTTGCAACTGCCGGCTCGGGAGGTCCGGTTCCGCTGCAATTCCATGCCTAAAAGTTCACCACTGCAGAATTAAGAAAATCCTATCGATCCACTGTGAGCTTCATCACGGAAGCACAAAACCTTCTCGGGCTAGCTTCGTACCCATAGGAACGGCTCGCTATGAGGAGGCCAGCATGACCCAGGTTTATTTCCACTGCTCGAATTCCCGGGAAGTCCGCATCGATCGCTCCGGCGAAGCGGTGAGCGACTTGGCCGAGGCGCGCGATCGCGCAGCCGGCCTCGTTCGGTCGCTGATCATGGGACGCGACGCGGAAGATTGGCGCGACTGGGTGGTCCACGTCAGCGACGATTTCGACGACGAGCTCTTCATTCTGCCGTTCGCCTTCGTCCTCGGCAAACCGCACTGAGAGGCTGCCATGCTGCTGCTTCGCCTCCTTGATGCAATCGTGGCGCGCTGTCACCGCCTGATCGAGCGCGCCTGCGACCCCTATCGTCCCGAGCGGCATTACATGCGCGGCCCCGGCCCGAAATGGCACGCCAGACATCGCGCTGGCATCGCAGGCGTTACGCTGTAGGCTGACGGCAGACGCCGGCGCCCGGCGCACTCTGCGCCAAATTCAAAAATCCCTTATATTCCTGCCGCTTTTGCGTTCCGGTTCCACGACTCGGAACCCACAGCCGCAACCTCTCCACGAGTTCGCCTTGCTTTGGTCAAACCTCGCTGGCCGTGTGGCGGCTTGGACAAGGCTTTCCGCGCAGAATTTCAAGCCGCAAAGCATGCTCGCCGCCCCGTTGCGGGTGACATTGGACTGAGCAAGGGACCGCCAATGCAATCTACGTCAACCAAACAGACCGATCCGCACGACGTGTTTGCGATCGAAACGCTGCTGGCCGCGCATGCCGAGAAGTCGCCGCCGCTGGCACACGATCCGCGCGCCGCTTCAGTGCCGTCTCAGGTGCACGTCGCGCCGCCGATTTCGCTCGGTGCGCCCATTCCTCAGGTCGAACCGGCGTTCCGCGCGCCGGACGTGGGCGACATCCCGGTTGAGAATGTGAGATCGAGCGAGATCAAGGTGGATGGTCTCAAGCCAGTCGGCGCTCAGCCCATGTCCAAATGGGTAAAGCGCGTGGTGATGGCGGCGCTCGCCCTGTTGGGCGCCACGGCTGCCGCGGGCTGGCAGCAATATGGCGATCAGGCCAAGGCGATGGCCGTCGAATGGGCGCCGCCTTTCGTGCTGGCGGCCTTGCCTTCGGCCACCGGATCGATCGCGGCAGAGCAGCCGAGCGCTTCGGCCGTCCAGGCTAACACCGCGGATCAGGTGCCCGCACAACAGCCGGCAGCGGCAGCCGCCACGGATCAACCGGCCCCGGTCGCCGTCGCTGCGACGCCCCCTGCTGCGGAAGCAAACCAGTTGCAGTCAATGGCGCAGGATCTCGCCGCGATGGGCCAGCAGGTCGAGGAATTGAAAGCCACGATCGCGCAACTCAAGGCAAGCCAGTCGCAGATGGCACGTGAATTTGCCAAGGCGTCGGAGGCCAAAGCTTTGGAAGCCAAGGCGGCTGAAACCAGGCCCGCCGAGCCAAGCCTGCGGCCCAGAGTATCGGCGCTGACGCCGCCGCCCGCACAGCGCCCCGCTGCGCCGCCGCCCGTACGTAAGCCGAAACCGGTCGTTTCGACCTACGCGCCCGCGCCACTGGCCGCCGCTCCACCCCCGCCGCCACAAATGGCAGCGCCGGCCCCGCCCGCACAAACGATTGCCGACGACGGCGAACCGGTGGTGCGTCCACCGATGCCGCTTCGTTAACAGCTGTTAAACATTGCCGGTCGCGCATGTGCGCGGTCGGCGTCGCTTCGCGCAAGGCAGTCAAGTGTCGCGGAGTTCAGCTCTGATGCGGTCCCCGCATCATCTTCATGGCGTCCTCGACGTGCCGCCATTCCCTGGCTTCCTCGGCGTCGCCCTTGCCCTCGCAGGCCAGCGCATTGCGGGCGGCTTGCGCGATCGCCGTGAGGCCATGCTTCTCCATCATCTGGCGTGCAATCGTGTGGATCTGCATTTCCGACATCATGTCGCTCTCCCAGGTTCCACCAGCCCAGGCCGCATCGTTTCGATTCTCCCGCGGCTCACGCTTGAAACTGCCGAACCGAAAGTCTCGTTCCTTCCACCGCAAAGGATAATTTCGAAAAAATTCATCCGCAGTGCGTGGTTCCCTCGGGGTCGGCGCACGTCCCCGTAGTATCCCGTACGTAGTCAAACCGCATATCGAGCCGATCTTTCGCCTGCTATTTCTCACCGCTGATTCGCTATCGCGGGATTCGAGCATGGCAAAAGTCTATTTCCACTACGCCAGTTCCGACGGTGTATGCGTCGACCAGCGCGGCACCCCTGTCGGAAACATGTCCGAGGTGCGCGACCGTGCCGCCCGCGCCGTACATTCGCTGATTGCTGGGCAAGGCCCGGAAGACTGGCGCGATTGGACGCTGCATGTCAGTGACGATCTCAACAACGTAATCTTCGTCCTGCCGTTTTCATCCATGCTCGGCAAGCTGCATTGAGGTCGCCATGCCGGTGATGCAACGGCTGCTCCGACGTATGATGGAAATCGTGGTCCATTGGCACTGGCTCTTCGACCTTGCCCGCGCGCCCTATCGCCCCGAGATGCACTACATGCGCGGGCCCGGTCCGAAATGGCACGCGAAACATCAAGGCGCCCGGTAGCCTGCGAGTTTTCGCAGGATGGGTAGAGCGCAAGCGAAAGCCATCATCGCTCCGCGTATGAAATCGATGGGTTTCGCTGCGCTCAACCCATCCTACAAATCTATAATTCTCCCAACTCCGGCGGCGCGAACCAGTTCGTCAGCGACAGGCCGCCGTCGATCACGATCGCCGCACCGGTGACATAGGCCGAGATCCGGTTTGACAGCACCGCAAGCGCCAGCGGCGCGAGGTCATTGGCTTCGCCGAGCCGGCCGAGTGGAATATGCTTTGCCAGCGCGGGATCGGCGACGAAGCCGCCGGCCGCAATTGCGCCGGGCACCAGCGCATTGACGCGGATGCCGAAGCGGCCGAACGTCTTGGCCAGTTCCTTCACCAGCATCGCAAGCCCCGCCTTCGACGTCGAGTAATGCGGCAGGTTGCGCGGCGTGCCGGCATGCAGCGAGGTCAACAGCAGGAACGAGCCGGGCAGCTTGTCCGCGATCAGCTTGCGCGCCAGTTCGCGCGACAGATGGAATCCGGCCTCGAGATTCACCGCATGCATCCGCGCCCAGACTTCCGTCGTGACTCCAAACGCGTGATCGGCTTCGCGGCGCGGCGGCGACGCGCTGTGCACGAAATGCGTCACGTGCCCGAGCGCACCGGCCGCTTCCGCCAGCAGCGCATCGCGCGCGCCAGCATCGGCGAGATCGCCGACCCAGGGCACCGCAAGGTCCGGGCGGACCGAAGCCTTGATGGCCGCGGTCACCGTCTCCCGGTTCACATCGGCAAACACCGTGCGCACGCCCTCAGCCGTCAGGGCCTGCGCAATCGCGCGGCCGATCCCGTTGCCCGCGCCGGTGACGAGCGCCGCCTCGCGCGCAGGATCGAATGGAGTGTCGAGCAGGCCCATGCTTGCGTCTCCGGGGAAAGATACCCAGTTCTACAGGCGGCAGATCGAATTAGCGAAACGTAATCCATCTGCTCGCGTCGGCGCCGGCGTCATCTCCCGCTGTACCAATTCGGTGCATGTTATGCATCGTCAGGTTGCTTTCGCCTCGCCGAAAACGGTCCTAGTCTCGGCTCCACAACCGGCGGCCTCACCGTCATGCAAACCCGCGTTCGAAAAGTCGCCCACGTTCTGGAACGCTTTGGCCTCGCCATGGCAGGCGCGGCGAGCGGGTTGTTCGTGGCGGCGCTGGTGGGAACGAGCCATGCCGCGCTCACCAATCAAGCCTTCCTGCTCGTGATGATGATCGGTGGCGCGGTCGGCTTCTATCTCGGCATCGATACGCCGCCATTGCCCCTCGACGGAGCGCGCGGCCGGCCGGCCGACGGCGCCTGGGTCGGCAGGATCGATACGCCGGAACTGCTCAGTGCGATCGGCACCTTCCTCGCGGCATTCTCGGCGTTCGCATCCGTCGGCGTGATCGTGCTGCGCCACGATCCGCATCTGGCGTGGATATCGATGATCATGGCCGGATGGGTGGTCGGCGTCGCCATGCAGATCATTGCCGGCACGATCGCCCGCCTTCGCCGTTAACCCCGGCAGATCCCGCACGCCGTGCTTACGGTACTGTGGCAGGCCAACGCACGGTCAAACGAGCTGGTTCCGCGCACCGCGACAGAGTTCGCCTTGTCGCCGGTCGACGGCCGTTTGCAAAGTGTTAAGCAAGCCGCGCTGACGCCCACCGCCGTTTCCAAAAATCTCCACAATCTCGCTTAGAAAAAAGAAAGCATACGCTTTCGAGACAGGGAGAATTCTTCATGCGGTTAGGACAAGCGATCTTCTTCGGTTCGGCGGCCGCTCTCCTTACGTTGGCAGCACCGACACTCGCCAGGAATTCCAGCACGACACCGCACGCGGCAAAACCGACCGAAGCGCCCGCGTCCTCCTGCCATGCCTACCAACAGGAGGCCGACGGATCGTGGACGCAACTGTCCTGTCAGGAGATGGGCTCCAAGACGCCGGCCCCGTCGCGCTCCGCTGCAAAGGGTGCGGCCGAAGAAATGCGGTAAACCGCCGACAACGGCGATCACAGCGGCTTACGCCGCACGCTCCAGATCAGCCGTCCTGTCGATGAGAACGATCTTCATGTCTCCGCTCCTCTCCGGAACCCGCGGCAACCCCGCACGGCATTACCAAGACGAGCCGCAAGACGCAGCTGTGTGAGGTATCCCCGTAAACTCCGGATTAATTAGCACCACTTATACTGGTGGTCCGCATGCCCGCACCCGCGCAAATGGCCAAAAATCCCATGAAAATCGGAAACCTCCTCACCGCTGCCATCGTCTCGCTTTCCGCCGTCGGCGGCGGGCTCGCCATCTACGTGGCGGCCTCCAAATATCAGACCATGGAAAGGGTCTCCGTGGCGCAAACCCGGCTTGAAGTGGTGCGCGCGGTCGGCGACATCCCGCGCTACATGAATTCCGAGCGCGGCTTTGCCACCAACATCCTATACGGACCGCCGGCAGTGGACCCCGCGATCCGCAAGGAGCTTAACGAGAAGGTCCGCAAAAATACCAATGGCGCGCGCGACAAGATGAACGCGGTGCGCAATAGCCTGTCGAGCAGCCTCGACGACGCCACGACGATAGGCTCCGGCATCGACGATCTGACCACGAAGTTCAACGCGCTGCGCGAAGCCATGGACAAAGCGATCGACGGCCCGGCCGAAACCCGCAAGGATGCGGCCAGGAAACTGGTCTCCGACAATGCCGTGTTCAATGCCGCAGCCACCAAGCTGCTTGACGAACAGGTGCGTCGCATGGCGCAGCTCGACGGCGATGCCTATCGGCAGGCCATCTACGCCAACATCGCCTGGAATTTGCGCGACGTCGGCGGTTTCAACTCCAGCCTCCACAAGAACCTCGTTGGCGCCAATCGCGCAGCCACCGAAGCGGAAAAAATGGAGTATTCGCGCTCGCAGGGCCGTGCCGACCAGATCCAGATGTCGTTGATGGAATTGCGCGGCAATCCGGCAACGGCTTCCAACGTGTCAGCGGCGCTGGACAAGATGAACGAAATCTTCGTCACGCGTTTCGGCAAGGAACTGAAGCTCGTCAAGGACGGCGCGGTTTCAGGCAAATACGAACATAACGTCGACTTCTTCTATGCCGAATCCCAGGTCGCCCTCGGCGCCGTCGTCGATGTTCGTAACGCCTTCTACGACAATGCCGAGCAGATCCTCGGCGCCAACTATTCCGCCGCGCGCCTCAGCTTCCTGATCGCGCTCGCGGTCCTCATTGCGGTTGCCGCCGCCAGCGCCGGGATGATCGTGATGGTGCGCCGTCGCATCTGCAGTCCGATCGTCGACCTCACCGCCACGATGACGCGGCTGGCCAGCGGCGACGTATCCGGCGAGATCGCCGGCGCCGGACGCGCCGACGAAATCGGCGCGATGGCTGCCGCCGTTAACGTCTTCAAGGACAGCATGATCCAGGCCGAACGCCTCGCCGCCGAAAAGGCCAGCGAGAGCGACGGCAAGATGCGCCGTGCGCAGATGCTCGACGAACTCACCCGCGTGTTCGAGGCCAAGGTCACCGAACTGGTCGGCGGGCTGTCGTCGGCATCGTCCATCATGGAAGACACCGCGCAGTCGATGTCATCGACCGCAACCCTCACCAATCGCCAGGCGGCGATCGTCGCCGCCGCGTCCGAGCAGACGTCCAGCAACGTCCAGACAGTGGCGAGCGCTACCGAGGAACTAGCCTCCTCGATCTCGGAGATCGGCCGCCAGGTCGCGCAATCGACCGAAATCGCCGCCCGCGCGGTGGAGAATGCGCGGCGCACCGGCGACACCGCCCGTTCGCTCGCCGACGGCGCGCAGAAGATCGGCGACGTCGTGACGCTGATCCAGAGCATTGCCGCGCAGACCAACCTTTTGGCGCTGAACGCGACCATCGAGGCCGCCCGTGCCGGCGATGCCGGCCGCGGCTTTGCCGTCGTCGCTTCCGAAGTCAAATCGCTGGCCGGCCAGACCGCAAAGGCGACCACCGAAATCTCCGAACAGATCGCAGCCATCCAGGCCGCGAGCGACCAGACCGTCACCGCGATCCAGAACGTCGCCAACGTGATCGCCGAGATCGACCAGATCGGCACCGCGATTGCCGCCGCGATCGAGGAACAGGGTTCGGCGACCAAGGAAATCTCGCGCAGCGTGCAGGAAGCGGCGCGCGGCACCCAGGAGGTCAACTCCAACATCACCGGCGTCCAGAAGGCCGCCGACGATACGGGCTCCGCCGCCAATCAGGTGCTGGGGGCTGCGGAGCAGCTGTCCTCGCAGTCCAAGGATCTTGCCGGCCAGGTCAACCGCTTCCTGTCGGAGGTGCGGGCAGCGTAACCGCTGCCCCTCCGTGTGCCGGGGCGCGAACTTGCCCCGGGGCACGCCCGCCATGCTACAAGCGGGAACATTCCCGCTGGTTGGAACTTTATATCGCGCAGCGTGGCCCATTTCCCCAAGTCGACCGCGGTTCCCGCGGTTTCGGACGGCAGGTGTCCGTGAGTTCAGTCGAGACCCAAGAACTGCAACGCCGGATCGCGGCTTTGGAGGCGGAGAACGCCCGGCTCCGCGCATTGGCAGCCGCCGACAATAGCGAACTGGAACGCGCCGAGACCGCGCTGGCTGACAGCGAGCAGCGTTACCGCACCCTCTTCAATTCCATCGACGAGGGGTTTTGCATCATCGAGTTCTTCGATGGCCCTCACGGCCCGCTCAGCGACTACGTCCATATCGAAGCCAACCCGGCCTACGCCGTACATGCCGGCATCCCCAACGTCGTGGGCCAGAAGCTGCGCGAGATGGTGCCCGACGAGGCCGACGGCTGGGCCGAACTCTACGGTGGCGTGCTGCGGACCGGCGTGCCAATCCGCTTCGAACGCGAACTGGTCGCCACCGGACGCCATCTCGAACTCGCCGCGTTTCGTATCGAGCCCGCCAGCCGGCGCCAGGTCGCCGTGCTGTTCCAGGACATCACGGTGCGTAAGCGCGCCGAAGCCGCGATACAGAACCTCAACGAGACGCTGGAACTCCGCATTGCGGAGGCAATCGCCGAGCGCAAGCAAGCCGAAGAGGCGTTGCGCCAGTCGCAGAAGATGGAGGCGGTGGGCCAGCTCACCGGCGGCATCGCACATGATTTCAACAATCTCCTGACCGGCATCATCGGTTCGCTGGAATTGCTGGAGACGCGGCTGCGCCAGGGACGCACCTCCGAACTGCACCGCTACGTCGCGGTGGCCCAGGGCGCGTCGAAGCGCGCCGCCGCGCTGACCCATCGCCTGCTCGCGTTCTCGCGCCGGCAGACGCTGGACGCCAAGCCGACCGACGTGAACCGGCTGGTGATGGGCATCGAGGAATTGATCCGGCGAACCGTCGGACCGCAGATCACGCTGGAGGTGGTGACGGCCGTAGGGCTTTGGCCGGCGCTGATCGACGCGTCGCAGCTCGAAAGCGCGCTGCTTAACCTCTGCATCAACGCGCGCGACGCGATGCCGGAGGGCGGCCGGATCACGATCGAGACCGCCAACAAATGGCTCGACGACCGCACCGCCAAGGAACGCGATCTGCCGCCCGGCCAGTATCTTTCGGTCTGCGTGACCGACAACGGCACAGGCATGACGCCAGGCGTGATCGCACGCGCGTTCGACCCGTTCTTCACCACCAAGCCGCTCGGCCAGGGCACCGGCCTCGGGCTGTCGATGGTCTATGGCTTCGTGCGGCAGTCCGGCGGGCAGGTGCGGATCTATTCCGAAGTGGGAAGCGGCACCACGATGTGCCTGTATCTGCCGCGGCACTACGGCGCTTCAGACGAAATCGCCGCGAGCGCGATCAACCGCCGCGAGCGCCCGCGAACGCACCGGCAAGACGGTCCTGGTCGTCGATGACGAGCCGAGCGTCCGCATGCTGGTGACGGAGGTGCTCGAAGAGCACGGCTATTCCGGGATCGAGGCGTCGGATGGGCCGTCCGGGCTGCGGGTACTGGAGTCGGATGCGCCGATCGATCTCTTGATCACCGATGTCGGCCTGCCCGGCGGCCTCAACGGCCGCCAGCTTGCCGACGCCGCGCGCGTGACGCGTCCGGAACTCAAGGTCCTGTTCATCACCGGCTATGCGGAGAACGCCATCATCGGCAATGGCCAGCTCGCTCCGGGCATGCGGGTGCTGACAAAGCCGTTCGTGATGACGACGCTGGCGGAGCGTATCGCCGAAATGACCGGCGGCGATCGAAAGAATAATTAGCAGGCCCTGCCGCTATCCCCGCAATCCCAGCACGCGCCGCGCGATCGCCTGGCGATGGACTTCGCTCGGCCCCTCGTACATCCGCATCAACCGCGCCTTCTGCGACAGCGCGTTGAGCGGAATTTCCAGCGTCATGCCGAGCGCACCCAGGGTCTGCATCGCATGATCGCAGGCCTCGTAGGCCATTTCGGTCGCGAACACCTTGATCATCGACGCTTCGCGCTTGATATCCTCGCCGCGGTCGGTCTTGTCGGCGGCATCGCGCACCATCAGCCGGCAGGCATGGATGCGCGTCGAGATATCGGCGATCCACCACTGGATCGCCTGGCGCTCGGCGAGCTTGACGCCAAACGTTTCGCGCTGCATGGCGTGCTCGCACAGCATGTCGAGCGCGCGCCGTGCGATGCCGATGCAGGTCGAGCCCATCTCGAGCCGCCGCGTGCGCAGCCGCAGCTGCATCGGCGCATAGCCCTTGCCGACCTCGCCGAGCACGGAGTCCTTCGGGATACGGCAATCCTCGAACACGATCTCGTAGGTTGACTCGCCGCCCAGCATCGGGATCTCGCGCTCGATGATGAAGCCCGGCGTTGCCTTCTCGACGATGAAGGAGGTGATGCCGCCCTGCCGTGCGTCGTTGTTGCCGACGCGAGCCATGACGATGATGAAATCGGCAGCCCGGGCGTTGGTGATCCAGATCTTGCGGCCGTTGAGCACCCATTGGTCGCCCTCCAGCACCGCGCGGGTCTTCATGCCGGCGGGATCGCCGCCGGCGCCCGGCTCGGAAATCGCGATCGCGGAGACCATCCGCCCCTCGATATAGGGCTGCATGTATTTTCGTTTCTGCGCATCGGTCCCTGCCGCCTGCAGCATGCGCAAATTGGGCGAGTCCGGCGGCAATATGAACGGCACGCAGGTCCGGCCGAGTTCCTCGTGGACCGCGGCCATGGTGCGGGTCGGCAGGTCATGGCCGCCGAGGTCTTCGGGCGCGTCGAGACCCCACAAGCCCAGATCCTTCGACACCGTCCGCAGCCGCTCTTTCTGCTCGACGGTCAGCCGCGCATGATCGGAGCCCTGTAGCCTGGACTTCAGGTAATGCGGCTCGAGCGGGATCAGCTCGCGGTCGACGAATTTGGCGACCGTTTCGCGGATCATGGCGGTTTCGTCATCGGTACTCATCAATAAGCCTTTCAGTCGGCGAAGCCGACATAGCGAACGAAGTCGCCGTTCGCCTCGCGATCGGAACGTACGACATTGGCGGGAAAACTTTCGTCGGGATAGCCCATCGCGACGCAGGTCATGATCGCTTCTTCTTCCGGGATGTTGGCGATCTCGCGCACGATATCCGAGCGCGTGATGCCCTGCCCGTTGATGACGCTGCCGAGGCCGCGATCCCATGCCGCCAGCACCAGGCCGTAGCACAGCGCGCCGAGATCGAAGTGGCAGACCGCGCCGGGGTCGAGCACCCTGTCATAGGTCAGCACCAGGGAGACCGGGGCATCGAACTGCCGGAAGCCGCGCAGCACCCAATCCTGCCGCATCGGCTTGTCGTCGCGCGCAATGCCCATGACGGCGAACAGCTTTTTGGCGATGTCGACCTGCCGGCCACGGTGTACACCCTGATAATCGCCATGGCTGATGATGTCGCGCTTCGCCTTGGCGCCTGCGCCCATCTCCTCCATGTTGCGGCGGCGCAGCTCCTCGAGCGGCTCGCCGGTCAGGACATGGATATGCCAGGGCTGGGTGTTCATCGAGGACGGCGCGCGCTTGGCGACCTCGATGATGTCCTCGATCACAGCGCGAGGGACCGGCTCCTTCTTGAACCCGCGCACGCTCTTGCGGGTCTGAACCAGCGTCTCGAAATCCATCCGTTGCATTCCCATGGTCTCTCCAGATCCCGATTTGCTATGCGGCAGCCTTGCGGGCCGCGGCCGAAGCCAGCACCATTTCGCCGCACTTCTCGCCGATCATGATCGCGGGCGCATTGGTGTTGCCGCTGGTCAGCGTCGGCATGATCGAGGCATCGGCCACGCGCAAGCCCTCGATGCCGTGCACGCGCAATTCGCGATCGACCACGGCGAGCGGATCGGACCCCATCTTGCAGGTCCCGACCGGGTGATAGGTCGTCTCGGCGTTGTTGCGGACCCATTCGAGCAGTTCCGCGTCGCTCTGCAATTTCGCGCCGGGCGCGATCTCCTCGCCGGTGAGCTCCTTCAAGGGCGACGTCGCCATCAGCTCGCGACCCTTGCGGATCACGGCCACGATGCCGGCGCGGTCATGCTCGGTCGACAGGAAGTTGAAGCGGATCGCGGGAGGCAGTTCGGGATCCGCCGACTTGATATGGATCGAGCCGGTGCTTTCCGAACGCAGCACATTGGCATTCATCGTGATGCCCTGTCGCTTGGCGACGCGGCGCTGGCGGCCGACCATTTCGTAGAGAAACGGCAGGATGGAAATAGTCGCGTCCGGCGTCTCCAGTCCCTCGCGGGTGCGGAAGTACATCCGGACCGGCACGGCGGTCGACGCCAGGAAGCCGGTACCGAACAGCGCGTATTTCACCGCCTCGCGGGCGAGCCGCCAGCCCCGCGCATTGTCGTTGAAGGTCATGTTGCGCGCGGCAATCGCGAATTTCAGCCGCGGCGAATAATGATCGCGCAAATTCTCGCCGACGCCGCGCAGCTCGTGCACCGGCGTGATGCCGACCGAGCGGAGCAAGTCGGGCTGACCGATGCCGGAAAGCTCCAGAAGTTTTGGCGAGTTGATCGAGCCGCCTGACACGATCACCTCGCGCGATGCCCTCGCCTCGCGGCGCACGCCGTTGACCGAATATCGTACGCCGACGCAGCGCTTGCCTTCGAGGATCAGCGCCTCCGCCATCGCGCCCCGCTCGATGATCAGATTCGGCCGTCCGCGCACCGGATCGAGGTAGCAGACCGCGGTGCTCTGGCGCTTGCCACCTGATATGGTGACCTGCGACATGCCGATGCCTTCCTGGGTCTCGCCATTCTGGTCCGGGTTGAACGGAAGCCCGATTCTTGCGGCGGCCTCGATTATCTTCTCCAGCAGCGGCACCTTGTTGCGCGGCGTATCGTTGACCCGCAATAGCCCGTTGCGACCGCGAAACTTGTCGGAGCCGCCTTCGTAGCGCTCCATGCGCTGGAAGATCGGCAGCACGTCCTGGTAGCTCCAGCCGCGATTGCCGAGTTGGGCCCAATGGTCGTAGTCCTGTGCCTGGCCGCGCATGTAGACCATGCCGTTGATCGAGCTCGAGCCGCCCATCATCTTGCCGCGCGGCACATCGATCCGGCGTCCACCCGAACCCTCGTCGGGCTCGGACGTGTAGCACCAGTTCACGGCGGGATCGTCGATCATCTTGGAGGTGCCGACCGGCACGCGCGCCCAGAAATGGTTCGATCCCTTGGTGCCGGCCTCCAGCAGCAGAACGCGATAGAGGCCGTTCTCGCTCAGCCGGCTTGCGACGACGGCGCCGGCCGAGCCGGCGCCGACGACAATGAAGTCATACGCGGCATTATCATGGGCGGCGTTGTCGGACATGTCAGCTAGTCCCGCTTGAAACGATAATCGAAGCGGTCGCCATCGGCCGTGATCAGGCCGACCGTCGGCGTCGGAAAATGCACGGGCAGAATCAGCGTGTCGGTGCCGGCGACGGAAGCAAAGAATTTCCGGCGCGATACCGCCGATTGCTTCGGATCCCAGTCGGGCTTCGCCGACCATTCCGGCTCGCGGCACTGGATCGCGTGATGCATGAGATCGCCGGCCACCACCGCACGCTTGCCCTTCGAGAAGATATTGACGCAGCAATGACAGGGAGAATGCCCCGGCGTCGGCGTCAGCGTAACGGTATCGTCGAGCGCGTAATCGTCGTCAACCAGCAGGGCCTGTCCGGCCTCGACGATCGGCAGGCAATTGTCGCGAAACACAGTGCCGGGCGGGTTGGCGCCCTTGGCATTCTCCGCCTCCCACACCGCATATTCCCTCTTGTGAAATATGTATCTGGCGTTCGGAAATGTCGGCACCCAGCGCCCGTCGCGCAGCGTGGTATTCCAGCCGGTGTGGTCGATGTGCAGATGGGTGCAGAACACGTAATCGACCTGCTCGTAGGAGATGCCGAGCGCGAACAGTTCGTTGCGCCAGCGCTCCTTGCCGGGGAAATCGAACGGCGGCGGATGCCCTTTGTCCTCGCCGGTACAGGTGTCGACCAGAATAGTGTAGCGCGGCGTGCGGACCACAAAAGTCTGGTAGGTGATCACCATCATCCCGAGCGCGCTATCGTAGACTTCGGGCTCCATGCCGGGCAGGTGATGCTTGAAGACGGCGTCGTCATAGGCCGGGAAAAAATCCTGCGGCCGGCGCCACGGCCCCTCCCGCTCGATGACAGCGTCGATGGTGATATCGCCGATCCTGAGCTGCTTCATGGCTGTTACGCTCCCCAATTTTTCAAAAGCGTAGCTGCGAGCCTCAAGCTTCACAAGACGAGTACGGCATGCCTTGCCATGCGTCCTTGCATTGCCCGTCTGATGTGTTTCTAATGCTGAGCAGATGGCTAACCGACCGATAACGCTTGTCGTCCTCCTGATGCTGGCAATGCTACCGAAGCCGACCTTCGCGGCCCCCGACACGGTTTTCTTTCCGAGCGCCGATGGCTCGACCGAAATCATCGCCTATCTCTTCAAGCCGCAAACACGGGGCCCTCACCCCGCCATCGTCATGCTGCACGGTCGCGGCGGACCCTACTCAGCGAACGTCAACCAGGATTGCACGCTGGTGTCGCGTGCCAGTCCGTCGGCGTGCAATGCGAGCGGCCTGTCGAAGCGGCACACGATGTGGGGCCAGTATTGGGCGGAACACGGCTACGTTGCGCTGCTTCCGGACAGTTTCGGACCACGCGGCAAGGCGCACGGCTTCGAGCGCTTCACCCATGACGACCCGGATCGCGCCGACGTCAATGAAAAGACCGTGCGGCCGCTCGATGCCGAGGGTGCGCTGGGATGGCTGCGCAGTCAGCGCGACGTCATTCCAAATCGTATTTTCCTGCAGGGCTGGTCGAACGGCGGCAGCACTGCGCTGAATGTGATGCAACGGCAGGGCGAGATGCCTTCGGGCTATCGCGCCGCGCTGGCGTTCTATCCCGGCTGCGGGCCGAAAGCCCTGCTCGCGCCGACGCTCGTGACCACCGCGCCGGTTGCCCTGTTGCTCGGGTCGGACGACGGAGAGGTCTCGCCTGCGAGGTGCCAGGAGATGGCCCAGCGTTCCATTGCCGCGGGCAGCAAGGTCGATGTCGTGGTCTATCCCGGCGCGACACATGGTTTTGACGACCCCGGACGAAGCCGCCAATCCATTCCAGGCAACCGCTCTGCGCTCGAGGATGCACTGAAGCGCGCGATCGCGTTTGTGGAGAGAGCTAGGGACTAGTCTCTAGAGCCTTTTCCGTTTCGATTGAATCGAAACGGGGCTCTAGATTCCTTGTTTGACGCGTTTTCTTGACGCGAACCGGGTCCACTTCGCTGGAAAACGCTCTAGCTCCGCAGTCCCGGCGCTTCCTGTCCGGTGCGCGCGACGTATTCGGTGTAACCGCCGCCATACAGATGCGGTCCCTCCGGCGTCAGCTCCAGCACGCGGTTGGAGAGTGCCGCCAGAAAATGCCGGTCATGCGAGACGAACAGCATGGTGCCCTCGAATTCGGACAGCGCGTTGATCAGCATTTCCTTGGTCGCGAGGTCCAGATGGTTGGTCGGCTCGTCCAGCACCAAAAAATTCGGCGGATCGAACAGCATATGCGCCATCACCAGCCGCGCCTTCTCGCCGCCCGAGAGCACCCGGCACTTCTTCTCGACATCGTCGCCGGAAAAACCGAAGCAGCCGGCGAGCGCGCGCAGGCTCCCCTGGCCGGCTTGCGGAAACGAATCTTCCAGCCACTGGAACACCGTGCGCTCGCCGTCGAGCAGATCCATGGCGTGCTGGGCGAAGTAGCCCATCTTGACGCTGCCGCCGATCGCCACCTTGCCGTCGTCAGGCTCGGTCGAACCCGCCACCAGCTTCAACAACGTCGATTTGCCGGCACCGTTGATGCCCATCACGCACCACCGCTCCTTGCGGCGGATCATGAAGTCGAGCCCCCGATAGATGCTACGGCTGCCATAGCCCTTGTGGACGTTCTTCAGGCTGACGACGTCCTCGCCCGAGCGCGGCGCCGGCAAAAATTCGAACGCCACCGTCTGGCGGCGCTTCGGCGGCTCGACGCGCTCGATCTTGTCGAGCTTCTTGACCCGGCTCTGCACCTGGGCGGCATGCGAAGCCCGCGCCTTGAAGCGCTCGATGAACTTGATTTCCTTGGACAGCATCGCCTGCTGGCGCTCGAACTGGGCCTGCTGCTGCTTTTCGTTCAGCGCGCGCTGCTGCTCGTAGAATTCGTAATCGCCGGAATAGGTGGTCAGCGTGCCGCCGTCGATCTCGACGACCTTGTTGATGATGCGGTTGATGAACTCGCGGTCGTGCGAGGTCATCAACAGCGCGCCCTCGTAGCCCTTCAGGAATTGCTCCAGCCAGATCAGGCTTTCCAGATCGAGATGGTTGCTCGGCTCGTCCAGCAGCATGACGTCGGGCCGCATCAAGAGAATGCGCGCCAGCGCCACCCGCATCTTCCAGCCGCCCGATAGAGCGCCGACGTCGCCTTCCATTACTTCTTGGTCGAAGCCCAAACCTGACAGCGCCTCGCGCGCGCGGCCATCGAGGGCATAGCCGTCGAGTTCCTCGAAGCGATGCTGGACCTCGCCATAGCGCGCGATGATCTCGTCCATGTCGTCGGCACGTGCCGGGTCGGCCATCGCGGCCTCGAGTTCCCTCAACTCGGCCGCCACGACACTGACGGGTCCCGCCCCGTCCATGACCTCGGCCACGGCGCTGCGGCCCGACATCTCGCCGACGTCCTGGCTGAAATAGCCAATGGTAATGCCGCGATCGAGCGAGACCTGGCCCTCGTCGGGCAGCTCCTGGCCCGAAATCATCCGGAACAGCGTGGTCTTGCCGGCCCCGTTCGGCCCGACGAGGCCGATCTTCTCGCCCTTCTGGAGGGCCGCAGAGGCTTCGATGAAGAGGATCTGGTGACCGACTTGCTTGCTGACGTTATCGAGACGGATCATGGGGGCCTGAAAGGAGGAATTCGTTTTCGGCCGCTGCTTAGGACATCTGGCGTGCTTGTGGAAGCGGTTCCGGCGACCGGTACCATGCTCAAAAAAGGCGGCTACGCCGGCCGCATCAGTTTCAGTGTGGCGGACAGCCGCAGGCTGCGCTTGCCCGCCAGTGCGATGGCTTCGAGTTCGGCGCCGGCGTCGTCCTGATCAGGGAGTAAGGCTCAGGGCTCCAGCCCGCTCGCGCGCAACGCCGGCGCGACCTCGGGCGAGGCGAGAAATCGCAACAGTCGATCCGCTTCATCCGGCTTGGACGTCGTCGCCATTCGTCCGGCGGAAAACACCGCAGGCGTTTGCAATTCGCGCGGGATGGGACCGACCACTTCGATGCCTTCGACCTGCTTCAGCTCGCTGATCTGCTGAACCGCGAGATCGGCCTCGCCGGTCACGAGCTTCTCGGCCGTGAAGCCCTGCTGGATGATCACGGCCCTCGCATTGATGTCGGAAGCGATACCGAGCTGTTCGATCAGTTTTGCGAACAGAATGCCGCTGGCACCGAGCCGCGAATACGCGACCGCGCGCGCGCTGAGCAACGACGCGCGCAGCGCCGCCTCGGTCGCGACATCGGGACGCGGCGCGCCCGCCCTGACGGCAATGCCGACCCACGACCGCGCAAGGTCGACGCAACTGTCGGCAGCCACCCGCCCCTCGCGCGCGACCTCGTCCAGTCCCTCGCGGGTCAGGATCACGACGTCGGCCGCCTCGCCGGCCCGCAGCCGGGTCAACAGCGCCAATGTCGGCGCGAAATCGGCATCGATGCGCACGCCGCTGGCGGCCAGATACTGGCTGGCCAAGCCTTGAACGGCGCCCTTCAACGCCAGCGTCGACAGCACGCGGATGGTGTCGCTCATACCGGCTACACCCGATGCATCAGCTTGAGCACGGCGGTCATGCGCAGGCTGCGCTTGCCGGCGAGCGCGGTCGCCTCAAGCAGCGCGCCTTCCGTGTCGCAGGTGCCGGAAAAACCGATGCCGACTTCATGGCCGCCGAAGATCGGGTTTTCGCCCGGGGCCGGCGTGTGCTCCTGATTGAGGATCTGTCCCTTCCAGCGGCCGTTTTCCGAGGTGTAGGAGCCGACATAATAGAACGAGGCGTCGCCGCCGAGGATGCGACCTTCATTGAGCAGCATGACGCCGGTCAAGCCGCCCTCGACGCCATCGAGCATCCGGATGTGGATGGAATAGAGACCATTGACGGCGCCTCTCTCGCCGACGCTACCGGCGATCGGAACGGCCTCCTGCTCGATCGGCGTCATCACCGAGTGGAACGCTACGCCGGGCAGTTCCTTCAGACCGCCTTCGAAACGGTAGAGGTTTCCGTCAGCCCTGCCCTTCGCCAGCAGGGTGGCGTCGTCGGTGCCGGCCATCGCGCGGTAGTTCGGGTCGGGGTTGTGGCGGACGGTCTGGACCACGATGGCGATGTCGTCATCCTGCTTTTCGTAGGTGCCGATATGGGCGAAGGCCGAATTGCCGCCCAGCATCCTGCCGTCGCGCACATACATGACGCTGCGGCCGACCGCAGCGCCAAGCTGGAACCTGACTTTGTAAAATCCTTCAAACAATGCCGCGTCCCCGGCGAGCCCCGGAGCTTCGGTTCCGATAGAGAACCGAAGCCCCGGATTCTTGTTTTGACGCGTTTTCTTCACGCGAACCGGCAACCACTTCGCTTGAAAACGCTATGAGGTCCGCTGTCTAGCGCGGTTCATAACGCAGGGAAACGGCCTTGAACCGGCGGAATTAAATCAAACGCATCAAGACGCCGTGTCATCGGAATGCGCGGTGTCATCAAAACGCAATGATCCGCCAAGGCGGTTTCGCCCTGGCGGATCAATTTTACTGCCCGGGCGCCCCCACCCGGGTCGGTTGTAGAGTCAGTCGCTTACTTAGGCCGCCGCAGACTTTGCCGCGGTCGGAACTTCCGCGACGGTCTTCAGGATCTGCGAAGCGATGGCGTAGGGGTCGCCTTGCGAGTTCGGGCGGCGGTCTTCGAGATAGCCCTTGTAGTCGTTCTTCATGAACGAGTGCGGCACGCGGATCGATGCACCGCGGTCGGCCACGCCATAGCTGAACTTGTTCCAGGGCGCAGTCTCGTGCTTGCCGGTCAGGCGCTTGTCGTTGTCAGGCCCGTAGACGGCGATGTGGTCCATGAGGTTCTTGTCGAAGGCCGCCATCAACGCCTCGAAATAGGCCTTGCCGCCGGTCTCGCGCAGGAAGGTGGTCGAGAAATTGGCGTGCATGCCCGAACCGTTCCAGTCGGTGTCGCCGAGCGGCTTGCAGTGATACTCGATGTCGATCTCGTAGGTTTCGGTCAGCCGCTGCAACAGGTAGCGCGCCATCCACATTTCGTCGGCGGCCTTTTTAGAGCCCTTGCCGAAGATCTGGAATTCCCACTGGCCCTTCGCCACTTCGGCGTTGATGCCTTCGTGGTTGATGCCGGCGAACAGGCACAGTTCGAGATGCTTCTCGACGATTTCGCGTGCGACCGCACCGACGTTCGAGTAGCCGACGCCGGTGTAATACGGGCCCTGCGGCGCCGGATAACCTGCGGTCGGGAAGCCGAGCGGACGGCCGTCCTTGTACATGAAGTATTCCTGCTCGAAGCCGAACCAGGCGCCTTCGTCGTCAAGAATGGTGGCGCGCTTGTTGGTTGCGTGCGGGGTGACGCCATCCGGCATCATGACTTCGCACATCACAAGAGCGCCGTCTGTGCGCGCACCGTCGGGATAAACCGCGACCGGCTTGAGCACGCAGTCCGAGCTTCTGCCTTCCGCTTGCATGGTCGACGAGCCGTCGAAGCCCCACAGCGGAAGCTGTTCCACGGTCGGAAACTTGTCGAATTCCTTGATCTGGGTTTTGCCGCGCAAATTTGGCGTCGGCGTATAGCCGTCGAGCCAGATATACTCGAGCTTATACTTGGTCATTGAGCCTCTCATAAGTTGATGCTGCGAAATGCGGGAAACCAAAGCCTCGAAATCTGGATTTTGACACCAGCCCCCCTTGGAGGTCTCCGCACGCGTGTACCCGGCCACGTCAGGCCATCAGGGGCTAAGCATTTTGCGTGCCAATCGCTGCACTGCGGTACGCGTTATCCACAGGCCGCCGCGCCGGTTCTCCAAAATAAAAGGTGCGACATAGAAGCGCGGCAGGCATGTGAAAGTGACGGCCGAGGGCTTCCTTCGAGGTGCGAATTCAGCCCAATTCTCCGGCATTTTCGCCGATGAGCCGTGGCCCGCTCAAAGCAGCGGCACTTCTCCGGGGCATCAGGCGCCGAACCCTACCCCCGCTGGCAACCTTCCTGCCAGCCCAAGCGTTGGTCATTTGCCTGGCTGCCCCCACGGAAGCAATGCAGGGAATGCCTACGAACTAGACATGGCGTGGCGTTCTCTTGGTCAACTTGCACCCGCCACGGGCGCCAACGATATCCAGTATCGTAACGACTAGAAAACGAGTTGGGCGCACCATGGCGGTTAGCGCTCCGACGCAAGGAGAGATGACATGATGAATACGAGTGTGAATCAAGGCTCCGCCAGGATCTACCAATTCCCGGTTGGCGGCCGGGCAGCTCTCGCGGGTCGTCGCGATAGCGAGACCAGGCCCGTCGCTGACGCACCATCGATCGCCGACTGCAGCGGTAGCTGGTACCACGCGGCGGCCATCCAGGACGCCAACGCCGAGCGCGACCACTGATGTCCGGCACGTGTTTGACAGGGACGCGCCCGATCAGCAGGGCGCGGACGGTGAACTAATAAAGGGTCGAAACAACGGTGTTTCGGCCCTTTTTTATGACTGCTCGCACGTGGTGACCGGCCGCTTGGCGTGCTTGAGCGTCGTGACCCCGGCCTTGGTGATCCTCAGGGTCACGCCCTTTCCCTGATAGCGCGATCCCGACAGCGCCACACGCTTGGGCAGCGTCACCGCCTTTCCGTCGAGCTGAAGGTGGGCGCGCGGATCGTACTGGAAAAATCCGGCCATGAATTGCGTGCCGTCGGCGCAGCTGTAGTTCCGGAACTGCCCCTGCGCGAACGCCGGCGAAGGCGCAGTTACAGCCGCAGTCACAGCCAGCGCCACGCCGAAAATCGTGATCTTTCGAGAATTCATGTTTCGCCCCCCGACCGGTTAAGTATAGACGAGACGGGGGCGAACGACATGCCCTTCCCGTGTATGCCATTCGAGAGCGTCTGAATCAGCCAATGTCAGCCTCCCCCGCCCGCCATCTCAATCTCTCCGGCGCCAGCAACTTTCGCGATCTCGGCGGCTATCCAACGGCCGACGGCCGGACCGTGCGCTGGCGGCAGATCTTTCGCTCCAACCATCTCGGCCATCTCACCGAGGACGACGCCGTCGTGCTGCGCCAGCTCGGCGTCCGCAGTGCGTTCGATTTTCGCGGCAGCGAGGAGCGCACCGCCGCGCAGTGCGGCATGCCTGAAATCACCGTTCATTCGCTGCCGGTCGAGCCCACCGTAGTCGCTGCACTGCGCGCGATCGTAGCCACCGGAACGCCGCTGTCGACGGACCATGCTGTCGAGGTAATGCGCGAGTCCTGACAGCGGGTATGTGCAGAACAACACGCAGCGTTACCGAACGCTGTTCGCGCATATGCTGGAAGATAGCGCGCCGCTCGTGATCCACTGCACCGCCGGCAAGGACCGCACCGGTTTCGCATGCGCGCTGATCCTGCACACGCTCGGCGTTTCCCGGGACACGATTTCGGAAGACTATTTGCTGACCAACCAGTTCTACCGCAGAGATCCCAACCACAGCACCGACTTGCCCGACGAGATCAGGCAGGTGCTCGGCTCGGTACGTGAAGCGTTTCTCGACGCCGCGTTCGAGGCGATCGACGCCGACTATGGCGATCTCGAAACCTATCTTCGCGACGGTCTCGGTCTCGACAAGGCCGAGCGCGCCCATCTCGAAGCGCGCTATCTTCAGGGTTGATTTGAAAACCCGATCTGCAGCTAATTCGACTTCACCGGCCGCAGCGACACGACCTCCGCGGAGGGCTTGCCGCCCCGCGTCCTGACATTGACCTGCACCGCGTAGTCGTTGCTGGTTTCGCTCTTGGGTACGTAGAGCATCGCGGTGAAGCGCAGGCGACCGCGCGCGTCGAGCGTCACCGGCAGATCCTCCCGCACGCGAAACGAATTGCCCTGGCGATTTCGCGGCGGCAGCCTGGCCGTCATGACAGGCTCGACCAGCGCTCGCAGGTCGAGCCTGGTCGCAGTCGCACCGTCAATCCGGTAATAGGCAAAGGAATTGCTGTCCCAGCGGCTGTTCGCGACCTCGATGACGCCTTGGCTGTCCGGCGACCAGGCCGCGAGCAGATCGTGGCGGTTCGCGCGCATCTCGCCGGTCGCCCAATAGGCACCGCCGAGCTTGGCGAGCACGGCGCCGTCGGCAATGCGAATCATGAGGTTTTCGACGCCTTGTGGCGGCAGATCGCGACCGGATGGCAGGCCCTGCTCGCTGCGCCAGGCGAATGCGTATTGCTTCGATGGCGAAGTGGTGCCGGCAACGACACGCATTGCGGCCTTGCCCTCGCCGCAGACGAGGTCGCCCTGCTGATCCGCGACGCAGGCCTGCGCATGCACCGCAGCCGTTTGCTGCACACAGAGTGCGACGAGAACGAGTGCAAATGCCAGGGTGCTTCTCATGCCGCTATCTTACTCGCTATGCGCGAGCCGTAAAGCGGGTCGTAAACCGAACCTTGGGCGGACCGGCACGCCGGACGCTATCGGCTCAGCTCAGGCCGCCGCTTCCATTTCCATTTCGGCATCGAGATCGGCGATGACATCCTCGAACGCCGAGATCGCCTGCTGAAGCGCTGCGATCTGCATCAATTCCCAGCTCGAAACCGGACCGTTGCGATTTTGCAGCGCAACGACGAGATCGCGACGCTGCTCCTTAAGCTGAACAAGTGGTAAACCGTGATCCGGCAAACCCATGAAAAATCCCCGTGCCATTTGTTGGTGGCCGGTTATACCGAGCGGCTTCTGAAAACGACTTACAGAACTCCGGCAAATTTTATCGATTCGGCCGCATCCCGTAGTCCTACGTAACGCCCTCCGCTTCCACGCGCTCCCTGATCGACTGAAACAGCGCCGTCGTCACGCAATTCTGTCGCGAACTCACTCGTGTGCAGTACATCAGCTCATCGCCCTGACGGACCAGATCCTCGATCGGAAGCCCGTCGTGAATAACCCAGTACCGCATCAAGTCGAAGCGGCGGAAGACGTTGATACCGGCCGCTTCAGCCGTTCGCGCATATCCTCCCCACGAGTTCCTCGGACAATTTCAGCTTCTCCCCGTCCACAACGGCGGGATCGTATTGGGAGTCCATGATCACGGCATCAGTCGAGTGACCCGCCAGCAGACGCAACCCCGTCGCAATGGCGGCGATCACCTCATCGAAATCGAACTCGTCTTTCCGGAAGACCGCGTTGGTGCCGACCTGCCAAATCACCAGCGCGGGCGCCTCCGCCAGCACGTCGGGCTGAAGCGCAACAATTCGGATGTCGCTTCCTGACCGCCGACCCCGCGGTTCAGCACCTCGATCATGCGATCGTGGAAGTGCTCCCGCAGCAATATCTCCAGCCTTGCCGGGTACGGCACGACGTCACCCTCGCCCGCCGTCGACGACGAGCCAATGGCCACGAGCTTGGTCTTTCCCGGCTTCGTGAGACTTTCCGTCAGCTTTCGGAGCGGGTGCCTGAAATTGAAAAGATCGGCGTGCGTGTCGCAAACGGTTGGCGCTGCGGGCATTTGAACATCCTCCGCTAGAACTGTTCGTCGCGCACCCGTATTAGGGTGCTGAAAAACGCCGCATTGCAAATGAAAAGCTGCTCACCGTAGTGTGAGCCCCTATCTTGTATATGCATATGGAGAACCCATCATGGACGGTAAAGTCGTTGTCGTTACGGGGGCTCTCGGTGCGCTCGGCAGCGTGGTCGTCGAGGAGGCGCTGGCGCGGCGCGCACGGATTGCAAGCGTCGATCATGCTCCGACGCAGGTCCCGGCAACCGCTGACCTGTTCGAGCTTGGCGGCGTCGACCTCACCGATGCAGCCCAGGCCAGAAAGGCCATCGACGCCGCAGCGTCGCATTTCGGCAAGATTGATGCTCTGATCAACATCGCCGGCGGCTTCGCCTTCGAGACAGTGGCGGACGGCGATCCCAAAACCTGGCAACGGATGTACGCGCTCAACGTCGCGACCGCGCTGAACGCATCACGCGCGGCGATCCCGCATCTCATCTCGTCGGGCGCCGGGCGCATCGTCAATGTCGGCGCGATGGGCGCGCTGCAGGCCGGCAGCGGCATGGGCGCCTATGCCGCCTCAAAGGCCGGCGTGCACCGTTTCACCGAGGCGCTTGCCGCTGAACTCAAGGGCAAGATCACGGTCAATGCCGTGCTGCCGTCGATCATCGACACCGCGGCCAATCGCGACAGCATGCCCAAAGCCGACTTCGCAAAATGGGTCCGCCCGAAGGAACTGGCCGACGTGATCCTGTTCCTCGCCAGCGACGCGGCCAGCGCCGTCACCGGCGCATTGCTGCCGGTGAACGGGAGGGTTTAACCCTCGACATCCACCAGCTTTCGCAGCACCGCCTTGAAGCGGATGCTGCGCTTGCCGGCGAGCGCAGTGGCTTCGCCTTCGGCGCCCTCGCTGTCATAGGTGCCGGAAAAGCCGATGCCGACTTCATGGCCGCCGAACACCGGCCGCTCGCCCTTTGCCGGCGTATGCTCGCGGTTGACGAGTTCACCCTTCCATCTGCCGTTCGCCGCCGAGTAGGCGCCGATATAGTCAAAGAACGCGTCGCCGCCCCGGATGCGGCCGTCATGCAGCAACATGACACCGCTATTGCCGGCATCGATGCCGTCGAGCATGCGGATGTGGATGGAGTAGAGCCCGTTGCCGATCCCGTCGGCGCCGACGGTACCAGGCGGCGGCGCATCGGCGTCGTCAATCGGGCTCAGCACGGTGTTGAACCGGAAGCCCGGCAAGGCCGCGCTGCCGCCCTCGAAATGAATTTCCTCGCCGCGGCGCGCGCCGGTGTAACTCAGCGCGATGTTATCGATGTCGAACATCGGGACATAACCGGGGTCGTAATAATGGCGCGACATCAGGCATTCGGCGGAGATGACGCCGTCGGCCTCCGTGAAGCGGCCTACGAATGAAGAGCCGGTATCGCCGCCATAGAGCCTGCCGTCCTCGGTGGCGAAAATCACGCCGGAACCATCCCCGCGCTCCGTCGTAAAACGGAATTTGTATAATCCTTGCACGCCCTGCTTACTCCGGAACCGGTAATGACCAGCGCCCCGCGAACGATCGATCGCGAAGTTCCCTCCATTGCCGTTGGTCGTGTCCCCGCGCCGACCATAGCCGCTGTGGCCATCCGATCAAACGCTTTGCCCGAATTCGGCTAAAGCGTTTTCGAGCGAAGTGGACACCGGTTCGCGTCAAGAAAACGCGTCAAAACAAGAATTCTAGAGCCCGGTTCTGATTCAATCAGCACCGATAAGGCTCTAGAGTCTGCGCGATTGAGTTGCGGCCACTGCCGCCGGAGCGAATTTTGGAAACCGCGCTTTATCTTCCCGTCAAACGCTTCCTCGAAAAGCTCGGCTTCTCCGTCAAGGGCGAGGTCGGGGGCTGCGATCTGGTGGCGCTGAGCGGCGACGACCCGCCGATCGTGGTGATCGGCGAGCTGAAACTCGCCTTCAACCTGGAACTGATCCTGCAGGCGGTGGATCGCGCGGGTGCTGCCGACGAGGTCTGGCTTGCGGCCAGACTGTCTGCCCGCGGCAAGGGCCGCGAGAGCGACGCGCGGTATCGTAATCTGTGCCGCCGGCTCGGTTTCGGAATGCTGGCGGTCACCAATTCAGGCGACGTCGAGGTGATCGTCCAGCCGGCGACAACAGCGCCGCGCCGCAACCCGAAAAAGCGGTCGCGGCTGGTCGCCGAGCACAGGAAGCGCAAGGGCGATCCCGCCATGGGCGGCTCGACGCGCGCGCCGATCATGACGGCCTACCGGCAGCAGGCGCTGGCCTGCGCCTCGGCGCTGTCAGCGGGACCGCGTCGCGTGAAGGATTTGCGACCAGATATGCCCGACGCCGGCAAAATCCTGCTGCACAATGTCTATGGCTGGTTCGACCGCGCCGAGCGCGGCATCTATGTGCTGACCGATGCCGGACATGCCGCGCTGAAACGCTGGCCGCAGCAGCCGCTGGATCTCGGCGCCGCCGGTGATTCCGCGCCATGACGGCCGAGAACGGGCGGACGGAGCTACCTTTCTGGAGAAATTATAGGTGCATGGCTGTATTGCCATCCGAAAATCATATTGCAATGCAACATGAGGACACCTAGGTATCTCCGCAAGCAAATGCGAGGCTCCTATGAGCGAAGACTGGAACACGAAATACGGCACACGGCGCGTCAGGCGGGATCCGCCGACGCTCGAAGAAGCAATCTTCGCCGCGGTCGGGATCACTGAGGATCAACAGCAGCAGGCTGAAATCGCCGCATCGCTGATGGGGCTTCCTTACGAGGACGTGCTGGCTGAAGTGAAGAAGACCGGCCGCGCGGTCGCGCGATCGGCCACCCGCATCATCGCGGGCGAGCAAGGCGCACAGCGCGCCGTGGTGGTCGAGCGCCGCGTCATCAGGCGATTCGGCAACGACAAGCGTACCGGCACCTCAAGCCGGTAGCGTTTCTGAGCGAACCGGATACCGGTTCGCGTCAAGAAAATTCGCCAAAATATCAGACGAGAGCCCGCTTCTGATTCGACCAGAACCGGGCTCTTGAAGTTCTTGGCAATTCGCACTTCTGCGAATGCTGGCTGATCGCGCCGTTCAGGCGGCGCGGCGCCAGCCAGACATCCGAAGCAACATCTGCCAGTAGGCGCGGTTGAAATTGGCAACCGTGCGTGCCGCATTGAACGTGCTGTCGGTCCAGCTTGTCGCGAGTTCTGTCTGGTCCTGCTTCGTCAGGTCGATGGTGCCGGTTGATTCGCCGTGCCGGAACACAAGCTGCGCGCCGAACTTGTTGGCGAGTGCCCGCATCGCCTCATTCTGCGAACCGGTGGTGATCCGCAGGCTCGTGTAGCCCTTGGCGCGCGCCACCGCGATCAGTTTGCGAAACATGATGCTGCCGACGCCCCGCCGGCGTACCGACGCTTCGACGCTGAACGCGATCTCGGGCAACGAATCCGGTGACTGGTCCGGCGGATGCAACTCGGCGGCGCCGCGAACCACACCGTTTTCAAAGAAGGCAACGATGGTCGTGCCGTCAACGGCGCATTTCTCGGCGTAGCGCTCGACGAAACTGTCGTCCATGAAGCCATGGAAACGGTCACGGCGGCTGTTGCGGTCGAGCCGCAGCAGGTGATCGCGCAACAGCGGCAATTCTTCCTGCTGGCTCAGCGTGCGCACGCTGGAATTGGCAAGCGCGGCCGCAATGTGCGTGAGGTACATATCTAAACTCCTCTTAGTGAAACCCTCGAGGAGGCGTCGAATCCCTAGACGGTTTATATTGTGCACCGCAGCATAGAATTCAAGGGTAGATAATCCGTATACTGCCTTAAATAATCGGCAGTTATTGCAGCGGCTTAGCGCCGCCATTTTAACCAATTATTAACGCTGGCGCCGTGGTGCTACAGTACCAACTGCGTCTGCGTGACGATAGCCACCAGCTTGCCGTCCTCGGTCTCCAGCCGCGTCTGCCAGACCTGGGTGCGGCGGCCCCGATGCACCGGGGTTGCAGTCGCGATCACCGTCGATCCTTCCTTGGCGCCGCCGATGAAATTGGTCTTGCTCTCGATCGTGGTGGTGCCCTTGGCGTCTGCCGGCAGGTTGATGACGGTCGCCGCAGCACCGACCGAATCCGCGAATGCCATGATCGCGCCACCGTGAATCGTATTCCGCAGGGTGCAGAGGTCCGGCCGCACCAGCATCTTCGCCACCACCCGGTCCAATCCGGCTTCCGTGAAGGTCACGCCCTTCAGTTCGGCAAACGGCATCTTCATCGACTGGATCTTTTCGAGCGGCGTCATTCGTCCTCCGGCGGTTTCGAGCGGCTTCTCAGGGCAGCATGAACGCCGCTGGTAAATCAGGCAATGACGTCACAGGTAATGGTTGCCGTGACATGGCGTCCGGAATTCGGCATATCGTCGCCATGCGCCAGTTCCCGCCCCGCCGGATCGTTTGCCTGACCGAAGAGACCGTCGAAACGCTTTATCTGCTCGGCGAGCAGGACCGGATCGTCGGCGTCTCCGGCTATGCGGTGCGGCCGCCGCAGGTTCGCCGCGAGAAGCCGCGGGTTTCCGCCTTCATCTCCGCGGACATTCCGAAAATTCTGGCGCTCGAGCCCGATCTCGTGCTGGCCTTCTCCGACCTGCAGGCTGGCATCGTCGCCGATCTGGTGCGCGCGGGCATAGCCGTCCATGTCTTCAATCAACGCGACATCGCCGGCATTTTCGCGATGATCCGCACGCTCGGCGCCATCGTTGGCGCTGCCGGGCGCGCCGATCAACTCGCGAGCGATCTTGAACAGCGCCTCGCGCGGATCGCGGCGACGCCCCGGCCCTCACCCAAACCAAAAGTCTATTTCGAGGAATGGGACGATCCGCTGATATCAGGCATCGGCTGGGTATCCGAACTGATCGAGATCGCGGGCGGCGAGGACGCGCTACCAAAACTGCGGCTTCAGCAGGCGGCCAAGGACAGGATTATCGCGCCGGACGTGGTGCGCGACGCCGCGCCCGATGTGATCCTCGCGTCCTGGTGCGGCAAGAAGGTCGTGCCGGACCGCATCCGGCAGCGTCCTGGCTGGAGCGATATCCCGGCGGTGCGCAACAACCGCATCGTCGAAATCAAGTCGCCGATCATCCTGCAGCCGGGACCGGCGGCGCTGACGGACGGGCTGGATGCGATCGTGAAGGCGTTGTGGGGGTGACCAGCAATCTAGCCGTCGTCCCTGCGAACGCAGGGACCCATACGCCGCGGCCCATCAATGACGCGACGTAGCAGTTACCTTCCGTCCCAATTAACGCCGGTGGTTATGGGTCCCTGCGTTCGCAGGGACGACGAGAGAGCGAACTACACCTTCTCCACCCCGCACCATTCCGCGATGAACAGCGCGGTGGCCTTGGTCGACTTCCGCAGCGAGTCCAGCTCGACATATTCGTTGAAGCCGTGCATCGCCGCTCCCGTCGCGCCGAAGCAGAGGCTCGGGATGTTGTAGTTCAACCCATAGAAGCGGGTATCGGTCAGCGCGGTGAACGCGCGGTCCGGCACCGTGCCGCCATAGACGACGCCAAACGCCTTTGCGAAGGCGGCTTCCGGCTCGGCGGAATTGGTCAGCTCATAGCCCTCCGACAGGAAGCCCGGCCATTCCACCTGCGGCGGGTTGTTGGAGAGAAAACGATGATCGCGTGCGGCCGCCGACACGCAGGCCAAAATCTCCTTCTGGCATTCGGCGATCGACCAGCCCGGCAGCACCGCAATCCGGCAATCGACGTCGCACCAGGCCGGCACGCTGGAGGCCCAGTCGCCGCCCTTGATGATGCCGGGATTGAAGTTGAGCGGATGCGCGACCGCCTTGAAATGGCGATCTGCTTTGGCGCGCTCGTTCCAGTCAGCCTCGAGTTTTTGCAACGCGTGGATCAGATGATACGCCGCCATGATGGCGTTGGCGCCGGCGCCGGCCTCGAACACATGCACCGGAAACCCGCGCACCTTGAGGCGAAACCAGATCACGCCGACCTGGGAGCGGATCATGGTCTCGCTGGTCGGCTCCGGGATGAAGCAGGCGTCCGCGCGGTAGCCGCGCTGCAGGGTCGAGAGCGCGCCGACACCGGTGCTTTCTTCCTCGATCACGGACTGGAAATGGATGCGCGCTGTCGGCTTCAGGCCCGCGGCCTTGATCGCATCCAGAGCATAGAGCGCACCGATGGTGCCTGATTTCATATCGCAGGCACCGCGGCCATACATCCTGCCGTCCTTGATGGTCGGCGAGAACGGCGGCGTCTCCCACATGTCGAGCGGCCCCGTCGGAACGACGTCGCAGTGGCCCTGCAGGATCAGCGACCTGCCGGCATTGTTCGACGGGCCGATAGGTGCCGACCACCGTGCGCGCCTTGGAGAAATCATGCTCGATCCGACCGAAGCCGCGCAGATCCTTCAGATCCCCGACATCGATATGCCAATCGTCGACCTCATAGCCGCGTTGGCGCAGGAGGTCGCCGATCATGTCCTGGCACGGCCCCTCGGCGCCGCGGGTCGAGGGGATCGCAACGAAATCACCGGTCGTCGCGAGTTGGGCTTCGAAGCCCGCATCGACGGCGTCGAGGATGCTTTGTTGCGTATCGGCGTTCATGCGGCAGCTCCAATGGCGTGGTCTGGAGCGCGCAGCCTAGCCCGATCTCAGCCGCCGGCGTAATGCGTAAAATGCGCATCCCGCAATGCATCCTCGAGCAGGCGGCCTTCGGTGTAGCCGTTCAGCGTCGCGGGGCGCTCGACGCCGTCGAGCAACCGCGGACACGGCTCGGGCGCGCCCAGCACGGTGTGTACCGGGATCCGTTCGGCATAGATCGGCAACGCGTAGTCCTCCTCGTCGTCGCCGACGCCCTTGGCGCGAATTTTGCCGGAAGCCTCCTCGATCTCCATCGCGATAACAGATGTTGCCTTGATCTCCTGCGTCGTGCTCTGCCTCAAGCTCGCCGTGCGATCGGGGAAGAAGCGGTCGACCATGGCAACCAGCGCGCGCTCCTTCTCGGCGGGATCGTCGACCAGACGGGCCGTACCGAACGCCATCACGGCGCGATAGTCGGCCGAGTGATTGAAGCCGCACCTGGCCAGCACCAGGCTGTCGAGATGGGCGACGGTGAGGCAGGCGCGCTGGCCGTCGGACTGGTTGCGCAGCATGCGGCTGGCGCTGCTGCCATGCCAGTACAGCGTGTTGCCTTCCCGCCAGAAGAAGGTCGGCGTGCAATAGGGTTGGCCGTCGACCACGTAGGAAACGTGGCAGAGCATCGAGGCGTCGAGCAGGCCGTGAATCTTCGCCCGGTCATAGGAGCCGCGCTCGTGCAGGCGCTTGACCCGGTTGCGCGGCGTCATCGGATACGAACTGGTGGTCTCGCCTTCGATCGTCACGGTGGCTCCTCTCGGAATTAGTCCGGCAGGCAAGTTGTAGCGGCCCATTTGGTCTGCGATAGTGCCAATTCCATGCGAAAAATTCCGACCAATTCCACGGCCAACTCCCTTGCCGCTCAGCGCAAGACCGAACTGACGCTCGACCTCGACGGGCCGCACATCACCCATGGCGCCTCCTCGCCGCACCGTCTTTATCAGGCGCTTTGCCATGCCATCACCGGCGGCATCGCAAAACCCGGCGAGCCGCTGCCGCCGCAGCGGACGCTGGCGAAACAGACGGGTTTTCGCCGCAACGCGGTGACCTCGGCCTATGAGCGGCTGATCGCGGACGGTTTTGCGGTGGCGACCGTCGGCTCCGGCACCTTCGTCGCCGCGCGTATTCCCGCCCGCGCCGGCGACGCCCGCAAGGCCACCATCGCGGTCGAGCCGCCGCAGCAAGGCCCGCTGGCGCTGGGCTGCACGCATATCGATGAACGGGCGCTGCAGCGCTTCCGGGCGTTTGCCGGCCGGCGCATGCGCGCCTTCGGCGCCGAGCACCTGACATATGGCGACCCCAGGGGCAGCCGCGAGTTGCGCGCAGCGATTGCCGATCATCTGCTCTCGGCGCGCGGGCTGCGCTGCGATCCGGACCAGATCATGCTGACGTCGGGCACGCAGCATGCGCTACGGATCGTGCTGGGCGCGATCCTCAAGCCCGGCGATCACATCTGGTGCGAGGATCCCGGCTATCCCGCTGCACGACGGGCGATCGGGCATTGCGGCCTGCGGCCCGTCTCGGTGCCGGTCGACGCCTCAGGCATGATCGTCGCCAAGGGCCGCGCGCTGGCGCCGTCGGCGGGTGCTGCTTACGTCACGCCCTCGCACCAGTTTCCCCTCGGCGTGCAGATGTCGATGACGCGGCGGCTGGAACTGCTCGACTGGGCAAGACAGGCCGGCGCGTTCGTGATCGAAGACGATTACGATAGCGAGTTTCGATATGACGGCGCGCCCTTGCTGTCGCTCGCCGGGATCGATCACCTCTCGCGCGTCATCTACATGGGCACGTTCGCCAAGACGCTGTTTCCAGGATTGCGCATCGGCTATTGCGCGCTGCCCGAGCGGCTGGTTGGTCCGGTGACGACCGCCCGCGCCGCGTTCGACCGCTTTCCAGCCACGCTGCTTGAAGGCGCGGTGGCGGACATGCTCAATTCCGGCGCGTTCGCGGCCAATTTGCGCAAGGTGCGCGGGATCTATCGCGAAGCGCGCGATGTGCTGGCTTCCACGCTGTCGATGGCCTCGGACGGAAGGCTATCGGTGCCGGTGCCCTCACAGGGCCTGCATCTGGTCGCGCGGTTCGATCCATCGACCGATCCGGGGATTGCGGCGCAGGCAAAGACCGAGGCCGGTGTCGCCGGCTGGCTGCTGGCGGAAACCCATTTTAGGGCGCGCCCCCTGCCGGGCTTCGTGTTGGGATTTGCGGGCCACACCCTGCCCGAACTGAGAGCGTCCGCCGAACGCTTGGCGAAATCGTCGCTGTCCGCTTTGCAAGCAAGCCGCAAGCTGAACAAGGGTGGAACCGGCAACGCCCTACGGCTGAAGGCCGCGACCTGACTTCATCCGCCTGCCGTCGCCCTATCAGAATTGCCGGCCCGTCACTAAGGTCGACGCCAGATCAATCACGGCGGAACCACCGAATGCCCGGCAATCGCAACGTTATGTATCTCGTCATCGGCGTGTTGATCGTCGCGGTCGGCGTGCTCAGCTACAATCTCTACAAGGCCAAGCAGGAACCCGAGGGCCTGCAGATCAATGTCGGCCCCGATGGGCTGAAGATCAAGACCAAGTGAGAGCGAGGCCGGAATGATCACCAGAGCACTCCGATGCCTTGCCCTGCCCGCCGGCCTTGCCCTGTGGCTGGTCGCCACGTCCGCCAGCGCGCAGACAGTCTCGCGCGAGCAGGACATCCCCGACCTCCGGCTCGGCCAGCGGGTGATGGTCGACGACGGCTCCTGCCCGGCGGGACAGATCAAGGAAGTCATGGGTTCGCAGATGACGGCGTCAGGCGTGCTCCGCACCCGCAAGTGCATTCAGCGAATGGGGACGAAGAAGCGATAGCGGCGATCGCCACTTCGCTGGAAAACGCTTCAGAACATCCCGTTTCCGTTGGCGGCCTTCTCCGGAATCTCCTGCACGACGTCCCAGTGCTCGACGATCTTGCCGTTCTCCAGCCTGAAGATGTCGACGATGGCGCGGCCCCGCGTATCCTTCTCGCGCACGCTGTGGACGTGCAGGATCACGTAGTCGCCATCGGCGAAGGCGCGCTTGATCTCGCTGCGCGCGTCCGGGAATTTTTCTTTCAGGAAGCCGATGAAAGCCTTGAATCCTTCGATGCCGTCAGGCGCCGTCGGGTTGTGCTGGATGTAGCGCGGACCGAAAAACTTTGATGCGGCCTCAAAGTCCTTCTTGTTGAGTCCAGCCTCATAGAATTCTAGCACCGTCTTCTTGTTGGCCTCCTGTGTCGCCGCGTCTGCGGCGAGGACCGGGGAAGCAATGAATGGCAAGACGCCGATCAGGCCGATGGTGATGAATCGCATGATTTCCCCCTGTGCCGCCTGTTTCGAGTTCGTGCCAGCCTACCAGCTTCCGTAGCGGCCGACGACCGCGCGCCATAGCGCGTCGCGTTCGCGCGCCAAGGGTTCCTTGCCGACGCTGGCGTTCTTCGCAGCCGCGGTAATCACCATCACCAGCTTGAGTTCGGGATCGACGAAGATCGACTGCCCGTAGACGCCGAGCAGCGCGAACCGCCGCTTCTCGCCCGGAAACAGCCAGAACTGGTAGCCATAGCCGAAATAGGGTGTCGCCTTGCGGGGCGTGAACGCCTCGGGCTGGCGGTGCCAGTCGGTGGCGTCGAGCAGATAGTCCTTTGGCACGATCTGCCGGCCATCGAGGGCGCCGTCGTTCGCCAGCAGGATTCCAAGGCGGCCATAGTCGCGCAGCACCGCATTGAAATTCCCCGAGCCGCTTTCGGTGCCGTCCTTTGTCTTGATCCAGGTCGCATCCGCCTCCGCGCCCATCGGCTGCCACAGCCGCGTCGTCAGATATTCGCTCATGGAGTTGCCGGTCACCGCGCGCAGCAACAGCGTCAACGCCACCGTCTGGTTGGACGCATAGTGGAAGCGCGTCCCCTGCTCGACCTCGCGAGTCGTGAAGGCGCGAAATGCCGCGACCGAATCCTGGGTGAGACGGAGCCGGGTGAATTTCGCCAGATCGTCCTGGCCGTCGTAGCTTTCCTGGAACGGGACGCCGGACGCCATGCGCAGCATGTTACGGATCGTCGTCTCGCCATAGGGATTGCCGGCGAGCTCTGGCACGTATCGGGCGATGGTGTCGTCGAGCGAGCCGATCTTCTTTTCGGCCAGCGCCATCCCGACCGCGATGCTGACAATGGATTTCGCCATCGAATGCGAAACGAAACGGTTGTCCGGCCTGCGATCGTATTGATAACGCTCCGCCAGGACCTCGCCGTTCCTGATGAGCAGGAATCCCGTCACGCGTTGACGATCGAGAAAGTCGTCGAGCGTGCGGGTCTGCTGTTCGAACCGGTAGTCGATCTTCGGCTCGGTGGAAGTTTTCGGCAGCGCGCGCGGCGCGGCCGCCTTCTTCAACGTGTAGTGCTGCAGGATGCTGTCGAGATGGCTGAACGATCCGACCCGGACACGCTCGTCAAAAAACCAGTTGGCGCGCGAGCCGACCGGGTAACCCGCCGCCTTCCCCAACAGCTCCTCGTCAGGCGCCGCACCGGCCGGCAGGATCAACGCGAAAAACACCGCGCAGAAAAACACTGCGCATGAGAGCAGGATTCGTCCCGGCTGCATTGGCTGGCTCACGCAAATCGTCGACCTGCCATTGCTTACAATGACCGCGACTAACGTGTCGAGTTAAGGGAAGTTTGGGAGCCAGGCTGCGTTACTGGTTCGTCGCCGGCTCGAACATGCATTGCAGCGTCGGCTTGGCGATCTTGGTGAAGGTCGGGCCGATTTCCGCCTGCTTGGACGCCGGCACCCAGGCCGTTTCGATCGTCGGCACGCCGGTCTCGCTGATGCCGCGCAGCAGAGCTTCGCGCAGATCGGCATCTTCCACGGTTGCCGCGGCGTAATCGTGCAGGCAACTGCAAACGCTTTCGGGATGCGCCCAGCGGCCCACCATGTGGGGCGCGCAAAGCCGCACGAACTCGCCGCGCGGATCGGGCACCTTGAACAGGGAGCGGAAGGAAGTCTGTGGCGTTTGAAACTGCACCTGCGCCTGCGCTGCGCCGCTGAGAAGGAGGAACGACAGGATTGCTGCGGAACAGATGCGTACCAACATGCAGACCCTTTACCGGAGATCTTTTTGCGAAGGTTTCGCCACGCTCACTTGGCCGCCACGACCATCGTCTGAGACACCGGGGTCGCAACCGGCGACCCATGATAGGCAAAGGTACCGACGCCCGGCAGGTACTGATCGGAAGAACCAGCCATCGAGGGACCAGCCATCATGAAGGCAAAAGCGAGGATGAAGCTGGTGGTCCGCATCTGGCTATCTCCGGTGTCCGTGGCTAGCATGCCCGCCGTCTTGTTGACAACGTGGTAGCCGCCAGCTGTTTCCAGACATCTGCGCCAAAACGGAAAATGGTTTCGTCGCGGAGGGAATTGTTTCGTCGGCCCCGCCGGACGAAACATTGGCCGGAAAAGCTCAATAAATTCAGCGACGACGCCCTCCCTTCAGAACATCGGGCAGCACGTAACAAGACGGTCTTCAAAGCCGCTTTTGCCCTCCTCCGATGGTTGGGTACGGCTTTGGTCAACGGGCCTGACCGTATGAACCTAAGCCTCGGTCCGGCCGACTCAGTCGAACGCCGTGCAACTTTGCGCGTGTCCGTGCGTTACTGCCCCTCTCAACAAAGGATAGACGTCGTGGGTATTGGCAACATCGATGTTGGCAGTGCGACCCCGACCCGCAAACCCGGCCAGCCGGTGGAGCGCCAGGGGGAAGCCCCAGAATATTCCGTGCCCCCGTGCGGTGCGATGTTACAGCAAGGCAGCGAATTCCGCGGCAACGTCTCGGCGCCGCAGAAATTCGTGCATCTGGTCGGGTGCCGCGAGCGCAAGCCCGACCTCGGCCAAGAGGCTCGCCCATATTCCGATCCGGTCAAACGGTAGGCTGGAAGTCCTCACCCCGCACCCGATCCGGTTCTGGATCGGGCCGCCGGCACATGGGCAGTATTGGCTGGGCAGTATTATCTGAGCGGTATTGGCCTACTGTATGAATTCACCGCATTTTTGAATCGCGGCGTCGGTGGCCCCCCAGGGCATGATCGGCACCGAGGATGTCGAGTTTTTGGGTGAACCCTCGATCAGCCGGTCCGAATAGACCATGTAGACCAGCACGTTGCGTTTGGCGTCGCAGCCGCGAACGATCTGCATCTTCTTGAAGAACAGCGAGCGGCGCTGCCGGAACATGTCGTCGCCCTGCTCCAGCTTTTGCTTGAACTTGATCGGGCCGATCTGGCGGCACGCCAGCGAAATGTCCGAAACCTCCTCGGCAAGTCCGAGCCAGCCCTTGTAGCCGCCTTTTTCCGGCACGGTGAAGTGACAGGCCACTCCTTCGACCTCAGGGTCGTCGACCGCGTAGGTCGCGAGCTTATCGTTGGGGCTCAACCATTTGAATACGGTCGAGCGGCGGAAGATCAGGTCGGGCTCGTCAGCGGCTGATGCCGGGGCTGCCTGCCAAAGCAACAGCGCCAACACCCCCAAGGCCAAAGCTTTCCACTTGCTGTCACACTTCACGATGGCCTTGGATGTCATTGATATCTCCGCTGAGGGGCTCGCCGCCTATGTAGGGACCGGCAAGCCGCGCAGTAAGGCCGCCCGCGAAGTGTAGGCCAAGCCGGCCAATCGGCCGCGATTTAACGGAATGTGAGGCTTTTTTGCTACGATTGAAACGAAAAGCGCTGGAACCGGAACCCGTGCGGCTGGTGAACGCTTTTCGCCTTTGCGACAACAAACAATTATCGGAAGCGTCGATTCGAGTAACCGGATTTGAGGGTCAAGCGCGTGAGCGGGCATCGGTTTTTGAGTACGCGCATTGCAGGCGCAACGGGTTCCAGTCAGCGTTTTTGGCAGATCGCGATGCTCACGGTTGCGGGTACACTCCTCGCCATCCCTCACGCCGATGCCGCCACCCTGTTCTACTGGCAGGACGCCGATACCGCCTACTCCCAGCCGGCGCCGATGGCGCAGCCGCGCAAGCCGAAGGCCCGCAAGCCTTCCGCAAAGGCCGGCGCGGCCGTCAAGGAAACCAACGCCAAGCCGCAGGGACCGCTGATCATCGCCATCTCGATCGATCAGCAAAAGGTCCGCGTCTACGACGCCAACGGCCTGTTCGCCGAGAGCCCGGTGTCGACGGGCATGAAGGGTCATACGACCCCGATGGGCGTCTTCAGCGTCATCCAGAAGAACAAGATGCACCGCTCCAACATCTACAGCGGCGCACCGATGCCCTTTATGCAGCGGATCACCTGGTCGGGCATCGCGCTGCACGCCGGCGCATTGCCGGGTTATCCCGCCTCGCACGGTTGCATCCGCATGCCGATGGCCTTTGCCGTGAAGATGTGGAACTGGACCCGGATGGGCGCGCGCGTCATCATCACGCCCGGCCAGATCACGCCGGCCCAGTTCGCACATCCGTTGCTCGTGGCGCAGAAAGTCGTGCCGCAGCCCCTCATCGCCAACGATCCGACGAACGATGCGCCCGCGATCAAGAGCGACAAGGGTGCCGACGCAGGACAGGCGATCAAGCCTGCCACCGATCTTGCAAATGCGGAGACGAGCCTCGATCTCCGGCCGTCCGTCGGACACACCGCGCCGCGGCGCGAACGCACCCACACGGCGGATGCCAGCAACGCGCTGTCGGCGGCCAATGCCGTCGTCACGATGTCCGACGCAACGCCGTCCGCAGTGCGGACCCAACCTGCCAACGATGCGCCGGCCGCCCCGGCGGCCGACACCGCAGCACCTGAGGTGACCGCGGCACCCGCACCATCCGGCGAGGCAAAAGCTGAGACCAGCGCGGAAGCAAAACCCGACGCCGTGAATGCCGAGGCCCCGACGGCAGCGATCATCAAGGTCGAAGAACCCAAGCCCGCTGAATTCAAGCCCGCAGAATCCAAGGCGGCCGATGCACCGGCCGCTGCACCTGATGCGAAGAAGGATACGGCGCGTCTGCCCGGGGGTGAAAAGGCTGCCAAAGCCGAACCGCCGAGGCGTCCGGGCCAGATCGCGGTGTTCGTCAGCCGCAAGGATGCAAAACTTTACGTCCGCGAAAGCTTCAAGCCGCAGTTCGACGTGCCGATCACGATCGCGCCGAGCGACCGGCCGCTTGGCACGCATATCTTCACCGCCGAGGCCGACAAGAAGGATCCCAACCTGTTACGCTGGTCTGTGGTCTCGATGCCGGTCACGGCGCGCAATGCGGCCCGGACCGACGAGGACGATCGCGCCGCACGCGGCCGCAAAGCGACCGCCCCGGCAGAAGCGAAACCAGTGTCGGTGCCGAACAGCCCGGCTGAGGCACTCGACCGTATCACGATCGCTCCCGAGGCGATGGCGCGGATCGCGGAAGTCCTGAACACCGGCGCCTCGATCGTGGTCTCCGATCTCGGCATCGCCCAAGGAGGCGAAACCGGCGAAGGCACCGAATTCATCGTCCCGCTGCGCTAGATTTTTCCAACGCATTTCGCGACAGGTTGCCCATAACGGCTTGTTGAGCGGCAGCCGCGTGCGTGTTCCGCTATGCTTCGTGCAATCGAATGATAGCCCGAGGCATTTCATGATGGACCGCAGGAACGCGATGATCGCAGGCCTGGCCGCGATCGCAGCCGTCAGCTCAAGCAAAAAATCCCGGGCGCAGGCCGGCATGAGCCGGATCACGGCTTACGCGTTTTCGTTTCCCGGACTGGCTGGCGGCGACATCCGGCTTTCCGAATTCGCCGGCCGGCCGATCCTGATCGTCAACACCGCCTCGCTTTGCGGCTTCACGCCGCAATATGGCGGCTTGCAGGAACTATGGAGCGAGTTCGGCGATCGCGGCCTGATGATCATCGGCGTGCCCTCCAACGATTTCGGCGGCCAGGAGCCGGGCGGCGCGGCCGAAATCACCGCGACCGCGCAGCATCACCACGTTACCTTTCCGATCGCCGCCAAGGCGGTCGTAAAAGGTCCGGACGCGCATCCGTTTTACAAATGGGCCGCAGAGGCGCGGCCGAAGGATGTTCCGCGCTGGAACTTCCATAAATACCTGCTCGGCCGCGACGGCTATATCGCCGACGTCTTCCCCGAATCGGTCGAACCGGCTGACACGAGGGTTAAAACCGCCATCGCCCGCGCGTTGGCGCAAAACGTTTCCGAGCGAAGCGGCTAGCTAATCGCAGCAGGAAACGCGTCAAAAACGACACATCTGGCGATTAACCGGTTCGGCGGCAAATCTACCATGGCGAGAGCCGTTGCCTTGGCGCGCGCGCCCCAACTAGGGTACTATGAATCAGGGGCTGAAGGCACCGGACGACGGCAACGCCGCGACCGGGAGCGGGATTCGAATCTTTAGGGAAAACAAGATGCGTATTGCGGCAGGGATGATCTTTGCGGGCGCGGTTTCGCTGTTGGCATCGAGCGCAGCGTGGTCACAGGCGCTGCCCCCCGCCAGAGCCCCGGCACCCGCGCCGCAGGCCGCGCCAGCCCCTGCCCCGCCGCCGCCCGCGCCGGTCTCGACCCGTCCGCCCTGCAACAATCCGGACGCCCTTGGCATCGGCCGTACCGTCGAAATCGACACGACCGGCGGTCCCGGCTTCGGCTTCGAACATTTCAAGGACCTCGACTTCCTGCGCGACAAGGAAGTGGTGCTGACCTTCGACGACGGCCCGTGGCCGGTGAATACGCCTTCGGTCCTGAAGACGCTGGCGGACGAATGCACTACCGGCATCTTCTTTCCGATCGGCAAGCACGCCACCTACTATCCCGAAATCCTCAGGCAGGTGATGGCGGCCGGTCATTCGATCGGATCGCATACCTGGTCGCACGCCGCCCTCGTCAACAAGAAGCTGACTGAGCAGCAGCGCAAGGATGAAATCGAAAAGGGATTCAGCGCCGTGAAGTGGGCGCTGGGCGGCAAGGCCCCGGCGCCGTTCTTCCGTTTCCCGGCGCTGCAGCATCCGCCCGAGATGGTGACCTATCTCGGCAGCCGCAACATCGCGATCTTCTCCTGCGACCTCGACTCGTTCGACTTCAAGGCGAGCAAGGCGCAGACCATCATCGACACCGTGATGCGCAAGGTCGAAAAGAACGGCAAGGGCATCATCCTGATGCACGACTTCCAGAAGCACACGGGGGAAGCCCTGCCCGAACTTCTGAGGAAGCTGAAGGCCGGCGGCTACAAGGTGGTCGCGATGCGCGCCAAGGCGCCGATCGAGACCCTCGCCCAGTACGACGAAGACATCCACAAGGACTTGAAGCTGCCGACCGTGAGTTCGCGCCCGGTGTCCAGCGTCGTGCAGACGATCTCGGAATAACGCGGCGCGACGCACCAGTGGCGCTGCGCATCGAAGGGTACGTCATCGTTTCCGCGGACGGCATGCTGGCGGATGCCAACAACGTCATGCCGGCCGAATTGAAGTTCGAGGGCGACAAGGCGTTCTTCACCTCAGCCCTCGACCGCGCCGACCTGATCCTGCATGGCCGCAATTCCTACGAGGACCAGCCGAACTCGCCGCGGCGCACGCGGATCATCCTGACGCGCAAGGTCGCGGCGATCGCTCCCGATCCGGCCAATCCGAAATCGACCTTGTGGAATCCTGACGGCGCGCCGTTTGACGCCGCATGCCAACATGCAGGCGTTGACGCCGGCACCGTCGCCGTGATCGGCGGCCCCGGCGTGTTCGGCATGTTCATGGACCGCTACGACGTGTTCTGGCTCTCGGTCGCGCCGCGCGCCCGCCTGCCCGGTGGCGAGCCCTGCTTTCCCGGCGTCCCCGCCCGTTCGCCTCAGCAGATCCTCGCGGCGCACGGCCTGCATGCCGGCGAGCCGCAGATGCTCGATCCGGCCGACGACGTCAGCGTCACGCCATGGCGGCGCGACGCTTGAACGCACTGGACTACACGTCCCCGTAGGCCGCCTCAGTCGGACGCGGACCGCGGCCGTAGCCCACGATCATGAACAGCGCGCCGATGATCGACAGGTTCTTCAGGGCATCGATCAGCGTCCTGGCGTTTTCGGGCGCCGACTGGTTCCAGAAGTCATGGAAGTAGAAGGTCGCAGCGATCACGAAGAAGATCAGCAGGATCGCAAAGAAGCGCGCGCCGAAATTCACCGCGATCATCAGGCCGGCGAGGATCTCGAAACCGCCGGCGGCATACGCCAGGATTTGCGGCATCTGCATGCCCGCCATGGTTTCGAGCTGCGAGGTATAGGGCGCTAGCTGCGCGGGAATGATCACCTTGGACCCGATGTATTCCGCCGTCTGCTGTATCGCGAAAAGCTTGGTCGCTCCCGTGTACATGAAGAGGACGGCGAACAGGACTCGCCCGAAGGTAACTAACGCTGGCATGGGATCGGCCTCACTGGGGTGGCATGCAAAGATAGCAGGCGGCGTGAAACGATTATGAGCGTTTCATCTCGACTTTTCAAACGCTTAAATCGAAACCATCCGCGCAGGGGCCTGCGCGGGACTCGCGGCCTAACCTGACCTCCCGATCGAAGCAGAACCAAGGCGCTTTCTTGATCATAGCGTTTTCAGGTGACGGTGCTAGCGGCCCCCGATGAAGAAACGCTCCAGAACGAACGGCCGAACCTCCGGTCCGGAATCGGTCTGAACCGGGAGCTACCCGAACAGGGTCGGCTGCTGGCGGCCGGCGCGCTCCTGGGCTTCGACGGCGGCAACCGCCGTCATGTTGAGCACGCCACGCGCCGTCACCCCCGGCGTGAGGATATGCGCCGGACGCGCCGGCCCGATCAGGATCGGCCCCACCGGCAGCGCATCCGCCAGCGTCTTGATCATCTGGTAGGCGACGTTGGCGGTGTCGAGGTTCGGCATGATCAGGATATTGGCATCGCCTTCGAGGTTCGAATGCGGCAGCACCAGCTTGCGTGCCGCGGCCAGGAGCGCGGTATCGCCCTGCATCTCGCCGTCGGCCTCGAGCTCCGGATGCTTCTCCTTCAGAAGCGCGGTGGCGCGACGCATCTTGCGCGAGGAGTTGGTGTCGTAACTGCCGAAATCGGAATGTGACACGAAGGCGATGCGCGGCTTCATGTTGAACCGCTGAACATGGGTTGCCGCCAGCGAGGCGATCTCGGCGAGTTCCTCGGCGCTCGGGTTCGGCCGTACCTGCGTATCGGCGATGAAATAGGAGCCCTTGCTGGTGATCATCATCGACAGCGCCGCGAAATCGCTGACGCCGGGCAGGAAGCCGACGATTTCCCGAACATGCCGCAGATGGCTCATGTAGCGGCCTTCGACACCGCAGATCATTGCATCGGCCTCGCCGCGGACGACCGCCAGCGCTGCGATCACCGTGTTGGTGGTGCGAACCACGGTGCGCGCGGCTTCGGGCGTCACGCCGCGCCGGCCGGCCATGTCGATATAGGTCTGCACATAAGAGCGGTAGCGCGGGTCGTCGTCGGGATTGACGAGATCGAAATCCTGCCCGGCCTTGATCGAGAGGCCGAACCGCTTGAGCCGGGCTTCGACGACAGAGGGACGCCCGACCAGGATCGGCCGCGCCAGTTTCTCCTCCAGCACCACCTGCGTGGCGCGCAGTACGCGCTCATCCTCGCCCTCGGCATAGATCACGCGAACCGGCTGGGTCTTGGCCTTGGCGAAGACCGGCTTCATCACAAGGCCGGAGCGGAACGCAAAGCGTTCCAGCAGCGCGGTATACTCGTCGAAATTTGTGATCGGACGCGTCGCGACGCCGGAATCCATCGCGGCTTTCGCGACCGCCGGCGCGATACGCAGGATCAGCCGCGGATCGAACGGACTCGGGATCAGCGAACCCGGACCAAAGCCCTGCGTCTCGCCGTCAAACCCCTGCGCCACCGCGTCCGACGGCGGATCGCGCGCGAGCTGCGCGATCGCATCGACCGCGGCATGTTTCATTTCCTCGTTGATCCCGGTAGCGCCGACGTCAAGCGCGCCGCGGAAGATGAACGGGAAGCACAGGACATTGTTGACCTGGTTCGGGAAGTCGGAACGGCCGGTACAGATCATCGCGTCGGGGCGGGCTTTGCGTGCCTCTTCCGGCATGATCTCCGGGTTAGGATTGGCCAGCGCCATCACCAGCGGCTTGTCCGCCATCGACTGCACCATCTCGGGCTTCAGCACGTTGGGCGCGGAAACCCCCAGGAAAATATCCGCGCCGCCGATCACGTCGGCCAGCACGCGTGCGTTGGTTTTCTGCGCATAGACGGCCTTCCATCGATCCATCAGCGTGTTGCGGCCCTCATGCACCACGCCGTCGATATCGCAGACCCAGATGTTCTTGCGCTGGGCGCCGAGCGAGACCAGAAGATTGAGGCACGCGATCGCCGCGGCGCCTGCGCCAGAGCAGACGATCTTCACATCCGGCAGCTTCTTGCCGTTCAGCAGCAGCGCATTGGTGATCGCCGCGGCGACGATGATGGCGGTGCCATGCTGGTCGTCGTGGAACACCGGGATCTTCATGCGCGCCTTGAGCTGCGCCTCGATCTCGAAACACTCCGGTCCCTTGATATCCTCGAGATTGATGCCGCCGAACGTCGGCTCCAGCGCCGCCACCGTCTCGACCACCCGCTCGATGGTGTCGGCGGCGATTTCGATGTCGAACACATCGATCCCGGCGAACTTCTTGAACAGGACCGCCTTGCCCTCCATGACGGGCTTCGAGGCCAGCGGGCCGATATTTCCGAGCCCGAGCACCGCGGTGCCGTTGGAGACTACTGCGACCAGATTGGCGCGGGCAGTCAGCGACGCCGCTTCAGCCGGATTGTTGGCGATTTCGGTGCAGGCCGCGGCGACCCCGGGGGAATAGGCCAGCGCGAGGTCGCGCTGGTTGGCGAGCGGCTTGGTCGCCTGGATCTCCAGTTTGCCGGGCCGCGGCAACCGGTGATAGGCCAACGCAGCGGTGCGGAGATCTTCTGAATAGGACGACATGCGCTCCCCCACGGGCTTTTTCGACCCCGAATGACGCGCCGAGGCCAGCCTTCATTCGAACCGATAGTTCTGCGGCAGATTGAGCCGGATGTGAAGCACGGGCAACCACTTCGATGCAACATCCGCCAACCTTCTGATCAACAGGCATCGACGCAAAGCAGCAAAGCCGGTAGCATAATTTCCTCCCTACCCTCGTCCCTTGACCGGCAAATGGCAGTTTTGCCTCGTCCGATGTCGGCCCCCGGAGCACAACTGATGATGAAGATACTGATGGGCCTGACCGCCGTGGTCGTGATCGCGGTGGGCGGCTTCTTCGGCTTCGAGTTTTACACGCAGCACCGGGTCGCGAGCGATGTCGAGGCGGTGTTCGAGCAGATGCGGGCGGGCGGCGGCAAGGCAAGCCACGGAAAGGTGTCGTTCGACCTCAAAAGCCGAACCGTCACGATCGCCGATATTGCGACTGAATCGGCAACGCAGCCGCCGGTGACCACGAAGATCGCCAGCGTCACGGCCACTGGCGTCGGCCAGCCGGACGCGGGCCGGTTCTCGGCCGACAGCATTGAGGCGTCGGATATCGAAATCGGCGGCAGCATCGGCGGTGCGGCCGGCGGACGCATTTCCTACAAGATCCCGCGGCTCGAGATGAAGGACTACAGCGGCCCCGCCGGTCTGCCGGCGCAGCCCGCTTCCGCCTCCATGATCGAGGCCTATCGGTCCGCGCTGGCGCAGTTTGCCGCGGTCTCCGCATCTTCGTTTACGGCGCACAAGATCGTCGGAACCGTGACCAATTTCGGTACGATGACGTCGGCTGAATTCACCTATACCGGCATCACGTTGCGCGAGATCAAAAACGGCAAGGTCGCGTCCGCGCAGATCGAGCGCAATGCGTTCACGGCCAACACCCAACAGGCGGGTAAATCAGACAAATTGACCGGCGAAATCCTCAATTTCGTTTCGCGTGATATCGACGCATCAGCGGTTGCCGCCATCCTCGACCCGCAACAGGCCAACGACGACAAATACCATCGCTTCTACGGTCAAACGACGGCCGGCCCCTACACCTTCACGTCCGCGCAGGGCATGCGCATGCGCATCGAGGAGATGAGCCTCGACGATATCAGCGGGCGGCCGTCGCGGCTGCAGATCCCGTCGCTGCTCACGTTGATGCCGGCGGCCGGCGCCACGCCGACGCCGGCCCAGGCGCGCGAGATCATGGAGAAAATGGCCAATATCTATGAGGGCATCCGGATCGGAACAGCCGAGATGCGCGGCATTTCCGTGGATACGCCGGAGGGCCCGGTCAAACTGGCCGCGGTCAGGTTCAACCTGGAAAACGGCAAGGTCGGCGAGTTCGCGATCGAAGCCGTCGACGGCCGCACACCCAAGGGACCCATCAAGATCGGACGCTTCGCGCTCAAATCCCTCGATGTCGCCGGACTGTTGCGCACGGCGGCGCAGTTCGCAAGCACGGGACAACCGCCGTCGCCCGACAAGGCGCTGGCGCTGATTCCGATGATCGAAGGCCTCGAACTCAAGGGCTTCACGGCGCCGTACAAGGACATGGGCAAGCCGATCACCATCGACGCCTTCAACCTGGACTGGGGCCAGTTCGTCGGTCCGATCCCGAGCAAGACGCGGCTGACAGTTAAAATGTCGGCACCGCTCGATGCGCGCGACGCCGGACAGAAGGCGCTGGTGTTGAGCGGCCTCGACCGGGCGGCAGTGGACCTCGATTTCGGCACGGCCTGGACGGAAAGCTCCGGCGCCTTCGTGTTCGAGCCGGTAGCGCTGGAAATCGGCGGTGTCGCGAAGGCATCGGCGCGAGTTTCGCTCGCCAACGTGCCGAAGGCGATGTTCTCGGCCGACCTGGCCAGAGCGATGGTCGCGGCGGCGCAACTCGAAGCCGGCGCCATCGAACTCACGGTGCACGATACCGGCGGCGTTGATCTGGCATTCGCGCAATATGCGCGGACACTCGGCGTCAGCCGCGATGCGGCACGGCAGCGCTTCCTCGACGAATTGAAGGCCGATGTCGAAAAAGTAACGGCCGGCAATCCCGACGCGGTGGCCGCCATGCAGGCACTGACGCGCTTCCTCGAAAGCCCGGGGCAAACGCTGATCGTCAAGCTGACGCCGCGCGCAAAGGTGCCGGCGTTGCAGCTTTTTCAGCTCCTGAAGACCGACCCGCTGCTCGCGCTGGCGCAATTCCGGATCGAAGCTTCGACGGGGCTGTGAGCCCTGGATGCTCCTCATGGTGAGGAGCGCGAAGCGCGTCTCGAACCATGAGGCCCGTCTGTGGCCCACATCCTTCGAGACGCAGGCTGCGCCTGCTCCTCAGGATGAGGAGCTTAAGCAGCGCTGTGAGCTAGCTCTTTTCCGGCAGATTGAGCCGGATGTGCAGTTCGCGAAGCTGCTTCATCGCGACGTCGGACGGAGCGCCCATCAGCAGGTCGACGGCCTGCTGATTCATCGGGAACAGCGATATCTCGCGCAGGTTCGTGGTGCCGCACAGCAGCATCACGATGCGGTCGACACCGGCCGCCATGCCGCCATGCGGCGGGGCGCCGTACTGGAACGCGCGATACATGCCGCCAAACCGCTCGACAACATCGTTCTCGCCATAGCCGGCGATCTCGAAAGCCTTCACCATCGCTTCCGGCTTGTGGTTGCGGATACCGCCGGAGGCGATCTCGTAGCCGTTGCAGACGATGTCGTACTGGAACGCCTTGATGGTCAGCGGGTCCTGCGTCTGCAATGCGTCGAGGCCGCCCTGCGGCATCGAGAACGGGTTGTGCGAGAAGTCGATCTTTTTCTCGGTCTCGTCATACTCGTACATCGGGAAGTCGACGATCCAGGCGAGTTCGAACCGGTCCTTGTCGACCTGGTTCAGATCCTCGCCGACCTTCGTGCGCGCCAGACCTGAGAACTTCCAGAACTTGTCGGGGTCTCCGGCAACGAAGAAGGCGGCGTCGCCGTCCTTCAGCCCGAGCTGGCTGCGGATCGCCGCGGTTCGTTCCGCGCCGATGTTGTTGGCGAGCGGACCTGCGCCCTCGCCGCCCTCGCGCCACATGATGTAGCCGAGGCCGGGCTGGCCTTCGCCCTGCGCCCAGGAGTTCATGCGGTCGCAGAACGCGCGTGATCCGCCGCCCGGTCCGGGGATCGCCCAGACCTGGTTCTTCGGATCTTCCAGCATCCGCGCGAACACCTTGAAGCCGGAGCCGCGGAAATGCTCGGAGACGTCCTGCATCTCGAGCGGGTTGCGCAGGTCGGGCTTGTCGCTGCCGTATTTCTTCAACGCTTCCGCAAACGGAATCCGCGGCCACTTCTTGGTCACCGGCTTGCCCTTGGCGAACTCCTCGAACACGCCCGTGACGACGGGCTCCATAGCCGTGAACACGTCCTCCTGCTCGACAAAACTCATTTCAACGTCGAGCTGATAGAACTCGCCCGGCAGGCGGTCGGCGCGCGGATCTTCGTCGCGGAAGCACGGCGCGATCTGGAAGTAGCGATCGAAGCCCGACATCATCAGCAATTGCTTATACTGCTGCGGCGCCTGCGGCAGCGCGTAGAACTTGCCGGGATGAATCCGCGACGGCACCAGGAAGTCCCGCGCGCCCTCCGGCGAGGACGCCGTCAGGATCGGGGTCTGGAACTCGAAGAAGCCCTGCTCCTTCATCCGCTTGCGCATCGAATCGACGATGGCGCCGCGGGTCATGATGTTCTGATGCAGTTTTTCGCGGCGCAAATCGAGGAAGCGGTATTTCAGCCGGATGTCTTCGGGATATTCCTGCTCGCCGAACACGGGCAGCGGCAGCACTGCCGAAGGACCGAGCACTTCGATCTCACTGACATAAACTTCGACCTGCCCCGTCGGCAATTCGGGATTGTCGGTTCCCTCCGGACGGATGCGGACCTGGCCGTCCATCCGAACAACCCACTCCGAACGCAGCTTCTCGGCGTCTCGGTACGCCGGCGAATCCGCGTCTACCACGCACTGTGTAATGCCGTAGTGGTCGCGCAGGTCGATGAACAGAACACCCCCCAGGTCGCGGATGATGTGGCACCAGCCGGAAAGGCGGGCGGTTTGCCCGATGTGGCTGTCGCGGAGCGCGCCGCATGTATGTGACCGGTAGCGATGCATGGAATTCCCAAAAACAGATGTCGGAGGTCAGAATCGGGGGCCAAAAGGCCGCGCGAATTGCGGGAGGGTTTACCCGACGGAGCGGGGGGCGGCAACCAATCGCGGGGCCTGTTTTGCGCTCCGGGAGCGAGATTTCCGCTCCCACCGCCCCCAACCGTTTGCCTATTCCGTGCCCGCGCCTATCTTTGTGGTCATGACCGTTCATTTCCCGTTCCAGAACACCTATTCGGCGCTGCCGGCGAGCTTTTTCGCCCGCGTGGCCCCCACCCCCGTAGCCGCTCCCCGGCTGATCAAGCTGAACCGGGCGCTCGCCGTCCAGCTCGGGCTCGATCCGGACGTGCTGGAGAGCCCGGAAGGTGCTGAAATCCTCGCCGGAAAGCGCCTGCCCGACGGCGCCGACCCGATCGCGATGGCCTATGCGGGCCACCAGTTCGGCCATTTCGTGCCCCAGCTCGGCGACGGAAGGGCGATCCTGCTCGGTGAAGTCATCGACAGAGACGGCGTCCGCCGCGACATCCAGCTCAAGGGCTCGGGCCCTACGCCGTTTTCCCGGCGGGGCGACGGCCGCGCCGCGCTCGGTCCGGTGCTGCGCGAATACATCGTCAGCGAGGCGATGTTCGCATTGGGCATCCCGACCACCCGCTCGCTCGCCGCTGTGACGTCAGGCGAACGCGTGCAGCGCGAGACCATGCTGCCGGGCGCGGTGCTCACCCGCGTGGCGTCGAGCCATATCCGCGTCGGCACCTTCCAGTTCTTTGCCGCGCGCGGCGACACCGAGGGCGTGCGAAAACTCGCCGACCACGTCATCGCCCGCCACTATCCTGATATCGGAACGGCCGAGCGCCCCTATCATGCGCTGCTCGAACGCGTCGTCGCCCGCCAGGCCGATCTGGTCGCGCGCTGGCTGCTGGTCGGTTTCATCCACGGCGTGATGAACACCGACAACTCCTCCATATCGGGCGAGACCATCGATTACGGCCCCTGCGCGTTCATGGACGACTACAACCCCGCGCAGGTGTTTTCGTCGATCGACGAGATGGGCCGCTACGCCTACGCCAACCAGCCGCAGATCGCGCTGTGGAATCTGACGCGATTGGCCGAATGCCTGCTGCCGCTGTTCTCCGACGACAAGGACAAGGCGATCGAACAGGCGCAATTCATCCTCGGCGAGTTCGCTGAAAAATTCACCGCGGCCTACCAGTCCGGCTTGCGCAAAAAGATCGGCCTGTTCACCGCGCGCGACGGCGACGAGGCGCTGGTGCAGGATCTGCTGGATGCCATGGCGAAGAACGCGGCCGACTTCACCCTCACCTTCCGCCGTCTGGCCGATACCGCTGTGAGCGCCGACGACGACAGCGTCAGGGCCCAGTTCACCGATCCCGCCGCCTTCGACGAATGGGCCACACGCTGGCGCCAGCGCCTCGCAGAAGAGCCGCAATCATCAGCCGAGCGGCAGGCCGCGATGCGCGCGGTCAATCCGGCCTTCATCCCGCGCAACCACCGCGTCGAAGCCGTGATCCAGGCCGCCGTGAACGACGACTACGCGCCGTTCGAGGAATTGCTGACGGTGCTGTCGAAGCCGTACGAGGATCAGCCGCAGTTCATGGCCTACACCGACCCGCCGCTGCCCGAACAACGCGTAACGGCAGACGTTCTGCGGAACGTGAGGGCGCCAATCTTTCCGCGTCATTGCGAGCGCGACCATTAACCCAATTCCTTAAGCCCGCGTCCACCATCCGCACGCACGCGTCCCCACCCGGTTCCACAAATTAAGAAGCCCTCAACGCGCGCCCCACAATTCTATCGGGATATTGGGGGAGAATTGCCGTGGACGCCTTTGCTTTCGAAGTCATAGGAATGGTGATGATCGGGCTCTGCCTCATCGTGCTCGCGATCCCGTCAGGCCGCCGTCGGTCCCGGCACATCAGGTACGAGTAGTCCGGATCGTGTATCGGCCCAAAGGGCCTGTCCGGTACGTTCCTGCCGTCGACGACATCCAGCCCCCATTGAGTCGCAAAAAAGCCGTGCTCAGGCTCAAATGAACGGCTCAAATCTTCCCCGACACCCTTGACATATCAGCGTTTTCGGCAGAACGCCTGTCGGTCGCGTCATGGATTGTTCATGGATTTGATTACCACCACTTCCGACCTCGCCGCCGCCTGCTCCCGGCTCGCCCAGCACAAGGTCATCACCGTCGACACCGAATTCCTGCGGGAGACGACGTACTATCCCCTGCTCTGCGTCGTGCAGATGGCGAGCGCGGAGGAAGCCGTCGTGATCGACACGCTGGCGCCGGGTATCGACCTCAAGCCGTTCTTCGAGCTGATGGGCAACGAGGCGGTGCTGAAGGTGTTTCACGCCGCGCGCCAGGACATCGAGATCGTCTGGCACCAGTCCGGCACCATTCCGCACCCGATCTTCGATACGCAGGTCGCCGCCATGGTGCTGGGTTATGGCGACAGCATCGCCTATGACCAGCTGGTCGAGCGCGTCACCGGCCACCGGCCGGACAAGACCCACCGCTTCACCGACTGGTCGCGCCGCCCGCTGTCGCCCGAGCAGATGCATTACGCGGTCTCCGACGTCACCCATCTGCGTGACGTCTTTGCGGCGCTGGACGCCGACCTGAAGAAGCGCAGCCGCAGCGACTGGGTCAGCGAGGAAATGGAAGTCCTGACCTCGCCCAAAACCTACGATTTTCATCCCGAGCGCGCCTGGGAACGGCTGAAGACGCGCGTGCGCAAGCCCAAGGAGCTCGCAGTACTGATGGAAGTCGCGGCCTGGCGCGAGCAGGAAGCGCAAAGCCGCGACGTGCCGCGTTCACGCGTGCTGAAGGACGACGCGGTCGGCGACATCGCCACTCATGCGCCGACTTCACTCGAACGCCTCGCCGGCCTGCGCTCGCTGCCCAAGGGTTTCGATCGCTCCAAATGGGGCACCGATATCGTCGCCGCCGTGCAGCGCGGCCTCGCCCGCGATCCCCAGACGCTGCCGAAGATCGAAAAGCCGCGCGGCAATTCCAACGGCGCTGCGACCGTAGAGCTGCTGAAGGTGCTGCTGCGGATGACCTCGGAACGCCACGCCGTTGCCAGCAAGGTGATCGCCACCGTCGACGATCTCGACCAGATCGCCGCCGACGACAACGCCGACGTCGCCGCCCTGCATGGCTGGCGCCGCGAATTGTTCGGCGAGGCCGCGATAGCGCTGAAACACGGCAGGGTGGCGCTGGCGATCGAAAAAGGCCGCGTCGTCAGGGTCGATCGGGTTTAGCGCGGGATCGCGATGCGGTGTTTCTTCCCTTCTCCCCTTGTGGGAGAAGGTGGCGCGAAGCGCCGGATGAGGGGTCTCTCTCCACACGACGGACAGGGTGTTCGCGGAGACATACCCCTCACCCGTCTCGAATGAGCTATCGCTCATTCGATCCACCCTCTCCCACAAGGGGAGAGGGGCAACCAACGCACTCAGCGCAACGCGCTCACCACCTCAGCTCCAGCCCCAGCGTGCCCTGATGCGACTGCATCGCGGCGCGGAGCTTGGCGTCGTAGTTGACATAGAGCCGCGCGGTGTTGGTCAGGCTCAGCGAGGCCGACGCGCCGGCGTCGGCGCCGTATCGGCTTTCGCCGATGCCCTGGAACGTGATGCTCTGCACGCCCTGGCTCACCGTGATGTCGGAGAAATTCTGCACGAGGTTGTCGACGAACTTGCCGTAGCCCGAGACGTCGAAAATCTTGCCGTCAAAGATCCAGTAATGGCCGATCTCCGCACCGATCAAGAGCCGTCCGCGCTGCACGGTCGCGCCCGTCGCCGTCGCCGGATCGAGGCCGCCGATCTCCTGCAACGATCCGGTCCGTGCCTGGACATATTCGAACGCTCCCTTGGGCACGATGCGACCCTGGTCGCGGGTCCAGTAATAGCTGACCTCGCTCAGCACGCCGTCGAGCCGGGCATTGTATCCGGCGGTCGCAAAGCCAAACCCGGTGTCGCGACGCGAATTGATGTTGCCGAAACCGTGCACCACCGCGCTCGCCCAGGTCCACGGCCCGCTGTCGACGGAGGCGGTGAAACCGATCTGGGTCAGATCGATCGTGGCCGATTGCAGCGCCAGCGGAATGTCGATCGCCGAGCGGCTCTGGTCGACCGAAAGGCCGATATTGATGCCCGGCGCCACCCGCGCGCCGATCCCGGCGACGCCGCCCCAGGTCTTTCTGGTGTCGCCGACGAAATCGCCGACCGCGCCGTTCTTGGTGTAGTTGCCGTAGCCTTCGAACCAGGTCCGGTAACGCGGAATTTCCGTGCTCTCGGAAGCGCCGCCGCCGCCGGGGTTGGTGCGCTGAAGACGGTTGATGCCGTTCGACTGGTTGCCCAGCCGCTCCAGGAAACTGCTGCCGAGATTGGCCAGCGCCGCGTTGGACGACACCATCGAATTGACCGTCGTCGGCGTCGTTTCGGGCGCCGGTGGGGTTGGCGGCGTCGGCGGTGTTTGTGCGTGCGCTGCGGACGTGATGCCGATCAGAACGGACGCAATCGCGACCAGCCGCGCCAGCGCGTCACTGGTCCCGATTTTCCATGCTCGCGATCGCTGCGGTGAGCCGCGCATCCAATCCATTCCCAAGAGCAACACTATCGGCCCGAAAAATGCGCAAATTCCGATCAATCGGGCTGATTTGCCCTCAGTTCGCCGAGAGCGTCAATTGGTTGGACCCCCGGCTGGCAACCGAATACGTGCCATTGTGCTTCCGCTGCCACAGCGTGGCGGCCGATTTCGAGCGAAAAGGAAATTGTCAGATCGCGTTCGGCGAAATCAGCGTGCCGTCCCGCTCGGCGCCGCAGGCGACCTTGCAATGGTCGCCCTCGAGGCGAAGTTTTCCACTCGCCAGCAGCCGCAGCGCCTCCGGGTAAATCCGATGCTCGATGCCGAGGATCCGTTGCGACAGCGTCTCGGCGGTGTCGTCGTCGGCCACCATGACCGCCCCCTGCATGACGATGGGCCCGGCGTCGGTTTCGGGGATCACGAAATGCACGGTCGCGCCCGAGATCTTCACGCCGGCCTGCAGCGCCTGGCCGTGTGGATCGAGGCCGGGAAAGGACGGCAGCAGCGAGGGGTGGATGTTGAGCATCTTGCCGTACCAGCGCTGCACGAATTCGGCAGTAAACAGCCGCATGAATCCGCCGAGGCAGATCAGGTCGACCTCGTTGTCGTCCAGCGCCTGCTGCAGCACGGCTTCGAATCCAGCGCGATCCTTGCCGAACGGCTTGCTCTCGATGACGACAGTCGCGATGCCGCTGGCTGCGGCTTTCTCCAGCCCGGCCGCATCGGCCCGGTTGGAAATGACGGCAACGATCTCGGCCGGAAAATCTTCAGCCTTCGCCGCGTCGATCAGCGCGGCCATGTTGGAGCCGCGCCCGGAAATCAGGATGGCGACACGGCGCTTCATTGCGAAAGATCGAGGTGACCGTTGTAGACCACGCGATGTTCACCCGCCGCCGGGATCACTTCGCCGAGCAAGGCGACGGTCTCGCCGCTTTCGGTCAAGACATCAGTCACCTGTTCGATCGCATCCGGCTTGACGATCGCGATCATGCCGATGCCGCAGTTGAAGGTGCGCAGCAATTCGAGTTCGGCGATGCCGCCCTGCGCCGCCAGCCACTTGAACACCGGCAGCACCGGCAGCCGTGCCAGGTCGATGCCGACGCCGAGATGCTTTGGCAGCACGCGCGGAATGTTGTCGGTGAAGCCGCCGCCGGTGATGTGGGCCAGGCCCTTGATGGCCCCGGTCTCGCGGATCGCGCGCAGGCAGGATTTGACATAGAGCCGCGTCGGCGCCAGCAGCGCGCCGCCGAGCGTCATGACCGGCGAGAACGGCGCCGGCGCATCGAAGCCGAGCCCGGATTGCTCTACGATCTTGCGGACCAGCGAAAACCCATTGGAGTGCACGCCCGAGGAGGCGAGGCCAATCACCGCGTCGCCCACGGCGATATCCTTGCTCGGCAGCAGCGTACCGCGTTCGGCAGCGCCGACCGCAAAGCCCGCGAGGTCGTAATCACCGTCCTTGTAGAGCCCCGGCATTTCGGCGGTCTCGCCGCCGATCAGGGCGCAACCGGATTCCCGGCAGCCCTCGGCAACGCCGGCCACGATGGCCGCGACCGCTTCCGGATCGAGCTTGCCGCAGGCAAAATAGTCCAGGAAGAACAGCGGTTCCGCGCCCTGCACCACGAGGTCGTTGACCGACATCGCCACCAGGTCGATGCCGATGCCGCCATGCAGCCCGGTCTCGATCGCGATCTTGACCTTGGTGCCGACGCCGTCGGTCGCGGCCACCAGGACGGGATCCTTGAATCCCGCCGCCTTGAGGTCGAACAGGCCGCCGAATCCGCCGATTTCGGCGTCCGCGCCGGCCCGGGCGGTGGCGCGGACCATCGGTTTGATGAGATCGACGAGACGATTGCCCGCATCGATATCGACACCCGAATCGGCGTAAGTGAGCCCGTTTTTGCGGTCGTTCATGCCCAAATTCCAGTATGATGACCGCTGGTTACGAGGAATTCCGCGTTCCTGCAATGGCTCGCAAGCGCTTGACGCATATACTATGTAGATAAGAACCGGCAGAACCCGCCAGGGGCCGGATTGAGGCCGGGAGCCGGGGAAGCGACCGAGTTGAGCATTCCGAATATCATTACGCTGGGCCGCATCATCCTGGTCCCGGTCATCGTCTGGGCGATCGTTTCCAGCCAGATGGAGATCGCGTTTGCGATCTTCGTCATCGCGGGCGTCAGCGACGCCGTCGATGGCTTTCTCGCCAAGCGCTTCAACATGGCGAGCGAATTGGGCGCCCTGCTCGACCCGCTCGCCGACAAGGCGCTGCTGGTGTCGATCTTCGTGGCGCTGGGTATCTGGGGCGCGGTTCCGCGCTGGCTCGTCATCCTGGTGGTTTCGCGCGACATCATGATCGTCACGGCCGTGATCGTGTCGTGGCTCTTCGACAAGCCCATTCCGATGAAACCGCTGATGGTGTCGAAGCTCAACACCGTAGCGCAGGTGGCGTTCGCGGCGCTGGTGCTGGCGTCGCTCGGGTTCAATTTCAAGCCGGCGCCCTATGACGTGATCCTGATGGGCTTTGTTACGGTCTTTACTTTGGTTTCGGTCTCGCTCTATCTCGTCGAGTGGGTACGGCACATGAGCACGATCGACGCGCGCTAACCATTCCGTTTGTTTTGACATGTCCCTTCGCGCGAAGCGGTGCCGACTTCGTTTGAAAACGCTATGAAGGCTGCAGGATTTCGGCCTGGAGATTTGCGTGGCAGTTCGCGTTCAACCTCGTCAGCTTGCGTTTGCGCTGCCGCATGCGGAGAGCCTGACCCGCGACAATTTTCTGGAAGGGCCGGCCAATGAAGCCGCCCTCGCGCTGATCGAAAGCTGGCCGGACTGGCCGAACCGCATCATGCTGCTGGTCGGGCCTGAGGGCTCCGGCAAGAGCCATCTCGCCGCGATCTGGGCCGAGCAGGCCGGCGCGCGCTCGATCTCGGCACACGCGCTCGATGCCGCCGCCGTTCCCGGCGCGCTCGCCACCGGCGCACTGGTGGTTGAAGATCTCAGACCGGCCGACTTCGACGAACGCGCGATGTTTCACCTCCTGAATCTCGCGCGCGAGGACGAGGCGTTTGTGCTGATCACCGGACGCGTGCCTCCGGTGGCGTTCGAAGTCGAATTGCGCGATCTCAGGTCGCGGCTGCGCGCCGCACCCGTCGTGTCGCTCATGTCCCCCGACGACCTGCTGTTTCGCGGCCTGATCGTGAAGTTTTGCGCGGACCGCCAGTTGAGCATCGACGAGACGGTGGTGAGCTACCTCGTTACCCGGATCGAGCGCTCGTATATCGCCGCCCGCCAGGCGGTCGAATTGCTGGATACCGAGGCGCTGCGGCTGGGCCGGCCGGTGACCCGGGCGCTGGCCGTGGAAGTCCTGCGGAACGCCTGATCAGGTCCGCATATGCAGCTTCCTGCCGCCTTGACGGCGGCCTCTGGCGGAACATCAATGTCATTGAAACGTCATCGGCGTATCACATGCTGTGGGCCGCATCCCGCTAGAATGCCCTCATGTTTCCCGAGATGGACCAAAGCTTATGGAATTGGCGCAAGTTATTGAAATAAAAGAACAAGAACCGGCTGCCGAGGCTCGTCCCACGATTGCCACGAGCCCTGAGCGATTTATCAATCGGGAACTGTCCTGGCTGCATTTCAATCGCCGGGTGCTCGAGGAATCGGTCAATCCGCGCCATCCGGCGCTGGAGCGGGTCCGGTTCCTGTCGATATCAGCCAATAACCTTGATGAGTTCTTCATGGTCCGCGTCGCCGGTATCAAGGCACAGATCCGTGAAGGCATCGCCGAACGCAGCCCCGACGGCATGACGCCGTCCGAGCAGCTCGTCCTCATCAACAAGACGGTTTCAGAACTGGCCTCCGATCAGCAGGCGATCTGGCGCGATCTGCGCGCCACGCTGTCGGACGCCGGCATAACTCTGGTCGACGGCCACGACTTCACCAAGGCGGAACGCGGCTGGCTCGAAGACCATTTCCTGCGCAACATCTTTCCGCTGCTGACGCCGCTGGCGATCGATCCGGCGCATCCGTTCCCGTTCATCCCGAGCCTGGGCTTCACCATCGCGCTGCAGTTGGCGCGGGTGTCCGACGGCAAGCCGATGAACGCGCTGATCCGCATGCCCGGCAAGATCGACCGGTTCATCCGCATGCCCGCCGGCAAGGACGGCGGCGCGGTGCACCTGATCCCGCTGGAACAGGCCACCGGCCTGTTCATCGGCCGCCTGTTCCCCGGCTACACCGTCAAGGGCCAGGGCGCGTTCAGAATCATCCGCGACTTCGAACTTGAAATCGAGGAAGAGGCCGAAGATCTGGTCCGCCTGTTCGAGAGCGCACTGAAGCGTCGCCGGCGCGGTTCGGTGATCCGCCTCGAGATGGAAGCCAAGATGCCGGAAGCGCTGCGCGGCTTCGTGCAGCAGGCGCTTGCGGCGGCCGACGACGAGGTGTTTCTGGTCGACGGCGTGCTGGCGATGAACGAGCTCTCGCAGCTCACCCGGCTCGACCGCCCCGACCTCGAATTCACGCCCTACGTACCGCGCCATCCGGAGCGGGTGCGCGACCATGGCGGCGACATCTTCGCCGCGATCCGGCAGAAGGACCTGGTCGTCCATCACCCCTACGAATCCTTCGACGTGGTCGTGCAGTTCCTGCAGCAGGCGGCGCGCGACCCCGACGTCGTCGCCATCAAGCAGACGCTCTACCGCACCTCGAACAATTCTCCGATCGTGCGCACGCTCGCCGAGGCCGCCGAGGCAGGCAAATCGGTGACGGCGCTGATCGAGCTGAAAGCGCGGTTCGACGAGGAGGCCAACATCCGCTGGGCGCGCGATCTCGAACGCGCCGGCGTGCAGGTCGTGTACGGCTTTCTCGAACTGAAGACCCACGCCAAGCTGTCGATGGTGGTGCGTCGCGAGGGCGGCAATCTCACGACCTACGTCCACACGGGTACCGGCAATTATCATCCGGTCACCGCGCGCATCTATACCGATTTGTCCTACTTCACGTCGGACCCGATCATCGGCCGCGATGCGGCGCGGGTGTTCAACTACATCACCGGCTATGCCGAGCCGAGCGACATCGAGCGGATGGCGGTGTCGCCGCTGACGCTACGCAAGCGCATCATCGAACACATCAAGGGCGAGGCCAATCACGCACGGCACGGCAAACCGGCCGCGATCTGGATGAAGATGAATTCGCTGGTCGATCCCGATGTCATCGACGCGCTGTACGAAGCGTCGCAGGCCGGCGTCTCGATCGAACTGGTGGTGCGCGGTATCTGCTGCCTGCGGCCGGGCATTCCCGGATTTTCCGAGAACATCCGGGTCAAATCCATCATCGGTCGATTCCTGGAGCATGGCCGGATCTACTGCTTTGGTATGGGGCAAGGCCTGCCCGGGCCGAAGGCGGCTGTGTATATCTCGTCCGCCGACATGATGCCGCGGAACCTCGACCGCCGCGTCGAAGTGCTCTGCCCGCTGCAAAATCCCACGGTACATCAGCAGGTTCTCGAACAGATCATGGTCGCGAACCTGAAGGATACCGAGCAAAGCTGGCAGTTATTGCCCGACGGGTCGTCTACGCGTATGAAGGCCGCGAAAGGCGAAGAGCCGTTCAACCTGCACAATTATTTCATGACGAATCCGAGTTTGTCTGGCCGTGGAAAGTCTCTCAAGGAATCTTCGCCGCGCCGGCTCACGCGCCGTAACGAGCGCCAGCAATCCTCGTAAGGAACCACGGCCGTGAAGCGGCCGCGCAAACGCGCCTCCAGCGTCGCCGTCATCGACATCGGTTCGAACTCGGTTCGTCTCGTGGTCTATGAGACGATGGCGCGCAGCCTCGTCACCATCTTCAACGAGAAGGCGCTGTGCGGGCTCGGCCGCGAGGTGCAGAGCACAGGCCTTCTGGCCGAGGACGCCGTCGCCAAGGCGCTGACGGCGCTGCGGCGCTTCCGGGCGCTGTGTCGCATCCAGCAAGTGGGACGCGTGTTCGCGATCGCCACCGCCGCCTGCCGCGACGCCAGGAACGGTCCCGATTTCATCGCCAAGGCCGAGCGGATCTGCGGCGCGGACATTGAAATCCTTTCCGGGCCGCGCGAAGCCAAACTTTCCGCGCTCGGTGTGGTTTCGGGCATCCACAATCCCGACGGCATCGTCGGCGATCTCGGCGGCGGTTCGCTCGAACTGATCGACGTGCATGGCGGCCGCGTCAGCAGCGGCGTTACGCTGCCGCTCGGAAGTCTGGCGCTGCAGGACCTGTCGCACAAATCGCTGAAGCGCGCCGAACGCATCGTCAGCGACGACCTGTCCGGCGTGGCTCAACTCAAGGCCGGGCACGGCCGCACCTTCTACGCGGTCGGCGGCACCTGGCGTTCGCTGGCGCGCATCCACATCGTGCAGAGCGGCTATCCGCTGCGGGTGATGCACGGCTATGAATTGCCGGCCGCTGAAGCGCTCGATTTCGCCCGGCGCCTGCGCCGGCTGGCAGCCGCCAACATGCTCGCCGACATCGAAGTCGTCGCCGACGCGCGTCGTCCGTTGCTGACCTACGCGGCGCTGGTGCTCGAATACATCATCCGCGTCGGCAAGCCGAAGACGATCGTGTTCTCGACCTTCGGCGTCCGCGAAGGCCTGCTGTACGAAATGTTGCCGCAGCAGGAGCGCGCCAAGGACGGTTTCATCTGCGCCGCGCAAACCCTGAACGGGCTGCTGTCACGGTCCGCGCGCCATGCCGAAGAACTGGTCGCATGGACCGATCGGCTAATGCGGGTCGTCAAACTGCGCGAGACGCAGGAGGAGCGCCGCCTGCGCCACGCTGCCTGCCTGCTGTCCGATATCGGCTGGCGCGTGCATCCCGATCACCGTGGCGAGGAAACGCTGAGCTTGATCACCAACGGCAATTTCGGCTCGATCAGCCATCAGGGCCGCGCCTTCGTCGCGCTGTCGGTGTTTTATCGCTACGCGGGCCTCAGCGAGGAAAACGAGCCGCCGGCGCGCATCCGCGAACTGGTGCCGCCGGCGATGGACGAACGCGCGCGCATTCTCGGCGCGGCGTTCCGCGTCGCGCACCTGATCTCGGCGGCGCGCACCGGCGTTTTGCCAGCCACGCATTTCCGCAGCCAGGGTCGCAAGCTGATGCTGGTGTTCGAGCACCGCATGGTCGACCTCGTCGCCGACCGCGTCGGCAGCCGCTTCAAGCAGTTGGCGCGGCTGGTCGGCCGAGCCGGTTCCATCGTGCGGAAGTGAACAGGTCGTAGCGCAGCCGAGGTTCCAACCGCGGCCCACCGACTTTCACGCATCCAGGCGAACATTTTCGATCGCTGCGGCTTAAGCTAGCGGCCGACCGCGTCTGCGACCGGCCCTCAGCCAAGGAGCCCACCATGCACGCCCGCGAAATGATCGGCACCCACCCCGCCGTCCAGGGCCAGATCAACGATGCCCTGATCCGCTGCATCGAGGAATGCTATTCCTGCGCGCAGATTTGCACCTCCTGCGCCGACGCCTGCCTGTCGGAGCGCATGGTGCAGGAGCTGACCCAGTGCATCCGCCTGGATCTCGATTGCGCCGACATCTGCAACATCACCGGCCGCATCTTGACCCGCCGGACCGGTTTCGACGACGAAGTGATGCGCCGCATGCTCAGCGTCTGCGCCGCCGCCTGCCGGCTGTGCGCCGAGGAGTGCCAGACGCACGCATCCATGCATGAACATTGCCGCATCTGCGCCGAAAGCTGCCGCCGCTGCATGGAGGCCTGCCAGGAATTGTCGCGCGGCATGGCGCATTAACGCGCGAACCCGGATCAGCCCTCGCGCCTGAATACGCTGAACTGAAAAATCTGCCGGGTGTCCCACGGCGTCGCGTGCTCGTGCCGCTGCGTGTGGACCAGCTGGAACGTGGTGCCGAGCGTCCGCCCCAGACTTGCGCTGTCATAGCGGGCGACGGGCAGGCCGCTGCACTTTTCAGGCCCGTCAAGCGCGAAGGTGGCGATGATGGCGTGCCCGCCAACTTTCAGGCCGCGCCCGAGGCGGTCGATGTAGGCCGCGCGATCGTTCGCGTCGGTGAGGAAGTGGAACGCGGCCCGGTCGTGCCAGATATCGTAGGACTTGACCGGCTGCCACGTCGTGGCGTCCGCGACGATCCAGTTCACTCGTTCTGCGCCGGCGCCAAAGCGGCTTTCAAGGCGGCTTTTGGCGGCGGCTAATGCCGCGTCCGACAAATCGAGCACGGTGACATCCTCAAACCCCTGCTCGACGAGATAGTCGACCAGCCGCGACGCGCCGCCGCCAATGTCGATGACGGCCGAATTTCTGTCGGCGCCGGCCTTCACGATCAATTCGAGCGACGGCGCCGGGCTCTGCTGAAACCAGCTGACCTCGTTCTCGCCCTTCGTCGTGTAAACGTTCTGCCAATGGGCCTGACGGCTGCTATCTCGCATAAGACGCGCACCTCCCTCCTCAAATATAACATGGTGGCCTCTCCCGCCCCCGACAACGAGACAACGACCACGCCCCGTCAACATTCGTAGCCCACGGCACGACGACCGGGCCAGATAAGGCATAACCAAAAATGCATGTTTGGCCTCGGATATCCAGGGCATTGCGACGCCGCAGCCCGTGTGCTGCGAGATCTTACCTAAAAATCAGCTTCCAACGGTGGTTCTTACGATTCCCGCTTGACCCATCCATATCTCATCGGTTATGGACAAAGCATAACCCGAAGGTTATCGATTACAGATGCCAACCACCCAAGATGCCCTGTTCAAAACCCTTGCCGATCCAACCCGCCGGGCGATCTTCGAGCGGCTTTGCCGCCAGGGAGAGCAGACGGTGGGAGCGCTGACGGCGCAGGCCGGGATCTCGCAACCGGCGGTCTCAAAACATCTCGGCGTTCTCAAGCAGGCCGGGCTGGTGCGCGACCGTCACGAAGGCCGGCAGACGCACTATAGCGCTCAGCTCGGTGCCCTCGCCCCGCTGATCGACTGGACCAGCGAGATGGCCGGCTTCTGGCAGAAGAAATTCAACGATCTCGAAGACCTGCTCAAACGGATGGACCAATGACCAACACAGCGACCGAAACGCGCTCCGTCGTCGTCGAACGCGAAATGCCGCATGCCGCCGGAAAAGCTTTGGCGCGCGCTCACGCAGCCGCATTTGATGGAAGAATGGCTGATGAAGAACGACTTCAAGCCCGTTGTCGGCCACCGTTTCAATCTTCGCGGCGAATGGGGCGGCGTGCTGGACTGTGAAGTCCTCGCCATCGAGCCGAACAAGGAGCTGTCCTACACATGGAATTTCAAACACGCCGATGCGGCCTTCGATCTGCAGAGCGTGGTGACGTTTACGCTCACGCCGACGCGGTCGGGCACCCTGCTGCGCATGGAGCAGACCGGACTTCCGTCCCGATCAGAAGCAGGCCTATGGCGGCGCCCATGCCGGATGGAAACAATTCTTCGAGAAGCTGGAAGAGCTGGTGGCACGGCCGGATTGAAATCCACCGCGCTGCATTCCGACCCGCAACGAGGGAGGTTTCATTGAACTGGAATACATCTATTCGGCAAATCCACCGCTGGCTGTCGATCGCCTTCACGCTGGCCGTCATCGCCAACGTCATCGCCATGATGCAGGAGAAGCAAGCCGTCTGGGTGGGCCTGCTGGCGCTGTTCCCGCTCATCTTGCTGCTTCTCAGCGGTCTGTACCTGTTCGCGCTGCCCTATGCTGCCAGATGGCGTGGCGTGCGGGGCGTCAGCGGACAAGTGTGACGCGATGGCCGGCAAGACACCCGCGAAGTCGGCGAAGGCACCACGAAAGTCCGCCGCAAAGCCTGCCTTGCTCTCGGGCGGCAATCCCCAGATTGCGAAGGGCGACGGCGACGCGCCCGTGCAGGCCTACATCGCGGCCATGCCGGGCTGGAAACGCGATGTCGGCCGCCACCTCGACGCCCTGATCGCGCGCACCGTCCCCGGCGTGCGCAAGGCCGTGAAATGGAATTCACCGTTCTATGGCGCCGAGAACGAGGTCGGCTGGTTCCTCAGCTTTCACTGCTTCACGAAATACGTCAAAGTGACGTTCTTCCGAGGCACGTCGCTGCGCCCTCTCCCACCCGGCAAATCCAAACACAAGGAAGTGCGCTACCTCGATATTTACGAGGACGTGGATCTCGACGAAGTCCAACTCGCGGCCTGGGTAAAGCAAACCAGCGAATTGCCGGGCGAACGATTGTAAGCCGAAAGACGACAGCCATGAAGAAAGCGGCGACAAGCGTGAAGAAGACCGGCGCAAAGGAAGCGAAAGGCGGCAACTCCCCCGCCCGTCACATCGATGCGAGGATCGAGGAGCTTGGCGACTGGCGCGGCAAAACGCTCGCGCGCATCCGAAGCATCATCAAGCAGGCCGTCCCCGAAGTGGTGGAGGAATGGAAGTGGCGCGGCGTCCCGGTGTGGGAGCACGACGGCATCATCTGCACCGGCGAGACCTACAAGGCGGTCGTGAAGATGACTTTTGCGAAGGGTGCCGCGCTGGACGACCCTTCAGGCCTGTTCAATTCCAGCCTCGAAGGCAATGTCAGGCGCGCGATCGATATCCGCGAGGGCGACAAGATCAACGAAAAGGCGTTGAAGGCGCTCGTTCGCGCAGCCGCGGCGCTGAATGCTTCGGCGCGCGCGGCCCGGAAGAAAACAAAGAGCGCTTGAAGGGTCTGCCGATCTCGTGTCAGCGCATCGGGGCGGCCGACCGGATCGCATGCCAGATCCGGGAAGACGTTGCGGGCATGTCGAGATGCTTCACGCCGAGCGGCGCCAGCGCATTCATCACGGCGTTCATGATTGTGGCCGGAGCCGCGATGGCGCCGGCCTGACCGCTTCCCTTCACGCCCAGCCGGTTGGCGCGGCTTGGAAACTCGTCCGTCAGACTGCCTTCGAAGACAGGAAGATCGTCGGCGCGCGGCAGCGCATAATCCATCAGCGAACCCGAGAGGATCTGACCCGTCTCGGCGTCGAACAGCGCGTGCTCAAACAGCGCCTGTCCGATGCCCTGCACCACGCCGCCATGAACCTGGCTGAGCGTCTGCCGCGGATCGAGCAGGCGGCCATAGTCGTCAAAGATCACATAACGGTCGAGCCTCACCTTCCCGGTCTCGGGATCGATCTCGACTTCGGCGACATGGCAGCCATTGGGAAAAGTGTAGCGGTCGCACAGATGGGTCGCCCGGTGCGTCAGATCGGGCGCGACGTCGTCGCCGGGCGCCTGACGGGAGGCACGCGCCACCTCGTCGAGGCTGATCTCCTGCCCGGTCGCGGCCACGCGCAACATCCCCGCCTCGTAGCCAACCGCTTCCACGCTGACCTGCAGCAAGCGGGCCGCCAGCCGCCGCGCATTCTCGATGACGCCTTCGGCCGCCATCAGCAGCGCGGTGCCGCCCTGATGCATCGAGCGCGCCCCGCCATGTCCGCCGCCGGAGTCCAGATCGTCCGTATCGCCCTGCCGAAACCGGAAGCGCTCTGCCGGCAGGCCAAACGCATCGGCCGCGATCTGCGCGAACGTCGTCTCGTGGCCCTGGCCGTTCGAATGCGTGCCGACCATCAGATCGATCCGGCCGTCATCGCCGACGCGCACCTCAGCCACTTCATTGGGCTGGCCGCGAGACGTTTCGAGAAAGCAGGCATAGCCGAGGCCACGCAGCCTGCCCAGCTTGCGGGAGGCTCGCCGGCGCGCCTCGAAGCCTGCGGCAGCCTTGGCTGCATGATCGATCGCGTGGGCGAAGCTGCCCTGCTCGATCGTAAGGCCCATCGCGCTGGCATAAGGAAAGCGGCGAAAGATGTTCTTGCGCCGCAGCTTCAGCGCATCCATGCCAAACTGGGCCGCTGCGATGTCGATGCAACGCTCGATCAGATAATTCGCCTCGGGCTTGCCGGCGCCACGATAGGCATCAACCGGCGTCGTGTTGGTGAACACGCCGCTGGCTTGAAAGGCGATCAACGGGATGGCATAGACGCCGCCCATCGCACTCGCCATCGCCATGGTCGGCACGACAGGCGCCACCGTCGAGACATAGGCGCCGAGGTTGGCGAGGACTTTGGTTTCGAGCGCGAGAAAGCGGCCATCGCCATCGAGCGCGAGGCGCGCGCGGATCAGGCTGTCGCGGCCGTGAACAGAGCCGGTAAACTCCTCGCTGCGATCGCCGATCCACGAGACCGGACGGCCGAGCCGACGCGCGGCCCACAGCACCAGCACCCATTCCGGATAGAGCACGTTCTTCATTCCGAAGCCGCCGCCGACGTCGGGAATGCTGACACGAAGTTTTTCCCTGCCGATCCGAAACACGCCGTCGGCCAGCAGATCGCGGATCGCGTGCGCGCCGGCCGCCGATGCGATCAGATGCAGGCGGCCGCTCGCCGCATCGAACTCGCCCAGCGCACCGCGCGTCTCCATCGACGCGGCGACGACACGGTTGTTGACGAGTTCGCATTCGACGACATGCGCAGCGTTGCGGATCGCGGTTTCCACCGGACCGATCTCGCCGCGGTTGAACTGGAACGCGATGTTGCCCCGCGCCTCCGGCCAGACTGCAGGGGTATCCGGCAGAACGGCATCCGCGATCGAGACCACCGGCAGCAACGGCGCATAGTCGACCACGATGGCCTCCGCGGCATCGCGCGCAGCGCCTGCGCTCTCGGCGACAACGAAGGCGACCGGTTCGCCGACATAGCGAACGATGTCGCGCGCCAGCGCGTAACAGGGCGGCACCACCAGCGGCGTGGTCATCGGCACGGCGGTCACCGCGCAGGGCAGCGGACCGAGATCGTCGGCGGCCAATTCCTGTCCCGTGAGCACGGCCGTAACGCCGGGCATCTCGCGCGCCGTCTCGACGTCGATCGCTGCGATCCGCGCATGCGCATGCGGCGAGCGCACCACGACGCCATGAAGGACATTTGACGGCACGAGATCGGCGACATAGCGCCCGCGTCCCCGCACGAAGCGCTCGTCTTCGAGCCGGTTGACGCTGCGTCCCAATAACGGTTCGGTCATGGAAACTGTATGGAACCCCGCGGCGGCAAAATCAATCGGCGGCCCCGTCGGCACTCCGAGCCGCTCGACCATCAGCGCTGCGTGAGCTGCAATTCCAGCAGGGCAAGCCTTTGCAGAACGATTGGGTCGCGCTCTCCGCCACGGGCCTCGCGCAGGATCGATTCGGCGATGGCCTGAACGTGGCTGGACTGTACCGGCTCGGGAAGCGACGCCACCGCGGCATCAAGTGCTGCATCCATCACCGAGATCACCTCGGGCGCAAATGACGCGTTTGAAAAATCCTTCATGACGGTGTCGCGACCAAAAAGTAGCGGCTGTCTGCACGCCCCGGCACAGGGGCTAAATCGGCAGCCGCGGGAATTTGATGTGTCTACCCTTGTCTAAATTTCTCGGCATGGAATCGTTCCTGGGCGGTACCAAATCGCCGTTCATCAGTGCGTTACCTCGCGGGCGCTCTCGCGCACGTCGCTGGCGCATTTTACGACGCCTAGAGCGTTTTCCAGCGAAGTGGACCCGGTTCGCGTCAGAAAACGCGTCAAACAAGGAATCTAGAGCCCGTTTCAATTCAATCGAAACGGAAAAGGCTCTAGAGACGGATCCTGGTGGAGATAGCGGTCGTCGAACTGCGCCAACTCCGCAAGCTTCTCTTCATTGAGCACCGTTACGCGCCCCCGGTTGATGTCGACGATGCCGTCGTCCCGCAGTTGCCGGATGATGCGGTTGGCGTGTACCGGCGTGATGCCCAGCGCTTCGCTGATCTGCTCCTGCGTCAGCGGCATTTCGAACGTGTCGCCCGCCGGGCGGCCGGTGACGGCAAGGCGACTGCGAAGTTCGACCACGGTGTGGGCAAGCCGGCTCGCCGCCGGCCGTTGGCCGACATTGACGATCCACTCGCGAAATATCGCGGAATCGATCAGCGTGTCGCGCCACAGCACCTCGGCGATGTTCGGGTTTGCTCGCGTCAAAGCACGCAACGATGTGTGCGTGATAAAGCCGAGCGTCGAGGGCGCTACGGCGACGAGATCGTGATCCATCGTGTGCAGATGCAGACTCTGGAGGTCGGGAATTTCGCCGGGAATATGGATCGAGAGGATTTGCCGCTGGCCGGTGACCGTCGTCTTGGCACGAACGCAAAATCCTTCGATGACAAGAACGCATTCCGTCGGCCGGCTGCCATCGGCGGCGACCGTTCGTCCGGCCTCCCAGTGGCGGATGTTGATCGGAAGCGCGCGGATCGCGGCGATGTCCGCGTCATCCAGCCCTGTGACGATATTGAGCCGCCGGAACAGGGGCGCCAAAACGAACTCCCGGTCCAAGCCCGCATCTCCTCAAATCGACTGACTTCCGTGACCTGAACGAAACGACGCCGACGGGTGCCGGTTCCCAACAAAGGTTAAGGAGGCGCGTTTCGCGACGTGCAAGGATCATGGCCAACAAGGAGATTGGCCATGACAAAAAAGCGCAATCGCAGCCGACCGCCGCAGCCGCTTCAGGAGCGGCTCAACCAGATCGCCCGTGGCGCCCGCGAAAAGGCCGCCGGCCTGCCGCCCGGGAATGAACGCGATCGTCTGCTGGAGACGGCGGTCTCGACCGAGTCCGCGGCCGCCATCGACCGCTGGTTGTCGTCACCCGGTTTGCAGAGCCCCAAATAGATGTTCTCACAGGCTCACGGGGCCGTTCGGCGAGGGTTCATTTGGCCCGGTCGGTACTGACGTGAATGACGTAGAGCGGATTTGCCAATTCGTCGGTGACCTCCAGCCGCCAGTCCTTGCCAGGGCGAAGCTTGCCATTGAGGTCCTGGATAATCTGGCCGGCTGTCACCGTTGCTTCCCGCCACGCGGCTTGCAGGTCGGGCAGTTCTTCGCCTTCCTCGTCCAGTTCAGCCCTGTCGTGATAGACGTTGAAAAAGTAGCGCGGCATGAGCGGCATCCTTATGCAACGCCACGACAGTTCTCCTGTCGGCCGTGCAAAAGAATAAGGAAGTCCAGAACTCGGCGAATTGTTCCTGTACGCGTCTCGACCGAGCGACGGTTTCCCTACGCCGTGGCGGAGTGCGCGGCGCCCTGCAGCTTGCGCTTGCGCCAGATCGACCCGGCGACAAGCACGACCACGATGCCGAGGATTCCCAGGACCACCTCACCGCCATGCCCGCCATTGGCGAACTGCGGCGCCATGCCGAGCGACTTGAGGACGCCATCGAGGCCCGTGCCGACCGGACCATTGAAGAAGGCGTGCAGCGGCGGCTGCACCACAGGGTCGGTCGCCATCACTTCGCCGGCGATCCAGCCCAGCAGCGCGGCGCCGGCCCACACCAGCGCCGGAAGCCGCGTCAGCAGCGCCATGATCAGCGCCGCACCGGCGACGATCAACGGCACGCTGATGGCAAGGCCGATGACCAGCAGCGGAATGCTGCCATTGGCGGCTGCGGCCACCGCGATGACGTTGTCGAGGCTCATCACGATGTCGGCGATCGCCACGATCTGAACGGCCGCCCACAGATGCGACGCCGCGTCCACGCCGCCTTCGCCCTCGTGTTCGGGTACCAGCAGCTTTGCCGCGATTACGAGCAGCGCCAACCCGCCGACCAGCTTGAGGAACGGCAGTCCCATCAGCGTCACGACGATGCCGGTGAAGATGATGCGCAGCAAAACAGCGACGCCGGCGCCGAGCACCATGCCCCAGAAGCGCTGGCGCGGCGGCAGGCCACGGCACGCCATCGCGATGACGAGCGCATTGTCGCCCGACAGCAGGATGTTGATCCACATGATCTTGCCGAGCGCCACCCAGAAGGCGGGCTGCTGCATCTCGGCCTGGAATTGCGTGAAAAACGCCGAGATGTTTGCCGGATCAAAAATATTCAACAGCCAGTCCACAGCGTTCCTCCCCCACGGCCGTTCGGCCGTTGCGCGCGGCTATGATCGCCGCGTTTCCGATCAACCGACGATTTCGTTCCCTGAGAAGAACTGCGCGATTTCGAGCGCGGCGGTTTCCGTCGCGTCCGAACCGTGCACCGAGTTCTCGCCGATCGACTTGGCGTGAACCTTGCGGATCGTGCCGTCCGCGGCCTTCGACGGATCGGTGGCGCCCATCACGTCGCGGTATTTCAGGACAGCGCCCTCGCCTTGCAGCACCTGCACCACGACCGGCCCCGAGGTCATGAAGTCGACCAGCTCGCCGAAGAACGGACGGGCCTTGTGAACGCCATAGAAGGTTTCCGCCTGTTCGCGGGTCATGCGAATGCGCTTCTGGGCCACGATACGCAACCCCGCCTTCTCGATCAGGGCGTTGACGGCGCCGGTCAGATTGCGCTCGGTCGCGTCCGGTTTGATGATCGAGAAAGTGCGTTCAATCGCCATTTGTTCTTCCTTGCAAAACACAGATTTGGAGGTTGCGGGGCTTATATCGGCGCCACCTCTGAACGGCAAGCGACCGTGTGACGCGCCCGCCACCCATTTTGGCGCGTTTTGGCACGGCGCACGCGCCCCGAGTGACCGAACATTACCGCGATTTCACGGAGGTGAACCCTGTCTGAAGCCGCCGTGCCGCCGGCATTCAGCTTCATGGCCGTAGAGTTACGGACGATCGAACGCAGGGCACGGGCATCCGCCGGCCCCGAGGCGTCACGGGACCCGATCTCACGGATGGTGCCAGTTGGCACCGAAACTTTGAGGAGACGATCATGTTACGCAAACTCTCGCTCGTTGCAGTGGCCGCTGCTTCGCTGGGTGCGGCGGCGCTGGCGCCGACCTCGGCCTCGGCCTGGGGCGGCGGCTTCCACCATGGCGGCGGCTGGCATCACGGCCATCACGGCTGGGGCGGCCCGCGCGTCTTCGTCGGTGGCCCGGCCTATTATGGCGGCGGATATGGCGGCTGCTATGCGCGGCGGCTGGTTCCGACCCCCTGGGGCCCGCGCTGGCGGCTGGTGAACCGCTGCTACTGACCTGATCTGAGCTTCCCCCCAGACTGATGCCCCGGCCACCGCGCCGGGGCTTTTTTGTGCCCATGGAACCTGATTTTTCAAATCTGATTCGGCCAGCTTTTCGACCACTTGCAGGCGAAGGCATGTCGTCATGCACGGAAACCAATTTCGCCGCTGTGACTTGACCTAGCGACATATCACTCAAGCCTTGCCAGTGCTGCGAGGTGGAACTCGTAGAGACGGCCAATGGATACCCGCATGCAAGCCCGCACCGATCCCGATATCGAACCGATCGATCACAAGACCTGCATCTCGATCTGCGGCGCCATAGGCGAACGGCTGCAGCAGAACCTGCCCGCCGAAACCGACCTCTCGCCACGTTTGCGCGAGCTGATCGACGAACTGCGCCGCCGCGACAACGAGCTGCATTGAGGGCCGCCGGATCGCCTGATTCTGCCGATAAATGGGTTGCGTTTGCCGCCGGGTCCGGTGACAACCCCGCATGCTTTCCATCACTGATATTTCGCTCCGCATTGCCGGGCGGCTCCTGATCGACGACAGCACGGTGCAGATCGTACCCGGTGCGCGCGTCGGCTTCGTCGGCCGCAACGGCGTCGGCAAATCGACGCTTTTTCACGCGATTCGTGGCGACCTTCCGATCGAGTCCGGCAGCATCACCCTGCCGCCGCGCTGGCGCATCGGCAGTCTCGCCCAGGAAGCGCCGGATGGGCCGGAAAGCCTGATCAACGTCGTGCTGAAGGCCGACCTGGAGCGCGACGCGCTGCTCAGTGAGGCCGAAACCGCCGAGGATCCGCATCGCATTGCCGAGATCCAGACCCGGCTGGTCGACATCGATGCGCACTCGGCGCCGGCGCGTGCCGCCGCGATCCTGAGCGGGCTTGGATTTTCCACCGCCGACCAGGCGCGGCCGTGTTCGGAATTCTCCGGCGGCTGGCGGATGCGGGTGGCGCTGGCGGCGACGCTGTTCTCGGCGCCGGACCTGCTGCTGCTGGACGAGCCGACCAACTATCTCGACCTCGAAGGCACGCTGTGGCTGGAAGACCATCTGGCGAATTATCCGCGCACAGTGATCGTGATCAGCCATGACCGCGATCTGCTCGATACTTCGGTCGACCAGATCCTGCACCTCGATCGCGGCAAGCTGACGCTCTACAAGGGCACTTATTCCTCGTTCGAGGAACAGCGCGCCACGCGCGAAATGCTCGACGCCAAGCACGCCAAGCGCCAGGCCGACGAGCGCAAGCGGCTGCAGGCCTTTGTCGACCGCTTCAAGGCAAAGGCCTCGAAAGCCCGCCAGGCGCAGTCCCGCGTGAAAATGCTGGAGCGGATGAAGCCGGTCACCGCGCTGGTGACGCAGGACGTGCGCGAAATCAGCTTCCCGACGCCGGAAAAGACGCTCTCCCCGCCGATCATCGCCGTCGACGACGTCTCGGTCGGCTACGACCCGAAAAAGCCGGTGCTCAACCGCGTCACGCTGCGGATCGACACCGAGGATCGCATCGCCCTGCTCGGCTCCAACGGCAACGGCAAGTCCACGCTGGTCAAGCTGCTGGCCAACAAGCTGGCGCCGTTCTCCGGCCGGATCACCCGGGCGGAAAAACTCTCGGTCGGCTATTTCGCGCAGCATCAGGTCGACGAACTCAACCTCGACGGCTCACCCTACGATCACGTCCGAAAGCTGATGCCCGATGCGCCGGAGTCAAAAGTGCGCGGCCGCGTCGGCGCGATCGGGTTTTCCGGCAAGGCCGGCGACACCCTGGTCAAGAGCCTTTCGGGCGGCGAGAAGGCGCGGCTGTTGCTCGGGCTCGCCACCTTCTACGGCCCGAACATGATCATCCTCGACGAGCCGACCAACCATCTGGACATCGACAGCCGCGCGGTGCTGGCCGAAGCGATCAACGATTTTCCCGGCGCCGTCATCATGGTCTCGCACGACCGCTATCTGATCGAAGCCTGCGCCGATCAATTGTGGGTCGTCGCCAATCAGGCGGTGACGACCTACGACGGCGACCTCGACGACTACCGCCGCATGGTATTGTCGATCGGCGACGCGCGCGGCGGTTCGCGCGAGCGGCCGAAGGAGACCGCAAGGCCGGAACGCGCCAGGAGCGAACGGAAATCACCGCTGAAGCAGCGGATCGCCGTGGCCGAGGCCGAAATCGAGCGCATCAACGGCATCATCGCCAAGATCGACACTGCACTGGCCTTGCCGGATCTGTTCTCGCGCGATCCCAAGCAGGCCGCCCAGCTCAGCAAGGCGCGCGCCGGCGCCGAAAGCGCATTGCGGCGGGCGGAGGAAAACTGGCTGGAAGCGAGTTCGGAGTTCGACGAAGCGGCCGGCTAGCGGCGATGCACCGGGGCCCGAATACAAAATATCGAAAACAACCCCATGCAAAGTAGAAAGGGATTGGGTTTCAAAAACCCCGCTCTCAACTAAGTATTTGATTTATATTTATTTTCAGAGCTCGCGGACCGCGACCGAGAATTACGCGGCTGGCTTCTTCTTCGGCTTGGCGCCGCGTGCTGGCGCCCCTGCCTCCGGTGCGCGCTCGATCGATGTCAGGCGGCCCGCGGTGAAGGTGTAGATGCCGGCCCGCTGGCCGCGCGAATAATTGACGACCGCTACGCGATCGCCGCGCGGATTGTTGGACAGGCTGACATTGTTGTCAGGCACGCACCAACGGTTGCAAGGCATCAGAAACTCAATCATCACTTCCGGACTTCTTGCGAACATCGCCTGCAGCATCGATGTGTTGGGGTCTGCCGATGCGGCTAACGTATCTGCCTTTCTAACCTCACCTTTTCAGCCGTTTCGTCGGCTCACGCTCCGCATGACATTGATTTCAGGTCAGGGAGGCTCGCATGGCAAGAAAAAGCTTCGGTTCGCGCGCGCGCCAAAACCAAGAGAGCCGGCGCGAAAGCCCCACGGCCGAGCATTCCAAAGCTGCTTTTTGCGCAGGCGTCACCGCATTCGATCTGCGGGATGTCCATGTTCGACATGGAAGGCGCTGTAGGCGCCGACATCGTGTCGAATTTCATGTCCGATACCGACCTGCTCACGCAAGCGGCGCAGGCGCTTCAGGATGCGGGCTTCCAGGTCCTGCAGAGTCTCGGCCTACACGATCAATATCGCAGCGCCGATCGCAACCTACGAACGCGCCTTCAAGACCAAGGTGGTCCCGGAGTAGTTGCCGACGATCAAAGCCAGGGCATCATCGATACCGCTACCTTCTTCACGGTCGCGGACACGCCGCGATTTGGTCTGATCACCACAGCCGGCACGGCTTTTGAAAACCTGATCGAAGGCGTGGCGCTCGAGAGCGCCGCGGTACTTCATGGCGGCGTTCGATGTCGCGCCGCTCAAGTCGTATTGGCACCTGCGACGTTCCCCACGACGTCTCTCTGGGCTGCAATGCCGACAAGGCGCATCGTGGCGGCATCACCGGCCGCAGCGTCAAGGTGGCGATGGTCAACTCGTCCACTCGCGCACCCGTTCTTCGCCGGCGCGGCTATCGCGTCCAGCCGGTCACGTCTCGGGCCGGCGCGGCCAACCCGCTGGCTGACGAGAGCGGCCATGGCACGGCCGAGTCGGCCAATATCTTTGCCGTGCGCGCCCGATATGCGAGTTGCTGCCGGTCAAGATTAACTTCGCCAACACCATAGGCGCCTTCAACGCCGCCGTCGGCTCTCTAGCCGGACATCATCACCTGCAGTTGGGGCAGCGAGCATGCGGTTCGGGCCGCTGATCGGCGGCCGATCTGGCCCTTGCCGCCGCGATCGCCGCCGCCGTCGCGTCCGGCATCATCGTGGTCTTCTCGGCCGGCAACGGCCACTTTGGCTTCCCGGGCCAGCACCCCGACGTGATCTCCGCCGGGGCGTCTTCATGGACCCGAACGACTCGCTGCGCGCGTCCAACTACGCCAGCGGCTTCATGCAGCAACATCTACCCGGGCCGGCGTGTGCCCGATCTGAGCGGCCTGGTCGGCATGCAGCCGAGAGCTACCTATATCATGCTGCCGCTGCGAGCCCGGCGACCAGATCGATGTCGGCAAGTCGCGGGCGGCCCGTATCCCCACAGGGACGAGACAGCGAACAACGACGGCTGGGCGGCCTTCAGCGGCACATCCGCCGCCGCTCCGCAACTGCGCCGGGCCGCCGCGCTCATCAAGCAGGCGTGCGCCGACGCTGAGCCGGCCGCAGATCCGCGACATCCTGATGAAGCACGGCCAAGCGACGTGACCGTCGGCAGCAGCCATTGCAACACCACGTCCACGCGCCGCCGCCGGCCCGGTACCGATCTCGCCACCGGCGACGGCCTTGTCGATGCCACAAGCGCCGTGCTCACCGCCAAGCTGCGCTGTTTGCGTCGCCGATCCGGCCGCCGATCACAGGGCCGCCGATCCTGGCGCAGCCGATCGTCGCAGCCGATCCTAGGGCATCCGATCGTAGGGCCGCCGATCATCGCCACCGATCCGGCCGCCGGTCGTGCACCGCCGATCCGTCCAGCCAATCACGGCCGCATCGTGTAGCCGCCGATCGGCCGCCGATCAGGCCTCCCGGACGCCGTGTGAACCCGGCTCGCCGATCAACGCCGGGCGGCACGTACGGGGCAATCGGCACGAGTGTGTAGCACGGCCCACGCCAGCGAAGCGACGTGGCCGCGCTCGACGACTATCGGAAGTCGGATATCGACGAAGTTGTGCAGGCGCTCGAAGAGCGGTGGCTCAGAACAAAGCTCACCCGTTTCGCAACTAAAGAGAGAAGTCCATGAAAGTTTTGCTCGCCAGCATGCCCTTCGGAGCACTCGAACGCCAAGCTCTGGGCATCAGCATCCTGAAACCGGTCCTTCGTCGCAACGCGGCTTCTCCTGCGACATCCGCTATCTCAACGTTTCCCTTCGCCGAGACTGATCGGCCCGCGACATTTATCGATAGATCACGCTACCGAGATACCCTACATCGCGTTCGCCGGCGAATGGCTGCTTCACCGAGGCGCTTTACGGTCCGAGCAGTCCGCGACGCCCAGTTACGTACAGAGCGATTCTTCGCAATCGCTGGCAGCATGAACGATGAAACGCATTCGCCGCGTTTTCGTTGGTGCGGTACCAGACCGAACGCGTTCCTCGACTAAGCGCTCGCCACCGTTCCACTGGGCAGAGCTTCGATCTGGTCGGCTTCACTTCGACCTTCGAGCAGAACATCGCCTCGCTGGCGCTGGCGCAAGCGGTCAAGGCAGCGCTATCCCACGATTGCGAATCGTCTTCGGCGGCGCCAACTGGGAAGCCGAGATGGGGCTAGAGCTGCATCGGCAGTTCCCTTTCGTCGACTATGTCTGCTCCGGTGAAGCCGAGAGCAGCTTTCCCGCGCTTGTCGGGCACGTGCTAGCAGGAGAATCGACGAACGACCCGGCCAGCGATTCCCGGGCATCGTCTATCGCGACCGCGGCGGCGAATCCATCTATACCGGCCACGGCGTCCCCGTGATACACGATCTGGACGCGCTGCCCAGTTCCGGACTTTCAGCGACTACTTCGCGGCGCTTGAGCAGTCCGACGGGCACTGCAGCTTCGTGCCGACTCTGCTGTTCGAGACCTCGCGCGGCTGCTGGTGGGGCGCCAAATCGCACTGCACCTTCTGCGGCCTCAACGGCGAGACGATGGCTTTTCGCAGCAAGAGCCCGACGCGCGTGCTCGGATGAACTCGAGCAGCCAGATGACGCGCTGGCACGCACCGACCTGGTCGAGGCGGTCGACAACATCCTCGACATGACTACTTCAACGACGTGCTGCCGATGCTCGAGGAACGAGCAGCTCCGCGCCGACTGTTCTACGAGGTCAAGTCGAATCTGACGCGCCAGCAGGTGCAGCATGCTTCAAGGAGGCGCGGCGTCTATCGCATCCAGCCGGGCATCGAGAGCCTCAACAGACCACGTCCTGAAGTTGATGCGCAAGGGCACGACGGGCGCTGCGGAATATCCAGCTGCTCAAGTGGTGCGCGCGAGTACGGCATCGCGGCCGCGTGGAACCTGCTCTACGGCTTCCCCGGGGAGACGGCCGAAGACTATCGAGCAGATGCTGCGACCTGCTTCCGGCGCATTCGCCATCTTCAGCCTGCCGACGGCCTGCGGCCCGATCCGCCTCGATCGGTTCAGCCCCTATTCACCAGCAGGCCGACAGCAGTTCGGCCTCAACAACGTGCGGCCGTTCGCCGTCTATCGGCTTTCTCTATCCGTTCAAGCGGCTGACAGCACTGTCGCGCATCGCCTACTACTTCCACTTCGATTACGAGCCGGCCGCCCGCGCAAGCCCGGCAGCACACGCTGCGGTACGCTTGGCCGAAGCGCTGCGCGATTGCGCGGACGAGGGCAGCCTGCGCGCACTTCCCCATCGCGATGGTGGGCTCCACCTCGCCGATACCCGTCGCAGGCGAAGACCGCAGCGCTGAAATTGTCGGCCTTCGAACGCTGCATCGTGATGCGCATTGACGAATTATCCTCCGTCGCACAGGTCATGGAGGCCCTGGCGCAGGGCTTCCCTACAAAACGCTTTGCCGAAGAAGATGTCCGCGCCTTCCTGACGAACTGGTCGATCTCGAGATGGCGCTGACCGATGGCAGCGGCAACTACCTCGGCCTTGCCTTGATGCCGCGGGCTTGCGTGCTGAACTCGAGGCATCGAGCCGGCGCATACCGGGAACATCTCGCGCGGCGCCGAATTTCGTCCCAATGATCCACTCGACAGCCGGCGCGCACCTCCATGCCTGATACGCTCAAGATCGCAGCACAAGTCGTGATCGCGGTGCTCGGTGTTGACGCGCACACAGTCACGTCGCGGAACGTTCGAAGCGCGATGCCTGACGCGAAGCTCGCGGAGCGCGTGGTGACTGCGTTCCGGCTCTTGGGCTTCACATGCGGCGAGGTTGTCGGCGACAGCTTCAGTATCGAGGCCGCGCCAGGCGTCTTCCAGCAAGCATTCGGGGTTTCGCCGCAGCTCGACCCCGACGGCCGCATGCGCGAACGGGCCAAGAAGGGCGCGCGCGCCGCCGCCAAGCCCTTGAGCGACCTTCCTACCGACAAGCTGCCGGAAACGCTGCGCCCGCTCGTCAAAGGGGTGATTTTTTCAGAGCCGCCGGCCTTCGGCCCGGGTACCACGCCATGAGCTGTTCCCAGCCTGCGACCTGCGCGCCGAACTCTCCCGTCTGCGGCACTCGACGCTGCTGCGCGCCGGTGGATACGGGATCTATCGAGGGTTGATCGAGCCGACGCGGATCGAAGGCATGCTCGCGGAAGCAACGGGTGGCGGACAACGCATCGACCAGGTGGCTTCGGGGAACGACACCGAGGACATCCGCGGCGGCCAGCCATCGCGCCAGAATCGTCTGCGTGGAGGGTGGCCCCAGGCAGGACGAGTTGTTCGGCTCAGTCGCGTGCAGCGGTTCATCACGGAAGCCGAGGTGAAGCTGCCGATCCGTTGCTGCGGCATGCGTGCAAGCTACTCGATCTATGTCGGGCCGCAGGCGCACCTTGATATCCACCCGGACGTTCCGGGCTGCGACCTTGCCCTGATAACATGCCTGTACGACAGCGATCCTCTCGCTGGCGAGGTGCCGTCGACCTGTGGCTCGACGACCTGACGACGCCGCTCCGCAATATCCGGGCACACGTCGACCGACGGCGGAGTTGCCTCGCACTGCTTCCGGGCTACAGCCTCCTGATCCATGGCGGCATGATCCCTCACCGCATCCCTCCTCCCGGAACGGACCGCCTTCGCGTCGTTGCGCTGATGTGCTTCGAGATCGTCGCCTGATCGCCGTCGCGCGCCGCGAGATGAGAGCTTCGGTTCTCATTCAATCAGAACCGAAAATGCACTGTCAGAAATTACGCGGCCGGCTTCTTCTTCGGCTTGGCGCCGCGTGCCGGCGCCCCTGCCTCCGGTGCGCGCTCGATCGATGTCAGGCGGCCCGCGGTGAAGGTGTAGATGCCGGCCCGCTGGCCGCGCGAATAATTGACGACCGCTACGCGATCGCCGCGCGGATTGTTGGACAGGCTGACATTGTCGGGCGCACCGATGCCGCGCACGACGTCGCATTCGGAATGACCCAGCGCCACCGTACCGGTCGTCGAGGGTCTCGGGCCGCCTGCCGCGCCGTCGGCGAGCGCAGTGGCACCGCCACCGGGTGGGGCCATTCCGGGACAGCCACCGTCGGCTGCGACGAGTTCATCCGGCGTCACGGCCTTTTCCTGGCTGAGCGGCGGCGTTTCGATCGACACGTTTCGGACGAACACGCGGCCGGTACGCGAAAACCAGTCCGCATCCTTCGACATCAGATCGGACGCGCCCGTGCAGCCCGCGAGCGCGGGTCCGAGCAGCAACAACGTCAACAATGGTTTTCGATCGGTGATTCCGCGCCGCACGTAGATCCAGGCTCCGCCTTCAACTGCAAGCATTTGTCCGACCATCCCTTTGCGGCACGACCATGGCTGGCCGCAAGGTCCGGCGCGGGAACCGCAGATTATCATTAATTCCCGAGAGTCGCTAATTCCCGGGATCGGATAGCTAGTTCCGCCGCTGCCAGCGGCCCCGCTCGTCGGCCTGCCAATAGGTCAGTTCGAAGCCGCGTGCCTTGCAATCGGCCCAGGTGCCCCGCGCAGCGGCCAGCGCCTCGTCGTCGTCACCATTGAAAACCAGCACCACCCGCTCATAACTCTCGCAATCAGCCGGCAACGCCGCGTTGTCGATCAGGAAGCGGACATTGGCCCGGTTCGGATTGCCCTCCTCGATCGAGAGAATGATCGGCTGGTCCTGCGCATCGCCGGCGCGCCATGTCGCGTGCGGCAGAAACAAATCGTCGCTGTAGGTCCACAAATGCGCGTCGAGCGCCTCGGTACGCTCAGGCGAAGTCGACTGCACGACCACGCGCCAGCCGCGCTCGATCGATTTTTCCAACAGCGGCGGCAACACGCTTTCGAGCGACATGCCCTGCAAATGATAGAACAGGATTTCCGTCATCTGACTGTCGAGGCTACCTTGAACCAGACTATTTGGCGGCTTCGTAGTACTCCGAGACCAGGCGGTCCAACAGCCGCACGCCGTAGCCGGAACCCCAGGAGTGGTTGATGTCGGTTTTCGGCGCGCCCATCGCGGTGCCGGCGATGTCGAGATGCGCCCACGGCGTGTTGTCGACGAATCGCTGCAGGAATTGCGCCGCCGTGATCGAACCGCCGTTGCGAGCGCCGGTGTTCTTCATGTCGGCAAACTGCGAATCGATCTGCTTGTCGTATTCGGGACCGAGCGGCATGCGCCAGACGCGTTCGCCGGTCTCGTTGCCGATCTTGCTCAATCGTTCCGACAGTTCGTCGTTGTTGGAGAACATGCCGGCATATTCGGTGCCGAGCGCAACCATGATCGCGCCGGTGAGCGTTGCCAGATCGACCATGAACTTTGGCTTGTACTTCTTCGTCACGTACCAGAGCACGTCGGCCAGCACGAGACGGCCTTCGGCGTCGGTGTTGATGATCTCGATGGTCTGCCCCGACATCGAGGTGACGATGTCGCCGGGGCGCTGGGCATTGCCGTCGGGCATGTTCTCGACCAGGCCGATGGCGCCGATCGCATTGACTTTGGCCTTGCGGCCCGCCAGCGCATGCATCAGCCCGACCACGCAGGCCGCGCCGCCCATGTCGCCCTTCATGTCTTCCATGCCGCCAGCGCCCTTGATGGAAATGCCCCCGGTATCGAAGCAGACGCCCTTGCCGATGAACGCAACGGGTTGATCGCCCTTCTTGCCGCCGTTCCAGCGCATCACGACCATGCGGCCGGGCTGCGTCGACCCCTGCGCGACGCCGAGAAGCGCGCCCATGCCGAGCTTCGTCATCGCCTTGACGTCGAGCACCTCGACCTGGACGCCGAGCTTCTTGAGCTGGCTGGCGCGGCGCGCGAACTCCACCGGATACAAGCACGTTCGGCGGTTCGTTGACGAGTTCGCGCGCGATCACCACGCCGTCCACGATATGGGAGGCCGGCGCAAACGCCTTGCGTGCGGCGGCGACATCCTCGACCGCAATCGAAACATTGGCGCGTAACGCGCCGTTCTCGTTATCTTTTTTCTTCGTCTTGTATCGGTCGAATTTATAGGCGCGCAGCCGGAGGCCCGAGCCGACTGCCGCCGCCGCCTCCGATGACATCGCCCCCTCGGGCAGTTCGGCGATCACCGTGACCTGCTCGCTGGCGGCGTTGAGCTTGCCGGCCGTCACCCCGCCGAACTTGAGAAAATCCTTCTCCTTGATATCGGCCGCCTTGCCGACGCCGACCACGATCAGGCGCTCCGCCTTGATTCCCTCCGGCGCCGGGATATCGAGCGTCGATCCGCTCTTGCCCTTGAACTGGTTGGCGGCCGCCGCCCGCTTCACGGTGTCGGTGGCCTTGCCCAACGCCTTCCGCGTTGCCTCGCCGAACTTCAATTGATCGTCACAAAACGCCACGAGAACGCCACGAGGGGCTGTGGAAAAAGCGACAAAGCCGACCTTGACGGCGTCGGACATGGGTAATCCTCCAGAATTGAGGGCTGCTGACGGGGTCCGGAACCCGGCCCGTCCGATGGAATGTTTCTCTTCGGCAAAGGCCCAAATCGCTCGGGACCCGTGTTTTCGGCACTATGGCCCGCCGGCCATGCGACTGCCAAGCGCCGCAGTGGCCGGAAGGTCACAAGAAGTGAATTATTAACCACATTTGGGCGGTGCCATGGCTCGGCCATTTTGTTGACGGATCAAAGGGATGGTAGTGTAAAAGTAGAGGGCTGGCGTTAGCGGCCCGACCAAAGGGGACCCCTCAAAAAGGGATTGGTCGGAAGCCGTTGTTCTGGCGCGCAAGGTGGGAACGCTCGGTAGCGATGGGTTCGATCGACCGATACATTTTCAAAACGACGCTGGCGTCGTTTGCGCTTGTCCTGATCAGCCTCACCGGCGTGATCTGGATTACGCAGGCGTTGCGCGGCATCGACCTGATGACGAGCCAGGGCCAGACCATCGTCACCTTTCTCGGCATCACCAGCCTGGTGATTCCGGCGCTGATACTGGTCATCGCACCGATCGCGCTGATGATCGCGATCTCGCACACGCTGAACAAGCTCGCCACCGATTCCGAAATCATCGTGATGAATGCCGCGGGCTTCTCCCCGTTCCGGCTGTTCCGGCCGTTCTTCATCGCCACATGTGTGGTGGCGACCCTGGTGATCTTCATTGCGGCTTTTCTCGCACCCGACGGGCTGCGCCGGATCAAGCAGTGGGACGCCGAGATCACGGCCGATGTGCTGACCAATATTCTGCAGCCCGGACGCTTCGCCCAGCTCGACCAGAACCTGACGCTTCGCATCAGGGAACGGCAACCCGGCGGCGTTCTCGCCGGCATCTTCGTCGACGACCGCCGCGATCCCAAGGAGCGCGTCACCATCATCGCCGACCATGGCACGGTGCTGAAGAACGAGAGCGGTTCCTATCTGGTGCTGGAAAACGGCAACCTCGAACGTTTCGAGACGGGAAAGCGCGATCCGGCGCTGGTCGCTTTCACCCGCTACGCGTTCGACATGTCGAAATTCTCCAACCGCGGCCGCGACGTCGCGCTGGGCATTCGCGAACGCTATCTGTGGGAGTTGGTTTCGCCGTCGGAGGACGATCCGGTCTTCAAGCAATTGTCCGGGCAATTCCGCGCCGAATTGCATGACCGCTTCCTGGCGCCGGTCTATCCGTTCGCGTTCGCCGTCCTGACCTTTGCCTTTCTCGGGACGCCGCGCACCACGCGCCAGAGCCGCAATTTCTCGATCGGTGGATCGCTTCTGGCGGTGTTCGGCCTGCGCATGGCGGGATTCGCCTGCTCGGTGATGACGGTGAAGACGCCCTCCATGGCGGCCGTGCAGTATCTGATGCTGTTCGGCTCGATCGGCATCGGGCTGTGGATGATCGTCGGCGGCGTCGTGGTGGAGCCGCCGGCGGCGCTGATGGAGGCCATCAACCGGTCGAACGCCCGGCTGGCGCGGCTCTTTGGACGGCCGGCCACGGCATGAGCATGATGACCAACACGCTCGGGAGATACTTCGCCGGCCGCTTCCTGGTCGCGGCGGTGGGCGTGTTCGCGAGTATTTTCGTGCTGCTCGTGCTGGTCGACTACATCGAAATGGTCCGCAAGACGTCCGGGCTGGCGTCGGCATCCGCGATCACGGTGGCGCAGACCTCGCTCTACCGGGTGCCGCAACTGCTCGAAAAGCTGATGCCGTTCTGCGTCCTGATCGGCGCCATGACCTGCTACCTCGCGCTGTCGCGGCGGCTCGAACTGGTGGTCGCGCGCGCGGCCGGCGTCTCCGCCTGGCAGTTCATCTCGCCGGCGCTGGCAAGCGCCATCATTCTCGGCATCCTGGCTACCGTGGCCTATAACCCGATGTCGGCGAACCTGCGCGAACTCTCCAAGCGGATGGAGGCCGAACTGTTCGGTTCCGCCCCCGGCGGTGGCATCCAGGACGCATCCGGCTTCTGGCTCAACCAGATCAACAGCGACGGCCAGTCGATCATCAACGCGGCGCGCAGCGAGCAGCAGGGTGTCCGCCTGACCGGCATGACCGTGTTCCGGTTCGATCCGGACCTCCAGTTCAAGGAGCGAATCGAGGCCCGCGAAGCCACCCTCGAGGACGGCCGCTGGGCCTTCAAATCGGTACGTAGATACTCCCTTGATAAACCTCCGGTTGATCAGGATAGCTACTACCTCTCGACCACCCTGACTCCGGCCCAGGTTCGCAACAGTTTCTCCACTCCCGAGACCGTGTCCTTTTGGCAACTGCCGGGCTATATCCGCTCATCCGAAAGCTCCGGTTTTGCAACCGCCGGCTACCGTTTGCAGTACCATAAGCTCATCGCACAGCCGTTTTTGCTGGCTGCGATGGTCATGTTGGCGGCTTCCGTGAGCCTTCGCTTCTTCCGGATGGGCGGCGTTCAAAAGATGGTTTTAAGTGGCGTGGGCGCAGGGTTTCTGCTCTACGTTCTATCGAAAGTTACTGAGGATTTGAGCAAGGCTGAGTTGATGCATCCGATCGCTGCGGCGTGGTTGCCCGTCTGTGTGGGTGGCCTCACCGGCTTTTTGGCCTTGCTGTACCAGGAGGACGGGTAGTGGCCGTTGTCGCCGCCCGCCATTTGAGGTTGCCTGCGTTCAGGCGGCGCACTCCCGTGCGCCGCTATCGAAATCGCCTGGCCGCCTTTGGCGTCCCTATGTTTGCCTTGCTTGCCGGGATCGTTCTGGCGGGCTCGCTGGAGTTCGCGCTGACGGCGCCGGCTGCGGCGCAAAGCTTCACCTACAATCCGCGGCCGCCCAAGCCGCCGCCGCGCCCCGTCGCCAATGACGGCAAGATGACCGTGCAAGCGGTCGAGGTGGACTACGACTACAACAATCAGCGCGTGTCGGCGGTCGGCAACGTGCAGATGTTCTACAACGGCACCAGCGTCGAAGCCGACAAGGTCATCTACGACCAGAAGACCAAGCGGCTGCATGCGGAAGGCAACATCCGCCTGACCGATGCGGCAGGCAAAGTCACCTACGCCAACGCCTTGGACTTCAGCGACGACTATCGCGACGGGTTCGTCGATTTGCTGCGCGTCGACACCGAGGACGCCACGCGGATGGCGGCGACGCGCGCCGACCGTTCCGCCGGCAATTACACCGTGTTCGAAAACGGCGTGTATACCGCCTGCGCACCTTGCAAGGACAATCCGAAGAAGCCGCCGCTGTGGCAGGTCAAGGGTGCGCGCATCATCCACGACCAGACCGACAAGATGCTGTACTTCGAAAACGCACAGCTCGAGTTCTTCGGCGTGCCGATGGCGTATCTGCCGTATTTCTCGACGCCCGATCCGACCGTCAAGCGCAAGACCGGCTTCCTGATGCCGTCCTACACGACCGTCAACACCTACGGCTACGGCGTGGAAACCCCGTTCTACTGGGCGATCGCGCCCGACTATGACGCGACCTTCAATCCGCGCTTCACCACCCAGCAGGGCGTGCTGTTCCAGGGCGAATTCCGCCAGCGCCTGATCAACGGCTCCTATCAGATCCGCGCCTACGGCATCGATCAGCTCGACCAGGACGCCTTTGCCGGTCGGCCCGGCGACCGCCAGTTCCGCGGCGGCGTCGACACCAAGGGCCAGTTCGCGATCAACGACAAATGGGTCTGGGGCTGGGACGGCGTCCTGCTGTCGGATTACTATTTCTTCTCGGACTACCGGCTGGCGCAGTACAAGGACCCGTTGGGTTCGTTCCTGAGCCTTCCCACGGAAGCGATCTCGCAGCTCTATCTGACCGGAGTCGGCAGCCGCAGCTACTTCGACGCGCGCACGATCTACTACCTGTCGTTCTCCGGCAGCCAGGACAAGGTGCCGGTGATCCATCCGGTGATCGACTACAGCAACGTCCTCAACCACCCGGTCCTCGGCGGCGAGGTCAGCTACAGGACCAACTTCACCAACCTCTCGCGTGAAACGGCGGCCTTCGACCCGATCACGACACTGGCCAACACCGCCAGCCTGTGCACGACGACGTCAGCCGATCCGCTGGCGCGGACGCCGTCGCAATGCCTGCTGCGCGGCTTCCCCGGTACTTACACGCGCCTGACGGCCGAGGCGCAATGGCGGAAGTCGTTCACCGATCCGTTGGGTCAAATCTGGACGCCGTTTGCGATTCTGCGCGCCGACGCCATCAATTCCTCGGTTTCGAACCAGCCCGGCGTTTCGAACTTCCTGCCGGTCGGCGACACCCAGGCGGTGCGCCTGATGCCGGCGGTCGGTCTCGAATACCGCTATCCCTTCATCAACGTTCAGCCCTGGGGCACCACGACGATCGAGCCGATCGCGCAAATCATCGCCCGTCCGAACGAGACCTACGCCGGCAAGCTGCCGAACGAGGACGCCCAGAGCATGGTGTTCGACGCCAGCAACCTGTTCGCGGTCGACAAGTTCTCCGGCTACGACCGCGTCGAAGGCGGCGGCCGCGCCAATGTCGGCGTCCAGGCGACCACGCAATTCGACCGCGGCGGCAGCATCAACGTGCTGTTCGGCCAGTCCTACCAGCTGTTCGGCCTGAACTCGTTCGCGGTGGTGGATGCGACCAATACCGGGCTCAATTCCGGCCTGCAGAACCCGCGCTCCGACTATGTCGCCCGCATCAACTATTCGCCGAACCGGACCTATACGTTCAGCGTCCGCTCGCGCATCGACGAGGCGACGCAAAACATCAACCGCTTCGAGGCCGAAGGACGCGCTGCGTTCGACCGCTGGTCGGTGAGCATGATCTACGGCAATTATGCCGCCCAGCCGGAACTCGGCTACCTGACCAAGCGCGAAGGCCTGCTCGGCAGCGCCTCGGTCAAGCTGGCGGCAAACTGGGTCGTGTCGGGCTCGGCGCGGTGGGATCTTGAAGCCAACAAGCTGAACCAATACATCGTCGGCGCCGGCTATGTTGATGATTGCTTCGTGCTGGCGGCCAATTACGTTACGTCCTACAGCTACTCTGCGGGGACCACGCCGCCAGTGCTCAGCCACGCCTTCATGCTGCAGATCGGCTTGCGGACCCTGGCGAATTCGTCCTCGACAGCCGGCAACAACGGCGTCCAGTAGCGTGAAACCTCATACGGTGCCGGACAGTACCCAGCGCAACGCGGTACGAATTGGTTGATACGGCTGACATGACCATGACGACCATCAAGCTCCTTTCGCGCCGGCCCCGGTCCAATGCCCGTTCCCTCGGCGCCGCCTGTGTCCTCGCGCTTGCGGTGCTGGCCGGCGGGATTTCGCCGTTGCTGGCGCAGACCATCGCCTGCATGGTCAACGGCGAGCCCATCACCAACCTCGATATCGAGCAGCGCACCAAGCTCAACTTCCTGACCACCCGCAAGCAGATGCCGCGGCAGGAGGTGCTCGACGAATTGACCAACGAGAAGGTGAAGCTCAAGGAGGCCAAGCGATTTGGCGTCGATCCGTCCGCCAGCGACGTCGATCAGGCCTTTGGCAGCATGAGCCAGCGGATGCGGCTGTCGTCCGAGCAGCTGACCAAAACGCTGGAGGGCCAGGGTGTGCGGCCGGAAACGCTGAAGGCCCGTCTCAAGGCCGAGATGGTCTGGGGCAGCCTGGTGCGCGGCCGCTTCAAGGAGAGCCTGCAGGTCGGCGAGAAGGACGTCGCCACTGCCGCGCAGCAAGGCGGCGAGTTGGCCCAGATCGATGCGTTCGAATACAAGTTGCGGCCGATCGTGCTGATCGTGCCGCGTGGCTCCGCGTCGGCCGCGGTCGACCAGCGGCGCAAGGAAGCGGAAGCCTTGCGCGAGCGGGTGAAGAGCTGCGACGAGGCGAACTCCTACTTCAAGTCGATGCAGAACGCCGCGATCCGCGACACCGTCATCAAGACCTCGGCCGACATCCCGGGCCCGCTTCGCGAGCTGCTGGACAAGACGCCGATCGGTCATTTGACCCCGCCGGAAATCACCAAGCAGGGCGTCGAGATGGTGGCGCTGTGCGAGCGGAAGCCGACCAAGGTCGACACGCCGAAGAAGCGGGAAATCCGCGAAAAGATGTTCAGCCGAGAAATACGAGGCGAAACAGAAATCCTACCTCTCCGACCTCCGCAAAGCCGCGATGATCGAGTGTCGCTGATGGCCAGGCACTGATGGTCGAGGTTCAGAAGCGCCAGCCTCTGGAGACCAAGGCTCTCGCCCTGACATCCGGCGAACCGGCGGGCATCGGCCCCGACATCGCGCTGATCGCGTGGCTTCGGCGCGACGAACTCGACCTTCCGCCATTCTATTTGCTCGGCGACCGCGCCTTCTTCGCCGAGCGTGCGAAGATCCTCGGACTGCGCGTCGAACTCGCCGATGTCGTTCCCGAGGAGGCCGGCGCGGCGTTTGCAAACGCCCTGCCCGTGGTGGCGACGGGAGAAATCGCCACCGCCCGCCCCGGACAGCCCGACGACACCAGCGCGACCGCAGCATTGGCCTCCATCCGCCAGGCCGTCGACCATGTGAAACGCGGCAGGGCCGGCGCCGTCGTCACCAACCCGATCGCCAAGAGCGTGCTGTACCGCGCCGGCTTCCGTCATCCCGGCCACACCGAGTTTCTGGCCGAGCTCGCCGCCGACGGCGGCCGCGCGCCGCAGCCGGTGATGATGCTGTGGTCGCCGGCGCTGGCCGTCGTTCCCGTCACCATCCACCTTTCGCTGCGCGATGCGCTGGCTGTGCTCACGAGCGAATTGATCGTGACGACCGCGCGGATCGCGGTCGCGGACATGAAAGCGCATTTCGGCTTCGCCCGGCCGCGGCTTGCGATATCGGGTCTCAATCCGCATGCCGGCGAAGACGGCTCGCTCGGCCGCGAAGACATCGACATCGTCACGCCCGCGATCGAAACGCTGCGCGCCGAAGGCATCGACGCCCGCGGTCCGCTGCCGGCGGACACCATGTTCCACGCCGCGGCGCGCGCGACCTATGATTGCGCCATCTGCATGTATCACGACCAGGCGCTGATCCCGATCAAGACGATCGCGTTCGAGGACGCCGTCAACGTGACGCTGGGATTGCCGTTCATTCGCACCTCGCCGGACCATGGCACGGCGTTCGACATCGCCGGCACCGGCAAGGCCAACCCGTCGAGCCTCGCCGCCGCCCTGCGGCTTGCCGCGCGGATGGCGGCAACCAGGCCTTCATGAGCGCGATCGACGATCTGCCGCCGCTACGCGACGTCATTCGCGAACATTCCCTGTCGGCGCGAAAATCCCTCGGCCAGAATTTTCTGCTCGACCTCAACCTCACCGCACGGATCGCGCGGGCCGCAGGCCCGCTCGAAGGCGCGACCGTGATCGAGGTCGGCCCCGGTCCCGGCGGGTTGACGCGGGCGCTGCTGGCGCTCGGCGCCAAACGCGTCATCGCGATCGAACGCGACGAGCGCGCGCTGGCGCCGCTCGACTATATTTCCAAGCGTTATCCGGGACGGCTCGAGATCGTGCATGCCGACGCGCAGCATTTCGATCCGCGCCCGATGCTGGGCGGCGAGCGGGCAAAGATCGTCGCCAACCTGCCCTACAACATCGCCACGCAGCTACTGGTAGACTGGCTCTCGATCGAGCCATGGCCGCCCTGGTACGACATGATGGTGCTGATGTTTCAGCGCGAAGTCGCCGAGCGCATCGTCGCGCAGGAAGACGACGAGGCCTATGGAAGGCTCGCGGTGCTCGCCAACTGGCGCGCTGAGACCAAAATCCTGTTCGACATTTCGCCGGCCGCCTTCGTGCCGCAGCCCAAGGTCACTTCCTCGGTGGTGCGGCTGGTGCCCCGCCCCTCGCCCGAACCGTGCGACCGCCGCGCCCTCGAACAGGTAGCCGCCGCAGCCTTCGGCCAGCGCCGCAAAATGCTGCGGCAGAGCCTCAAATCGCTGTCGGTCGATCCGGCGCGGCTGGCCGCGGCTGCCGGTGTCGACACCACAAGGCGGGCCGAAACCATTCCGGTTTCCGGCTTTGTTGCCATGGCCCGCGAATTGACCGATATACGAACCACAAAAACCGAACCGCTCTGAAGAAAACGACCGTTCAAGGGAGATATTGCCATGGCGCAGATGCGTCGCCAGTCGCTGGTCAAATTCGATGCGCCGTTGTGCGAAACCATCGTCGACACGCCGAAGCCGCAAGGCCGCGAAGTCCTCGTCCGCATCGAGCGCTGCGGGCTGTGCCATTCCGACCTGCACATCCAGGACGGCTATGCTGATCTCGGCGGCGGCAAGAAGCTCGACACCACGCGCGGCATGACGCTGCCGTTCACGCTCGGCCACGAGATCGCCGGCGTCGTCGACGAGGTCGGGCCGGATGCCCCGAAGGAACTGATCGGCAGGAAGCAGGCGGTATTCCCCTGGATCGGCTGCGGCCAGTGCCGCGACTGCGCCAATGGCGACGAGAACCTCTGCGTCAAGCAGCGCTTCCTCGGCGTCTCCATCGATGGCGGCTTTGCCACGCATGTGCTGGTGCCCGACGCAAAATATCTCTTGGACTACGATCCGCTGCCGGTGAACCAGGCGGCGACCTTGATGTGCTCGGGCGTCACCGCGTATGGCGCGCTGAAGCGGCTGGTCGACCGCCCGCGCCAGCGCAATCTGCTGCTGATCGGGCTCGGCGGCGTCGGCATGATGGGATTGTCGTTCGCGCAGGCGATGTTCAAGCAGAACATCACGGTCGCCGATCTCTCGCCGGCCGCGCGCGAGACCGCGCTGAAGAACGGCGCCGCGGCTGCCTATGATCCGTCCGAACCTGAAATCGCACGTCGCATCCTCAAGGAGACCGAGGGCGGTTTTGACGGCGTGGTCGATTTCGCGGGCAATGAGAAGTCGATGCAGTTCGCCGTCTCGACGGTGGCGCGCGGCGGCAAGATCGTGGTGTCCGGCCTGATGGGCGGCAATTTCAGCCTGCCGATGGTGCAATGGGTCTACAAGCGCATGACCATCGAGGGCTTCATGGTCGGCACGCTGGCGGAAGCGAAAGAACTGATGGCGCTGGCCCGCGCCGGCAAGATCAAGCCGACGCCGATGAAGGAAGAGCCGATGGCCGACGTCCAGAAATGGATCGAGGAACTGCGGGCCGGGAAAGTCGTCGGGCGGATCGTGCTGAAGAACTGAGACGGCACACGCGGGTCATCGTTATCACGATCATGCGCGCCGACGACTGCCGGCGCACATGCGGTCTCGTCCCAAGACAGGTCACCCAAGACGGGCCCCCTGAGACGGGTCGCCTAAGACAGAAACAAGCTTGCCACCTGATAGAGCGCAAAGGCCAGCTGGCCCATCATGATGACAAGCGCAATTGCGAAGAGATAATAGAGGCCATAGTACATCGCCGCGTCACCCCAATGCGAAGACTACGCGGAAGCAACCCGATACCTGCAACGATGATACGCCAACATGAGTCAGCGTTGAATTTTCGTCAATGAGATTTTGGCTTTTCTTTGCCCGACCGGAAAAAGTGAGTCTTTTTTGCCACGCCTGATGAAGCGGCGCGCGACCGGGCTCGGCGGGAAACGCTGATCGTCAACCGGCTGGTCGCGCCGGCGATGTCGTCCGTGTCAGGCCGACAATATCTTGATGCCCCACCATACGACGGCGATGGCAGCGACGATGCAGGCAGCCGTCAGGGCGCGCTCCAGGACATGGATCTTCATGGTTTCCATCCCGATCTCTTCGCTACCCCGCGCGAACGCTATGCGATTCCACAACATGTAGACAACGGGGGGCCGAAAGAACAGGGATCGAGGCTTGCACCCGCGCCGGTCCACCAAGTCGGACGGCAGATCCCCGCAAAGATACGAAGACTGAGCGGTGGATACATCTGCCCGCACCGACGAGTACACGCCGGCGAAGTGGAGTTGCACCCGTCGAGATGGACAAAGGAACAAACCGCCCATCGCCGAGTTGGGGAACCCAAACAGGAGGATGTCCATGGATCGCGTAACGCGTTGTCTGCACTGCGGGAAGCGAATGGTGCCGGCGCCGAGCCTGACGGGGCGAACCGAATTAATCTGCGTTTATTGCGGCAAGACCGACCCGATGGAGATCCTTGAGGCCACCAAATGGGCGGACAGCCCATTGGCTCATGCGATCACCGGGACATCCCCGTAGAAGAGATTTCGCCCTTAGAAGAGGATTTCGCCCTTAGAAGAGATTTCGGATACCGCGCCGACCAGCAGCGCCGCGAAAATCAGTCCGCAGCCACTCACTTCAATCGACTGGAACAGTACGTCCCCATCTGCCCCGGCCTGCCTTCGGCCTCATCGTCGATCGCGATAATCACCGTCGCGGCGCAACGCTGCAGGCGGATGTTGGCAGGTTCGATGTCCATCGCCTTCATCAGATCGGGAAGCGCCGCCTTCAGGTTTTTCTGCCCGATCTTCGTCTGCGCGCTGGCAATCAGCGACGAAGCGGACGGACGCACCTCACTTGCGTCTTTGGATACGACCTCGGCGAATGCCGGCGACGACAGGCTGGCGGCGGCAACTGCGATGCAGGCTGCAAATAGAATAGCTGGATTTTTCATCTCTTCTCCGCTCCTTTGAGGAGACCTCGCCGGAAGCGATCACTTCACCTGGCACGGGATTTCTCCAACCGTTTCGACCAACGGAAGAACCGTACGGAAATCGTTTTGGTACGACCGTGAGTGGCGTCACCAATGCCGGGGGACCATTCGGAGACGTGATTTATCGAAAACAACTGGCGCGTATCGGAGCACCGGCATCAGCCGGCTGTTCTTCTCCTTGTTTGCAAGGCCCAAGTTTGCAAGGCCCGACACTTTTCGCAGCGTGCGCCGGCTGATAATCTGCCGTCATTTCATGACGGATATGATTTGATCATGCGTTGGCCGTTGAGCGGGAAGTTCTGGAAAATCGCAACCCTGGCGTCATGGCTGGCGTTCGCCCTCGCCGTGCCGGCCGCCGCCGAAAAGCGCGTCGCGCTGGTCGTCGGCAACTCCGCCTATCAGAACGTCACCCGGCTCGACAATCCGCGCAACGACGCGGCTTTGATGGCCGAGACGCTAGCTGCCCTGGGATTCACACTGATCGGCGGCCGCGCCCAGCTTGATCTCGACAAGCCGGCGATGGATATCGCCGTGCAGAATTTCGGCCGCCAGGTTCAAGGCGCCGACGTCGCGCTGTTCTACTATGCCGGCCATGGCGTGCAGGTTTCCGGCGCCAACTATCTCGTGCCGGTCACGGCCAATCCGACACGCGAAGCCGACGTCGATTTCCAGATGGTCGACGTCAACCTCGTGCTGCGCCAGATGCAGGGGGCGGGCACGCGGCTCAACATGGTGATCCTCGACGCCTGTCGGAACAACCCGTTCGGCGCCCGCGGCTTGCGCGCCTCCGACGGCGGCCTGGCGCAGATGCGGGCTCCGGAAGGCACACTGATCTCCTATGCGACACAGCCCGGCAATGTCGCGCTCGACGGCACCGACGGTCACAGCCCCTACACGAGAGCGCTGGCCGGGACAATCAAGCAGGCCGGGCTCGACATCTTCCAGACCTTCAACCAGGTCGGACTCGCCGTGAAACGCCAGACCGGCGGATCGCAGCAGCCCTGGGTGTCGTCGTCGCCGATCGACGGCAATTTCTATTTCGTGGCCCCTGCCCCCGCCGTGCCTTCCCAGCAGCTCGCGGTCGCGCCACCGCCCGACCCGTTGGCCTCGACGCTGCGTCCCGATCCAGACCGCATTCCGATCAGGGATCCCGTGCTGCTGCGCGAATTGAGCGACCGCCTGTTCGAGCTGAACTACGACCCGGAGCCGCCGGACAGCAAGAACGGCATGCGGCTGGCGATCAGCAAGTTTCAGGACAAGGTCCGGATGACGCCGAATGGCGAGGCCACCGAAGGCGTGCTGACGCGGCTGCGCAAGATGGAAGACCTGAAACCATGGGCCTCGATCGTCTACGGCCCGGACGATGACAAATGGGGGATGTCCTGGAATCACGTGTCGCGCCGGGCTTCGATCGACGACGCTCGCGGAAAATGCGGCGCCGGCAAATGTGCGATGGAGTTGAGTTTCTACGGGTCGCGCTGCGGCGCGTTTGCGATCTCCGACGCGTCGTGGTCGCTGGTGCAACGTGAGACCGTCCAGCAGGCCAGGAAGGCCGCGCTTGACGAGTGCGGCAAGGCTGGCAAATCTTGCCGCGTTATTGGAGCGGTCTGCGCCGACGGCTCCGGCCGTTAAATTATCGTTCGAGATATTTGGAAGCACCTGCTCATGAGAAATCCCGCTCCGGGGATCGATCCCGTTCCTTGCTTTGTCGATCTCGCTGATGTGCGGCGCTTCACTTGCCCATGCGCAATCGGGCAGCGCGGGCGGTAGCATCGGCAATGATGAAAAATCGCTGTCCGGTTCGCGCGCGAAGCCGCGCGAGGTCGAATCCACCAAGCCAGCACGCCGCGCCAGGCCTGAATCCGACGAGCCGCGCCGTACGTCACGCGCAAGCGGGGGTGGCGGAGGTGGCAGTGGCAATTTCGACGGGACGTGGGTTGCGGTTGCCATGGGGTCGCCGTGCGGCAGCAGCACCGAGAGGTTTGTGATCTCGGGCGGCTCGGTTTCGGGCGAGCTGAGTTCCGGGTCGGTCAGCCCCAGCGGCGCCACCCGAACCGGCGGCTCGGTCCAGGGCCTGAGCTGGACCAGCACCGGCCGTTTCTCCGGCCGCAGCGGCTCTGGATCCTTCGTGCGGTCGGACGGCTGCACGGGACGTTGGACAGCTTCTAAACAGTAGCCGGAAAGCACCGCCAAAGCCGCTGTTTTTCGCTGGTTTTCCGCGAACTTAGGCTGGCCCCAATTGAGGCAACCGGCTGGCCTAAATTTTACCCCATATGTTCCGGAATTGCGGCTCATTGCGACCCAAGTCTCTGACCAGATTAGCAGCCTGTAGAGTCGTGTTGTGTTGCGTAGCGTTGCGTGCCGGGGATGCGTATGTGGATCCGTTCCGTCAAATTCGTGCCGGCTGTGTTCGCCGGTGTGGTGGCCGGCAGTAGTCTGGCCACCACGACGGATCTTCGAGCCCAGGTGCTGACGACTTCGGCGGAAGCCGCCATCCAGGCGCCGCAAGTTGCCGCCGATAGTTGTCTGTCCGCCCCGAAGGGCGCGACCCCCGCGGGCAGTCATTGGTATTACCGGCTCGACCGCGTCACCAAGCGTCAATGCTGGTATCTGCGGGAAGAAAGCGACTCGGCTGAGGACAAGTTCACGCGAGCCGCCCCGCCGGCTTCAGCCCCGGCATCCGCTTCGGCGGCGGACGAGCCGGCGCCACAGCAACGAACCGCCGGCCGCAGGTCGATTTCCGATAAGTCAATTTCCGATAAGTCGATCTCCGACGCGCGGGCCGAATGGCACCCCCGCGTCGAGCCGAACCCGCCGGCCCGGGTCGAACGGACCGCTGCAACGGCCGCCCCTGCCCCGGTCGTATCGAACAGCCCGCGCACCGCGATGCCGAACGTGCTCGCGCCGTCGCCGCTGTCGTCGATGCGATGGAATGAGGCCAGCCCCACCGGCGCTTCAGCCAATCCAACCGATATCCGGCTTGCCGCCGCCACTCCTCCCGCCGCCCAGCTGCCGCAGGTTGAGGAAGTGCGGCAGCCCGCGATCAATCAGGTCGTGCCCACCGCCTCGGCGGACGCGGCGCCGGCGAAGCCGACTGCGTCGCTGCAAAAACTGTTGATGGTGATGGCCGCGGCCTTGGCGCTCGCCGGCCTCACGGTCAGCGCGATCGTACGGATCGGCCGCATGCGGGCGCGCCGCGCCATGCGGCGCAAGCGCCGCGCGATGTGGGATTCCGCCAAGACCGCGAACAAGACCGCGAAGACGAGGCGGCGTGCCCCGCAACCGCAGCAGCAACCGCAACCGACGTTCCGCGACGAGGACGCCGTGGTGCGGCGGGCCGCAGCCGCGCAGCAACACGCGCGTGTGCAGCAGGAAAGGGCACCGACGCGCCCGCCCCGGGAGCGGCCGCGAACGCCGGCGGAGCGGCCATACGCACCGCAGGAACGGCGGCATGCGCCGCAGGATCGCGTGCTCCAGGAGCGTATGCCGCAAGACCGCGTGCCGTCAGGATCGTGTGCCCCATGACCGGGACCGGGAACGGCAGGTGACGGAAATGCTGTCCCGGCTCGCCCGCACCGCGCAGAGCTAGATAACGGCCAGATAGCTGGGAGCAACGCCGGCTATTTTTCCAGCTGGTGCTGCAGCTTGCGAACGAACTCGGTCAGGCCGGTACGGCGCTCCCGCTTGAGCCGCTCGGCCTTGAGGATCGACTGCACTTCGGCGAACGCGTCATCGACGCTGTGGTTGACGACGATATAGTCGTATTCCGCCCAGTGACTGAGTTCGTGGGTGGCGCGGCTCATGCGGCCGCGAATGACCTCGTCGGAATCCTGCGCCCGCGTGTGCAGGCGCTTTTCCAGATCGGCGGCCGAGGGCGGCAGGATGAAAACGCTGACGACGTCGGCGCGGGCCTTCTCCCGTAATTGCTGCGTGCCCTGCCAGTCGATGTCGAACAGCACGTCCTGCCCTGCCGACAACGCATCTTCGACCGGCGCGCGCGGCGTACCGTAGCGATTGTCGAAAACTGTCGCCCATTCCAGCAACTCGCTATGCGCGACCATCGTCTCGAACTTAGGTTTGTCGACGAAGAAATAATCGCGGCCGTCGACTTCGCCCGGCCGCATCGGCCGCGTCGTGGCGGATACCGACATTTTCAGGCCGGGCATCCGTTCGATCAGAAGACGCGACAGCGTGGTCTTGCCGGCGCCCGAAGGCGACGACAGCACGAACATCAGCCCTCGCCGTTCAACTCCGTCGGAACCAGAAGCCGTCATCGTTTACTCCAGGTTCTGGACCTGCTCGCGGAATTGCTCGACCACGTTCTTCATCTCGAGCCCGGTCTGGGTCAATTCCAGATCATTCGATTTGGAGCAGCAGGTGTTGACCTCGCGGTTGAATTCCTGGGCGAGGAAGTCGAGCCGCCGCCCGACCGGCCCGCCCTTGCCGATCATCTCCCGGGCCTGCGCGACATGCGAGGCGATGCGGTCGAGCTCTTCACGGATATCAGCCTTGGTCGCAATCAGGATCGCTTCCTGATTGAGCCTGTCGGAATCGAATCGTTCCGACGTCTCCAGCAATGCCGCGACCTGTTCGGCCAGCCGCGCCCTGATCGCCTCCGGCTTGCGGCCCGGAGCGCCCTCGGCCTTCTTCGCCAGCTTCTCGATTTCATCCATGCGCTGTTTCAGGATCTGCCCCAGCGTCACGCCTTCGCGGCGGCGCATCTCGACGAGTTGGGCGAGCGCCTGTTCGAAAGCGGCGGCAGCCGCATCCCGCGCCGCCTTGTCTTCCGTCTCGTCGCTTTCGGGTTCGACGACCTCGATGACGCCCTTGATGCCGAGCAGCCCGTCGATGCTGGGCGCCACCGCATCGATCCTGCTGGCGAGTTCGCCGGCGACCTTCACGATCGAGGCGAGCACGTCTTCATTGATGCGTATGGTCGAGACCGCGTTGGCGCGCTTGACGCTGAGGTTGGCGTAGACCGTGCCGCGCGACAGCACTTCGCCCGCACGTTTCCTGGCAAGGGCCTCCAGCTCGTCCCAGCCGGGCGGCAGGCGCAAGCGCAGGTCAAACCCCTTGGCGTTGACCGATTTCAGTTCCCATTCGAACGTATAGGGGCCGCTGGCGCCGTGACTCCGGGCAAAGCCGGTCATGCTCGATAGCGCCATTACGTAACAATCTCCGAAGGACAGGGATTTCGAGACTCGAAAGGAACAGCGCGACCTTAGGCCGATTTCCGCCAAAGTGGAATTGCGTTCCGGCCGTAGCGGAAATGCCGACTTAAGGGGGCGGACGTCAGCGCTGCACCACCGGCGTCGTCGTGATCGACTGCGCGGCGCCCTGACGGGCCGGCGCGGTCGCAGGCGCCGGTGCTGCTGGACGGGCGGGTTGCCTTTTCGCCGGCGCCCCCGGCCGCGGCGTGGTCGCGGTGGGATTGGTGTCAGTCGGCGCTCCGGCCGCCGTCGGCGGCGGCGCATCCTCCGACGGTTCGACGGTGTCGTTCTGAATCTGCTTTTCGAGCGCACGCAACCTGGCGACGCCCTTCTGGTGCTGGTCGTATGTCTCGGTGAAGGTGTGCCCGCCGGTGCCGTCGGCAACGAAGAACAGGTCGCGCGTGCGCGCCGGGTTGGCCGCGGCTTCGAGCGAGGCGCGGCCCGGATTGGCGATCGGCCCGGGCGGCAGGCCTTCGATGACATAGGTATTGTAAGGCGAAGGCTGCGTGATCTCGCTTCGCTTGATCGGCCGACCCAGCGTGCCCTTTCCGCCAACCAGTCCGTAGATGATGGTCGGATCGGACTGCAGCTTGATTCGCTGTCGCAGGCGATTGGTGAATACCGCTGCCACGCGGCTGCGCTCGTCCGCCCGTCCGGTTTCCTTCTCGATGATCGAGGCCAGCGTGGTGAGCTGTTCCGGCGACTTGACCAGGACATCCGGATTGCGGCGCTCCCAGATCTCCGCGAGCACCCGCTTCTGGGTCTGCTGCATGCGCTGGATCACCTGCTCGCGCGTGGTACCGCGCGGGAATTTATAGGTTTCCGGCAGCAACGTACCTTCGCGCGGCATTTCCCGCACCGAGCCTGCGAAGATGTCGTTGTCGGTCAATCGCGCCACGATCTGTTCCGAGGTCAGACCTTCCGGAATGGTGACGGAGTGCTGCACCACCTTGCCCTCGACGATGGTGGCGATGACGTCGCGCAGGCTGGCCTTCTTCTGGAACGAATATTCGCCCGGCTTGAGGTCGGAACTGGCTTTGAGCGCAAACACGCCGCCGATGAAGACCCAGGGATTGACGTTGATTACGCCTTCGCGGAGCAGCGCGTCGGCGATGTCGCGCTTGCCGGCGCGCGAAGGAATGTTGACGACCTTGTCTTCCTGCAGCGGACCCGGGGTCTCCAGCATCTGCCGGCCGTAATAATACACGCCTCCGGCCCCGATCATCAGGATGATCAGGATGGTGATGATGGCGTTGCCGACCACCACGAAAGGATTGCGCGCGCGCTCCGACCGCCTCGGCGGCGGCGGCACCTGCTCGGGCTCCAGCGCTGCGCGCGGACTTCGCGGCGAAATGGGCGGCCTCTCACTCATCGATGCAACCTGAATCCTGTCGGTTCAATCGCGCCCGGACAATCCCCTTGCCAGCCGATAGCATACGCCCGCATGTAGAAGTCATCGCCGAATACGGCAAAACGGTGGAGTAGTTATAAACACTTGCTAGTCGAGCACGCGCCGAACGATGACGGAAGCATTAGTGCCCCCGAAACCGAAGGAATTCGACAGCGCGACGTTGATCTCGCGCTTGCGCGCCGTCAGCGGCACCAGATCAATCGCCGTTTCCACCGACGGATTTTCCAGATTGATGGTGGGCGGAACAACATTATCCCGAATCGCAAGGATACTGAAGATCGCCTCGATCGCACCGGCTGCACCCAGCAGGTGGCCGGTGGATGATTTCGTCGACGACATCGACACCGTTGAGGCGGCGTTGCCGAGCAGCCGCTCCACGGCGCTGAGTTCGATCTCGTCGCCGATCTGAGTCGAGGTGCCATGGGCGTTGATGTAGTCGATATCGGATACCGAGATGCCGGCGCGCTTGATCGCTGCGCTCATGCTGCGGAATCCGCCGTCGCCATCGGGCGCCGGCGAGGTGATGTGAAAGGCATCGCCGGACATGCCATAGCCCACCACTTCGGCATAGATCTTCGCGCCACGCTTTTTGGCGTGCTCATATTCCTCGAGCACCACGACGCCGGCACCCTCGCCCATCACGAATCCATCGCGATCCTTGTCGTAGGGCCGCGAGGCCTTTTCCGGCGTCTCGTTGTAGCCGGTCGAGAGCGCGCGCGCGGCGCAGAATCCCGCCATCGCCAGCCGGCAGATCGGCAATTCGGTTCCACCCGCGACCATGACGTCGGCATCGCCGAGCGCGATCAGGCGCGCGCCATCGCCGATCGCATGCGCGCCGGTCGAACACGCCGTCACCACGGAATGATTCGGGCCCTTGAGGCCATGCTCGATCGAGACATAGCCGGACGCGAGATTGATCAGCCGTCCCGGAATGAAGAACGGCGAGACCCGGCGTGGCCCACGTTCCTTCAACAGCAACGCCGTGTCGGCGATCCCGGACAGTCCGCCGATTCCCGACCCGATCAGGGTGCCGGTGGCGCATTTGTCTTCTTCGGTCTGGGGATGCCAGTCGGCGTCGTCGAGCGCCTGGCGCGCTGCGGCCATCGCAAAGATGATGAAGTCATCGACCTTGCGCTGTTCCTTGGGCTCCATCCACTGGTCGGGATTGAAGGTGCCATTGCTGCCGTCGCCGCGCGGAATCACGCAAGCGATCTGGCTGGCAAGATCGGCGACCTCGAACGTATCGATCTTCCTGGCGCCGCTGTCGCCGTTGACGATGCGCGTCCACGTTGTGTCAACGCCGCAGCCGAGCGGCGTAACCATGCCCAGCCCCGTGACGACAACCCGCCTCATGTCAGAAACTCCAACCCGAAAACGGCGGCCAAAAACAAGAAACCGGGGGACCGTTCGACAACGGCCCGCCGGCTCTGTCTCTACCCGCCCGGGACGTCAGCTTTTAGCGTTCTTCTCGAGAAACTTGGTGGCGTCGCCGACGGTCAAAATCGTCTCGGCAGCGTCATCCGGAATTTCGCAACCGAACTCTTCTTCAAATGCCATCACGAGCTCGACGGTGTCGAGGCTGTCGGCGCCGAGGTCATCGATGAAACTTGCGTTGTCGACAACCTTGTCGGGTTCAACACCGAGGTGCTCGACCACAATCTTCTTAACCCGCTCGCCAATCTCACTCATCGTTCAACCTCGTGCTTGTTCCATTGGACCCGATCCCAAGACGCTTAGAGACGCTACGAGCTATCGTGGTCGTTAAACTTCCTTCGCTATCGCGCATAGTCTTGGATCGGCCCGGTGGGATAGCCGACAAAGCCCCGGCGAACGGCAGGTGTCGCCACGCCAATATACAGGGTTTCAAAATCCTGCAATGGCCTTGTTAACCCATCCGTCGGGGTTCGGTTACCATACTTCCCCAGCCTTGACTACAAGCCTCAACCGCCCGGCAGGCCGATAACCGGCTCAAAACATGGCCATTCCGCCGTTGACGTGAATCGTCTGGCCGGTGACGTAGGCCGCCTCGTTGGAGGCCAGATAGACGGCCGCCGCGGCGATGTCCTCCGGCGTTCCCAGCCGCGCCGCAGGAACCTTCGTCAAAATGGTCTCGCGCTGCTTGTCGTTGAGCGCGTCCGTCATCGGCGTCTTGATAAAGCCCGGTGCGATGCAGTTGGCGGTCACGTTGCGCTTGGCGTATTCCGCCCCCAGCGTCTTGATCAGGCCGATGATGCCGGCCTTCGACGCGGTATAGTTGGCCTGGCCGGGGTTACCGGTCACGCCGACGATCGAAGTGATGGCAATGATCCGGCCAAAACGCTTGCGCATCATCAGCTTGGTCGCGGCGCGGGCGAGGCGGAAGGTCGCGGTCAGATTGACCTTGATGACGTCGTCCCAGTCTTCATCTCGCAACTGCACGAACAGGTTGTCGCGCGTGATGCCGGCATTGGCGATCAGGATATCGACCTGACCCATCGCGGCTTCGGCCGCCGGCACCAGCGCCTCGACTTCGGCGCTGTCGGACAGGTTGCACGGCAGCACGTGGACGCGGTCGCCAAGCTTGGCCGCGAACAAATCCAGCACCTCGCGGCGCGTGCCTGATATGGCCACCGTCGCGCCCTGCCCGTGCAGCGCCTGCGCGATCGCCCCGCCAATGCCGCCGGTCGCGCCGGTCACCAGCGCCGTCCTGCCCGTCAAATCGAACATCGATGTCTCCTTCCGGCAGCTTCAGGCCGAAGCCGCCAAAGCATCCTTGGCCGCCGCAATATCGTTGGGTCCCGCAACCGACACGCCGACCGCGCCATCGGCGATGCGCTTGACCAGCCCGCTCAGCACCTTGCCGGCGCCGATTTCGAAGAACCGCGTGACGCCATGCGACGCCATATAGGTCACCAACTCGCGCCAGCGCACGGTGCCGGTGACCTGCTCGATCAGGCGGCGGCGGATTTCGTCCGGATCGGTGATGGGTGCGGCCAGCACGTTCGACACCAGCGGCGAAGCCGGCGGCTTGATCGCGACGCCCGCGAGCGCCTGCGCCATCGCATCGGCCGCGGGCTGCATCAGCTTGCAATGGAACGGCGCGGACACCGGCAGCAGCATCGCGCGCTTGGCGCCTTTGATCTTGGCGATTTCGAGCGCGCGCTCAACAGCGGCCTTGTCGCCGGACACCACCACCTGTCCGCCGCCATTGTCGTTGGCGGCCTGGCAGACCTGGCCTTGCGCGGCTTCGCTGGCAACCGCCATTGCCGCCTCGTAATCCAGCCCGAGCAGTGCGGCCATCGCGCCAGCGCCGACCGGGACGGCTTTTTGCATTGCAAGACCGCGGGTGCGCAGCAGGCGCGCGGTATCGCTGACGCTGAGGCTGCCGGCGGCGGCCAGTGCGGAATATTCGCCAAGCGAATGGCCGGCGACGAAGGCCGCATCCCGCGCTACGGAAAAGCCCGCCTCGTTTTCCAGCACCCGCAACGTGGCGATCGAAACGGCCATCAGGGCCGGCTGAGCGTTTTCAGTGAGTTGCAGCGTTTCGGCCGGACCGTCCCAGATGATGGCGGTCAGCTTCTCGCCGAGCGCCGAATCGACCTCGTCGAACACCGCCCGCGCGGCCGGAAAGGCCTCCGCCAGGGCCTTGCCCATGCCGACCGCCTGGGAACCCTGCCCCGGAAACGTAAATGCAGCCGTCATCGGCGCTCCCTCATTCGATTGGGGCCGTAAGACACTGACCATGGCTGGGATGTCAAGCCGCGCTGCGGAATCGCCGGGAACACCTCCCGGCCACAATTTCTAGAAGCCGCCAGCCTGCTGGTCGCCGCCGACCTCTTTGCCAGCACGGGCGCGGCGCGAGGCGCTCGCGACATCGCCGGGCCGGTCTTCAAGATTTGGCCGCGCGGTGGCGAGCCGCATCACGGCGGCGTAGTTCGGCTGCACCTCCATGCGATCGGCATAGCGGCTTTCAGAGAGGATGCGATGCACGCGCGGAAGATTGTAGCAGGGCACGTAGAACAGCAGATGATGCTCGAGGTGGTAGTTGACGTAATAGGGCGCGATGAACAGCCGCTCGATGAAGTTCGCGCGCGTGGTGCGGGTGTTGCGCAGGGGATCGCCGAAGTCGGGAACAACCGCATGTTCGGCGATGTTGCGGACGCGCGTGATGACCATCTGCCAAGTGAGCAGCGGCAACAGCCATAGCACCGGATAGGCCCACCACACGCCGGCGGCGGCAAGTCCCGCAAACAGCACGGCGTTGACGACAAGCTGCGGACCGAGTTTTTGCCAAAAATGCGCCGCGCGCCGCGCCAGCGGCCACTCCTTCGGCCCGAGCGCGTTCAACAACTGCGCCTTGCGCTGCTGATAGCCGGTCTGTCCGGTGATATCGCGCAAGAATTTGCGGCGATAGCTCACCTCAGTGATCGGGAACGGCGCGGAGAGAATCAGATCCGGATCGTCTTCCTGCTGCGTGTGCGCGTGATGCTGCAGATGATAGCGGCGATAGGCGCGGGTCTCGGCGAAGATCGGATAGGCGCAGAACCACTGGCTCAGCGTCAGATTGACCTTCTCGTCCGCCGACAGGCATCCATGCGCGCCGTCATGCATCAAAATCGCAAGCCCGAGCTGGCGCGAGCCGATGACGCCTACCGCAAGCAAAAATGTCAGCGGGTTGGGCCACCACGCGACCAGCGCGATCGAGCCCAGGATCAACGCCCAGGCATGCGCGATCAGGGCGATGCCCTTCCACGTCACGCGCTCGCGCACGGCGATCAATTGGTCTTCGTTCAGGAAGTCGCGGGCACGCATGCGAAGCGCGGTCATGACGATCCCTCCTTATTGTCGGGCAAATCTGAATCGGAACCATCGCGGTCGCCGACGAGACGCAGCCGCATGTTATTGTCGCTGTCGGTCCTTGCCGTCGCCTGGTCGCCCAGCACGCGCAGCATCTCGGCGCACATTTCGTGCGATGACCGGCCCATGGCGTGGCCCTCGACCGTCACGCCGATGGCCAGCGCCCAGAACCTTCGCGAACTGGCGTCGGGATCGCGCAGGCTCTTCCAGCCATGCCGTTCGATCTGGCCGACATAGGCGCGCAACCCCTCGCCGTGCAGCCGCTCGATGGTGCGCTCGACCAGCGGCGCGAGATCCGGGCGGCGGCGGGTCAGCGTGAGCGCCTCGGTGAAGAAGGCGACCGAATCCGTCGCGGTGACCGTTTCGACCAGCGCACGGGTGTAGTCGCGCGGCGTGTCGGCCTGCAACGCGGCCTGCTCGGCTGCGCGGGCGACATACAGCACGTCGCGGCAGGCCGCTTCCACGAACAACGCTTCCTTGGTGCGGAAGTAATAGGTGATCTGGCTCGGAAAGGCGTCCGCGGCGGCCGCGATGTCCGAGATCGAGGTTCCGGCAAGCCCCCGCTCCTTGAACAGCCGGCTGGCGCCGTCGAGCAACCGCGAGCGCATCTGGCGGCCGGCCGAACGGGTCGCACGGGCAGCATGCTTGGGGTCGCCATCTGGCGCTTCGGAAACCATCTGCACGGATTTCGGAGCCATTTTGCCCTCTTGATCTTGTTTGTATGGCATACAAACAAATTAGTCAATGGCGCGAAGGTGCCCTGATCCGGCCTGCCGGGCGGGCCGGGAACCTTGGCCAACTATGGCAAGAAGCCTTGCCAGCCCGCCGAAAATCCTTATAAACCGCGCATCCGTGGATCCCGGCCGGGAGCTGAACGGACGGTCTCAGCAATCACTTTTGGATTGATGTGGCAGGGCCAGTCGGCCCGTCGTCCCGTGCTTCCGCCTTCTGAGCTTATCCCGAGTCCTTTCCGAAGGCCTCGAAGGGCTTGCCGCCGGGAACCGCGCCAACACTAGGAAAGGACACCCATGCCTCTTTACGAGCATGTTTTTCTCGCGCGCCAGGATGCGAGCACCCAGCAGGTCGAAGAGCTGACCACCCAGATGACGGGCATCGTCGAAGGGCTCGGCGGCAAGATCACCAAGACCGAGAACTGGGGCGTGCGCTCCCTCACCTATCGCATGAACAAGAATCGCAAAGCACACTTCGTGCTGATGAACATCGATGCGCCCTCCGCTGCGGTCACCGAGATCGAGCGGCAGGAGCGGATCTCCGAAGACGTCATCCGCTACCTCACCGTCCGCGTCGACGAGCATGAGGAAGGTCCCTCGGCGATGATGCGCAAGGCCGATCGTGACCGCGAGCGCGACGATCGCGGCGGCGGTTTCCGCGGTGACCGCGAAGGCGGCTTCCGTGGCGATCGTGAAGGCGGTGGCTTCCGCGGCGACCGCGGTCCGCGCCGTCCGCGCGAAGACGACACACCAGCAGCAGCGGTAGAGGAGTAAGAATCATGGCTGAAGCTGGTGCACGCCGTCCGTTTTTCCGCCGCCGCAAGACCTGCCCGTTCACGGGTCCGAATGCGCCGAAGATCGACTACAAGGATTCCAAGCTGCTGATGCGTTACGTCTCCGAGCGCGGCAAGATCGTGCCGAGCCGCATCACCGCCGTCTCCGCCAAGAAGCAGCGTGAACTCGCCCGCGCCATCAAGCGCTCGCGTTTCCTCGGCCTGCTGCCCTACGTCATTCGCTAAGACGGTTGCGATCGGCGGCGTTCGCGCCGCCGATCGCAATTTATTCATAAGGCTTCCGGGTCGTCCGGTCGCCGATGGTTGGGGTCGATAAGACCTCTAACCGCTCGAAAGGAGCGGGACAGCTGATGATCGCCAATATCGCCATCGCCATTGCCGCGGGATGCGCTTCCGCACTGATGTACGCATCGGTGATTTCGCGCGTGCGGGTGTCGCTGGCCCTGCTCTATCTCGCGCCACTGCCGCTGATGGTCGCGGCGATCGGCTGGGGCCCGCTCGCCGGCGCGATCGGCGGCATTGCCGCGGCAAGCGGCATCGCCCTGCTGTTCGGATTTCCCTACGCGATTTCCTATGTGCTCATGGCGGCGCTCCCCGCATGGTGGCTTAGCCATCTGATCATGCTCGGCCGGCCGGTCGCACATGCGGACCCTGCGGGCAACGGCGCGGCGCCGGCGGCACCCGCGATGGAATGGTATCCGACCGGCCGCCTGTTGCTCTGGATCGCCGGCTTTGGCTTCCTCACCACCATGGTCGCCCTGCTTCCGCTCGGCACCGACGCGGTGCAAGTGGCGGCGACGATGCGGGAAGGCCTGCTCGCCGCGCTCAAGGCGCGCGGCCTCGAGGCGTCGGGGGACATGGAGCGCATCGTCAACCTGCTCGTCGCGGCCGTGCCGGCCTTCATGGTGATGGGCATCATGAAGATGCTCACGGTCAATCTGTGGCTGGCCGGAAAGATCGCAGCGACCTCCGGCCGGTTTAACCGCGCCTGGCCCGACGTCAGGAGCACGACACTGCCGCCGATGACGATGGTGGCGCTGTGCGTCGCCCTCGCCTTCAGCTTCTCCGGCGGCCTGTTCGCGCTGGTGGCGCAGGTCGCCAGCAGCGCGCTGCTGATGGCCTACGCGCTGACCGGCTTTGCCGTGTTGCACACACTGACGCTGGCATCGCCGGGCCGCGGAGTGTGGCTCGGCATCATCTACGTCATCATGCTCGCGCTGATCTGGCCGGTGCTGGCGATGGTCATTCTCGGCCTCGCCGACGCCATGTTTGGATTTCGCGAACGCTTTATGCGCGGCAGGCCGCCGCCACTGCCCGCATCCTAGTTCCAACCCATCCACTCGAACTGATCATCACACTTCAAAAGGAGAACGAAAATGGAAGTCATTCTGCTGGAACGCGTCGCCAAGCTCGGCCAGATGGGCGAAGTCGTCCGCGTCAAGGACGGGTTTGCCCGCAACTTTCTGCTCAAGCGCGGCAAGGCGCTGCGCGCCACTGCCGACAACCGCTCCAAGTTCGACGGCATGAAGGCCGAGCTCGAGGCCAACAACCTCAAGGCCAAGGGCGAAGCGACCAAGGTCGCCGAGAAGATCAACGGCCGTAACGTGGTCGTGCTGCGCCAGGCCTCCGAGACCGGCCAGCTGTTCGGCTCGGTCAGCGTGCGCGACATCATCGCGTCCTTCGAGGCCGACGGCGTCACCATCAGCCGCAGCCAGATCCTGCTCGATGCGCCGATCAAGACCATCGGCAAGCACGCGATCGCCATCGCCGTGCATCCGGAAGTCGAAGTCAGCGTCAGCGTCACCGTGGCGCGCAGCGCCGACGAAGCCGAGCGCATCAACCGCGGCGAGGACATCTCGACCCGTCAGGAAGACCAGGACGCCGCTGCCGAGGCGCTGGCCGCCGCCGGCGAGTTCTTCGATCCGGAAGCCCAGCAAGACGACGACGAAGCGCCTGCCGCTTCGACCGAGAAGTAACGCGCCTCCGGCGCAAAGCTCTTCATCACGACCTCAAGCCCGGCCGATCAGGCCGGGCTTGGGATTCTGGCCGCGGCCTTCTCGTCGAGCATGGCAATCGACGCCAGCGCGGTCGCCGTATGCTTCTCGACCCCATCGGTCACGCAGAACACGTCAGCCGCGACCACCGCGACCTGACGTCCGGGCTTGATCACGCGCGCGCGGCAGATCAGTCGCTCGCCGACGGCCGGCGACAACAGGTTCAATTTGTATTCCGCCGTCAGCGCCGGCTGGCCCCGCGACGTCGCGGCCGCGATCGTGGTCGCGTTGTCGACCAGGAACGCGGTGACGCCGCCGTGAAACAGGCCATGCTGCTGCAGCAGTTCCGGCCGGCGGTCGACTGCAAGCGTGCAGGTGCCACGCGTGAGTTCGGACAGTTCGGCGCCGACATGCGTCATAAAACCCTGGCGGCCGACACTGTCGCGGATGCGAGTCGCGATCGGCGCGAACTCGGGATCGTCATTCGCACTCATACGGCTTCTCCCGGTTTGTGAGTCGCATCGGGCGCGACCACCGCGCGGATGGCGCAGGCGATCAGGATATCGGCCTGCTCTCGCGGGTCGGTACGGTCGCGGCCCGACAGCCACGCGCGACAGAATATCTGCGCCGGGCCGATGATCTGGCTGAAGAACACCGACGGCGTCATTGGCAGCAATTCGCCGCGCTCGACCAGCGGAGCGCGCCATTGTTGAACGGCTTCGGCAAGCCGCGTGTTTTGCGCGCGCTGCGCGCCGCGTACCTCTTCGGTCCATTCGCTTCGGGAGATTTCAAACAGATAGCGCGCCTCGCGCCGGGAGGTGACGACCCAGTCGAGATGCGCGCGGATCAGCCGCGCCACGCCCTCCCTCGCCCCACAGGATTCACTGACCGCGGCAATGACGGCGGCGTGGTAGTGGGAGAGAATTTCCAGGAACAACGTGCCCGCCAGTTCCTTCTTCGATCCGAAGAAATGGAAGAAGCTCCCATTGGACGCCCGCGCGCGGGTTCTGATGGCGGCGACTGTCGCGCCCTCGAAACCGTCGCGGTCGAACACGGCCAGTCCCGCTGCCAGCAGATCCTCGCGCGCCGTGGTCACAGCCCTCTCCTCCTGATCTAGATCACCGCTCTAGAGTAATACTCTAGCGCTGGCCGCGCAACACCGCCGACGGCATTCGAAAATCTGAAAGGGTTAGCGCGAGATTGGCGGCGTGGGCGGGCCGGCGGGCGTCGCCGTCATGGGCGGAGGCACCGCGGATGTCGTCGCCGGAGCGCTCGACGAATCGGCCGCGGCAGAAGCCGGCGCGGGGGTCGCCAAATCGGACCGCAGCGGGTTGGGCTCACTGATGTCTTTGACCCCTTCGACCTTGGAACTTTCCGGCCTCATTTCGCGAACACCGGTGCCGACCGCGTCGGTACTCGACGGATCAGATCTGGCGGAATCAGAATCCGGCTTCGGCGCTACAGGCTTGGCGGAATCCGTTGCGGCGGATTCGGACCTCGATACATCCGGCGACGGTTCGTCTTCCTTCGCAGTATTGCCGGGAGTGACCAGCTCGGTCTTCGGCGTCTCTTCGGGCACGGGCCTGCCGCGTCGGGCCTTCTGGCGAGCGCCCGGCTTGCTATCGGTCGCGGCTTGCACCGGCGCCTGGCCATCGGCATCGGGCGCGACGCGCGGACGGCCATACCGCTTCGCGTCACGGCCGGGACGCGCAGCACCCTCGCCTTGCGGCCGTGCCCCGTCGGTATCCTGCGCAGGTGGCGTGGCAGCCGGCTGACGGCGGCCGAGCCGTTCGGGCCGCTCCGGCCTTGCTTCCTGGCGAGGGTCTCGACTCGCGTCTTGCCTGGGGTCCTGCCTCGCGTCTCGTCGTGCGTCCTTTTTAGACTGATCCTTGCTCTGATAACGCGGATCAGCAGCGCCGTTGGAGATCAGATAGGACGAGAGCACCGAGGCCATGTCGGTGCCGGTCGTGTAATGCTGGCGCAGAAATCCAGGCAACGACGAAGCCGGCGTGTTCTTCAACAGGCCGCGCGGGCTCTTATGGCAGGCGCTGCAGGTGCCCGAGAAAATCTGGGAAGGGCTCTTGCCGGCGTCGAGATTTTGAGCCCGCGCCGCGCCTGCCGTAAAGCAGCCGATCATGAGCGTCACCGTCGCTATACTGAGCGCTCGGCTCAACATTCCCTAATTTCTCCAGACGTGGAATCTCCGCCGGCATCTCATGTCTGCCCCGGCGGCGGGTCACCTTTTAGCCGATTATGACTTGAATGGAAGCGCGCTTGTTGCGCATCTGCGTGATCGCCATGCCAATATCCGCTTTTAATCCAATGCTGTAGCGCCACAGCATCACGCGTCAATCGCACGGCAAGCCTGCGCTGAAAGCTTTGAAAGCCGCCGAGGCTGTAATTTGCGGCTGGAACTGGCGGGAGAAGAGGTCCGCGGATTGCGGTTAATTTCGCAGGCGGTACGACGATGAATAGTGCGCACGAGCCGACGCCGGACGGGCGAGTTGAGCGCGCACGGTGGCCAGCAACCGGTCGTCACAGGGAACGGCGCGCAGTTCCGGGCGGGAAATTGCTTCCATCGTGTTGATAAGCCGCAACAACCACGAACGCTGGCCGTTTGCCGATCGCCATCCCTGGATTTGCTGACCCATCGCCTGTCCCTCCGGTCCGTATGCTTGGCAACTCGACAGTCGCCAGCCCGTTCCCGATTTCTTAACCGCTCCATTCTGCGGCGAAGAAAACCACGTTCGATGTGATCTACTTCACAGAGGTTCCCGGCGGCCCGTCGTAAAAAACCGCCATGAACCAGCAGACTTACCCAGCGCCGTTCGATTCCGACATCAGGATCGACTATGCCCTGATCGCCATCGGGATCGGCGCCACCGTGTTTGCGTTCGTCTACCTGATCCTGGTTTGACCAACGCTTAAGACGCAGACGAAAACTCCCCGCACGTTCGGATAGGTCTGTCGAAGTTGCGGTAAGGTTCAGGCCTTCCTAAGATTTCAGGTGGCATTTGCGCAAAAGCGCGCGGATATCGCCCCGATTTGGCCGAAAGCCCGTCAAGCGCGGTGCCATAAGTCAGCCGGAGTCATCCACATTTTAGAAGAACGGTGCATAGCGCCGAGCTTTCGCTTCCGCTTTGTCGAGGACAAGCGCTTTATCGCCGCCCCTCTTCGGAAATGCTGGCAACACCAAAAATCACGAGCATAACCTGACGCCATGGCTCTGACTGATTCGAACGTCCTCAAACTCGCGCCCGACGCGGGAACTCCGGTTTACCGGAGCGCGCCACACAATATCGAGGCGGAACAGAGCCTGCTGGGCGCGATCCTGGTCAACAACGACGCGTTCTACCGGGTTTCCGACTTTCTGGAAGCGAAGCACTTCTTCGAGCCGATCCATCAGACCATTTTCGAGACCGCCTCCAGCCTGATCCGGATGGGCAAGGTCGCGACCCCCGTCACGCTGAAAACCTTCCTGCCCGCGGAAACCGATATCGGCGGCATGACGGTCGGCCAGTATCTCGCGCGCCTCGCCGCCGAAGCCACCACGATCATCAACGCGCAAGACTATGGCCGCACGGTCTACGACATGTCGCTGCGCCGCGACCTGATCCGGATCGGCGAGGACATGGTCAATGTCGCCTTCGATGCGCCGGTGGATTTTACCCCGCGCACCCAGATCGAGGACGCCGAGCGCCAGCTGTACGATCTTGCCGAGTCCGGTCGCTACGATGGCGGCTTCCAACGTTTCTCACAGGCGCTGACCACCGCCGTCGACATGGCGGCCAAGGCGTTCCAGCGCGACGGCAGCCTGTCGGGCGTTGCCACGGGCCTGCGCGATCTCGACACCAAGATGGGCGGGCTGCAGTCCTCCGACTTGATCATCGTTGCCGGCCGCCCCGGCATGGGCAAGACGGCGCTCGCCACCAACATCGCCTACAACATCGCCAGAGCGCATCGCGCCGAGATCCAGCCCGACGGCACGAACAAGACGGTCAATGGCGGCATCGTCGGCTTCTTCTCCTGCGAAATGTCGGCCGAACAGCTCGCCACGCGTATTCTTGCCGAACAGACCAGCATCGCATCAAGCATGATCCGCCGTGGCGGCATCAGCGAGGCTGATTTCGAGAAGATCCGCGACTATTCGATCGAACTGCAGTCGCTGCCACTTTATGTCGACGAAACCGGTGGCCTGTCGATTTCGCAGCTCACCGCGCGAGCCCGCCGCCTCAAGCGGCAAAAGGGCCTCGACATGATCGTGATCGACTACATTCAGCTGCTGCAGGGCTCGGGCAAGAAGTCCGACAACCGCGTACAGGAAGTGACCGAAATCACGACCAGCCTCAAGGCTCTCGCCAAGGAACTCAACGTTCCGATCGTCGCCTTGTCGCAGCTCTCGCGTCAGGTCGAAAACCGCGAAGACAAGCGGCCGCAACTGTCTGACCTGCGTGAATCAGGGTCGATCGAGCAGGACGCCGACGTCGTGATCTTCGTGTACCGCGAGGAATATTACCTGGCAAACAAGGAGCCGCGACCCGGCACGGCGGAACATGCGACCTGGCAATTGGACATGGACCGCGCGCTAGGCAAGGCTGAAGTCATCATCGGCAAGCAGCGCCATGGTCCCACCGGCACGGTCGAACTGCAGTTCGAGGGCCAGTTCACCCGATTCAGCGATCTTGCGCATGACGGCAACTTGCCGGATCGGAGCAGCTATTGACGCGGCTGTACGGTTGAACCCTCGCGTTCCGCCGCCTAAACTGGGGCATGAACATCGCCCCCGACCCCAAATCCATGCCGCAAGGTGCCCTGCTCTCGCCGGAGGCAAGCCAGGCGGCGGCGCTGGTGACGGCCACCGGCGTGCTGACAGTCGACCTCGACGCCATCGTCGCCAACTGGCGCAAGCTGGAAAAGACGGCGGTGCCGGCCGAGTGCGCCGGCGTCGTCAAGGCGGACGCCTACGGATGCGGCGCCGCGCAGGTCGCGGGCGCGCTTTCCCGCGCCGGCTGCAAGACGTTCTTCGTCGCCACCCTCGATGAAGCCCGCGTGGTTCGCGGGGCGGTGCCGGCGGCGGCTGCGATCTACGTGCTCAGCGGCTTCTTGCAGAATACCGGCGAGGCCTACGCGCAGATCGACTGCAAGCCTGCCATCGGCGACCTCAACCAGCTCGCCGAATGGGACGTGTTCTGCCGCCGCTCGGGTTGGTCAGGCGGCGCGGCGATCCATATCGACACCGGCATGAACCGGCTGGGCATGACCATGGCCGAGGCGCAGGGCCTCATCCCGCGCATCAATGCCGGCGACCACGGCATCACGCTGGTCATGAGCCACCTCGCCTCCGCGGAACTGCTCAACAATCCCTCCAACGCCCGGCAGCTCGCAGCCTTCCGCGAGATCGCGAGCGCGTTCTCCGGCGTGCCGGCATCGCTGGCAAATTCGTCCGGTATTTTCTTAGGATCTCAATTCACGTTCGACCTGGTGCGGCCGGGCTGCGCCCTATACGGCATCAACCCGACGCCCGAAGCCGACAATCCGATGCAGCCGGTCGTCGAACTGAAGGCGCGCATCGTGCAGATCCGCAACATCGAGCGCGGCGAAACCGTCGGCTATGGCGGCACCTGGACGGCGCGGCGGCCGACCCGGATCGCGATCGTTTCCGCGGGCTATGCCGACGGTTATTTCCGCGCCGCCAGCGCCAATGACGGCACCCGCGGCGCCGAAATGGTGGTCGCCGGCAAACGCTGCCCGATCGCGGGGCGCGTTTCGATGGACCTGACGGCCGTCGACGTCACCGACCTCGACAAGAATCTCGTGCGGCGCGGCCACATGGTGACGCTGATCGGCGAAGGCATCACCGTCGACGAACTCGCCCATCATTTCGGCACGATCGGATATGAGGTGATGACGAGCCTCGGCAGACGCTATGCGCGGGTCTACAAGGGCGGTGATGCCACGGTGGAGCATCCGGCTACGCCGCCGACGGAGCCGGCTGCCGAGCCCACCTAATCGTTCATCATTCCCGCGATTGGCCTCATGCCGAGACTGCGCATTACTTCGCCTTGCGGCTGGCCAAGACTTTCTTGCAGGCGTCGCTAAGCTGGTTCTGCTTTTTGGTCAGGCATGCGACAACTCGGCCACTGCCGGGCGGCGTGCCGACGCAAAATTTCTCATAGTCCGACGCGCATGCGCCGCGCCCGTCGCCGCTTTGAGCGAACGCAGATCCGGAGCACCCAATGGCGAGCACGAGAACGGCGAGGCGCAGTTTCGACATGGAGACTCCAGATATCAGCACGCACATTGAGGCCGGCTAGCTCTACATGAAGATCGCGACCTTCAACATCAATAATGTCAACCGCCGCCTGCCGAACCTGTTGCGCTGGTTGCGCGCGGCCAAACCTGACGTCGTTTGCCTGCAGGAACTGAAATCGACCGATGCCGAGTTCCCGATTGTGGCGATCGAGAAGGCCGGCTACGGCGCGGTGTGGCGCGGACAGAAGACCTGGAACGGCGTCGCCATTCTGGCGCGAAAAACCGAACCGGTGCTGACGCGAACCGCGCTGCCCGGCGATCGCGATGACGACGAGGCGCGCTACATCGAAGCCGCCGTCAACGGCGTCCTCGTCACCAGTATCTATTTGCCGAACGGCAATCCGCAGCCCGGACCGAAATTCGATTACAAGCTCGACTGGTTCAAGCGGCTGCGGTCACATGCCGGCAAACTGCTCAAGCAGGATATCCCCGTGGTGCTTGCCGGAGATTACAATGTCGCGCCGACGGCGTCGGATATCTATCCGACAAAGTCATGGGACAAGGATGCGCTGATCCAGCCGAAGAGCCGCGCTGCGTTCAAGGCGCTGCTGGACCAGGGTTGGACGGACGCGATCCGCACGCTTCACCCGTCAAAGCCGATGTTCACGTTCTGGGACTACAAGCGCAACCGCTGGCCGCGCGACGCCGGATTGCGACTCGATCATCTGCTGCTGAGTCCGGCGATCGCGCCGCGCCTGCAAAAAGCCGGCGTCGATCGCAAGGTGCGCGGCGAAGAAGGCGCCAGCGATCATGCGCCGGCGTGGATCGTGCTGAAATAGAGCTCGCAGGCTGGAAAACGCCCTACCCGCCAAACTTCTTGCGCAGCATGGCGCCGAGGATGTTGGAATAGTCGTCCGTCCACAAGGCGCTTGTCCGGTTCGGATGCAATCGCGTCCAGCTTCCCGCAACACTTCCGATATCGGCGGCCTCGCGCGCCATCACGACCACTCTGGCATTGGCAGTGAACGTCGTCATCAAGCCATCCGCGCTGCTGTCTTCCCGCAGGAAGGTCACCAGCCCCTGCGACTGGGCGACGTTGGCCACCACGGGCGCAAGATCGAGGTGGCGGTTGGAAATATGCGCGACGATGACGCCGCGGGGCGAGAGTTTCGAAAGATATCCGGTCAGGGCTTCGCGCGTCAGCAGGTGCACCGGTATGCTATCGGAAGAAAAGGCGTCCAGAACGATCAGGTCATAGCGATCGGGCGCCGCTTCCAGCGTCAGGCGCGCATCGCCGATCACCACGGGTGCGTCGGGTGCGCAACTCGACAGGAACGTGAAGAGGCGTGGATCCTGCGCCATGCGGATCACCACCGGATCGATCTCGAAGAACGTCCAGAACTCGCCCGCCTTGCGATGGCACGCCAGCGATCCCGTACCGAGCCCGACAACGGCAACATGCCCGAGACCACCATGGGCCGCGCGGGTGGCGCGGATCGCTTCGGCCAACGGACCTCCCGCATAGTAGTAAGTCAGTGGTGTCGGAGGACCATCGACCGCCGTTCCGTCGTCGTTGCGCAGCCGCTGAGCGCCGTGGACCGTGGTGCCGTGATAGAGCATGCGAGCCTTGCCATCGGCAACTTCGGCCACCCTGTGGACGCCGAAAAAACTGCGTGCCGTTTCGATCGGGGCTATCCCGGGGCGCCACAAGGCGGTGATTGCAAAGCTCATGACAACGAGCCCGAAGAAAGGCATCGGTCGCCGCCGCTGAAACAGCATCGCACCCGCCATCAGCGCCAACAGGATTTGAAACGGCAGTTCCAGCGTCGCGGGCGGTTGTACAGGGGTGATGCACCAGACCAGCGCCAGAACCGCTGATGGCACCAGCCAGGGCCAGAGTTCGGTCATCGCCGGGCGGATGCCGCCCGCAAAGACACCGGGCACGCACAGCAATGCCAGCGCGACCAGGATCGGATATTCGTAGTTGCCGTTGAATATCTGCGGCGCCACGAGGCCCGCAAATGCTCCGCCGATCACCCCGCCAAGGGAGGTGCAGAGGTAAAACTCCGTCAGCCGCTGCGGGGCCGGCCGTCGTGCGTAGAGTTCGCCGTGACACATCAGCGTCAGCAGCGCAAAGGCGACGAGATTGAGAGCAATCACCGTCACCCAGAACACCTTGTCCCCGCCGATCAGGCTCACCGCGAGCGGCGCCACCGCGAACGGAACAAATCGGACGACATTGCCATGCGCGACCCACGGTCGTTCGCGGAACACCGCGACGAAGGTGAGCAGGTAAATCGCCAGGGGGAGCACCCACAGGAACGGCGCCGCGGCGATATCGGTCGTCAGGTAGGCCGTGACAGCGATGACGAGGCCGGACGGCACCGCGGCAAGCACAATCCAGCGCATCCGTTCAATGCCACTCGATCGAACTTCATTCTCTGAACCGGCTCGTGAGACGGCCGGCGCCGCGCGCGGGGTGAACAAGCCGGCGATACTCAGCAGCACGGCAAACAGCGCAAATCCCAGGGACCAGAAAGCGGTCTGCATCTTCAGCGTCAGGAACGGCTCGATGACGACGGGATAGGCGAACAGAGCGGCAAACGAGCCGAGATTGGATGCGGCGTAGAGTACGTAGGGATTGGCCGCCTGCCGGTGCCCGCTCGCGGCAAACCACGTTTGCAGCAAGGGCGCGCTGGCCGACAGCGCAAAGAACGGGAGCCCGATAGATACCGCAAACAATCCGAACAGCCAGAGCGCCGTCCCATTCGATGGTGGAGCGACCCATCCCGGCGCGATCACGATCGGCAGCATCATCGCCGTGATCCCGATCAACAACAGATGAAACATCGCAGCCCGGCGCGGCCGCAGCGCGCGGTTCAACAGATGCGCGTACGCATAACCTGCCAGCAACACCGTCTGAAAGAACACCATCGCGACCGACCACACGGCCGGCGCACCGCCGAGTTTCGGCAGTACCATCTTCGCAAACATCGGCTGGATCGAGAACAGCAGCAGGGCCGAGACGAATAGCGTCAACCCGTACAGGAAGGGCATGAACCTGACGACTGCCCGCCGATCGAGCGCGGGCGACATCCGGTCCGAAGCATGGAAGAGCGACATCAATATCCCCGGCACCGGCAATTTCCGGCACCGTACCGATACGCTCCTAAGCAACGCTTAAACGATGGCCTGCGACGGCGGACGCCATGGTAAACGTCGCCTTGATCCGGGCAGGAAGGCGACGGGTCAGCCCTTTCGGGTGTGCCCCCAGGTCTGGTCCCAATCCTCGCCCGCAGCGTCGATGACGCGGCCGTCGGCCTCGAAGAACTTGTTCGGCACCTGGAAGATCGCCAGCATCAGCCCGCCCTGCGGGCACCAGGCGACATGCCGGCTGCCCTCCTCGCGCCAGATGAATTCGCCGGCCTTGCATTCGATGCCCTGCGCCGGGCCTTCCTTGTCGACGAGCGAGCCTTCGAGCACGTAGGTCTGCTCGATATTGACGTGCTCGTGGTCGGGCAACACGGCGCCCGGCGCGAACCGCATCAGCGCGGTCATCAGGCCGGTCTTGCGGTCGAACAGCAGCGTCTTGGCCTCGCAGCCGGGAAAGCGCGTCTTCTGCCATTCCATGCTGTCGGGGCGGACGAGATGGGAATGGGTTTCAGCGGCTTGCGCGCCCTTCGGCGTGACGGCGTCCATGGCGATCCTCCGTTTTGCTTGTTCTGACGCTATCCTAGCAGCTTCGCCTCGCTCCGCCAGCCGGCAGGTGTGCGGTGCGGCGGTCGCGGCCATTTGCACCCTCACCACAAATTCTTGCCGTCAATCACCGTCACCGCCACGCCATCCAGATCGAAATCGTCGAACAGCCGCGCATTGACGCCGACTTTCGGGTTATCGAAGTCCGGCTTGCCGCTCGACCAGTCCGGCGATTCCGAATAGGTGCCGCAGCCGCAAGTGCCGCAGAAATGGTGTTTGACGGTACGGCTGCCCCACAGATAGGTCGCCACGTTTTCCGGCGGCGACGTCAGGCGAAATTGTGCCGGCTTATAATAGGCCCACAACGCGCCGCGCTTGGAACATAGCGAGCAGGTGCAGCGGGTGACGCCCGCAGGAGCCTCGGTCACTTCGAACTGTGTATTGCCGCAATGGCAGCTTCCCTTGATTGGCACGATCGGCTCCTATCCGGCTGAGAATGCGACCTCGTAACCTGAGGCTGCTGCCACCGTGATGTCAGCATCAGGAACTCGCGGAAAGACAATCACTTGGGATTCATCTTCGTCCTTATCGTCGGCCTGCTCGCCGGTACCATCTCGGGCATTGTCGGCACCGGCTCGTCGATCATGCTGATGCCGGTGCTGATCTATCAGTACGGGCCGAAGGAAGCCGTTCCGATCATGGCGGTCGCGGCCGTGATGGCGAATTTCTCGCGCATTCTCGCCTGGTGGCGCGAGGTCGACTGGCGGGCATGTCTTGCTTATTCGGTCACGGGGATTCCCGCGGCGGCCCTTGGCGCGCGCACCTTGCTGGCCCTGCCTTCGCACGCGGTCGATATCGCGATCGGCCTGTTTCTGATCGCGATGGTGCCGGTGCGGCACTGGCTGGCGCGCCATCAGATCAAGGCGCAGCTCTGGCACCTGGCGGTCGGCGGCGCCATCATCGGCTATCTCACCGGCATCGTGGTATCGACCGGGCCGCTCAGCGTCCCGTTGTTTCTGTTTTACGGATTGACCAAGGGCGCTTTCCTCGCCACCGAAGCCGCAAGTTCGCTCGGGCTTTATCTGAGCAAGTCGGTCACGTTCGAGCGCTTCGGCGCGCTGACGCCCGATATCGCGCTCAAGGGCCTGATCGCGGGCTCCTCGCTGATGTTCGGCGCCTTCATCGCCAAACGTTTCGTGATGCATCTCGAGCCTGACAAATTCCGCCTCTTGATGGACGGCATCATGATCGCCGCCGGCATCTCCCTGCTGTGGACGGCGTTTTCATAATATCCAGCCCTGAACCAATTGCGAGGAACGACCGACCAAGTGACGCGTGTCACATCCGTTCAGCAGATCACCATAGATCAATGCCCGAAATGGATTCGCATCACATACGTCTGGAGAAACAGAAATGCCCAGGGGAATTATCGGCGCCGTCGTTGCCGTCGTCGCCGTCATTGTCATCGTCATCATCGCGGCAGGAAGCTGGTACACCGTCGATCAGACCGAGCGCGGGGTGAGACTGCGCTACGGTGCTGTGATCGGCACGGCGCAGCCGGGCCTCGGCTTCAAGATCCCGCTGATCGACAGCGTCGAGAGGGTCAGCGTCAAGACCTTCACCTATGCCTGGGACAAGATGAACTCCTATTCCTACGACCAGCAGCCCGCCGACCTCAAGATCAGCGTCACCTTGCGTGCCTCGCCCGACAAGGTCGCCGATCTCTATGCAAAATTCGGCGGACTGGACACCGCCGTGAAACAGGTGGTCAGCCCGGCCGTCAACCAGCAGGTCAAGATCGTGTTCGGCCGCTATACGGCGGTGAAGGCGATCCAGGAGCGCGGAATGCTCAACGCCGCGATCAAGGACGCCATCGCGGCATCGCTGAAGGACGACCCGATGATCATGATCGAGAGCGTCCAGCTCGAAAATATCGAATTCAGCGCCAACTATCTGCACTCGATCGAGCAGCGCATGCTGGCCGAGGTCGAGGTGCAGAAGCTGCAGCAGAATGCCGAGCGCGAAAAAGTGCAGGCGCAGATCACCGTCACGCAAGCCACCGCCAAGGCCAACGCCGTCCGCGCCGAGGCACAGGCCGCCGCCGATGCGCTGCGGCTGAACGGCGAAGCCCGCGCCACCAACATCAAGCTCACCGGCGAAGCCGAAGCCGCCGCCATCGAGGCCCGCGCCAAGGCGCTCGGCACCAACCCCAACCTGGTCACGCTGGTGCAGGCCGAACGCTGGAACGGCGTGCTGCCGACCACGATGGTCCCGGGCTCGGCGGTGCCGTTTGTTTCGGTGAAATAGAACTGAAGTATGTCGCGTGGCGGCGTCCGGGATGATCTCGGACGTCGCCATGATCGGCAACGACCGAATTTGCTCGACGGCCTGACCACCGCCGCGTTTATCAGATATGACGCCGTTGATCGGTGGCGGCACGTTCTCGAACGTGGCACCTTGATCGACAACTCCGTGCTAGTTGCACGATCTGATTTTCGACCGGGGAGAATGCGTCTTGAGCGTAGTGGCGGAAGCGGCTGATTTCCCCTATCCCGGCGGCCAGCGGGCCGGGCGAACCGAGGCCCAGCAAGACACCCGGAAGTTCGCCGAAGCGGCCATCGCGGACAGCAAGCGCGAGGGTCTTCTGCTCGCTGTCCGGGCCCGTTGGGTCGCGCTGGCGGTGATTGCCGTTAGCTTGCCGCTCATCAACCCGAACTGGGACGTGATCTACTACATCGTGATGCTCGGCCTTTTTGCCCTGATCGGCTGGGCCCAATTGAAGGTCGGCAAGGTGGGGCGTTCGCAGCCCGAGCTTTTGCTGATCTTTTGCGATCTGGCTTTGATTACCCTGCTTACCGTCATTCCCAATCCGCTGAGTGTCGAGAGCTGGCCGATCGGCATCCAATTCCGGTTCGGGACGTTCATCTATTTCTTTGTCTTCCTGGCGACCGCCACGCTCGCCTATTCGTGGCGAACGGTGGTCGCGATGGGCTTCTGGACCGCGGCGGTGTGGGCGATCGGCGTCGGCTGGGCCTGCCTGCAGCCGGAAAGCCACGCCGAACTGACGGAGCGCGTGCGGGCCGCCGTCGGCACCGACGTCAGAATGTTCGACATCATCAACCCCGCAGCGGTCCGCATACCGGACCGATTCCAGGAAATCATTGTGTTCCTGATCGTCGCCATGACGCTGGCGCTGGCGGTGCGCCGCTCCAACGCGCTGCTGATCAGCCATGCCGGTATCGAACGCGAACGCGCCAACCTCGCGCGGTATTTTTCGCCCAATGTCGTCGAGCAATTGTCTGGAAATGACGAGCCGCTCAAGCAGGTCCGCACCCAGGATGTCGCGGTGCTGTTTGCCGACATCGTCGGTTTCACCACCTATGCGGACGGAAGAGATCCCGACGGAGGTCATCGGCACGCTGCGACAATTTCATGAGCGGATGGAACGGGAAGTGTTCCGGCATGGCGGAACGCTCGACAAATATCTCGGCGATGGCCTGATGGCGACATTCGGTACGCCATTCACTGGCGATTCCGACGCGCTGAACGCCTTGCGTTGCGCGAGGGGCATGATCGGCTCGATTGCCGAACTGAACAGAGAACGCAGCGGCCGCAACGAGCCGCCGATCCAGGTCAGCGTCGGACTGCACTACGGTCAGGTCGTGCTCGGCGACATCGGCCTCAACCGGCTCGAATTCGCCGTGATCGGCACCACGGTGAATGCGGCGAGCCGGCTCGAGGCGCTGACCCGCGAATTCGGATGCGCCATCGTGGTCAGCGACGCGCTGGTGCAGCAGGCGCGGACGGAATCGGGCCATTCGAGCGCAGACTTCGCATGCTCGTCGAGCAACCGGCCCAGATCATTCGCGGGCTCGAGCAGCCGGTTGGGATCTGGACGTGTGCCGCTATCGCTTCCTGATGCGCTGCCGCTTTTCATGCTATTGAGTCCCACCCCGTTCCACCGAGACTGCGACTCGCTCCCTTCATGGCCAAATCCACCCTCTCCTTTGTCTGTCAGAACTGCGGCGCGGCGTATAATCGCTGGCAGGGCAAGTGCAAGTCCTGCGGCGAGTGGAACACGCTGGCCGAGGAGGACACGACCGGCGCGACATCGATGCCGGTCTCGGTGCGCTCCCGGCGCAAGGGCCGGACGTTCAAACTGGAATCACTGACCGGCAAAAGCCAGGATGCTCCCCGTCTTTCTTCCGGCATGACCGAACTCGATCGCGTCACCGGCGGCGGCTTTGTCCGCGGCTCGGTGCTTCTGGTCGGCGGCGATCCCGGCATCGGCAAGTCGACGCTGCTGACGCAGGCGACCAGCCTGATGGCCCGCGCCGGGCATCGCGTGGTTTACATATCAGGCGAAGAGGCCGTGGCGCAGGTGCGGCTGCGCGCCGAGCGGCTGGGACTGGCGGACGCGCCGGTGCAGCTCGCCGCCGAAACCTCGGTCGAGGACATCGTCTCGACGCTGTCGGAGGGCGCGGTGCCGCGCCTGATCGTGATCGATTCGATCCAGACCATGTGGACCGACACGGTGGAATCGGCGCCGGGAACGGTGACGCAGGTCCGCGCCTCGGCGCAGGCGCTGATTCGATTCGCCAAGAAATCCGGTGCTGCGATCATCCTGGTCGGGCATGTGACGAAGGATGGCCAGATCGCAGGGCCCCGCGTGGTCGAGCACATGGTCGACGCGGTGCTGTCGTTCGAAGGCGAAGGCTCGCAGCATTTTCGCATTTTGCGCGCGATGAAGAATCGATTCGGGCCGACCGATGAAATCGGCGTCTTCGAAATGACGGGCCTCGGCCTGCGCGAGGTCACCAACCCTTCCGAATTGTTCCTTTCTGAACGCGACCTCGGCAGCCCCGGCACGGCGGTATTCGCAGGGATCGAGGGCACCCGCCCGGTGCTGGTGGAACTGCAGGCGCTGGTGGCGCCGACCACACTCGGCACGCCGCGGCGGGCCGTCGTGGGCTGGGATACGAGCCGGCTGGCGATGGTGCTGGCGGTGCTGGAGGCCCATTGCGGGGTCAAGCTGTCCGGCTACGACGTCTATCTGAACGTGGCGGGCGGCCTGCGGATTCAGGAGCCCGCGGCCGATCTCGCGGCGGCAGCCGCCCTGGTTTCATCCTTGGTGAACGCGCCGTTACCGACCGATGCGGTTTATTTCGGCGAGATTTCGCTCTCCGGCGCGGTGCGGCCGGTAGCGCAGACTTCCGCCCGATTGAAGGAGGCGGCGAAACTGGGGTTTGGCCGCGCCGTTCTACCCGAATCGGCCCGTGGCGAGGTCGGCGGCGATAGCGGACTTGCGTTGAACAGCGTCGGCGGCTTGACCAGCCTGGTGGCCGATATCGCGGCCCGCGGCACGCCGAGAGGCGCAGGCGCCGGAAACCGGGACGCCGATCGCGAGGGTGTGACGGAGAAAAATGCCACACCGTCGCGATTCCGTCGTGAAAACAGCTAAAGCGGCGTGACGCGCCCCGCCCTCGCCGCTATACAACGCGCGCGAAAGGCGGGGGGCGTGGCGCGATATCCGGCCTTGCGGGATACGCCGTCAGCCCCTCACTTGGGGTGATCCCGAGCCGCCGATTCGCTGCTTGAAGGACTTACGAGCGGACCTGACCAGCCGATGCCGATAACGATACTCGATCTCGTCCTGCTCGGAGTGATGCTGATTTCGGGGCTGCTCGCGATGGTGCGCGGCTTCATGCGCGAAATCCTGTCGATCGCGGCATGGGGCGCGGCGGCGCTGGTGACGCTGTATGCCTTCGCAAAACTGCTGCCGACCGCAAAAACCTATATCGGCAACGATACGTTCGCGGCCGTGGCGGTCGTCGCCGGTACGTTCATCGGCACGCTGATCGTGGTGTCCGTCATCACGGTCCGAATCTCCGACATGATCCTGGATTCGCGGATCGGCGCGCTCGACCGCACGCTCGGATTCCTCTTTGGGTTGGGCCGCGGCCTTTTAATCGTGGTGGTCGCGTTTCTGTTCTTCTCCTGGCTGGTGCCGGACAAGCAGCGGCCGGACTGGATCACCGGTGCAAAATCCCGCGTGGTGCTGCAAGGAACCGGGGATTGGTTAATGTCGCTCTTGCCTGACGACCCCGAGAACACCATCTTAAAGAGATTCAAGAAGAATAAACCGGAAGACGATCAAACTGATGCCGACCCGGCCGCTCCTGCGACCGGCGATGGCTACAGCAAACCTGCCCGCGACGGCCTTAAAAAGCTGATCGAGAAACCGGCAGCGCGCTGATCCAAGGGCCGCTAACTGGCCAAGACAGAGAGGCGATGGACGCGATGCAAAACCCTTCCGATCCCGCCGGCCAACTCGATCCAAATCCTGATTTAAATCTTGGTATCGAGTTGCAGGACGATCTCGAAGGCGACACGCTACGCGAGGAATGCGGCGTGTTCGGCATTTTCGGCCATCCCGAGGCCGCCGCCATCACCGCACTCGGTCTACACGCCCTTCAGCATCGCGGTCAGGAAGCCGCCGGCATCGTCTCCTTTGACGGCAGCCGTTTCCACTCCGAACGCCGCCTCGGCCTGGTCGGCGATACCTTTTCCCGCCGCGAGGTGATCGAGCGCCTGCCCGGCATCATGGCCGTCGGCCACGTCCGCTATTCCACGACCGGCGCCACCATCCTGCGCAACGTGCAGCCGCTGTTCGCCGAACTGAATGCAGGCGGTTTCGCGGTCGGCCACAACGGCAATCTCACCAACGGGCTGACGCTGCGCCGCGAACTGGTGAAGAACGGCGCGATGATGCAGTCGACCACCGATACCGAGGTCATCCTGCATCTGGTCGCGCAATCCAGGCGCGGCCGCTTCATCGACCGCTTCATCGAGTCGCTGCGCGCGATCGAAGGCGCCTACGCGCTGGTCGCGTTGACCAACAAGAAGCTGATCGGCGCGCGCGATCCGCTCGGCATCCGCCCGCTGGTGCTCGGCGACCTCGACGGCCGCCCGATCCTGACCTCGGAGACCTGTGCGCTCGACATGATCGGCGCCAAATATGTTCGCGACATCGAGCCCGGCGAAATCATCGTGTTCGACGAGGCCGGCGCGAACAGCCACAAGCCGTTCCCGCCGAAACCGCCGCGGCCCTGCATCTTCGAATACATCTATTTCGCGCGACCGGATTCGATCGTCGGCGGCCGCGCGGTCTACGACGTCCGCAAAGCCTTTGGCGCACAGCTCGCGCGTGAAAGCCATGTCGAGGTCGACGTCGTGGTGCCGGTGCCGGATTCCGGCGTGCCTGCCGCGATCGGCTACAGCCAGCATTCCGGCGTGCCATTCGAACTCGGCATTATCAGAAATCACTATGTCGGCCGCACCTTCATCCAGCCGACGCAGAGCGTGCGTGAACTCGGCGTGCGCATGAAGCATTCGGCCAATCGCGCCGCGATCGAAGGCAAGCGCATCATCCTGATCGACGATTCGCTGGTGCGCGGCACCACGTCGAAGAAGATCGTGCGCATGATGCGCGACGCCGGCGCCAGCGAAGTGCATTTCCGTCTCGCCTCGCCGCCGATCCTGTATCCTGACTATTACGGCATCGACCTGCCGGACCGCGGCGGACTTCTCGCCGCGACCCACTCGCTGGAGGAGATGCGCGAGATCATCGGCGCGGACTCGCTGGCGTTCCTGTCGATCGACGGCATGTACCGCGCCATGGGCGAACCCGGCCGCGATCCCGCCAATCCGAAATTCTCGGACCATTGTTTTACCGGCGCCTATCCGACCCACCTCACCGACCAGACCCAGGTCGAACAGCAGCCCCGGCAATTGTCGCTGCTGGCGGAGGCGAGCTGAGGGCCTACCGTCGTCGTCCCTGCGAACGCAGGGACCCATAGCCACCGGCCTTCGTTTTTCGGACGCCATTAGATACGAACACCTTCCGCCATCATAACCGTCACGGCGTATGGGTCCCTGCGTTCGCAGGGACGACCGTGTTGAGAGTTGTCCAATGACCAAACCCCTCGCCTCCCGTATCGCGCTCGTCACCGGCGCCTCGCGCGGCATCGGCTACGCCACCGCGCGCGCGCTCGCCCGCGCCGGCGCGCATATCGTTGCCGTCGCGCGCACGCAAGGCGGCCTGGAAGAACTCGACGACGAGATCCGCAAAGACGGCGGCAGCGCCACGCTGGTGCCGCTCAATCTCACCGATTTCGACGGCATCGCGCGGCTTGGCGCGGCGCTGCATGAGCGCCACGGCAAGCTCGACATTCTCGTCGGCAATGCCGGCATCGCCGGCCCGTCCTCGCCGCTCGGCCATATCGAGCTGAAGCCGTGGAACGACGTGATGGCGATCAACGTCACCGCGAACTTCCAGCTCATCCGCTGCATGGACCCGCTGCTGAGAGTCTCCGACGCCGGCCGCGCCGTGTTCGTCACCTCGGGCGCCGCCAGCAAGGCGAACGCCTATCAGGGGCCCTACGCCGCCTCGAAGGCTGCGCTCGACACGCTGGCGCGCTCCTGGGCCAACGAGACCGTGAGCACGCAAACTGCGCGTCAACCTGTTCAGCCCCGGCCCGATCCGCACCCGCATGCGCGCCAGCGTGTTTCCCGGCGAAGACCCGACGACGCTGGACACGCCGGAACAGGCGGCGGAATTCATCGTGCCGATGTGCGCGCCGGAGTGGAACGAGACCGGCAAGCTCTACGACTACAAGGCGCGCAAGCTGATGGACTTTCAGCCGCCGACGTGAGCGTTTTCTCATTGTTGACTTGATCGCCTCCCCGCGATTGACTGCCCTCCCGAGCGGGATAACCCGCCAAGAAAAAACATCGGGAGGCACTCATGACGCCGACGCGTAATCGCGCCCGCCAAAATCTCTGCAAAGCCATTTCCGCCTGCTTCACCGCCGCCATGCTGATTGCGGCGCCGGCCTTCTCGCACGCCGGCGATATCCCGACCTTCGCGGTCGATGCGTCCTGGCCAAAGCCGCTGCCGAACAACTGGATCCTCGGCCAGGTCGGCGGCATCACCGCCGATGCGCAGGGGCATATCTGGGTGATCCATCGTCCGCGCTCGCTGACCGACGACGAGAAGGGTGCGGCACTGAACCCGCCGCGCTCGAAGTGCTGCATCTCGGCGCCGCCGGTGCTCGAGTTCGACGCCGACGGCAATCTGCTGCGCTCCTGGGGCGGCCCGGGCGAAGGCTATGAATGGGTCGGCCGCGAGCACGGCATCGAAGTGGATGAGAAAGGTTTCGTGTGGGTCGGCGGCAATGCCGACAACGACAATGCGATCCTGAAATTCACCCTCGACGGCAAGTTCGTGATGCAGATCGGCAAGATTGCGCCGAGCAAGGGCTCGGCCGACACCACGCAGCTTGGCAAGCCCGCCGAGACCGCCATCGACAAGGACGCCAACGAAATCTATGTCGCCGACGGCTATGGCAATCGCCGCATCATCGTGTTCGATGCCGACGACCGGCGCCTACAAGCGGCACTGGGGTGCCTACGGCAATCCAGCCCGATGATAACAAGCAGCCGGCCTACGACCCCAAGGCGCCGCCCCCGCAGCAATTCGCCAACCCCGTGCATTGCGTGAAGCTTGCCAACGATGGGTTGCTCTATGTCTGCGACCGCATCAACAACCGCATCCAGGTGTTCAGGAAAGATGGAACCTTCGTTAAGGAATGGTTCTACGAAAAGAACACCCTCGGCAACGGCGCGGTGTGGGATATCGCTGTTTGGCCCGATCCGAAGCAGACCTATTTGTTGAGCGCCGACGGCGAAAACAATGAAATCAGGGTGCTGAAACGGGATGATGGTACTGTAGTCGGCAGTTTTGGCCGGAATGGCCGCAATGCCGGGCAGTTCCACTGGATTCACGCCATGGCGGTGGATGCCAAGGGCAATGTCTATACCGCCGAAGTCGATACCGGTAAGCGGATCCAGAAGTTCAAGCTGACCTCCGACGCGCTACGATGACGCGCTACGATTAGGCGGATTGCCCCCGCGGGCGAGAAATACTATCGCAGGGGCAGCTGGCAGGTTCCAAAAAGAGAGCCGGCGAACAACATTCTGGAGGGAATACCATGACGAACAATTTGGCGCGGCGCTTCGCCGCGTCCGTGGCGCTTGCCGGCGCTCGCCCTTACGACGCCCGCCCTGGCCCAGGAAAAGACCGTCAAAATCGGCGTGCTCAACGACATGTCGAGCCTTTACGCCGACATCGGCGGCCCCAATTCGGTGGTCGCGATCAAGATGGCGGTCGAAGATTCCGGTCTCACCAAGAAGGGCTGGAAGATCGAGGTCGTCAGCGGCGACCACCAGAACAAGCCCGATGTCGGCGTCAACATCGCAAGGCAGTGGCTCGACAACGACAAGGTTGACGCCATCGCGGATACGCCGAATTCGGGCGTGGCGCTGGCCGTCAACAATCTCGTCAAGGACAAGAACAAGGTCCTGCTCAACTCGGGTGCTGCGACGGCCGATCTCACCGGCAAGGCCTGCACGCCGAACACGGTCTCCTTCACCTACGACACCTACATGCTCGCCAACGGCACCGGCAAGGCGCTGACCAAGGCCGGCGGCGACAGCTGGTTCTTCCTCACCGCCGACTACGCCTTCGGTCATGCGCTGAGCGCGACACCTCGACCGTCGTGACGGCCAATGGCGGCAAGGTGCTCGGCGGCGTCAAGGCCCCGATCAACACCGCCGATTTCTCGTCCTTCCTGCTGCAGGCGCAGGCCTCCAAGGCGAAGGTGATCGGGCTTGCCAATGCCGGCGGCGACACCACGAACTCGATCAAGCAGGCGGCGGAATTCGGCATCGTCCAGGGCGGCCAGAAGCTCGCCGCGCTGCTGCTGTTCATCAACGACGTGCACGCGCTGGGCCTGAAGACCGCACAGGGCCTGACGTTCACGGAATCCTTCTACTGGGACATGAACGACGCGACGCGCGCCTGGTCGAAGCGGTTCTCCGCACTGGCCACCAAGGGGCGATGCCCTCGATGACCCAGGCCGGCAACTACGCCATGGTGCTGCATTATCTGAAGGCATGGAAGCGCTCGGCGGCAATCCGAACGACGGCGCCAAGGTCGTCGCCAAGATGAAGGAACTGCCGACCGACGACACGCTGTTCGGCAAGGGCCCGCTGCGCGCCGACGGCCGCCGCCTGATCCCGGCCTATCTGTTCGAGGTGAAGAAGCCGGACGAGTCGAAGGGACCGTGGGACTACTACAAGCAGATCGCCACGATCTCCCCGGAAGACGCCGCCAAGCCGCTCGAAGCCAGCGAGTGTCCGCTGGTGAAGAAGTAAGCGAGTTGAATTCTGTAGGGTCGCGGCGAAGGCGCGACCTGCGCCGTGCCCACCATTTCTATGCACCAGTCGAAAATTGACTTGTGGATGGGTCACTCGGCTTCGCTTTGCCGACGCCGATACAATTTTTTCAACCGTCGTTCCTGGTCCCCAGCGTGCGCCACGCGATCAACAGCCCCAGCCCCAACAATGCCGCCGCCAGCAGGAACGGCGCGCCCGGCATTTTCACTGGCGCCCCGTCGCTGATGAAATACGCAAAGGTCAGCGTGAACAGAAACGGTCCCAGCATCTGGGCGATGCTGTTGACGCTGTTGGTCGCGCCCTGCAACTGGCCCTGCTGATCGGGGGCGACGAGCTGCGTCGTCAGCGCCTGGATCGCAGCACCCGCTACGCCCCACAGCGACATCACGGGAATGCCGATCCAGAACAGCGGCCCGGTCGGGGCTGCGCCATAGATCAAAAATCCTAAGGCGCCGCTGGCGAGCCCTAGGAGCAGCGCCCGGCGCTCGCCGAGGCGCTTGACGATCGGGCCGACGCCCGCGCCCTGCACCACCATCGCGGAGACGCCGACCAGAGCCAGCGTAAACCCGACCGTCGTCGTATCCCAGCCATAACGATAGGTCGCATAGAGCACGAAGGTGGACGGCAGCACCACATGCGCGACTTCCCGAAAAAATTCGCCAGCGACAGCCCGGCGAAGATCCGGTTCGACGCAACAGATGCAGCGCGCCGAGCGGATTGGCGCTTTTCCAGCGGAACGGCGAGCGGCGTTCCGGCGGCAGCGACTCCGGCAGGATCAGCCA
>CAVUOI010000008.1:0-65826 GCA_963742935.1 uncultured Alphaproteobacteria bacterium | reverse complement strand
TCAAGGCCGGGACGACGAGAGAGATGGGGCCGAACGACGAGAGGAGCTTGTTGCGCCCCTACTCCCCCCACTCCCGCGCCATCGTCGCCAGCGCGCAGCCTTCGCAATAGCGGGCGTCCTTGTAGTCGATCCAGTTATGCGCGTAGACGCGATCCAGCGGAATGCCGTAACGCGCGCGCAGCACCTTCACGAGAATCTTCCACGCCTCGATCTGCGCTTCGGTCGGCCCGCGCGTCACGTCGGGGAAATTGCCGGCGAATTCGACGCCGATCGAATTGTTGCCGACCACCTGGCGGTGGGTCGCACGGTTGTCGATGTATTTGTTGTCGTTGCGGTTGGCGCCGTCGCCATGGGTGGGAATGAGATGTTCGGCGACGGCCCAGTACACCGTGCCGTCGGTCTCCACCCAGACCGTGACGCCGCGCCGGGTCGGGTTCTTCGATTGCGCCAGCGCGCCGCCGCGCGCCGAGCCCGCCGGCCCTTCGGTCTGGTGCACGATGATGTTGCGCCAAGGATGGGCTTTTGAAAGTTCGCCCCAGAGCTCACCCCACGGCGCCAGCCAGACCATCTTCAGTCCGGGAATATCGGGCGTGCCTGATGCGCGCGCGATCGCGGCGATGTCGGGCGTCTGCGCGAATACGCATGGGGACAATACGAGGGCGAACAGGGCGGCCGCGAGGAGGCGAAAATTCATGCGCGAGGTCCGGTGACGGACCAGCGTAACACGCCTTACGCGCGCTGGCGCAGGTCCATGTCGGACAATTCGCGGGCTTGTTGATTCGGGCGCCAGCGGCGGCGCCGGTTCGTAGAGGGCAAAGCCGTTGCGGCCGGCCTTCTTGGCGTCATAGAGCGCATGGTCGGCAGCCGCGATCAGGCGGTCGGAATAGGCGCCCATCTCGGGGGTCCATTGCGCGACACCGATCGACACAGCGACCGGAATCTCGTTGCCGGCGCATTGTTCGGCGTCGGCGCGGCAGACGTCCAGAATACGGCGGGCGATCATGGCGCCCACGTGCAGCGTCGAGGACGGCAGCACGATGCAGAACTCGTCACCGCCGGTCCGCGCCAGCGTGTCGCCGGGCCGCAGTCTCGTCTGCGCCATCAGCGTGAAATGCTGCAGGCAGGCGTCGCCGGCGGCGTGGCCGTGGGTATCGTTGATCGCCTTGAAGCTATCGAGATCGATCACCAGCAGCGCGAAGGGTTGGCCGCTGCGTTGCGAGCGCCCGCATTCCTCCTCCAGCCGCTGCACCAGATAGCGGCGGTTGCCGACACCGGTGAGATCGTCGAGCAGCGCCAGATCCGCCACCTCGGTGCGCAGGCGGTCCATCGCCATCAGCAGAAAGCCGAAATTCAGCGCCATCGACAGGAACACCAGCACCAGGATGACCACCGACTGCACCGGGCTGAAATGCATGTAGGAGAACCCGCCGCCGACATCGGTCAGCGCGCCAACCAGCCTGCTCGCGAAAATCGCCATGATCATGATGGTGACGATTTCGGCGAGCCGCGCTCCGGGATTGACGCGGCCCTGATGCGGGCTCAGCAGCAGTTTCAAACTGAGCACCATCGGCAGCATCTGCGCGATCGTGAAGACGGTCATCCGTCCGGGCACGCTGTCGTAGACGAAGATGAAAAACGACAGGCCGGCAAAGCCGAGGCCGGTCGTCAGCAAGGTGGCGCGCCACGACACCGGCTGTTCGAAGAATTTCCGTACCCCCATCGCCGCCAGGCAGATCGCCAGCAGCAATGCGGTACCGCCGAACAGCAAGGGGATGAGCGAATCCGGGAACACGATGCGCAGCGTCGCCATCGCCGCACCTGCCGCCGCGGCGAACGCCGAGCCGGTCCAGTAGCGCGAGGCTTCGAACGTCGGATAGCAGCGCACGACATAGGCCCAGATCAGGCCCAGTGCGAGAAAATTGATGACGAACACCGTCCAAAGCGTCGGAACGCTCAGCATTGCGAACCCGGGACGCGCACGACGCGTCTCCCCTGTTGTCTAACTGCGCTCGAGGCGCGCATGTGCGCCTCCGCGCTTCCCCACGACGGTCTCCCCGTCCGTGGCACAAGGTGCATCCGCGCTGCTTAATGGTCTCTGATGGCCGGCGGCCAATCGAAACCGTGGTTTTGATTTGATGAAGATCAGGGTGTTCGGCGATCGTTAAGCATGGCGCACGCGATGCGAACGGCGCCGGCGCCGCGCTTTTCGGGGGCAAATCGTATCAAAACGCATAACAACTGTGGATAACGCGATGACAACGCCATGACGGCACGCGGCAGGGCCCCGCGAATTTGCTGGGATTGTCATCGAGGATGTTGCGAGGCTGGCCCTCCGCCAAGCATGCCTCGGTGTCGCGTTCAATCCATGAAAACCTTGAGAGGATACTATGGCTAAGAAAGCGAAGAAGGCGAAAAAGGCGAAGGCGAAGAAGGCCAAGAAAGCGAAGAAGAAGTGAATTTTGGCCCGGGTGGAGGTTGTTCAGCTCCGCCCGGGCCCCCAACTCCGGGTGCGATTTTGGAGAACGGCGGGCCTTCGGTCCGCCTTTTTCATTTTGGGAGATGATGCGTCGTCAATTTCTCGTCGTCCCGGCGAAGCGCAGGGACCCATACACCGCGGCCCATCTTGAGGCAGGGCGGGTGAGATCTTCTTCAATTATTGAGGGCGGTGGTTATGGGTCCCGGCCTTCGCCGGGACGACGGGCGGAGGGGCCGTGAAGTCAGCGCTCCGATAGCGCCAGCTTGGCGCCGAGTGCGGCAAATCCCGCCGCAAAGCTGCGGCGCAGCCAGGCCATCGCCTGCGGGCGGGTGATGACGCGGTCGCGCAGCGCGGCGGCGAACAGGCCGTAGACCGCGAACACCGCAAACGTCATCGCCATGAAGGCCGCGCTCAATTCCAGCATCCGCGCCAAGGGATGCGGCTCATCGACGGCGACGAACTGCGGCAGGAAAGCCAGGAAGAAGATCGAGAGTTTTGGATTGAGGATGTTGATCAGGATCGCCGTCCCGATGACGCGGCGGCTGGAACGCACTGCGGCCGCGGGGCGGGTGTCGACCGACAACGCTCCCGTTTCGCGCAACGCCTGCCAGGCCATGTAGAGCAGATACGCCACGCCACACCATTTCAGCGCGGCGAACGCCAGCGCGCTGGTGTGCAGCACCGCGGCCAGTCCCAGCATGGCGGCCAGCATATGCGGCACGATGCCGAGCGTGCAGCCGAAGGCGGCTGCGATGCTCGGCCGCGCGCCCGAGGTCAGCGCCACAGCCAGCGTATAGAGCACGCCGGTGCCGGGCGACGCGACCACGATCAAGCGAGGTCAACAAAAACGACAGGGTCATGTCCCGCCATTAACACGGCGGCCCCCTGCCTGGAAGGCGCGGCAGCTGCTAATGCGGCCGGGTTTCGTCGGCACGGCGCCTTTCATGCACTATCCGCTCGGCCTCGCGGATCACGTCGAGCGGCGCCCAGGGCTTGGCCCAGAACTGGCAGCCGTCGGGCAATTCCTGATGCAGCGGCCGGCCGGAGGTAACGATCACCCCCATCTGCGGATTGTACTTCCTGGCGATGTGCGCCAGCTCGACGCCGTCCATATTGCCGGCGAGTTGCACGTCGGTCATCATCAAGACCAAATTACCGGCCGCTCGCTCCAGCACCAACTCCGCGGCTTCAGCACTTTCGCATTCGATGACATCGACCTCGCTCTCCTCCAGCAGCAGGCAGATCATGTCCCGCTGCATCGGGTCATCCTCCACGATAAGGGCGGTCGCGCGAAACGGTTTTGATTGTCCCATAAGGGACCTCCTCAGCATTTGCGCCGGCTTGGCGACGGCTTTTCTGTCCGGTAGTCGGGGTTAAGCGCGGAAACCGCTTTATGGTTCGGATCCAATTTGCAAAACTCGCGGGAACCCGCCCGCTTCTCCCCCCGCAAGGAGTTTCCAGAAATGACCGCGATATCCGGAAGTGCGGCCGCCGTGACCGGCGCCGCCAGCGGCATCGGCCGCGCGCTCGCGCTGGAGCTGGCCGCGCGCGGCTGCGATCTCGCACTCGCCGACCGCGACGAGGCCGGGCTGCAACAGGTGGCCGCCGAGATCGGCAAGGCAGGCACGCGCAAGGTCACGACCCATCGCGTCGATGTCGGCGAGCCCGCGCAGATCCAGGATTTTGCGCAAGCGGCCATTGCCGCCCACCCCTCGCTGAACATCGTCATCAACAATGCTGGCGTCGCACTCATTGGCGCCTTCAACGAGGTCGACCATGCGCAGATGGAATGGCTGATCAACATCAATTTCTGGGGCGTGGTGCACGGCACCCGCGCCTTCCTGCCGCATCTTTCGAAGCAGCGCGAAGCGCACATCGTCAACCTCTCCTCGATCTTCGGCATCATCGCCCCGCCCGGCCAGACCGCCTATTGCGCGGCCAAGTTTGCGGTGCGCGGCTTTTCGGAAAGCCTGCGGCATGAGCTGGCGATGGCAAACAGCCCAGTAAAGCTCTCGGTGGTGCATCCCGGCGGCGTGCTGACCAACATCGTGCGTAATTCCCGCACCGGCGCAGGGATCAGCGACAATGCGCGCCGCGCAGAATTGATCGAGCGTTTCGACAATGCGGCGCGGACGACGCCAGCCGCTGCCGCGCAACGCATCATCACTGGCATCGAGAAGAACCAGCCGCGCATTCTGATTGGGTTCGACGCGCAGTTCACCGACCTGCTGCAGCGCTTGAGACCCGCAACATATTGGTCGGCACTGCGCCGCCTGTTCGAGAAACGCACGCGTCTCGGCAAGCCCAGGGAGACGTGAAGGGCGAGGCCAACGACTGGTGATGGCGAAACGGATCGAGAAGACGGGAGGGCCGAAGGGGAAGTAGTTTGAGATAGCCCGCAGACTTATCAGGTGTCGTCCCTGCGAACGCAGGGACCCATACGCCGCGGCGGTTGTTGCTTGCAGAAGTTATCTGACGCCTGTGCCAAACCGGAAGGCCGCGGCGTATGGGTCCCCCGATGCGCAATTGCGCATCTGAGCTCAAGGCCGGGACGACACCGGGATTGCTGTGAGGTCCCGTAGGATGGGTAGAGCGCAGCGAAACCCATCCTACGAAGTAGCGGATATCTACCGCCCGACCAGCCGATCCGCAAAATACCCGATGGTCTTGCGGTAGATCGTCGCCCTGTTCCATTCGCGCATGGCTTCGAAATTCGGAGTGCCCTCGCCGTACGGCGCGCCGCCCTTGAAGCCGCTGGTGTGCAGCAGGTTTGCGGTGGAGGCGAGCACGTCGGCCACGCTGTGGCGCAAATCGACATGGCCGTTGCCGTCGAAATCGACACCGTATTTGATGTAGGACGACGGCAAGAATTGCGTCTGGCCGAGTTCGCCGGCGAAGGCGCCGATCAGGTCGCGCAACGGCAGGTCGCCGCGCTGCACGATCTTCAGCGCTGCCAATAGTTCGCCCTGGAATAATTCAGTGCGGCGGCAATCATGCGCCATGGTGGCAAGCGTGCGGATGACCGGCATCTTGCCGATGTCGCCCTTGCCGAAATCAGATTCCAGTCCCCAGATCGCGACCACGATTTCCGGCGGCACGCCGAATTTCTGCTCGATCCGCGACAGCAGCGAACCATGCCGCTGCAGCATCTGCCGGCCCATATTGATGCGACCGGGGCCGACGCGGGTGGAGACATACTGCTCGAACGTCTTGTTGAAGGTGCCGCGCTGGCGGCGGTCGAAGGCGAGCACCGCGGGATCCTGCATGACGCCGGCAAACGCCTGGCTGATCACGGCGTCTGAAATCCCCGCCGCCCGCGCCTCCTGCGACATCGCCGCCACGAAGCTGTTGAAATCGCCGCCGCAGCGCGCGGCGTAAGTGGGGGTGGAGCAGATGACGGCGCCGAGGAAAATGGCCCAACGAAACATGCGCATGCGAATCCCTTGTTTTATGCGAGATCGATCATGCCATGGGAAAGCGGTGCACGAAACCTCGTCGTCCCTGCGAACGCAGGGACCCATAACCACCGGCGGCAATTGTTGAAAGGAAGTCGTCGACCAGCCTGCTTAACAACAGCGGCCGCGGCGTATGGGTCCCTGCGTTCGCAGGGACGACGAGACAGCGCCCCCTACTCCCCGCCACCGTCGATCTGCTTGCCCATCAGCGCGATCGCCTTCTGATAGACGCCCGCGGCATTCCAGGCCTGGATGACCGCAAAATTCGGCTCGCCGGGCTGGTAGCCGGCGCCGGCCTTCCAGCCATGCGCCTTCAAAAAATTCGCTGTCGAGGTCAGCGCGGTCGCCGAATTCTCGAGATTGCCGGTACCGTACGCCAAGAATCGCCTTGGGCATGAACTGGGTCTGGCCGACCTCGCCATGCATCGAGCCGCGCTGGCTCGGCGAGAGTGCGCCGCGATCGATCAGTTGCAGCGCCGCGTAAAGATGCTCGGTGAAAAATTCCGAACGCCTGCAGTCATAGGACAGCGTCGCGATCGAGGCGAGCATGTTCTGATTGCCGCGCTGGCTGCCGAACCCGGTCTCCATGCCCCAGATCGCGAGCAACGGCCCCGGCGGCACGCCGTAACGCTCGCGAATCGAAGCGAACAGCGCGCCCTGCGATTGCTTGAGCTGGCGTCCTTTGGCGACGATCGTCGGCCCGCCGCGCTTGGCGAGGAACTGCTCGAGCGAGAGTTGAAAACTGCGCTGGCCGCGGTCCGCATTGATGGTCGCCTGCGCGTAGTTCGTCGCCATCAGCGCCTGGATGGTGCCGGCGCTGACACCCTTGGCCCGCGCCTCGCCGGAAAATTCCTGCTTCCAGGTCGCAAAGCCGGCGGACGAGTTGCCGCATTGGGCGGCCTGGGCGAAAGAGTTGAAGCCTGCGAACGCGGCCAGAGCGGCGCTGAAAGCAAATGCAAAGCGGAGCATGAAAGGCCAATCCTCGGAGAGACTGCAAATAAGCACCGGCTTCTAGCACGTCCTTGGCCGCGCTTCGAGGGTTGCAGCCGGGCGCGAGGGTCAAATCTCCTGCGAAAACGGTCATGATTGCGACCAATTTGAACCGGTTGATCGGCCGCCGCGACCTTTACCTGCGACCCCCTCCCCGCGATCGCCTCTCCAACGAACGGATGCCCCATGAGCTCACCGCACACCCTGTTCAGGCCGGTCCTCCTGCTGCTCGCGCTGTCGCTCGGGGCGATGACGAACGCCTCCGCGCAGACCCGCGACGTGGCCGGCGCACGGGATTATCCCGGCATCGGGCGGTTCGGCGGCAGCGTCATCACGGGATATCAGGTGAAGGATTTTGACGCGGCGCGGATGCAAGGCGCGGTCGTTCAAGGACGGTCAGCCCACCGACGCGCGGCGGCTGGAAGGCCGCATCACCCGCATCGCCTATCGCACCAATCCCGGCCCCTCAATCCTGGAAGTGTCGCGCAATTTCGAGACCCAACTGGCGAAGGCCGGGTTCGAAACGCTGCTGGCCTGCGACGTCGATGCCTGCGGCGGCATTCCGTTCTCGGAAGCCGTCGACGCGCTGCCGATCCCGCAAATGTGGGTGGACGGTTTCAACTACCGCTATTTTTCGGGGCGCAAGGTGGACGGCGGCCGCGAGACCTATGCCAGCCTCATCGTCAGCGAGAATAACCGCGACATCTATGCGCAGCTCGTCATCGCCGAATTGGGTGCGATCGAAAACAAGATGGTGGACGCGGCGACGATGGCCAAGGGCCTCGGAGAAGCCGGCCACATCGCGCTCTACGGCATCTATTTCGATACCGACAAGGCGGTGGTGAAACCCGAAAGCCGGCCGACACTCGAACAGATCGCGAAGCTGTTGGCAGGCCAGCCGCAGCTCAATGTCTTCATCGTCGGCCACACCGATAACCAGGGCGCGTACGATTACAATCTCGATTTGTCGCGACGGCGGGCGGAGGCGGTGGCGGCGGAACTGGCAAAGAATTTTCGGATTGCGCAGGCCCGGCTGAAGACGGCGGGTGTGGGATTTTTGGCGCCGGTCGGCTCCAACGCCAATGATGCCGGCCGGGCGCTGAACCGGCGGGTGGAGCTGGTGGCGCCGTAAGGCGGATCGGCAGACGAGCGAAATTCCCGTCTGGCGGATTTCAATGCCCGGCGCGGAGCGCGCTGGCGCATGTCGCGCACCTGATTTATCCCCTTCTCAAGGCTGCAACGACGGCTACTCTGCGCTTAGCCGTCGGGGTCACACCGTCCGGCATCAACAAAAAGAAAAGCCAGAGGGGGAAACATGCGAAGGGGCATCATCGGGGCAACCGCAGCTATCATCGCCGCGCTGACGGGCACAGCATTTGCGCAATCAACCGACGCCTACCCCGACCGTCCGATCAAGGTCGTCGTTCCCGCCGCGGCCGGCGGTGTCACCGATACGCCGGCGCGGGTCGTGACCAACCGGATGCGCGACAATATCGGCCAGACTTTTGTCATCGAGAACCAGGGCGGCGCCGGCGGCATTCTAGCGGCCGAAAGCGTCAAGCGCGCCGCGCCTGACGGCTATACGCTGCTGTATGTCAACGCGGCCACCCATGGGCTGCTGCCGGCGTTGAAGAAATCACTGTCCTACGACGCGCTGAAGGATTTCGTGCCGGTCGCGATGGCGGTGCGGGCGCCGCTGGCGATCGTGGTCAAAAGCGACTCACCGTACAGGACGCTGGCCGATCTGGTGAAGGGCGGCAGCGAGTCCAAGCCGCTGAACTACGGCTCGCCCGGGCCCGGCAACACCTCGCATCTGATCGGCCTGATGCTGACGCAGGAAAGCAAGATGCCGATGCAGGCGGTGCATTATCGCGGCGAGGCGCCGATGATCCAGGATCTGATTTCCGGCCATGTCGATTTCGCCGCCTCGAACATCATCCGCAGCCATGTCGAGGCCGGTACGCTGCGCGTGCTGGCGACGACCGGCGACAAGCGGTGGTTCGCCTTCCCGGACGCGCCGACGCTGAAAGAGCTCGGCTATACCGCCGAATATTACGCATGGTCGGGTTTTGTCGCGCCGGCGGGCACGCCGCAGGCGATCGTCGACCGCATCAACAAGTCGGCGAATATCGCGCTCGCCGAGCCCGAAGTGATCAAGGCGCTCACCGCCAACGGGTTCGAGATCGTCGGCGGAAAGCCCGAGATCTTCACCAAGGCGATGAACGACTATATCCGCGATGTCAGCGCGATCGGCAAAAAGAACAATCTTGAAATCGAGTAGCGGAATACGAGGGCGCTCATCATCGTGAGCGCCCTCGCGCCTTTGTTGTGAGCCAACGTCACGCCAGCCTTCAATCGTTGCCGATCGTTTCGCCGAACAGCTCCCATATCTCGCCATTGAACTTCTGCAGCCGCATCGCTTCGATCGGGAAGTAATCGGTCGGCGACGTCTTCAGCTTGATGCCGGGCAGCATCAGCGGCAGCGTGATGTCGAGGTTGGCCGCCTGCTTCATGATGTTCTCGTGGGTGAGATCGTCGCCGCACTGCTTGAACACCTGCACGGTGGCCTCCGCCACCACATAGCCGTAGACGATGAGCTGGTCCTGACGGTTGCCGTCCGGAAAATACTTCTTCATGAAATCGTGCCAGGCCATCGACGTCCTTGTCGTCCTTCCACTGCGGATCGTTGGGATCCTTGAACGAGTAGGACGAGATGATGCCCTTGGAGTGATCGAATCCCGCAGGCTGCAGCACGGAGGATACCGAGGTCGAAGTCGCCGCGAGGAAGAACATGTCCGGCTTCCAGCCGATCTCGCCGATCTTGCGGATCGCCTGCGCGGCCTGCTTGGGGATGGCGTGCATGAACAGCACGTTGGCGCCGGACGCCTTCAGCTTCACGATCTGGCTGTCGATGGTCGGATCGGTCGATTCATAGGTCGATTCCGCGACCACCAGTTTGGCCGTGTTCTCCGGTCCCAATCCCTTCTTGAAGCCATTGCCGTAATCCTTGCCGGCGTCGTCGTTCTGGTAGAACAGCGCGATCTTGGCGTCCGGCTTGTTCTTCAGCACATATTTTGCGTAGACCGCCGTCTCGGCCTGGTAGGACGGCTGGAAGCCGATCGACCAGGGAAAACGCTCATGGTCGCCCCATAGCGTGGCGCCGGCGCCGACGAAAAGCTGAGGCACCTTCTTGTCGTTGAGATATTTTCGCACTGCCAGACCCGTCGGCGTGCCGAGCGGATTGAGGATGACCGCGACCTCCTCCTGCTCGACGAGCTTGCGGGTCTGCTCCACGGTCTTCGGCGGGCTGTAGGCATCGTCGAGCGTGATCAAATTGATCTTGCGCCCGTTCACGCCGCCCTTGTCGTTGATCATCTTGAAATAGGCAGCTTGCGTTTTCGCAATCACGCTGTAGGCCGATGCGGGACCGGAGAACGGGGAGGTCTGGCCGAGCTTGATCTCGGTGTCGCTGGCGCCGATGCCGTATTTTTTCTCGGCTGCGGAAGCCTGAGTTGCGATCACCAGGACCGACGCGACCGCAATTGCGTGCCATCTCATATGCGTTTCCCTTTGTTTTTTGATGCCTCGTTTGTGTCGGGCGGGAAAAGCTAGCACGCGCGTAGCGCATTGCACTTGCGGAGAGAAGCTGGGCAGGATTGCTAAATCGCCGTGCACTTCGTTTGTGAAGATGCTGGGTGTAACGCTTCGGCTCATCCAAAGGACGATGGCCACGATCAGGTCAAGTGGTTTCAAACTCGGAATGGGCATTGCACTATCGGGAACTCAGAACATCGCCCAGGCGCCAACGCTTTCCAGCCCCTTCGCGATTGCTCCATCTCGGTACCATCGACGTGCGTTTGCATTCGTTGTGGACGGCGACAACGGACTTTTATGTGACCGCAACCTTCAATAGAATGTGCAGCGTCGACAGGAGATGAGTTGCGCTATTCAACATGGAGAGCCCGATGATTGTCTTCGCCCTTCGTCATGCCGACCGCAAACCCGATGCGGATGATCTGTCACCTGCGGGAGTCGCGCGGGCTGAGCTGCTGGCACGCATGCTTGCCGAAAGCGGCATACGGACCGCCTACTGCAGCGACGCGATCCGGACGCAACGAACGATCGAACCCCTCCAGCGAAAGCTGGGGTCCGACCTGGAGGTCGTGGTGGTCGGGACCAACGCCGCCGGCGGCATCGCGGGTCATGTGAAAGCGATCGTGCAAAAGGTGAAGGGATTGCCTGACGATGCCGTCGCAGCGATCGTCGGCCACACCAACACGGTCGGACCGATCATCAAGGGCCTGACTGGCCGCACGGTCGACCCCATCGCCGACCAGCAGTTCGACAGGCTGTTTGTCTTGTCCATTCCCGCAGCCGGCGCCGCGGCCGTCGCGCCCCTGCGGTACGGCCAGGCCACCTAGAGCTATTTTTCTTTGACAGCGGCGCCCTGATCGAAGAAAAGGCCCGCATGGCCAAGAAACCCGGAACCAATCCCAAAGGCGAATTTGCCTTTTTCAACATCGTCTATGAAGACGACTCGCAGCGCTCGAACCGCCGCGTGCCCTCCGAATTGCTCGGCGGCCTCGACGGCGACGAGCCGGCGCGCGGCTACATCATGGAACAGGACCGCGAGATCGCCGAAAAATCCGGCCGCACGCCGCTGGCGATCAAGAGCATCAGCCGGGTTGGGGCGAAGAAGAAGTAAGCGTGCACACAGCTCTATCCACGGCATGGATTGCTTCGCTCCGCTCGCAATGACGAAACAAGCAAAAACAAAACGGCGGGCTTTGCCCGCCGTTCTTTTTTGAGATGGATTGCCGGGTCAAGCCCGGCAATGACAGCTTGAATTAGTTATCCAGGAAGCTCCGCAGCTTCCGCGACCTTGACGGATGCTTCAGCTTGCGCAGCGCCTTCGCTTCGATCTGACGAATACGTTCGCGCGTCACCGAGAACTGCTGGCCGACTTCTTCCAGCGTATGGTCGGTGTTCATGCCGATGCCGAAGCGCATGCGGAGCACGCGTTCTTCGCGGGGGGTGAGCGAGGCCAGCACGCGCGTGGTGGTTTCGCGCAGGTTGGACTGGATCGCCGCGTCGATCGGCAGGATCGCGTTCTTGTCCTCGATGAAATCGCCGAGGTGCGAATCTTCTTCATCACCGACGGGGGTTTCGAGCGAGAGCGGCTCTTTCGCGATCTTGAGGACTTTGCGGACCTTCTCCAAGGGCATGCCGAGCTTTTCGGCGAGCTCTTCCGGGGTCGGCTCGCGGCCGATCTCGTTGAGCATCTGGCGGCTGGTGCGCACGATCTTGTTGATCGTCTCGATCATGTGCACGGGGATGCGGATGGTGCGCGCCTGATCCGCGATCGAGCGCGTGATCGCCTGCCGGATCCACCACGTGGCGTAGGTCGAGAACTTGTAGCCACGGCGGTATTCGAACTTATCGACCGCCTTCATCAGGCCGATGTTGCCTTCCTGGATCAGGTCGAGGAACTGCAGGCCGCGGTTGGTGTACTTCTTGGCGATCGAGATCACGAGACGCAGATTGGCCTCGACCATTTCCTTCTTGGCCTGGCGCGCCTCGCGCTCGCCCTTCTGCACGCCGTGCACGATCTTGCGGAATTCGCCGATCTCGAGCCCGGTCAAAGCCGCCAGCGACTGGATTTCGTGGCGCAGATCCTTGATGCGGTCCTTTTCGTGATGGACGAAATTCTTCCAGCCTTTGGCGGAGAGTTTCGAGACACGGTTGAGCCAGCGCGGATCGAGCTCCGATCCCTGATAATTGCGCAGAAAATCCTCGCGCGCGACGCCGTGGCTGTCGCCGAGGCGCAGCAGGCGGCCTTCGAACGAGACCAGCTTCTTGTTGATGTCGTAGAGCTGCTCGACGAGTGAATCGATACGCGCCTGATTGAGGCGCAGCGACTTCACCTCGACGATGATTTCGTCCTTCAGCTTCTTGTACTTGCGCTCCTGCGAGGGCGACAGCGACTCGCTCTGCAGCTGGTTGGCAATGTCCTGTTCTTGCAGGCGGCGCAGCTTCTTGTATTCGGAAGCGATCTTGTCGAAGGTCTCGACCACCTTCGGCTTCAGCTCGGCCTCGATGGCGGCGAGCGACATCTGGTTTTCGAACTCGTCGTCGTCCATGTCGCCGTCGGCGGCGGACTCGGACGGGTCCTTTTCCACGGTGTCGCCACCGGGCGCCGCTGCGGGCGCGGCGCGGAACGGGGTCGGCGCGGGCGGGGCTGCCGGCGGCGCGACGTGCGCAGGCGCGGCCTCGCCGTTGGCGGCCTGGCCGTCGGCACCGGGGCCGGCGATCAGCGCCGGGTTCATGTTGTTCTTGGCGTCGGGGCCGGCATAGGTGGCTTCGAGATCGATGATGTCGCGAAGGAAGATCTTTCCTTCGTTGAGTTCATCGCGCCAGATGATGATGGCCTGGAAGGTCAGCGGGCTTTCGCACAGCCCTGCGATCATTGCCTCGCGGCCGGCCTCGATGCGTTTCGCAATCGCGATTTCGCCTTCGCGCGACAGCAGCTCGACCGTGCCCATTTCGCGCAGATACATGCGGACGGGATCGTCGGTGCGCTCGCCGGGCTCGGACTTCTTGACTTCGGTGACGGCCTTCTGCGTGACCTCGACAAGCTCGTTGTCGGTGTCGTCGGCGTCGTCTTCCTTTTCCTCGTCGGCGTCGGCCTCTTCGGCTTCGGACACGTTGATGCCCATGTCCGAGAGCATCGACATGATGTCCTCGATCTGCTCGGGCGAGGTGGTGTCGGAAGGCAGCACTTCGTTGAGCTGATCGAAGGTCACGAAGCCGCGCTTCTTGGCCTGCTTGATCATCTTCTTGACCGCGGCATCGGAGAGATCGAGCAACGGCGACGGCGCGTCGGGGCCGTCCTTCTCGGGGGCATCCGCTGCCTTGTCGTCTTTTTCCTTGTCTTTAACCTGCAGCGTCTTTGCCTTGGTGGCCATTCATCAAGCTCCCGAAACGCGCCCGTGCGGAATGGCGCGCGACGCCACCCGCATCTGAATTACTGAAGTCGTCAGCCGGATGTCTTTCGTTTGAAAAGCCAACCCGCCGGATCCTTGCTTCTTCTGCGCGTGATCGTTTCGGAAAACATTTTTCCGGATCACGCTCGTGTCCCCTGAGTATTCGCATGCGCATGACGCGCAAAGGGCGGCGCAGACTGTCGCCACCCCTTAAACCCGCCATCGCCGGTGTTATGCCAATAGCCCTTCGGCGTCGTTAAAGTAACCTTCGGACTATTAAGCTTCGCTTAACCCTGTTTTTGCCGCCAAACCATGGATTTGGCGAGTCTTTTTCCGGGCACGGCCGCCGCCATCCGCAGCATTTTTTTCATTTCATACGCTCTTCCGGAACCGGCCCGAAAGCTCGCCAAAACCCTCGATCAGGGCCTCGGTGCCGTCCAGCGACTCCAAACGGGCGCTGACGTCCTTCAGCCATGCCATGTTGGCGTCCGTGGGCTCGTCGCCCAGCGCCAGTTCGGCATCCTTCCTCTCCCTAAGTAGGGCGTGCGTTTTCTGATGCAAGACAACGAGTTGCTGCCAGGTGGCCAAAACGTCCTCCCGCGCCGCGCCGGGCTTGCTGCCCCACACCGCCGAGGTCGTGATCGCCCGTTCAACCCTTTGAAGAATCTCGTTTAATCCGCGCGCCTCGAGATCGGCCCGCATCTTCTCGGCCTGCTCTTCGACATCAGGGGAGTGGTGATGGTCGTTGGCAAAGGCCGCGATAATGCCGGCGCGGAGCTTGTTGGCCTCGGGATGCGCAAGTTCCAGGGCGGCCACTTCCTCCAGATGATCGTGCAGAAGCCAGGGGTGGTTAATGAGGGATTGCAGGATCAGGGCCTCACGGCGGGACATCGCGCTGCGCTGGCCGCGCATGATCGGGCTGGTCGCCAACTGTGGACTGGCGGCCTGGTAGGGGCCGGGCGAGATCGCCGGGCTGGCGCCCGCCCCCGGCCCGCGGCCGCCGCCCCGGGAGGCGAATCGGTTGGCTGGACCCGGTCCGCGCGGGGTGAACGCGCGGGGTGATTCGCTGCCCCGACCGCCCCGGAAATTACCCCGGCCGTAGCCGCCGCCTTGCGGGGCAAAGGCGCGCTGCAGGCGGCCGGCGAGATCATCCCGGTAGTAGCGGCGCACCACCTCGTCGCGGATGCCTTTTGAGAGTTCGTTGATACGCGCCTCCAGTGCAGCGCGCCGCTCGGGCGTCGCAAAGCTGCCGCCCTCGATCTCGCGCGACCACAGCATGTCGACCAGCGGCCTCGCCGCCGAGATCACTTCCTCGATCGCAATGCGGCCGCCGGAGCGCGCGAGATCATCAGGATCCTGCCCCTCGGGCAGCAGCGCAAAGCGCAGGCTCTTGCCCGGCAGCAGCGCCGGCAGCGCCAGGTCGGCGGCGCGATACGCCGCCTTCTGGCCGGCGCGGTCACCGTCGAAACAAAGAATGGGCTCGTCCGCCATCTTCCACAGCAGCGCGAGCTGGTTTTCGGTGAGCGCCGTGCCAAGCGGCGCGACGGCGCCACCGAAACCCGAGGTCACCATGGCGATGACGTCGACATAGCCTTCCACCACGATCAGCGGCGAGCCGTCATGCGCAGCCTTCCGCGCGGTGGCGAGGTTGTAGAGATTGTCGCCCTTGTGAAACAGCGGCGTTTCCGGCGAATTCAGGTATTTGGCCGGAACGTCCTTTTCCAGCGCACGGCCGCCAAAGGCGATGACACGGCCCCTCGCGTCCGTGATCGGAAACATCACGCGATCGCGGAAACGATCGTAGGGAACAGGAATTTCTTCGCCGGCGACCAGAAGCCCCGCCTCCACCATGTCCTCGGTGGAAATGCCCTGCCCGCCGAGATGCTCCTTCAGCGCAAAGCGATCCGGCAGCGCATAACCTAAGCGAAACTGCAGTTGCGTTTGCGGCGTGATGCTGCGGTCGCCGAGATAGCCGCGCGCCTTGGCGCCGTTGCGCGAGGCCAGCGTGTCGGCAAAGAATTTTGCGGCGAGTTCCATCACGTCATGCAGCGTCTTGCGGCGCTGCTCATGCCGCGCGGCGTCAGGTGTCGCCGCCGGCAGCGCCATCCCCGCCATCGAGGCCAGCCGCTCGACGGCCTCGGGAAACGAAACGCCTTCGGTCTTCATGACGAAATCGAAGATGTTTCCGTTCAGGCCGGACGAGAAGTCGAACCAGGCCTGCTTCTCATCGTTGACGAAGAAGGACGGCGTCTTCTCCTGCTGGAACGGCGACAGCCCCTTGTACTCGCGACCCGCCTTCTTCAGCTTGACGCGACGGCCCACGACTTCCGAGGCCGGAAGCCGCTCGCGCAGATCTTCGAGGAATTGGGGTGTGAAGCGCATGGGTCAGGTTTTGCCGAATCATTAGGCCGTGCCAACCGAACATGGATATAGGGGCGATTGTTCGGAAAGCGATGATTATTGAGCTTCTCGCCGCTATTCACAGGGCACGTTCTCCGTCATTCCCCGGTGCGCAATTGCGCACCTGAGGGCGATGCGCAGCATCGAACCCGGAATCCAACATCCATCACGTTATGCGGGCCGTTGGATTCCGGGTTCGTGCTTCGCACGCCCCGGAATGACGAGGGCTGACGGAGGGAATGACGGCGCGGGACTTGAATCTACGCCGGTTCCGCGCTTCAGTTCCGCCATGTTTACGATTTTCAGAGGCGGCCAGAGCGGGGCCTGGCGGGTGACGCGGTTGACGCCGGTGAAGGGCACGGGGCTGATGCGGACGCCGGCGCTGTCCTTGGTCACTTCCTCCTCGATCGCGCTGCCGATCCTGCCCGCGCTCACCTCGTGGCGGGTGGCCGGAATCGCCAGCCATGTCCGCTACACCGAGCGCGCCGAGAAGGACCAGCTCACGTCCGTGCAAGCCAAGCTCGGCCGCCCCGAGGCGAACTGCGCGGCGCTGATCCCGATCAAGAAGTCAGCCGCCTGGTGGGACCTGACGCAGGAAGAGCGGCGGCAGATTTTTGAAGACAAGTCGCACCACATCGCCGCGAGCCTGAAGTACCTGCCCGCGATCGCGCGCCAGCTCTATCACAGCCGCGATCTCGGCGAGCCCTTCGACTTCCTGACCTGGTTCGAATACGAGCCCGCGCAGGCAGAGGCGTTCGAGGAACTGGTCGGCACGCTGCGCGCGACGGAGGAATGGAACTACGTCGATCGCGAGGTGGATATCCGCATCGAGCGTGAAAGGCTGGATGCGGGCTGACGAAAGCGCCGCCTCACTTGGTCGCAGGGTTTGCAGGCATCACCGTGGCAAACTGTGTGGAATCGAAACCACACGGAATCAGGAATGCCGCACGACACGCCTCTCATCGCCACCATCGTTGCCGGCCTGGGACTGGCCTTCGTGTTCGGAGCCATCGCGCAGCGATTTCGGATTCCGCCGCTGGTCGGCTATCTCCTCGCGGGCGTGGCGGTCGGCCCCTTTACGCCGGGCTACGTTGCCGATCAGCCGCTGGCGACCGAGCTGGCCGAGATCGGCGTCATCCTGCTGATGTTCGGCGTTGGACTCCACTTTTCGTTGAAAGACCTTTTGTCCGTGCGGGCGATCGCGCTGCCCGGCGCCGTCGTCCAGATCATCGTCGCCACCCTGATGGGACTTGGCCTCGCGATGTTCATGGGATGGTCGGTCGGCGCCGGCCTCGTGTTCGGGCTTGCGCTGTCGGTCGCCAGCACCGTGGTGCTGCTCCGCGCGATGCAGGAGCGCCGGCTGATGGAAACCGAGCGGGGCCGCATCGCGGTCGGCTGGCTGATCGTCGAAGACCTCGCGATGGTGCTGACGCTGGTCCTGCTGCCGGCCCTGGCCGGCATGCTCGGCGCAACCGGCAATGCGGTTACCGCGGACCCGCTCGCGTCACGGCTCGGGTTGGGCGTCGGCGGCGTATTGCTGCTCACCATCGCCAAGGTCGCCGTCTTTGTCGGCATCATGCTGGTCGTTGGACGGCGGATCATTCCCTGGATACTGCACTACATCGCCCACACCGGCTCGCGGGAGCTATTCCGCCTCGCCGTTCTCGCCATCGCGCTGACGGTCGCATTCGGATCGGCAAAGCTGTTCGGTGTTTCGCTGGCGCTCGGCGCGTTTTTTGCCGGCATGATTCTCAGCGAAAGCGCGCTCAGTCAGCGCGCGGCGCAGGAAACATTGCCGTTGCGCGATGCCTTTGCCGTGCTGTTCTTCGTCTCCGTCGGCATGCTGTTCGATCCGGCGAGCGTGCTGCGCGAGCCGTGGCCGCTGCTCGCCACACTGTTCATCATCATCATCGGCAAGTCGGTGGCCGCGTATCTGATCGTGCTCGCGTTTCGTCATCCGGCCGGCACGGCGCTGACGATCTCGGCCAGTCTCGCCCAGATCGGCGAGTTCTCGTTTATCCTGGCTGAACTCGGCGTGAAGCTGAACCTGTTGCCGACGGCCGGGCGAGACCTCATCCTGGCGGGCGCCATTCTCTCGATCCTGCTCAATCCCCTGATCTTCGCAGCCGCCGATCGGCTGTCGCGAACCCGCGAGCCTTCGCCCGGCCGCGACGCGGTTGACGGCACGCAGACGGGCCAGGCTACCGCGCCCGCATCACGCGCAGCGCCTGAAGCAACAGGTTTGACCGATCATACGATCCTTGTCGGCCATGGCCGCGTCGGCAGAATTGTTGCCGAGGCCCTGAAGAAGCGCGATCAGCCGTTCCTCATCATCGAGGATGCCGACACGGTCATTGCGCAGCTTCGAGCGCAAGAGATAGAGACCATTGCTGGAAACGCCGCGCGGTCCGACGTGCTGAAATCCGCCAATCTCGTTCGCGCGCGGTATCTGCTGGTGGCGATACCGGAAGCGTTCGAAGCCGGGCAGATCGTGCAACAGGCCCGCGCCGCCAATCCAGCCATCCAGATCATCGCCCGCGCGCATTCGGACGCCGAAGTCGAGCATCTGAAGTCACTGGGCGCCGATCTCATCATCATGGGCGAGCGGGAGATCGCGCTCGGCATCATTCAGAATTTGTTCGATTGGCAGGCGCGCCGGACGGCGGTGGATGGTTAGTTGCTCCCAAGGACACCATGGCACTATCAGACTACATCTCCAGAAACTTGCCCGAGGCGATCTGCGGCAGGTCGGTGACCGGCCAGTTGTAGATATAGGTCCACGCCTCGCCGGCCATGCCGTCCTCTTGCGTCACCGGCAGCATGCGGCGGAGATATTCGGTCGGCTCCGCAAAACCCTCGCCGCAAGCTTCATACATGTCAAACTCGCCGAGCAGCGCGTCGCGGTCGCGCAGGCGGTACAGTTCGCCGGACACGATGTCGGCGGGGTCGTCCGAGAGTATCAGTCCCGGGTAATGCTTGATGAGATAGAGCCGGCCGCGGCAGGTGGCGGTACCGAGGAAATCCGCGCTGCGCGACAGCAACTGCGCCATCGGATGGTCGAAGCCACGCATCAGCGTGCCGTAGACGAACAGACGATCTGAAATCATGACTTTCTATGTCATTACGAAAGCAGCGAAGCAATCCATGGCGTGGCAGGCGGTTACGCCGGCACGACCTCGTCGCTGATGACGAAAAACTTAACCAGATCCATCCGTCCGAAACTCGTGGTCAGCGCCACGTCGGCGGCGTCGCGGCCGGTGCCCATCAGGATGCGGCCGGCCCGGGGGACGTTATGGCGCGCATCGAACGTGTACCACTGGCCGGAGAGATAGACCTGGAACCAGCCGGAAAAATCCATCGGCGCGGGATCGCGGGGCACGCCGATGTCGCCGAGATAACCGGTGCAGTAGCGCGCCGGGATATTCATGCAGCGGCAGAAGGTCAGCGCCAGATGCGCAAAGTCACGGCAGACGCCGGCGCGCTGTTCGTAGACGTCGTGCGCCGACTTCATGTGATGGGCGTGCTGGTAGCCGAAGGTGACGTGGTTGTGGACGAAATCGACAATGGCCTGCACCCGCGCCCAGCCCATCGGCGTGTTGCCGAACAGCGACCATGCGACGTCGGTGAGCTTGTCGGTCTCGCAATAGCGGCTCGGCATCAGATATTGCAGAACCTCGTCGGGCAATTGATCGATCGGCAATTGCTGCGCGGTCGGCATCACCACGTCGGGCAGGCCGGAATCGCGCACCAGCGCGTCACCCCGCAGCGTCACGCCGCCGGCGGGCGCAACAAGCCGGCCGCAGACATTACCGAAGCTGTCGCGGTAGAAGCCGATCGGTACGTCAGGCCCCGCCGTGATCTGCTCGGTGCCGACGATGTCGGAAAAGCGCGACGGATGGATCGAGAGCATGATCACCATCGGCGTCGGTTGCACGGCCGCATACGAAATCTCGAAGCCGACCTTGATCTCCATGCTCAGACTTTCTCCGCCTGCGGCGATTTGGGTTGCGGTTTGCCGATCGAGACGACGTTGATGTGAACCTCCATGCTCGCGAAAGCGTCGGGCGAACCGAGATAGCTGCCGTGCAGCGGGATCGCCTGGCGCGGATCGCGCGCCACCGCCACCCGAATGAGGTCGCGGCTGCCGATGATGCCGTTGGTCGGGTCGAACTCGATCCATCCCGCGCTCGGCAGATAGACCTGCACCCAGGCATGGGTCGAGCCTCCGCCGACATAGCCATGGGCGCGGTCGCCGGGAATGAAGACGTAGCCGGATACGAAGCGCGCGGCGATGCCGAGCCGGCGCAGCGCCTCGATCATGAACAGCGCGTAGTCGCGGCAGGTACCGGAGCCGGTCTGCAGCGTATCAAGCGGATGCTGGGTGCCATGTTCGTGGCGCTTGCGATAGCGGAACGCCTCGCGGATGCCATGGGTCATGCCGCTCAGGATATTGAAGGTCGGCGTCGGTCCGTCAGGGTCGAGAAATTGCCGCGCCCAGGCCGACAGCTCGCCGTTGGGATCGCCATATTGCGGCCTCACGAATTGCTGCAAATCGGAGAATTCTTCGTCGTCATAGATGAACGGATAGAAATAGGCGGGATCGTCCGGCGTGAGCGCGAACTCCTCCTCCGGATTGTGCTCCACCGTGACGGTCGAGACGAACGACAGGGTGTCGGCGCGCTCGTCGAAGGTCGCGATCGCCACGCTGTTGCCGAACACGTCGTGGATCCAGCGCAGCCGCATCGGCTGCGGCTCAATGTTGAGGCTGCTGGAAAGCACCCGCAGATCGTGGCCGTCGCGCGGGCGCAGCATGATCCGGTGTTCGCCGAACGCGACCGGACGGTCGTAGCGATAAACGGTCTTGTGGTTGATGGTCAGGAGCGGCATCGTCAAACAATCATCGATTCTGGTACGTTTAATCTAGGTCGAACCCTGCTGGGTATCCTGCTTAATTGTAGATCGGAATGCCGCTTCGATAGGCACCATTTCAAGGAAAATGCTTTGGCCGCCGCCACCGACACAACCCTACTCCTAACGCCCGAAGAGGTTCCTCCGGTCCGCGAATTCAATGCCGACGGACGCTCGCCTTTCCTGCTGACCTGCGACCATTATGGCCGGCTGATCCCCCACGTTCTCGGCGACCTCGGCCTGCCCGAGAGCGAGCTGGTGCGGCACATCGCGTGGGATATCGGCATTGCCGGTGTCGCGGAGGCGCTCTCGAAGCATCTCGACGCCCATCTGATCGTGCAACGCTATTCGCGGCTCGTGATCGACTGCAACCGCCCGCCCGATGTCGCAAGCTCGATCCCGCGCATCAGCGAGGCCACGACGATATCAGGCAACGAGGGCCTTTCGCGCGAGGCGGCGGCGACGCGACGCGCGCAGATCTTCGATCCCTACCACCAGCGCATCGACGAGATCATCGACCAGCGCGGCAGCGCAGGCCTGCCGACGGTGCTGGTGTCGCTGCACAGTTTTACGCCGGTTTATGCCGGCATCGCGCGGCCTTGGCATATCGGCACGCTCTATCACCGCGACACCCACCTGCCGCCGCTGCTGTTGAAGCTGCTGCGCGCCGAGGGCGACCTCGTGGTCGGCGACAACGAGCCCTATGCGGTCAGCGACGAGACCGACTACACGATTCCGGTGCACGGCGAGGCGCGCGGGCTGATGAACACGGGGATCGAGATACGTCAGGATCTGATCTCGGACCAGGCCGGCGAGAGTGCGTGGGCGGATCGGCTGGCGCGGGTTTTTGCTGAGATCGAAGCGATGTTGCGGGAGCGGCAGTTGATTTGAGTTTGAGGCCGTAGGGTGGGCAAAGCGCAGCGTGCCCACCATCCATCAATGAGCAAGCGGCGAGATGGTGGGCACGTCGCTTGCGCTCCTTTGCCCACCCTACGAATTTCGTTCCAAATTACCCGTGCACCGCCGCGTAATACGCCACGCCCCAGATCGCCGCGGCGGCCAGCCATAACACCCACACGAACCCCGCGCGAGGCTCCAGCGTGGCCTGCGATGGATTGCCGGGATTGACCCAGACTTTCACGGTAGCGCCGTCCTTGTAGTCGGTGGTGGACTTGCGCACCAGCCAGCTCGAGGTGGAGGCGACGGTGCTCGCCAGCGTCGCATGTGTATTGGTGTAGGTGAGATTGTTGTACTCGTAGGTGTAGGACACCTTGCGCTGGTACATGACCCGCGCTGCCCGAACCGCCGTCCTGCCGCGCGGCGCGGTACTGCTCGATCTCGGACAGTTTTATCGTGCCTGACACGACGGGCCATTTCCTCGCCAGCGATGCCTGCCGGTGCAGAACAGCGCGAACAGCGCGACGACCGTACCGAACGCGCCAAAGGCAACGGACGCGGCGGCGTTTCCCCGCTGCGGAATTTGCGTCGTCACGAATTCGGTGATCGCATGCAGGCCGATCGCCGAACCGAACACGATCGCCAGCACGATCACCGTGCCGATGCCGAGGCAGCCCCACAGGCCCTTCGGCAGGTCGCGCTCCAGCACCGCCTGGTCCGGATGCAGCGGATTGTAATAGACGGTGACGACCGCGCCGACCGGATATTTCGCGATGGTCTCGGCGACCTCGAAGTTTCCGAGGTCCTCGCCGATGCTGACGCGGTTGTTGCGCAGCTTGCGGCCCGCGACGGAGTATTCGTAGACGATGTCGGCGAAGTTGCGCTCCTCGAAGCGATGCCCCCCGGCCCGGTCGCTGTCCATCACCTTGACCTTGCGGACCTCGGCCTTCGACACCACCACCTTGCCCGCAGCCGCCGGCCATTCGCGCGCGGCGCGCACCTGCAACGACTTGTAGACGGCAACGCCGAGCAGCAGCCCGAGCGGGGCGAGCAGCATCGCGTAGACGAACCATGGCAGGTCAGGCAGCACGGCTTGTTCCCCTAAAGACGGCTTGCGATTAGACGCCGCGCCACGCCTGAGGGTTCAACCGTGCGCTGATTTACTTTGCCCGCATCAGCGCCAGCCAGACGCCGCCGCCGATCATGAAGCCGCCGGAAATGCGCGACAGCAGCCGCGTCCGCTCCCTGGAGAAGAACAGCCGCGCGCGGCCGGCGAGCAGCGCATAAATCGAATTGGTAACGGCACCCGTGACCATGAAGGTGAAGCCGAGTAGCGCCACCTGCGAGAAGTGATCCTTGCTCAGGTCCATGAACTGCGGAATGAACGCACCGAAGAACACCAACACCTTCGGGTTGGACAGCAGCACCAAAAACCCCTGCAGGAAAAATCCGCCACGCGGCGGTGGCGGCGGCTCGTCGGTATCGACGCCTTCCACAGGCGAGCGAATGAGCTTGATGCCGAGCCAGACCAGATAGGCCGCCCCGGCAAACCGCACCCAATCGAACCAATACCCCATGGTCGCCATCAGCGTGGTCAATCCGACCGCGACGATGCCGATCACGATCGTCAACCCGGCCTGGACGCCCGCAATGTTGGTCAGCGCGGCACGGGTCCCGTAGCGCAGGCCGTTGGCGATCACCAGCGTGACGACCGGGCCGGGTATCAAAGCCAGCGCGATGCACGCGACGACAAAGGCGAGATAGGCTTGAAGCGACATGCGAGCAAATCCTGACCAGAGCTGATTGCATCATTATGCATGGCGGCGCGAAAACTCCAATTGACATGCAACCATATGGTTGCATATTATCATCCCCATGGATGAAGTCTTCAAAGCGCTCGCCGATGCGTCGCGGCGCTCGCTGCTGGACCGGCTTCACGCCAGAAACGGACAGACGCTGAACGAACTCTGCGACGGCCTCGCCATGACGCGGCAGGCGGTGACCAAGCATCTCGGGATTCTCGAAGCGGCCAATCTCGTCACCACGCTCAGGCATGGCCGCGAGAAGCTGCATTACATCAATCCGGTCCCGATCCATCAGATCGGCGAACGCTGGATCAGAAAATTCGAGCGCGGGAAACTTGCCGCGCTCAGCGAGTTGAAACGGCAGTTGGAGAAGCGTGATGAGTAGGACAATCGACCCCAGGAATTTCAAGCCGGCGATCGTCTACACGATCTACATCGCCGCCCCGCCCGAGAAAGTGTGGCAGGCGTTGACGACCGCCGAGTTCAGCCGAAAATATTTCTCCGGCTTCGCGATCGAGGCCGACCTGAAAGTCGGCGGCGCCTTCATCGCCCGTGCGCCCGACGGCTCGGTGCATATCGCCGGCGAGGTGATCGAATGCGATCCGCCGAAGCGGCTGACAGTAACCTGGAACGTGAACTGGCCGGGGCTGGTGGAAAAACTCGGCCCGACGCTCGTCACCTACGAGATCGACCCCGCGGGCGACGCGGTCAGGCTGACGATGCTGCAGTCGCATGACCGCGAGATCAGCGACGACATCCTGTCCGGCGGACGCGCCGGCTGGCCCGCGATCCTTTCCAGCCTGAAAAGCCTGCTGGAGACCGGCCAGCCGCTGGCGATCAAGATGGCGCCGCCGGAGCGGATGCTGGCCGCGCTGAAGGAAATGGGGATCGGGACGCCGTAACGATCGTCGTCGCTGCGTTCCAGGGACGACATCTAGGTGCGTGCCGCTTCCCGACGCTGTTCGCGAGTAGACTTACGCGAGCCTAAGGGATATTCCATCATCGGTATTCCAGCGTACTTTCCTTGCAGGTATTTTTGTAATCAGACACGCCGATACGAGGGCGGAACGACGCACCGATGAGCCTGCGCACCCGGCTATTGATCCTGGTTATCGCCGCGATGCTGGTGCCGGCGATTCTGGTAGGGCTGCGATTCGTGCAGAACCGCACCAGCGAGATCGACGAGGCGGTGGCCAGCCTGTCGGCAAGCGCCAAGGAGATCTCCGACGATCTCGACGAGAAAATCCAGGGCACCGCGCAGCTTCACTATGGTCTCGCCCGCGCCCGCGATCTCGATACGCGAGACAAGGCGGCGTGTTCGGACTTCCTGTCCGCCGTGCGCGAGGAATACACCCGCTTCACCGGCATATTGACCATCAATCCCGACGGCAGCCTGTTCTGCGATTCGCTGCGAACCGACCGCACCCTCGATCTCAGGGACCGCACCTACTTCAAGCAGGCCCTGGTTGCGAAGGGCACCGTCACGATCGAGCCCGTGTTCGGCCGGCTGACGGGGACCTCCGTGCTGCAGATCGCCTATCCGGTTCGCTCGGAGGCCGGCGAACTGAAGTTCATCATGCTCGCCTCGTTCAATCTGAAGAAGTTCGCCGAGGACCATGACAGGCGCCTGTCCAACGAAAACGAGATTCTGCTGGTTGACAGGAAAGCCACCGTTCTCGTCGCGCCCGAAGGCGCAGGCTGGATCGAGCCGGTCGGCGGCTCGATTGCAGATACCGAGCTGTTTGGTTTTGCGACTTCGCCGAAACGCGAGCCGTTCCGCGAGGTGACCGGGCGTGACGGCCAGGTGCGTGTCTGGGCTGTCGCGCGTGCGCCCTCCCACTTCGATGCGGGACTTTACATCATGGTCGGACGGGCCAAGGACGGGCTCGTGGCCGCCGCCAACCACCGCCTCTATGAGGACATGGCGATCCTCGCAGTGGCCTTGCTGATGCTGCTGGCGGGCGTCTGGATCCTGGCGACGATGAGCATCGGCCGTCAGGTCGGCCGCCTTGCGGCGATGGCGACAAAGCTCGGGCTCGGCGACCTGAAGGCGCGGATTGCCGCGCCCTATCCGAGCGGCGAACTCGGCGGGCTGATGACGGTGCTCAACAACACCGCCGAATTGCTCGAACACCAGCGCACCGCGATCGATGAGCTCAACCAGAAGCTCACCCAGTCGCAGAAGATGGAGGCGATGGGCCAACTCACCGGCGGCGTGGCGCATGACTTCAACAACCTCTTGACCGTGATCCTCGGCAATGCCGAGCACCTTGCCGAACAGCTTGCGTCTCACAAGGAACTGCGCACCATCGCCGAGAGCATCGCGACCGCCGCCGAACGCGGATCGGACCTGACGCGAAGCCTGCTCGCCTTTGCACGCAAGCAGCCCCTGATGCCGAAGGATATCGACATCGGCCAGAGGGTTGCCGGCATGGAGCCGTTGCTGCGCCGGACGCTCGGCGAGCAGATCGAATGTGAATTTCAGTTCAGCCCGAATCTCTGGCAGGCCAGCGTCGATCCCGGCCAACTGGCCTCGGCGCTGCTCAATCTCGTGCTGAACGCGCGCGACGCCATGCCTTCAGGCGGCAAGCTGACAGTCGAAGTGAGCAATATTTCGCTCGGCTACACCGATCTCGATGTCAGCGGAGAGGCGCGGCCGGGGGATTACGTCATGGTCGCCGTGACCGATACCGGCACGGGCATGACCGCAGAAGTCGCGCGGCGGGCTTTCGAGCCGTTCTTCACCACCAAGGATGTCGGCAAGGGCACGGGACTCGGCCTCAGCATGGTTTACGGATTTGCCCGACAATCGGGCGGAGCGATGCAGATAAGGTCCGAGCCCGGACAAGGCACCGCCATCAGGCTGTTCTTTCCTCGCATCCAGACGCCGCGCGTCAGCGCCGCGCCAACCGCCACCCTGCGGCGAGCGCCCACCGGCAGCGAAACCATTCTCGCGGTCGAGGACGACGACATGGTCCGCAGCTATGTCGAGGGCGAGCTGAACGCACTCGGCTATCGCGTCATCGTCGCGCGCAACGCGCCCGCGGCGCTGGACATCCTGCGCGGATCTGAAAACATCCATCTTCTGTTCACGGATGTCGTGATGCCCGGCGGCATGTTCGGCACCGAACTGGCCAGGGAAGCCGCCCGCCTGCGGCCCGGGCTGAAGATCCTGATGACCTCCGGCCACGCCGAACATCCCGTCAACGCCACCGACGGGAGCGGCCGGACGGTGCAGATCCTGAACAAGCCGTATCGCCGGCACGAACTGGCGTCGACGCTGCGTGCGGCGCTGAATGCCGACTGATGCGAGCGTCTAGAGCCTTATCGGTTCTGATTGAATCAGAACCGGGGTCCAGATTTTTGTGCGGGAGACGTGTTGATCTCAGTCAAGCTCAAGCCAACATGGTCGTCCCGGCGAACGCCGGGACCCATACGCCGCGGCCGTCGTGGTTGAAAAGACAGGATGATAGCCAGCGAGCAAATCAATTTCCGCCGGTGGTTATGGGTCCCGGCCTTCGCCGGGACGACGCGGAATTTGTAACAACGAGGGCGCCCTACCCCAGCGCCCGCAACTCGCGCCGCAGTACCTTGCCCGTCGCCGTCATCGGCAGCGTGTCGGCGAACTGGACGAAGCGCGGGTATTCGTGGGCGGCGAGTTGCACCTTGACGAATTCCTGGATCTCGCGCGCCAGCTCGTCGCTGGCGGCAAAGCCCGGACGCAGCACGATCCATGCCTTGATGGATTCGGTGCGGATCGGATCGGGAATGCCGACCACGGCCGACATCGCCACCGCCGGATGCTTCATCAAGGTATGCTCGATCTCGGAGGGACCGACGCGGTAGCCGGCGGTGGTGATGACGTCGTCCTCGCGGCTGACATACCAGAAATAGCCGTCGTCATCCTGAATGCCGAGATCGCCGGTCAAGAGAAACTCGCCGGCGTATTTTTTCGCCGTCGCTTCCGGGTTCTTCCAGTATTCGATCATGGTGCAGGGCGAAGGCTGCCGCACGCCGATGATGCCGCGCTGGCCGCGCGGCAATTCCTCGCCTTTGTCGTTGACGATGCGCACGTCGAAGCCGGGCGTCGCCTTGCCCATCGCGCCGGGGCGGATCGGAAACAGGTTCGAGTTGCTGCCGATCACGAGATTGCATTCGGTCTGCCCGAATACTTCATGCGCATCGATGCCGAAGGTTTCGCGCACCCAGCCGTGCAACTCGCCGCCGAGCGATTCACCGCCGGTGAAGATGCTGCGCAGATTCAGGCCGGGATTCTTCACGCCGGCCTGCCGCATCAGCTTCAGCGCCGTCGGCGGCAGGAACACGTTGCGGATGCCCAACTCGGCCATCATCGTCATCGCCGCCTGCGGTTCGAACTTTCGCGCGCGATGGCCGACCATCGGAATGCCGTGATACCAGAACGCGAACAGGCAGTTGATCAGCCCGCCGATCCAGGCCCAATCGGCCGGCGTCCACATCAGGTCGCCTGCCCTCGGCAGAAAGTTGTGGCACATCTCGACATTCGGCAGATGGCCGAGCACGACGCGATGGGCGTGCAGCGCGCCCTTCGGATTTCCGGTGGTGCCCGAAGTGTAGATGATCAAGGCGGGATCATCGCAGGAGGTGTCGACGGTCGTAAAATCCGATGACGCAGATTGCAGGGACGACCAGAACGGTTTCGTGCCCGCCGGCGCGCGATCGCCGATCACATAGACGTTCTTTAGCGCGGGAAGACGATCGCGGATTTTCGCGAGCTTTTCCCAACCGCTCTCGTCGGTGACGATCGCCTTGGCTTCCGAGTTCGACAGGCGAAATTCCAGCGCATCCTCGCCGAACAGCGCGAACAATGGAATCGAGATCATGGCGGAACGAAATGCCGCGAAATGCGCGATCGGCAATTCGAGCGACTGCGACAGGAACACCGCGACGCGGTCGCCGCGCACGAGGCCATCAGCCTTCAGCACATTGGCAAACCGGCGCGACATCTCGGCGACCTCGTCGAACGAGGTGCGCGTGGTGCCGCCGTCCTCGTCGACATAGATCAGCGCCAGGCGCTTGGAGCCGTCGGCATAACGATCGCAGCACGCGGTCGCCATGTTGAAGCGCGCAGGGATATCCCAGCGGAAATCGCGATACAGCTCATCGTAGGTTGCGGCTTCGGTAAGCATGGCGGCCCGTCCCTAACGTTCGTCATGGCCGGGTTATCGCGGCCATCCACGTTGTTGCTTTTGCTTGATTTTAAAGACGTGGATGCCCGGGACAAGCCCGGGCATGGCGGCGAGAAGCCTATCTTCGCGTGACGGCCCCTACCGGCGTGGCGAAACCTTCCATGGTTCGAATGCGCTTTTCGAGCCACCAGCCATATTCCCCGGCCCAATCCTCGAACTTCCGATTGATCCCGAGATCATGGGCCCAGTGATGGGCGATGTTGGGGTTGAACTGGGATTGCCGCCCGATCGCGATCAGGTCGGCCTGCTTGTTCTGCAGGATCGCTTCGGCCTGCTCCGCTTCGAGGATGATACCGACCGCCATCGATGCGATGCCCACCTCCTTGCGGACACGTTCGGCGTAGGGCACCTGGAAGCCGAGGCCGCGCGGCACCTGCGCCGCCGTCGCCGAGCCGGAAATGCCGCCGGAGGAACAGTCGATCACGTCGACGCCGCGCGCCTTCAACTCCCGGGCAAACACCACCGTGTCGTCCATGTTCCAGCCGTCCTTGGCGCCGTCGACCGAGGAGACGCGCACGAACAGCGGCATGCCATCCGGCATCTCGCGCCGCACCGCTTCGACGATATCGAGCGGCAGGCGCATGCGCCCCTTGAGATCGCCGCCATATTCGTCATTGCGCGTGTTGGAAATCGGCGAGAGGAACGAGGCGAGCAGATAGCCATGGGCGGTGTGGACCTCGATCGCATCGAAGCCGGCGGCGACCGCGTTGCGGGCAGCCTTGGCCCAGGTGCCGACCATCGTCCGGCACTCTTCGGTAGTGAGCTGGCGCGGCGTCAGCCATCCATCCGCCACCGGCTCGCTGGTCGGCCCCACCGGCTGCCACACCTTGGCGCCGGCCTTGATCTGCTCCGGCGTGAGCGGTCCCATGCCGTCCATCGCGCGCTGCGACGACGATTTGCGGCCGCCATGCGCGAGCTGAATGCCGATCGCGGTGTTCTCGCCTTTCATGAAGGCGATCAGCGGCTTGAAACTCTCGACTTGCGCTTCGTTCCAGATGCCGAGGTCATGCTCGTTGATCAGGCCGATCTCTTCGACGCCTGTCGCCTCGACAAACACCATTCCGAATCCGCCGAGCGCATAGCGGCCGAGATGCACGTTGTGAAAGATGCCGCAGGTGCTGCCGGGCCCGGCGCGATAGTGCACCATCGGCGGAACCACCAGGCGGTTCTTCAGCGTGAGGTCGCGAATCCTGAACGGCTGAAATAACAGAGGTCGTGTAGCATCAATATTTTCGGCGGTCGAAGCGGACATGAAATTTGCCTGTCGAATGGGGAATGAGTTCTCGCGAAGAATTCCCCATTTCAGGTAACTGGTCCAGTGGCCGGCGCGGCGGGCGATGGCCGGCGAATGCATGCCTGAAACGCCGGCGCAACTCAGCGGCGTAGCCCGGATGCAGCGAAGCGCAATCCGGGGACCTGCTCGCGATCAAGAATCCCGGATTTCGCTTCGCTGCATCCGGGCTACAAATCTCACGACGTCAGCGCCGCCTTCACCAGGCCGCTGGCCTTGCCGAAATCCATCTGGCCGGCGAATTTTGCGCGCAATACGCCGATCACCTTGCCCATGTCCTTCATGCCCGGCGGCGCCGGTCTCGGCGATCGCGGCCGATATCGCGGCCTTCATTTCGTCGTCCGACATCTGCTTCGGCAGATAGGCCGAGATGATCGCGATCTCCTCGCGCTCCTGCGCGGCCAGCTCCGCGCGGCCGCCCTTGTCGTAGAGCTCGACCGATTCCTGGCGCTGCTTGATCATCTTCTGAAACACGCCGAGCAGATCGGCATCGCTGACAGCGGCGGCTTGCCCTCGCCGCGCGCGGCGATGTCGGCGTTCTTGATGGTCGAATTGACCATGCGCAGCGTGGAGAGTTTTCGCTCCTCCTTCGCCCTCATGGCGTCCTTGACCGCGTTGTTGATGTCGTCGCGCAGCATGGTTGCCTCACTAAATTGGTGCCGCCGGGAAGGCCCTTGGTCTATCGGAAAATTCCGCGTCTATATAGGGGCTGCGCGCGCCCCGCCACTGGCATCGTGGGGCGAGCTGCCGGCGGCCGACATGGCCGGGAATGGCAGCATCGGGCGCGGAATCGGTTAAGGCGAGCCGGGCCGATTCGGGTCGATTTGGCCAAAAAACGCGGTCCCCACGGAACCGGCTGTCAAATATGCGGTAAACGCATGTGAATCCCCGGCTTTATTGTCCCTCCGGCTTTGACGCGCGGGGGTGCTTGCGACTATGAAGTGCGCTCATGACCACAACTGATAATTCCTCAGCCTGGCCGGATCACAAACCGACCGCGCTCCTCGTGCTTGCCGACGGTACCGTGCTGGAGGGCTTTGGCCTCGGCGCGGAAGGCCACGCCGTCGGCGAGGTCTGCTTCAACACCGCGATGACCGGTTACGAGGAGATCCTCACCGATCCCTCCTATGCCGGACAGCTCATCACCTTCACCTTCCCGCATATCGGCAATGTCGGCACCAACGACGAAGATATCGAGACGGTGAACATGGCGGCGACGCCCGGCGCGCGCGGCGTGATCCTGCGCTCGGCCATCACCGATCCCTCGAACTACCGCGCCACAAAGCATCTCGACCAGTGGCTGCGCGCCCGCGGCATCATTGGTCTTTCCGGCATCGACACCCGGGCGCTGACCGCGCTGATCCGCAGCAAGGGCATGCCGAATGCGGTCATCGCCCACGCCAAAAACGGCGAGTTCGATCTGCACGGCCTGAAGGAAGAAGCGCGCGAATGGCCCGGCCTCGAAGGCATGGATCTGGTGCCGATGGTCACATCGGCCCAGCGCTTCACCTGGGACGAGACGCCATGGGTCTGGGAAAAGGGTTTTGGCCGACTGAGCGCGCCGGAGTTCAACGTGGTCGCGATCGACTACGGCATCAAGCGCAACATTCTGCGGCTGCTGGCCGGTGAAGGCTGCAAGGTTACGGTAGTGCCGGCGACGACTTCGGCAGAAGACATTCTGGCGATGAAGCCGGATGGCGTGTTTCTCTCGAACGGCCCGGGCGACCCGGCCGCGACCGGCAAATACGCGGTGCCCGTCATTCAGCAGGTGATTGCATCGGGCACGCCGACCTTCGGCATCTGCCTCGGTCACCAGATGCTCGGCCTCGCCGTCGGCGCCAAGACCATGAAGATGCACCAGGGCCATCACGGCGCCAACCATCCGGTCAAGGACGAGACCACCGGCAAGGTGGAGATCACCTCGATGAATCACGGCTTTGCCGTGGATCAGGCGACGCTGCCGGAGAGCGCGACGCAGACCCACATCTCGCTGTTCGACGGCTCCAATTGCGGCATCGAACTCAAGGGCAAGCCGGTATTCTCGGTGCAGTACCACCCGGAAGCCTCGCCGGGCCCGCGCGACTCGCACTACCTGTTCAAGCGGTTCGCCGATTTGATGCGAGCCAACAAGCGGGCTTAAGCGCCCTCCATTACCATTGCGAGCCACCGGGTCGCGCAAACGTGCGCCCGATGGCTGCTGTGCGATTCAACGCATGACTGGATCAAATCCGGAGCATGATGCGATATCATGTGACGAACGCACCGGCTTGGTGATATTCCCTTGGTATGACGATCGTAATTATAACGACAGGAATGCTGCATGGATAATGTAACCGCCCCCACGAAGGTCGAATACGGCGTCACCCCGACGCATGTGATGGCGTCGATGTCCGGTCTCGATTTCGTCCGCGCCATCTTTGACGGCAAACTCCCCGCGCCGCCGATCATGCAGAACGTCGAGCCGTTCAATTCCACCGCCGAGACCGGCCATGTGGTGTTTCACAGCGTGCCGGGTTTCCGGCATTATAACCCGATCGGCTCGGTGCATGGCGGATACGCCGCGATCCTGCTGGATTCGGCGATGGGGCTAGCGGTCCACACCGCACTGCCCGCCGGCAGCGGCTACACCACGCTGGAATTCAAGATCTCCTTCATCAAGGGCATGACGGAGCATACCGGCCCGGTGCGCAGCGAGGGCAAGACGCTCAGCGTCGGCCGCCGCGCCGCTACCGCCGAGGCACGCATCACCGACGCCAAGGGACGGCTACTCGCGCACGCGACGACGACGTGCCTGGTTTTCGAGATTCCGAAGGGAACGTGAGGGGGCGGGAGTCGTTTAAAGTGATACTGTCGTAGGGTGGGCTGAGCGGAGCGAGCCCACCATCTCGCGGCGTCGCGGTGATGGATGGTGGGCACGTCGCTTCGCTCCTTTGCCCACCCTACGAAACCACGCTTGCGGAGCAACCATGGCCGTCGTCGGCGCCGATATCGAGCCGCTCACCTTCATCTTCGAGGACGACGGCCTTGTGCCCAACAATCCGATGCCGCTTCTGGTCTACAAGGCCGCGGTGGACGTCGCGAACGATCATCCGGAAAAGACCATCGAGGGCCTGTTCGGCGCCAATGGCTGGGGCGCGATGTGGCGCAACGGCGTCTACGATTATCCGCATTATCATGCCACCGTGCATGAGGTGCTCGGCGTCGCCCGCGGCCATGCGCGCGTGCAGTTCGGCGGCGATCGCGGCAAGGCGCTGGATATCTCCGCCGGCGACGTCGCCATCCTGCCCGCGGGCACCGGCCACCAGCTGATCTCGGCCAGCGAAGACTTTTGCGTGGTCGGCGCCTATCCGCCGGGACCGGCGATGCAGATCACGCGGCCGACGCCGGAAAACCATGCCAGGGCGTTGAAGACCATCCCGGAAGTGAAGCTGCCGAAGACCGATCCGGTGCGGGGAGCAGATGGCCCGCTGGTGCGGTTATGGAAGGGCAGCGCGGCCTAGACGAATGCGCCCGTCGTTGGGGACGCCGCAATTCGCTTTTGATGCAGCCGACAGCGCTGAATTCGTGCAGATCGAACGCGATCATCTTGCTTTCGGAATAGCCGCACTTCGAGCATTCGAACCTCCGTTGCTCCAAACATGCGACTGCTACGAAGTATCGAGCGGCGGTACGAGGAACTGTCGGCCCACTCGACTAAAATTTCATCCTCCCGCGGAACCAAACGGCAGAGTCCGTGTTGGCGTTTTGCGGTAGTGCCGGGCATCCGACATTTTGAACGGCATCACGCCCCGCCCAGCCACAGGTTCGTACCCAATGCAGCCCCGCGCGAGCAAGCGACCTGTCGTGCTTATCGTCGAGGACGAGTTTCTGATCCGTATGGATACTCTGAAAACCGTCGAGGCTGCGGGATTCGACGTCGTCGAAGCCGGAAACGCGGATGAAGCTATCGCCATTCTTTCGGCGCGCGACGATATCCACCTCATCTTCACCGACGTCCACATGCCGGGCTCATGGATGGGCTGAAACTGGCTCATTTCGTGAGAAACCGCTGGCCGCCGGTCAAGATCATCGCGACCTCGGGTCAGGCGTGTATCAAAGAGAGCGACCTGCCCGAGGGCGGGCGCTTTCTGCAGAAGCCGTACACCGAAATCGAGGTTACGAGTGTGTTGCGCGAAATGATCCGGTAACACTTCCCGGTAAGCGTCAGCCCCGTCGGGCGATCGGCGCGTTCGCGGCGGCTGAAACCTCCGCTTCCGCCTTGCCGGAAGACAGCCGCATCGCGGCGACCCGGGCGACAAAAAGCCCGATGACGAGATTTGCCCGTTCGGTCTCCAGTTTGTCCCGGATCGGCCCGTTCGGCTCGGTTGCGCACATGGTCTTGATGCAATTGAGGGTACGGGACAATGAATCGACCACCGCCAGGATCGGCTCCATGGCCGGCGGCGCCGTCTGCGGTTCCTGCACGGCTTCAGCCTGCGGAGCCCTGAATTCGATTACTTTATGCATTCGCTCGTTTCCAAATCAGAACAGCCATTCACACACCGGTCGGCTGCAATCGCACCATCCTGCACGGCAGCACCGGCCTCCATGATAGCGAAGCCTCTCACAAGCTCGCTTAAATTGATTATCGGAATCTTGCAGGACAATCTAAAGACGTACGCTTTTTGCGCGCATTCTGATTATTTTGCGTCTGGCCGGCTAGAGATAGGCCGTGTAGGAGCTCACCCACACCAGAATCGACGCCAGAAGACCGATCACGCCCGGCGTTGCCGGCAAACGCGGTGGCGCTGCCGGACATTCCCAGCCGAAGCTGGTCGCGGTTCATCCCGTCAGGGATCGATATCTCGGCCGGAAACACCGTCGCTCCGCCGAGCGCGTTGGTGCGCGCCAGCGTCCCTGATACGGCGACCTGCCCCTGGCCGATGCCCTTCGGAATGGCCGTGATCCTGGCGTGATAGATGCGGCCGGGAGCGTTATCGAAAACGATATCGACGAGCGTACCCTCCTTGATGGTCTGAAAGCCATTCTGCGAAAACATGCCGACCAGCGTGATCTCGTTCTCGACGATGAACGACATCGCCGAGTGCAACTGCAATGCCCGATCGCCGACCGTCAATGCGATGACGGTGACATAACCGTTGGCTGGCGCGCGCACGGTCGTCTGCGCCAATTCCCAGTTGGCGTTGTCGAGTTGTGCCTCAAGCTGCGCGACTGTGGTGTTGACGCCGCCGATCTCTGAATTCAGCGCGAGTTTGGCGCTCTGCTGCGCCGCCTTGGCCGCAACCAGTTGCGCCGACACCGTCTCATACTGGACCTGCTTGTCCTGTGCCTGAAATTCCGTGTTTGCCATATCCGCTGCCAGCGTCTCGATGTCGGCAAGACGCTTCTTGTTGTAGGCGGCCTGTGCCGTGAGCCCCGTAACATTCGCGGTCGCCTGTTGGTAGTTCGATTTCAGGATCTCGACCTGCTGCTTTGCGCCGGCGAGCGAAGCCTGCAACTGGGTGACCTTGTATTGAAACGGCGCCGGGTCGATTTGAAACAACACGTCGTTGACCTTCACCGGCACGTTCGGCTTGACCGGGATTGCGACAATTTGTCCTGTCACGTTCGGCGTCACTTCGACCACGCGGCCGGTTACCGTCACGCGCCCCGACGGCGTGAGATAGTTAAAAAGCGCGAGAAATGTCGCGAGGATGAATCCACCGATGAGCAGCGAGACGGTCCCCGACAACCAGCCCCACCGCACCAGTTTGAATTTCGAGAACACGGCCCACAGCGCGAAGAGATAGAGGCACAGAATAATGATCATGGCTGGCCCTCATCATTGGGTTGTGCTATAGTTCCATTCGTGAGGGGGTTTCACGAATAGCCAATACGCCTCATAGCAACTTTTTTACCACGCTTAATTTCATTTCGAATACGCCATCAGGCGTTATGCAGCCACGTTGCACGTTCTCTTGCAAATGCATTCGCTCGCCCAAGCGCGAACGGTTCGAATCGCTCAGTCGATTTTGCTCAAGGAATGGCGTCATGCGTACCAAAACATTGAACCGGATTTTCGGACCGCTCGCCACAACGGCGAGATCGTGCGGCATCGAAACAGCGCTTGCCCGGAACGCCACTCCGCCCCCTGAAAACAATCGGCACATCCTCTGCTACGGCCAAGCCTGAGACCGTGCTGTCGGCGTTCGTGCTGGCCAACTCCCGGGCGATATCAGGCCCCCAGCCGATGCCTATCAGCCAATTGAATAGACGCCGCGCCGCCGATGACATCGGCGGGGATCTTCCGACGGCGAACGAGTTGAACCGAAAAAACACAAATCAGCAAATCATAAGAAAAGGAGGTTCGACATGTTTGGAAAGTTTCTGCCCCTGACAGTCTCTCTCTGCCTCGGCGCGGCGCCCATGGCGCTGGCCCAGACAACCGCGCCCATCACCGAACAGGAAGCGCACGCCATCGCCGTCGACGCCTATGTCTATTTCTATTCGCTGCTGTCGATGGACATCTCACGAAAGCAATTTTCCAACATCGGGCCCGACAAGGAACTGGGGAAGGGTCCCATGAACATGTTCAACAACGTGCCCGAATATCCGCCTGCGGACTTCAAGGGTGTCGTTCGTTCGAACTTCGACACGCTGTATTCCAGCGCATGGCTGGACATGACGAAAGAGCCCGTCGTGATCTCCGCACCGGACACCAATGGGCGCTACTATCTGCTGCCGATGCTCGACATGTGGACCGACGTGTTTGCTTCGCCGGGCTGGCGAACGACGGGCACCAAGGCCGGAACGTTTCTGATCACGCCGCCGGGCTGGCGGCCGGACCTGCGCGACAGGTTTGCGGAGGAATTCAAGCTTCCGAAAGATACCCAACGGATCGAAGCGCCAACGCCTTACGCCTGGGTGATCGGCCGGACCAAGACCGATGGCCCGCCGGATTACGAGGCAGTCCGCAAAATCCAGGCCGGCTACAAGGTCACGCTGCTTTCCGAGTATGGCAAGACGCCCAGGCCCGTCGAGTTCAAGCCGGACCCCAGCGTCGACATGAAGACGCCGCCAAAGGTCCAGGTCGATACGATGTCGGCTGGCGTATATTTCGCCAACGCTGCCGAGTTGCTCAAGCTTCACCCGCCGCATATGACCGACCAGCCGATCATCGCGCAGATGAAGAAAATCGGCATCGAGCCCGGCAAGAGCTTTGACATCGGCAAGCTCGATCCGGTGCTGCAGAGAGCGCTTGAGACCGCGCCGCAGGACGGACAAAAGCTGATGGCCTGGAAGGTACCGACGCTGGCTCGCGTCGCCAATGGCTGGGCGATGAACACCGACACGATGGGCGTCTACGGCAACTACTACCTGAAGCGGGCCATTGTCGCGCAGCAGGGGCTTGGCGCCAACCTGGTCGAGGACGCCATCTATCCGCTCAATCTCGCCGACGACACCGGCAAGCCGCTCGATGGCGCGAACAAATACACCATCACCTTCGAGAAGGGCGCCACGCCGCCGGTCAATGCGTTCTGGTCGATCACGCTCTACGATCAGGACGGCTTCCAGGTCGGCAACACGCTGAACCGTTTTGCGGTCTCTAGCTGGATGCCGTTCAAGTACAATGCGGATGGTTCGCTCGACCTCTATTTCCAGAACGCCAGCCCCGGCAAGGAGCTCGAAGCCAACTGGCTTCCCGCGCCGAAGGCGCCGTTCAATCTGACGATGCGCCTCTACGCGCCGAGATCGGAGGCGCTGACCGGCAAGTGGAATCCGCCGCCGGTCGTGAGGTCGCAAACAACGGTGGGCATTTCGGCCCAATAAAAGTTGACGGCACGCCGGCGCTTCGGCGCCGGCGACCGACCGCGCGAACACAATCATCCCCTTAAGAGGAGCCGGCACCATGTTGACGAAACGCGATCTTCTTCGTTCCGCTGCACTTGCTGCACTCAGCGTCACCGCCACAAAGTCTGCCCCCGTGAGCGCGCAGACAAGCGCTCGATGGCCCGAGGTCTTTGAGGCCAAGGACATCGCCGAGGAAGGCTTCATTTACGGCCTGCCGCTCGTGATGAACTACGCTGTGATGCAAGAGTTTGCCGTGGACACGAAGTCGAGCCAGTTCAAGGCACCCTTCAACGAAATCAACAATCAGCACCACGTCGCTACCCCGGCAGACACGGCGGTCATCACGCCGAACAGCGACACGCCTTACTCGATGATGTGGCTGGATTTGCGCGCGGAGCCGATGGTCATCTCGGTGCCGGCGGTCGAACGAAGTCGCTATTACGCGGTGCAACTCATCGACGGCAATACCTATAATTATGGCTACATCGGCAGTCGCGCCACCGGGACCGAGCCAGGCGACTATCTCGTGGTAGGCCCGGACTGGAAAGCCGGGACGCCTGCGGGGATCAAGAAGGTCTTCCAATCGACCACGCCGTTCACACTCGCCCTTTTCCGCACCCAGCTCTTCAAACCCGACGACATGTCGAACGTCGAGAAAATCCAGGCTGGCTACAAGGCGCAACCGCTTTCCTCGTTCCTGAAACAACCCGCGCCGCCCGCAGCTCCGAAAATTGATTTCCTCCCGGCCACGACAGCGGGGATCAAGGAGAATTTCTTCCCGTATCTTGACGCTGCCCTGCAGTTCGTCCCGGTGACGGAGGAGAACCAGGCGATCCGCGCCAAGCTCGCGCGCATTGGTATCGGCCCGGGCAAGACCTTTGAGTTCAAGGAACTGTCGCTGGAACACAAGGCCGCCATCTTGCTGGCGATGAAAGAGGGTGACGACAAGGTAGACAAGTTTCTAGCCAGCGGAATGAAAAACATCAACGGCTGGAACGTCGGTGCGTTCTTTGGCGATCAAACTTTCTACAAAGGCAATTGGCTGATGCGCGCTGGCGCTGCCAAAGGCGGTCTGTATGGTAACGACGCCGTCGAAGCCATGTATCCCTACACCCGCACCGACGCGACTGGCGAGCCGCTGGACGGCAGCAAGCATAACTACACAATCACCTTCCCCGCTAACGGATTGCCGCCGGTGAACGCTTTCTGGTCGGTGACGATGTATGACGGCAAGAGTCAGTATTTGATCAAGAACCCGATCAATCGCTACCTGATCAATTCGCCGATGCTGTCAGGGATGAAAAAGAACGCTGACGGCTCGATGACGCTCTACATCCAGAAAGATAGTCCGGGCGCGGACAAGGAGGCCAATTGGCTCCCCGCGCCGAATGACACGATCTATCTCGTCATGCGACTGTACTGGCCGAAGGCCGAAGCACCATCGATCCTGCCACCGGGCACAGGCACCTGGCGGCCACCCGGCATCGAGAAGGCTTCATAGATCCGCTACTGATGTCGGCTGGTTCGACACGAACGAAATTGAACGTCCAGAGTCATGAAAACTGCCACCCGAAGAGGATGTGTCGGTGGAGTTGGCTCGCTCCCGGCACTCCATTTCGCAGGAGCCCACGCCCAAGCCGGCGGTCCGGGACGCTAGTCGTCTTCGCTATGCCCGCTACAGTGAATAGCAGGCGGTCTCTCGCGACTTTGGGGCAACAGTCGCGATGGAATTTCGATCTGGACCGTTTCCGTACGCCAATAGGTTGCAACGAGACATTCAATCCATGCCAATCTTGGCTTGATCAATGTGATCTCAGGGCATTGGGGCAGCTGATGGCGCACGAACCATTCAATCGGGGACTCAACCCCCTTCTCAAATATGCAGGTGCCGGCCTGTCGATTGCGATGCTGGCCGCCCTTCCCGGCGCGGCACGCGCCGATGAAAACGGCATCAGCTTCTGGGTCCCCGGCTTCTTTGGTAGCCTCGCGGCCACGCCGCAACAGCCGGGTTGGTCGCTGGCGACGGTTTACTATCATACCTCCGTATCGGCCGGCGCCGACGTTGCGCGTGCACGCGAATTCTCGCTCGGCAGGGTTCCGGGCAACCTTACCGTCAACGCAAATCTGAATTTGAATATCAACGCCACCGGCAATCTTGGCTTTGTGATCCCGACCTATGTCTTCGCGACGCCGGTTCTCGGCGGCCAGGCGTCGGTGTCCGTGGTAGCAGCCTATGGCGTCGTCGGCACCAGCCTGGCGGGGACCTTGTCCGGCGTGGTCACGGGCCCGTTGGGCAACAGTGTCCCCTTCTCGCGGTCCGACAGCATCAGCGACACGACATGGGGCTTTGGGGATGTGATCCCGCAATTCAACCTGCGCTGGAATGCCGGCGTCCACAACTACATGACCTATGTCACCGGCGGCATCCCGGTTGGCGCTTACCAATCCGACCGCCTGTCGAATATTGGCATCGGACACGGCGCGATCGACGGCGGCGGCGGCTATACCTATTTCAATCCGGCGACCGGCCACGAATTCTCCGGCGTGCTCGGCTTCACCTACAATTTCAAGAATACCGCGACGCAATATCAAAGCGGCGTCGATATGCACTTCGACTGGGGTGCATCGCAGTTCCTGTCGAAGCAGGTCATGGTTGGCCTCGTGGGCTATGTCTACAAGGGGCTCGGCTGCGACAGCGGCTCCGGCGACCGTGTCGGCTGCTTCCAATCCCAGGTGGTTGGCGTCGGTCCCCAGATCGGATTCCTGTTTCCGGTCGGCGACATGCAGGGCTATCTTAACTTCAAGGCCTACGGAGAGTTTGCCGCGGAGAACCGTCCCAGCGGCTGGAATGCCTGGGTCACCTTCGCCATCTCGCCGCCGGCGCCGGGCGCGCCTCCGACAACAAAACCGATCGTCAGAAAATATTAGGATCGGGCCGCTGGGGCGGGCCGATCGTTCGCGAGACACTCAGCGAATCGATGTCTCGCAGAGCACGGGTCCAATGTATCCAGATACGCCATCCGTCAGTCAGCTATCGAACGTCATTTCACAGGCGGCTGCGCCCGCGTTTCTTCTCGGCGCGCTGGCTGCATTCATTGCCGTCCTGATTTCCCGCCTGAACCGGGTCATCGACCGCACTGTGGTCCTGAACGGGATACCGGATCACGACACCGTCCGATCCCGGCTCAAGGTCGATCTACCACGCCTGATGCGGCGGGCGGCCATGATGAACCGGGCCATCTTCTGGGCGGTGGTCGCCAGCATTTCGGTGACGCTTCTTGTTATCGTGGCGTTTGTAACCGCGTTCTTTCAGCTCCAGCATGAGCGCGGGGTGGCTATCTTCTTCCTGATTTCGCTGGGCGCTTTCACAATCTCGCTGGTCGATTTTGCCCGCGAGGTGCGCATCGCGCTGAGCGAGTTCGACCATTAGCCGACCATGAAACCAGCCCAGAACAGCTAACGGTTCCACTGCCCCATCTGCAGGCATGTCAGCAAGCTGACGTAGCTCGGCGTGCCGCCGACGCTCTCCTGCGAGGTGCAGCTTGCCCGGCTTGGCGCGGGGAATTTCGACCATTGGCCTGCGAGCTGCCGCTTCGCTTTCTGTTCATCGTTCACGCAGCTCTTGATCGACTGGTCAACGGAGAGGCCGGTGGTGGCGGCAACGTCGAGCTTGCAACTCCGCGCAACGTCGAAGTTCGGCATTCGGTCTGCCACCGCAACGACCATCTGCGAGCTCAAAACGATCATCGAAAAAGAGATAGGCATCCCCGCCTCCTTGGGATCGCAGCAAAAGCTTCGGGCAGCCGCTCTGCGAGAGCGCGGCCCAGCCTACCGCAAAACCAGCCTGGCGCAAAACCAGCCTGAGCGCCACGGGAATGTCTTGCAGGCAGCCGCCGCAGGCCGCAGGGACGGCAAGGCCGCCCCTGTCGCGCCTGCTCAAGCGCACCCGCGATCAGGCCGCGTTGTCGCCTTCCTGACGGCTGGCTTCGAACAGGAACCAGGTTCGCCGCTCGGTCTCGTCGATGAACTGTTCGAGCAGGCTCGCGGTACCTGTGTCTTCATTATCATCGCAAAGCTTGTGCGCCTTGCGCATCGCCGCCGCCATGTTCTTGTTGTCTTCCATCAGTTCGCGCAGCATTTCGCGCGGCGGCACGTAGTCGTCGTTGTTGTCCTGAATGGTCTGCAGTTTGGCGATCTGGCCGATCGAGCGCAGCGTGATGCCACCGAGCTTGCGCACGCGTTCGGCAAGCTGGTCGGTGGTCGCGAAGATCGCCTCCGACTGCTCGTCCAGCATCAGGTGATAGTCGCGGAAATGCCGGCCGCTGACGTGCCAGTGGAAGTTCTTGGTCTTCAGGTAGAGCGCAAAGGCATCGGCCAGCAGGACGTTGAGCGCGGCTGAAATCTTCTCGACGGCGGCCGGCTTCAGATCGGTCGGTGTGTCGAGATCAGGGGAAACCTTGGCGGATTTATTGTTGGTTTTGCTCACGTTGCACCTTCCTGTTAGGAACCCGGAAACTGGCGGCGGTGGACTTTGGCCGTCGGACCACTTAACGCATCACTTTCTGGCTGGTTCCGCAATCGGAACTGGCCGTTTGCCGGACCCGCGCGCATGGACGACTGGATCGACTATTACGATTCCACGCATACGATTTATGCGAGCAAGCTGCATCGCGACCTGCATTTCCAGATCATTGCGCGCGACATCATCGGCTACATCTCCTCGCCCGACGCCGTCGTGCTGGATTATGCCTGCGGCGAGGCGTTGTCCGCCGCCAAGGTGGCCGACGCCTGTGGCAAGCTGTATCTGGCCGAGCCCGCCCCAGGTGTCCGCGGCCGGCTGATCGCGCGCTTTGCACCGAACACCAAGATCCGCGTCCGCTCCCTCGACGATCTCAGGAAGATGGACGATGCGGTGGATCTCGTCGTCATGAACTCGGTCGCGCAATACATGACGCCGGAAGAGCTCGACACGGCGTTCGCCGTCGTTCGCCGGCTGTTGAAGCCCGCCGGCCGCCTGGTGCTGGGCGACATCCTGCGGCCGCAGGTCGGCATGTTCAGGGACGTGCTCGCGTTGCTGAAATTCGCAAAGGCCCACGGTTTTTTGAAAGACGCGCTGTACGGACTGGCCAGCACCGCGCTGTCGGACTACCGACACCTGCGCACCCGCATCGGGCTGCAGCGCTATCGCGAAAATGAAATGATCGAGAAACTCGCCCGGGCCGGCTTCTCCGCCGTGCGTGCCCCGCAGAATATCGGACACAATCCCTCGCGGATGACATTTGTGGCCCGGCACGCCCTGCAGCTTCATTGATATCCGTCCCGGATTGTTAACCCTAAGTCGCGGAAGAGATGGTTCACCGCGCCGTGATCGGCGATGATGACCATGGCCCGGTGGCGGAAGCGTCGACGCGGGAGCAGTGCAATGCTCTTTATCCTGGTTCAAATCCAGGCCGGGCCTCCAGCCTTCGCTGGCTCCGCCAGCTTCGGCTAGGCAAGCCCTCCCGTAGCGAAGGCTGTCCCGCCGTAGCTCGCAGAGCGAAGGCGGACCTCGGCTAGGCAAGCCAGCCCGCCGAACAACACCAGCCCCCCTCATCTCGCCCTATGGTGGGCTTGCCACGCCGTAGCCCGAAGGGCGAAGGTGGGAAATCCCCGTTGATGGCCCGTTTTTGGGGGTTACGCGGGTGCGGAATCTGGTCTAAAGACCACCCGCGCGCGAGGGTGACCCGCGCTCTTGGCTTAGGGGACGCGCGGCATGCGCGCCCTTTTTTTGTGCCCAATTTCCAGTCTGAGAGCTGATGCCCAAAAGAACAGATATCTCCACCATCCTGATCATCGGCGCCGGTCCGATCGTGATCGGCCAGGCCTGCGAATTCGACTATTCGGGCACCCAGGCGGTGAAGACGCTGAAGGAAGAGGGCTACCGCATCGTCCTCGTCAATTCCAATCCGGCCACCATCATGACCGATCCGGAATTGGCCGATGCCACCTATATCGAGCCGATCACCCCGGAAATCGTCGCCAAGATCATCGAAAAAGAACGCCACGTCATCCCGGGCGGCTTTGCGCTGCTGCCGACCATGGGCGGCCAGACCGCGCTGAACTGCGCGCTGTCGCTGCGCCGCCAGGGCACGCTCGACAAGTTCGACGTCGAGATGATCGGCGCCACGGCTGACGCCATCGACAAGGCCGAGGACCGCCAGCTGTTCCGCGAGGCCATGACCAAGATCGGGCTCGAGACGCCGAAGTCGCGGCTCGCCAACGCCTCGGCGCTGAAGAAGTCCTATCGCGACAAACACCACGCCGAACGCGAGAAGCTGTCCGGTGCCGCGCTCGAAGAGCTCGAACGGCAATGGACGCTGGGCGAAAGCGAGCGCCGCAAGCGCTACCAGGAGCACGCGCTCGGCCAGGCGCTGATGGCGCTGTCCGAGATCGGTCTGCCGGCGATCATCCGCCCCTCCTTCACCATGGGCGGCACCGGCGGCGGCATCGCCTACAACAAGGAAGAGTTCCTCGACATCATCGAACGCGGCCTCGACGCTTCTCCGACCAACGAAGTCCTGATCGAGGAATCCGTACTCGGCTGGAAAGAGTTCGAGATGGAGGTGGTGCGCGACAAGAAAGACAATTGCATCATCATCTGCTCGATCGAGAACCTCGATCCGATGGGCGTGCATACCGGCGATTCCATCACGGTTGCGCCGGCGCTGACGCTGACCGACAAAGAGTACCAGATCATGCGCGACGCCTCGCTGGCGGTGCTGCGCGAGATCGGGGTGGAGACCGGCGGATCCAACGTGCAGTTCGGCGTCAATCCCGCCGACGGCCGCATGGTCGTGATCGAGATGAATCCGCGCGTGTCGCGCTCTTCCGCGCTGGCGTCGAAGGCGACCGGCTTTCCCATCGCCAAGGTCGCCGCCAAGCTTGCGGTCGGCTACACGCTCGATGAGATCGCCAACGACATCACCGGCGGCGCAACGCCGGCCTCGTTCGAGCCGACGATCGATTACGTCGTCACCAAGATCCCGCGCTTCGCGTTCGAAAAATTTCCGGGCGCCTCCCACACGCTGACGACCTCGATGAAGTCGGTCGGCGAAGTCATGGCGATCGGCCGAACCTTCCAGGAAAGCCTGCAGAAGGCGCTGCGCGGGTTGGAGACCGGCTTGACCGGGCTCGACGAAATCGAGATCGAGGGACTTGGCCAACACGACGACAAGAACGCTGTCCGCGCAGCACTGGGCACGCCGACGCCGAACCGCATCCTGCAGGTGGCGCAGGCGATGCGGCTCGGCTGGTCCGATGAAGAGATATTCAATTCCTGCAAGATCGATCCATGGTTCCTTGGCGAGATGCGCGGCATCATCGACATGGAATCGAAGATCAAGGCCAGCGGCCTGCCGCCCAACGCGTTCGGCATGCGCACGCTAAAGGCCATGGGCTTTTCGGACGCGCGCCTTGCCGTGCTGTCCGAGACCTCGGAGGCCGAGGTGACGGCGAAGCGGCACGCGCTCGGCGTCCGTCCCGCCTTCAAGCGCATCGACACCTGTGCCGCCGAATTCGCCTCGCCCACTGCGTACATGTATTCGACCTACGAATCGCCGTTCGCGGGCGCGCTGGCCGATGAGAGCGCGCCGTCAGACAAGAAGAAGGTGGTCATCCTCGGCGGCGGCCCGAACCGGATCGGCCAAGGCATCGAATTCGACTATTGCTGCTGCCATGCCTGCTTCGCGCTTGCGGACGCCGGCTACGAGACCATCATGGTCAACTGCAACCCGGAGACGGTATCGACCGACTACGACACCGCCGACCGCCTCTACTTCGAGCCGCTCACCGCTGAAGACGTGCTGGAGATCATTGCGACCGAACGTCAGAACGGCACGCTGCACGGTGTGATCGTGCAATTCGGCGGCCAGACCCCGCTCAAGCTGGCACGCGCCCTGGAAGCGGCCGACGTGCCGATCCTCGGCACCTCGCCCGACGCCATCGACCTCGCCGAAGACCGCGACCGCTTCAAGCGCGTGCTCGACAAGCTGCGCCTGAAGCAGCCGAAGAACGGCATCGCCTATTCAGTCGAGCAGGCGCGGCTGGTAGCGGCCGATCTCGGCCTGCCGCTGGTGGTGCGCCCGTCCTATGTGCTGGGCGGCCGTGCGATGCAGATCATCCGCGAGGAAAACCAGCTCAACGATTATTTGCTCGGCACCCTGCCCGAGCTGGTGCCGGCCGACGTCAGGGCGCGCTACCCCAACGACAAGACTGGGCAGATCAACACCGTGCTCGGCAAGAACCCGCTGCTGTTCGACCGCTATTTGTCCGACGCCACCGAGATCGATGTCGACTGCCTGTGCGACGGCAAGGACACCTTCATCGTCGGTATCATGGAACACATCGAGGAAGCCGGCATTCACTCCGGCGATAGCGCCTGTTCGCTGCCGCCGCATTCGCTCGACGCCAAGATGATCGAAGAGCTCGAGCGGCAAACCCGCGAGCTTGCGCTCGGCCTCGACGTCGTCGGCCTGATGAACGTGCAATTTGCCATCAAGGACGGCGACATCTACGTGCTCGAAGTCAATCCACGGGCCTCGCGCACCGTGCCGTTCGTCGCCAAGGTGGTCGGCACGCCGGTGGCGAAGATCGCAGCAAGGATCATGGCCGGCGAGAAGCTGGCGGATTTCAAGCTGAAGAAGCGCAAGCTCGGCCATGTCGGCGTGAAAGAGTCCGTATTCCCCTTTGCGCGTTTCCCCGGCGTCGACACCGTGCTCGGCCCGGAGATGCGTTCGACCGGCGAGGTGATGGGCATCGACCGCTCGTTCGAGATCGCCTTCGCCAAGAGCCAGCTCGGCGGCGGCACCCGCGTGCCGCACAAGGGCACCGTGTTCGTGTCGGTGCGCGAGAGCGACAAGCACCGCATCACTGAGGCGGTCCGCCTGCTGCACTCGCTCGGCTTCAAGGTGATGGGCACATCCGGCACCCAGCGCTTCCTGACCGACGAGGGTATTCCGACCGAAAAGGTCAACAAGGTGCTGGAAGGACGGCCGCATATCGTCGACGCGATCACCAATGGCGACATCCAGCTCGTTTTCAACACCACCGAGGGCCCGCAGGCGCTGGCGGACAGCCGTTCGCTGCGGCGGGCTGCCCTCTTGCATAAAGTGCCATATTACACCACTCTTTCGGGAGCTGTGGCGGCCGCCCAGGGCATTCGCGCCTATCTGGGCGGGGACCTTGAGGTCCGCACCCTGCAGAGTTACTTTTCCGAAAACTGATCGTTAGACGGGCGAAATGCCCGCTAAACGATTGGCAATAAAGCCTTCTGGCAGGAACTCACCGCTCGTCTGGATGTTGAGTACGCCCGTGAGCGGGCCGAAAATTTAATAAGCTGGCAGGGCTCATGCGGGCCATGAAAGCCCTAATCGAAATCTAAAAAAATGCCTCGTGCGCGCGACGCCCCCGGGTGGCTCGCACGATGGAAGGACGGAAGAAATGGTGGAAAAGGTACCGATGACCGCTGGCGGCTATGCCGCCCTCGAGATCGAGTTGAAGAAGCGCCAGTCGGAGGATCGTCCGCGCATCATCGAGCATATCGCCGAGGCGCGCTCGCATGGTGACCTTTCGGAAAACGCGGAATACCATGCTGCCAAGGAAGAGCAGTCGCACAATGAAGGCCGCATCGCCGAGCTCGAAGACAAGCTGGCGCGCGCCGACATTATCGACATCTCCAAGCTGTCGGGCGACACCGTCAAGTTCGGCGCGACCGTGACGCTGATCGACGAGGACACCGAAAAGAAGGCGGTGTGGCAGCTTGTCGGCGAGGTGGAAGCCGACGCCAAGAAGGGCCGTATCTCGATCACCTCGCCGCTGGCCCGCGCCCTGATCGGCAAGAAGAAGGGCGCGACCGTGGAAGTCGTGGCGCCCGGCGGCGCCAAGGCGTACGAGATCACCAAGGTCGAGTGGCGATAGTCACTTGCGGGTGACCGTTGCAGCAAAGCCGCGTTTCGACGCGGCTTTTTTGTTGGCGCTGCCGATTTGTAATCAATCGAACAACGCCACGGCCTGATTGAGTCTAAAGCTGCCTTGCTGCGCCGCAATCCCGCGAAGCCGTGGCACGCAACGGGAATGATTCAGCTTCACAGGTGTTGTGTCCGCATCACACGCTATCGGCCAACACCGTGTAATGTTGTGGGACTACAGTTCTAGCTTACCAATCAAGGGGGACGACATGGACCAACTCGACAAGATGCTCGCAAAATATCAACCGGTGGCGCTGAGCCTGTTTCGCTTCATCACCGGACTCTTGCTGTTTCAATTCGGGGTCGCGAAGATACTGAAATTTCCGGTCATTCCCGACGGCAACGCTTACGTCTTCCTCAACAAGGTGCAGTTGATGTCGCTCTCCGGCGCGGCCGGCTTGATCGAGTTGATCCTAGGCGCTCTTTTGCTGGTAGGCCTGTTCACACGCCCTGTCGCCTTCATACTGGCCGGCGAGATGGCCTTCGCCTATTTCATGGGTCATGCGCCGAAGAATTTCTTTCCGCTTATCAACGGCGGCACACTCGCGATCGCGTTCTGCTTCGCCTGCCTCTACCTGTCGACTGCCGGCGGCGGCCCGATCAGTCTCGACGCGATGATGCGGAAGAAGAACTGAGAACGTTCGGATTTATTGCGTCGGCAAAGCGTAGCGTCTCCACCATCTCGCGTCTCGTTTGACGATGGATGGTGGGCACGTCGCTTCGCGCCTCTGCCCACCCTACAAAACTTCGCCAACCAATCGCCTCAGCTCGCAACCTTCACATCGAGCGGCACGGCCGCTTCATATTTCGAATTGTGCAGCACCAGCGACGTCCTGACGTTGCGTACATGGGGCGCTGCGGTCAGATGCGTGACGAAATTCTGAAACGTCGCCATATCAGGCGCGACGCATTTGAGGATGAAGTCGACCTCGCCCGACAGCATCCAGCATTCCCGCACCAGCGGCTCGGCACGGACGAACTCCTCGAACGCGCGCAAATCCGCATCCGCCTGGCTGGACAGATGGACGGACGCGAACACGGTGACGTCGAAGCCGAGCCGGCGCGGATCCAGCAAGCCCCGGTAGCCCAGGATGTACCCCGCCTCCTCCAGCGTGCGGACCCGGCGCAGGCAGGGGGGCGGCGAGATGCCGACGCGTCTGGCCAGTTCGACATTCGTGATTCGGCCGTCGGCCTGGATTTCGGCGAGGATTTTGAGGTCGATTTCGTCAAGATTTCTTCGACACGCGCGTCGGGTTCCCCAATTCTGGCCGCCTTGAGCGGCATCTTTACGGAAACTCTCTTAGCGCAGGCCGCACTCCTTGCGCAATTTTATTGCGCGTGCAGCGCCACATTTCGCGTTTGTTACCCCAGTTCCGGGGAAAATTCGCTGGGATGAATTGCAATTCTTGCATAGCTACCCAGATGTCCTAGACTTGGATTTGACACTTTCAGCGCCCCGCGAGCTCCTTCCGGGCGCTTTCTGCTCAGTCATAAACAAAACCCCCGAATAAGAGAGGGATCCGCCGATGCCCGCGCCTATCCATGCCAAGGTCGTCATAATCGGTTCCGGCCCCGCCGGGTACACCGCGGCGATCTACGCGGCGCGCGCGATGCTGGAGCCGGTCCTGATCCAGGGCATCCAGCCCGGCGGACAGCTCACCATCACCACCGACGTGGAAAACTATCCGGGCTTCGCCGACGTCATCCAGGGTCCCTGGCTGATGGAGCAGATGGAGAAGCAGGCCGCGCATGTCGGCACCAAGATCGTCACCGACCTGGTCAACAAGCTCGAAACGGCGGAGCGTCCGTTCCGCCTGACCTGCGACAGCGGCGACGTCTATCTGGCGGAAACCGTGATCCTCGCCACCGGCGCACAGGCGCGCTGGCTCGGCATGGAGTCCGAAGAAAAGTTCAAGGGATATGGCGTCTCGGCCTGCGCGACCTGCGACGGCTTCTTCTATCGCGGTAAGGAAGTGATCGTGGTCGGCGGCGGCAACACCGCAGTCGAGGAAGCGCTGTTCCTGACCAATTTCGCTTCGCAGGTAACGATCGTGCACCGCCGCGATCATTTCCGCGCCGAGCGCATCCTGCAGGATCGCCTGTTCAAGCACCCCAAGATCAAGGTGGTCTGGGATGCGGCGATCGACGAAATCTGCGGCACCGAAAATCCCGGCAAGGTCACCCATGTGCGCCTGAAGAACGTCAAGAGCGGCACGCTGACCGAAGTGCCGGCCGATGGCGTCTTCATCGCGATCGGCCACGCGCCCGCAACTGACCTCGTCAAAGGACAGGTCAAGCTGAAATCCTCCGGCTATGTTGAAGTGGCGCCGAACTCGACCGCCACCTCGATCCCCGGTCTGTTCGCTGCCGGCGACGTCGCTGACGAAACCTGGCGGCAGGCGGTCACGGCGGCCGGCCTCGGCTGCATGGCGGCGCTCGAGGCCGAGCGCTTCCTGGCTTTGCGCGCGAGCGATCGCGCGGCGGCTGAATAATCATGCCAAGAACACGGGACGGATCAAAGGACATGGATTGGGACAAGCTGAAAGTCTTTCACGCGGCTGCGGAGGCGGGAAGCTTTACCCACGCCGGCGAACAGCTCGGACTTTCGCAATCAGCGGTATCGCGGCAGGTCAGCGCGCTGGAGCAGGAACTCGCGGTGTCGCTGTTCCATCGCCATGCGCGCGGGCTCATCCTCACCGAACAGGGCGATTTGCTGTTCCGCACCGCGCATGACGTGTTCATGCAGTTGCAGGCGGCGCGCGCCAAGCTGACCGACAGCCGCGAGCGGCCGAGCGGCGACCTCAAGATCACCACGCCACCCGCGCTCGGCATCAACTGGCTGATCCCACGGCTCGACGAGTTCACCGCGCTCTATCCGGACATCCGCATCTCGCTGATCGTCACCGACGAGGATCTCGATTTGTCGATGCGTGAAGCCGACGTGGCGATCCGCACCCGCAAGCCGACCCAGCCGGACCTGATCCAGCGCAAGCTGTTCACGATCGGCTTCCACGCCTATTGCTCGCCCGAATACATCAAGCGCTTCGGCACGCCGCGCACGCTCGACGACCTCAACTCGCACCGCATCATCATGCTCGGCGATGCGCAGGTTCCGCCGCATCTGCAGAATCGCGCCTGGCTGATCGACGCCGGCCGCAACGGTTCGGGCCCGCGCGAGGCCTTCTTCAAGGTCAACAATATTCTGGGGCTGGTCCGCGCCTGCCAGCAGGGGCTCGGCATTGCCGCCCTGCCCGACTATCTGGTCGAGGAAAACAACCGCCTGGTGCAGCTGTTCGGCGAGACCAACTCGATCGCGGTCGACACCTACTTCGTCTATCCCGAAGAGTTGAAGACGGTCGCGCGCGTACAGGTGTTCCGTGATTTCGTGGTGAGCAAGGCGCAGCGCTGGCCTTCTTAGCGCGTCGTCCGCAAAGTGAAGACCGGTTTTCCCTCGCGACAAGCGCGAGGCGTTGGCCCGGAGATCATCCTTCTATAAGGAGCTGGACGCGCGTAACGTTTCATCCGCCTTGCGGATAAGCCTATTTAATAAAGGGCCCGCTCACCGCATGTCAGACATGCTTCTCGGACGCTTGCCGCAGGGCGCTGATGGGGATCATAGTACTTGAACGCTGAGCGATCGCGTCGCGCATATGTCCCCCTCCTCCAGTGGCGCGGTGGTTCAGTAATCCCTCTTGGAAGGTGATTGTGTCGGCCTCACGTGGCCAATACCTTAAGCCGGGCTCTCTTGGGCCCGGCTTTTTTTCGCGCCCATCTCCGCGCTGTTCCGCCGATTGACATGGAAGTCCGCTGCCAGCATCATCCGCACATGATCACGCGTTCGTGCGCAGCTCTGTCGTCGAAAAAAGGTCCCCACCCGGGGACCCGAGATCGACGCGCGCGCTGAGACTGCCGCAACCTGCGATCCCGAAGCCCCGCCGTTTGGACGGGGTTTTTTTATTGGTCCCGTCTCCGGCTCACCCACTGAGGAGATGGAACGATGACTGACCAACCGACTGACGATCTCGCAAGCCGCTTGCACGGCCTGTGGCTGCCGCTCATCACGCCGTTTCGCGACGGCGAACTCGACGAGGCATCGTTGCGCCGGATCGTCCGGCACTATGCGGCCGGCCCGATCGACGGCTTCATTCTCGCGGCGACGTCGGGCGAAGGCATGTCGCTGCGCGCGGACGAACTGGAGCGGCTGGTGACGATGACGCGCAGCGAGCTCGCCGCCAGCGGCCGACGCCTGCCGATCCTGCTGGGCCTGTCCGGCGCCGCCACGGCGAAGCTTTTGGATGCGCTGGATGAGACGGCGACCTGGCCGATCGACGGCTATCTGATCGCGAGCCCGTATTATCTGCGCCCCTCGCAACGCGGCCTGGTGCAGCATTTCACGGCGCTCGCCGACCACGCCTCATGGCCGATCGTGCTCTACAACATCCCCTACCGGACCGGTGTCAGCCTCACCAACGAAACGCTGCTGCGGCTCGCTTCGCATCCGAACATCGTCGGCATGAAGGATTGCGGTGCCGACCGCGCGCAGTCGATCGACTTCCTGGGGAGACGGCCGGCCGGCTTTCGCGTGCTGACCGGCGAAGACGCGCTGTATCACGAAGCGCTCGCCGACGGCGCCGATGGCGCGATCCTGCTGTCGGCGCATCTTCAGACCGAAGCGTTCGCCTCGGTGCGGACGCTCATGAAGCTGGGCGACCGCAACGGCGCGCTGGCGTGCTGGAAGGAAATTTCCGTGCTGACGCGGCTGCTGTTCGCCGAACCGAGCCCGGCGCCGGCGAAGTACTGGCTGGCGCGCGGCGGGCTGATCGACAGCGCCGAGGTGCGGCTGCCGATGGTGGAGGTAAGCGCCGAGCTCGCCGGCTTGCTCGACGAGGAAATCGAGCGAAGCAGGCCATCGCTGCTGCGGCGGGCCTGACTATCCGATCGGCTCCCTCTCGCCTCTATGGCGGGAGGGAGAAAACGGGATCAGCTCACCAGCAGGCGATAGGTCAGCACCGGCGTGAAGCCGAGCACCATCGCCCAGATGGCGAACGACGACACCAGCAGAACATCATTCGCTCGCTGGGCGAGTTCGCTGATCGGATACCTATTGTTGTGCGTGTTCATTGTCGTCCCCCCAAGTGATGCTTCTTTGAGGAGGAATACCTACCGATAAAATTTTAATGTCGCGGCCGGACGTTCGCTCGAAGTTGCGGCTTCGCCCTCACCAGCCATTAACCAGGATTCCGCGGTGGTTAATCGCCGGTAGCACCTGTGGTCAAATGCAAAGGAAATCGCAACCAGGTTTTTAAAACTGGTCGCGTATCAAGATAGCAGCAGCAACGAGAAACGCGGGGGCGCGTCGTGCACTTCGAAAGCAACAACACCATCCCTCAACAGGGATTTTCCACCGAGGACATCGTGTGGGCCGTCGGCATCTGGTCGGTGATCCTGACGCTGTCCCCGGTCGTCGTGTTCTACGTGCTGATGGTGGCGTAGGCCGCTTCTTTCGCCACGGCGTCATCGCGAGCCCACGGGCCGCGCAATGACGCGGAGATATTTTGCCCGCGCACAAAAGAAAAACGCGCGGAGCGCCGCGCGTCTTTGTCACTGCAAAAAATCAATCCCGAAAAAGGAAGCGGCGTTGTTACGCCGCCTGCTTGTGCATGGCGCCCGAAGCCGACGCCGATCCGCGGATCGCCTTGATCGAACGCTCGATCGCGCCCCACAGCCTGGTGATCTCGGCCGCGGCCCGGCCTTCCGCATAATATTCGCGGGCACCTTCGCCTGAACTGAGCGCCATGATCAGATCGGCGCGGTTGGTGATCTGTCCGCTCCACACCGGTGCACGGAATTTCGCCAGGGCTTCGCGGGCAATGGTGACGATGCGGCTCTCGACGCCGTCGCGTTCGGCAGGCGCGCCGTTGACCACGACCGCGTAGGGCTTGCGCGCCGAGCGGCAGGTCTGAATGGTTTCCTGCACCGCGTTGACGTCGAACACGCCCGGCCTCGCCGGAATGATCACCATCGTGGCGTTGCGGATCGCGTCGTCGACGACGGCCGAAAAATTCGGCGGCGTGTCGATGAACACCCATTCGACGCCGTCGCGCTTGGCGGCGGCGATGATGCCGCTGACGGAATTCACCGCGGACTTGATCGGCGGTTCGTTGGTGCCGCGCAATTTGTGCCAGAGCGTAAGCGATCCCTGCGGATCGGCATCGACGAGCAGAATAGGCTTCGTTGCCTTGTGAACATGGGCAGCGAGGTGAGCAGCCAGGGTACTCTTACCCGAGCCCCCCTTACGCGAAGCGAAAACTATGACGTTCATACCTTGGCCTCCAGATTGACCCCAGAAGCTGAAAATGAATCACCGGGCTGATTCGCGAAAGAAAAATTTGTGGGATGCCGCGATGCAGCCATGTAATTGCCAACAAGGCTGGTTTTTGAGTCACACGTGTGAGTACGGTCACAACTGAAAATCAGTGCGGTCGAATTGGATACGGCACCGGTTGAGTGCCCGATCAACTCACTGGGTGCCGTTCATGCGTTCACGTTTTGCACGCTCGCGTTCGAGCCATTTGCGCTCGACCCATCCGAGCCCCCGCGCCATTGGCTTCTGCAGCGGCGGCACATCCTGCGCGAACAAAACGAGTCCGAGCGGCAGCATCCAGAGTCCCAGCACCGGCAGGAAGCTGAGAAAGCCACCGGCGACCAGCAGGAAGGCGATCGGAACCCGGGCGTAGATCGACGACGGCCTGCGTATCCAGTTGACGAACTTCGCCGGCCGCGGCGGCAGCTTGTTCTCGAACCAGGCAAAATGCCGGTCGAGTTCTTTCTGGTGCTCGCTCAATGAACCCTCTCCTCTTGCCTGAGGCAGATGTTCATCGCAAACAGCGCACGCAAGGCGTCAGTCTGCCGCGCAAGCGTGCCTTGAAATCGGCGCGGCGCCGTCAGGATGCCGGTTTCGCCGGCTTTTTGGTCTTGCGCGGCTTGGCGCTCACGGCCTTGCGCGGCGCGGCGGGGCGGATCACGGTCGGCCGGCCCGCCGGCCTCGCCGCGGCCTCCGTGGGTTCGGGATCCGACCTGAACAGCGCACGGCAGGGCGGCGAGAGCTGGGATCTTTTAGCGTCCATGCAGGCCGTCACTCGGCCGACATCGGGAATCTCGGAACTGCAGAGCCGGAACGCGTCGCCGGAGCAGGCCTGCTCCTGTTCCGGTGTGTAGCCCTGGCCGGCGGCGGGTCCGGCGGACACCGCCAGTGCCATGGCCAGCAGCAGCCCAAGCTGGAAATACCCTGCTCTGAAAATCGTCATCCGTTCCCCCGGCAAATCTGGCAGAATTGTGGGTGAACGGCTCGGGATTCGCAAGGACGAGTGGATGACCCGCCACAGCACAAGTGTCGCGGCAGTTCGGATGCGGCAATTCAGCAGAATGAGGGCTGGTACAGTTGGGTGGGCTCGAACCACCGACCTCCTGTTCCACAGACAGGCGCTCTAACCAACTGAGCTACAACTGCATCGTTGCGCGAGGCCCTCAAAAAGGAGGGGTCGCGAATGGGCCGGAAACTAGGTGTAACGCCTCGTTTTGGCAAGGCCGCGGCGTCAGGGATTATGTCGTCCCGGGGGTATTTAGCGTTCATTTGCTGGAGGCTTCCGTGCGCCCGCTCACACAGCAAAAAAGCCCGGGCTGACCGCCCGGGCTTTTCATCATCGATACCGGAAAAGATCAGGCGGCCGGCTTGTAGAGCTTCGAGGCCGAGGCCTTGATCGGCTCGACGGTCTCGGTGGCGACCTTCTGGCCGAGTTCGGCGAGTTCCTTGGCTTGCGCCGTGAGGGTCTCGTACTGCTTGCGGGCATGCGAGGTCCACAGTTCCATCGCCGCCGCCGGCGTCTTCACGCCGAACAATTCCTGGGCGAAATCGAGCGAGGACGAGGTATTCGCCTTGAAGAACTCGATCAGCTTGGCGTTGTAATCGCTGGCGCCCTTGCTGGCCGTGGTGAACACGGCCTCGATGGTGCCGTTGTGGGTTTCAGCCGCATCCTTGAACTTGGCGTAGCTGTCGCGGGCCTGCGAAACACCCTTTTCGGCAAACGCGCGCATCTGCTCGGGGACTTCGAACGGGATGATGGAGGCAGAAAAGGGATCGGTGGAGCTGGTCACGGCTTACATCCTTCACGATGGGGTTAAACGATGTTCTCCCTTGCGGACGCCGGGGCAATCGGCCGGACGACGGAGGGATCACGCACACACACATTCACGGAAGTGCCCATCCACGGGCTCGCCTAATAAGCACCCATATCATGTCAAATTTGTGCAACGCAATGCAATTTCGGGTGCGACGCGACATATTTAATCGTAAAAGATGCATGGCTTGGCGAAGGCGATCCAAGGATTCAAGCCGCATCCGACGGCCGACGCCAGCAACCTCGCTAGGCGGGTCGCCAAGGCACAGCCCCGAAGAAAACCCCGGCAGGGTTAAGGTTATCCATGGCTAAGGTTGGCGCCTGCCCGGTCCGGCCGTGGACCTGCCGCGGCCGGCTTGCGATAGTAACGATCGCTTAACGCTGTCGGCATTCTGGCTGCCGATGCCGATGCCGGACGGTGATGTGGTCTCAATGACGGATGCGGAACTTCAGGGGCTGGCCGCGAGCGATCCGCGATTGGCGGCCTATGCGGCGAGCCACCTGCCCGCCTGGCTGTGGACCGCCGACGGCAAGCGGATCCTGTGGGCCAATCCGGCCGGCGCCCGCGTGTTCGGCGCGACCGATAGCACAGCCCTTGCCGAAAAAACCTTTGGGCCTGCCGACCGGCACCGGCGGCAGATCGCGCGGCTCGCAGGCCGCCTGATCGCGCCGGCGGCGCCATCCGGCTGGAGCGCCTGCAGGGATTTGGCGCAGCGCCCGGCATGCTGGCGACCTGCGGCGCGTTGCGGGTCGACTTTGCCGATGGCAGCCACGGCGTTCTGATTGCCGCCGGCAACATCGCGCTGATCACGCCTCGCCCGGCGCAGGCACGGCCCGGCAGCGAGATGCCGCCGGCCGCCACATTTGCGGAGCCACCTCCATCAAAGCCAATTGTGTCAGAGCCCGTGTTGCAGCCGAGCGAACCCGTGATCGAGCAACCGATCGCGCCGCAGCCGACGGCGGATTACCAGCAGCCGGCGCAATCAGGCGAAGCACCGGCCGAGTTTGCCTTGTTCGACGCGTTTGCCGAATCTGCTGACGCCGCCGAGCCGCCCGCCGTCGAAACCATTCCGCCCGCGACCGAAGCCACGCACGCGCCACCTGACATCGAAGCGGTTGCCGGCCAGCCGCAAACGCGCCGCCTGCCGCTGCGCTTCACCTGGCAGACGGACCGCGACGGCCGCTTCACGCTCGGCAGCGACGAATTTCTGGGCCTGATCGGTCCACGCACCGCAGCCGCGTTCGGCCGGCCATGGCGCGAGATCGCCGAGACGCTTGGATTCGATCCCGCTGGCCGGATGATGCAGGCGTTTGCGACGGGGACGACCTGGAGCGGCATCACGCTGAACTGGCCGGCGGATGGCGGCGGCACCTTGCCGGTCGAACTGTCCGGCCTGCCGGTCTTCGATGCGGCGCGAAACTTCATCGGCTATCGCGGCTTCGGCGTCTGCCGGGATTTCGACGCCATCGCCCGGCTCGCCGCACGACGTCTCGCGGAATTGTCCGGCGGGATGACGACGCCGCCAGAACCTTCCAACTCCGCCGCCGAAAATTCCGCTGTCGAGACTTCACATCAAAACGATTTGGAAACGCCCGTGGAACCTCCCGAGGAAGCCGCCAAGGAAGCCCCAGCGGAAAGCATCCAGGAAAGCGTTCAGGAAAACATCCAGAACGCCGCCAGCGACGCACCGACGGAACCCGCCATGGATCTGCCGGCGGACACTGCCGCCAACGTCCTGCCGTTCCGCGTCCCGGGCGACGCGAGACAGCCGGCGCTGACGCCGGTTGAAAACAACGCCTTCGACGAACTCGCGCGGCAATTGTCGGCGCGGCTCGAAACCGACAACGAGGCGACGCTGGACGCCGGCAACACCATGTTCGAACAGGCTGCGCGCGAAGCTTCTTCCGCGCCGCCCGAATGGCTGGCGGCGCCCGAGCCGCCGGCGCGCGGTGAAGCCGTACGCGACAAGGCGCTGCTCGATCTGCTGCCGGTCGGCATTTTGATCTACCGGCTCGACCGGTTGCTCTACGCCAACCCCGCCTTCCTGACCCGGATGGGCTATCCGAGCCTGCACGCGCTGGAAGATGCCGGCGGCCTCGACGCGCTCTATGTCGAACCCGGCACCTCCAACGCCTCCTCGACATCGGACACCGGCCGGCCGGTGACGATTTCGGCGAGCCAGCCAGAAGATGCGGACAAGGACGCGCCGTCATCGGCCGCCGACGCCCGCCTCTACACGATTTCATGGGACGGCAATTCGGCGCTGGCCCTGATCTTCTCAGGCACCCGCCATGAGGGCGCGGCGATCGCGGCCGCGATCTCGCAGGCGGAGCCGGTAGCGGGGCCTGATGTTTCCGAACCGGCGATATCGGACACCGAACCGTCCGATGTCGGCCATGCGAACGCCGAAGACCTCGCCGCCATCCTCGACACCACGGCCGAAGGCATCCTGATGTTCGACGCCGACGGCAACATCCATACGGCCAACCGCAGCGCCGAAGCGCTGTTCGGCCATGACGGCAACGAACTCGCGCAGCGCAATCTCGCCGACCTGGTCGCGCCCGAAAGCCGGCACGGCGTGTTCGAATATCTCGCCGCCATCAAGGCGTCCGGCGTCGAAAGTCTGCTCGATCACGGCCGCGAGGTGCTGGGCCGCGAAAGCAAGGGCGGCATCATTCCGCTGACCATGACCATGGGCCGCACCCGCCCCGACGGCCCGAACTTCTTTGCGGTGTTCCGCGATCTCTCGCAGGCCAAGCAGACCGAGAGCGAATTGCGCGAAGCGCGGCGGCAGGCCGAGCGCGCCGCCAACGCCAAGGCCGACGTGCTGGCGCGGATCAGCCACGAGGTGCGCACGCCGCTGAACGCCATCATCGGCTTCTCCGAAGTGATGATCGCAGAGCGCTTCGGTTCGCTCGGCAACGAGCGCTACGTCGAATACATGAAGGACATCCGCGCCTCCGGCGAGCGCGTGATCGCCATCATCAACGACCTGCTCGATCTCAGCCGGATCGAAACCGGCAAGCTCGATCTCGCCTTCACCCATCAGAACCTCAATGAACTGGTCGAGAGCTGCGTCGGCGTGCTGCAGCCGCAGGCCAACCGCGAACGCATCATCATCCGCACCTCGCTCGCGCAGATGCTGCCGCCTGTCGTCGCGGATGCGCGGGCGCTGCGCCAGATCACGCTGAACCTGATCGGCAATTCGATCCATCTCGCCAATGCCGGCGGCCAGGTCATCGTCTCGACCGCGCTGTCCGATTTCGGCGAGGTGATGCTGCGGGTCCGCGACACCGGCCACGGCCTCAACGACAATGAGGTGGCCGCAGCGCTGCAGCCGTTCCGCACCTCCGCGCCGCCGGACCGGACCGAGAGTTCGGCCGTCAGCCTGTCGCTGACGAAAGCACTGGTCGAAGCCAACCGCGCCAAATTCCAGATCAAGACCGGCGGCCGTTCGGGGACGCTGATCGAGATTGTGTTCCCGCACGCGGTGGCGCGCGTCTGACGCCCTGCCAGGGGCAAAACAAAAACTGAGAAAACAACCCCATGCAAAGTAGGATGAGCGTGGCGGCGGAACACGCGCGATAGCCAAGAGTCCTTCTGGACAGCGGCGGCTTTTCCGGTTGATATGCGGCGAATTGACACAGAGTGGCTCGCCGTGAGCCTGGAGGAAGCCCCATGATCCCGTTCCCCACGCGCCTGGTCGGCGCGGTCGTCGCGTTGACGCTTGCAGCCAGCGCGCCTGCCCTCTCGCAGCAGCTCGAGCTCAAGATCATGGCGCCCGCAGCCCCCGGCGGCGGATGGGACCAGACCGCGCGCTCGATGCAGCAGGCGTTGGTCGCCGCCAAGATCGCGCGCAGCGTCCAGGTGACGAACGTGGCCGGCGCCGGCGGCAGCGTCGGCATCGCGCAGTTCGTCAATAGCGCCAAGGGCGACGGCAACCAGCTGATGGTGAACGGCTTCGTCATGGTCGGCGCGCTCGCCATGAACAAATCGCCGGTGACGCTCGAACAGGTGACGCCGATCGCGCGCCTCACCGAGGAGATCCAGGTGATCGTGGTGCCGGCGAATTCGCCGATCAAGACGGCGCAGGATCTCGCCGCCGCCGTCAAGGCCGACATCGCCAAGGTCACCTTTGCCGGCGGTTCGGCCGGCGGCGTCGACCATGTGATGGCGGCGTTGTTCGCGGGCGCGATCGGCGCCGATGCGAAGAAGGTCAATTACATTCCGTTCTCCGGCGGCGGCGAGTCGCTGGCGGCCATTCTCGGCGGCAAGGTCACCGCGGGCATTTCGGGCTACAGCGAGTATGAAGGCCAGATCAAGTCGGGAAAACTGCGTGCGCTCGGCGTTACCTCCGAGAAGCGTATCGCCGGCATCGACATCCCGACCTTCAAGGAACAGGGCATCGATCTCGTGCTGGCCAACTGGCGCTCGGTGGTAGCACCTCCCGGCATCACGCCGGAGCAGCGCAAGGTGCTGAGCGATGCCATCGCGAACATGGTCAAGTCGGATGCGTGGAAGGACATCCTCAAGCAGAAGGGTTGGGATGACGCCTATCTCGCCGGCGATGCGTTTGCCGACTTCCTGAAGAAGGAAACCGCGCGCGTCACCGACGTGCTGAAGTCGGTCGGCCTCGTCAAATCATGACCGAGCTCCCGCAGGAGCCGGCCTCCCGCCGCGTCGATCGCGCCGGCATCGTCATTGCCGCCGCGCTCGCGGCACTTGCCGTGGTGCTGGTGTGGGACTCGCGCCAGATATCGGCCACCACGATGTACGGCATGGGGCCCGAGGTGATGCCGGTCGTCATCGCGATCGGGCTCGGCCTTCTCGCCATCGGTAATCTTGTCGACGCGCTGCGCGGCAACCTGCCGCCGCGCGAAAGCGCCGACCCCAAGGCCGTGCTGCTGATCCTCGGCGGGCTCGCGCTCCTGATCGCGATCATCGGTCTCGGTGGCGGCTTCATCCTTGCGACGTCGGCGCTGTTCGTCACGACATCAGCGGCGTTCGGACGGCGCGCCATTCTTGCCGACACCGCCATCGCGCTCGTCATGACCACCCTGATCTACCTCGCCTTCGATCGGCTGCTGACGTTGAGCCTTCCCTCCGGGCCTCTGGAAAGACTGCTGTAATGGAAACCTTCGCCGCGCTCGCGCATGGCATGGCTGTCGCCGTGCAGCCGATGAATCTACTTTATGCGCTGATCGGCGTGTTCCTCGGTACGGCGGTGGGCGTGCTGCCCGGCATCGGTCCGGCGCTCACGGTCGCGCTGCTGCTTCCGGTCACCTACAAGCTCGATCCCGGCGGCTCGCTGATCATGTTCGCCGGAATCTATTACGGCGGCATGTATGGCGGATCGACCACGGCCATCCTCATCAACACGCCCGGCGAGAGCGCGTCGATGGCGACTGCGCTCGAAGGCAACAAGATGGCGAAGGCCGGCCGCGGCGGGCCGGCACTGGCGACGGCTGCGATCGGCTCGTTCGTCGCGGGCACCATCGCCACCATCGGGCTGGCGTTTCTGGCGCCGTGGCTGGTGGATTTCGCGGTGCGCTTCGGGCCTGAAGATTATTTCGCGCTGATGTGCGTGGCCTTTATCACGGTGTCGGCAACCTTCGGAGATTCGCCGATCCGTGGACTGACCAGCCTGTTCATCGGGCTGACGCTCGGGCTTGTTGGCATCGACAAGCTCACCGGCCAGGCCCGGCTCACTTTCGGCATTCCCGAATTGCTCGACGGCGTCGAGGTGACGACGCTTGCGGTCGGCCTGTTCGCCCTGGGCGAAGCGCTTTATGTCGCCTCGCGCCGCCATCACACCGAAGAGAAGATCGAAGCGGTGCGCGGCTCGCTGTGGATGACGAAGGAAGACTGGAAGCGATCGTGGAAACCGTGGCTGCGCGGGACCATGTTCGGCTTTCCGATCGGCGCGCTGCCGGCCGGCGGCGCCGAGATTCCGACGTTCCTGTCCTATTCGACCGAGAAGCGGCTGACGAAATATCCGGAGGAATTCGGCAAGGGCGCGATCGAAGGCGTCGCGGGTCCGGAAGCCGCCAACAACGCTTCCGCCGCCGGCACGCTGGTGCCGTTGCTGACGTTGGGCCTACCAACCTCCGCAACGGCCGCCATGATGCTCGCAGGCTTTCAGCAATACGGCCTCAACCCGGGACCGCTGCTGTTCGCCGAGCGCCCCGACCTCGTGTGGGGCCTGATCGCGAGTCTCTTCATCGCCAACGTGATGCTGCTGGTGCTCAATTTGCCGCTGGTCGGCCTGTGGGTGAAACTGCTCGCGATCCCGCAGCCGTGGCTTTACGCCGGCATTCTGGTGTTCGCGACCATGGGCACCATCGCGGCGAAACCTTCGGTCGTCGAACTGTCGATGCTGGCGGCGTTCGGCGTGCTCGGCTTTCTGATGCGCCGGTTCGATTTCCCGATCGCGCCCGTCGTCGTCGGATTGATCCTCGGACCGATCGCCGAAAGCCAGCTGCGCCGCGCCCTCGCCATCAGCCTCGGCGATCCCATGGTGCTGCTGCAAAGCCCGATGTCGGCCACCCTGCTCGGCATCGCGCTGGTCGCCCTGCTGGCGCCGTTCGTGTTGAAGGGGATGAGCCGGTTCAAGGCGAGCGAGGATTAGAGCGAACTTTTCGCCTGCAGCTTCTATTTTGTGAACGGGTGTCCGGGCTCGAAGAGACGCAGGCGCAAGTCCTGCAAATGAAGGAACCAGTCCTCTTCCACAAATTGCCCCGGCGTCTCGCGCGTCTATCGTCGCGTCAGGGCACGCAGCGCTTGCTGGGTACGCGCTGTTTTCGAACCCGCGGCGGGAAAGGCCGGTACGCGTCGGCCGAGAGCACGCGGCGAAAATAGAATCATTCCAAATCAATGACAGGTTTCGAGACCATTGCTCCCTTGTGCAAAGTTTGCTCCTCCTCTGATAGTGCGACGGCGACTTATATGAGGTGCGAGATTTGATGAGGACTGCATTTGTAACGATTCACCGCTGGGCAGGCCTCATTACGGCTGCGTTCCTGTTCTTTTCGGGTGTGACCGGCGCCGTGATATCCTGGGACCATGCCCTCGACGAATGGCTGAACAGTCATCTCACCGAAGCGAAAGCACAGGGAACCCCCAAGCCATCGATCGAACTCGCCAATCTGACCGAAGCGCGAGACCCGCGTGTCCGCGTCAGCTATCTCACGATCACGCCTGAGGCGGGGCACTCGCTTGCATTTTTTGTCGAGCCGAAGATCGATCCCGCCACAGGCAAGCGATTTCAGGTCGACTACAATCAGGTGTTCCTTGACCCTGTGACGGGCGATGAACTTGGCCGTCGCTATTGGGGCTCGGTCTGGCCCGTGACGCGCGAAAATTTCGTCTCCTTTCTCTACAAGCTGCATTACACGCTTCACATCCCCGAATTCTGGGGCAGCGATCGATGGGGGATGCGCCTGCTCGGCATCATTGCCATCATCTGGACGATCGATTGTTTCGTGGGGTTCTACCTGACACTGCCCGCCCGCCGGCGGGCGAACGCCGCCCGGTCCGCGAGCGTGACGCGGCAGCTCGATCGTGGCTTCTGGGCGCGCTGGAAGCCGGCCTGGGGCATCAAGACGTCAGGCAGCGCGTACCGCATCAACTTCGACATTCACCGCGCCTTCAGCCTCTGGACATGGTTCGTGCTGTTCGTCGTCGCCTTCACGGCTTTTTCCCTCAATCTCTATTTTGAAGTCTTCTCACCGCTGATGAAGAAGGTGTCGAACTATACTCCGACGCCTTACGAGCAGCGCACGCCGGCGCCGCCGGACCAACCGGCCATTCCCAAACTGTCATTCGCCGACATGATCGAGCGAGGGAAGGCCGACGGACAGAGCCGAGGCTGGTCCGCGCCGGTCGGCGCCGTCTACTACGCACAGCTCTTCGACATCTACAGCGTCAGCTTCTTCAAGCCAGGTGACGATCACGGCGCCGGCGGGGTTGGCCCGGCCCAGCTGTTTTATGACGGACAAGACGGCCGGCCGCTCGGTGCGCGCATTCCCTGGCAAGGGACCGCGGCGGATGTGTTCGTGCAGGCCCAGTTCCCGATGCATTCGGGCCGCATCCTTGGGCTTCCCGGCCGCATCCTGATCTCGGCCATGGGCATCGTGGTGGCCGCGCTCTCCGTGACGGGTGTCGTGATCTGGTATCGCAAACGCCGGGCTCGCTTGTCGGCGCGAGCAAAGACCGAGAACAGCCACGCACTCACGCAAGCAGTTGCTGCGGAATGATGTTCGATTTTGCCGCGAGCATTCGTAGAGCTGTTCTAAAATTGATTCTAAGGCGGAGCCGGGAATAAGATCCCTATTTCGCTTTCAGCCCATCATCACGGTTGTTACCAGTGCCTCTCGTCATTGGGGACTACAGTGCGAGTGGTGGGAATGAGCTACGTAAAATATCTGTTTGGTGCTTCCACGGTTGCGTTCGCGGTTACGTCGTTGAATGTTACGGCCTTCGGTCAGACGCCCAGTCAATTGCCGCCGGTCGTTGTCGAACAGGCCAAGCCACGCCCTGCTGCGACGCGCCCACCACAACGCTCTCAGTCTGCCGGGACCACCGGTCGACGCAGGGCGGCACGGGCACCCAATCCTGCAGCAGCCACACCAGCTGCCGTGCCGGCCGCCTCGGTGGGAGAGAGTGCCACCGGCCCCGTGCAGGGTTATCTGGCGACCGTGAGCGGCACCGGCACCAAGACCGACACGCCTCTCAATCAGACGGCGCAATCCATCTCGGTCGTCAGCGCCGAGCGCATACGCGACCAGGGCGTCAGCAGCATCCAGGAGACGTTGCGCTACGTGCCGGGCGTATTCGCCGAGCCCGGCGGTGTCGATTCACGCAACGACTACTTCAAAATTCGCGGCCAGGACCCGAACGTCTATCTCGACGGCACGCGGGTGAACAACCGCAACAATTTCAACGAATGGCGCGTCGATCCCTACATGCTCGAGCGCATCGAGGTTTTTCGCGGCCCGGCATCGGTGCTCTATGGCGATACATCCACCGCAGGCCTCGTCAATTTGATTTCCAAGCGCCCGCGCGCGGAAACCTACAACGAAGCCGGCGTCTCGTTCGACAATTTCGGTCGCAAGCAGATTCAGCTGGACTCGACCGGGAAGCTGACCAAGGACGGCGAATTCCTGTATCGCTTCGTGGGCCTGTTCCGCGATAGCGGTACGCAGGTCGATTTCGTCCCTGATAATCGCGTGCTGCTCGCCCCATCGATCACCTGGCGGCCGACGACGAACACCAGTTGGACCGTGCTCGGCGTCTATCAGAAGGATCACACCGGCACCACCAACGGCTTCCTGCCGCGCGAAGGCACGTTGCTGCCGAGCATCAACGGCTACATCCCGCGTA
>CAVUOI010000007.1:0-309449 GCA_963742935.1 uncultured Alphaproteobacteria bacterium | reverse complement strand
TGCTGCTCGCCGTGCTCGCCGTCCGGCCGCAAGGTTTGCTCGGCCGATGAACAAGCGCAGCCACAGCATCGCATTCTGGGCCGGTGTGGCCATCTTTCTCGTCGCCGTGCTGGCGATGACCCAGATCGTCCGCAACGAATATCCGTTCTTTGCCGGCTACGTTATCCTGCAATTCATCGCGCTCGCGGTCGCCTGGAGCATCCTCGGCGGCTATGCCGGCTACGTCAATTTCGGCACCAACGCCTTTTTCGGCGTCGGCGTCTATACGGCGGTCTCCCTGTTCAAGGCGACCGGCGCGCCGCTCGTGGTGCAGATCGCGGCGGCCGGCGTGATCGGCATGCTGCTCGGCTTTGCGGTCGGCCTGCTGACCTTGCGGATGCGCGGCATCTTCTTCTCGATCGCGACCATCGCGCTCGCGATCATCATCGAGACCGTCGTGATGAACTGGCGGTTCGTCGGCGGCGCGGCGGGTATCCAGCTCCAGCGGCCGCCGGTGATGGCGCCGTTCGACAGTTACGTGAAGATGCTGTTCTTCGTGCAGGCGGTGCTGGTGGTCATCGCCGTCGCGATCTCGCGCTACATCCAGAACTCCCGGATCGGGCGCGGCCTGCAGGCGCTGAGGGACGACGAACTCGCCGCCGAATGCACGGGCGTGCCGACGCTGAAGCTGAAACTGGTCGCCTGCATGATATCGGGCGCGCTGATTTCCGCGGCCGGGGCACCCGCCGCCATGTACCTGCAATATGCCGATCCTTCGTCGGCGTTCAATCTGAACTACTCGGTGTCGGCGCTGGCGATGGCGCTGATCGGCGGCACCGCGCACTGGATCGGCCCGGTGCTCGGCGCCATCCTGCTCGGCTCGACGCAACAGCTTCTCGCCGTCACGATCTCCTCGGAAGTCAACGTGCTGGTGCTCGGCATCATGCTGGTGCTGTTCGTGGTCGGCGCACCCAAGGGCATCATCGGCCTGCTGCGGCCGCGCTACCGCCTGCGCGCGGGAGGCAAGCCATGACGGAGACGGCCGCGCCTGACGCGCCCCTGCTGCAAGTCGGAACCCTTACCAAGACTTTCGGCGGGTTCACCGCGCTCGACAATATCAGCGTCGATATCAGGAAAGGCGAACGCTTCGGGCTGATCGGCCCGAACGGCTCCGGCAAGACGACGCTGATCAACTGCATTTCCGGCGCGCTGAGTCCGCAGATCGGCAGCGTGGTGTTCTGCGGTGAGGATATCACTCAATTGCCGCCGCACTTGCGCGCGCGCCGCGGCATCGCCCGCAGCTTCCAGATCCCGCGGCCGTTCAAGAGCATGACGGTGCTCGAAAACCTCATGGTCGGGCTCGACTTTGCCAATGTCGGCTCCAGCCTGCCGGAAGAAGACGTCGCGATGTCGATCCTGACGCGGATGGGCCTTGCCGCGAAGGCCGACGCGCCGACCGATACGCTGAGCCAGGTGGAATTGCGCAAGATGGAGCTTGCGCGTGCGATGGCGGTGCGGCCGAAGCTGTTGATCTCGGACGAGGCGATGGCGGGGCTTTCCAATTCCGAGGTCGACGAGGTGCTCGATCTCCTGATCAGCCTCGGCGAAGAGGATATCACCATCATCATGATCGAGCACATCATGCAGGCGGTGATGCGCTTTTCCGAGCGGGTGATGTGTCTCGACGCCGGAAAAATCATCGCGATCGGCGCGCCTGACGAGGTGATGGCCAACAAGCGGGTGCAGGAGGCCTATCTTGGCACTTAGCCTCGCCATCGAGGGCCTCGATGCCGGCTACGGCGCCGTCAAGGCGCTGCGCGGCGTGACGCTGCATGTCGAGGCCGGCGAGACCGTTGCCTTGCTCGGCACCAACGGCAACGGCAAGAGCACGCTGATGAAGTGCATCATGGGCCTGGTCCGCCCGGACCGCGGCCGTCTGTCGCTGACGATCGACGGCGCGGCGCACGATCTGACCAAACTCTCGCCTGAGGCGATCGTCGATCTCGGCGTCGCGCTGGTGCCGGAGGGACGGCGGCTGTTTCCCAAGCTGACGGTCACGGAAAACCTGATGCTCGGCGCTTTCCGGAAAGTGGCCCGCAGCGCCATCCGGCAAATCTCGCGCTGGCGTTCGAGACGTTTCCGCCCCTGAAGGAACGCCGCAACCAGCTCGCCGGCACCATGTCCGGCGGACAGCAGCAGATGCTGGCGATTGCGCGCGCGCTGATGTCCTCGCCGCGGCTGCTGTTGATCGACGAGCCCTCGGTCGGGCTGTCGCCGCTATTGGTGTCGCAGACCATCGCCAAGATCGGCGAACTGAAGGAGCGCGTCGGCCTGACGGTCTTGATGGCAGAGCAGAACTTCAACCAGGCGATCCGGATCGCCGACCGCGGCTACATCATCGTCCACGGCGAGATCGCGGTCGCGGCGCAGTCGGTCGACGAGTTGAAGGCCAACGATATCGTCAAGCGGCTCTATCTCGGCGGCGTCGCCTGAGGGATATGACGGCATCGTACGATGTCCGCGACACGTCTCTGCCGATTTTACGGCCTCGCCTGTCGTCGCCGGCTGTCCCATAATCCCTCATCGTATCATCAATGATATTTGAGGGCAAGCGATGAAAATCGACGACGTCAGGAGAACCGCCTATTCGATGCCGCTGACCAATCCGTCGTTTCCGCGCGGGACCCTATCGCTTCTTCAACCGCGAATATTTCATCATCACCTATCGCACCGACCCGGATGCGCTTGCCGCCGTGGTGCCGGAGCCGCTCGAAGTCACCGAGCCGATCGTCAAGTACGAATTCATCCGCATGCCCGATTCAACCGGCTTTGGCGATTACACCGAAACCGGCCAGGTGATCCCGGTCCGCTTCAAAGGCGAGGAGGGCGCCTATGTCCACTCGATGTATCTGGACGACGAGGGCCCGATCGCCGGCGGCCGCGAGCTATGGGGCTTTCCGAAGAAGCTGGCGTCGCCGAAGATCGCCGTCGAGAGCGACGTGCTGGTCGGCACCCTGCATTACGGCTCGGTGCTCTGCGCCTCCGCCACCATGGGCTACAAGCACCGCGCGGTCGACCACGACGCGGTGCTGAAGGGGATGAAGGCGCCGAACTTCATGCTCAAGATCATCCCGCATGTCGACGGTAGCCCGCGGATCTGCGAACTGGTGCGCTATTATCTCGAAGACATCACGCTGAAGGAGGCATGGACCGGCCCCGCGGCGCTCGGCCTGTTTCCGCACGCGCTCGCCGACGTGGCGCGGCTGCCGGTGCGTGAGGTGATCTCCGCGCTGCATTGCAAGGCGGATCTGACGCTGGGACTGGGGACGGTGGCGTTCGACTACATGGCGAAGTGACGCGCGGCAATTGCTCGCCGCTTACTGCGCGCCCCGCAGCGTGCAGGCGGTCGAGCAGGTCGTGGTCACGCCACGCTCGCAGGCGATGCACACGGCGACGCACTGTTTTTTGTCCTTGGGATTGTACTGGGTGTAGAGCTTGCGGACGCAGCTGTCGATCGAGCCCGTGACGTCGTTGCTGCTCTCGGGCGTGCACGCGGCCAGGGCTGCAGCTGACAGGACGATGGCAAGAATGACGCGCATGTTGGTCGCTCCAACCGGGAGCCCTCGTTCAGGGTTTCGGCGACGGCCCTGTGCCGTCGCAGGATTACCCCTCAGGGTCGCGCGATTGGATTAATCGAGCGTTACAAGCGAACCGGGTTCCCGGCGTAGTTCTACATCGGGGTAACCGCATGCTGCCGTGCAATGCAGCGGGAACAACCCGGGTGGCTACGCGCGCACACCGCCGTCTCCGGCGCAGCTGCCGGTGCGGCTACCGCACCAGCACGTTCCTGAACTGCCAGGGATCCGAGGTGTCGATATCTTCCGGGAACAGTCCCGGCCGGTCGGTGAGCGGCGTCCAGTCGGTGTAATAGCCTTTCACCGGGCCGAGATACGGCAGCTGGATTTCCAGCAGACGATCGAAATCCATCTCGTCGGCTTCGACGATGCCTTCGTTCGGATTTTCCAGCGCCCACACCATGCCGCCGAGCACGGCGGAGGTCACCTGCAGGCCGGTGGCGTTCTGATAGGGCGCGAGTTTGCGGGTCTCTTCGATGGAGAGCTGCGAGCCGTACCAGTAGGCATTGTTGTCATGGCCGAACAGCAGCACGCCGAGTTCGTCGATGCCGTCGACGATTTCGTTCTCATCGAGGATGTGGTGCTTTTCCTGCATCTTCGCGGCGCGGCCGAACATTTCATGCAGCGACAGCACGGCATCGTCAGCCGGATGATAGGCATAGTGGCAGGTCGGCCGATAGATCGCCTTGCCCGATGCGTCGCGCGCCGTGAAGTAATCGGCGATCGAGATCGACTCGTTGTGGGTGACGAGGAAGCCATACTGCGCGCCGCGGGTCGGGCACCAGGTGCGCACGCGCGTGTTGGCGCCGGGCTGCATCAGATAGATGGCGGCGCCGCAGCCGGCTTCGTGGGTGTGCGCATTCTCGGGCATCCATTTTTCATGGGTGCCCCAGCCGAGTTCGGACGGCTGCACGCCTTCCGACAGGAAACCTTCCACCGACCAGGTGTTGACGAAGACGTCAGGCTCTTTCGGCGACTTGGAGCGCTGGGTGTCGCGTTCGGCGATGTGGATGCCCTTGACGCCGAGCCTGCCGCATCAAGTCCGCCCATTCGGCTTTGGTCTTCGGCTTGGGGGCATTGAGCTTCAGGTCGGCGGCGACATTGAGCAGCGCCTGCTTGACGAAAAACGAGACCATGCCGGGATTGGCGCCACAGCAGGAGACGGCCGTTGTCGAGCCCGCGGGGCGCGCCTTCTTGGCGGCCAGCGTCACTTCGCGCAGGGCGTAGTTGGAGCGCGCTTCCGGGCCCTTCGAAGCATCGAAATAGAAGCCGAGCCAGGGCTCGTTGACGGTGTCGATATAGAGGGCGCCGAGTTCGTTGCAGAGCTCCATGATGTCGGTCGAGCCGGTATCGACCGAGAGATTGACGCAAAAACCCTGGCCGCCGCCTTCCGTGAGCAGCGGGGTCAGCAACTCGCGATAATTGTCTTTGGTCACGCCCTTCTGGATGAAGCGCACATTGTGCTTCTCGCAATGCGCCTTGCGGCCCTCGTCCTTGGGATCGATCACGGTGACGCGCGACTTGTCGTAATCGAGGTGCCGCTCGATCATCGGCAACGTGCCTTTGCCGATGGAGCCGAAGCCGACCATGACGATGGGGCCGGAAATTTTCGCATGGATTTGCGAGGAGGGGCTCATAGGTGGGTCTCCGAAATGGTGCTGGCGCTGGAACGGGGATCAGGCGGTGCGGCGCTTGGCGGTGACTTCGATCTCGACCTTCATCTCGGGCTTGCAGAGGCCAGCGACGATCAGCAACGTCGCGGCCGGGCGAATCTCGCCGAGGACTTCGCCGCAGACCGCGAAGAAGGCGTCCGCGTCCGCGAGTCGGTGATGTAATAGGTCGCGCGGACGATATCGGCCATCGCGAAGCCGCCCTCCTTCAGGGCGGCCTCGATGGTCCTAAAGCAGTTCCGTGACTGGCTTGTGACATCGGCCGGGATCGCCATGGTCGTGTAGTCGTAGCCGGTGGTGCCGGCGACGAAGGCGAAATCGCCGTCGATGACGGCGCGGCTGTAGCCGGCGGCCTTTTCGAAGGGCGAGCCGGTGGAAATCAGGTGGCGGGGCATCTGGTACCTCGGTCCAGAGCTTGATCGGGGAGTGGGATTGGCGCGGTTTAATGGCTTTTCGCCGCGCGCAACCGCGGCAACCGCCGCTTCGAAGCCGCGTGAGTTGCCGAGGCCGTCGAGGCTGGCCTCAGGCCACGCGGGGCACGAGCAGCGCCTTCCGCGCCCGCGCTGCCTGTTTTCGGCAGCGGCGCGCCTGTGGCGGCGATCATGCCCCAGGCGCCGTCGAGCCCGCCTTCGGCGAGTTCGAGGCCGAGCAGCCGGTCGCGCTCGAACGCGCCCGGCAGCGTCAGCTCGCCGGTTTTCGCGGCCGAGAAGCCGAAGCGGGCGTAATAGGGCGCGTCGCCGAGCAGGATGACCGCGCGATGGCCGCGCGCCTTCGCCGCCGCGAGCGCGTGGTCCATCAGCGCAGCCCCGACGCCGAACTGCGGGAGGATGCCTCCACCGCCAGCGGGCCGAGCATGAGCGCCGGGATGCCCCCGGCGCTGACGTGCCACAACCGCACGGATCCGATCACCCGGCCCTGGCGCACGGCCGACAAGGCGAGGCCTTGGGCGGGCGCGCGTCCGTCGCGCAGGCGCTGGCAGGTGCGCGTATGGCGGTTGTCGCCAAAGCAGGCATCCAGCAGCGCTTCGCGCGCAGCGACGTCCGAGGCCCGCTCCGCACGGATCGCGAACGGAGCGGCATCGGAGAGGAGGGCAGTGGTGGTCTTCCGCAAAGCAGTCATGGCACGTCAGTCCCCGCTTCCAACGGCAGGCAAGCCGCGCGAAGCGTTGTCAAAAAATCGCAAATGACGGGGAGGGAGCCGGCGCACCGGCTCCCGCTATTCAAGCCTCAAACGAGGCCGATCAGATGTGGTAGGTCCGCAGCGGCGGGATGCCGTTGAACGCCACCGACGAGTAGGTCGACGTATACGCGCCGGTGCCTTCGATCAGCAGCTTGTCGCCGATCTCGAGCGTCACCGGAAGCGGGTACGGCGTCTTCTCGTACATCACGTCGGCGCTATCGCAGGTCGGGCCTGCGAGCACGCACGGCGTCATGTCCGCACCGTCATGCGGGGTGCGGATGGCGTAGCGGATCAACTCGTCCATCGTCTCGGCGAGACCGCCGAACTTGCCGATGTCGAGATACACCCAGCGCACCTCGTCCTCGTCGCTCTTCCTGGAGATCAGGACGACTTCGGTCTCGATGATCCCGGCGTTTCCGACCATGCCGCGGCCCGGCTCGATGATCGTCTCCGGGATCTGGTTGCCGAAATGCTTGCGCAGCGCACGGAAGATCGACCGGCCGTACTGCACGACCGGAGGAACGTCCTTGAGGTACCGCGTCGGGAAGCCGCCGCCCATGTTGACCATGGACAGGTTGATCCCACGCTCGGCGCAGTCACGGAACACCGTCGAGGCCATCGACAGGGCACGATCCCACGCCTTCACCTTGCGCTGCTGCGAGCCGACATGGAACGAAATGCCGCACGGCTCCAGGCCCAGACGCTTGGCGAGGTCGAGCACCTCGACCGCCATCTCCGGATCGCAGCCGAACTTGCGCGACAGCGGCCACTCGGCGCCTGCGCAATCATAGAGAATGCGGCAGAACACCTTGGCGCCGGGGGCGGCACGGGCGATCTTTTCGACTTCGGCGGCGCAGTCGACCGCGAACAGGCGAATGCCGAGCGCAAAGGCGCGCGCGATGTCGCGCTCCTTCTTGATCGTATTGCCATAGGAGATGCGGTCCGGCGTCGCACCGGCAGCCAGCGCCATTTCGATTTCGGCGACGGTCGCGGTGTCGAAGCACGAGCCCATCGAGGCCAGCAGCGACAGCACCTCGGGCGACGGGTTTGCCTTCACCGCGTAGAACACGCGGCTGTCCGGCAAGGCCTTCGCGAAGGTCTGGTAGTTGTCGCGCACGACTTCGAGGTCGACCACGAGGCACGGCTCGGTGTCCTGGCCCTCGCTGCGGCGGTTGCGCAGGAATTCCTGAATACGTTCGGTCATAGCACTCTCCAAACGGCCCAGCGACGGGACCCGTTCAAATGTGATCTCGGACATGAGTTTGCTGGCGTTGCCGCACGATGGAGACGCGACAAGGCCTTGAACTCAGACCGAATGTGCTGCCGTGGATTGGTTGGGAATTTCCCGCCCGCACACCTGGCAATGAAGGACAAGCCTTTTCAGTAGCCCGCGCCGGCGTTGGAATGCCGGTAGAGACCAAAAAAGCCCGATCCGTCGTTGCTTTAAGTCGCGTCCCCCGTTGAGAGCGGGGTGCGCCGGTTCGCCTCCGGCTGCCAGTCACGGTTGCAAAGGATGCAGAGACCTTCAACGGCATCTCTTGAGAGAGATGCTGGCCACTCGAACGTGAGCGACCCTCGGTTCTTCATCCCTTGGCGGCTGTCCGGCCTCTTGTCCGGATACCTACCGACTGACACACGACCACAGGCACGTGCGAAATTGGGCAAGCTCGAAATAAGACTTTTGATTCTGCTTCGCAACATTTTTTTTAGGCTGGGGACAAATTTCCCGGACCTGTGCTTACAAATTGGTTTTCATCCCGCGCGGCGACGAGCGAACATGAACGGATGTTAAGATTTCAGAAAGATCGCGCGAGCGCTTTTGCGCCTGTGCCGCAGCGCTTTCTCGCAACGCGCGTCAGCGCGCGCTTGAAGAACGGCTCGATGCGTTGCGCGGCGCGGATGAACGCCACCATGATCAGCACGCCGATCGCAAACAGCACCGCCTGCAGGATGTGCGCGCCGGTATCGTCGAGCCCGAACAGGATGGCGAGCGCCCAGCCGCCGGCAAACGCCGCGCCGAACACTTCGGCGCCGATCAGGATCGCCGCCGAGATGACGGTGATGACGCTCGGCCAGACGATCTGCGCGGGAGGAGGTGGAGGCGGGCTGTGGGCTCATGGAAAAGGATCCTGTTCAGGGGGCGCAATCTCTCCGAAAAGGCCCCCTCTATCAAGCGCAAAAGGCCCAAAAATGCCGTATCGCGTGATATAGATTGCCGCATATTTTCAAGGAAAAGACGGGAATTGTGATGTCAGAAACCCAGCAAGCGGCAGCCGCTCCGGAAGCCGGAGCAAATCCGCTGCTCCAGCCGTGGCAGACGCCGTTCGAGACGCCGCCTTTCGCCGAAATCGAGCCGGAGCACTTCCTGCCGGCCTTCGAGCAGGCCTTTGCCGACCATGCCGCCGAGATCGCAGGCGATCACCCATGATCCGACCCTGCCGGACTTCGCCAACACCATCACGGCGCTGGAGCGCTCCGGCAAGCTGCTCTCGAAGGTCGCGTCGGTGTTCTACGACCTGGTCTCGGCGCACTCCAATCCGGCGATCCTCGAGATCGACAAGGAAGTCTCGTTGCGGATGGCGCGGCACTGGAACCCGATCATGATGAACGCGATGCTGTTCGGCCGCATCGCGCTGCTGCACGAGCAGCGCGCCAAGCTCGGCCTGACCGGCGAACAGATGCGCCTCCTGGAGCGCACCTACACCAATTTCCACCGCGCCGGCGCCGGCCTCGACGAGGCCGCCAAGAAGCGGCGGGCCGAGATCAACGAGCGGCTGGCCCAGCTCGGCACCTCGTTCAGCCACCATCTGCTCGGCGACGAGCAGGACTGGTTCATGGAGCTCGGCGAGGACGACCGCGCCGGCCTTCCCGAGGCGTTCGTCGCCGCGGCCAAGGCTGCGGCAGAAGAGCGCGGCATGGCGGGCAAGGCGATCGTGACGCTGTCGCGCTCCTCCGTGGAGCCGTTCCTGAAGAGCTCCTCCCGCCGCGACCTGCGCGAGAAGGTCTTCAAGGCCTTCACCGCGCGCGGCGACAATGGCAACGCCAACGACAACAACGCCACCATCGTGGAGATCCTCAGCCTGCGCGAGGAGGCCGCCAAGATCATGGGTTTTGCGACCTACGCCGCCTACCGGCTGGAGGATTCCATGGCCAAGACGCCGGAAGCCGTGCGCGGCCTGCTGGAGCGGGTCTGGAAGCCGGCCCGGGCGCGAGCGCTCGCCGACCGCGACGCCCTGCAGGCGCTGATCGCGGAGGAGGGCGGCAATTTCACGCTCGCCCCATGGGACTGGCGCTACTACGCCGAAATCCTGCGGCAGCGCCGCGCCAATTTCGACGACGCCGCGATCAAGCCCTATCTCGTGCTCGACCACATGATCGAGGCCGCCTTCGACTGCGCCACCCGCCTGTTCGGGATCACCTTCGCCGAGCGCAAGGATGTGCCGGTCTGGCATCCGGATGTCCGGGTCTGGGAGGTCAAGGACGCCGACGGCAAGCACAAGGCGCTGTTCTATGGCGATTACTTTGCGCGGTCCTCGAAGCGCTCCGGCGCCTGGATGACCTCGCTGCGCGACCAGCAGAAGCTCGACGGCGAGGTCGCGCCCTTGATCATCAATGTCTGCAACTTCGCCAAGGGCGCCGATAGCGAGCCGTCGCTGCTGTCGCCGGACGATGCGCGCACGCTGTTTCACGAGTTCGGCCACGGCCTGCACGGCATGCTGTCCAACGTGACTTATCCGTCGCTCTCGGGGACTTCGGTGTTTACAGATTTCGTCGAGCTGCCGTCGCAGCTCTACGAGCACTGGCAGGAGCAGCCGCAGGTGCTGCGGCAATTCGCAAAGCACTACCAGACCGGCGAGCCGCTGCCCGACGAGCTGCTGCAGCGCTTCCTCGCGGCGCGAAAATTCAACCAGGGCTTTGCCACCGTGGAATTCGTCTCCTCGGCGCTGATCGACCTCGAATTCCACACCCAGCCGGCCGAGGCCAGCCGCGACGTCGCGGCGTTCGAGAAGGCGGAGCTGGAAAAGATCGGCATGCCCGCGGAAATCGCGCTGCGGCACCGCCCCACGCAGTTCGGCCATATCTTCTCCGGCGATCATTATGCGTCCGGCTATTACAGTTACATGTGGTCGGAGGTGATGGACGCCGACGCGTTCGGCGCCTTCGAGGAGGCCGGCGACATCTTCGATCCCGCCACCGCCAAACGACTGCATGACGACATCTATTCGTCGGGCGGTTCGCGCGACCCGGAGGACGCCTATGTCGCCTTCCGCGGCCGCGAGCCGGAGGCGGACGCACTGCTGCGCCGGCGCGGCCTGCTCGAAACCCCGGAGGCGGCGTGATAGCCGACAGAGCCGCCACGAGTCGTCCCCGCGAACGCGGGGACCCATAGCCGTGCCGTGCCTTTTTGGCATGTTGGCAGACACCTTCCTTCTCAACGAACGCCCGGGGTTATGGGTCCCCGCGTTCGCGGGGACGACGTGTTGCGTGCGCTCTTCGCATTAGTTGGCTTGATCGTCGCCATTGCGCTCGGCGCTCACCCGCCGAGGCCCACCCGCACGTCTGGATCACCGCCAAGAGCGAGGTGGTCTACGCCACCGATGGCACGATCACCGGCGTGCGTCACGCCTGGACGTTTGACGAGATGTTCACGACCTACGCGCTGCAGGGGCTCGCGAGCAAGACCAAGGGCGTCTACACCCGCGAAGATCTGGCGCCGCTGGCGCAGACCAATGTCGAGTCGCTGAAGGAGTTCAATTTCTTCACCTTCGCCAAGGCCGACGGCAAGAAGCAGAAGTTCGTCGAGCCGGTCGACTATTTCCTCGAATACAAGGACAGCGAACTGACGCTGCATTTCATGCTGCCGCTCAAGACGCCGTTCAAGGCGCAGCAGACCGCGCTCGAAGTCTTCGATCCCTCCTACTTCATCGACTTCAAGTTCGACGACAAGGACCCGATCAAGCTCAACGGCGCGCCCGCGTCCTGCAAGATGCAGTTCCAGCGGCCGAACGACGCCACCGCCAACGCCCAGCGCCTCAACGAAAAGAACTTCATGGACGGCGACAATTCCAACTATGGCGCGATGTTCGCCAACAAGATCATGGTGGATTGCCCGTGAGGCTGCCTGTGGGTCTGGCGCGAGCCATAGCCATCACGGCCGCGGCGTTCGCGGCCGTTATCGTCTTCGACGCCGCCCTGCATGCGCTGATGGCGCAGAATCCGTTCGGCGGTCCGCGGCCGCCGGCCGAGCCACCCGCCGGCGGCATCATCGGCTGGATCCTCGCCAAGCAATCCGAATTCTATCGCGAGATGTCCTCGACGATACGCGCGGCGAAGTCGGATGGCAGCGCGATCTGGACGCTGCTTGGAATCTCCGTTTGCCTATGGCGTCTTTCACGCCGCCGGTCCCGGTCATGGCAAGGCGGTGATCTCGTCCTACCTCGTCGCCAATGAAGAAACCGCGCGGCGCGGCATCGCACTGTCGTTTGTATCGGCGCTGCTGCAGGCACTGGTTGCGGTCGCGATCGTTGCGGTGTTTGCTTGGCTGTTGTCCTCGACCGCGAAAACGATGTGCTCCGCGGAAAAGGCGATCGAGATCGCAAGCTATGGCCTGATCGCGGCCTTCGGCGCCCGGCTGGTCTGGACCAAGGGCGGCGGTTTTCTCCGCGCGCTGCAGGCGAAACCGGCGGCGGCGTGGCGCGCATCATCACGATCATGACCACGATCACGGCCATCACCACGACCATCACGATCATCGATCACGATCACGGCCATGGCCACGTTCACGACGAACATTGCGGCCACTCGCACGGACCGACGCCGGACCAACTTGCCGGCCCCGGCGGCTGGCGGCGCGGCCTGGGCACGATCTTCGCCGTCGGCATGCGGCCATGTTCAGGCGCGATCCTGGTGCTGGTGTTTTCGCTGGCGCAGGGCCTGTTCTGGGCCGGCATCGCGGCGACCTTCGTGATGGGGCTCGGCACCGCGATCACGGTCGCGACCATCGCCGTGGTCGCGGTGTCCGCCAAGGGCCTCGCCCAGCGGCTCAGCGCCGGCCGCGACGGCAGCGGCACGCTGATCATGCGCGGCATCGAATTCGGCGCCGCCGGCCTCGTGCTGCTGTTCGGCCTCGGCCTGCTGTTCGGCTATCTCGCCGCCGAACGCGCGACGTGCCTGTAGGGATCGCTCGTCCCGCCGCCGATTTCGATTTCCAAAATTTGCTTCATGCCGCCCGGGCCCGCGAAACAATCGTGCGCACGACGAAGCCGTTTCGCCAACCGACGAAGATTTGCCGAAACACGGGCCTGATTTGATGTGTCTGATTGGTAGTAGGTGGGACCAATCGGTTTTGTTCATCACGGATAGTTGAGTTCGATTGAATATTGTAGTGTGATCTAGATCACTGTTCCGGCATGTGCGCTTGGATCACACTTCCTGGATTGAAATTGGGACCGCGGGCGGAATTTTTCAGCGGTCGGCATGGGGAGATAAAAATGCGCTTTTTGATCGCGGCCATTTCAGCAGCAACCTTTCTCGCCAGTGTGACTACGGCCTCGGCCGACAAGCGCGTCGCCTTCGTGGTCGGCAACGGCGCCTACAAGAACGTGGCGGCGCTGCCCAACCCGGCGATCGACGCCAAGTCGATGGCCAAGCTTCTGCGCAATGTCGGATTCGACGTGGTGGAAGGTTCGAACCTCACCCGCGACAAGATGACCGAGAGAGCTTCTGGACTTCGGCAAGAAGGCCGAAGGCGCCGATGTCGCGCTGTTCTTCTATGCCGGCCACGGCATCGCGGTGAACGGCACCAACTATCTGCTGCCGATCGATGCCGATCTCAAATCCGAAATGGATGTCAAGCTCGGCGCCGCCATCAATGTCGATCTGACGCTCGAACAGACCATGGGCGATGCCAAGGTCAAGCTGGTGTTCCTCGATGCCTGCCGCGACAACCCGTTCGCCGCGAAAATCCGTTCCGCCAAGGCCACCCGCAGCGTCAACGTGCAGACCGGGCTTGCCGAAATGAAATCCGGGGAAGGCACGCTGATCGCGTTTGCGACCGGTCCCGGACAAACCGCGCTCGACGGCGAGGTCGGCACCAACAGCCCGTTCACCCGCGCGCTGATGGCCAACATTGCCGCGCCCGGCGTCGAGATCCAGCAGGCGATGACCAAGGTCCGCGCCCAGGTTCAGGATGAGACCAGCAAGGGTCAACTGCCCTGGGGCCACACCAACCTGACCGGCTCGGTCTACCTCAATCAGGCCGCCGCACCTGCCGTTGCCACCGAGGCAGCCAATACGCCTGCCGCGGCCGATGCCTCGGAGGCGGAACTGGAGTTCTGGCGGTCGATCAAGGACACCAACAAGACCGAAGAACTCAACGCCTATCTCACCAACTATCCGAACGGCACCTTCAAATCGATCGCGCTGTCCCGTATCGCCTCGCTGCAGGACGGCCCGTCGACCGCGACACGCGCCCTCACCACCGGTGTCGGCATCGATCCCGCGACCTTCTCGGAAGAGGCGAGCCAGATCACCGAGGATCAACTCGGGCTCAACCGCAACCAGCGCCGCGACGTGCAACGCCGCCTGACCGGGCTCGGCTTCGACATCAAGGCCAGTGGCAAGTTCGATTCCAACACCCGCGCCGTGATCACCCGCTGGCAGGCGGCCCGCGGCTATCCGAAGAGCGGCTATCTCAACGCGCTGCAGCACAAGGCGCTGCAGTCCGAGATCCTTGCGACCAAGGTTGCTTCATCCGACGACGACGAGCCGGTGGCGCGTCCTTCCCGCCGTCGCAGGGCGGCGGTGGCGGCCGTCACTATAACCGCGGCGCTAGCGGCGGCGGCCCTGGTGCCCTGTTCGGCGGCATGATGCGTCCGCTGTTCGGCCGCTGAGACGAGATGCACAAGCGCATCCGCACAATATCCGCTCTGACAAGAGCGGATATTGTGCGACAACTGATCCAAGATAAACGGATGTGCCATCCGCGCGAATATCAACAAACCACGCGAAACGCCGACGTCACTCGGGCTTGATCCCCGCCGCCTTCATGACCGGCAGCAGCCGCGCCTGCTCGCTGTCCCTGAATGCCGCAATCTCCGCCGGTGACGTCGGCCAGGTCGATGCGCCGAGGTCGCGGTACCGCGTCTTCACCTGGGGATCGGCGAGCGCCCGGGCGGTGAGCGTGTTGATCTGGGTCACCAGATCGGGTGACATGTTCGCCGGCCCGATCATGGCGGTCCATGAAGTCATGGCATATCCAGGCAGCACCTCGGCCATCGTGGGCACATCGGGAAGCTCGGGGAGCCGCGTCGTGGAGGTGACGGCGATCGGCTTGATCAGGCCGGCACGCACGCTGGGCAGCGAACCCGGCAGATTGTCGAACAGCATGTCGACGTTGCCCCCGAGCAGATCGTTCAGCGCCGGACCGCCCCCCTTGTACGGAATATGCACGACCTCCACGCCGGCCATGCTGTTCATCATCTCGCCGGAAAGATGCAATGTCGTGCCGAATCCTGCCGACGCGTAGGTATATTTGCGCGGCGCCTTCCTGAAGGCGGCCAGCAGCTCCTTGATGTCAGAGGAGAACAGATCCTTCTTGCCGACCAGGATATTCGGCAACTGCCACATGCCGGAGATGAAGGTGAAATCGCGGACCGGGTCGTAAGCAAGCTTTGCATAGGTCCCGATCGCCAGCACGTTGTTGGCGATGCCGCCAAGTCCGAGCGTGTATCCGTCCGGCGGGGATTTCGCCACCGCATCCGCGCCCAGCACGCCGCCAGCTCCGCCCCGATTCTCGACCACGAACGACTGCCCGGAGAGTTCGCTCATCTTCTGGCAGAGGATGCGTGACAGTGAATCGGTGGCTCCGCCTGCCGGGAAGCCGTTGACGTAGCGCACCGGCCGTGCCGGCCAGCCCTCCTGCGCGCTGGTAACGCGCGGCGCCACCAAAGGCGCGGCGATCGATCCGCCGAGCAAGGTCAGCAAGGTGCGGCGGTTGACGGAAACAGGCAACGGCATGGCTTCCTCCATCATCAGATTTTGCTTGATTGGAAGGAGCAGGGCCGCGCTGCGCTTTCGGCTCGACGATTCCGGGACGAAAGCTCCGCTGATCCTGCACCGACAAGCCGGAGCATACAGGCCTGCGCAGCCGGCCCGTAGCGGAATCCGCGGACCGTTCGTCGCAATCGGGGCGCCGATTTATCGTCTGGCGAACTATTCTGCGCGTATCTTCCGTCGCGCGCCACCGGATCGCATGAGCGGAAATCGTCCGGTCAGGGCCAGGTTCGCAAACGCGCCGAGTTGATATTGCAGATGCGCGCTAGCCGTGACAGCCGGTCTGCAGGTTGAATGCGTAGCGGAACGCGTCGAACTCTTCCAACTGGCAAGCCTTTAGATCAACGACCGGCGGCGACTTGCCGGCGACGGCATCGGGCTTCGGCTGCTTGGGTTTGGGTTTCTGAATTTTCGCTTTCCGAACGATGGCAGGCGCGGGCCGAACGATGGGAGCTGGCTCTTGCGCCTGTTGCTCAACAACGCCCGGTGCACGCTCATCATCCGGTGTAACCACCACGGTCGGCGTGCGATGAAGCAATTCTACGGCGCTGTAAGCGGCCTTCGCCAATTCCGCAGCATCGGGTGCAGGAGCAGCGTAAGCGACCGGCAACTGGTCGGCCTTCGTCAAAGTGTCCTGAACGATCGTTGGGCCGATGGCTCGATCATGCTCCGGAAGAACAATGCCGGAAGCGTTGGCGACATCGAAATGGCCGAACGCGAACCTGAATGAACCAGCACCAGCCAAAATAATCAAAAACGTAAAGCCGAGCCAAATAGTCCTGATCACATTGAGCCCCCACTCGCCGGATCGATTACGAGCGTGAGAATAACTCAGGAATGCTGTTTTCGAGCCGCAGGCGCCGACAATCTCTTAACACAAGGTTAATCGCGGCCGCCTGACGCATTTCGCGAGCGCAGCTTTCATGAAACGGTGCGATCGAATATGCAACGCCGGCAAACGGCGAAAACGGGGATCCCATGTCACGCGAGCAGTTCTGGTTCTTTCATCCCTTTCGGGTGCGCTATTCCGAAATCGACGGCCAGGGCGTCGTCTTCAACGCGCACTACCTGACCTACTTCGACACGACCATCACCGAATATTTCCGCGCGCTGGGCTATGACCAGTATGCCGACGCCAAGCAGACGGGCGAGGATTACCACGTCGTCAAATCGCTGATCGAGTACAAGGCCCCCGTGCGGTTCGACCAGGAGATCGACGTTTGCGCGCGCGTGGCGCGGATCGGCAATTCGAGTCTGGTTTTCGAACTCGCCATCTTCCTCAAGGGCGGCAACGACGCGCTGGTGACCGGCGAGATCGTCTGGGTCAACACCAATCAGCAGACCCATCGCCCGGTCCCGGTGCCGAAGGCGATCCGCGAACGGATCGCGGCGCGGGAGAAGCATCTGGCCTGACACGATCTCGTGAGCAGGGAATAAACAGAATTGCGTCCACAATCCTGGCGCGAACGGCCGGTTACGATCGAATCCGAGATCGGTTTCAATCATGCGGCGCGCCCAGATGCCGCATCGAATGCATCGCGTCAATCCATGCGGTGATCAGGCTCTCTGCGGCGTCCGAAGAATACAAAAAACCGCTGCAGCGCAGTCACTTTCGATGGATCAGTCGCTCTGCTTTCCGGACACGGTGCTGTGATCAATCCGGCTGCGATCATGCAACCGTTGCTGTGTGATGCCGCTGCAACAGCATTCTACCTCGGAATGTGTAGATCGTTCCTCCGGGACCGTTTCAGTACTTCAGAGGAACTAACATGAAGAGCTTTCTATTCGGCACGGCAGCGCTGACGACACTGTGCCTGTCGCTTCCGGCGCTTGCCGCGGATCTTCCCGCCCGCGTGACCAAGGCGCCGCCGGTGCTGGTCTCTCCGGCTTACGACTGGTCCGGTTTCTATGTCGGCGTGAGCGCAGGCTATACGTTCGGTGAGGATGAGAATATCTCCACGACCGGGCAGGTCCTTGCGAACGTCAACAACGTCGTCGGTGGCGCGCGCCCGGGACAGGTTCGGCTCGACCGCGAGGGCTTCATCGGCGGCGGCCAGGCCGGCTACAATTGGCAACTCACGCCGAACTGGGTCATGGGCCTGGAAACCGACATCTCCTACGTCGATATCCGCAAGGACACCAACGTCGTGACGATCCCGCTGAACGGCATCGGCACGCTCAACAATAATTTCCGCACACGGATGGAATATTTCGGCACCGTGCGCGGCCGCATCGGCTACGCCTGGGATCGTACGCTGCTGTACGCGACGGGCGGTCTGGCCTACGCGGACATCGAAAACAGCGCCACGTTCTTCGGTCCCGCCGGGCAGGCTCAGTTCGCAGGCCGCAATCGGCGCACCGAGGCCGGCTACACCGTCGGCGCCGGTATCGAACACGCCTTCGCCTCGAACTGGAGCGTGAAAGCCGAATATCTCTACTACGATTTCCGCGACGAGACGGTGAACGTTGCCGTCATTCCCGGCAACGGCGGCGGCGGCACCGGCTACAACAGCCGGTTCGAGAACGACGGCCACATCGTGCGCGCCGGCCTGAACTACAAGTTCGGCGCAATGGGCGGGAGGTAGTTCGACCCCGCAAGATCGCCAACGAAAAGCCCGGCGTCACGCCGGGCTTTTTTTGGAGGTGGCTCTGTCCGGCCGCGCAACGCTGGCGTTGTGCTCCTTAAGCCGGAAGGTAAGCCTTGATCGCCGGCAGGAAGAAAATCGCGGTGTTGATCGCGAACCCGATACTCCAGAGAATCGAGCGCAGCGTTGGGCGGTTGCCGAGATAGGTAAGGACGTAGGCGATCCGCACGATCAGGAACAGGATCGCGAGTTCGTCGATCAGGTGCTGCGGCGCCAGGCGGAATTCCGCCAGCAGGACGGCGGCCGCCAGGAACGGAAACGCCTCGATGCCGTTCTGGTGGGCGCCAAGCGCGCGCGCACGGATGGCGTCCCCGTAGAAGGCGGGATCGCGCGGCCGGGCATTGTCGAACTGGCGATGCCCGGTCCATTTCACCGAAGCGATCGTCAGCAGATAGAGCATCAGCGTTCCGAAAACGCACCATTCGGCGATCGTCATGGTTCCTCCCGCCCGCGGCAATCGTAGCGGTCAGGCGGTTATCTTGACAAGGATGGTGCAACGCGCGAAGCCATCGCCATCATGACCGCGGCCGCCCCCATCGGACAACCCAAGCCGGCACCGGCAGCCCTGCCGCAACGTGTCGGCGTGCTGCTGGTCAATCTCGGCACCCCCGATACGTCGGACGCAAGGGGCGTGCGGGTTTACCTGAAGGAATTCCTCTCCGATCCGCGCGTGATCGAGGATCAGGGCCTGCTCTGGAAGCTGATCCTCAACGGCGTCATTCTGCGCGTGCGCCCCGGCCGCAAGGCGCGCGACTACCAGAAGATCTGGAACGCCGAAAAGGACGAATCCCCGCTCAAGACGATCACGCGGGCCCAGGCTGAAAAGCTCGCAGGCGCGATCGCCGATCACGACCACGTCGTGGTCGATTGGGCGATGCGCTACGGCAATCCCTCGATGCGCTCGCGCATCGATGCGCTGACCGCGCAGGGTTGCGACCGGTTGCTGGTCGTGCCGCTCTATCCGCAATATTCCGCCGCCACATCTGCGACCGTCTGCGACGAAGCGTTTCGCGTGCTCGCCGGCATGCGCGCGCAGCCAACGCTGCGGGTCACGCCGCCTTACTACGACGATCCCGATTATATCGACGCGCTCGCGGTCTCGATCAATGCGCATCTGGCCGCCTTGCCGTTTCAGCCCGAGCTGATCGTGGCGTCGTTTCACGGCATGCCGCAGAAATATGTCGACAAGGGCGATCCCTACCAGGCCCAGTGCGTTGCGACGACCGACGCGCTCCGCGCGCGGATGGGCCTTGATGCCTCAAAGCTGATGCTCACATTTCAATCGCGATTCGGCTTCGACGAATGGCTGCAGCCCTACACCGACAAGACCATCGAAAAACTCGCGAAAGATGGGGTGAAGCGCATTGCCGTCGTGACGCCCGGCTTCTCCGCCGATTGTCTGGAGACGCTCGAGGAGATCGCGCAGGAAAACGCTGAAATCTTCAAGCATAATGGCGGCGAGCAGTTTTCCGCCATTCCCTGCCTCAATGACAGCGATCCGGGCATGGATGTCATCCGGCAGCTCGTTCTGCGCGAGCTTCAGGGCTGGATCTAGCTGCCAGGCACGCGTTCCGACACCTTGCCGCCATTTCGGTACACCAACATCTGGTGGCCGCCGAATCATCCCATAGTTATATAGTCAGAACCTGGGAGCGCCGGCTGAACCGGCGCCGTGGCGTGCCGACAAACGATAGTGTGTCCGGCGGCGCCTCTGGCCGGCCTTGGAGGGATTTTTATGAGCGGTTTTGATATTTTCGCGATCGTGTTTGTTCTGCTTGTGATCGTCACGCTGTTCGCGGGCGTCAAGACCGTGCCGCAGGGTTTTGACTGGACCATCGAGCGGTTCGGCAAATACACCCGGACGCTGTCGCCGGGGCTCAATCTCATCATTCCCTATTTCGACCGCGTCGGCCGCAAGATGAACATGATGGAGCAGGTGATCAACATTCCCGAACAGGAGGTGATCACCAAGGACAACGCCACCGTGACGGTGGACGGCGTCGCCTTCTATCAAGTGTTCGATGCCGCCAAGGCGAGTTACGAAGTATCCAATCTCGATCAGGCGATCATCGTACTGACCATGACCAACATCCGTTCGGTGATGGGATCGATGGACCTCGACCAGGTGCTGTCGCATCGCGACGAGATCAACGAGCGCCTGCTGCGCGTGGTCGACGCCGCCGTCTCGCCATGGGGGCTGAAGGTCAACCGCATCGAGATCAAGGACATCGTGCCGCCGGCCGATCTGGTCGAGGCGATGGGCCGGCAGATGAAGGCCGAGCGCGTCAAGCGCGCTGACATTTTGCAGGCCGAGGGCCAGCGCCAGTCGGAAATCCTGCGCGCGGAGGGCGCCAAGCAGGGCCAGATTCTGCAGGCCGAAGGCCGCAAGGAGGCTGCCTTTCGTGACGCCGAAGCGCGCGAACGCTCGGCTGAGGCCGAGGCCAAGGCGACGCAGATGGTCTCCGACGCCATTGCCAAGGGCGACGTCGCCGCGCTGAACTATTTTATCGCCGACAAATACATCAAGGCGTTCGGTCAGTTTGCTGAATCGCCGAACCAGAAAGTCATCATGCTGCCGATGGAAGCGACGAGCCTTTTGGGATCGCTAGCCGGCATCGGCGAGATCGCCAAGGCCACCTTCGGCGAAAGCTCAGCCTCCGCGACGGCCGCCGCGCGGCGGACCTCTTCGGTGCCGAGCACCGGCCCTGTGCCGCCGCAGGTCGCACCGCCGAAGTAGGTTTGCCGTAAAAGCCTTTCACGAGAGGTTTGTGTCATGACCGAAATGTTTACGACGTTGGGCACCTGGAACTGGCTGATCTTCGGCATCATCCTGATGGCGCTGGAATTGCTGGCGCCGGGCGTCTTCATGTTCTGGCTCGGGCTCGCTGCGCTCCTGGTCGGGCTGTTGTCGTTTGCCGTCAAGCTGTCCTGGCAGGCGCAGATCCTGATGTTCGCGGTGTTCGCGGTCGCCGCCGTGCCGGCGTGGCGGCATTTCGCGGGCAGCGCGGGCAGCCGCAGCCAGAGCAATCCGTTTCTCAACCGGCGGACCGAGGCGTTGATCGGCCGCGAATTCACGCTGGAAAAGCCGATCGTCGACGGGACGGGAACGGTGCGGATCGACGACACGATCTGGCGCGTCGCCGGCCCTGACGCGCCAGCGGGCAGCCGCGTCAAGGTCGTGCAGGCCGACGGCGCGAGCCTGACGGTGGCCGTGGCCTAACTCGTCGTTCGCTTGCTCCACCGCTCCGCAAAACGATGCAGCGGTTGAAAGCTTTCCATCAGCTCTTTTCCGAGCGGCGTCAGGCAATAGCCATCGCCGGCCAGCAATTCAACGAGCGCGGCCTCGCGTAACTCCGATAGCCGCGCTTGCATCACGGTCGGCGAGGCGTCGTCACAGGCGGTGCGCAGCGCGCGCGAAGTGAGCGGGCCGTCGCGCAGCTCCCAGATGATGCGCAGCGTCCAGCGCCGCCCAAGGAGATCCAGCAGCGCCATGATCGGACGGCCCGTTCGGGAGCCGCGAACGGCGGTCTGTTGAGTGGCGGCAACCGGCTTGGACATCGAAATCCTTCTTGCATGTTGCTACATATAATGTAGCGTATTGCTACGTTATATGTAGCATGGGAGTCTGACGATGTCACAGACCGCGCCGCGCATTGCGCCGCTTGAGCCGCCTTATGCACCTGATATCGCCGCGCAGTTCGATCGCATCATGCGCGGTGCGCCGCCGTTGGTGTTGTTTCGGGTCATGGCAGGCCATGCTCGCGCCTGGGAGAAATTCCGCGGCGGCGGCCTGCTCGACCGCGGGCCGCTGTCGTTGCGCGAGCGTGAGATCGTCATCGACCGTACCTGCGCGCGAACCGGCTGCGAGTACGAATGGGGCGTGCATGTCGCGGCGTTCGCGGCTGCCGCGCACCTGACCCAAGACCAGGTCCACGCCACCGTGCGCGGCGGCGCCAGCGAGCCTTGCTGGTCGCAGGCCGAACAGACGCTGATTGCGGCCGTCGACGCGCTGCATGAGCGAGCGACGTTGAGCGAAGCCGAATTTGCTGACCTGTCGGCGCATTACGACAAGGGCGCAGATATTGGAGATCATGCTGCTGTGCGGATTCTACCGCACCGTATCGTATCTCGCGAACGGCTTGGCGTTGCCGCTGGAGGAGACGGCGGCGAGATTTCCGCGTAGCGAGGATTGGTAGGGTGGGTAAGCGAAGCGTGCCCACCATTCTCTCTCGCGTGTTCGAAGCGGTGGGTACGCTTCGCTTTCCCACCCTACGAGACCAGCGAATTACGCCACGCCCGCGCGCAAAAAATCGTGCAAATGCACGATGCCGACCGGCTTGCCGGCGTCGGTGACGATCAGCGTCGTGATCTTCAAGGAATTGAGAATCTCCAGCGCCTCGCCGGCCAGCACGTCGCGGTCGATCGTCTTCGGGTTTTTCGTCATCACCTCGTCGACGGTGGCCGTCAGCAGGCCCGGGACCATATTGCGGCGCAAATCGCCGTCGGTGACGATGCCCACGATATTGCCGCGCGCATCGATGATGCCGACGCAGCCGAAGCCTTTCGAGGTCATCTCGACCAGCGCGTCGGACATCTTTGTCCCCAGCGGCTTCAGCGGCACCGCGTCGCCCGAGTGCATGAGGTCGCGGGTATATTTCAGCATCGCGCCGAGCTTGCCGCCGGGATGCAGCACGCTGAAATCGACCGACGTAAAGCCGCGGCCTTCCAGCAGCGCGATCGCCAGCGTGTCGCCGAGCGCCAGCATCATCAGCGAGGAGGTGGTCGGCGCCAGGTTGTGCGGGCAGGCCTCGCGCGCCTTGGGCAGCGTCAGCGCCACATCGGCCGCCTTGCTGAGCGAGGATTCCCGCTCCGACGTCATCGCGATCACGGCAATCCCGAACCGCGCGGCGTAGCTGATCAGGTTCTTCATCTCCGGCTGCTCGCCGGACCACGACAGCGCCAGGATGACGTCGTCGGCGGTGATCATGCCGAGATCGCCATGGCTGGCCTCGGCGGCATGGACGAAGAACGCCGGCGTGCCGGTCGAGGCAAAGGTCGCGGCGATCTTGCGGCCGATATGGCCCGACTTGCCGAGCCCGGTGACGATCAGCCGGCCCTTGGCGTTCCGGATCAGTTCGGCGGCGGCGGCAAATGGCGCGCGGAGGTCGGATTGAAGCGCGGCCGTCAGCGCGGCGATCCCGCCGCCCTCGGCGTCAAGCGTGCGCAGGGCCGACTGGACGGCAGCATCAGCGGAGTCAGTGCCGGATGAATTTGCCATCAGCGGTTTCGGATTGGCCATGTCTGTTTCCAGGGAAGAGGGGCGTGGCCCCGGGCCCCTCCATAGCATGGCCCGTTCCGCGATGCGACGCGCACGGCGGCGCTCTCAACGCCTCATTAACCATAATTGTTTTAACTCCATTAACCACGTGATCTCGCGGGCGCTTGGGGCGCAATCAAGCATCTGTTTTTGTTGGAGTATTTCCCGACGTGAGGGCCAGGCCAGCAACGGGCCGGAACAGCCGCGCGCGCCTTTTTCGCGCAGCCTTGCCGTGCCTTGTGCTGATGGCGCTATCGGGCGCCGCGGCGAGAGCCCAAACCGTCACGCCGGATCTGTTCAGCACGACCCGCACCAGCCAGGTGATGTCGCCGGATTCGCCGCTGCGCCGGACCGCGGCGGAGGCGAACGATCCGCTCAACAGCCCAAAACTCGGCGATAACGACAGGAGCAGGCCCGCGCCGTCGCGGATCGGGCAGATCCCGAAATACGGCCAGCCGGCCGCGAGCGGCGCCGCCGATTCCGGCTACGACTCGCTCAACCGCAAGCGCACGAAACCAAAATTCTATCCGGCGCAGGCGAAGCCGAAACCGCCGGTCGGTCCCGGCAGTCCACCCCCGATCGCGTCGAACACGGGGCTACGGCTCTCGATTCCGCCGTCGGACTCGGCCCACAAGACGCCGCTCCCGCCGGCCATGGCGGGCACGGTGGCGGGGCAACCGCCGCGCAAGCGCCTCAAGGTCGACGACGATCCATTCGGCGCGGTCGGCGATTACGCCGGCAGTTTCCTGATCAAATCCGCGGTCGAACTCTCCGGCGGCTACGACACCAATCCCGGCCGGCTCGTGCCGGCGAAAGGCAAGCCGTTCTATGCGATCGCGCCGGAGTTTTTGGCGGTCTCCGACTGGGAACGTCATGCGCTGGTGGCCGATCTGCGCGGCTCCTTCACCGGCTACGGCAGCAACCTCACGCCGAACGCTAACGGTACGCCGCTGTCGGCGCCGCTCGATATCGACCGGCCGAACTTCATCGGCCATGTCGACGGCCGGCTTGATGTCAGCCGCGACACCAGGCTGGGCGCGCAGGGGCGGCTGTTCGTCTCTACCGACAATCCCGGCAGCCCGAACGTGCAGGCCGGCCTCGCCCGCTATCCGATCTACACCACGCTCGGCGGCACCCTCGGCGTCGATCAAAGCTTCAACCGGCTGCAGGTTTCCGCCGGCGCCACCGTCGACCGCACCGACTATACCAACTCAAAACTCACCGACGGCACCTCGAGCACCAACGACGACCGCAATTTCAGCCAGTACGGCGGCGTCGGCCGCCTCAGCTATGATTGGCGGCCCGGCCTGAAGCCGTTCGTGGAAGTGCAGGGCGACAACCGCGTGCATGACCTCAAGCTCGACCGCGCCGGCTTTGCGCGCGATTCAGCCGGCGGCTACATCAAGGGCGGCACCAGTTTTGAATTCTCCCGGCTGTTGACCGGCGAGATCGGCGTCGGCTACGCCGCGCGCGACTATGTCGATCCCAGGCTGAACCGCCTCGATGGCCTGCTGGTCTCGTCATCGCTGGTCTGGACCGCGACGCCGCTGACCACGGCAAAGTTCTTTTCCGACACCACGATCACGGAGACCACGCTGCCAGGCACGTCGGGTGTGCTGACGCACATCTACACCGTCGAAGTCGATCACGATTTCCGCCGCTGGCTGACCGCGATCGGCAAATTCACCTGGGGCGAACTCGACTACCAGGGCAACAGCCGCACGGACAAGATCTACTCGCTGTCGGGCGAGGCGATCTACAAGATGAGCCGCAATTTGTGGTTCAGGGGCACGCTGCGCCGCGACTGGCTGGATTCGAATTTGCCGGGGAATAGCACGGCATCGACGGTGGTGATGCTGGGGGTACGGCTGCAGCATTGACCCATGTAGCCGTGACCCAAACTCGTCATCCCCGCGCAGGCGGGGATCCAGTACTCCGCGGCTTCTCGGTTATATCGCTGACGTCTCTGGAATACTGGATCACCCGCCTTCGCGGGTGATGACGGATTGAGTAGTTAAATACCCTGCAAAACAAAAACCCCGGCACTTCGGCCGGGGTCCTGAAATAGCGTGTAGGCCGTCGCTTATTACGGGCAGGAATAGCGCATGCCGTCGCGGCCCAGAAAAGTCTGGCTGTTCGGATCGTACGAACGATAGCGCTGCATGCAGTAGCCGACGGCCTGCTGGCGCTGCTGTTCGGCGGCGCTGGCTGCAATCGCGCCGCCGATGATGGCCGCGCCGACGCCGATGCCGACTGCGGCGCCGACACCACCGCCACCCCGACCACGGCCCCAGCCGTCGCCTCGGCCTCGTCCCCGGCCGCGCTGTGCAAAGGCCGGAGAGACGCTTGCAGTAACAAAAGCGCCGGTCGTGGCGACCATGCCGAATGCATACATGAATATCAGCGCACCGGTCGCGAAGACGCGTGTCATACGCTTGCGCAACGGATTGCCCGTTCCCTGAGTTCTCATATTCGCCTTTCCTTGGTACTTCCGAAAAATGAAGCTCACCGCAGCAACGGCGAGCCTTGGCCCCGGATCAGGTTGCGGGCAATCCGACCAGGTGTCCATGACCATGGCGGAATAGGTGGGCTGACCCGCGTCCCTGATTCTCCATGGATACGCGTTCAGGGGGCGCGCGTCCATGCCGGGAGGAGCCTCCAAAAGAGGGGAACCTTCATCGCGGCAGCGTCGTCGTCCCCATGAGGTACTGGTCGATCGCCCGCGCGCACAGGCGGCCCTCGCGGATCGCCCAGACCACCAGCGATTGCCCGCGGCGCATGTCGCCGGCGGAGAATACGTTGGGCAGCGAGGTCAAATAGTCGTGCGTGTTGGCGCGGACGTTGCCGCGCTGGTCGAGATCGACGCCGAGGTGCTTCAGCAGGCCTTCGTGTACCGGGTGCACGAAGCCCATGGCGAGCAGTACCAGCTGCGCTTCGATTTCGAATTCGGTGCCTGCGATCGGCTTGAACTTGTCGTCGACCTGCACGCAGTGCAGCTTCTGCACCTTGCCGTCCGCGCCGGAGAATTTTTGCGTCAGCACCGCGAATTCGCGCTTGGCGCCTTCGGCCTGGCTCGACGACGTCCGCATCTTCAGCGGCCAGTTCGGCCAGGTGATGCCTTTGTCCTCGTGCTCGGGCGGCGCCGGCATGATTTCGAGCTGGGTGACGGATTTCGCGCCCTGCCGGAATGACGTTCCGATGCAGTCCGAACCGGTGTCGCCGCCGCCGATCACCACGACATGCTTGCCGTCGGCGAGAATCTCCGTGACGCCACCGAGCGGCTCGGAGGAGACGCGGCGGTTTTGCTGCGGCAGGAAATCCATCGCAAAATGGATGCCGTCGAGATCGCGGCCGGGGATCGGCAGGTCGCGGCCGGCTTCGGCGCCGCCGGTCAATGCCACCGCGTCATACTGGGCGAGCAGTTCGCGCGGATCGATCGCACCCTGCGAGCCGCCGCCGACATGGACGCCGTAATGGAAGGTGACGCCCTCGGCTTCCATCTGCGCCACGCGGCGGTCGATGACGTGCTTTTCCATCTTGAAGTCGGGAATGCCGTAGCGAAGCAGTCCGCCGGCCTTGGCGAACTTTTCGTAGACGTGGACGTCGTGGCCGGCGCGCGCGAGCTGCTGCGCCGCTGCAAGTCCCGCAGGGCCTGCGCCGATGATCGCGACCTTCTTGCCGGTCGTTGCTGAAGCGATCTCGGGCTTCAGCCAGCCATTGTCCCAGGCACGGTCGACGATGGCGCATTCGATGGTCTTGATGGTAACCGGGTTGTCGTCGATGTTGAGCGTGCAGGACGCCTCGCACGGCGCCGGGCAAATGCGCCCGGTGAATTCCGGAAAGTTGTTGGTCGAGTGCAGGTTGCGCGAAGCCTCTTCCCAGTTCGCCTGATAGACGAGGTCGTTGAAGTCGGGGATCTGGTTGTTGACCGGGCAGCCCGGCGTGCCCGGCGCCACCGAGCCGGTGCCGTGGCAATAGGGGATGCCGCAATTCATGCAGCGCGCCGCCTGGTCGCGGGTGTCCTTCTCGCTCAGCGGAATGACGAATTCGCGATAATTCTTCAGACGGTCGGCGACCGGCGCATACTTGCGGTCATGCCGGTCGATTTCCAGAAAACCCGTGATCTTGCCCATTAAACCTGATGCCCCTGCATCTCTCAAATTCGTCTGCGTTTGTTTCCCGATATTGCGAGGAGCGGAGCGACGAAGCAATCCATTCTTCCTTGTGGTGCGATGGATTGCTTCGTTGCGCTCGCAATGACGGGCTCGGCTAATCAAGCCCCGATCGCGATTTTCGGTTCGGCGTCGGCGTTCGCCTTCATTTCCTTCAGCGCGCGGCGGTATTCCACCGGCATCACTTTCCGGAATTTCGGCAGCCAGGCCTTCCAGTCGGCGAGGATCTCGGCGGCTTTCTTCGAACCGGTCAGCTTGGCGTGGCGCGTGATCAGCACGTGCAGCCGCTCGACGTCGGACTCAAGCAGGTTCTGGAACACGTCGACCCGGCCATGCGCTTCGAGATCGCCGGTGTGGTGATAGGTGTTCTGGTTGATCATCTCTTCGGAGAGCACCGGCTCCAGTTCGACCATCGCCATGTTGCAAAGTTTGGCGAAATCGCCGACCTCGTCCAGCACATAGGCAATGCCGCCGGACATGCCGGCCGCGAAATTGCGTCCGGTCTTGCCGAGCACCACGACGATGCCGCCGGTCATGTATTCGCAGCAATGATCGCCGGCGCCTTCGACGACCGCAACCGCGCCCGAGTTACGCACCGCAAAGCGCTCGCCGGCGATGCCGCGGAAATAGCATTCGCCCTCGGTCGCGCCGTACATCACCGTGTTGCCGACGATGATGGATTCTTCCGGCACGATGCCTGAATTCCTCGGCGGCTTGATGATGATGCGGCCGCCCGAAAGGCCCTTGCCGACATAGTCGTTGCCTTCACCCTCGAGATCGAAGGTGATGCCGCGTGCCAGCCAGGCCCCGAAAGCCTGCCCCGAGGTACCCTTGAAGCTGACCTGAATGGTGTCGTGCGGCAGGCCGGCATTGCCATAGATCTTGGCCACCGTGCCGGACAGCATCGCACCGGCCGAGCGGTCGGTGTTGTTGATCTCTTCCTCGATTTTGACGGGTGCGCCACGGTCGAGCGCGGCCCGCGCCTGCTCGATCAGGCGGCGGTCGAGCACGGCTTCCAGATGATGGTTCTGGTTCTCGGCGTGATAGATCTTCTGGCCGGGCAGCTCCTTCTGCCGCACGAACAGCTTCGAGAAGTCGAGCCCCTTGGCCTTCCAGTGCGCCACCAGCGTGGACTGGTCGAGCATCTGGGTCTGGCCGACCATTTCGTCGAACTTCTTGTAGCCGAGCTGCGCCATGATCTCGCGCACTTCCTCGGCGACGAAGAAGAAGTAGTTGATGACATGCTCGGGCTGGCCGGTGAAGCGCTTGCGCAGCACCGGGTCCTGCGTCGCGACGCCGACCGGGCAGGTGTTGAGGTGGCACTTGCGCATCATGATGCAGCCGGCCGCGATCAAGGGCGCGGTGGCGAAGCCGAACTCGTCGGCGCCCAGGAGTGCGCCGATCACGACGTCACGCCCGGTGCGGAAGCCGCCATCGACCTGGACCACGATGCGGCTGCGCAGCCGCTCGCGCACCAGCGTCTGGTGGGTTTCGGCAAGCCCGATTTCCCACGGCGAACCAGCGTGCTTGATAGAGGTAAGGGGGGAGGCGCCGGTGCCGCCCTCGAAGCCTGCAATCGTCACATGGTCGGCGCGCGCCTTGGCAACGCCCGCAGCCACCGTGCCGACGCCGATTTCGGAGACCAGCTTGACCGAGACCAGCCCGTCCGGATTGACGTTCTTGAGGTCGTAGATCAGCTGCGCCAGATCCTCGATCGAATAGATGTCGTGATGCGGCGGCGGCGAAATGAGGCCGACGCCGGGCGTCGAATGCCGCACGCGCGCGATCGTCGCGTCGACCTTGTGGCCGGGCAACTGGCCGCCTTCGCCGGGCTTGGCGCCCTGCGCCATCTTGATCTGCATCATGTCGGAGTTGACGAGATATTCCGTCGTCACGCCGAACCGGCCCGAGGCGACCTGCTTGATCGCCGAGCGCATCGAGTCGCCGTTCGGCAGCGGCTTGAAGCGATCGGACTCTTCGCCGCCTTCGCCAGTGTTCGACTTGCCGCCGATCCGGTTCATCGCGATCGCAAGCGTGGTGTGCGCCTCGCGCGAGATCGAGCCGAACGACATCGCGCCGGTGGCGAAGCGCTTGACGATGTCGGCGGCCGGCTCGACCTGTTCGAGCTTCACCGGCTTGCGCTTCTCGTCCTCGGCGGTCTTGATCCGGAACAGGCCGCGCAGCGTCAATAGCCGCTCGGATTGCTCGTTGAGGATTTTTGCGAACGACCTGTAACGTTCCAGCGAGTTGCCGCGCGCGGCGTGCTGCAGCAAGGAGACGGACTCGGCGGTCCATGCATGGTCCTCGCCACGGGTGCGGTAGGCATATTCGCCGCCGACATCGAGCGCCGTCTTGTAGACCTGCGCATCGCCAAACGCGTCGGCATGGCGGCGCGCGGTTTCCTCGGCGATCTCGGGAAGGCCCACGCCCTCGATGCGGGTGTGGGTGCCGGCAAAATACTTGGCGACGAAGTCCGCCTTCAGCCCGACGGCGTCAAAGATCTGCGCGCCGCAATAGGATTGATAGGTCGAGATGCCCATCTTGGACATCACCTTCAACAGACCCTTGCCGATCGACTTGATGTACCGCTTGACGATCTCGTAGTCCTCGAGCGCGCCGGGCAGCCGATCCTTCATCGCGATGATGGACTCGAACGCGAGATACGGATTGATCGCCTCGGCGCCGTAGCCGGCCAGGCACGCGAAATGATGCACCTCGCGCGGCTCGCCGGATTCGACCACGAGGCCGACCGAGGTGCGCAAGCCGGTGCGGATCAGATGATGATGCACGGCGGCGCAGGCCAGCAGCGAGGGGATCGGAATCCGGTCCGAGCCCGCCATGCGGTCGGACAGGATGATGATGTTGATGCCTTCGCGCACCGCGCCTTCGGCGCGCGCGCAGAGTTCGTCGAGTACCTGCTCCATCCCGGCCGCGCCAAAACCGGCGTGGAAGGTGGTGTCGAGCGTGCGCGACTTGAAATGGGTGTCCGCGACCTCGGAGATCGAGCGGATCTTTTCCAAATCCGCATCGGTCAGGATCGGCTGCCGCACCTCGAGCCGCTTGGTCGAGGCCAGGCCCTGCAGGTCGAACAGGTTCGGCCGCGGCCCGATGATCGAGACGAGGCTCATGACGAGTTCCTCGCGGATCGGATCGATCGGCGGGTTCGTCACCTGCGCGAAGTTCTGCTTGAAGTAGGTGAACAGCGGCTTCGGCCGGTCCGACAGCGCCGAGATCGGCGTGTCGTTGCCCATCGAGCCGGCGGCCTCTTCGCCGGTGGCGGCCATCGGCGTCATCAGGATGTTGATGTCTTCCTGCGAATAGCCGAACGCCTGCTGCCGGTCGAGCAGCGGCAGGTTCGAACGCATGCCCTTGACGGGTGCGTCGGACAGTTCCTCCAGCACGAGCTGGGTGCGATGCAGCCAGTCGCTGTAGGGATGGCTCTTGGCCAGCGTTGCCTTGATCTCGTCGTCGGGAATCAAGCGTCCCTGTTCGAGGTCGACCAGCAGCATCTTGCCGGGCTGCAGCCGCCACTTGGTGATGATCTCGTCCTCGGGAATTTTGAGCACGCCCATTTCGGACGCCATCACGATGCGGTCGTCCTTGGTTACGAGATAGCGCGCCGGACGCAGGCCGTTGCGGTCGAGAGTCGCGCCGATCTGGCGGCCGTCGGTAAACGCGATCGCGGCGGGGCCGTCCCACGGCTCCATCAGCGCGGCGTGATATTCGTAGAAGGCGCGGCGGGTCTCATCCATCAGTGGATTGCCGGCCCACGCTTCCGGAATCATCATCATCACCGCGTGCGGCAGCGAGTAGCCGCCCTGCACCAGGAATTCGAGCGCGTTGTCGAAGCAGGCGGTGTCGCTCTGGCCCTCATACGAGATCGGCCACAGCCGGCTGATGTCCTTGCCGTAGAGCTCCGACTGCACGGAAGCCTGACGCGCCGCCATCCAGTTGACGTTGCCGCGCAGCGTGTTGATTTCGCCGTTGTGGGCGATCATGCGGTAGGGATGGGCGAGCGACCAGGCCGGGAAGGTGTTGGTCGAGAAACGTTGATGCACCAGCGCCAGCGCGCTCTCGAAATCCGGCTCGTGCAGATCGGGATAGTACTTGCCGAGCTGGTCGGCGAGGAACATGCCCTTGTAGATAATGGTACGGCACGACATCGAGACCGGGTAATAGCCGGCCAGCCCGCGCTCGCGGCGCTGATAGATCGCCTGCGAGATCGACTTGCGCAGGATGTAGAGCCGGCGCTCGAACTCGTCCTCGGTCTTCGCGGTGCCGTTGCGGCCGATGAACACCTGCATGTTGGCGGGTTCGGTCGGTTTGACGGTTTCGCCGAGCGAAGAATTGTCGGTAGGTACGTCGCGCCAGCCGAGCAGCAGCAGGCCTTCTTCCTTGATCTGTTCGGAGATGATGCTCTGGATCACTTTCCGCCACGCGGTTTCCTTCGGCATGAACAGCGCGCCGATGGCGTAATGGCCGGGCTCCGGCAACTGGAAGCCGATCTCGGCGGCCTTGCGCGAGAAGAAGGCGTGCGGAATTTGCACGAGGATGCCGGCGCCGTCGCCGGCGCGCGGATCGGCGCCGACCGCCCCGCGATGTTCGAGGTTGCACAGAATGTTGATCGCATCGGAGACGATCTGATGCGACTTCTTGCCCTTGATGTTGGCGATAAAGCCGACGCCGCAGGAAATCCTTTTCCAGGCTCGGGTCGTAAAGGCCCTCGGCCTTCGGACGCCAATTGTGCTCGCGCGGAGAATCCTCAAACGAGGCGTCGGCCGGTTTCGAAGCTGCGGTCGCCGACAGTGTTTCTGCCACGATGTTTTCGCGCTCGAATTCCGATCCGCTCATCTCAATCCTCTCAAAAAGGCTTAAGGGCCTCACCGCATCGTCGGCGCACCTTGGACGCTTGCGGCACCCACCGGGCCACCGCTCGTCCGCCGCGAGCCGCAATTTCTAAAATTCAGGCCTGGGCGTTCAACGTCCCTGAGGAACGGCCTTGCCTGCACTGCCCTGGAGCTCGTGGCGCCACGGTTTCTTTGCAATCCCTGTGCCGGGATAGCCTCGAAATTGAGACAGTGATGCTGTCCTAACTCCGACCATGCCAAATTTTTGTCTATCACACAAGCGCGTGAAAGTCCCCGCTCGCATGCGGATCGGCGCGTTGGCGGCGGGGGAAAAACCCGCAAGCTGGCATTTGCGGCGGGCCCGCCGCGATCCGGCCCAAGGACCGCCTGATTTCGCAATGAAACATTACCTTGGGCCCGCAGGCGAGAGAGTGGAATACTCCCGCCGCAGGTTTGGCGGCAACGGGGCTTACAGGAGCTTTCGGCGATGAAGTTTTTCACGGGATCTTTGGCGGCGGGACTGGTCCTTCTGGCGGGCAGCGCGCAGGCGCAGGTGCCCGGGCGTTACATGGCAGCGTCGGATGTCGAGGCGCCCTATGCGGTGGCGCCGCGCGTGGTTCCCCCGCCGCCATACGAGGCCGGGCCGGGCTATGGATATGGCCCCAGCCTGCTGCCGTCGACGGAAGTTTATTCCGTGCTGCGCGACAATGGATTTTCGCCGCTCGGCATCCCTCGGCTGCGCGGCCTCGTCTACACGATTGCGGTACTCGATCGCGACGGTTCGGGTGGACGGCTGGTGATCGACGCCCGTAACGGCCGGATCCTCCGCTTCATGCCCCGTCGTTGGGGCGGCGACAATTATTATGAGGAGCAGAGCATGCTCCGCGGACCTCTCCCCGGACCCGTTGGATCTCCGCCGCCGCAGGCTCAGTCACCGCAGGCGCAGGCCCCGCAGGCCCAACCACCTCAGGCTAATGGGCCGGATCAGGCCGCGGTGCGCCCATCACGGCCAGCCCAGGTGGCGAGCCGCGCGGTACCGATGCCGAAGGCCAGCCCGCTCGCGGCCAAGCCCGCACCAGCCGCGCCGCCTCCGGTCCAGCAGGCGGCTGTGCCCGCGCCGAAATCGGCCGAGGCACAGACAACCGCGCCGGCAACGAATGATGCGGTGGCGGCCAACCCCGCCCCTTCGGTCGCGCCGACCGAGGATATGCCCAAGGCGCAGGGGCTGGAGTGAAATCTACGGTCGTCCCGGTTTTCCTTGCAGGGACAGCAAAAACGCCCCGGTTTTTCCGGGGCGTTTTTTATTGCGGCAGATGGCCCACTATTCGCGCGCGCCGGCGGCGGCCAGTATCAGGTCGGCGACCTTGTCCGGCTGCGAGACCAGCGACAGATGGCCGGCGTCCAGTTCGATCGTCGTGGCGTTCATCCGCCTGGCGAGAAATCGTTCGAGGTCGGGATTGATGGTGTAATCCTGCTTCGACACGGCATACCAGCTCGGCTTGCCACGCCATGCAGCGGCGGTGGTGCGGCCGGCGAAAATGGAAGCCGCGGTCGGCCATTGCACCGCATAGAGGACCTTTGCGGTCTGCGGATCGACGCCGTTGGCGAAATATTTCAAGAACGCGTCCTCGGATAATTTGGTGAAGCCGTCATGCTCCTGGACGCCGGCACGCGCGGGCCCTGCCGGAAACTTTTGCGAAAGTGCTACGAAATCCTCATCCGCATCAGGTGCGCGCGCCGCGATGTAAACCAGCCCGGTGACCTTGGGGTCGGTGCCGACTTCGCTGATCACGGTGCCGCCCCAGGAATGCGCCACCAGCACCGTCGGGCCATCCTGTTGCGCCAGAACGCGGCGTGTCTCGGCCACGGAATCCTGCAGCGAGGTCAGCGGATTCTGTACGGCCGTGACGTGAAGCCCCGCCGCCTGAAGCTTTGGTATGACCTGCGCCCAGCTCGATCCGTCGGCCCATGCGCCGTGCACCAGCACGACATTCTTCGCCTTGACCGCGTCCGCGGCCAGTGCCGGCGCGGCCTGCACGCCGAGCGATCCCACGAGGACGCCGGCAACGATTGTGAGGGTTCGTAAGATGCTCATTAGTCCGCTCCATGATCGGCTTGATAGCGGCTTGCCCGCTTCAGTCCAAAATTCGATGGGAGCGGCGGCATCGTTACGCAACCTCACGGCGACGTGACCCTTCGAGGCCTTGCAAAATTGCGGATCAGGAATGCGCGCAAAGAAAAACGCCCCGGTTTCCCGGGGCGTCTCGGCATTCAGCCAATATCGACTGAGCGCCTCTTTACGCCGCGACCGAGGCGTCGACCACCTGCGGCGCCTTGTTGCCGGAGTTGATCGGAATGCTGCGGGGCTTCTTGGCCTCGGGAATCTCGCGGACGAGATCGACATGGAGCAGGCCGTTCTCGAGTGAGGCGTTCTTCACCTGCACGAAATCGGCAAGCTGGAATACGCGCTCGAAGGCGCGCGCCGCGATGCCGCGGTAGAGCACTTTGGAATTGTCGCTGCCGTTCTCGTTCGCGGTTTTCTCGCCCTTGATCGTCAGCGTGTTTTCCTTCGCGACGATCGAAAGCTCGCCTTGCGAAAAGCCGGAGACCGCGACGCTGATGCGGTAGGCGTTCTCACCGGTGCGCTCGATATTGTAGGGGGGGTAACCGGGGCTGCCGTCCGCAGTCGCCTGGTCAAGCAGGTTGAAGAAGCGGTCGAAGCCGACGGTGGAACGATAGAACGGGGTGAGGTCGTAGGTACGCATAGGGTAGTCCTCCATTGAGCGACTGTTTCAGTTAACCCGCCCGCCATCGGGCCGGGCCGTAGTCCTGTGCAGCCATCACGCTTCGGAGCCCGAAACACTGGTAGCGGCCTGCACAGAAATGATATGGGAGGGGTGAAACGGCGTTCAAGAGGGGCGAAGCAGGCCTCTTTTTTGCGCTTCCAACCTTGATTTCCAGCCCTTTTCACCCAGCCGGTTCTCCGTCATGACGCTCGTCTCCATCCCCGCCAATCCGGTTCCGGAGGACGTCGTCTCAGGCACCATCAAGACGCCCGACGGCGCGGAATTGCGCTTCGCGCGCTGGGCGCCGCCGGCGGGCCGCAAAGGCACGGTCTGCGTTTTCACTGGCCGCAGCGAGCCGATCGAGAAATATTTCGAGACGGTGCGGGACTTGCGCGACCGCGGATTTGCGGTGGCGATGATCGACTGGCGCGGGCAGGGCCATTCGTCGCGCCGCCTGCGCGATCCACGTAAGGGCTACGTCCGCGACTTCTCAGACTATGAGGTCGATGTCGAAACCTTCGTGCAGCAGGTGGTGCTGCCGGATTGCCCGCCGCCCTATTTCGCGCTGGCGCATTCGATGGGCGGCGCCGTGATGCTGCGGATCGCGCATGCCGGAAAACGCTGGTTCGATCGCATGGTGCTGTCGGCGCCGATGATCGACCTGCCGGGGCGCAGGACCTCGTTCCCGACGCGGGCGCTGCTTCGCGCCATGCGGCTGATAGGGCAGGGCGGCCGCTACGTGCCCGGCGGCAGCGACGCCCTGACCGGATCGGAATCCTTCATCAACAATCCCTTCACCAGCGACCCCGTGCGCTTCGCCCGCAACGCCGCGATCCTGGAAGAGGATCCGACGCTGGGCGTCGGCTCGCCGACGGTGGCCTGGGCCGATACCGCGTTCCGCGCAATGCATACGTTTCGCGGCATGAACTATCCGTCCGAAATCCGCCAGCCGATTCTGATGCTGGCCGCCAGCAGCGACACCATCGTTTCCACGGCCGCGATCGAGGAATTCGCCTACCATTTGCGCGCCGGCTCGCATCTGGTGATCGCGGGCTCCAAGCACGAGATCCTGCAGGAGCAGGATCGTTACCGCGGGCAATTCTGGGCGGCGTTCGATGCCTTCGTGCCGGGCACGCCGCTGTTCAAGTGAGGCCTAGAGCGTTTTCCAGCGAAGTGGAAACCGGTTCGCGTCAAGATAAAAACCTAGAGCCCGTTCCGATTTCATCGGAACGGCTCTAGCGCAGGGCCGGCTTCGGCAGCCGCGCCGTGATCCGATCGGGCAACCGCCGCTCGACGAACAGCGTCCTGACCTCGGCGACGCTGAGGTAACGCTCGCTGCCTTCGCCCTTGCCGAGGATCTTCAGCAGCACAGGCCATTCGCCCTTCATCAGCATGGGGTAGTACCAATGCGCATTCTCGCCGTCGCGCTTGAGATTGGCCTTCATGAAGGTGTCGATCTCGGTCGCCGTCAGGCCGCGCTCGATGCCGCCGTCAGGTTCCTTGCGGTCCGTGCCGAAGCCGGCGAGGCGGGCGATTTCGTCCTCATGAACCTTCGCATCGACATCGAGAATGCGCGAGCCGCCGCCATGCTTGTCGAGCGGGCCGTCGCGCAATTCGTCCAGCACCGCGCCGGAGGTGGCGCTCTTCAGCACGCGCAGCGGTCCGAGGCCGTTTGCGATGACGGCAACCATCCTGGTTTTGATCCGCACGTCTCTTTGCGCAGAACCGGTTTCGCCGCTCGCCAGTCCGACCATTTCGGCGATCTGCGAAAGCGGCACGACGTGGCCGCCGACATAACCATTGGCGACCAGCGCGCGCAGGAACGGGCAGGGGTTGTCGGGTGAAACGGGTAATTGTCCTGATGGCGCGGCGCGGGGGGCGGTACCGATGGGGTCGTCCGACATTTCTTCAAATCCTCGAGGCGCCAGCATGAAAATCGGTTCGCCGCCCAAGGCGAAGCGCATGCCAGGGCGAAGCGGATGAAGGTTCTGAAAAAAGAAATGACGCAGCGTGCTACTTCCGCGTGTAGGTAATTTTTGGCGGAATTCCACGCGGTGTCAACCGACGGCCTGCCGCATGGTCAGGAATCGGCGGCAAGCCTCGGCGAGGGTTCGACGAGCGTCAATCTGCCCAGGGGGACGCCGGCTTTCACAAGTCCGTCCTGGTAATGGGCAAGGTCGGCCGGCAGCTTCCAGTGGAAATTGCGCAAGTGCCGGTCGACGGTCAGGCCGGGATAGTTGCTCAGCAGAACTTCGGTGGCATTCGCCGCCTCCGCCGCGCGGCCCAATTGCGCCAGCGCCGCGGCGCGGATCGCCAGCGCCTGCAGATGATTGGGATTCATGTAAAGCTGCTCGCGCGCCCAGGACAGCGATGCATCATACTGCCCGAGCAGATAATGCGCGAACGCGTTCACGGCCGCCCATTGATAACGGGGGTCGTTGCTGCCGCTCTGCGCCGCGGTTGTAAACAACTCGATGGCGTGCCGGTGTTCGCCGGACACGAGATGACAGACGCCGAGCACGCCGCGGGCGCCCATATCGTACGGATTGAGCCCGACCGCCCGCTTGGCGGCATCCATCGCCGCCTCGAAGTGACCTTGCGCCGCGTGCACATAGGCGAGGATTTGAAACGCAAAGGACGAGCGGGGATCAAGCCGGACGCTGCTCTCCGCCAAGGTCATCGTGGAATCCCAGACTTCGCGCGTGCCCTTGATCCAGCCGAGCTGGATGCCCTGAACTTGGATGGTGGCGAGATAGGCGCGTGCGATCGACAGCGTCGGGTCGAGCGCGATGGCTTCCTTGAACAGTTCGACCGAGGTCGCGACGTCGGCCTTGGTTTGCAGGTAATAGTAGGACAGCCCCTTGAGGAAGCGGTCCCAGGCGGTGATGTCGTTCGACGAGGAGCGCGGCGGGGCGGAGGCTTCCGCCCGGTAGATCTCGGCTGCGATCGCTGCCGAGAGGCTGGTGGTGAGTTCGTCCTGCATGGCGAACAGGTCGCCGATGTCGCGGTCGAACCGGCCGGTCCACAATTGCTCGCCGGTTTCGGGCGCGATCAGTTCGGCGGTGACCCGGATCTTGTTGGCGGCGCGGCGCACCGAACCCTGGATCAGGTAGCTCGCATCGATCTCGCGCGCGATCACGCGCGTGCTCACATTTCGGCCCTTGAAGGGGAAGGTCGAATTGCGGCTCAGCACCCGATAGAACGATTGCAGCGACAGCGCGTGGATCAGGTCTTCGGTCAGCCCGTCGGAAAAATACTCTTCCGCGCCTTCGCTCAGATTGGCGAACGGCAGCACGCCGACGATCGCGGTGCGATACTGGGCCGGAAGATTGGCCGACGTGTCGCTCGAGGCTTTCGGCGGAGGGCCGCTTGCGTCGGTGCCGGCAGGCTGCCAGGTCCAGACCTGAATCGCCTCCTCGATATTCTTGAACCGGTGGGGGCCGGCGTCGACCAGCGGGATGCTGAGGCGCTTGCCGGCTTCATGACAGGCCTTGCCCGAAACCGCGACGCCGCCGGGGGCGGCAACCGCTTCGAGACGGACGGCGATGTTGACGTCGTCGCCGAACACCTCGTCCTCGTCGGCCATCACGTCGCCCATGTGAATGCCGAGGCGGAACTGCATGGATCGATCGGCCGGCAGGTGTTCGTTGCGGTCCGCCATCACCATCTGCATCGCGACCGAGGCTTCGATGGCGCCGACGATCGAAGGGAACTCAAGCAGGAAGCCGTCGCCGGTGTTCTTCACCAGGCGGCCGCCGTGATTGAGGACGATCGGGTAGATCGCGGTGCGATGGGCCTTGAACGTGGCGTGCGTCCCCGCCTCGTCGGCCCCCATCATGCGGGAATAGCCGGCGACGTCAGCACAGACGATGGCTGCCAGGCGTCTTTCCATGTCCCCAGTATATCCCCAACGCTGGAATGGGCAGGATAACCCCTACGTGGTCAGCCGGCCGATTCCAATGCTTATAAATATCGGCAATCCGGTGGAAGCCTGATTTGCGCATGATAATAGTGCATCCGTCCAGAATTGGCACACGCGCGATTGGGAAGGGCTGACAAAGTCATGGAACCGTCAAACAATGATTGAAACGCTCGGCATCCATGATCTCTGGCTTTTCATCCTTTCCGGGCTGCTGCTCAACATCACCCCGGGGCCGGACACCGCCTACATCATCGGCCGCAGTCTGCAGCTTGGGTGGCGCGGCGGGGTGGCGGCGGTCAGCGGGATCAGCGCCGGCTGTCTGGTTCACGTGTTCGCCGCCGCGATCGGCCTGTCGGCTTTGTTGATGACGTCATCGGCTGCGTTCACGGTGCTGAAATGGGCAGGTGCCGCTTATTTGCTGTTCACGGGTGTCCAGATGCTGCTGTCGCGTGCGCGCCCGCTGGCAGAGGCGGCCTTGCCGCGCAACGAGACGTCGCTTGCCCGCGTGTTCTGGCAGGGCGCACTGACCAACGTGCTCAATCCGAAGGTCGCATTGTTCTTTCTGGCGTTCCTGCCGCAATTCGTGACGGCGGATTCGACCCACAAGACGCTGGCCTTCCTGACGCTTGGATTGATCTTCATCGCGAGCGGCACGTTGTGGTGTTTCGGCGTTGCCGCCTTTGCCGCCAGGGCCGCCGGCCGCATCAGCCGGTCGGCCGGCGCGATGGCCTGGATCAACCGGGCGCTCGGCGGGCTGTTCGTCTATCTCGGCATCCGCGTGGCGATGCTGGAGGCGCGCTAGCTGAAGCGTTTTCCAGCGAAGTGGATTCCGGTTCGCGTCAAGAAAACGCGTCAAAACAAGAATCCGGCGCCTTAGCTTCGGCTACGACACCAGTTTCGCGAGCGCGTTGCTGGCGAGGTAGATGCCGAGAACGACCATCCCGATCTGAAACCAGCGGCGGAACACATCCGGCTGCAATCGCGTCCGCACCGCCTGCCCGATGAACATGCCGGCAAAGGACGCCGCCATTGCGATCGCGCCCGGCAGCGCGGTGGCGGCGGTCAATAGCCCGGCGCCGGTGAGGTTGAGGCCGAGCGCCAAAGTCGCGACCGTGAAGAACACGCCTAGCGCCTGGATCAGTTCTTCCTTCTCCATGCCGATCGCCTGCAGGAACGGCACCGACGGAACGACCTGCACGCCGGTCGCCGCCGAAATCATCCCGGTGATCAGCCCGACGATGCCGCCGACCCATTTCTCGTTCCGGGGTGCAACGGTGAAATTGAACTTATAGAGGCCGATGATCGCATTGATCACCAGCAGCAGGCCGAGCGCGATGGTCGTATAGCGCGCGTAGGGACCGGTCAGCGCCCCCGCATTGAGCCAGATGCCGGCGGCCGTACCTATCAGCAACGGCCACAGCCGCCGCAGAATATCGCGCAGATAGGGGCCGCCAAAGGTCTGCCAGATATTGGTGACGATCGCCGGCACGATGACGATGGCGATCGCCTGCGCCGGCGGCATCGATACCGCAAGCAGGCCCATCGATACCGTCGGCAGGCCAAGCCCGATGGCGCCTTTCACGAAGCCTGCGAGCAGGAAGGCGGCCGTGACCAGAAGAAGCAGGGAGTCGAACATGGCCGCACCTTGACCCATCGACGCTTCGGGCACAATCTGGAGGTTCCGGAGATAGCCTTCGGGAAAGTCGAAGGCTTGCGCGTACGGTCCTCATCCTGAGGAGCGCGCAAGGCGCGCGTCTCGAAGGATGGCGGCGGGCGAGATCCGGGCTTCATGGTTCGAGACGGCGCAATCGCGCCTCCTCACCATGAGGGTTGAGAGGTGTGGATGCGTTTCGATCTGGTCGATCTCCAGCTCTTTGTCGCGGTGGCCGAGACGCGCAGCATCACCAATGGCGCGCAACGGGTCCATCTCGCGCTGGCCTCGGCGAGCGAGCGGGTCAAGGGACTGGAGGAGGCGCTCGGCGTCGTTCTGCTGACACGCGGCCGCCGCGGCGTCGAACTGACGCCGGCCGGCGAAAGCCTTCTCGATCACGCCAGGATCGTGCTCCATAATGTCGAGGCGATGCGCGGCGATCTTGCCGCCTTTGCCCGCGGTGCAAAGGCGACCGTCCGCTTCCTTGCCAACACGTCCGGGCTTTCGGAATATCTGCCGAAGACACTGGCCGCCTTTCTGGCGGCGCACCCCAACATTTCGATCGACGTCGAGGAGCGTGAAAGTGCCGAGATTGCCCGCGCCATCGTCGTCGGCGCCGCCGATCTCGGGCTCGCCGCCGAACACGCGCTTGCAGACAATATCGAGCGGATGCCGTTCAGCGAGGACCGTCTGGTGCTGGTTACCGCGCGCGACGACGAACTGGCGAATCGGCGGCAGGTCGATTTCAGCGAGGTGGTGCAGCGCGATTTCGTCGGGCTGATCAGTTCGCTCGCGCTGCACGCCCATATCAGCGGACATGCGGCGCGTCTGGGTGCTCGGCTGCGCTTTCGTGCCCGGTTGAACAGTTTCGATGCGATCGGGCAGATGGTTGCGGCCGGCATCGGCATCGGCGTGATGCCTGAAGTGGCCGCAAAACGATGCGCACGGTCGATGAAGATCAATGTCGTCAGAATCAGGGATTCCTGGGCGAACCGGAAGCTGGTGATCTGCGCCCGGAGCTTTCGGGCGCTGCCCAGGCCCGCGCAGCAACTGGCGGAGCACTTGCGCAAATCCGCGCCGCGCTGAAACGACGGCGCGTCACTTGGCCGTGTCGAGGCCGGCGGCCTTGATGACGCGCCCCCATTTCCGGGTCTCGCTGCCGATGTAGTCGCGGAACTGCGCCGGTGTGTTGCCCGCGACCGTGAGGCCCTGGTCGGCGAGCTTCTGCTTCACCTGCGGATCGTTCATTGCCTCGTTGGCGACGCGGTTCAGCACGGCGACGATCGGCTCGGGCGTCCCGCCCGGCGCCAGCATGCCGTACCAGTTTTCGATCAGTAGATCGGGCATGCCGACCTCCGCGGTGGTCGGCACGTCGGGCGAAGTTGGCGCGCGCTTGGGCGCGCCAAGCGCGATCGGCCGCAGGCTGCCGGCCTTGATATGTGGCAGCAGTACCGGCAGATCGAGGAACGCCATCTGCACCTGCTGGCCGAGCAGATCGTTGATGGCCGGCGCCGCACCGCGATAGGGAATGTGCACGATGTCGATGCTGGCCGTCAGCTTGAGCAGTTCGCCGGCCAGATGCGGCAGGCCGCCGACGCCGGCCGATGCGAAATTGAGTTTGCCCGGCTGCGCCTTGGCGAGCGCGACCAGCTCTTTCATGTTGCCGGCGGGCACGTTGCTGGCGACGACGAGCATTTCCGGCACGGTCGTCACCAGCGTCACGGGGGAGAAATCCTTGGCGACGTCGTACGGCACCTTTTCCAGGATCGGGTTGATGACCAGCGAACTCGCGCTCACGATGCCGATCGTGTAGCCGTCGGGCGCCGCCTTGGCGATGGCGTCGGTGCCGAGCACGCCGGCCTGGCCGCCGCGATTGTCGACCAGAACCGGCTGCCGGGTGATCTCGGACATACGCTGGCCGACCAATCGCGCGATGATGTCGTTCGGCCCCCCCGGCGGGAACGGCACGATCAGCCGGATCGGTTTGCTGGGAAAATCCTGCGCCGCCGCCATGGCAGGCAACAATAGGGCCGGCAACAAAAGCAGCGTCAGTCCGGCCAGCAGCTTGCTCGGCAGTCTCATGAATGCTCCCCAATCCCGCATCTATCGTGCGGTGTTGGCTGGCATCGTACGCGAGGAAGCGCGCGATGCAAGGCTGCCTGTTGCGGCGGCTGTCTGTTGCGCGGAAGCGGGACCCCGTCAGTGCAGGAGTTCATCCGCGCGTACGAGCCTGACCGATCGCGGCGTGATCAAGTGGCTCCAGACCCAATGGTGATGGCGAATGACGCTCGCCGCATAGAGATGGGGGCGGTCGTTCAACGTGTGAGCGTCGGTCACCACCACGACGTCGTAGCGGTTTGAAACGGCAGACCGCACGTTCGCATCGACGCAAAAATCGGTAGCCCATCCTGTGATCAGGATACGCTCCGGCGCCATTTCCTTCAGGCGCGCCGCGAGGTCGGTGCCGGCGAAGGGATCGTTCATGGTCTTGCGAATGACGATGTCGGCAGCCTCGCGATCGAGCTCTGGCAGCAACGCCCAGCCGGGCGTTTCCGGCTCGAAATCATCGCCCTTGCCGCCGCAATGCTGGACGAAGATGACAGTGCCGGAACGTTCGCGGACTCTGACGGCGAGGTGGTTGATGCGTTCGACGACGCCGGCCAGATCGTGCTTCGGCTCGCCTCTGAGCAGCCCGACCTGCATATCGACGACGATCAATGCATCCATCTGGTTCTGTGTGGCTGCCTCTAGCTGTTCAACAGCTTTAGCGTGGCCTCGTGCACGCGGGCGTCGCCGGCGGCGACGATGCGGCCGCCGTTCTGGGCGGGATTGCCTTCCCAGTTGGTGACGACGCCGCCGGCGCCGGTGACGATCGGAATCAGTGCCGCAATATCGTAAGGCTTGAGTTCGGTCTCGACGACGAGGTCGAGATGGCCGGCCGCCAACATGCAGTAGGAGTAGCAGTCGCCGCCATAGCGCGACAATTTCACCGCGCTTTCGACCCGGCCGAAAATCTCGCGGTCGCCGGCGTTCATCAAGAGAGGGCTCGTGGTGTAGGAGGTCGCGTCCTTCAGCTGTTCGCAGCGCCGCGCCGCCAGCCGCCGTTCGCCGGACGGCCCGGAATATTGCGCCGAGCCGCTGTCGCCGGAAAAGCGTTCGCCGATATAGGGCTGGTGCATCATGCCGAACACCGGCGTGCCCTGGTGCAACAGCGCGATCAGGGTTCCCCAAGTCGGGAAGCCCGCGATGAAGGACTTGGTTCCGTCGATCGGATCCAGCACCCAGACATATTCGGCGTCCTCGCGCTCGTTGCCGAATTCCTCGCCAACGATGCCGTGCTGGGGAAAATTGGCCTTGATCAGGCGGCGCATCACCGCTTCGGCGGCGCGGTCGGCCTCGGTGACCGGATCGAAATCGCTCGTGCTCTTGTTGTCGATGGAAAGCGAAGTGCGGAAGAACGGCAGGATGGTTTCGCCGGACGCGGTGGCAAGGCGGTCGATGAAGGCTGTGAAATCGATGACCGTCACGACTGTTCCTTACCGACCATGGAGGGAGAATGCCGCCTCATGCCTAACTCAATCCACACCGTCGCGCACGGCCGGCGGCGGGTTATTCCCATTCGTATTACTAGCTGGCTTTCGAATCGGCTTTCGCAAAGCCTTCGTTTAAGCGTGGATTTTTGGTTAGCGGCGCCATCACGAAGTTGCGAGTTTTGGCATACCAGCACTGCAGAGAAGCCGGGGCTTCGTGGAATATCTCAGTCAACTAATTGATTTTACTTATAAAATATATGTTTTTCGGTGGTGTGGCCGATCGGCCAGCTTGTTCCACATTGGACCCGACCCGGTCCAAAAACCCTTGCCTTTTGTGCAGCGCGGCCGCATATTGTTGCGGTGCGGTAGGGCTTTGCTCTATCGCTGCCCTCCTTGGGCGTTTCCTCCCTAGACTTGGGCCGCTTGTTCATTCAAGCGGCCCTTTTTTCTTTTTGGCCGTCATTCCGGGGCGCGCCGCTTGGCGCGAACCCGGAATCCAACTCACCACTTTTTATGCGGCTAGATGGATTCCGGGTTCGCGCTTCGCGCGCCCCGGAATGACGGTCAGTAAATCTACTCCGCCGCTGCCTGGAACGGCCCGAGATCCCCGAGCGGCACCTGCGCCAGCGCATCCGCGAGCGCGGTGAAATCGGCGGCCACCTGCGCAAAGCGCGGGCTGCGCTCGCGCCGCCGCTCGTCCATGTAGATCGCGCGGTTGAGTTCGAGCTGGACGGTGTGCAGTCCGCTCGCGGGGTTGCCGTAGTGCTCGGTGATGAAGCCGCCGGCATAGGGTTTGTTGCGGCCGATCGAATAGCCGAGCCCGCCCATGACGTCCTCGACCACGTCGGGCAGCAGGCCCGCGCAACTGGTGCCGTAGCGGTCGCCAATCACGATATCGGGCCGCCGCGGCTCGTCGCGCGAGACGCCGACCGACGGCATCGAATGGCAATCGACCAGGATCACGGTTCCGAACGCCTGATGGGCCTTGTTGATCAGCCGCCGCAGCGCCCGGTGATACGGCTTGTAGAGCGCCTCGATCCGCCCCAGCGCGTCGTCGACCGAAAGCCGTTCGCGATAGATTTCCTGCCCGTCGCCGACCACGCGCGGGATGGTGCCAAGGCCGCCGGCCACCCGCATCGAGCGCGTGTTGGCAAAACTTGGCAGGCGTCCGGTGAACATGCGCGGATCGAGCTCATAGGGCTCGCGGTTCACGTCGACATAGGAGCGGGGGAAATTGACCCGCACGGTCGGAAAGCCCCGTTCGCTGAGGTCGCTGATCAGTTCGTCCATGAACGAATCCTCGGAGCGGCGCAGCGCCGCGAGGTCGATCCGGGAGGCGTTGAGGAATTCGGCCGGGTAGACCGAGCCGGAGTGTGGCGAATTGAAAATGATCGGCGCCCGCCAATGCGCCGGCTCAACGATCTCGAACGGGGGCGACAGTTCGCCGTCAAACTGGGTCATCGTGGGGCGCCGTCCCTTGAATGTCCGCTTTCCCGTTCGGCCGATCGCTCAGGCGACCGATTCTGTCGAAGGGCAGGGCTTTGTAAGGATGCATTGTCTGTAATCGCAATCATTCTGCCAAGCGAAAAAAAACCGCGTTTCTCCTGGAAGACGCCGCAAATGCCCGAAAAGCGCCGCCTTGTTCGACCTTGGTATCGCTCGTTACATAAAATAGCTTCCGCCGCAGCCGCCAAGAAGCCGTTACCTTCACCCGAAATTTACCCTCTGTCAGGCTTAGTGGACGCAACGATCCCTCCAAGCCAGGCTCGACAACTGACCGCCATGCACAAGATACTCCTCGCCGAAGACGACAACGACATGCGCCGTTTCCTGGTCAAGGCGTTGGAAAACGCCGGATTTCAGGTCTCGCCTCACGACAACGGCTTGTCGGCCTATCAGCGGCTGCGCGAGGAGCCGTTCGAGATGCTGCTGACCGATATCGTGATGCCGGAAATGGACGGCATCGAACTGGCGCGCCGCGCGTCGGAACTCGACCCCGATATCAAGATCATGTTCATCACCGGCTTTGCCGCGGTCGCCCTGAATTCCGATTCGGAAGCGCCCAAGAACGCCAAGGTGCTGTCCAAGCCGGTTCACCTGCGCGAGCTGGTCAGCGAAGTGAACAAGATGCTGGCGGCCTGATCTGGCCACCTTTTTGGTCCGAAAACACTCCGGAAATTAAGTCCAAGCATCCTTGCGGGGGCGCTTTGGAGCCGATATACGGACCCCACCCAATACGATCTAAAGCTGGAGCGGGATGATTTGGTCATCCCATTTCCAGGGCGCGTAGCTCAGCGGGAGAGCACTACCTTGACATGGTAGGGGTCACAGGTTCGATCCCTGTCGCGCCCACCAGCCTTCGCTTGCTTCGCAAGCTACGGCTAGGCGAGCCAGCCTCAACTCTATCGCAGCGAAGCAAGCGAAGGCTGCCGCGCCGAAGCCTCTTGGCGAAGGCGGGCTGGGCAACCACGCCCGGAAATCAAAGCGACCAACTCCCGCGGATTCTCCGGAGCGCGATTGCCCCGCCAGGCCACGTGCTGATCGGGCCGCGCCAGCACCAGCGAACGATCGTAGATGCCGGCACCTTCGCCCGGCGTCACATCCAGCAACTTGATCGGAATCCGCGCGCGCTCCGCCTCCGACATCAGGTCCGAAACATCGATGGCCGCGTCAAAGCGCAGCAGCGTGTAGTCCGCACCCAGCGCGTCATACAGCGAACGCCCATCGTTCAGCCAGATGTGCGGGACGCGGCAGCCCGGCACTGTCGATGGCGTGAAGTCCGCCATGCCGTAGGCCGGCGGCGTGGCTTCGTCGTACGCGATGATCGGCGACTTGTCGTAATAGTAGCCGAAATTCAACCCGCCGCAGCAGTACTGCTGCACGTTGAGATCATAGGCCTGTTTGCCCAGCGCCATCCGGGCCTGCTCGCCGGCCGCGTCGTCGGCATCGATATTGTCGGGGACTTCGCTTCGCTGACGCGACAGCGACAGTGCGTGGTTCATGGCGAACACGGATACCTGTTCGGTGATAGGCAAACGCTCTGCCTCGTGCGCGTCGAGTATATCGACAACCGCCCAGCCCGACAGATGTGCGGCCAGCAGCCAGGCCAGATTGGTCGCATCGGCGATGCCGGCATTCATGCCGTAGCCCGCCATCGGCACCCACAGATGCGCGGCGTCGCCGCAAATGAACACCCGGCCTTCGCGAAATTTATCCGCCACCAGCCGGCGGCCGATCCAGTCCTCCTTGCGAAGGATCTCGTATGAAAAATCGTCGCCGACGCCGAGGATCTTTCGCAGCGCCCAGTCGCGATCCACCGAATCGAACTCGCGTTCGTCGGGCTTCAGATAATTATGCACCAGCCACGTTTCGCGGCCGTCGATCGCATAGACGTTGCCGGAGCGGACGGGATTGAGCGAGAACGTGGCCCAGGACGGCTTCAGATCGCTCCGCGCAAGCAGCGAGGGCGCGCGGATGTAGCTCGATTGAACGCGCTGAACCTCGGCGGTGCCGGATAGCGTGGCGCCGATCGCCCTGCGGATCGCCGATCGTCCGCCGTCGCAGCCGACGAGGAAGTCGGCTCGTATCGTGATCGGTTGATTGCTATTGAGCTGGATGCCGTGCGCGGTCACGCCCTCGGGCGTTTGTTCAAAGCCGTTGATCTCGACGCGATTGAGCAGTGTAAGGCCGGGGATCGTCTCGGCGTAGGCGGACAGCGTTGGTTCGAGATAGATCTGGTTGATCCGGTGCGGCGGCTCGGCGGTCGGCCACCAGGTGTCCGGGCCGCCGCTGGCCGTATAGCGGTCGCGCCGGCACGGAATCGGGATGCGCGACAGCTCCTTGCCGGTGAAGCTGACGCGATATGAAACGTCGTTCGGGTAGTCGGCGGGCAGGCCGGCGTCGCGGATCGCCTGCGCGACGCCGAGGCGCCGGAAGATTTCCATGGAGCGCGCCGAGACGTGGTTGCATTTTACGCTTGGCGGCTCGCCCTTGTGCCGCAGCTCGGCAACGACCGTCCGGATTCCCCGCCGTGCAAGGTCCATCGCCAGCGTCAGTCCGACCGGACCGCCGCCAACGACAAGAACCTGCGTCTCAACCGGATCAGTCATGAAGCTTACCTGTCCTACTGGGCCATCTTGATGTTGCCGTCGCGCGCGACCGCCTTCCAGCGCTCGAGATCGGCCGCGATGATGCGCGAAAATTCTGCGGATGAATTACCGACCGAATCGATATTGAGCAATTTGAGGCGGGAGACAACATCGGGCAGCCGCGCGATGCGGATGAATTCGGCCTCCAGCTTGCTGACAATGTCGGGCGGCGTCGCCGCCGGCACGAAGATGCCGCTCCATAGCACCGCTTCGACGTCGGCGCCGGCTTCCTTCATGGTCGGCACGTCGGGCAAACTTTCAGCGCGCGTCGGCGCGGCGACCGCGAGCGCGCGGGCCATTCCGCCGTTGACCTGGCTGGTCACCGGCCCGGCATCGGCGATGGTGGCTGTGACTTCGCCCGAGATGACAGCGGTCACGGAATCGTTGGCGCCCTTGTAGGGGATCATCTGCATCGGCACGCCGGTCTTCTGCTTGAACAGTTCTGTGGCAAGCTGGAAGGCGGCCGACGAGCTCGAGTAGTTCGCCTTGTCGGGATTGGCTTTGGCGTAGGCGACGAGATCGGCCAGCGATTTGAACGGCGATTTTGCGTTGACGATCAGTATCAGCGGAAACGATCCGAGTACGGACACCGGCTTGAAATCCCGCATCGTGTCGTAGTTCATCTTCTCATAGACTGCAGGGCTGATCGTCATGGCGCCGCTGGCGCCGACCAGCAGCGTGTAACCGTCGGGCGCCGACCGCGCGACATATTCGGTGGCGAGCATCGCGCCGGCGCCGGGCTTGTTCTCGATGATGACCGGCTGGCCGAGACTTTCCGACAGTTTTTGCCCGAAGACGCGCGCGATGATGTCGTTGCCGCCGCCCGGCGTGAAGCCGACGACGATGCGAATGGGTCGGTCGGGGTATTGCGCCTGCGCGAGAGCCGGCGCGTAACCGAGCAGGCCCGAACACAGGGCAGCGAGGGCCACGCGGTAAGAGATCTTCATGTTGTTTTCTCCTGAGCAATCATTTGACTCGTGCTCTTGGCGGCACGCGAACAAAAAACCTGGGCCGCTAGAGCGGCGTGATCTGGACATGCAGAACGGCGGCGATCCCGCCGTCGACGGCGGCGAGGCAGCGATCGACGGCCGCGGCGAGTTCATCCGGTTCGCCGACGAATTCGGCGTGCGCGCCGAACGCGCGGCCGATATCGGAAAAGTTCCGCTGCTCGCCCTGCCGGCCGGAGCGCAGTTGCGATTGAAATGAATTGGTCTCGGCGGCGACGCCCTTGGGATAAACCCGCTGCACCGACGACTTGACCGCTTGCCAGCCGCCATTGTCGAGCACGACAGTCAGAATCGGAATTTGATACTGCTGGGCGACGGCGAAGACCGAGTCCGGCGAGGAAAAATGAAAACCGCCGTCGCCGATGATCTGCACGATGCGCCGCTCCGGCTGCGCCAGCTTCAGGCCCAGCGCCATGCCGCCGCTGAAGCCGAGCCCGCCGCCGGCGAGACCGACATAGCTGCCCGGCCGCGTGCGGCGGATATGCTCCTGCACCAGCGGCGCATTGCGGATCGCTTCGTTGACGAGGATATCGTCCTGCGACAGCGCGCGGTTCAAGGTCGCGAACAAATATGGCGCGCTGATCGCGCCTGCCGCACCCTTGTTTGCTGCAGCGGCCGCGCGCCGCTTCTCCGCGGCCTCGCGGGCACTGCTCCAGCCGGCGATGCGGTCGAGGACGCGTTTGCGATAGCTGTTATCGGCGCGCGCCGCGACCACTTCGAGCACCTGCCGCAACACCGTCGCGCAATCGGCCTGCACCCTGATATCGGTCGGGAATCCCCACATCGGGAAATCCGACTTCAGCGGATCGATGTCGATCTGGATCCAGTCGATAGCTTCGATGCGCCTGGCGTATTGCGGCACGAAAGGCACGTCGGTGTCGAGCAGCAGTCCGACGTCGGCCTGTTCCAGCAAAGGCATTGGATCGAAGCCGGCAAAGCACGGCGAATCCTGCGAAACATTGAGATCGATCGAGTTGAATTCCGCGATCCGGATGCCGCAGGCCAGCGCGAGGCGCTCCAGCGCGGCGACGGCCTCCGTACTGCGCCCGAGATAGGCCGTCAGCGCGATCGGATTTTCCGCCGCCATCAATCGCGTGGCGATGGCATCGACGCGGGCCGGATCGATGCCGCCGGCCGCGACGCTGCCATAGCGCGCGGGATTGTAGGCCGGCATTTGCGTCTCGTCCCATTCCTCGGCCAGCGTCTCGCGCGGCAGCATCATGTAGACCGGCCCGGGCGGGTCGCTATGCATGAAGGCGCCGGCGCGGGCGAGCGCTTCCTTCACGACGACGCCGGAGGGCAGCGAATATTCCCATTTGACGTAGGGCCGCACGATGCTGGCGATGTCGAAGGGGTCCTGCACGAAGTGCACATAGGTGTCGCGCGATCCGGTCAATTCGCCATGCAGCGTGAACGGCGCGCGCCCGGCAAACAGCATCACCGGCAGCCGATACCGAAACAAATTCTGGATCGCCATGCAGGCATTGGCAGTCCCGGCGTCGACATGCACGAACACCGCCTGTCCCCTGCCGGTCGCCAGCGCATATCCGCCGGCCATGTGAACGGCGACGATCTCGTGCGGACAAAGGATCACTTCCGGATGCTTGCGGCCTTCGCGGTCCCAGCGCGCAATTTCCTCGATCAGCGAGACATGATCGGTGCCGAGATTGGCGAAGATATAGTCGACGCCGAGGTCGACGAGACCTTCGAGGAAATAATGCGCGGCACTGTGACGGCTCACTGGCCTTCTCCTTGTGTTTCTTGCCGGCCTTCGGCCCATTCTTGTTCGACGACAGAGTTGGCGTGGTCTGTCAGGGGTGGCCGCCGACCGCGCGATGGATGATGCTGTCGGCGTCTGTCACATCGCCGTCCGAATCCCAGGCCACGAACTGATCGGGCCGCACCAGTACGAGCGCCGCCTCGTAGAATTCCCGCGCTTCCGCGTTGTCGTCCCTGACCAGCTTAAGCGGTACGCCGCTGGCGTCGGCGGCGCGCCTGATCGCGGCGGTGGCGGCATCCGGTGCGCCGAAATCGAGCAGCGTAAATCCGTCGCCCAGTTCCTCGAAGACATTGCGGCCCGACGCAAGCGGGCGCGGCGCCAGATGATGGCCGGCGCGCGCCACGAATTGATGCGACCCGATCGCGCTGCAGGCGGCGCCGGGCGGACCCGCGACGATCGAGGAGCCCTCGTAATTCGGCTCGAACGAATTCACTTCCGAACGCGCACCGGACGAGCGCGCCTGCCATTCGGCTTCGAACGCATCCTTGTCGGCCGCTGGATCGAATGTGCCTAAAAACTTCCGGTCGCTCTCGATCGCCTTTTCGATGAAATCCTGCGCGGTCGACGCGAATACCGGACGGCGTTCCTCGCCATAGGTATCCAGCAGGCGCGCCCCGGCCCAGCCTTGCAGCGCTGCCGCCAATTTCCAGCCGAGATTGGCAGCGTCTTCGAGGCCGGTGTTGATGCCGTAGCCGCCATAGGGCGGATGGCTGTGCGCGGCGTCGCCGGCGATGAAGACGCGCCCCGTTCGGTATTGATCGGCGATGGCGACACGCAGCTCCCAGAAGCCGATGTGCTCGAATTCGACATCGAATTCTTCGCCGACCGCCCCATGCAGCAGACCGCGGAAATCGAAATTGTCTTTGGTGGTGCCTGATGGCACCGGCGCGTGGAAGAACCAGGTGGTGCCGAGATCGACGCGGCCGAAGAACTTCCAGTAACCCTGCAAGTCGGGATGCAGCACGTTGTAGAAGGACTTGTTGGGAAAACGCTCCAGCAGCTTGTGCAGGCCGGTCGAGCGGAACACCAGCAGCACCATCAGCCGGTCGTGGTCGGTCAGGGTCTGGGTGATGCCGGCGGCCTCGCGCACCAGCGAGCGGCTGCCGTCGCAGCCGACCACGTAATTGGCCCGCAGCGTGCGTTGCCGGTCGCTGTTGCGCTCTGATATCGTCACCTGCACGCCATCGGCGTCCTGCGCGACGCCGGACGCGCTCCAGCCATAGAGCGTTTCGACGTTCGGCAACTGGCTGAGGCGATGCCGCAGCACGGCCTCGGTGGCATATTGCGGCAGCCGTTCATTGTCGGTGAAGTAATAGGGCCGCACCAGTTCGCGCTGCAGCCAGTCATACCGGTAGCCGCTCAGCAGCGTGCCGTAGGACGTCATGCCGCCGATGCCGTAATTGGGCGGGATGGTCCGCGCCGCCCGCAGCTCCGCCTCCGCGCCCCAGAAGTAAAAATGCTCGAGGGTGCGCTGGGTCAGGTTCTGACCCTTCGGAATCGGCTGCGGGCTGACGTAGCGCTCGACCAGAACGCAGTCGATGCCGCGCTGGCCGAGGTCGATCGCAAGACCAAGACCCACAGGTCCGCCTCCGACAATGACGACTTGCGAGGCTGAATTGGCGGGCATGTTCATTCTGGCTTCTTGCGATTGGCTGATTGGCGCGCGGGCGGGGAAAATGAAAACAGGTCCGGCCCTGAGTCAAGGAAAATCTCACAATATAAGATTTCGCTTAGTGATTCTCGTTCGCCTGATCGGCCGAAATCTGCGACGCCACCCGCCGCACCTCGGCGCCGATCTGATCGATCTGCGCGCCCGTCACCAGATTGCCGGCAATGGTGACGCAGACGCTGGCGATCGGATAATCGCGGTCGTCGACGACAGGCGCGGCGATGCCTACGGCGCCGGGCGTGACCTCGCCATAGGCAACGCAAAAGCCGGCCTTGCGCACCTTCCGCAGATTTTTCAGCACATCATCGGCGGTATCGCCGAGACCAACCGCGCGCAGATCGGCGAGATTGCGCTCGATCAGCGGCATCAGGCGCGGACGCGGCAACTGCGCCAGGATCGATCGCGCGATCGCGCCGCGTCCGAGCGGCATCGGCCGGCCGCGCGGATAGGAGCTGATCGGGCTTTTGGTGGAGGATTCGGAAGCCACGCAAAGAATCTTGTTGCCGTACCAGCGCAGCACCATCGCCGTGCAGGAATGGTCAGCCGTCAACTGCTTCAGGTAAGGCAGGCCATGCAGCACCAGCGGATCGGCGCGGCGCGTCAGGTAATCCATCTCGACGACTTTCGGGCCCAGTGTGACGCCGGCGTTGCGGGTCGACATCAGGAAGCCGGCGTCTTTGAGGATCTTCAGGTAACGGTAGAGCGTCGGCCGGCTGTAGCCGAGCTCGCGCATCAGATCCTCGGGCGTCCACTCCAGCCGCTCCTCGGAAAACACTTCGAGGACCGCAAGCACCCGTTCCAGGCTGTTCTTCGGCTTCATGCCTCACGCCGCATGGTCTGAGTTCGCTCCAGTTGAGTGTGCCAGCATAATGCCCTACAATCTCACATTAAGAGATTTTAACAAGAAAAGTCCGCGGGCCGGCTCGCTGGCGGGCAAATCACAGGAGGAAAGCGTGGCGATCGATTCTGCAAGCGGCATGCATTCGCGCCGTACGGCGCTGGGGATTCTCGCCGCAGCAATGGCCCACATGATGCCGGGACTCGCTTACGGGCAGTCGCAGCAACCGATCCGGCTCAACGTTCCCTTCTCGCCGGGCACCGGGCCCGACCTGCTTGCCCGCATCCTCAGCGAGGAACTGCGGCAGCGCTGGAATCACCCTGTCATCGTCGAGAACAAGCCCGGCGCCAGCGGCAACATCGGCACGCAGGTGGCGGCGCGCACTGCGCCCGACGGCCAGAACCTGCTGGTGACCGTCAATACGTTCGTGATGAATGCGAGCCTCTATCCGACGGTGCCTTACGATCCCGAAAAAGACTTTGTGCCGATCGCCGAGATCGCAACCGGCGCGCTCGCGCTCGTCGTGCATCCCTCGCTCGGCGTCAGCACGCTGGCGGAATTGCTTGCGCTCGCCCGCAGCAAGCCCGGCGAGATCAACTATGCGTCTCCCGGCCGTGGCACGCCGCAGCATCTTGCGATGGAACTGTTCAAGCTCACGGCGCAGATCAACCTGACGCATATTCCGTATTCAGGTTCGGCCGGCGCGGTGAAGGATCTCGCGGGCGGACACGTCTCGGCGATGTTCCTTCCGGTCCATACCGCGCTTCCGCTCGTGGAGGCCGGACAGATCCGCATCCTCGCCGTCGGCAGCCAGACAGCGGACACCGCAGGCGGCCGAATGTGCCGACGCTCGCCGAACTCGGCGTCACCGATTTCGACGTCGATCTCTGGTACGGCGTTCTCGCGCCGGCCAACACGCCGAAGGAGATCGTCGATCGCTACAATAAAGTGTTCAACGAGATCCTCGCGGAGCCGAACGTTCGCGCGCTGCTCGGCAAGCAGGGCCTGATCGCGCAAGGCGGCCCGCCGCAACGCCTGGCAGACCTGATCGCCAAGGATCGCCCGCGCTGGGCCAAGGTCGTCAAGGATGCGCAGATCACCGCGGAGTAGGGCGGACCAGCAGCCAAGTCAGGCTGTTCTTCTGTAGCCCGCATGAGCGCAGCGACATGCGGGGCCGGTCTCGCAGTTACATGACAGCCGTGAAAGCCGTCCCGCATGTCGCTGCGCTCATGCGGGCTACGGAAGACCCCGATCTCATGGTGAGGAGGCGCTACGCGGGTCGTCCCTCGATTATTCCGCCGCCTCGCCCTTGACCTCGATCATCAGCACGTCGAGGCTCTCGATGTCCTGCATGGCGCGGCCGGCGATGCCCTGCAGGTCGCCGTAGAGACCGGCGGTGGAGTCGAGCACGCCGCGCAGCTGCTCCTCCCGCTTCGACCACAGCCGCATCATCATCTTGCGCTCGCGGTCGAGGTCGTTCTGCATGTCGGTGAATTTCTCGACGATGGCGTCGATGCGCTGCCGGAAACGTGGTCCCGTCAGGTACAGGTACATCAGCTCCATCTTGTCTTGCTGACCTTCCTGGGCGAGGCGGCTGCCCGCGAGATCGATCAGCCACTGCCGCAGCACGATCGCGAGCGGCACCGCAAAACGCGGGTGGGCGACCCAGACGCCGTCGATCAGGTCGAAGGTTTCCACGTCCTTCGGCAGGGCTTCGGAAATGACCAGAGCGACCTCGGCCTTGGCGGCACGCTGGTCGCCGCGCAGCTTGGCGAGCCAGCCGTCGCTCCAGTTCTTGGTCCGCTTGGATTCCCACAGGATGGTGCCGCAGCTCTGGCCGGTGGGCCCGGACACGCGGTGCAGCACGTCTCCGCCGAACGCGCCCTTCGGAACCGGCTCGATCAGGTCGCGCGGAAAGCGGCTGCGCAAAATGCCCTCGAGTTCGATTTCGAGCACTTCGCCCTGCAATTGCTGGCTGGCCTGTTCGGCCTTGCGGCGCAGATCGTCGATCTGCCGCTGCATGCCTGCGATCTGCATTTCCTTTTCCGTGACCTTGGACCGGAGAGCTTCCTCGGCGTCGAGCCGTGCCTTGTCGCGGACGGCGACGAGCGAATCCTGCACCTTCTTCTCGATCGTGAGGTCGACTTCGCGCCGCGCATCGTCGAGCTCGCGCTCCTTGCGAAGCACATCCGCCTGGGCCTTCTGCGCCGATGCGAGCTTTTCGCTGTTGGCCGCGAGAATTTGCTGCATCTCCGCCAGCCGCTGGTCGCGTTCTCCGAGTTCGTCGGCCAGCGCCAGACGGGCGCGTTTAGCCTCCGCTTCGGCGATCCTGGAACGCTCGGCCTTCAGCTGCGTCGCCACGCGTTCGTCGATGGTTTCACGGGATTTCGCAAGTTCCTGCTCGGCCAGCCTGAGCTTGGCTTCGCGCTGGCCGAACTGTTCTTCTCTGTCCGCAAGCTGTCGCTCGAAGCGCCGCTTGGTCTCCGCGACCAGCGGGGCGGCGAGGGATTCGGTCAGCTTGATCGAGGTGCTGCAATTCGGGCAGACGATTTGCGGGTCGGTCACGGGCGCGGTCCTCAGATTGGCGTCGCCCCTTGTATCGCCGCCCTGGAGTCCGCTTAAGCATTGAAGTGAATTGTCCCCCGGCAAATGCTGTCCCGACATGCGCCGAACGGTTCGCGCAGGGGCGTGCGGAACCAGATTGCCTGTTTTTCCGATCTTTCCAGGTCGTGCGCGAGCTTGGTTAGCCTTTAAGCGTCCGGCTGATTCGCGTCACCACGCTGTCCCACTGGCGTTTTTCGGCGACGGGATAATTGATCATCACGCAGTTCATGCTGCCGTTGCCGCGGTTGCAGCGGTTGTACCAGATCCGGTCGTTGCGGATGCTGGACACGACGAAGAAGTCGGACGTGACCCGCTTGTAGACGATGCCGGCGGGCGGCTGCATCTTCGCGAGGAACGTTGCGGGCAAATCGTTGGCCGGATTGGCAACGGACTGCACCGTCAGATCGGCGCGGCGATCTTCGGTGAAAAACTTTCGCCCGGTTCCGCCGTCGGGCGCGCCGGCGTCGCTGGTGAAGATCGAAACCGGCATGTCGACGCTGGTCCCCGTGCTCGGGATCGTATAGCGCCGCCATTCGGTATCGCCGGCGAGGGCGAGCGCGGGGGCAAAGCCCAACAAGATGACAGCAGCAGACAAGTGTGGCGCACGCATGGATCAATCTCCGGTTCGAACTCGAGACAATCGAAGCGATCGATGTTCGTTCCAGCTCCGGATATTTCTATGGCGCCGTGCCCGCGAGATGCTTCCCCGCGATATATCCGAACGTCAGCGCCGGCCCCAGCGTGATTCCCGCGCCGGGATAGTTGCCGCCCATGATGCTCGCCATGTCGTTGCCGGCGGCATAGAGGCCCGCGATCGGCTGGCCGTGCTGGTCGAGCGCGCGGGCGTGTTCGTCGGTTTTGATGCCGGCATAGGTGCCGAGATCGCCGATCACCATCTTGATCGCGTAGAACGGTCCATCCTTGATCGGTGCGACGCAGGGGTTCGGGCCGTGCAGCGCATCGCCCTGGTAGCGGTTATAGGCGCGCGATCCCTTGCCGAAATCAGGATCGCGGCCTTCCGCGGCTGGTGCGTTGAATTCGGCGATCGTAGCCTCCAGTCCTTTTGCATCGATGCCGGTTTTGTCCGCCAGTTCGGCGAGCGTCGCGCCGCGCCTGAGATAGCCAGTCTTGAGATGATGACCGAGCGGCATCGGAAACGGCGGCACGCAGCCGAGCCCGTATTTGCGCAGGGCGCGATGATCGCACATCAGATAAGCCGTGATCTCCTCGCCGGGCTTTGCCGCCTTCACCATCGCCTGCACGAAGTCGTGGTACGAATTGCCTTCGTTGGCAAAACGCCTGCCGTCGCGCATCACGGCGATGACTCCGGGTTTGGCGCGGTCGATGAAATGCGGCATCACGCCCTTGCTGCCGTCCTTGCGCTCGGTGATCGACACCGGCACCCAGGCCGCGGCGTTCGGCAGCGTGTCCTCGATGCGTCCGCCGGCGGCTTCCGCCAGCCGCAACCCGTCGCCGGTGTTGCCGACCGGCCCCGGCGAAAAATGCGCGGTGCCGTCGCCCGCATGCGGAAACATCGCCTTGCGCCGCGCCACATCATGCGGAAAGCCGCCGCAGGCCAGCACCACGCCGCGCCTGGCGTTGACGCGGATCAGCTTGCCGTGGCGTTCGATGTTGGCGCCGCGCACCGCGCCGTTCTCGACCACCAGTTCGAGCACCGGCGACGACAGCCACAACGGGATCTTCAGGTCGAACGCCGATTTGGCGAGCCGCCCGGCGAGCGCATTGCCGTTGGTCAGCGTCATGCCGCGGCCATGGCGCATCACGTCGAGTGCATGTTTCGACAGCCGCTTGGCGACATAGAATGCCGAGGCCAGCGATTTCGTCGCGCGCATGAAGTGGATGATTTCCTTGCCGGAGCCCAGCATCATGCCGAACACGGTGAGTTCGGGCAGCGGGCTGCCGATATCCTTGATGTGCGGGCCGAGTTCATGCGCGTCGAACGGCCGCGTCACCATCGAGCGCCCGCCCTGCGCGCCGCCCGGCGCTTCGGCGTGATAATCCGGAAAGGTCAGCGGCATGTCGAACCGCAGCGCGGTTTTCGCTGGTGAAGAAATCGACCGCTTTTGGTCCTTCGGTCAGAAACGCATCGACGCGCGCGGCGTCAAAGCTGTTGCCGGCCTCGTGGCGCAGATAGGTTTTTGCCTGCTCGGGGCTTTCCTCGATGCCCCAGGCCTTCGCCAGCGAGGTGCCGGGAATCCACAGCCAGCCGCCGGAGCGCGCGGTGGTGCCGCCAAAGCGCGGCTCCTTCTCGACGATCAGAACGTTGAGCCCGTGATGCCCCGCGGTGACCGCCGCCGACATGCCGGCGCAGCCCGAGCCGACCACCAGCACGTCGCATTCGTAGGTTTCCTGCTCGTTCCCGCCACGCGATCCCGCCCCTGCTTGCTTTTCTTGAGCGGGCATTTGGGTCGGGATCGATTGGTCTGTCAATCGCGTGGCATCCATTCATCCCTCTCTCCAGCGGGTGAGGGCGAAGCTCCTGACCGGCTACCTCGGTATTGGGATGGTAACGGGTCAACCGGAGAGAGATTTTCGACGGCCCGTTTTGAACAAGCAAAAGGGCATCGCACTTGGCGATGCCCTTTTTCGTCGCGTGATGGAATTCAGCGGAGAATCAGTATCGGCCGATTGCCGGTCCGCCAAATCGATAGTTGATGCGCGCGGTGACCATGTCGACATCCTGACGGATGCTGTTGGTAGTCGCCACGCCAAGCGGAGCGGCAGCGAAGCTGAACGTCTCACGCTCCAGGAACAGGTGGTTGTATTCGACGCCGACGGACCAATTGGGAGCGAAGCCGACTTCGAGGCCGGCGCCGACGGTCGCTCCCCAGGTCGTATTGTCCGACGAATTGATCAGCGTGTTGGTGCCGGTAAAGGTATGATAGAAGCGGTTATCCACCACCGCCGCGCCGCCCTTCGCGTAGAGCAAAACGTTGTTCCAGGCGTAACCGACTTGTCCGGTGAACAACCCGAATGCCCGAAGCTTGGAATTGATCGTCAAGTCACCAGGCGCGATGACGAAGGCCGGCGAGGAGACGCTCGAACCGCTGAGGTCCGCCCAGTTGCCTTGAGCTTCCAGACCGAACACGAAGGCGGCGGATTGCCAACGATAGCCGATCTGTCCACCCGCGACGGCGCCGTCCGCGTCGTGACAACCTTCGCCGGCCGTGAAAGGCGCGCCGGCGAAGCTTTGGAAGTTCCAGCAATTCCGGCTGCTCGCGTAGCCTGCGTTGGCGCCGATGTAGAAGCCGCTCCAGTCGTACACCGCCGCGATCGCGGGTGGCGCCTTGGTGTAGGGTCGAGCAGCCATGTCGGCGGCGTTGGCCGAGGCGCTGGCGAGTGCAACGGAAGCTGCAATGATGAAAAGTTTTTTCATGTCTTTGTCCCCTTTGCGAGAATCGGACAATAGACCTTGATAGGCACCAAATCCTGTCACCGATCAGCCACAAGAATTGCCCCGGTTGAATTTGATGGGTTCCACCATGGAGAGACTTTATTCCGCGGTCGGACTCGGCGTGCAGCCGCGTGTGGCGAGGATTAGCTCGCGGCCTCGATCGTCGTCGCGGTCAGCTGTAGCGGGACTTGCCCTTTTCAAACGCCAGATAATTTTCGATGGCGCGTTGGATGCAGGCGGCAAGTTCCTCTCGGCATTTTGGCGTGTTTAATCCTCGCTGGTTAGCCAGAACATGCCCGGCGAGTTCCCGGCATTTGTCTTCAAATTGAGGGACCACAGCATTGCTCCGCTGGACGTAAGCTCGGGGCGTGAAAGGCTTCCGATGAAATCGTAAACGCTGACAAACAAGCTTTGGATCACCTCTTGTGATCTGCCCGCGCGGCGCAAGTCATCTTGGACGATGGGGTTGATGGATAGTCAGGGATCGCTGCCGAGTGTTCAGGATCCCGATCCGCGAACGGCAACCATGTTGTTTGCCCGCATTGGCGTGGCGAAACGCCACATCGAACGCTTGCAGTGATCCATCGGCGACTTCGATCCGTTTCAGGAAGGCAAACCGGCATCCTTTACGCTCGCTACCAGCGACGTCGCCATTGCTTCACATCAATTGGAGAAACCTGATGAATCCTGGAATTCGTTCGCTTGTGGCCGGCGCCGCGTTGGTCGCCACGTTGCTCGGCCCGACCCTCGCGCGGGCCGCTGATATCGTCGATACGGCAGTTGCCGCGGGTTCATTCAACACGCTGGTCACGGCCGTAAAGGCCGCGGGCCTCGTCAAGACGCTGAAGGGCAAGGGGCCGTACACCGTGTTTGCCCCGAACGACGCCGCCTTCGCCAAATTGCCGCCCGGGACGGTCGAATCGCTGCTCAAGAACAAGGCCAAGCTTGCAACCATCCTGAAATACCATGTGGTGCCGGGCCGGGTGAAAGCCGCCGACGTGGCCGGCAAGTCGCTGAAGGTCAAGACTGCGGCGGGGCTACCGGTGAATGTCGATGGCACATTCGGCGTGAGGGTCAACGACGCCCACGTGATCCAGCCCGACATCGAAGCATCGAACGGTGTCATTCATGTCATCGACACGGTCTTGCTGCCTCCGGCACCCGGCAAGAAAAGCCATCATTGAGGCCTGCTTCGGCAGATCAAACCTTGCGACAACCCGGCCGATATCGGCCGGGTTGAATTTTGGGATGACCATCGCCCGGCTGTGTCCGCTCAATTCCCCGTCTCGAACGAGCACGTCGCGCCGCCGCCGGCCTTCTGCTTGATCTCGGCCGGGTCGAGCGTGCAGTTCAGTTTCGAGAGGCTTTCGGACACCGATCCGGCGGCGCCGTCGGCGGCAACGCCGGCCATGGCTTCGGTGGCAAAGATTTCGCTGGCGCGGCGTCCGGTGATGGTCTGCTTGGCGCCCTTGAAGGTCAGTTCGCAGGAGCGCGCGGTGATGTCGACATTGCTGACGCGGCAGACGATCTTGTCGGCGGTGACCGAAATCTTCTTGGCGTAGCGCACGCCGGTCTGTCCGACGAAAAACGCCGAGACGGCTTCGCGTTCATCCGCGGTCAACAGCGGCGAATACAGCGCCACGACGCCGGCCAGCGCCAGGGCTGCCGGTCCGCTGGCGGTTGCCGGGGCGGCTGAGGCGGTGGACGCCGTTGCGGTGCAGAAGCGAGACGGCGAGAACCGCCAGCCTGCCGGATTTCATTTGCATTTCATCCCCCAATTCGACGCGCGCGTCGTCGGGCATTTGGATGTGGTTCGATTTGCCTGTCAATCGCGTGGTTTCTTCCCTTCTCCCCTTGTGGGAGAAGGTGGATCGACGGCGCGAAGCGACGGCGAGACGGTTGAGGGGTTTGTTTCCGCAAGTTTGCTCGTTGAGAGAACCCCTCATCCGGCGCTTCGCTGCCACCTTCTCCCACAAGGGGAGAAGGGAAGAGCGCCGTGCATCCAGGGCAGGGCGGCCCCTCGGTAAAGCGCTTGCGCCGCGCTGGTATCGGCGGCACATTTGCTGGCGCGACACCAAGATCGCCGAGACGAAAAGCCCGAGGAATCCCATGGCGGCCACGCGGATTGACTGCGATATCCATCCCGCGGTGGGCGGAACCCGCACCACGCTGCTGCCCTATCTCGACGACCACTGGAAAGAGCAGGTCGTCAGCCGCGCCATCGACGGCCTCGATCTCAATTCCTATCCGCCGAACATGCCGTTCTCCGGCCGAGCCGATTGGCGCCCGGCCCATGGAAAGCCGGGCAGCGAACTCGCGATGGTGCAGCGCGGCGCGTTCGACCAGCTCGGTTCGAGCCATGCGATCTGCAACGTGGTCTATGGCGCGCAGGCGGTGTTCGACCCCTACATGGCGGCCGGCTTCTGCAAGGCGATCAACGACTGGATCGCGGCCGAATGGCTTGCAAAGGATCCACGGCTCTCCGCCTCGATCGTGGTGCCGATGCAGGCGCCTGATCTGGCGGTGGAAGAAATCGAGCGGCGCGCAGCCGACAACCGCTTCGTCTCGGTGCTGGTGCTGGCGCAGGGCGACATGCTGCTCGGCAAGCGGCAGTTCTGGCCGGTGTGGCAGGCGGCGGCGAAACACAAATTGCCGGTCGCGATCCATGCCGGCAGCGCGTATCGGGGCGCACCGAGTTCGATCGGCTGGCCGTCCTATCGCTACGAATATTATCTGGCCGAAGCGCAGGCGTTCCAGGCGCAGATACTGAGCCTGGTCTATGAAGGCGTGTTCGGCAAAATCCCCGATCTGAAAGTCGTGCTGATGGAGTCCGGCGTAAGCTGGCTGCCGGCCTTCATGTGGCGCGCCAACAAGACCTGGCGCGGCGTGCGCGTCGAGGTGCCCTGGGTCGAGCGCGAGCCGGCCGCGATCATCCGCGACCATATCCGCGTCACCATGCAGCCGTTTGATGGCCCGCCCGATGCCGCAGGCGTCGCAGACGTGATCGAGCAGATCGGCTCCGACAAGATGTTCCTGTTTGCATCGGACTATCCGCACTGGCAGTTCGACGGCGACGATCCGATGCCGCCGCATCTGCCGGCCAGCATCGTCTCGCGCATGTGCGCGGACAACCCGCTCGAAACCTTTCCGCGGCTGAAGCTCGCCGCATGATCCGGAAAAGTGGAAGCCGGTTTTCCGAAAGATCATGCGCAAACAAAGAGTCAACCGATACCGAAGGAGGATCGCATGAGTGATGTCATCGACCGCCCCATCCTCGCCGAGGAAGAAGCCGCCAAAAGCCGGCTGCGCATCGTCGATTGCGACGTGCATCCGAGCATCCATGCGCATGCCGATATCGAGCAGTTCATGCCAAAGCGCTGGCAGGAGCACTTGCGCACCTATGGCAGCCATCTGCGCACGCCCTATATCGGCACCACGCCCTATCCGCGCTCCTCGCCGCTGATCGCGCGCCGCGATGCGTGGCCGCCGACCGGCGGGCCTCCGGGCTCCGATCTCGAATTCATGCAAAAGCAGTATCTCGATCCGCTCGATGTCGAATACGGCATCCTGCAGGTGCTCGACCTCTTCATCTTTTCGCAGCAGAATCTCGAATTCGGCGCCGCGATCCAGCGCGCCATCAACGACTGGCAGCTTGCCTTCTGGTCCGACCGCGATCCGCGGCTGAAGGCCTCTATCCTCGCAGGCCAGGACGATACGCAACTCGCCATTGCCGAGATCGATCGTTGCGCCAAGATCGGCCGCTATGTCCAGATCAACATCTGCCCGCGCGCCAACGAGCCGCTCGGACGCCGCCGCTACTGGCCGATCTTTGCCCGCGCGCAGGAGCTCGGCTTGCCGCTCGGTATTCACGTCGGCGGCTATGGCGGCCACGCGCCGACCGGCGGCGGTTGGCCGTCCTATTATGCCGAGGAGCACCAGTCGAACGCGCACACCATGGCGGCGCAGCTCACCAGCCTCGTTCTCGAAGGCATCCCCGAGCGCTTCCCGAAGCTGAAGATCGTCTTCATCGAAGGTGGCTTCGGCTGGATCCCGTCGGCCACCTGGCGGATGGACCGGCATTTCGAGGCGTTCCGCAGCGAGGTGCCGCATCTCAAGCGGAAGCCGTCGGAATATGTGAAGGAGCATTTCTGGTTCACGACGCAGCCGATCGACGAGCCGGACGAAGCAAAACATCTGCGCTCGCTGATCGAATGGGTCGGCGTCGACCGCCTGCTGTTCTCGTCGGACTATCCGCACTGGGATTTCGACGATCCGCGCTACGCCTTCAGGACGCCGCTGACGGAGGCCGAGCGACGCAAGATCTTCAGCACCAACGCGCGCGCCATCTACAAGTTCTGATCGTAAGTCGAGACAGCATGGCCCGGCACATCATCGCACGCACGTCGGAGATTCCGCCCGGCGGCAACAAGGTCGTCGAGATCAACGGCCGCGACATCGTCGTGTTTCATGTCAATGGCGAGTACTTTGCGCTGCTCAATCGCTGTCCGCATGCCGGCGCGCCGCTGGAAAAAGCCGCCTGCGTGGCGCGGCTGACGTCGAAGGAGCCCGGCGTCTACGAACGCTCGCGCGTGGGCGAATTGCTGCGCTGCGCCTGGCACGGCTGGGAGTTCGACATGCGCAACGGCCAGTCCTGGTTCGACCCCCAGCGCGTCAAGATCAGGACCTATCCGGTCGTGATCGAGGATGGCGAAACGCTGGCCAAGGGACCCTATGTCGCCGAGACATTCCCGGTGCATGTCGAGGACAGCTACGTCATCGTCGAGGCGTAAACGCCGGCTTCAATCCAATTCAGTTCACCGAAGGAGCATTCCATGACGCACGCCATCCGCTTTCACAAAACCGGCGGTCCCGAAGTTCTGGTCTGGGAAGAGGTCGAGGTCGGCAAGCCCGGGCCGGGCGAGGCGCGCATCCGCCACACCGCCGTCGGGCTGAATTTCGTCGACATCTATAATCGCTCTGGCGCTCTATCCCGCCGCAATTGCCGAGCGGCCTGGGCGGCGAAGCGGCCGGCGTGGTCGAGGAAGTCGGCTCCGGCGTGACCGATCTGAAGGCGGGCGACCGCGTCGCCTATGGCAACGCGCCGATCGGCGCCTATGCCGAAGCGCGGCTGATCCCGGCCGATCGCCTGCTCAAGCTGCCCGACGGCATCGACGACAAGACCGCCGCGGCCATGATGCTGAAGGGCCTCACGGTACAATACCTGATCCGCCAGACCTATCGCGTCAAATCCGGCGACACCATCCTGCTGCACGCCGCGGCCGGCGGCGTCGGCCTGATCCTCGGCCAGTGGGCAAAGCATCTCGGCGCCACCGTGATCGGCACCGTCGGCAGCGACGAAAAGGCCAAGCTCGCCAAGGCCCATGGCTGCGCCCACACCATCGTCTATTCACGCGAGGATTTCGTCAAACGCGTCGACGAGATCACGGGCGGCAAGAAGGTGCCGGTGGTCTATGATTCCGTCGGCAAGGATACCTTCCTCAAATCGCTCGACTGTCTGGCGCCGCTCGGCGTCGCCGCGCTGTTCGGCGCGTCTTCCGGCGCGGTCGATCCGCTCAACCTCGGCCTGCTGGCACAGAAGGGATCGCTGTTCGTCACCCGTCCCACGCTCAATACCTATGCGGCGAGCCGCGAAAACCTCGTGAAGATGGCGAACGAACTGTTCGAGGTCGTCAAGTCAGGCGCGGTCAAGATCGAGGTCCATCAGACCTATCCGCTGAAGGACGCCGCGAAAGCCCACGCCGATCTCGCCGCGCGCAAGACCACGGGGTCGACGGTTTTGACGGTGTGAGATTTTGCACGCCAGGGAACGGCTGGTCCGCTACTTGACCGGCTGTATCGCCGATCAGCCCATCGACCATCGCGCCGACGATGACCCCAATCTCCTTGCGCAATTCGATCACCGGCACCGCGATCAGCTTCTGCTCCAACCCGAGCAGCACCATGCCATGCGCAGCCGAGAACAGGCTGCGCGCCGTCACGCCGAGTTCGGCCGGCGCTCGGTTTGGAAACAGTTCGGCGAGCGGACGATAGATATGGCGGAACAGGTTCATCTGTTCGTCGACGGCCCATTCCGGCACCGGCTTGCCCGGCACCATCCGGTGTTCGAACAGCGCGCGCCACAGTTCGAGATTTTCAGCGGCGAAGTCGCAATAGGCCACCGCAATCCGGACCAGTGTTTCCCGCGGGGAAGCCGGGCCATTGCTTTCGGCTGATGTGAGCGCGGCGTCCAGCCGCGCCAGCGTCCGCGACCCCACCCGCAGGATCAGTTCGTCCATGTCGTCGACGAGATTATAGACCGCGCCGTTGGCGACCCCGATTTCCCGCGCCAGTTCGCGCGTCTTCAAGGCGGCCAATCCGCCGGCGGCAATGCTGCGCTCCGCCGCCAGGATCAATTCGTCTCGAAATTTCGCACGTCGTATCAATGCTTTAGACATCATCTGACCAATTTCTTGAGCGATGTTCAAAATATATTCTTGAGCAACGCTCAAGTTGGTGCTACGAATTGATCATGAGCGATGCTCATAGCACAGGGAGCCAGCAATGTTCAAAACTGTTTTTACGCTCTTCCGGGGCAGCGTGGCTGCCGCAGAGGAAGAACTGGAAGACCGCTCGGCGCTGCTCATTCTCGACCAGCAGATGCGCGATGCGGGCGCCGCCGTCGAACGTTCCAAGCGCTCGCTGGCGCTGGCGATCGCCGGCGACCAGCAGGAAGGCCGCCGTCTCGACGCGACCAATGCAAGGATCGCCGATCTCGAAGTCCGCGCCACCGCCGCCCTCGATGGCGGCCGGGAAGATCTCGCCCGCGAGGCGGCGCAGGCGATCGCCAATCTCGAGGCCGACCGCGACGCTGCGATGACCGCGCGAACGCTGTTCGCCTCCGAGATCACGCGCATGAAGCGCCAGGTCGCCAATGCCGAGGCGCGCATCACCGAACTCGATCGCGGCCGCCGGATCGCCCGCGCGGCGGAAGCGGTTCGCGCGCTGCGCCGGGGCGGCATCGAAGCCGCGCGCCCTTACGAATCCACGCTGCCGGAAGCCGAGAACACGCTGAAGCGGTTGCGCGAGCGGCAGATCGAGGCCCAGGCCGCCTCCGATGCCCTGATCGAACTCGACGCCGCCACCGGCCCGCTGGCGACCGCCGAAAAGCTCGCCGCACAGGGCTTTGGCCCCCGACTGAAATCAACCGCGGACGACGTGCTCGCGCGGCTGAACGCAAAACGCACGCAAGCTGCCTGAAACTGAACTTGATCGATTAAACCCATATCAAACAGGAGATTTTATCATGAACCAGAACGTCCAACCCCACAGCGGTGGCTGGGTTACCTTTACCTATGTTTCGTTTGCCGCCTCGGCCTTCATGGTCGCCGTCGGCGTGTTCTTCCTGCCGCTCGATCTCTGGATCAAGGGCTATCTGGCGATGGGCATCGTGATGCTCGTCCAGTCCTGCATCACCCTGACCAAGACCATCCGCGACATGCACGAGAGCGGCAGAATGGTGAACCGCATCGAGGACGCCAAGGCCGAGCGGCTGCTGATGGAAGTTTCCAAAGCCGCGTAACCTGTGGCGCGGTGCTGGCGAGGGCGGGCGGCGGATGTTTCGGTATCCGCCGTCCGTTCTCGACAACGCGACGGCGACTGCAGTCGGCCGACAGAGAGTCCAAGGAAGGATGATTTCGATGAAAAGAGCGTTCGTATTCCTGGTGCTGGGCCTCCGTGTCGCCATATCCCTCACGGTCTTGCTGATATGTCTCGCCGTCGCGGGCACGAAATCCCTCGACTTCGCCTATTTCGGCGCGATCGCGCTATCCATTCTCACCCTGCCGATATCGGCGGCCGCAGCGGCCGTCGACGGATTTCTGGCCCGCTCCTGTCCGATTTCTTCGCGCGTATATCTGGCCGCGATCGTCGGAGCGACCATTGCCACGGGCGAGGCCGCGGTGTTCAGCAGTCTCCTGCCGCCGTCGATCGTGACGGCGCTGGCCATTGGCGGCGCGGCGGTGATGGGCGCCTGTGCGCTGATGTCGCATGACTATAGCGGTCGGCCAGGAACCGCCATGAAGCCGGATAGAACCAGGAAAACCCACCGATTCGGCCCTGCCGGCATCCGCTTTTCACTGTCATGAATCATTCGAACCCGGCGCTCAATATATCGTTTACCCTGACACAACCTGAGGTATTACTCATGGCTTCTTAATGGCGTGGGCGCATAAATACGGACGGGTCTGGTGCGACGTGGCTTCGCGAAACGCAGCCCTTCTGGGACCGGCATTTTATCGCATCATCTCATTTGCAGGACGGCGCCATGAATCAGAATATCCAGCATCACAGCAACGCCTGGGTTACCTTCACCTACGGTTCGTTCGGCGCCTCGGCCTTTCTGGTCGCGATCGGCGTCTACTTCCTTCCCGTCGATCTCTGGATCAAGGGTTAGCTCGCGATGGGCATCGTGATGCTCGTTCAGTCCTGCGTCACCCTGACCAAGACCGTGCGTGACGTGCATGAGAGCAGCCGCTTTGTCGAACCGCTTCGAGGATGCCAAGGCTGAACGGCTGCTGATGGAAGTTTCCAAAACCCTGTCAAGCCTGATCTTCGAAGGCGTCGCTAATTTCCGAGACCGCGTAACCTGTGACGCGGGCTGGCGAAGGGAACGGCGGGTGCTTCGGCATCCGCCGTTTTCTGTCTCACGCATATTTGACGCCACCAACATATCGTTTACCTTCCTGCCACCGCAACGTGCCGCACTCATGGCTCCTTAACAGTCTTGTTAACGGGCCTGGCGCACACATCCGGACCGAGTGCGGGCAAGTGGCATGGCGTCTTTATCGAGCGGCAATTCGACGATCCGTCGTGCCTTTGGGCGGACAGATCCGCGCCGCATCCGGACGTCTGGGCGGCTATGGCGTGTTCTGGCTGAAGGCGCTGCGCCAGCCGACCATCGATCTCACCTTGCGCACCCATGCCGGCCTGATCACGCGCATCGTCGAAACCCCCGGCCTTTCGCTTTCAGAGGACGAACTCGGCGAACTGGTCTCGCAACTGCGCGTCGTCGCCGCCAAGACATTGCCTGAGGAAAGCCTCACCTACGGCATCTTCTCCGGCGACCGTGAACGGCTGGCGCGCGCCATCGTCACGCTGATCTGCGAGGAAGCAACCGGCCGGCCGATCGCCTTCAACGCGCTGTCGGTGATGGAGGTCGAACTCGACGGCGAGCCCGTGGAAGTCACCCATCTCGGCCTCGTCATGGTCGATCCCGACGAGCGGGGGCGGGGGCTGTCCTGGGTTCTCTATGGGCTGACGGCGCTGGTTCTGTTCGCCCGGGACGGGCTGCGCCAGAAATGGATTTCGAACGTCACCCAGGTGCCATCCGTCGTCGGCATGGTCAGCCAGACCTTTTCGGATGTCTTTCCGTCGCCGCATCCGGACGCACGCCAGAGCTTTGCGCATCTGCAACTGGCGCGCGGCATCATGTCGCGTCACCGCGCGGTGTTCGGCGTCGGTACGGAAGCCGGCTTCGATGAAACCAGGTTCGTCATCACCAATGCCTATACCGGCGGATCGGACGCGCTGAAGAAAACCTTCGAAGCCGCGCCAAAACATCGCGACGAGCAATACAACGCATTTTGCGCGCGTGAGCTGGATTACGCCAGAGGCGACGATGTCCTGCAGATCGGCCGCATCGATCTTGCCGGCGCGCGCCGCTATCTGCTGAGCGAAGTGCCCTCCGGTTCGCTGCCGGCGCTGCTTGCGACCGGCGCCGCGCTGGCCCTGCAGCGGCTGGTGCTTCCCGCCGTTCACTGGTTGGACGATACGCGGCCCTTCGGCATCTTGCGGCCGCGGACGCCGGCAAATGGAGCCGGCCCATGACGCCGGGCATGATCGCCGATTCCATCGTCAATCTCTGCGGCGCGATCGGCCTTGGCGTCGCCATGGTCACGCTCTACCGGCGCGATCCCAGGAGCCCGCTGACGCGCCGCCTGCTGATCGCACTTGGCATCATCGCGTTGCTGTTCCTGATACGCGGCACGGCGTGGTGGAGCGGCAGCGGGGTGCTCGACAATCTTTCGATGATCCCGGCCGCGCTGATCCCGCTCGGCGCCTTGCTCGTCACCGAAGGGATTTTGCGGCGTCATGCGCCGCGCCCGGCCAAGATCTTCATTCTGGCCGGCGGCATCGTGCTCGGTCTCGCCGGCGCTGTCGGATCGGAGCGCTTTGCCACGCCCTTTGCCGTCCTGCTTGTGCTGTTCCAGCTCGCCGGCTTTGCCATCTGCGCCTGGCTGCTGGCGGCGCGCGACCGGACCACGCTGATGGCGTCCGAGAACCGCAGCATCGGGCGCCTTGCCGTCGGCGCCATCCTCGTCATTCCCTTTATCGTCACCGATTTCAGGGTGCTGATGCCGGATATCCCGGTCAGGCTCGGGGCATTGGGGGCGCTGCTTGTCGTCACCGCGATCCTGATCGCGGAGCGCGGCGCCGAGACGCAGCGTCAGGCGCTGATGATGACGGTGCTGCGGCTCTCGAGTTCGGCGCTACTCGGTATTGCCGCGGCGTTTGTCGCGCCGGATGTCGATGCGGCGCAGGTCATGCGGTTTTGCGCCATCGCGATTGCGGGCGTCCTCACCATCGGGCTGATGGTGGACGCGCTGCGCGCCCACTTCGAATCGCAGGTGCCCGGCGTTCTCAATTCGGTCGCGGCGTCGCCGGCCAGAACGCGCGACGCGCTGATTGCGGAACTCGCGCGTCACCCGATCTTCGAGAGCGCCCGGCGCTATCGCGAGAGCGAACTCGTGGCTTACGATCCGCCGCTGCTGCGCAATTTTCTGTCTGATATGCGCGTGCTGCGCCGCCCCGACGCGCCGTGGGGCCAGTCATTGTCCGATCCCGCGGTCGAGCGCGTGATGTCGCTGCTGGCCGCCAACAGCGCGACACATCTCATCGTCCTGTCGCACGACCCGATCGACGTCATCGCGCTTGCGGTTCCCGTGATTTCGGCCGATCCGGCCACGGAAACGGCACTGGCCCTGGTGCGCCGCCTGCTGGCGCTGACGCCGGAGACCGTCTGACATTCCGTCACGCAAATTTTCTTGTCCGGCTTACGAAATGCATCGTGACTGTGATAAGACCGCCGCCGTGACGGTTCATGACGGGGCAGGCCGATGTCGAAGCAAGCGATGCGCGAGGAGGCCGAGCGGCTGATCCGCGAGACGATGGAAAAGAAGGCCCTCGTCGTCAAACAGGGCAACACCCGGATCGAGGCGGTATGCGGCAAATGCGGCGCGCCGAACCGCGTCCAGGCGGAAAAAGGCGCCACCCGCGTCAAATACGTCTGCAAGCAATGCGGCGACAAGCAGGTGACGCTGTAGCGCCTCGCGTCTGCTGCACTTGCTCCCCTTGTGGGAGAAGGTGGGCGCGAAGCGCCGGTTGAGGCGTGCACTCAACCGAGCTGTCATTGCGGAGACAGCTCCGTATCCGAGACGCAATGGCGCAAGTCCGCGGCGTACTGGATACCCCGCATTCGCGGGGTATGACGGCTGCCTATTCCCCCTTCACAAACCTCGCAAACGCCTCCGCATAATCCGGATGCCAGCGCGACAACGCGGGACGGTTTTCCACGATATCGCCGGCAGCCCACAGCATGCGCCGTTCGTCGAGCGGCCGCGGCACGTCATTGTCCGGGCACAGGATGTAAAAATCGCCGGCCTCGATGCGCGCGATCATGAAGTCGACCGTCTGCTCGGCCGTCCAGGCGCCGGGCGGCTTTTCGGTGCGGCCGCGCGCGGTCAGCGGCGTGAAGACGTGGCCGGGGATCATCAGATGCGCGCTGATCTTGCAGCCCGGGATGTTGCGCAACTCGTGCTGCAGCGCCTCCGTCTGCGCCTTCACGCCGGCCTTCGAGACGTTGTAGGCGGGATTGCCGGGCGGCGTCGTGATGCCCTGCTTGGAGCCGGTGTTGATGATGAGGCCGGGGCGGCCGCGTTCGATCATGCGGGGTGCAAATGCCTGCGTGCCGTGAATGACGCCCCACAGGTTGACCGCGAGAATGCGCTGCCAGTTCTCCAGCGGACCAAAACTGTTGCTGTCGGGGCCGATGCCGGCATTGTTCATCAGGATGTCGGTGCCGCCGAACCGCTTTTGCACCGCGGCTTCCAGGCCCGCGAGTTCGTCGAACCGGCTGACGTCGACCGGAGCCGTCATGATATCGGCAGCGCCGCCCTTCGCGACGGATGCCAGTTTGGCGGCCGCCTCGGCGAGCCGCTCAGCCCCGATGTCGGCGATGCAGACCTTCATGCCGAGGGCAGCGAAATGTGTGGCGGCGGCAAGGCCAATGCCGGACGCGCCGCCGGTGATCACGGCGACATTGTTCGGCGACATGGCGGGATGGGGCATGTAAAGTTTCCTGGACGGCTTGGAGGGACCTCAGCGCGTCCAGTTATCGCATACTTTCCGCTCGTTATCAGCCCGCGCGTCTCTTTGCCCGGCCGATATCGGAACGCAATGCCTGCAACTCCTTGCGCGCCGCGCTTGTGGCGGTGCGCTCGATCTTGCGGTAGCGCGCGACCAGCGAGCGGCCGAACGGCGTCAGCACCGCGCCGCCGCCGTTCTTGCCGCCGGTCTGCCGTTCCACGGCGGCCTGTCGGCAGATCCGGTTGATCTCGTCGACCAGGTCCCAGGCGCGCTTGTAGGACATTTCCATGGCGCGGCCCGCGGCAGAAATCGAACCGCTACGGTGGATCGTTTCCAGCAGTTCGATCTTGCCGGGACCGATCCGCCCCCCTGCGTCGATATCGATGCGGACGCTGAGCGAAGGATGCGCCTTGCCGTTCGGTTTTTGCATGGAAGATGTGCTCGCTCGCTTCGAGGCTACACGTTGCGTCCCGAACCTTTTACGAACAAGCTGAGGCGGTTACATATCCGTATCAACACGGGGTTCTGGAAGAGACATGAATTATCCATCGTTGTTTTCGCCGCTCAAGGTCGGCCCCTATCAGCTCAAGCACCGTCTCGCGTTGGCGCCATTGACGCGGATGCGGGCGGCCAAGCCTTCGCTCGCGCCGCGGCCGTTGAACGCGGAATATTACGCACAGCGCGCGACGCCGGGCGGGTTGCTGATCGCCGAAGCGTCGCCCGTGATGGAAACCGGCTTCGGCAGCCCCGGCGTGCCTGGCATCTACACCGAGCAGCAGATCACGGGCTGGCGCGAGGTGGTCGACGCCGTTCACGCCAAGGGCGGAATTATTTTCCTGCAGCTCTGGCATGTCGGGCGCGTCTCGCATTCCTCGTTCCAGCCGGGCGGCGTGTTGCCGGTCGCGCCGTCGGCGGTGCCGATCGCCGACCTGAAGACGGGCACCGCCGACGGCAAGGCTGCGCCTTACGAGACGCCGCGTGCGCTCGAAACCTCGGAAATCCCCGGTGTGGTCGACGCCTATCGGCAGGCGGCAAAGAACGCGCTTGCCGCCGGCTTCGACGGCGTCGAGATCCATGGCGCCAACGGCTATCTGATCGAGCAATTCCTGCAGTCGCACACCAATCTGCGAACCGATCAATATGGCGGCTCGATCCCGAACCGCGTGCGCTTCCTGATGGAAGTGACCAAGGCCGTGGTCGAGGTCTGGGGCGCCGATCGCGTCGGCGTGCGGCTCTCGCCCTATGGCGTCGCCAATGGCAGCGGCGAGCCGGACCCGATGCCGCTCTACACCTACGCGGTCGAACAGCTCAATCCGCTTGGGCTGGCTTACCTGCATTTCATCGAGCCGCGCTCCTCGGGCGCCGGCCGCGCCGAGGTCAACCATCAGAACGTGCCGTCGGCGATGGCGCTGTTCCGCCCGATCTGGAAGGGCGTGCTGATCACAGCCGGCGGCTTCACCGGCGAAACGGCGGATGCGGCGATCCGGGATGGCCATGCCGACGCGATTGCGTTCGGCCGCATCTTCATCTCCAATCCGGACCTGCCGCGCCGCCTGCAGCGCGGCTTCCCGCTGACGCCCTACAACCGCGCGACGTTCTACGGCGGCGATGTGGCAGGCTATACGGATTATCCCGAGCATAACGAGCTGGAGCAGGCGTAATTCTTTCTGTCATTCCGGGGCGATGCGAAGCATCGAACCCGGATCTGAGATTCCCCGATGCGCAATTGCGCATCTGAGGTCTGGTCCTTCGGACCATCCCGGAATGACGGAACACTCGTCGCTCCGCTCTCCGCAATGGCGAGACGTGAAGACGGAGCCTTGAGAATGTTTCCGGAAAAAGAATTGGAAAAGAAGAAAGCAAAAGCCGTCGCGCTCGGCAAACCCGCCGCCGGCCAATGCCTGTGCGGCAAGGTCGCCTTCGAGATCGACGTGCCGGCGCGCTGGGCCTGGCACGATCATTCGCCGTCGAGCCGCCGCGCGCATGGCGCGGCCTATGCAACCTATGTCGGAAGTTGGCGCAAACGCTTCCGTATCACCAGGGGCAAGACCAGCCTCACCCGCTACGAGGACCAAGCGACCAAGACCATTCGAAGCTTCTGCACCAGCTGCGGCACGCCGATTGCCTATGAACGCCCGCGCTCGCCGCACATGGTCAACATCCCCCGCGCGCTGTTCTCGGGCCGCACCGGGCGGCAACCGCTCTATCACATCGCGATCGAGGAACTGCAGGAATGGGCCTACACCGGCGAACCGCTGGTGCCGCTGAAGGGATATCCCGGCGTGGTCTGGCAGCGCTCGAAAAAGAAGAAGCGCGCGGACCGTGAGGGGATGGTCTAGCTGGCCGCGAACGTCTCTCGTGCCCCGGACGCAGTGCGGTACGAAGTACTGCACTGCTGAGCCGGGGTCCATTCTCTCGCCCGCAACATCATGGGTCCCGGCTCTGCGGCGCATCGCTCCGCGCTGCACCGCGTCCGGGACACGGAAAATGCGGGTGCAGGGCAGCCATAACCCCCACTCCATTGCGCGCGTCGTTCAAGTTTGGTCATCTGCCTCATCCCGCGGGTGAACGAGCCGGGGGCTGGAGGAACTATGAAGAACAAGATCACCGGCCGCTCCGCATTCCTGGCACTGCTGAAAGACGAGGGCGTCACGCACCTGTTCGGCAATCCCGGCACCACCGAACTCCCCATCATGCACGCGCTGAAGGACCACCCCGACCTCACCTATGTGATGGCGATGCAGGAAAGCCTGGTCGTCGCCATGGCCGACGGTTTCAGCCGCGCCTCCGGAAAACTCGTCGCTTGCAATGTCCATGTCGCGCCGGGCCTCGGCAACGCGATGGGCTCGCTGTACAACGCAAGCTTCACCGGCACGCCGCTGATCCTGACCGCCGGCCAGCAGGAGCAGGGCCATGGCCTGACCGAGCCGGTGCTCTACGGTCCGCTGGTGCAGATGGCGCAGCCGCTGGTGAAGTGGGCCGTCGAGGTGACGCGGCTGGAGGATCTGCCGCGCATCGTGCGCCGCGCCGCCAAGATCGCGACCACGCCGCCGACCGGGCCGGTGTTCATCTCGCTGCCGGGCGACATTCTCAATGCCGAGGCCGGCATCGAACTCGGCAGCTCGACCCGGGTCGATACCCGCGTCAAACCGTCAGACGAATTGCTGCAGGCGCTGACCGCGCGCATCCTCAAGGCCGAGCGGCCCGTGATCATCGTCGGCGACGAGATCGTCAAGAGCGACGCGTTGCAGGAGGCGGCACAACTGGCGGAAGCGCTGGGCTGTCCGGCCTACCAGTCGTCGACGCCGTACGGCGCGCAATTCCTTTCCGAAAGCCCGTGCTTCGTGGGTCCGCTGGCACGGATCCAGAAGATCGCGCGCGACACGCTCGCGCCCTACGACCTCATCATCGCGCTCGGCGGCGATCCGCTGCGGATGTCGGTCTACAGCGAGACCGATCCGCTGCCGGACGGGCTGTCGATCGTGCAGATCGGCCTGGTCGACCATGATCTCGCCCGGAATTATGGCGCCGACATCGCACTCAAGGCCGACGTGCGGGAAACGCTGCGCGCGCTGGTGCCGGCACTGAAGGCGTCGGGCGGCGGCGCGCTTGAAGCACGCGCGAAGCAGGGATTGGCGGCGCTCGCGTCGAAGAACTGGGCGGCCCGGCGCAAGCCGCTGGTCGAACAGATTTCGAAGCACGCCAACACGTCGCCGATCGATCCGGACTGGCTGGCGTTGCAGGTGGTCGAGGCGATGCCTGATAACGCGATCCTGGTCGACGAGGGTTTGACGTCGTCGCGGCAGATGATCGCGCTGCGCCCGCATCGCGATCGCTACGGCTACCACGCGCTGGCCTCGGGCGGCATCGGCTGGGGCTTGCCGGCGTCTGTCGGCATCAGCCTCGCCAACCCCGAGCGGCCGGTCGTGTGTTATTCCGGCGATGGCAGCTCGATGTATTCGATCCAGTCGCTGTGGACCGCGGCGAACCACAAGCTGCCGCTGACATTCGTGATCGTCAACAATGGCGGCTACCGCATCATCAAGCAGCGCCTGCTCGCCTTCCATGGCGACGATAATTACGTCGGCATGGATTTCATCGATCCGCCGGTAGACTTTACGGGTTTGGCGAAATCGCTCGGACTGGAAGCGACGAAGGTGACCGATCCCGCGCCAGCTCAAGTCAGTCTTGTCATCCGCCTTCAGCCGGCCCGGCGCGAAGCTGATCGAAGTCGTGGTGAGCAATTCGGTGAATTGAGCGCGGTCTATCAATTCGTCATTGCGAGCGAAGCGAAGCAATCCATCTTGCTGCACAAAGAAAGAATGGATTGCCGCGTCGCTACGCTCCTCGCAATGACGATCTACTCTGCAGCTCTTGCCGCTACATGCGGCCGATACCGGCTCGCGGGGTGTTGTTCGTTCAGCCGCGCACGCCCCGCACCGAACAGCTTCTCCCGCAACGTCCCTTGAGCATATTCGCTCTTGTACCGCCCGCGCTTCGTCAATTCCGGCACCAGCATATCGGCGATATCCTCGAAATCGCCGGGCGAGGTGGCAAACGCAACGTTGAGACCGTCGACGTCGGTCTGCTCGAACCAGGCCTCGACATCGTCCGCAACCTTCTCGGGTGTGCCGACCACGACGGGGCCAGCACCGCCGACGCCGACATGCTCGACGACCTCGCGCACGGTCCAGACCCGATCCGGATCGGCGCGCGTGACGTTGTCGAGCGCGGTGCGGCCGGCATCGTTCTGGACGTGGCGCACTTCCTGGTCGAGGTCGTAACCCGAGAAGTCGATGCCCATCCAGCCCGACATCAGCGCCAGCGCGCCCTCGGGTGCGATGTGGCGGCGATAGTCGGCGTATTTCGCTTTCGCCTCCGCTTCGGTGCGGCCGAGAATGATCGTCATCATCGAGAACATCAGGATCTCGGCCGGGTTGCGCCCGATCTCCTTTGCCTGCGCGCGAATCGCGGCCACGCGTGGGCCGATGATCTTGGCCGATGGACCCGACATGAACACGCACTCGGCATGCTCTGCGGCGAATTGCCGTCCGCGCGGCGAGGTGCCGGCCTGGTACAGCACCGGCGTCCGCTGCGGCGAAGGCTCGCTGAGATGGATGGCGTTGAGCCGGTAGTTGTTTCCCTCGTGTTCAATGCGATGCACTTTCGACGGATCGGCGAAAATGCCGCGCGCGCGGTCGCGCAGCACGGCGTCGTCCTCCCAGCTTCCTTCCCAGAGCTTGTAGACCAACGCCATATATTCATCGGCGATCTCGTAGCGGTCGTCATGCGCGGTCTGCTTGTCCTTGCCGGCGCCACGCGCCGCGCTATCGAGATAGCCGGTCACCACGTTCCAGCCGACCCGGCCTTCGGTCAGGTGATCCAGCGTCGACATCCTCCGCGCAAACGGGTAGGGCGGCTCAAAGGAGAGATTGCTGGTGACGCCGAAACCGAGATGCTGCGTCACCGCCGCCATCGCCGGGATCAGCATCAACGGCTCGTTGGCCGGCGTCTGCGCGGCATTGCGCAGCGCCGCGTCCGGGCTGCCGCCGAACACGTCATAGACGCCGAGCACATCGGCGAGAAACAGCCCGTCGAACCGGCCGCGCTCCAAAGTCTTCGCCAGGTCGAGCCAGTAGGGCAGGCGGTTGTAGCCGAGCGTGCGGTCGCGCGGATGGGTCCACAGCCCCGGCGACTGATGCGCCACGCAGTTCATGGCGAAGGCGTTGAGCCGGATTTGCTTTGTCATGAAACGAACCTTGAATGCGCGCAGGGTCCCCCTGCGCATTCGCCCGGTTCAACGCCGGGCTGTTGCCTGAAATTGTTGCATCCTCGCTGATTTAGCAAGGCCCACTCTGCAGATCGTGCACTTCCAGCGGGCGGCGTATCCCGATAGGTTGCGCTCCACAAAATTGGCGAACAAGGAAAAGAAAATATGGCTGATCGAGCCGACGCGATTGCGCGGGTACGTGAGCATCTCAATTCCGGCGCGTTTCTCGCCGAACTCGGCCGCAGGGTCGGTTACAAGACCGAAAGCCAGAATCCCGGCCGCGAGGAGGCGTTGCGCGCCTATCTGGTCGAAGACCTGCAGCCCGCCTTCGCCGCGCTCGACTTCTCCACCCGCCTGATCGAATTGCCGACCGGCAGGGGGCCGTATCTGCTGGCGGATTATCGCGAGGATGCCTCGTTGCCGACCGTGCTCACCTATGGCCATGGCGATGTCGTCGACGGCATGGAAGGCGAATGGCGCGACAATCTCGATCCCTGGAAAACCACCACCAAAGGCGAGCGCGTCTATGGCCGCGGCACCGCCGACAACAAGGGGCAGCACAGCATCAATCTCGCGGCCTTGCGCGCGGTGCGCGAGACACGCGGCGGCAAGCTCGGCTTCAACGTGAAATTCATCATCGAGACCGGCGAGGAGATCGGCTCGCCCGACCTGCGGCAGGTATGCGAGGCCCACCGCGCGGAGCTGAAGGCGGATCTGTTCCTGGCCTCCGACGGCCCACGGCTCTCGGCTGACCGGCCGACCATTTTTCTCGGCTGCCGCGGCGGCAACCGCATCCATCTCGACGTCAATTTGCGCGAGGGCGGCAACCATTCGGGCAATTGGGGCGGCGTGCTCGCGAACCCTGCGACGATCCTTTGCAATGCCATTGCGAGCCTGGTCGACGGCAAGGGGCGGATGAAGCTCGAGGCGCTGAAGCCGCCACGGATTTCGAACGCCGTCCGCGCGGCGCTCGCGGACGTGAAGATCGAGCCGACCGCCGACGAACCGCAGCTGGCGGAAGACTGGGGCGAGGAAGGACTAACGCCGGCCGAGCGGCTGTTCGCCTGGAATACGCTGGAAGTGCTGGCGATGTCGTCGGGCAATATTGAAAAGCCCGCCAACGCCATTCCCGGCCGCGCCAATGCCGTGCTGCAGCTCCGCTTCGTCGTCGGCACCAAATACGAGGAGGTGATCGACGCCGTGCGTGGGTACCTACATGGCAACGGCTTTCCGATGGTGGAAGTCAGCGGCGCGCAGCGCTTTGGCGCCTCGCGCACCGATGTCGACAGTCCCTGGGTGAACTGGACGGCGGAACTCGATCCGCAAAACCACCGGCAAGGCGCCGGCGATCCTGCCGAATTTCGGCGGCTCGCTGCCTAACGACGTGTTCGCCGAAGGGCTGGGACTGCCGACGATCTGGGTGCCGCATTCCTATCCCGGCTGCTCGCAGCATGCGCCGGACGAACACATCCTGCTGCCGGTGACGGAGGAGGCGCTCGCGATCATGGCGGGGATATTCTGGGATCTCGGCGAGATGAAGAAGGCGCTTTCAGTCGTAGCCCGGGCGAAGCGACCCCGGGAACAGTCTTCCCGCATATCGCTGCGCTCATGCGGGCTACAGGAGAGCGCTCACACCCCTTCGTCCAGCGCGACCAGCTCGCGCTTCTTGCGCAGCGCCGGCAGCAGCGGACCGACCAGCAGCATGACCGCTAACGCAAGGCACACGGCCGAGATCGGCCGCTCGACGAAGGTCATCAGATCACCCTGCGACAGGATCAGCGACTTGCGCAGATTGTTCTCCAGCATCGGCCCGAGCACGAAGGCCAGCACCAGCGGCGCCGGCTCGTAGCCGAGCTTGCGCATGAAATAGCCGATGATGCCGAATGCGATCATCACATAGACGTCGAACACGTTGTTGCTGGAGCAATAGACGCCGATGATGGTGAACAGGATGATCAGCGGGAACAGGATGTTGTAAGGCAGCTTGAGAAGCTGCACCCACATCCCGATCATCGGCAGGTTGAGCACCAGCAGCATCAGATTGCCGATATACATGCTGGCGACGATGCCCCAGAACAGGCCGGGGTTCTGCGTGATCATCAGCGGGCCGGGCTGCAACCCGTGAATGACGAAGGCGCCGAGCAGCAGCGCCATCACCACGTTCGGCGGAATGCCGAGCGTCATCAGCGGAATGAAGGCGCCGCCGGCTGCGGCGTTGTTGGCGGCTTCGGGTCCGGCCACGCCCTCGATCGCGCCCTTGCCGAAGCGCTCCGGTGTCTTGGACAGCCGCTTCTCCAGCGCATAGGACGCGAACGAGGAGATCACCGCGCCGCCGCCGGGCAGGATGCCGAGGAAAAATCCAAGGATCGTTCCGCGCGTCATCGGGCCGGCGCTGGCTTTCCAGTCCGCCTTGCTCGGAAGCAGGTGCGTGATCTTGGTGTTGATGACGTCGCGCTTGATCACCTGTTCGATGTTGAGCAGCACTTCGGCGACGCCGAACAGGCCCATCACCACGGGGACGAGACCGATGCCGTCGATCAGCTCCAGGCGGCCGAAGGTCAGGCGCGGCTGCGCGGTGATGCTGTCGAGCCCGATCACGCCGAGCACGACGCCGATGCAGGCCATCAGCAGCGCCTTCGCCATCGAGCCCTGCGTCAGGAAGGTGAGGACGACGAGGCCGAGCACCATCAGGCTGAAATATTCGGCCGGACCGAACGCGATCGCAACGCTGGCGAGCTTGGGCGCCACCAGCATCAGCGCGACCAGCGCGAAGGTGCCGGCGAAGAACGAGCCGAATGCGGAGATGCCGAGCGCAGGTCCGGCGCGGCCCTGCTTGGCCATCTGGTGGCCGTCGATGCAGGTGACGACGGAAGCGGCTTCGCCGGGAATGTTGACCAGGATCGAGGTGGTCGAGCCGCCATACATCGAGCCGTAATAGATGCCGGCCATCATGATGATGCCGGACTCCGGCGTCCCCGACAGCGTGATCGGCAGCAGCAGCGACATCGCCGAGATCGGGCCGATGCCCGGCAGCACGCCGACCAGCGTGCCGATGAACACGCCGATGAAGCAGTAGATCAGATTGACGGGTTGCAGGGCGACGCCGAAGCCATGGGCGACATTGAGGAGTGTGTCCATGGTGCGATCAGCCGATTTCGAAGATGCCGGAAGGCAACTGGATCAGGAGCAGGCGTTTGAGGACCCACCACATGCCGAGCGGAGCCAGCACGGCGATCGGAATCGCAAGCTGCCAGCGGACCGGATCGATCAGGCGCAACAACAGCAGCATCAGCGGGATCGAGGACAGCAGAAAGCCGAGCGGGTTGAGGGCGAATGAAAAGGCGATGAGGCAGACGATCACCAGCAGCGGCTTGGTCCAGCGCGTGTCCACCCAGCGCGAGCCGAAGGTCGGCCCGCCCTCGGTCAATGCTCCGATAATGATCGAGGCGGCGAACAGGCACATCAGGATGCCGGTATAGAACAGCACGAATCCTGAGCCGGGATCGTTGATGGTGCCGAGCTTGAGCTTGAGCCCGGACCAGATCACGAAGCCGCCGAGCGCAAGCCCGATCAGCCCGCCCCACAGTTCGGAATTGTTGAGGCGGAGTTTGACGTTGGTGTCGCTACTCATCGGGATGCCTTCGGACGTCTCCGGCGCTGTCGTAATCATCAGGGCTTGTTCTGAATCCCGTCATTGCGAGCGAAGGTGGAAGCACCTCGCACGAGCCGGGGTCATGGATTGCTTCGTCGCTTCAGCGCAAAATTGCGGTTTGCAATTTTGTCGCGAGCTCTCGCAACTGACGGGGCGGCCGCAGGACGCGGCCAGCGCCCCGGGAGCCTAGTTCGTCTTCTTCGCCAGCCCGAGCTTGTCGATCACCTTGCGCTCGGATTCGGTCACTTCGACGACGAACTTCTTGTAGTCCTCGGTGTTCTTGTAGTTCGGCACCATGTCGAATTTGGCGAGCGTGGCGATCACGGCCGGATCGTCCAGCGCCTTCTTGAAGGCGTCGTGCAGCTTGGCGACGATCTTCGGGTCCATGCCCTTCGGTCCGGCGATGCCGAACGGCGAGTCATAGACCATGGGATAGCCGAGCTCCTTCAGCGTCGGCACGTCGGGATAGTTCGGCGAGCGCACCGAGGTCCACACCATCAAGAGTTTCAGCTTGCCGGCGTCGACCAGCGGCCGCCAGCCGGTCGAAGTCCGCCTGCAGCATGGTGTGCTGTCCCAGCACCGCGGCATTGGTTTCCGCGCCGCCCTTGAACGGCACTTGCGTCAGCTTGACGCCGGCCATGCCGGCGATCTGCTCCATGCCGATATGCAGCGACGTGCCGGCGCCCGGCGTCGCATAGGTCACCTTGCCGGGATTCTGCTTGGCGAAGTCGACGACGTCCTGCCAGGTCTTGAATGGCGACTCGGCGCTGGTGGTGACGCCGAAGGTGTAGCCGGTGAGATGAACGATGTAGGTGAAATCCTTGTCCGGATTCCAGGATACATCCTGCATCAGCGGCAGGCGGAACACGGTGATCGGGATCTGCGCGATGGTGTAGCCATCCGGCTTGGCCGCCGCCGCCATCGTGGCCGGGCCGACCGTACCGCCGCCACCGGCCTTGTTGTCGATGGCGATCGGCTGACCGAGCAGTTTTCGAGGCGCTTTCGGCGATCGCCCGCATCGAGATATCGGTCGAGCCGCCCGCCGGCCACGGCACGATCAGCGTGATCGGCTTGGTGGGATATTCCTGCGCGCCGGCGGCTGCTGAAATCAGCATGCCGATGGCGGCGATAGCGATGCCAAAATGGTGACGTCCAGACATGTCGGAATTCTCCCTTGCAGCCTCGTTGATGGGAGGCGCGTTATTTTTTTCCTGGGCTCGATCTTCCCCGAAATCGCCTGAGAAGAAAAGCGTATTGACCGCGGCGGCCTCCGCAGCCCGAAGCGCGACCGGCTGGAAAACATGCATGCGACAATTGGTCTGCATGCGGCATCCCGAGCTACGGAATTTGACCGGGTCTCGGAGCAATGGAGGGAGATCGGTCAGGGAATAATCAAGGAAAGCTCAAGGTCGGGATACCTTGCGATGTAGGGTTGTTCGGGCCATCATATGCCGACCGGAAGGACCGGTTCCGTTTCCTTGCCGATGGCGACATTGCAGGAAGCCCCGCCTGGAGCCCATGATTTCAGCTTCGAACGTAACCGACGCCGCTGTCATCGAGGCGTTTGCCGGAATTCCTGCACTGCTCGACCAGACACCGGCTCTGATCGCGCAAGGCCGGTTTCTCGACTGCGAATGCCTGCTCGGCCCTGCGAGCCACGGCTTTCACGCCTCGATCCGGCAGGGGCGGATCGTCGACCTGACACCGTCGCCGGTCCTGATGCGGTCCTGGCGATTTTCCTATCGCGCCTCGGTTGCGGCATGGGCGGAGTATTGGCAGCCCGCGCCGCGCCCGGGCTTCCACGACCTGCTGGCGTTGACCAAGCGCGGGGAAGCGACGCTGGAGGGTGACCTGCATCCATTCATGACGCATCTGCAGTACTTCAAGGATGTGCTGGCGCTGCCCCGCCGCCATTTCGCAACGGTCGTGTCATGAACGGCGAGATAGAACCGATCGTCGGTCGCTACGTGCATGTCGACATCGATGGCGAGATGTACCGCATCTATTTCGAGGAAAGCGGCACGGGCATCCCGCTGGTCTGCCTGCACACTGCCGGCTCCGATGGCAAGGCAATGGCGGCATCTGCTTGCCGACGAGGAGTTCGCGAAGAACTTCCGCATCATTGCCTTCGACATGCCCTGGCACGGCAAATCGAATCCGCCAGCAAGCTGGGATGGCACAGAATATCAACTCACCACCGCGCGCTACACGCAGACCATCCGCGCCTTCTGCAAGGCGCTGCAACTGGACAGACCGGTGGTGATGGGCTGCTCGATCGGCGGCCGCATCGTTCTCAATCTGGCGATCGATCATGCCGAAGAATTCCGCGCCCTCATCGGATTGGAGGGCGCGGACTTCCAGGCGCCGTGGTACGACACGTCATGGTTGAACCGCCCCGATGTCCACGGCGGGGAAGTCTGCGCCGCGCTGGTATCCGGCCTGATCGCGCCACAAAGCCCGGCTACTTCCCGGGCCGAGACGTTATGGGCCTACAAGCAGAGCGGGCCGGGCGTGTTCAAGGGAGACCTGTATTTCTATCGGGTCGACGGCGATCTGCGTGGAAGGGTCGAGAGGATCGATACTAAAGTATGTCCGCTCTTTTTGCTCACCGGCGAGTATGATTTCTCCTGCACGCCGGAAGACACCAAACGGACCGCTGCCGCTATCGGGGGCGCCAGCGTCACCATCATGGAGCAACTCGGCCATTTTCCGATGAGTGAGAATCCCGAACAGTTTCGTCGCTACATTTCGCCGGTCCTGGAGCAGATCCTGGCCGCCGAAGCGGAGCGAACCGGCCTTAAGTAGGCCAGCGAACGTATAGCCAGCGGCCACTGGATCTGTTTTGGTCCGAATTGTGCAGGTATAGTGCCGGGTACGGCGGGGCGGTCGTGAAAAGACAGGTTCTAGGTTGCCGGCGAAACCATCCGGCAAGCTGGTTCGTAAGCTAGCTGGCAAGTCGCCAGTTTTGGTCGATGAGCAATCATCTGTAAGCCTTTTAGAGGAGAAGTTACGTGAAACATCGTCAGATTATCGGCTGTCTGCTCGCCACCGCGCTCTGCGCCGGACCGGCGGCGGCGCAGGAGCTCACCGGGACGCTGAAGAACATCAAGGACACCGGCGCCATCACGCTCGGCTTCCGCGATTCCTCCATTCCCTTCTCCTATCTCGACGACAACCAGAAGCCGATCGGCTACGCCATGGACATCTGCTACAAGATCGTCGATGCCGTGAAGAAGGAGCTCAAGCTCGACAAGCTCGAGGTCAAGCTCAATCCCGTGACGTCGTCGACCCGCATCCCGCTGCTCGCCAACGGCACCATCGATCTCGAATGCGGCTCGACCACCAACAATGTCGAGCGCCAGAAGCAGATCGCCTACACCAACACCCACTTCCTGACCGCGAGCCGCTACGTCACCAAGAAGTCCGGCAAGATCAATGCGATCGACGACCTGAAGGGCAAGTCGGTGGTTTCCACCGCCGGCACCACCAACATCAAGCAGCTCACCGAGGCCAACGCGGCGCGCAATCTCAACATCAACATCATTCCCGCCAAGGATCATGCCGAGGCGTTCCTGATGGTCGAGACCGACCGCGCGGTGGCCTTCGTGATGGACGATATCCTGCTGGCGAGCCTGGTGGCCGGCTCGAAGGCGCCGGATGATTACGTCATCTCCAAGGACGCGTTCTCCAAGCCCGAGCCTTACGGCATCATGCTGCGCAAGGACGATCCGGCCTTCAAGAAGGTGGTCGATGCGGCGACGGCGGCGCTCTATACCGGCGGCGAGGCGCAGAAGATCTACGACAAGTGGTTCACGCAGAAGATCCCGCCGAAGGGACTGAACCTCAACGTGCCGATCGGTTCGGAGCTCAAGAACGAATTCGCCAAGCCGTCGGATTCGCCGGATCCGGATTCGTACAAGTAAGGTAAATCGGACGACGTCTTGCTGCCCATGCAATGGCCCGGTCATTGCATGGGCATTTGACGTTTTTGTCGGGTTCGATCATGGAGGGCTGCGTGGGCTGTCGTCGAATGGTCCGAAACCATCCAGCGAGGAGAAAATTCGTATGAGACAATGGCGTATGATTGCGTACACGCTGGCCATCGCCGGCTGCGCCGGACAGGCCGGCGCGCAGGAATTGACCGGGACACTGAAGAACATCAAGGAGACCGGCGCCATCACGCTCGGCTACCGCGAATCGTCGATCCCGTTTTCCTATCTCGACGACAGCCAGAAGCCGGTCGGCTACGCCATGGACATCTGCTACAAGATCGTCGATGCCGTGAAGAAGGAGCTGAAGCTCGACAAGCTCGAGGTCAAGCTCAACCCGGTGAGTTCGTCGGCGCGGATTCCGCTGATGGCCAACGGGACCATCGACCTCGAATGCGGATCCACGACCAACAACACCGACCGGCTGAAGCAGGTGGCGTTCACCAATACGCATTTCCTGACCGCCACCCGGTTCGTTTCCAAGAAGTCGAGCAAGCTCGGTTCGATCGACGATCTCAAGGGCAAGCCGGTGGCCTCCACCTCGGGCACGACCAACATCAAGCAGCTCACCGAGACCAATGCGGCGCGCAACCTCGGCATCAACATCATTCCCGCCAAGGAGCATGCCGAGTCGTTCCTGCTGGTCGAAACCGACCGTGCGGTCGCGGCCGTGCTGGACGACATCCTGCTCGCCAGCTTCGTCGCGGGATCGAAGGACCCGGACGCTTATGTGATTTCCAGCGACGCGTTCTCGAAGCCGGAGCCCTACGGCATCATGCTGCGCAAGGACGATCCGGCGTTCAAGAAGGTGGCCGATAACGCCACGGCCGCGCTCTATACCAGCGGCGAGGGCCAGAAGATCTACGACAAGTGGTTCATGCAGAAGATCCCGCCGAAGGGATTGAACCTCAATGTCCCGATCGGCGCCGAGCTGAAGAACGAGTTCGCCAAGCCTTCGGATTCGCCGGATCCGGATTCCTACAAGTAGTTATCTCCTCATGGTGAGGGGCCAGCACGTCTTCGCTCGCGGCCCATCCTTCGAGACGCCGCGCAACGCGCGGCTCTGAGGACCGAAGTTCTCCGGCCATTTCCGTGGAAATGGCCGGAAATTTGCATGGACCTTGTTCCGATAAACGATAATCTCGGGGCGTTGGCGCGTGATATCGGCGGCGCCGCGCGGGGGCGAACGTGAACTATAACTGGAATTGGGGCATCTTCTGGCAGCCGTCGCCGAACGGCACCGGCAACTATCTCGATATGCTGCTGTCGGGTCTGGTGCTGACGATCGAGACGGCGCTGCTGGCCTGGATCATCGCGCTGGTGCTCGGAACGATCGTCGGCGTCATGCGCACGCTGCCGTCGAAGGCCGCATCCACGATCGGCTTCTGCTATGTCGAATTCTTCCGCAACATTCCGTTGCTGGTGCAGCTTTTCCTGTGGTTCTTCGTGCTGCCGGAACTGCTGCCGCGCAGCGCCGGAATGTGGCTGAAGCAAATGCCGTACGCGCCGTTCTGGACGGCATCGATCGGCGTCGGCCTGTTCATGTCGGTGCGCGTCGCCGAGCAACTCCGCGCCGGCATCGGCTCGCTGCCGCGCGGGCAAAAAATGGCGGCGACCGCGCTCGGACTGACGACGACGCAGGCCTATCGCTATGTGCTGCTGCCGATCGCGTTCCGCGTCATCCTGCCGCCGCTGACATCGGAGTTTCTCAGCACGATCAAGAACACCTCGGTCGCCATCACCATCGGCCTGATCGAGCTGACCGGCCAGGCGCGCGCCATGCAGGAGTTTTCGTTTCAGGTGTTCGAGGCCTTCACGGCCGCAACGGTGTTGTATCTTCTCATCAACATCGTCGTCGTGATCGGCATGCGTCTACTCGAGCGCCAGGTGGCCATTCCCGGCTACATTTCCGGGAAATGAAGGGCGCCTGATGTTCAGCAACTTCGACTTCGACGTCATCCGCCGGTCGCTCGGATATTTGTTTTTCGACGGCATGACTTTCACCCTGATGCTGACAGCGCTTTCCGCGGTCGGCGGCCTGGTGTTCGGCACCGCGCTGGCGCTGATGCGGCTGTCCGGCTTCAAGTTGCTGGGTCGTATCGCCGGCCTCTATGTCGACCTGATGCGCTCGCTGCCGCTGGTGCTGGTGATCTTCTGGTTCTATTTCCTGGTGCCCTATATCGGTCAGTGGCTGACGGGCGCGTCGCGGCCGATACGTGTCGGCGCGTTCACCTCGTGCGCTCGTCACCTTCATCATGTTCGAGGCGGCGTATTTCTCCGAGATCATGCGCGCCGGCATCCAGTCGATCTCGAAGGGACAGCCGGCGGCGGCAAGCGCGCTCGGCCTGACCTACAGCCAGTCCATGCGCTACATCGTGCTGCCGCAGGCGTTCCGGAACATGCTGCCGGTGCTGCTGACGCAGACCATCGTGCTGTTCCAGGACACCTCGCTGGTCTACGTGCTGTCGATCCCGGATTTCCTCGGCGCCGCCAGCAAGGTGGCGCAGCGCGACGGCCGGCTGGTCGAGATGTACCTGTTCGCGGCCGCGGTCTATTTCGTGATTTCCTGTTTCGCGTCCTGGGGCGTTCGCCGCCTGCAGGCGCGCATTGCCATCGTCAGGTAGCGAGAGCGTTCATGAGATTCAAACCGATACGGACTGGTTCGGTCACCTCTCCCATGGGGAGAGGTCGGCGCGCAGCGCCGGGTGAGGGGATTAGCTCCCTCGCTAGAGTGAAACCCCTCACCCGGATCGCTAGCGCGATCCGACCTCTCCCTATGGGAGAGGTGTTCGAACAGTGTTCGCTTCAACTCTCGGGCCAAGCATGATCGAAATCAGCCACGTCAACAAATGGTACGGGCCGACCTTCCAGGTGTTGAAGGACTGCACCACCAACGTCGCCAAGGGCGAGGTGGTGGTGGTGTGCGGCCCGTCGGGCTCGGGCAAGTCGACGCTGATCAAATGCGTCAACGCGCTGGAGCCGTTCCAGGAAGGCCAGATCGTCCTCGACGGCATCAAGGTCAACGATCCCAAGACCGATCTGCCAAAACTGCGCGCCCGCGTCGGCATGGTGTTCCAGCATTTCGAGCTGTTTCCGCATTTGCGGATCATCGAGAATCTGTGCCTGGGGCAGGAGAAGGTGCTGGGCCGCTCGCACAAGGAGGCGATGGCCAAGGCCGAGAAATTGCTCGCGCGCGTCGGGTTGACGGTGCATGCCAACAAATACCCGGCCGAACTGTCCGGCGGCCAGCAGCAGCGCGTGGCGATCGCGCGTGCGCTCGCCATGGACCCGATCGCGATGCTGTTCGACGAGCCGACCTCGGCGCTCGATCCGGAAATGATCAGCGAGGTGCTCGACGTCATGGTCGATCTCGCCCGCGAAGGCATGACGATGATGGTCGTCACCCACGAGATGGGCTTTGCCCGCAAGGTGGCGAACCGCGTGATCTTCATGGACACCGGCGAGATCGTCGAGGACGCGCAAAAGGAAGATTTCTTCGGCAGCCCCCGCAGCGAGCGCGCGCAGCAGTTTCTGTCGAAGATTCTGTCGCATTAGGCACGATTGTCCAATGACGATGGAGGGGCCGTTTAATGGGCTGGCAAGGGGGTTCCTCGCCCTCACCGAATTGCCTATAAGGTCCGCCAAACCGCCTTGTACGACCTCCAGGAGAATACGCTTTGGAACAGATCGCTTATGTCAACGGTTCGTTCGTGCCACTTTCAGAAGCCAAGGTTTCGATCCTCGACCGTGGATTCCTGTTCGCCGACGGCATCTATGAAGTCGCCGCCGTGCTCGACGGCAAGCTGATCGACAATGCCTCGCATCTGGCGCGGCTGGAGCGCTCGGTCGGCGAGATCGAGCTGGCGCTGCCGGAGACGACCGCACGCATCCAGGAGATCCAGCACGAACTGGTCAAGCGCAACAATCTCGTCAACGGCATGGTCTATCTGGAAGTGACGCGCGGCGCCGACACCGGGCGCGACTTCGCATTCCCCAAGGACGTCAAGCCGACGCTGATCATGTTCACGTCCGTCAAGGACATCGTCGGCGCCCCGTCAGCCAAGACCGGCATCAATGTCATCACCGTGCCCGACCTGCGCTGGACCCGGCGCGACATCAAGAGCGTAGCGCTGCTGGCGCAGGTGCTGGCCAAGCAGGCCGCGGCGGTAGCCGGCGCCGGCGAGGCCTGGATGATCGAGGACGGCAAGGTGACCGAGGGCGGCTCGTCGTCGTGCTTCATCCTGACCCAGGACGACGTGATCGTGACGCGGCAGAACGGCAGCGCGATCCTGCCGGGCTGCACCCGCAAGGCGGTGGTAGCGCTTGCCGAGGAACGCCAGCTCCGCGTCGAGGAGCGGGCATTTTCCGTCGAGGAAGCGCTGGCCGCCAAGGAAGCCTTCATCACCAGCGCCACGGTGTTCGTGCAGGCCGTGGTGTCGATCGACGGCAAGAAGGTCGCCGACGGCAAGCCCGGCCCGATGGCCAACCGCCTGCGCGAGATCTATGTCGAGTTCGCCAAGGCGACGGCGGTGTAGCCGCCTCAACCTCGGTGTCGTCGTCCGGCTTGAACGGACGACCGGTATTCCAGAGACGTCGATGTTGAACCGATAGGCCGCGGCGTACTGGATGCCCCGCCTGAAGCGGGGCATGACGGCAAACACATGCGGCACCCGCGCGACAATCGCCATCTGGATCGCCGTCCTCCGCTGCAATAAGGTCGTCCCATGCAATGGGAAGGCCGGCGGATGTTCTCGTGGAAGTATGCGTCGCGAAGTCGCTGGACGACGTTACGGGCCGCGCTATTCGCTCTCCCCGCGCTGTCTGTTCCCGCCGCCGCCTTCGGCCCGCCGCCGAACGCGCCGCTGTCGCTGGAAAAGCTCTCGCGGATCGACGAATTCCTCAACGGCCAAGTCGCACAAGGCGAAATTCCGGGCGCCATCGTCCTGATCCAGCGCCACGGCAAGCCGGTCTATTTCAAATGGTTCGGCAAGCGCGATGTCGATGCCGGGATCGACATGACGCCGGACGCGATCTTCCCGCTGCACTCGCTCACCAAGACCATCACCAGCTTTGCCGCGATGATGCTGGTCGATCGCGGCAAGATCAAACTCGACGACCCCGTAGCCAAATACATTCCGTCTTTCGCCGGCATGAAGGTCGGCGTCGAACGCAAGGATGATTCCGGCAAGAGCGCACTCGATCTCGTGCCGCTGCGCCGGCCCGTCACGATCGAGGATTTGCTGCTGCATACATCAGGGATCACCTACGGCTTCTATGGACAGCGCGGGCCGGTGAAGGCCGCCTATGACGGCATCTATCTCGGCGATTTCGACAATGCCGGATTCGCCGAGCGCATCGCCAAGATTCCGCTCGCTGAACAGCCACGCACGCTGTGGGACTACGGGCACTCCATCGATGTGCTCGGCCGCGTCATCGAGGTCGCCTCCGGACAGTCGCTGTACCAGTTCGAAAAAAGCCAGTTGTTCGATCCGCTCGGCATGACCACCACCAAATTCTTTTTGACCGAGCCGGCTGAACGCAGACGCTTTGCCACGCCGCTGCGCAAGGACCGCCACGACGAACGCAATTCGCTCGACGTCACGCGCTGGGAATCCGGCGGCGGCGGATTGGTCACCACCGTTGCCGACTTCGCCCGCTACGGGCAGATGCTGCTGAACGGCGGCGCGCTCGACGGCAAGACCTATCTCAGCCCGAAAACGTTCACGGCGATGACATCAGATCATGTCGGCCCGGGATCGGGCGTCGAACGCAACTACTTCTATTTTCCGGGCGACGGCTTTGGCTTCGGCTATGGTTTCGGCGTCCGCACCGATCCCGGCAATGCGGCGCCGCCGCCGCCGGGCTCGCCCGGCGAGATCAAATGGGACGGCGCGACCGGCGCCTACCTGGTGATCGACCGCGCCCAGGACATGTTCTTCATCATCCTGCAAAACTCGCCGTCGGCCCGCCAGCATGTACAAGTGAACGTCAAGAAGCTGATCTACGATGCGTTCGAAAAATGATGGAACGCGGACTGATCGGAAAAAATGAAATGCCGCGCAAGCCGGAAACGGGCGATCGGGCCAGAGCGGCCGCGGTGCGGATCACGGCGTTCGACCGTGCGCGGACACTCATCATACTACTGGTCCTGATCCATCATTCCGCAGTCAACTACACCCATTTCGGCAACGGCGACAACATGCGCTGGCTGGGGTTCGATCTCCTCGTGCTGTTCAACGACAGCTTCTTCATGGCCTGCATGTTCTTGATCTCGGGCCTGTTTGTTCATGGCAGCCTGATGCGCAGGGGAGCGTCGAACTACCTGCGACACCGGGCGTGGCGGCTCGGCATTCCCTTTTTGATTTCGGTCTTCGTGCTGATGCCGATCGCCTATTACCCGACCTTCCTGCGCTATCATCTGCCCGGCACCACCGATTTCAATTTCTTTCATTTCTGGTGGCGCACGCTGACCGTCGGTCCCTGGCCGTCGGGGCCGGCATGGTTCCTCTGGGTGCTGCTCGCGCTCGACATCGCCGCCGCCGCGCTATTTGCGCTGGCGCCGCGGATGCTGAAGATATCAGGTCTTCTGATCTTTTCGCTGCGCGACCGGCCGTGGACGACGTTTGCGGCGTTTCTTGCCATCTCGGTTCGTCGTCTACGTACCGATGCGACTGCTGTTTGGCGAAGCGAGCTGGCTGGAGCCGGGCGGCTATCCGCTGCCGATCCAGACCAGCCGGATATTGCTTTATGCCGGCTATTTTTTCTGCGGTGTCGGTATCGGCGTCGTCAGCCTTCGCGCCGGCATTCTGAGCGAGGAAGGTGAACTGGTCCGGCGCTGGCCGGTGTGGCTTGGCTTTGCGGCGTCGTTCTATGGTGCGATCCTGCTGCTCGTCTACGCCCACCATAACTGGATCGCGGATTTCGCTTCGCCGCCGCTGTCGTGGCAAGCTTTCTATAGCCTTGCCTTTGCGCTGTTCAGCGCCGCGATGACGTTCGTGGTGCTGACCGTCTTCCTGGCTTCTGCCACGTCGCGCGTGAAGCTGCTCGATGCGATGCGGCCGCAGGCCTATGGCATCTTCCTCACGCACTACATCTTCATCATCTGGCTGCAATACGCCGTTTACGATTATGCATGGCCGGCCCTCGTCAAGTTCGTTATCGTCTTCGGTGGCACGCTGGCGTTAAGCTGGGCGGTCACGGCGCTGTTGCGGAAAATTCCGACCGTGGCGCGAATGATTTGAGGGTGAGGAAATGCAAGCTGGCGGCACCACACGAACGATTTCCGCGCTGTTGCTTCTGGCCGCGTGCTTCCTGATTCCGAGCGCGCCTTCGCGCGCCGCCTATCCGGATCGCATTATCAAGATCGTGGTGCCGTTCGCGCCGGGCGGCGGCACCGACGTGGTGGCGCGAACGCTGGCGCAGGAGATGGCAAAAGATCTTGGCGCGTCCGTCATCATCGAGAACAAGCCGGGGGCGGGCACCATTCTCGGCACCCAGTTGGTCGCGGCCAGTCCGCCGGACGGCTACACGCTGCTGATGGGAACGTTTGCCAACGCCGTCAATCCCAGCCTGAATGCAAAACTGCCCTATGACGCGCACAAGGATTTTGCGGCGGTGGCGCTGCTGGCGCGCTCCTTCAACATCGTCGTCGTCAATCCGGCGTCACCGCTGAAATCGATCGCGGACCTGATCGCCGCGGCGAAGGCCGCGCCGGGCAAACTCAGCTATGGCACCTACGGCACCGGCACGTCGGCGCATCTGGCCGGCGAATTGTTCAAGCACATGGCCGGGGTCAATCTGACGACGGTGCCCTACAGGGGCGCCGCGCCCGCGATCACCGACCTGATGGGCGGACAGATCGACGTGATCTTCACGACGGTCGCCAGCGCCGCGTCGCTGGTCGAGGGCGGCCAGTTGCGCGCGATCGCCGTGACGTCGGCCGAACGCTCGCCGGCTTTCCCGCAGCTTCCCACGGTCTCCGAAGCCGGCGTTCCCGGCTACGCCGCCGAAGCCTGGTACGGCCTCTACGCGCCCGCCAAGACGCCGCCCGAGGTCATCGACCGTCTCAACAAATCGGCCGCAAAAGCCGTTCAGGCCGAGTCCTTCAAGAAGCTCGGCACCAACGAAGGCCTCGTCATGGTGGCGGAGCCGCCCGACGCGCTCGACCGCTATTTTGCCGCCGAGGAAATCCGCTGGCGCAAGGTGATCGAAGACGCCGGCATCAAGGCCGAGTAGGGCGGATGGGCCGCATCCTTCCTCGCCCCCACCGTCATGCCCCGCGAAGGCGGGGCATCCAGTATTCCAGAGACGCTCGTGATCAATCGAGAGGCCACGGCGTACTGGATCGCCCGGTCAAGCCGGGCGATGACGGCGCACGCGGAAGCACTTTGCTTCAATGCCGTCCGACGCGCCTCAACCCTTCTCCTTCACAAACCTGTTCCGCAACGTCCCGATCCCGGTGATGTCGATCTCGACGACGTCGCCATCCACCAGGTTGGGCGAGGCGCCGTCGGTGCCCATCCAGATCACGTCACCCGGCGACAGCGTGAAGTATTTGGATAGCTCGACCAGGAACGGCACGACGCCGAAGATCATGTCGTTGGTATGGAAGCGGCCGGTCTCCTTGCCGTTGACCCGGATCACGGTTTCCATCTTGTTCGAGATCGGCTGAAGTTTCGATCCACGGTCCCATCGGCTTGAAGGTGTCGGCGTTCTTGGAGCGCCACAGGCTGCGGTCGGCCTTCTGCCAGGTGCGCTCGCTGACATCGTTGCCGATGGTGTAGCCGAACACGCAATCCATCGCGTTGGCCTCGGTCAGGTGTTTTGCCTTCTTGCCGATGACCACGACAAGTTCGCCCTCGTAGTGAATCTTCTCGGTCGCGCTCGCCGGGATCACCACGTCCTCGTCATGGGCGATCAGCGCGTTCTGCGCGCGATAGCCGATCTCGGGTCTATCCGGCACGTTCGGCACCGTGCCGGCCTTGTCGGCGGCTTCCTTGAGATGCTTGAGGTAGTTCAGCCCGACGCAATAGAAGGTGCGCGGGATCAGCGGCAGTTCGATCTTGACGTCTTTCAGCGCGATGCGACTGCGTTCCGCGCTGCCATTCGCCGAAGGGATCGCCATTGACGGTGATCACGTTGTCGCCTTCGACGATGCCCCAGGAAGTCTTGCCGGCGGCGGTGAATTTGAGCCAACGCATGAGAGTGTCCTTTTCTTATTGTTATTCGGCCGCGGCTTGCGGTGTGGCTTTCCAGGCGCCGGCCTTGGGGCGCGCCAGGCCGAGGTTCTCGCGCAGCGTCTTGCCGGCGTAATCCTTGTGGAACAGGCCGCGGCGCTGCAATTCCGGCACGATGTGCTTGACGAAGTCGGCGTAGGAGCCGGGCACGATGGTGGCCGCGATGACAAAGCCGTCGCAGCCGCGCTCGACGAACATTTCCTCGAGCTTGTCCGCGACCTCTTTCGGGCCGCCGACGATCGCGTCATGCACCTGGCCACGGCCCGAAAAGGTGACGAAATCGCGCGCGCTGGGATTGGACTTGCCTGAAGTCTTGAGCACGCCGTCGCGAATGCCGAGAATGCCCTGCATGCTCTTGAGGTCTTCCGATGTCAGCGGCTCGTCGAGCGGCTTGGAGGCGAAGTCGAAGTTCAGGGCTTCGGCGAGCAGCGACAGCGCGTCGATCTCCAGCGGCAGCTTGTTGATCACGGCCATCTTGTCCTCGGCCTCGGCCTTGGTCGCGGCGCAGACCGGCGTGGTGAGGTTGCAGAGACGCATCTGCTCCGGATCGCGGCCGGCCTTCGCCGCCTCGTTGCGGACCGCCGCATAGCCTTCCTTGGCGGCGGCGACACTGCGCGCGGCGGTGAAAATCACTTCGCCCCATCGTCCCGCAAAGCGCTGGCCGCGGCCGGAGGCGCCGGCCTGGATGATGACGGGATGGCCCTGCGCCGAGCGCGGCACGGTGAACGGCCCGCGCGACTTGTAGTACTCGCCCTTGTGGTCGAGCCGCTTGACCTTGGCCGGATCGGCGAAGCGGCCGGTCGTCTTGTCCATGATCAGCGAGCCGTCTTCCCAGGTGTCCCAATGACCCAGCACGACTTCCATGAATTCGTCGGCGCGGTCGTAGCGGTAGTCATGTTCGAGATGGGCGTCCTTGCCCATGTTGTGGGCCTCGCCGTCATTGAGGGAGGTGACGACGTTCCAGCCCGCGCGGCCGCCCGACATCAGATCGAGGGTGGCGAAACGGCGCGCGACGTCGAACGGCTCGAAATAGGTGGTCGAGGCGGTCGACCCCAGCCCAAGCTTCGTCGTGGCCATGCCCATCGTGGTCAGCACGATCAGCGGATCCATTTTTACGCAGCGGATGCCGTATTCGACGGTGTGGGCGTGGTCGTTGCCGTAACGGTCCGGCATCGCCAGGCGGTCGTCGAAGAACGCCATGTGGAATTTGCCGGCTTCGAGAATCCGGCCGATCTCCTGGTAGTAGTCCGCCGACATCGAATCGTCGCGCGATTCCGGATGCCGCCACGAACTCGGCAGGTTGGTGCAGTTCTGCGCCTGCAGGAATCCCACCAGCGCCATTTGCCGTGTCATGCCGTTCTCCTTGTGCTGGCGGAATTCATTTCAGGTCGAGTTCGGCAGCCAGTTTGTAGTCGGTGGCCAGCGCCTTCAATTTGTCCCAGGTCGCGTCCTCGACTGAGATGCCGTCGCGCCTGCGCTGCTGCTCGCGAATGTGTTCGACCTCGCCGGGATAGAACACGCCCGGCGAGCCCTCGGATGGCGGCGTCGATTTCAGATAGCGCGCGAACTCGCCGACCTCCTTCTCGAAATCCTTCAGCGGGCGGAAGGCCGCGACATTGAACACCGCCATGAAGCATCCGTCATTGTGGCGGCCGGTCGGCTCGACGCCGAAACCGAGGCCGGTGAGCAGGCCGCACAGCACTTCGACCATCGCGGCGAGGCCGCTTCCCTTGTAGCCCTCGGTGCCGCCGAGCGGCAGCAACGCGCCGCCCTTGCGGTACTGTGTGGGATCGGTGGTGTGCCGGCCCTCGGCGTCGATGATCCAGCCCTGCGGGATCTGCTCGCCGCGCGCTATCGACAGCGCGATCTTGCCGGCTGCGACCGCAGAGGTCGCCATGTCCAGATAGAACGGCGCTTCGAGATCGGATGGTACCGCAATCGAGATCGGGTTGGTGCCGAGCCTTGCCTCGCGGCCGCCGAACGGCGCGACGTGTTTTGGCGAGCGGCCGGAATCGGCGGCGGCGATACCGATCATGCCCGCCCGCATCGCCATCATCGGATAGGCGGCGAGGCGCCCGACATGGCTCTGGCGGAACACCGTGCAGGCGGCGACGTTGGCGGTCTTCGCCTTCTCGATGGTCAGCGCCATCGCCTTGGCGTTGACGTGGAAGCCGAAACCCCAGTGGCCGTCGATCACGGTCGTGGTCGGCGATTCCTGCACGATGGTCCATTTCGCGCCCGGTACGATATGGCCGGCCTTGATGCGGTCGATATAGGTCGGGATCGCGATCACGCCGTGCGAGTCGTGACCGGCGAGATTGGCGTTGACGCAGCCGACGGCTACCGCATCGGCCTCCTCCTCGGACGCGCCGGCGGCCCTGAGCAGCGCCGCGCCGATGCGCGTGAGACGGTCGGCCTGGACGATCGGCATGGAATTTCCTCACTTTGAACGCCCGCGCACGAGCGGCGGGTCTTGCTTGTTGTCGCGGCCGGCATGCTGGCAATTCGGCGACGGCAGGGCAAGCGTGGAAATATCCTGTTAGCCATGCCGCAGGCACGGTCCTCGATGGCTCGGAATTTCACGCTGCAAAATTCGGCGATTGCATTCGGCGGCCCGCATGCCGCCCGGCGGTCGGTATGGCTGATAAATCGTGAAAGAGTCCGTAGTTCTCCTGAGCGAAACCGCCATTCGTTCGCGTCACATTTACTCTGAACTTGAACTCGCGGTCGCCAATAACGGGCATTTAGGCCTCCTGCACGCATAAAATCCGGCAAGGGCAGCCCAGCGCTGCCGGCAGGGAGCTTGGGGACGGTGAAGACCGACATCGCGCGCACATTCGCGGCGTTGAATGCGACCAACGAAGCGATTCTGTACGCCAAATCACCCGAAGAACTGTACGCGAAGGTCTGCGAAGCCGCGTTCTCGGTCGGCGACTTCCTGGCCGTGGCCGTTTTCCTGCTCGACCCGGAAACCAATCTGCTGCGCTTTGCCGCCGGCTTTGGCGATGATGTTCCTCGCCTGCGCAGTATCGACATCTCGATCGTGGCCGGTACGCCGGAGGGGTCCGGGGTCTCCGGGCAGGCCTTCCGCAACCGGAAGATATGCGTCAGCAACGATTTTCTGAACGATCCGCGCTCGCTGCCCTGGCGCGAGGGAGCCAGAGCCGGCCAGATCGGCGCGGCGGCGGCGCTGCCGCTGATCCGCAATGGCGAGAGTGTCGGCGTGCTGCTCGTTTCGCGGCGCGAGCCACACTCGATCGACGGGCAGATCGTCGCGATGCTGGAGCGCGTTTCGGCAAACATTTCGTTTGCGCTCGACAATTTCGAACACGAGGCCGCGCGCAAGAGCGGCGAGCGCGTGATGCGGCGGCTGAACCGGATGTTCGGCGCCATCAGCGCGACCAACGAAGCCATTCTGCGCGCCAAGACCGAACAGGAACTCTATCAGTGGGTTTGCGATGCCGCGGTATACAGCGGCAAATCGGCCGCCACGGTGGTCCTGCTGGCGGAGCCGGACTCGATCTGGCTGAAGCCGGTCGCCGGGACGGGCGCCGATCGTCGAACAGATCATGCGCGCGCCGTTCTCGATCGATGCCGAAAACGTCGTATGGAACGGGCGTCTGCGGCAGGGCGTTCCGAACGCAGAAGCCGGCCGTCAACAACGATATCCTCAACTTCGACCCAGGGGCAGCCCTGGCATCAGACCGCGCGCGAGACGGGCGTTTCCGCCTGCGTCGCGGTTCCCCTGATCAAGGCCGGTGAGAGCATCGGCGTGCTGATGTTCTTTGTCGGAAAATCGTGGGCGGAGGACGAAGAGATCGTCGCGCTGATGGCGCGGATCGGGGAGAACGTCTCGTTCGCGCTGGAAAATTTTGAGCGCGCCGGCGAAAAGGCGAGAGCGGACGCCCAGAAGGAGCGCCTGGGGCGCATGCTGGCGGCGCTCAGCGCGACCAACGAAGCGATCGTTCGCGCAACGTCGCGGACGGAAATGTTCGAACTGGTGTGCGAAGCTGCCGCGAAGGGCGGCCGGTTCAACTCGACCAGCATTTTCCTGGCGCGGCCGGACAGCGACTATACCGACATGGTGGCCGTAGCGGGGCCGACGGCCCACAACATGCGCCGGGTCAAGGTTTCGATCAACGCGGATCATCCGGAAGGGCGCGGACTGTGCGGCAATGCGTTTCGTTCCCGCCAGGCCTGCATCTCCAACGATATGCGCGCCGACACCCGTGGGTCGGCGTTTCATCAATTCATCCACAGCGATGGCGCCATGTCGGGCGCGGCGTTCCCGCTGATGGTTTCCGGCCGGGCGGTCGGCGTGATGTTCTTCATTTCCTCCGAGAAGGATACGTTCACGCCTGAATTCGCCGAGCTGCTGCAGCGGCTCACCGACAACGTGTCGTTTGCGATCGCGACCTTCGATCGGGCCGACGAAAAGGCGAGGACCGAAAGTCAGAAGGAGCGCCTGACGCGGATGTTCGCCGCGCTCAGCGCAACCAACGAAGCCATCATGCGGGCCAAATCCCGCGACGAACTGTTCGACATGGTGTGCGAAGCGGTGGCGAGCGGCGGCCGGTTCACCTCGACCACCATCGCGCTGGCCACTGCCGGCAGCGACCTGCTCAGGATCGTCGCCGCCGCAGGGCCCGGCGGCCGAGACGACACGGCACGTCAGGTTGTCGGTGGACGAAGCCCGCCCCGAGGGCCGCGGACTCAGCGGAACGGCGTTCCGAACCAGACGGCCTTGCATCACCAATGATTACGTGACCGACCAGCGCGTCGCCGCGTTCCAGGGCGTCGTCGGCACCTACGGCGCGCAGTCGGGCGCCGCCTTTCCGCTGCTGGTTCGCGGCGAGCCGGTCGGCGTCATGATCTATATGTCTCGGGACAAGGACACCTTCACGCCCGAGTTTTCCGAACTCCTGCAACGCTTGGCCGACAACGTGTCGTTCGCGCTTGAAAATTTCGACCACGCCGACGACAAGGCGCGGACCGAGATCCAGAAGGAACGCCTGACGCGAATGCTGGCGGCGCTGAGTGCGACCAATGAGGCGATCATCCGCGCGACGTCGCGGGCGGAATTGTTCGATCTGGTGTGCGAGGCCGCGGCCAGCGGCGGCAAGTTCACCCTGACCTCCATCGCGTTGAGGAAGCCCGACAGCGATCTATCTCGACGTCGTGGCGGCCGCCGGTCCGACCGGGCTCAGCGCGCGGCTGGCAACGATATCGGTCAATGAGATGCAACCCGAGGGACGGGGGCTGTGCGGCCAGGCGATACGCTCCCAGCGGCCCTGCATCATAAACGACTACCTCGCCGATCCGAACGCCGAGGCATTTCACCACAGGGCGCGGCTGGACGGCACGAATTCCGGCGCGTCATTCCCCCTGCTGGTGCAGGGGCAGGTAGTCGGCGCGATGTCGTTCATGTCGCTCGAGAAGGATACGTTCACGCCGGAGTTTGCGGAGCTGTTGCAGCGCCTCGTCGACAACGTGTCTTTCGCGCTGGAGAATTTCGACCATGCCGACGACAAGGCAAGGACCGAGGTGCAGAAGGAGCGCCTGACGCGTATGCTGGCGGCGCTGAGCTCAACCAACGAAGCGATCATCCGCGCGACTTCGCGGGCGGAGCTGTTCGAACTGGTGTGCGAAGCCGCTGCCAAAGGCGGCAAATTTACCTCCACCTCGATCATGCTGATGAAGCCGGATGACGACTTCCTCGATGTCGTCGCTGCCGCCGGTCCAACCGCCGCCAGCGCGCTGCAGGTGCGTGTCTCGGCCAGCGTAATGCGCCCCGAGGGACACGGGCTCTCCGGCAGGGCGATCCGTTCGCGGCAGGCCTGCATCGCCAACGATTACCTGGCCGACTCCAGCGTTAAAGCGTTCCACGACAGAGCGCGCAGCGATGGCGCCAATTCCGGCGGCGCGTTCCCCCTGTTCGCGCAGGGGCGCGTGGTCGGCGTCATGATTTTCATTTCCCTTGAGAAGGAAACGTTCACGCCCGAGTTTGCCGAGCTGTTGCAGCGGCTGGTCGACAACGTATCTTTCGCGCTGGAGAATTTCGACCGCGTCGATGAAAAGGCCAGAGCCGACGAGCGCATCGAGTATCTGGCGTCGCATGACAGCCTCACGCATCTGCCGAACCGGGAAATGTTCAACGGCATGCTGCGCCGCGCGATCGATGCCGCCGCGCGCTACCAGCGGCAGTTTGCCCTGCTGTTCATCGATCTCGACAGGTTCAAGGTCATCAACGACTCGCTGGGGCATGACGCCGGCGACATGCTGCTGGTGGAGATCGGCGGCAGGCTGCGCCGTGCGCTGCGTTCGAGCGATGTGGTGGCGCGGCTCGGCGGCGACGAGTTCGTGGTCATTCTGGAGGAGGCCGCCGAGCGGCCCGAGGTCGAGCGCATTGCCGGCGACCTGCTTTCGGTATTGAGCCAGCCGCTGCAGCTCAGCGGACATGAGTGCCACACCACCGCCTCGATCGGGATCGCGATGTATCCGTCCGACGGCACCGACATTCAGACGCTGACCAAGAACGCCGATATGGCGATGTATCTCGCCAAGGAAGACGGCAAGAACGGCTTCCGCTTCTTCACCAAGGAATTCAAGACGCAGTCGATCGAGCGACTGAAGCTGGAGAGCGCCTTGCGCCGCGCGCTGGAGCGCGACCAGTTCACGCTGCACTATCAGCCCAAGATCGACATGGCGAGCGGCCAGATCACCGGCGTCGAGGCGCTGCTGCGCTGGAATCATCCCGAACTCGGCACCGTGTCGCCGGGGCAGTTCATTCCGCTCGCCGAGGAAACCGGGTTGATCGTTCCGATCGGCCGCTGGGTGCTCAAGGAAGCCTGCGCGCAGAACATGGCATGGCAGCGGCGCGGCCTGCGGCCGGTGACGATGGCGGTCAACCTGTCGCCGCGGCAATTCGCCGATCCGCATCTGTTGCACGATGTCGACGAGGCGCTGGTGGCCAGCGGCATGTCGGCGGTGCTGCTGCAGCTCGAAGTCACCGAGAGCATGGTGATGCGCAACGTCTCGCGCGCGATCAAGGTGCTGGATGCGATCCAGAGCCGCGGCATTCGCCTTGCGATCGACGATTTCGGAACCGGCTATTCGTCGATGTCGCTGATGAAGCAGTTTCCGATCGATACCATCAAGATCGACCGCTCCTTCGTTCGCGATTTGCCGGTCGATTCCGAAGACCAGGCCATCGCGCAGGCGATCATCAGCATGGGCAAGGCGCTTGGCATGACCGTCATTGCGGAGGGCGTCGAAACGCCTGGAGCAGGAGGCATTCCTGCGCAGCCACGCCTGCGACGAAATGCAGGGTTTTCTGTTTTCCAAACCGCTGCCCGCAAAACAGATGGCCGACCTGCTTCGCGCCGAACGGCCGCTCGCCTCGCCGCCATTGCAGCCGGAAGCCGGGTCAGGGCTGAAAGGCGCTGTCGTCTGACGGCTGCGGATGCAGATCGCGGACCGCTGGATCCGGAACTTCGGCTTTGCCCGGGAAGTCGTAAGCCCAAGGCACAGCCGTCTGGCCTGCGAAAGTGCCCAGGAAGATGTCCGCGGCGGAAGCATAAGTCGCGTCGTCCGGCAATCCGAGTTGGGCGCACCACTCGGCGGGGAGCGGCTGGGAGGAGGCGCGCAACTCTATCGCGGATCCCCACCACCACGCTGGCGCCGGCGAGCGGTCCTGTTCAGGAACCGCCCGCCACGTATTGTATTCGTCGATCATGCGTTCAAGTTGCAGTACCGCGGCCGGGTGCATTCCATCTCCTGACGTCTGATGATATCGGCATCTACAGCCAGCGCAATGCACGTCAGCCGGTTATTGCCGGCCATGCTGCCAGTGCGAGGTCACGTCAGTGCCCGATTTGTTCAGATGGACGTGCTGATCGACGTGGTCGACCCACGACATCGGAATGAAGTGATGATGCTGGCCATCGGGCGAACTCTGTTTGGTCAGCTTGATCTTGTCGGTTCCTTCCAGATGGTCGACCTTGCCGACCGTCTTCCTGTCCGACGAGATGACGTCCATATGTTCCCGGATATCTAAAGCAGAAGCCATGTTCATGTCCCTGATTTGGTGGGAGTGCATGAAACGCGCTGCCGTTGAATTGGTTGCTATGCGAGACCCAGCAGCCGGGCGGCGTTACCGCCGGCGACCAGCTCCATGTCCTTCTTGCTCACACCCTTGATCCGGCCGAGCAGGCCGACCGGGTCTGGTTCCGCCATGTCGAACGGATAATCGGTGCCGAGCATGATGTGATCGGCGCCCCAGATATCGATCAAATGTTTCAGCTCGCGCTCGTCGAACACGACCGTATCGAAATAGAGCTTCTTCAGATACTCCGACGGTGGCTTCCTGATGGTGACGCGACAATCTTCACGGTGCGCGAAGGCGTGATCGAAACGTCCCCAATAGCCGGGGATGTAACCGCCGCCATGGGCGATGCAGATTTTCAATTCGGGAAAACGTTCGAGATAACCGTCGAATACAAGGTGTCCGACGCACAGCGCGGAATCCAGCGGATGTCCGATGGTGTTCGGAAAATAATGATCCTCCATGCGGCCGACCAGGCTGGTGCCGAACGGATGCAGGAAGATCATCACGCCGAGTTCCTCGACGCGGGCAAAGAATTTCTCCAGTCCGGCGCGGGTGAGGTCGACGCCCCTGACATTGGTGCACAGCTCGACGCCGCGAAAGCCTAACTCCTTGACGGTGCGGTTCAGCTCGGCGACGGCCATGCCGGGGTCCTGCAAGGGAACGGTGCCCATGCCCATCAGCCGGTCCGGATGTTTCGCCACCATGCCGGCGATGTGATCGTTGACCATGTGGCAACTATCGCGCGCCACTTCCGGCGGCGCGGCATAGACGAAATGGCCGGGGTAGGGTGAGATCACCTGCACGTCGATGCCGTCGCGGTCCATGTCGGCCAAGCGGGTATCGAGATCGGTCAGTTTCGGGAAATCGATCTTGCCGCGCTGGGGCTGGATGCTTTTGGTGAGGGCGTTGACATGCGCGTTGGCGTTCGGCGTTTCGCCGCCGCCGGGAATACCGGTCGCCTTCAGCACCATCGCGTTCGCTTCCGGCACCATGCAGTGGCAATGAATGTCGATCGTGCGCCATGATTTTGATTTCGTAGCTGCACGTTTTGGCGCGCTGCCGTGATCGGTCGCGGGGCCGCAAGCCTTGCATTGAAACAGCATGAGACGGACCGTAAAAATAGTTTCGGGAATAGACTCGCCGGGCCGGGGTTATTTCTCTTCCGCGCCGGTCGAGGTCGCCGGGCCTTCTCCCATGATCAGGAGAATGGTGTCTTCATCCTTGGCGCCGTCCCAATGGACCTGTTTGGCGAAATGGGTGACGAAGGTGCCGGCCGGCATCGGCGTCGTGTTGGCGGGGTCGAATTTCGGCCCCGAGCCGACCCACCACGTGCCCTGCAGCACGACGATAAAGCGATCGTTGGGATGGAAGTGCGGGCGGCTGAAATGATTGCCCTTGGTCCACTTGTTGTAGACCATGTAGAAGCCGGGTTTGGTGGGATCGCCTACAACCACAGCACTTTGCGCGCCGGCGGCATTGACAGGGCCCCAGGGAATCTGGTCCGGCAATTTGTAGATCACGGCGGCCGGATTGAGCTCCGCTGCGTTGCAGATGCCGAGCATCCCGGCGAAGGCCAGCGGTGTCATGAGGTATCGCAGGGATCGCGCTATCGCCTTCATGGTTTCCTCCGTTGCCGTCTCATGGGCTTGAGATGTTGCCCACCTCTTTTATTGCGATGCTAGCCGGTCTCGTTCCCGGCGGGCAAGGCGCGCGGATGCATGCGTGATCGGCGGCAGTGCCGAGAGAATGTCGTGCAACGCAGATGCAGCATAAAATGCGGATTTACGCGGCGCGTCGCGGTGATTAGGTTTCAGCCCAACCAAAAGCAGCCATGGGAGGGCTACGTTCATGAAGCGTTTGTCGATACTTGCCGCCGGTCTGTTGATCGGCGCCGCCGCGGTTCAATTCTCCGGCACGGCGTCCGGCCAGAGCGATGGCTGGATCACGCTGCTCGACAGCAGCAAGATGGGTGACTGGACCGAAGTCGGCAAAGCCAATTGGGCGATGAAGGACGGCGCGCTGGCCGCCGACAAGCTCGACGACGCCAAGGTTCTCTCGTACCTCGTCAGCAAGGATTCCTACAAGGATTTCCAGATGAAGGCGGAGTTCTGGACCGACGAGGACGCCAATAGCGGCATCTTCATCCGCTGTGACGTCAGGGACAAGATCGACTCCAAGGTCTGTTACGAGGTCAACATCTTCGACAAGCGGCCCGACCCGAGCTACGGCACCGGTGCGATCGTCGACGTCGCCAAGGTCGATCCGATGCCGAAGGCGGCGGGCAAGTGGAATACGTTCGACATCACCGCGCAGGGCTCGCATCTCGTCGTCGTACTGAACGGCCAGAAGACGGCCGATGTTCAGGACAGCAAGCACAATGCCGGGGGACCGTTCGCGCTTCAGTACGGATCCGGCGTCGTCAAGTTCCGCAAGGTGCAGATCAAGCCGCTCTGATCGACCGGATCGTTTTCAGGAAGGCGCACCCGTCTTCAGCGGGTGCGCCTTTTTGTGCCACGCCCATGCGGTGCGGATGATCGTGGGCAGATCCGAATGGACGGGACGGAAATTCAACGTTGCGCGCGCGGCGGAGGGATCGGCGACCAGATAGGTCGGATCGCCCGGTCGCGGCGGCTTGACGACATGCGGGACTTCGCGGCCGGTCTCGGTCGCGATCGCCGCCAGGATCTCACGCACGGAGAAGCCGTTGCCGGTGCCGAGATTGAACGCGCCGCCGGCATGCCCCTCGAGCAGCAGCCTGATCGCAAGCACGTGGGCCGCCGCGAGATCGTTCACATGGACATAGTCGCGGATCGCGGTGCCATCAGGCGTTTCGTAATCGTCGCCGAACACGGCGAAGTCTGGCACATGCCCCTGCAGCGCCATCATGGCGCGCGGGATCAGATGGGTCTCGACCTCGCGCAATTCGCCGATGCCGCCTGCGGGGTCGGCGCCGGCGGCGTTGAAGTAGCGCAGCGCGAACGAGCCAAAGCCATAGGCCGCGCGATAATCCGCCAGCACGCGCTCGATCATCCATTTCGAACTGCCATAGGGATTGATCGGCAGGCACGGATAATCTTCGCGCAGCGCCTTGCTGTCGGCATTGCCGTAGACCGCGCCGGTCGACGAGAACACCAGGCGAGGGCAGCCGGCCCCGCGCATGGTCTCGAGAAGCGCCAGCGTTCCGGCGAGGTTGTTGCTGTAGTATTTGTGCGGATCGGCCATGGATTCGCCGACCAGGCTCGATGCCGCGAAGTGCATGACGGCGGCGATTTCATGCTCGGCAAACGTCCGCGCCAGCGTGGCCTTGTCGGCGATGTCGCCGACCACAAGCGTGCCGGCGGCGAAGCCGCGATGGCCGGTTGAAAGGTTGTCGTAGACGACGGGCCGGTATCCCGCTGCCTCCAGCGCCCTGGCACAGTGCGAGCCGATATAGCCGGCGCCGCCGGTAACGAGAATGCCTGGGCGGCTGCTCATTGATTTTGTCTCCTGCCGATGCCGGTCGACCGCCGTTGTTCAGCAACACATAGAGTGCGCGCGGATTGGTCGTCAAATAGCGCCAGAACAGACCGAGCGGCTCCAGTCGTGCGCTCGGTCCTATTGAAGTCCACATGCTGCAACCACAGCGGTGCGCGGCGCGGTTAATATGGTGCCTGCCGTGCGTAACTATCCCTAGCTCGATGTTCGGCTAAAGCGTGCACTCGGTAAGCCGTTGTCCTACGGAGGGAATTGATGCTTTGTGGCCGCGCGGCCACGGTTGTGCAGACATGCAACACGCATCGGGATTGTGCGGACGTTCCTCGTGTGTTCGCGAGAGTTTATGACCGCCCGCGCGCTGGAGGCGTATGTTTCGCGCGGCGTCACGGACTAGCGGTGAATGCTTTCTTGAATGTTTTTCCGGGGAAGAGCCGACATGCCAGCCTATATCCATCAGCACGATCATATCGAGCCTGCCTTCGTCATCTGCCCAAGCTGTGTCGGACTTCCGATGTTTGTGCGCGATGTCGAGCCGCACTGGAGCATGGCGAAGATCGACTTCACCTATGAATGCGCCGAATGCGGCGCGGAGGTGCGGCAGACGATCGCGAAGCCGGAATCGCAGCACTAGCTGAGGTTTTTGAATTCGTAGGATGGGTTGAGCTCTTCGCGAAACCCATCATGCTTCCTCGCAAGAATTTGATGGGTTTCGCTGCGCTCTACCCATCCTACAAACCCAATCAAACCTGCCGCACCACGCCCGGCCTGCCTGGATCGCATTCCAGCGCGTCGCGATCCCACTTCGCCGCGATGGCCGCGGCTTCATAGGTGCTCTGCAGGAAATCGAGCAGCATCTTGTCGGGATCGGCCGCCGTTCGTACGGCATCGTAGGGCAGAATGAATTCGCCGAGCGCTTCGCTGAAGAACGCCGCCTCCGGTCGAACTTTTGCCGCGCGAAAACCCGGCGGCTCGGGATAGGCATAGCAATAGAATGCCGGATAATCGATCGCGCCGCTGCCCGGCCAGAAGCCGGCGCTGGAGACTTCGTGCGAATAGGCTTCATGGGCGACCGCGTCGGGCAAATACGGTACGCCCCCGGGATGGCGCGGTGCGCGACGACCCGAGAAGCGCGTCACCGCCAGATCGAAACTGCCCCAGAAGAAATGCACCGGGCTTGCCTTGCCGAGGAAGCCGGTGCGAAACTGCTTGAAGACGCGGTCGCTATTGACGAGGATTTGCTGGAAGCGCCCGATGGCGTCGGCATCGTAGAACGCGTGCGCGGTGTCTTCGGAGAATTTTACCGGATCGGGCAGTTCGTTCGGCATCTCGTCGATGGCAACGGCAATGCCGAGTTCGGCAAGCGCGGCCAGCGTGGCGGCATAAAAGCTGGCGACGGAGTGACCTGGCAGCGCAAAGTGCCGGTGCGCACCTTCGCTGGTCTCGATGCGCAAGCGATGATCCACGAAATCGAAATCGATCTGGAACGTCCGCGCACCGTCCGGCACCGGCGATGTCGTCAATCCGCGCGGCGTGACATAGAGCGCCACATGCCAGGAATGATTCAGCCAGGGTGATTTGGTCAACCGGATCTTGCCGACGACCTGGGTCCAGAGTTGAACCGTCGCGCAGGTGTCACGCCACGCCGCGGTCGGCAGTTCCGGCCAAGGGTTTTGCGAAGTGGTTTGCGAATTATTGCTCATGCCAAAATCCTGCGCGTGCCGCCCGTAAATAGGGCGGCAATCTCTGTGGAGAATGCCGCCCTTGTCGCATCAGCCATGCAGCTTGTTGGCAGTTTCCGCGATCACGCGTCCCTGGTAGCGTGCGCCGGCGAGTTCGTTCTCGCTCGGCTGCCGGCTGCCGTCGCCACCGGTGATCGTGGTGGCGCCATAGGGCGAGCCGCCGGTGACTTCGTCGAGCTTCATCTGGCCGGCGAAGCCGTAGTTGAGGCCGACGATGGTCATGCCGAAATGCAGCAGGTTGGTGATCACGGAGAACAGCGTGGTTTCCTGCCCGCCGTGCTGCGTTGCCGTTGACGTAAACGCGCCGCCGACCTTGCCGTGCAAGGCGCCCTTGGCCCAGAGGCCGCCGGCCTGATCGAGGAAGTTCGCCATCTGCGACGCCATCCGGCCGAAGCGGGTGCCGGTGCCGACGATGATCGCGTCATAGTTCGCGAGATCCTCGATTTTGGCGACCGGCGCCGCCTGGTCGAGCTTGTAGTACGACGCTTTGGCGACCTCTCCGGGGACCAGCTCCGGCACGCGCTTGATATCGACGGTTGCGCCGGCGTCGCGCGCGCCTGCCGCGACCGCATTCGCCATCGCCTCGATGTGACCGTAGGCGGAATAATAGAGAACGAGAACCTTGGCCATGATGGCCTCCTTTGAGTTGATGTGTTGTTCGAGAAAAAGATCGGTCGTCATGCCCGGGCTTGTCCCGGGCATCCACGTCTTCCTTCGCGTCAAGGCGTGGATGACCGGGACAAGCCCGGCCATGACGGTTCGGAAGTTGAGGCTTACGCCGCGTCGACCAGCACCAGTTCGCTATCCTCCAGCGCTGTGATCGTCAGCTTCGCCTCGTTGCGGATCGCCGCGCCGTCGCGGGCGTTGACGCGCACGCCGTTGACCTCGACGCTGCCTGCCGCCGGCACCAGATAGAGATGCCGCGACTTGCTCGCGTCGTATTCCGCGCTCTCGCCGGCCTTCAGCGTGGTGGCGAGCACCCGCGCATCGGCTCGGATCGGCAACGCATCGCTGTCGCCTTCGATCCCGCTGGCGATGGTGACGAGCTTGCCGGAGCGATCCGACTTCGGAAACGGCTTGGCGCCCCAGGTCGGCTGGCCGCCCTTCGTCGTCGGCTCGATCCAGATCTGGAAGATCCTGGTCTTTGACGGCTCCAGATTGTACTCGGAGTGGCGGATGCCTGAGCCGGCGCTCATCACCTGCACGTCGCCGGCCTCGGTCCGGCCCTTGTTGCCGAGCGAGTTCCTGGTGCGTGATCGCGCCTTCGCGAACATAGGTGATGATTTCCATGTTGGCGTGGGGATGGGCGGGAAAGCCGGTGTTCGGCGCGATCTCGTCATCGTTCCACACCCGCAGCGAGCCGTGGCCCATATTGTCGGGGTCGTAGTGGCTGCCGAACGAGAAGTGGTGCTTCGCCTTCAGCCAGCCGTGATCGGCGCCGCCGAGTTTTGCAAAAGGTCTGAGTTCGATCATGGGAGTTCTCCGTTGCTTGAATTCCGATGGCCATTGGATATGCCGTCCGACGTGGTATATAAATAGAAACTATTGAAACTCATTGTTTCCAAAAATGAGCCTTGAGGGCGATCCTGATGTCAAAGCTCCCGGATTTCGAGGCGCTGGCGATTTTCGCAAAAGTCGTGGAGTTGCGGTCGTTTGCCGCGACCGCGACCGAGCTGGCGCTGTCCAAGGCCACGGTGTCCAAGGCGGTCAGCCGGCTGGAGCAGCGGCTGGGCGCGCGGCTGTTCAACCGCACCTCGCGGCGGCTGGCGCTGACCGACGCCGGGCAAAAGCTCGCCGAGCGCGCCGCGCGCCTGCTGGCCGATGGCGAGGACGCCGAGAACGAGGCGTTGTCGCAATCGATGGCGCCGCGCGGGCTGGTGCGGCTCGCGGTGCCGATGACGTTCGGCGTAAAAGCCGTTGCGCCGCTGCTGCCGGAGTTTCTCACAGCCTACCCGGAAGTCTCGATTGATCTTCATCTGAGCGACGCCACCGTGGACCTGATCGGCGAAGGTTTCGATGCCGGCCTGCGCATCGCGCGGCTGCCGGATTCTTCGCTGATCGCGCGGCGGCTATGCGCGATGCCGCGCTACACCGTGGCCGCGCCGTCCTATCTCAAGCGCAACGGCAGGCCGACGCATCCGATGCATCTCGCCGAGCATAAATGCTTCGGCTACGCCTATCTCTCCACGCCCGGCGTCTGGCACTACACCAACGCCGCCGGCGAGCAGGCGAGCGTGCGGCCCGCGGGCCAGCTCCGCGTCAACAATGGCGAGGCGCTGTTGCCGTCGGTGATCGCCGGGCTTGGCATCGCCGACCTGCCCGACTTCATCGTCGGCGACGCGATTGCGTCCGGTGAGGTCGAGGTGATCCTGAAAGGCTGGCACCAGCCCGAAGGCGCCGTGCATCTGGTCACCCCGCCCGGCGGCCCGCGCCCGGCGCGGGTGGAAGTTCTGGCGGAGTTTTTGACGAAGCAGTTCGCGAAGGACGAAGAAGCGGAAACAAGTTTCGTAGGGTGGGCAGAGGAGCGCAGTGACGTGCCCACCATCCATCACCGATCCCGCTCTCAGATGGTGGGCACGCTGCGCTTTGCCCACCCTACAATTTGAGGCTAGGCTGCCCTCAACAACGAAAATAATCCGGGAGGCAACCACCCATGAACCGCCGCGAACTACTCAAAGCCGCTGCCGCGCTGCCGCTGGCACACACCGCGCTCTCGGCCAAGGCATCAGCTCAAGCCCCGTACCCTTCGCGCAACATCACGATGATCGTGCCATTTCCGCCCGGCGGGCAGGCGGATCTTGCGGCGCGCCCCGTGGCGTTGGCGCTGGAGCGGATTCTCGGCAAGCCCGTCGATCGTCGACAACCGCGCCGGCGGTGGCGGCGGATCGGTCGGCAATGCGGCGGCGGCGCGGGCCGAGCCCGATGGCCATACGCTGCTGATGACGCTGTCCTCGCTTGCGGTACTGCCGGAGGCAGATCGACTGTTCGATCGTCCGGTCGCCTATGAAGTTTCGCAGTTCGCGCCGGTCGCGCGCGTGCTAGCCGATCCGACGCTGCTGGCGGTGCCGGCATCGGCGCCGTGGAAGACGCTGCAGGATTTCGTCGACGACGCCAAAAAACGCCCCGGACAAATTCCCTACGGCTCGTCCGGTCCCTACGGCACGCTGCATGTGGCGATGGAAATGTTTGCGGCGAGCGCCGGCATCAAGCTGCTGCACGTGCCGTTCCGCGGCGCCGGCCCGGCGCTGACCGCGCTGCTGAGCGGCACCGTGCAGGCGGTGGCCTCCGCGCCGGGGACGCTGAAGCAGCAGGTCGACGATGGCAAGATGCGCGTGCTCGCCAATTGGGGCGCCGAGCGCGTCAAGAGTTTTCCCGATCTGCCGACCTTCCGCGAACTCGGTTACAAGGATGTCGAGTTCTACATCTGGGCGGGATTGTTCGCGCAGGCGGCGTTGCCGGCGCCGATCATGACGCATCTGCGCGAAGCGATGGCGCAAGCGGTGAAAGCCCCCGAAGTGGTGAAGACCTTCGAGACCGCCGGCAGCCCGGTCGCCTATCAGGACGCGCCGGAGTTTGCAAAATTCGTCGCGGAAGACAGCGCGCGGCTGGTCGCGGCGGTGAAGAAGATCGGCAAGGTGGAGTGAAGTGTTTTCAAGCGAATGGAAACCGGTTCGCGTGAAGAAAACGCGCCAAAACGTCGAAGGAACCCGCTTCACATTTTTTTGTTTGCACCAACGTGGCGTAGCCGCATTCATTCGGCAGGCTTGACGCCCAACGCCGCGCGGAGTTCCGCGTCAATGTGAAATCGAAAAGAAGGGACCTCATCCATGCGAACGCAGCGGATTGTCCTCGGCCTTGCCATCGCGATCGGCGGAACAGGCGTGATTGCCCCCGCATCGTCGCAAGAAAATCGCGGAACCTGGGAACAGCAGATGGCGTGCACGCCCGACGTCTGGCGACTGTGCGGTGATAAGGTTCCGGATGTCAGCCGCATCGTGGCCTGCTTGCAGCAGAACACGCCGCAGCTCTCCAGCGGTTGCCGCGCGGTGTTTGAATTGAGCGCCGAGCAGCAGCAAGCCAACCGCTTGCCGCCGCCCCGCGGACAGCAAGCCGTGCCACGCGGCCGCCCGCCGCAACAGATCCAACAACCGCCGGCCGTTCAACCGCAGCCAAGGCCGTATTATGAGGAAGATGAATAGACCGGCGCCTCCGGCGCGGGCCTGAGTTCGCAGACGTCGACCCACTCGGCGGACGTCAGTTCGGCCATGCGCGCGGGCGTGATCTTCACCGCGCTGTGGGTCGAGCCCGCGGCCGGCACCACGATATCGAACGCCTTCAGCGAGACGTCGCAATAGACCGGCAGCGGCGTCTTCAGTCCGAACGGACATACGCCGCCGACCTCATGGCCGGTGATCTCGGCGACCTCTTCGAGCCCGAGCATCTTCGGCTTGACGCCGAACAGCGCCTTCACCTTCTTGTTGTCCATCCGCGAGGTACCGGCGGCCACGATCAGCACCACGCGATCGCCGACGCGCAAGGACAACGTCTTGGCGATCCGCGCCGGCTCGACGCCATAGGCTTCGGCGGCCAGCACGACGGTGGCGGAACTCATCTCGGATTCGATCACGGAGATATCGGGCGACTTTTCCGCGAAGAAGGCGCGGACGGACTCAAAACTCATTTCAGGACCTTATGCGAGACACCAAAGCGGGCAGTTCGGCGAGGCCGTGGATTCGGTGATCGGGCACCACGCCGAGTTCATCCATCTGGGTACGCAACGCCCAAAACATCGTCAATGGCGGCAGCGTCTCGCTTTCCAGGCAGGCCAGCGCCATGGTTTCCGGCGTCACCCGCTCGATCCAGGCGACGTTGAGTCCGAACGCCTTGGCGCCGCAGGCGTCCCATGGATTGGAGGAGATGAACAGCACTTCGGCGGGCGGCACATGCAGCACCTCCTCGATCAGCATGTAGGCTTCGGGGCTCGGCTTGAAAGTCTTCTTCGCGTCGACGCTGATGACGGCGTCGAGCAATTGATCGAGCCCGCTGTTGCGTGCCAGCGCGTCCAGCATGCCGGGGCTGCCGTTGGACAGGATCGCAAGCTTGCGGTCCTTCATCGCCGAAAGTGCCGCAAGCGCATCCGGATAGAGATCGAGATGCAGATATTTGTCGATGATGCGCGCGAAGCTGTCGTCGTCATATTCGAGCCCCAAGCTATCAAGCGTGTAGGCCAATGCGTCGCGCGTCACTTCGGAGAAATCCCGGTATCGCCGCATCAGCGAGCGCAGCCAGGTGTATTCGAGCTGCTTGATGCGCCAGATTTGCGTGATGATCCCGCCATAGCCGGGAAACGCGTCCTCGGTGATCTCGGCCACCGACTGGACGTCGTAAAGCGTGCCATAGGCGTCGAACACAATTGCTTTGATGGTCACGGTTGTTTCTCTCTTCCGCCTATGGTCGCGTACAGGAATTTCCTGACGGCGTCGACGGATCGATCCCGCGCCGCTTCGTTGAATTCGAGGTGATGACCCAGGAATTTCTCGGGCGTGCGGAAGCGCGGGACGTCGAAATCGTGATAGGCGCCGGGATACACCGTGATCTCGACGGGAACGCCCTTGCCCTGTTCGCGCGAGATACCCCAGTCGTCGCGGCCTTCGGCGAGATTGCGGCATTCCTGCGCCGGCGTCCAGTCGTCGAGTTCGCCGATCAGGATCAGCGTCGGCACCGTCATGTTGCCCTTGAGACCGAGGCAGGGCGGGTAGAAGCCGATCGCCGCGCGGAATTTTTGCCTCGCGCTGCGTTCGATCTGGCCGCGCTCCACCGCGAGCAGCGCCAGCATGGCACCTTGGGAAAAGCCGGCTACCGCGACGCGGCCTGGATCGACCGACGGCTGTTCGACAAGGAAATTCAGCGCACGATAGGCGTCCTGCAGGGTCGATGGCGGCAGTGTACCGGTGCAGGCGCTGGTGATGCCGCGTGTGCCGAAGCGGTCAACGGTCAGCGTGACGTAACCCCATTCGGCGAGCAGTTTGCCCCAGCGCTCGTCCAGCCCGCGCCAGCCGCCGCCGCAGCCATGCAACAATACGACCGCCGGCGAGGGGCCGGATCCATCGGGCAATCGCAGCAAACCCTGCAGCGCCTGTGGGCCGGCCAGCGGACTTTCGAATTCGATAAAGAGCGGCGGCCTGTCGGCCGCCAGCGCGGGGTTCACGCTGTCGGCCCAGAGCGGGAGGACGGCGAGCACGGCGACAATTGTGGCGAAGTTCGTCATGGAGCACCTCGCAACGGTGCCGCCGATGATACTCCCTTAGATGCCCAAAATCTTCCTTGCGTTCGCTTTCAACACCTTCGGCCGGATCTCCTCACGGATCTCCAGCTTGGCGAAATCCGCCAGCCAGCGGTCCGGCGTGATGACCGGCCAGTCCGATCCGAACAGCATCTTGTCCTGCAGGATCGAGTTGATGTAGCGGACGAGAATCGGCGGGAAATATTTCGGCGACCAGCCGGAGAGGTCGATATAGACGTTCGGCTTGTGCGTCGCGACCGACAGCGCCTCTTCCTGCCAGGGGAAGGAGGGATGCGCGAGGATGATCTTCAGGTCGGGGAAGTCCGCCGCCACATCGTCCATGTACATCGGGTTGGAATACTTTAAGCGCATCCCCATGCCGCCGGGCATGCCGCTGCCGACGCCGGTTTGTCCGGTGTGAAACAGCGCGATCGCGCCGCCGTCATTGATCGCTTCATAGAGCGGATAGGCCATGCGGTCATTGGCGTAGAAGCCCTGCATGGTCGGATGGAATTTGAAGCCGCGGACGCCGTACTCCTCGATCAGCTTCCTCGCCTCGCGAACGCCGAGCTTGCCCTTGTGCGGATCGATCGAAACGAAGGGGATCAGGACGTCGAGATTGTCGGAGGCGACCTCGAGCATTTCGTAATTGTTGTAGCGGCGGAAACCGGTCTCGCGCTCGGCGTCGACCGGGAAGATCACGGCGGCGATGTTCTTCGAGCGATAGTAGGCCGCGGTCTCCGGCACGGTCGGCGGATGCTTGTGCGGCGACTTGAAATAGTCGGCCATGCGTTCCTGGAAATCGTCATAGCCGTCGTCGCCGTGCATGCCGCAGGGCTCTTCCGCATGGGTATGGATGTCGATCGCAACGACCTTATCGATATCGGGCAGTTTGAGTTTGGGCATTTGGCTTCCCCGGCGCTTGATTTTTCGTTCTGGAAAATTGATTATACTATATAACAAATTCCGCAAGGCGGCAGAAGCAAAAGAGCAGGAACGGGGAGCGTGGCATGGCCAAAGTCTCGTCTGAAGGCACGGAAGCCTTCGAGACCGATTTCTGGAAAGACGCCAATTTGCGAAAGGTCTGGGATGACATCGTCCCGGGCGAGCCGCGCGCGACCATTCCGTACACACTGACCAGAGAGGCGATCGAACTGTACTGCAAATCGGTCGGCGAGGATCATCCGATCTATTTCGACGAGGCCTACGCCAAGACCACCCGCTATGGCGGGCTGATCGCGCCGCCTTCGATCCACATCCTGCTGATGTTCTCCTGCACGCCGGCGGACGACTGGATGCGCTCGCCGGGCACCGTCAATGCCGGGCAGTCCTGGAGCTACAACATTCCGGCGAGGCCCAACGACGTCATCACCCTGCAGGCCCGCGCGCTCGACAAGTTCATCAAGCGCGAGCGGCTGTTCGTGGTGCACGACAACGTCTTCTTCAACCAGCACGGCGACGTGATCTGTTCCGGCCGCGGCTGGACCATCCGGCCGGTGTGAGAGGGAAAACGCGATGACGACGACATTCGAAAGCCTCAATGCCGGCGATGCCATCGACGGCCCGAGCTTCGCGGTCAGCCGCGAATCCATCCGGCTGTTTTGCGACGCCTCGCTCGACTACAACCCGCTGCATCTCGACGACGACTACATGAAGGGCAATTTCGGCAAGACCAATTTCGGCGGCATCATCATGCACGGCATGAACAATTTCGGGCTGATCTCGCGCATGCTGACCGACTGGGCCTATCCCGCGGGCGCGATCCATCGCCGGCTGGAAACGCGGTGGGTCAAGCCGGTCAAGCCCGGCGACACCATCCAGCCAACCGGGATCATCAAGTCGAAGCAGGTGACCAAGAATTCACGCTGGGTGCTGATCGACGTGATGGTGAAGAACCAGGCCGGCGAAAAGGTCGCGACCGGCGAGGCGATGGTGGAGTTTCCGAACTAGCACCGGCTATGGGAGATATGTGAGTTCGCTTGCTGTCCATGCTTCGAGACGCTCGCGTCGCTTGCTCCTCAGCATGAGGTTGTTGTGTCTCAACAAGTTGGACCTCATCCTGAGGAGGCCGCGAAGCGGCCGTCTCGAAGGATGGCCGCAATACCGATGTGTGATTCCCGGTACGAGCCGCATCCATAGAACAGGCCGCAGTTCCCTCAACCGTGTTACGGGACATGGTACGGCGCATTAAATTAGGCTCGAGTCACGCATCGACGAGAGTTAAGTGCACTGTCACCGTAACGTAACTCGAGTGCCTTGGTGATAACCCGTACTTTCATTCTAGGCGTGATGATGCAGTGCTGATGCCAGGTCAGGATGCAAAAGGCCACTCGCGAGAATGAACCGTTACAAAGCGAGAAAACGCAGAGGGCGGGTGATGAAGCCCAGAAAACGGAATCGTACGACGAGAGCGGCACGCTGATAGGGACTATCGGTTAGGCCGAGGCGCCCTCCGGGGCGCTTTTTCTTGGCAGGAAAACTGCAGGGTGACACACGGGCTGTCAGATTTCGAACGAGATAACTTGCGGAACTAGCAGTGTAATTCCGCTTCGTAACACCTTGTTAAGTTGTTTTTTAGTTTGGAGGGTTAGGCTGCGTGGTGAGCGGTGCGTTGCGGATTTTGCACGGACAACCATGGTCCAGAACAGGCCATCGGGTAGACAGGAGGTCGAGGTGTCCGATTTGGTGGAGATTTCAAAGCGGAGCGGCGAGTTCAGCAAGAATTACGGCAAGCTGTGGGGTGGACTAATTCACCTCTCGCATGTCAATGCCGCGACAGGCCGTAGACCCTTTCTGTGGGGTGGGCTGGTTAGTTTGGTGACTGTAGCAGGCGGGCTGGTGCTCAAGTATGGTCTGCCGATAGCTGGCATGTAGTTGCCACCGCTGCGTGAGGTTAGTCATGGACCTTCCGGATGTACTCAAAGGTGACTACGACCAAGAGATAGAAGCGTCGAAGGTGTTCTCTCTTCGACCTCCCTCGTTTTCATCAAGGAGCTAGGTGCTGGGGATATGCTGGCCTTAGTTATTCGTGGCCACATTTACTTAGAGCACGTCCTCATCCAGACGGTTACTGAAGAGATGGTGAGGCCTGACGAAGTTGAGATGCGCCGGCTAAGCTTCCCTGCGAAGTTAGACCTGGGCGTCGCCATGGGTCTGATTGATCCTAACTGGCGACCGGCGTTGAACCGGGTCAATGAGATGCGCAACAAGATGGCGCACCGCCTGGAATACAGCTTTGATGACAGAGAGAAAGTGGAGCTGTGGCGAATGTTGCCTAAGTATGCTCAGGATGTATGCTTCGACGAAAACAACTCTTGGACTGAAGCAGACGTCACAGCTCTACCTTGGGTGAAGATTATCAGCGCCGTGGTCGTCATGCTGGAGGTGTCGCGCCAGTCCATCAAGCAGCAAAGGATTGGCCGTAAGTACGCGATGCTGAACGCTCGGCACGTCCTCGGTAAGGTGTAAATTACGGTGACATTGCATTTAATAGGCTAGCTACGCATCGACGAGAGCTAAGTGCACCTGTCGATGCCGTAATAACGGCACCGTCGGCGGATGCTTGTGCGGCGACTTGAAAGAGTCCGCCATGCGCTCTCGAATTACGGTGACAGTGCACAAAATTTTCACTCCAGTTGAGTGCACTGTCACCGTATTAGGTCTTCGCGCCGCTTGCAGCGGCATAGCCGCGGTTGCTCGTTCGCCGTTCTCTGGTGGAAAAGCGGCAAATGAAATATCGTCGCGCCATGACAGGCACAAAGCGCATCCTCGCCGATCAATGTTGTGGCGCGATCATCGACTATCAGGATTACTTTTTGGCGCAACTCGAGCCGCGCAGCCGCGCGCGGCTGGGCAGAAATATGGCGAGCTTCGCGCGCCTTCTCGCCTATATGCGCATTCCGACGATCGTCACGCTTGAGCGCCCGGTTGACCGAAAGGGCACGGTGCCGGCGGGTGTCAAGGCAACGCTCGGCAGCGCCGCAAAGTCATTCGAGAAGAGCTTCTTCGATCTCACGAAGGAGAAGCCCATTGGCACTTACCTCAAGCGCCTGAACAAGAAGCAGATCGTTGTCGCGGGCTGTGAAACCGACGTGTGCGTGCTGCAGTCGTGCCTTGGCCTGCTCGATCTCGGGTTCGATGTCTTCGCCGTCGAGGAATTGCTGTTTTCCTCCGCAAGCCGCACGGACGCCGCTGTGGAGAGGTTGAAAGGCGCCGGTGTCATCTTTGTATCGTACAAGACGTTGTTCTTCGAATTGACCGAAGCCGTGGACGACGGACCTCATGCCGACAAAATGATCGTCAGGCTTGGCGCGTTCCCGGATGATCTCCCGGAGGAGGCCGAGCACTGACCCGCTCCGGCTTCGAGACGCTGGCGTCGCTCGCTCCTGAGCATGAGCTTGTCGTGTTTCAACAAGTTGGACCTTATCCTGAGGAGGCCGCGAAGCGGCCGTCTCGAAGGATGGCCGCAATACCGATTTGTTTCCCGGTACTCGCACCTACCAACGAAAAAGGGCCACCTTGGCAGGTGGCCCTTGATCTGTCCTGCGCAGGTTTTTATTCGACGATCTCGACGATCCTTCGGCTGCGCGGTTCGACCAGAACCGTGCGGCCGTTGACCACCGTGTAGCGGTAGTCGCGAACGCCATATTCTTGCGGGACGTCGTAGTAGGTGACGCCTTCTTCCGGCAAGACGGCGCCGATCCGCAGATCTTCGCGATATTGATAAGACGGGCGCCGCTGTTCGACGACGTAAGTGCGAAAACGCGGACGCTCGTCGACGCCCAGGACGCCGTTCACGCCGCCGACGACACCACCGATGACACCTCCGACGATCGCGCCGACCGGACCCGCCGCCCGTTCGCCCTCGCGGGAGCCTCGCTCGACGCCTCCGGGGACGCCCTGCGCCTGGGCGGCAAATGGCAGCGCCACGCTGGCGGCGACGACGGCAATTCCGATGAAACGGCGGATCATGATCTCTCCAATGTAAGAATGTGAGCGCGTGACAAGCAGCGAGACCGGGTTACGTTCCCTCTTCTTCGGCTTGAGGCGGAAAGAACCCTGGCGGGTCATTGCGCCACGGTGGCAGGGCTGGCTGCACGTTGGTCCAGACCAATACGGTATCATATTACCGGGAGATTTTTCTACTTTGCATGGGGTTGTTTTCGCAATTTTGAATTGGGTCCCGCCCGTGGCCTAGTCAGGCACGCCCGTGGCGCCGCGGGTCGTCAGCTTGCTGCCCGTCGCATGCTTCGCAAGGTGCGCGCTCGGCGGCATGACGTCCTTGGCGAGACCCGGCGGAGCCGGGTGGACCCCCCACTTCGCAAGCGGTTCATTGACATCCGGCCATGGGATGGCTTAGAAACCGCCCCGTCCCGGGCGGTTGGCCGCTTTCGGGACAAATCCCATTTTGCCACTTTCGGGTAGCTCAGGTTCGGCCTTCAACACGGCCTTTCAAAGCATCAGGATTGTCCCATGAAGGTCCGTAACTCGTTGAAATCGCTGCGCGGTCGCCACCGCAACAACCGTCTGGTCCGCCGCAAGGGCCGGGTTTACGTGATCAACAAGGTGCAGCGCCGCTTCAAGGCCCGTCAGGGCTGAGCCCAAGGCTTAGCCAGCCTCGCGGGCGCCGCGCGGTTTTTTCCACGTTTCACAAGTCTTTGACGACGCGCTGCTCTTGCGGCGGGATTTTGTACGTCTAGACTTGGCGTATGGTTTTCAGATTCCCGGGCGACCGCAACTTCCGGACCTTGGTGACAGCCGCTGTCGTAGCTGCGGCTGTCGTGGCAGCGGCTGTCCTGGCAGCTGTGCCCGCCTACGCGCAGAACGCCCAGGTCGTTCCCCCGCCAAAAGCCCAGAAGAAATTGCCGGAGGCCCCGAGCAAGCTGCCGAAGGTCGGGACGGATCGCACCCGCGGGCTGGATTTTCTGTTCGGTGCGCTGAAGGCCGCCCCCGATGAAGCCAGCGCCAAACATGTCGAGGCGCGGATCTGGGCGCAGTGGATGCAGACCCCGAGCGACACCGCCGCGCTGCTGATGCTGCGCGCCAAAGCCGCAATGGAAGCGCAGAAGGTCGACGTCGCGCTGAAACTGCTCGATTCCGTCATCAAGCTGCGCCCCGACTATGTCGAGGCTTGGAACCGGCGCGCGACGCTGTACTACCTGAAGAACGACTACACCCATTCGCTGGAGGATATCCGGCAGGTGCTGATCCGCGAGCCCCGGCATTTCGGCGCGCTGGCAGGCCTCGGCATGATCATGCAGGAAATCGGCGACGAAAAGCGCGCGCTCGAAGCGTTCCGCAAGGCGCTTGCGGTCAATCCGCATCTCGAAAAGGTGCCGGAACTGGTCAAGACGCTGACCGAAAAGGTCGAAGGCCGCGATATCTGATGCGTGCTTGATACGGCCCGAAGCAATGCCCGCCTGGCCGGCGCGTTGACGGTCGCGACCGGAGCCTGCGCTTTCGCACAAGGTGGCTATTGAATGGTCGGCGGCCATGCGACCAGCAAATGCGAGATCGTCACCAGCAATCCCGTCATCAACGCCCGGGCCGATGGCAACATCTGGTTCGGAAGCGGACCGTGCCGGTCGCTCGACGACGCCAAACTGACTCGTTCGACCATCTCCAGCTGCGCGGCGGTGGAAGAGCCGCCCGCAACCACGCAAGATGACGAGAGAAAATCCGATTAAGCCGTTTTCAAGCCGCGTCGCGTCAGCAAACGCGCCGCCCCAAATAAGGCTCAGTGCACGGCGTTGCTGCCGCGGGCCATGCCGTCGAGGCCTACTGCCGCGTAGAACTGCGCCAATTCCGCTTCAAGCTGCTCGTTGACACGCAACAACGCCTTGAGTGCGCCGCGGATGTCGCCATTGCAACTCGCTACGATCTGATCGATGGCGGCTTCGCTTGCGTCGGAAATCATGGGTACTTCTCCGATATTACGCTGGAACAATTTGTAGTGAGCCCCTGCTCCTGTGGATGTTGGGTATGGCGCAGGCCCCGGCTACCCGCTCATGAGGCACGCGCACAAATGGCGAAAGTGTCAGCGGCACTGTATAAAGTTGCCAATGACGTCATGATGACCCCGCTATCCACAGGGTGGGGTCCCTGTGGACAACCTCCGAAACCGGCACCGATCCGGGCCGTAGCTCGCTGGTGCAGAAAATTGGCCGGAAATCGTCGATGTTGGTGGTGATTTTGGTGGCAGCGCTGGCGGTGCTGGCGCTGGTCACGCAAGCCGGCGTTTTTCTCAGCGAACGGGACCATCCGGCCCGGGGCAGCATGGTCGAGGTGGCGGGCGGAGCCCTCCATATTATCGACATCGGGCCGCGCCAGGCGGCCGGTCCGCCGATCGTGATGATTCATGGCGCAAGCTCCAATCTCGAAGTGCTGCGGCAGCCAGTCGGCGAGCGCCTGGCCCGCAAGCATCGCGTGATCCTGATCGACCGTCCCGGGCATGGCTGGAGCAGCCGCGCCCGTCCCGAGGACTCGACCCCCGAAATTCAGGCTCGCATGATCGAGGAGGCCCTGGGCAAGCTTGGTGTCCGCAGTGCGATCTTCGTGGTGCACTCCTGGGCCGGTGCGCTGGGCACGCGGATCGCGCTGGATTACCCGGCCTCGGTCGCGGGCCTCGTGATGCTGGCGCCGGTGGCCTATCCATGGCCCGGCGGCGTCGGGCGCTACAACAACCTGATTGCCACCCCGGTGATCGGTCCGCTATTGGCCCACACGATCACGCTGCCGCTCGGCCTTATGGTGGCGGAACCGGGCGCGCGAAGCGTGTTTCTGCCGCAACCGATACCGCCTGGATTTGTCAAAAATACCGCCACGCCGCTGTTGCTGCGGCCGCGCGAGTTCATCGCCAATGCGCACGATCTGGTGACGTTGAACGCGGCGGTCGCCGGGCAGGCGCCGCGCTATGCCGAGATCAAGGCGCCGGTCACCATCATCGCCGGCGACGCCGACAAGACGGTGTCGACCAACATCCACTCGCGCCCGTTCGCGGCCGCCGCGCCGAACGTCAAACTGATCGTGCTTCCCGGCGTCGGCCACATGGTTCAGTATGCGGTTCCCGATCGCGTCATCGAGGAAGTCGAGGCGATGATATCGGCGTTGGCGCCTGGCGTGGAAGCCGCGGCCCGTTGAGGTGCGGACCAGCCGGCTTTGGCCCCGAGGTTTTGTACGATCGGATCCCTCGGTCATCCCGCGCGTGGCTTGAAGGTTCTGGATGGGATACGGTGCCGCGTGCGGGATTCCGCTGCTCGTCCCGCCAGGAATGACGTTCGGGAGTTGCGGTCCAGGGATATCGGGCAGCCGACCTTCGAGGGAGAGCGCCATGTACGCCGCCATTCGTCAGGGCAAGGCCAAGGCCGGCAAGGCCGAAGAGCTCACACGCAGGATCAAGGAAGGGGCCGTTCCCATCATCAGTGGGGTCGACGGATTCATGGGCTATTACGTGGTCTACGCCCCCGACGACACGGTGATCGCGATCAGCCTGTTCAACAATTTTGCGGCGGCCGAGGAATCCAACAAGCGCGCGCTGGCATGGATCGAGCACGATCTCGCGCCGCTCCTGACCGGACCCGCGACCGCGATGGCCGGTCCGGTGATCGTGCACACGCTGGCTTGATGAGGGCGATGTGCACCCGCCCCTCGAGGGGGCGGGTCGGAGTGCATGGAGCGAAGCGAAATGCAGTCCGGGGCGGGGTGGCAGTCTATCAACTCGGGCGCTGTCGGACGTGGAGAGACCGTCACCCCACCCCGCCGCTTCGCGTCGACCCGCCCCCTCGAGGGGCGGGTGAAGAAGCCAGCTTCTACTTCGCCTTGCCGTCTTTGTCGAACGAGGAAACATAGGCCCAGAGGTTGTTGGCTTCGTTCTCGTTCTTGATGCCGGCGAACACCATTTTGGTACCGGGAATCTTCGCCTTCGGCTCCTTGATGTATTCGAGGAATACGTCCTTGCCCCAGGTGATGCCGGAATCCTTGTTGGCCGTCGAATAGGAATAGCCCTCGGTGGTGCCGGACTTGCGACCGTCGAGCCCGTTCAGCTCCGGGCCCACCTTGTTCTTGGCGCCTTCGCCGATCGCGTGACAGGCCAGGCACTTGTTGAACGAGGTCTTGCCGGCGGCGGCGTCCTGCGCCAGCGCGCCAGTTGCCGCGCCCAGTGAGGTAATGACAACCAGCGCGCTCAAAATCGATGTTTTCATGTGGTGCTCTTCGTTTCTTCCCAGGTCACAGAAGCGTTTTCTTGTGGCAGGCCCGCTTGCACGGGACAAGCCACGAAACCTTGACAGGTTTCACCATTGCAGACTTGTCCCAGAGAGAACCGATCAATTGGGTCGTGGCAATCCGACGTTTGGATGGCCTACCCAAAGCGCGGTAGACGTGCTTGATTTGCCACCACAAATCGTTATTCGCGGGCCTGGAGGATATGCATGGCCATCATGATGCCGGCTTCCGATCAGGCGGTCCTGGGTCGCCGTGACGCCATCGTCACCGCGCTGCGCGCGATCGTACCGGGTGAGGGCGTGATCGACAGCGCGGCCGAGATGCTGCCCTATGAGTCCGATGGCCTGATGGCCTATCGCCAGCCGCCGATGGTGGTGGTGCTGCCGGACACCACCGAACAGGTCTCGAAAGTCCTGAAATACTGTCACGATCAGGGCATCAAGGTGGTGCCGCGCGGCTCCGGCACCTCGCTGTCGGGCGGCGCGCTGCCGCTGGCCGACGGCGTGCTGCTGGGCTTGGGCAAGTTCAAGCGCATCCGCGAGATCGATTTCGACAACCGCGTGGTGGTGACCGAACCCGGCGTCACCAACCTCGCCATCAGCCAGGCGGTGGCGCATGCCGGCTTCTATTATGCACCCGATCCGTCCTCGCAGATCGCCTGCTCGATCGGCGGCAATGTCGCGGAGAATTCCGGCGGGGTGCACTGCCTGAAATACGGCATGACCACCAACAACGTGCTCGGCTGCGAGATCGTGCTGATGTCGGGCGAGATCCTGCGGATCGGCGGCAAGGCCGCGGAGAATTCCGGCTACGATTTGATGGGCATCATCACCGGCTCGGAAGGCCTGCTCGGCGTCATCACCGAGGTCACGGTGCGGATCCTGCAGAAGCCGGAGACGGCCCGCGCCCTGATGGTCGGGTTCGCCGAGGTCGAGGCCGCCGGCGAATGCGTGGCACGCATCATCGGCAATGGCATCATTCCCGGCGGCATGGAGATGATGGACAAGCCCGCGATCCACGCTGCCGAAGCCTTTGTGCACGCCGGCTATCCGCTCGACGTCGAGGCGCTTTTGATCATCGAGCTCGATGGTCCCGCCGTGGAGGTCGACGAACTGATCATGCGCGTCGAGGCGATCGCGCAAGGCTGCGGCTCGACCACCTGCCAGATCTCGACGTCAGAGGCCGAGCGCAATCTGTTCTGGGCCGGCCGCAAGGCGGCGTTTCCGGCGGTGGGCCGAATTTCGCCCGACTATCTCTGCATGGACGGCACCATTCCGCGCGGCGCGCTGCCGAAGGCGCTGGCGCGGATCCGCGACCTCTCAGTGAAATACGACCTGCGCGTCGCCAATGTGTTCCACGCCGGCGACGGTAATCTGCATCCGTTGATCCTCTACGATGCCAACAAGCCGGGCGAGATGGAGCGGGCGGAAGCCTTCGGCGCCGACATCCTGCGCGCCTGCGTCGAGTTCGGCGGCGTACTGACCGGCGAGCATGGCGTCGGCATCGAGAAACGCGACCTGATGCCGGAGATGTTTTCCGAGATCGACCTCAACCAGCAGCAGCGGCTGAAATGCGCGTTCGACGCGCAGGGCCTGCTCAATCCCGGCAAAGTGTTTCCGACGCTGCATCGTTGTGCCGAACTCGGCCGCATGCATGTGCATGCCGGCAGGCTGGCGTTTCCTGATTTGCCGAGATTTTAAGTATGACTTTCGCCAATCATTCAATCGTCATACCCCGCGTAGGCGGGGTATCCAGTACGCCGCGCCGCCGATTATCGTTCTCGGCTCCTGCGATTACTGGATCGTCCGCCTTCGCGGACGATGACACCGAGCAAGAAATTTAGTGCCGTGGATACCCTGAAAGTACGTGACGCCAAAGACGTCGAAGAGGTGGTGCGCGCGGCGATCGCCAGCGAGCAGCCGCTCGAGATCATCGGCCATGGCACAAAGCGCGCGATCGGCCATCCGATGGCGACCAATGCGGTGCTTGACCTCTCGGCGCTGAACGCCGTCTCCGCCTACGAGCCGAACGAACTGATCATCACGGTGCAATCAGGCGCGCCGCTGGCCGACGTGCAGTCGCTGATCGATTCCAAGAACCAGCAATTCGCCTTCGAGCCGATGGACACTTCCGTGCTGCTCGGCGTGTCCGGCAACGGCACCATCGGCGGCATGATCGGCGTGGGGCTGGCCGGTCCGCGCCGCATCAAGGCCGGCGGCGCGCGCGATCATCTGCTCGGGGCGCATGCGGTGTCGGGCTTCGGCGACAGTTTCAAGACCGGCGGCAGGGTGGTGAAGAACGTCACCGGCTACGATCTCTGCAAGCTGCTGGCGGGGTCGTGGGGCACGCTGGCGGTGATGACGGAAGTGACGCTGAAGGTGATGCCGAAGCCCGAGAGCGAGCGGACACTGGTGCTCGCCGGCCTCGACGATGTCACCGCGAACCGGGCGATGACCGCGGCGCTGGGTTCGCCTTACGACGTGTCGGGCGCGGCGCATCTGCCGGGTTCGGTGTTCGGTTCCTCAACCGGCGCGTTGGCGCGCCTCGGGGCGGGGGGACGGGCGGCGACCCTGCTGCGGCTGGAGGGCATCGCGGCGTCGGTGGCAGACCGAGCCGGTTCGCTCGGCAAGGCGCTCGCGACGTTCGGTGCGGTGGAGATGCTGCAGGACGACGCCTCTGCGGCGGTCTGGGCCGCGATCCGCGACGTCGATCCGTTCGCCGCCAACGGCGCGCGCGGGCTGTGGCCGGTATGGCGGATCGTCTGCCCGCCGGCCTCGGGTGGCGCGCTCGGCCAGGCCCTGGCGCGCGAGTCACAGGGCGACGTGATCTACGATTGGGGCGGCGGCTTGATCTGGGCGGCAGTGCCGCCGCGGCCCGACGCGCTGGCCGGTCCGATACGTCAGCGAGTCGAGGCGGCCGGCGGCCACGCGACGCTGATCCGGGCCTCCGAAGAGACCAGGCGAAATGTCGAGGTGTTCCATCCGCAGGCCGGCGGCGTCGCCGCGCTGGGCCAGCGCGTGCGCCACAGCTTCGATCCCAAAATCATCCTCAATCGCGGCCGGATGGCGCGGACATCAGCGATATGAAAACCGAATTCTCGCTCACTCAACTTGCCGATCCCGATATAGCGGTCGCCGACAAGATCCTGCGTGCCTGCGTGCATTGCGGCTTCTGCACCGCGACCTGTCCGACCTATGTGCTGCTCGGCGACGAACTCGATAGCCCGCGCGGGCGGATCTACCTGATCAAGGAGATGCTGGAAAAGGACAAGCCGCCGACCGCTGCTGTGGTCAAGCATATCGACCGCTGCCTGTCCTGCCTCGCCTGCATGACCACCTGTCCGTCGGGTGTGCACTACATGCATCTGGTCGATCAGGCGCGGGTCCGGATCGAGCGCGACTATTCGCGGCCGCTGGCCGAGCGGGCGCTCCGCGCGGTGCTGGGGCTGGTGCTGCCACGGCCAAAACTGTTTCGCGCCAGCATGATCATGGCGCGGCTGGCACAGCCCTTGGCGGCCCTGCTGCCGGCGTCAAAAGCGGCGGCGACGCCCGGCCTGTTGCGGCGGATCAAGGCGATGCTGGAGCTCGCGCCGAAGGCACTCCCGGCGCCGGGACCCGCGGGCGGCAGCGTCTTTCCGGCCACCGGCGAGCGGCGCGGGCGGGTCGCTCTGCTGCAAGGCTGCGCCCAGCAGGTGCTGGCGCCGCGCATCAACCAGGCCGCCATCAACCTGCTGACGCGCCATGGCATCGAGGTCGTGCTCGTCAAGGACGAGCAATGCTGCGGCGCGCTCACCCATCACCTCGGGCAGGATGGCGACGCGCTGGCGCGGGCCCGCGCCAATATCGGCGTGTGGCAGAAAGAGGCGCAACAGGGCGGCCTCGACGCCATCCTGGTCACGGCATCGGGCTGCGGCACGGTGATCAAGGACTATGGTTTCATGCTGCGCGAGGACCGTGATTTCGCCGGCCCGGCGGCGCGGATTTCCGCGCTGGCAAAGGATATCACCGAGTATCTCGCGGGTATCGCGCTCGCGCCATCGCGTCAGAATGGCGACGTCACCGTGGCGTATCACTCGGCTTGTTCGCTACAGCACGGCCAGAAAATCACGGGGCTTCCGAAAGAATTGCTTTCCAAGAGTGGATTCGTGGTGAAAGATGTGCCTGAGAGCCATTTGTGTTGCGGTTCGGCGGGGACCTACAACATTCTCCAGCCTGACATTGCGAGCAGATTGCGCGATCGGAAGATCGCCAATCTTGCGACAGTCAAACCGGACATGATCGCCGCGGGCAATATTGGATGCATGGTTCAAATTGCCGGCGGTACGTCAGTTCCTGTGGTGCACACGATTGAGCTTCTCGATTGGGCGACTGGAGGTCCAAAGCCTGGATCGTTCTAAAGGATTGAATTGATCGATCGGCCGAAGGGCGCGATCCGGAGCGTCGCCCCCCGATGTGGATGGCGGGACCGGCATCCGGGTTACTTGGGACAGACGCCAAAACGTTTGCCCTGATATCGCGCCCGGACAAGGGATGGAGCGGGAGGGCACTTCGAAGAAGTGCCGCCCCGGTCTGGCCCACGGACTATTCGAAGCGCTCGACAGGCACGGACAGCCGCAACAGGAGGACCAGATGGCGAAGAAGAGTAAGAAGGGCAAGAAGGCTAAAAAGGCCAAGAAGGCCGTAGTGGCGAAAAAGAAGAAGTCCGCCAAGAAGGCGTCGAAGAAGACGTCAAAGAAGGCCGCGAAGAAATCGGCGAAGAAGGCTGCGAAAAAAGGCGCAAAGAAATCCGCCAAGAAGGCTGCGAAGAAGGCAGCCAAGAAATCAAAGGCCGCACCGAAAAAGGCCGCAACGAAGAAGGCCGCCAAGAAAAGCCCGGCCAGGAAAAAGAAGGTAGCTGCCAAGCCCGCTGCTCCCATGGAGGAGCCTGCGATGGCGGCGCCGGAGCGAGAGCCCGAGCCGGAACCCGCACCGGCGCCGAGCTGGGCAACGCCGGAACCGGCCACTCCCTCATGGGGCTCAGGTTCGTCCAACGGCGGCGACCACAACTAGGGCGACCACAACTAGGCGGCCACCCGCCGCAACAACGTTTCAGAGAAGGCCGCAGCGTCCAGCGCTGCGGCCTTTTTCGTGCGCGACGGAAGCCGTGTTTTCACGGGGAGGTTGATTCGCACAGAGGCTGTCCGCGGCCTGTCGCTCGCGGCCTCGCTCCTGTCACGGATACCGTTAGCCGGAACTTGTGCCGTTAAATTTGTTGTGAGAATGCAACACCCGCTTAGAACATTTCTTCAAAAGGTCAGAACGCCTAAAAAGGCGGCACATGCTTGCCTTTTTTGCTTCACGAGCGAGGCATCGCAGACCACTGTATGACCACGTTAAGACATTTGGCCGCAGTCGGTTGTCGTTAGCCCTAGGGGGGCACCGGAACTGGACTGTCTAGTTTGGGTGGAACGGGGATTGTCATGAAGAAACTGGTTTTGTTAGCAACGGCGCTGGCAATGGTATCGGGTTCGGCTCACGCAGCGGACATGGCCTACAAGGCCGTCAAGGCGCCGCCGCCGCCGGCATTCGATCCCTGGGACATCGCTTTCGGCGGTGGCATCACCAACGATTACATCTTCCGCGGCATCACCCAGTCCAACCACAAGCCGTCGGTCAACGTCTATTTCGAGCCGCGCTACAACGTCACCAAGGACTTCCAGCTCTATGTCGGCGTGGGCGGTGCGAGCATCTCGTTCCCCAACCGTGCAGCGGCTGAAATCGACGCCTACGGCGGCGCCCGCCTGACGGTCGGCCAGTTCGCATTCGACGTTGGTGCCTGGGGCTACATGTATCCGGGTGGAACCTGCCAATATGGCGCTCCCGGCATCGATTTTGCCGGCAATTTCCAGGGTGCCGAATGCGCCGCGAACGCCCTGCTCAACACCAACGTTCTTAAGAAGGATGTCAGCTTCTTCGAAGTCTACGGCAAGGTGAACTACACCTTCAACGACAACTTCTCGATGGGCGGCAACGTCTATTATACGCCGAGCTTCCTCAACAGCGGCGCCGAAGGCACCTACGCCTCGATCGTCGGCAAGGCGATCGCACCGAGCACCTGGTTCGGTGCCAGCGGCATCGGCATGTACGTGTCGGGTGAGTTCGGCCGTCAGTGGCTGGGCACGTCGAACTCGTTCTACGGCACCGCGCTGTTCCCGAACGGCATCAACTACGCCGACTATAACACCTGGAACATCGGCATCGGCTTCACCTACAAGGTGTTCACGCTGGACTTCCGCTACTCCGACACCGACCTGTCGAAGGGCAATTGCAACGCCTTCACCAGCGACTTCTCGGCTCGTGGCAACCTCACGGTCTCGTCGGGCACCTTCATCACCCCGATCAATCCGTCGGGCGTCGGCTCCAACTGGTGCGGCGCCGCCGGCATCGTCAAGCTCTCGGCTGACCTGACCGCGCTGACCAACCTGAAGTAAGATCTTCTCGTCGAAGACGAAGGGGCGGCAGAGCAATCTGCCGCCCCTTTTCTTTTGGGTGGCGCAGATGAAACGGAATTGGCGGCGGCCTTGCTCCGGTGCTGGAGGCGCCATCCTGTCGACCGCGTTCGCCTGCCCCACCGTGGCCAGCCATGGCCACGGCGCCGGCTCCAGCTCCGGCGGGTTATGGCGTCCTGGCCTGGCCGGCCCCATCGAGCACGAAGCGGTCGCCGTCCCGCGCCAGCGCAACTCTGCGCTGGTGGAAGGCGTCGAGCGTCGAGCGATGGCCGATCGAGACGATGGTGGTCGCAGGCAGTTTCTCCTCGAGCAGGCGGTACATCGCCTTCTCGGATGGCTCGTCGAGCGAGGCGGTGGCTTCATCGAGGAACAGGTATTGCGGCGCATGCAAGAGCGCGCGCGCAATCCCGAGCCGTTGCTGTTCGCCGAGTGACAGCGTTCTGTTCCAGTGGCCGTGCTCGGCGGGCTGCGCTGCGAGCTTTGGCAGCCCCACCGCCTGTAACGTCTCGGCGATCTGCGCGGCAGAGAACGCGCCTTCCTTTGCCGGATATTCGATCGCCCCTTGCAGCGATCCGACCGGGAAATAAGGCCGCTGCGGCAGCATCATCAAGGTTGCGCCAGCCGGTACGGTGATCGAGCCGGCGCCGAATGGCCAGATGCCGGCGATGGCGCGGAACAGCGTCGATTTGCCGGAACCGGAAGGGCCCGTCATCAGCGTGCGCTCACCTTTGCGGAAGGTGAATTGGTCGATGTTGATCAGCGTCGTTCCGTTCGGCAGCTGCAACGCCAGTTTCTGAATATCGATGGCGCCATCGCCTTGCGTTGCGTTGACATAAATCCGGTCGTTGCGGGTTGAAAGTTCTCCTGCCGCCGCAATGCCGGCCTCGAATCCGTCGAGGCGGTTCACGACGGCCTGCCATTCCGCCAGCTGGCGATAGATGGTGACGAAAAACGAAAGCGCGCCCTGCACGTTCGAGAACGCGGAGGCGGTCTGCATCATGCCGCCGAGCTGGATCTTTTCCGCAAAATAGGCCGGTGCCACCAGCACGTAGGGAAAGACCACCGAGGCCTGATTGTAGCTCGATGTGAAGGCCGTGATTTTCTTGGTGCGGCTCATGATGGCGAGCCAGTTTTCGACCACGCGTCCGAAGCGCACCATGAGCCGTTCGCGCTCGGCCTTATCGCCTTGCAGCAGCGCGATCTGCTCGGAGTTTTCCCGTACGCGCACCAGGTTGAAGCGGAAGTCCGCCTCGTATTGCTGCTGCTTGAAATCGATGCCGACCAATGGCCAGCCGATAAGATGGGTAAGCACGGTGCCGATTACCGAGTAAATCAAAGCGCCCCATACCAGGTATCCCGGGATATTGTATTCCTTTCCAAACATATGCAGTGGCGCAGCGTTGGAGAGACCCCACAGGATCACGACGAAGGAAGCCAGCGTGACAATCGAGCTCAAAAGTCCGACGCCGATGTTGAGCGTGCGATCGACGAACAGCTTGACGTCGTCGGTCATACGCTGGTCGGGGTTGTCGGCGGCATCGCCCTGAAGCTGCATTCGATAGTGGTTGGCGTGATGCAGCCATTCGCTGAGATAGCGCGCGGTCATCCATTTCCGCCAGCGGATCTGCAGCCACTGGTTGAGATAAAGCTGATAGACCGCGAGCACGATGAAAATAGCGGCCAGCTCGCTGAAAAAGATCATCTCGCTGACGAAGTTGTCCCAGTTGCGATCCTGTAGCGCGTTGTAGAAGCGGGCGTTCCACTGCGTGAGCAGGACGTTGATCCCGACGATGGCAAGTTCGATGGCGATTACGGCCGCCAGCAGGCCGCGGCCCGCCCATTTATCCTCGGAGCTGAAATAGGGGGCGGCGATGCGCCAAACCGTGGCGAGTGTCGAGCGGATATTTTTCACAGATCACCGTCTCCGGAGAGGCCTTCAAGGCTTTGAGGGGATGGAAGAATTAGAGGGCGCACGACCAAAATATATGTGATTCCCGGCCTGCGGCGGCTTGTCTTGTCGCAGCCGCCGCCTGGAGCCTAGCATGCCCGAAACGGCGAGGGGCGGCAGCCATCGGATTTCGCGAGGTTGTGAGCGGACTTTTGGCGCAGCCAGAATCGCCGGGCCTATCATCCGCTCGGCAACGCCACGCTGTCGACGATTGCCGCTGCCGTATTTGTCGTCACGCTGCCGGTGCTGATGTCTACCCGTTCACGGAGATGGTGCTGAAATAGCGGCGATCGACACGAATCGCCAACGATCCCCGCGGCTGACGCCGCGGGGATTTTTCATAGGCGTCGCTCAGGTCTCGCCTCCGGCGAAGATATCCTTCTTGATGACCGCGTGAACGCCCCAGTTTCCATCGACCACCTGGGTAATGCCGAAGTCGACGCCAACCGTAATCAAAGAGATCGCCTCGTCTTCGGTCAGCTTCTTGGTCGTCATGAGGAATTTGCGCATTTTGCGGAACGCATCGCGCAAAGCGAGGTCAACCGACGATTTCGAGTAGATGTCCGACTGCGCCTTGTCTCCCAATTCGCTGAGATAATTGGCGAAGCTGAAGCCGTGCACCAGCCACTCATCCCTGGTTTCCAGCATCGGATAGTCGAGGGCTTCGAGAGCCGTCCCGACGAGATCGGCTTTCTTGTGCAGGATGATCTGGAAAGTGCCGTTCAGCGAGCTTTCGATGGCCGTGCCGCACAGCTCGGAATCTCCCTGCGAAGCGTGCGGGTCGCCAACGGAAAGCAGAGCGCCTTCGACGGCCACCGGATAATACATCGTGGCGCCCTTGCCGATCCGCCAATTGTCGATGTTGCCGCCAGTATAGCTTGGCGGAATGGAGTCGACGATATCGGCTTCCTTTGGTGCCAGGCCGATGACCCCGAAATGCGGACGTATCGGAATCCGTACATTCTTCAGGATGCCGTGGTTCTCCTTGATCGTGGCGTGATCGACTGGGACGCCGGGATAGTCGATGGTTTTGTGCACCACGCCTGCGGGGTCGGTCTGCGGAGTCCATTGGAAATTGTACACGGCTTTCGCCCAGTTGCGTTCGCCTGACGCGTCGACCTCGTAGATCGTGATCACCTCGCGCGGTTTAGGCTCGGTCAACAAGTCCTTGTAGTGGAAACCCCACCAGGCCGCCGCGTTGCTGCCGAACGTCTTTCCACGATATTGCGGATTGGCGCATGGCCGGGGCGCGACGTCGATAATGCGCAACTCGATCACGTCACCTTCCTGGGCGCCGCGCACGTAGACGGGGCCGGTGCAGATGTGCACGCCAAGGCCCTCGCCGGCGCCACGCCCGAACAGCGAGGCATCCATCGGTCCGGCGCCGCGACGGTTCACGCCCTTCTTCTCTTTGGTCCACAGGAACACGCTTTCGGCGCCGGGATCGCCCTTCACCATGCGCTCGGCGTCGTCATTGGCGTGGTGGGTCAACGCTTCGATGGTGATGAAGTCGCCGGAATCGATCTCGACCTGCGGCTTCAGTTTCTTGCTGAAATACCCCCAATGCACCGTATCGGCATTCGCAGGCAGATGATGATAGGAGCGCTTGGCGGGCTGGTTCTTTTCGGCGGCCTCCGCCATTTGCGGCGTCACCAGAGAGATGCCGCCCGCGGTCATCGCGGCGACGCCACCGGCCGCGGCGAAGCCGGATTTCAGGAACGACCGGCGTTCCCGATCAAGCGTTTCCTTGAAATTGCGGTGGTGCAATTCAAAATCCGGACAGTTCTTGTCATCACCCGCACACATGGTGTCTCTCCCCGATTTGAAGCGCTTCAGGCGCACGCCTGATCCCACTCCAGTTGATCGCAACAGTCAAAGCGTTGCCGCAGCATGACGTGAACGAAAAATAGCCTCCTTGCCTATTGATTCAGCCTAGCGCCCTAGCCAATCACGCCGTTGTTCAATAGAACGGCGCGCGGCGCGGTAGGTCTGGTAATCGAGAGGTCGCATGGTTTCGTTCGCACAGATGTCCCGGGCAGGTGTCGCTTCGCTCCTGCTGGTCGCCACCGCCCTGAATTTCACCCCGGCCCGCGCCGATGACGGCTTTCCGTTCGAAACGCAGATGCAGCTCGATGTGAATCGCATGCCTGGATCGAAGCGGATCCCCAATCTGGACATCGGCGAGGCTGGCGAGGTGGTGCTCGAGCTCTGGTGCAAGGGCGGCAAGGGCCAGTTTTCGGTGGCCGGCAACACCGTGATCTTCGTCGCCGGTGCGATGGAAAACCGCTCCTGTCCGCCGGACCGTGCGCAGGCCGATGACGAGCTGATCGCAGCGCTGACGGCGGCCGCAACCTGGAAGCGGCAGGACGATTTGGTTACGTTCATGGGTGCGAAGACGCTGAGGTTCCGTATCAATACCAACTAAGAAGGCGCAGCATCGCGTTCAGCCGACCTTCGGCGTGACGCGCTGTTCAACGAAGCGCCTCGACAGGGAGAAAACATGATCGTCGACCACACTAAATTGCGTGCGTTCGCCAACCGGATCGTCGCGGCAGGCGGCAGTTCGCCCGACGAGGCGGCGTTCGTTGCCGATCATCTCGTCGAGGCAAATTTGCGCGGCCACGACAGTCACGGCGTCGGGATGCTGGTTGCCTATGTGCGCGACTTCGAGGCCGGCACGCTGAAGGCCAACCAGACGCCGGAGATAGTCTCCGACACCGGCACGATTTCGGTCTGGGACGCGCGGGCCGGTTATGGCCAGGTGATCGCGCATCAGGCTATCGAATGGGCGATCAAGGCCGCGAAGCAACATGGCGTCGCGGTGAACGGGTTGCGCAATGCGCACCATATCGGCCGCGTCGGCACCTATGGCGAGGTTGCCGCCCGTGCCGGCATGGTCGCGTTGCACTTCGTCAACGTCGCATCGGGCGCGCCCGGGGTGGCGCCGTTTCGCGGACGGGAAGGGCGGTTCCTGACCAATCCGGTCTGTATCGCCATCCCCGGCACATCGAGCAATGAACCGATCCTGCTGGATTTTGCGACCAGCCGCGTCGCGCTGGGCAAGGTGAGGGTCGCGCACAACGCCGGCAAGCCGATGCTCGAGGGCGCATTGCTCGACCATGCAGGCCAGCCCACCACCAACCCGTCGGTCATGTACACCGAGCCGCGCGGCGTGGTGCTGCCGTTCGGCGAGCATAAGGGCTCCGGACTGGCGCTGGTCTGCGAACTGCTGGCCGGCGCCATTGTCGGCTCGACGAGCGTGACGACGAACACGCCGCCCGAACGCGGCATCCTCAACGGCATGCTGACCATCGTCATCGATCCCGCGCGGCTTTCCGCGCGCGACACCATGATGAGCGAAATCGATGCCATGATCGCGTGGGTGAAGTCGGCCAAGCCTTCCGATCCGGAACTGCCGGTATTGATCGCGGGCGAGCCGGAGCGCCTTGCACGCGCCGATCGGCTTGCGAACGGCATCGAGATCGACAAGGAAACCTGGAGCCAGTTGTCGGCGATCGCGGAACGCTATCAGATCGCACTCGATCGCTGAGGCCGGCAGCCGTTACGGCGTCGCAATCAAGCCGTTGGCGGTGGCGATGACCCATCGGCTGCCCCAGCGCACGATGGATTCCACGCGCCCGACCCCAGGAATGGTGTCGCCGCGTGCGGCCATCCGAATGCCCTCGGGACCTTCCAGAACGGCGGTGCCGTCCCGGACATCGACGACTGTCCAGCCGGGAATCGTCGCTGGTTTCGTCTCCGGCGCCGCCACCGGTGGCTGCCGCATCGCGATGACGGGGGAGGCGCCTGCATTGGCCTGCAGTGCTGGCCTTGCGGCCGGCAGCAGCACGGGAGGCTTCGGAATGCTGCCGACAATGGCGGGGTCCGCCGCCGATGCCGTTTTTCGCGCGCCTTCCACCCTGGCGGTCGACCGTGCTTCGGAAATTTGCGGCGCGGGCGTTTCTTTATGCGCGACGGTCAAAACACCGAATTCGTTCGCGAGTTGAGGCCAGCTCAGGCCGCCGGCCCACCCCAATCCAAAGCTCGCCACGACCGCTGCCGTGATCAGCACCGCGGCGCGCGCCCGCTCGGCAAATGGCTCCCGCACCACCAATACCGCGTCACGATCGGATTTGAGGAAATTCCACATGCCCGCAGGCTGCTGCGAACGGTGACGGTCAACCACGTTCCCCGACCAGATATCGAAGGCGCTCGGCTCGCGGTGTTGCATGGCATGACCCAGATTCAGGAGGACCGATGATGTTCCTCTAAGCTGAATCGAAATCTTAACAATCGAAACCCGCGCACAGATCATTCCGCGTTTGTCCGCGATTCTCTGCAGCATCGCACCGATCCGCGGTCGACATGATCGGTTACAACAAGATCACTTCCACACGCTCTTGTCGGCATCCCAACGCTGGCCCTTGAACTCTTTCGCCAGCGCTTCGATCGAGCCGTTGTCGTCCTTCGGTTCCCCGCCTTCCTCGTCGCCGGTGGATTCTTCCGACAGGTTCAGCTTCGCGCCGCTGCCTTCATCCGCGGTCGTGATCACCGGGCTCGAGATCCACAGCATCAGGCGGTCGGTTGCGCCAGGCTTGTCCGACGAGACCAGCGCGGAGACCTCGATATTTTCGGTGAGCGCGAGCGGCGGATAGACCGGGCTCGGCCGCTTGAAGGTCAGTTTCAGTCTTCCGGTATTGGCGTTCCATTCGGCGCCCGCCGGCTTGGCGGCGAGCGTCCTGGCCAGCACGGCCGCCATCGCCGATGCGATCTTGTCCTTGTTGATCTTGTCGCCGTCGCGCCATTCGGCGGCCGAAAAACGAATAGTGCGGTCCATCTCGACTGAACCGCTGGTCCACCCGGCCGCGACCACGCCCGGCATCGATTTGGCCTTCGCGATCAGCGCGGCCGTACGCTCCGGATCGGCCGTGAGGTTGATGGTCTGCTCGCCGGCGCGCAACGCATCGCAGGAGACCGAAAGGCTCGACAGCCCGACCTCAGCCGCTTCGCCCTTCAGGCTTTTAAGAAAATCGAGCGCGGCATCGAGCTTGATCCGCACCCCGAATGCATCAGGCGAAACCTCGGTAAAATCCTTCGGCGCCGGGGTGATGCCGTCGTCGCTGGTCTGGTTGTCCAGAAATTCCTTCTCGCTGAGATCGGAATTTTCCGTCGACGTTACTTCGGTGACGCTCTGGCCAATCGTGATCTGGCCGCGGAACTCGAACGTGTCGCCGGTCGGCTTGCGCAACAGCTTTATGGTGACCGGCAGCTTGTCACCGAGGCTTTGCGCGGTGCCGGTAAGGTTCTGGCCGCTGACGGTGAGGTTGGCGACGAAACGATCCTTGCGGTCGGAACCTTTTGCAGTGGGATAGCAGACGTCGAGGGTCGCCGCCGTGACGGTCTTGCCCTGGCGGGTTTCCTTCAGGATGACGTCGGCGTTGCCGTCCATCAGGCCGTCGATCGCGGTGAAATAGCGCGTCTCGGCCGTGCCCGGTGCGGTCTTGGAAGGGAGCTTCATCTGGGCGAAGGCGAGGTGAGGCGTGGCCGTCGCCAGACCGAGCAGCAGAAGGCAGAGCGCGCGCATGTGAAATTCCCGAACGATTAAATCGGTGACGTCGTAGCAGCAAACCCCGATGTCTTCAGCCAAAAAGAAGGCCGCCCGGAGGCGGCCTTCGATCTCTCGGAAAGGAGGAAGCGGCGAGCCTCAGAAGCCCATGCCGCCCATTCCACCCATGCCGCCGCCACCGCCGGGCATCGCCGGGGCAGCCTCCTTCGGCAGTTCGGCGACCATGGCTTCGGTGGTCACCAGCAGGCCGGCGACCGACGCGGCGTCCTGCAATGCGGTGCGAACCACCTTGGCCGGGTCGATGATGCCCTTGTCGACCATGTCGACATATTCCTCGGTCTGGGCGTCGAAGCCAAAGGTCTCCGACTTGTTCTCGAGGATCTTGCCGACCACGATCGAGCCTTCGACACCGGCGTTTTCCGAGATCTGGCGAACCGGGGCTTCCAGCGCCTTCAGCACGATGTTGATACCGGCCTGGACGTCGGAATTGTCGTTGTGGATGCGGCCGACGGCCTTCTTGGCGCGCAGCAGCGCCACGCCGCCGCCCGGCACGATGCCTTCCTGCACGGCCGCGCGGGTCGCGTTGAGGGCGTCCTCGACGCGGTCCTTCTTTTCCTTGACCTCGATCTCGGTCGCGCCGCCGACGCGGATCACCGCGACGCCGCCGGCGAGCTTGGCCAGACGCTCCTGCAACTTCTCGCGGTCGTAGTCCGAGGTGGTTTCCTCGATCTGCGCCTTGATCTGGCCGACGCGGGCTTCGATGTCCTTCTTCTTGCCCGCGCCCTTGACGATCGTGGTGTTTTCCTTGTCGATCACGACTTTGCCCGCGCGTCCCAGCATGTTGACGGTGACGCTTTCGAGCTTCATGCCGAGTTCATCCGAGATCAGCTGACCGCCGGTCAGGATCGCGATGTCTTCCAGCATCGCCTTGCGGCGATCGCCGAAGCCCGGCGCCTTGACGGCGGCGACCTTCAAGCCGCCGCGCAGGCGGTTGACCACCAGCGTCGCCAATGCTTCGCCCTCGACGTCCTCGGCGATGATCAGCAACGGACGGCCGGATTGCACCACGGCTTCCAGCACCGGCAGCATCGACTGCAGGCCGGACAGCTTCTTCTCGTGCAGCAACACATAGACGTCTTCGAGTTCAGCCGTCATCTTTTCGGCGTTGGTGATGAAGTAGGGGCTGAGATAGCCGCGGTCGAACTTCATGCCTTCGACGATGTCGACCTCGGTCTCGAGCGCCTTGTTTTCCTCGACGGTGATCACGCCTTCATTGCCGACCTTCTGCATCGCCTGCGCGATCATCTTGCCGATGGCGGCGTCGCCGTTGGCCGAGATGGTGCCGACCTGGGCGACTTCGGACGAAGAGGCGACCGGCTTGGCGCGCTTCTCGATGTCCTTGATGACGGCCGTGACCGCGATGTCGATGCCGCGCTTGAGGTCCATCGGGTTCATGCCGGCGGCAACCGACTTGGCGCCTTCGCGCACGATCGCCTGCGCCAGCACGGTCGCGGTGGTGGTGCCGTCGCCCGCGGTGTCGTTGGTCTTGGAGGCGACCTCGCGCAGCATCTGCGCGCCCATGTTCTCGAACTTGTCTTCAAGTTCGATTTCCTTGGCGACGGTGACGCCGTCCTTGGTGATGCGGGGCGCACCAAAACTCTTCTCGATCACGACGTTGCGGCCCTTGGGGCCGAGCGTCACCTTCACCGCGTTGGCGAGAACATCGACGCCGCGCAGCATGCGGTCGCGGGCGTCGCCGGAAAATTTAACGTCTTTGGCAGCCATGTGGCTCTACTCCTGTTTGAATGAAAAAGGTCGCTTGCCGCGCGTCCCTAACCGTCAGTGTCGGGCTTCTCTTTCCCTCTCCCCTTGTGGGAGAGGGTGGACGCGATGCGAAGCATCGCGGACGGGTGAGGGGTCTGTCTCCGCGGATGGAGACCCCTCATCCGGCGCGCTTTGCGCGCCACCTTCTCCCACAAGGGGAGAAGGGAAGAGCCCGGCCCGCGACTAATGTGCGAAGGCCGAAGCGTGCCTCAGCTCAGCACGCCCATGATGTCGCTCTCCTTCATGATCAGGAGTTCGTCGCCGTCGAGCTTGACCTCGGTGCCCGACCATTTGCCGAACAGCACGCGGTCGCCGACCTTGAGGTCGATCGGGATCAGCTTGCCGGCCTCGTCGCGGCCGCCCGGGCCCACGGCGGTGATTTCGCCCTGCGACGGCTTTTCCTTGGCGCTGTCGGGAATGATGATGCCGCCCTTGGTCTTCTCCTCGGCATCGATGCGCTTCACAACGACGCGGTCGTGCAGCGGACGGAATTTGGATTTGGACATGACGTCTCCTCTTGAAGTTCCTCTGGGAGGCTTGGTTTCCGAACTGGTTGCCATTGAAAGTGGCTGGAATGCCGGGTATTCGATACCGTCCCGGGCAGGACGGCCTGAGCCCTTAGCAATCGTTGCATTTGAGTGCTAAACGTGCGAGCCGGGGAATATGGCTTGGCGCCGATCCTGTCAAGCAAACAAGGGGGTTAAGGCCTTCTTGAGGCCGATATAGGATGCTCCCAGGAAACCAAATCGGAGCAGCGGCGTAATTGAACGGACGTCATTGCTCCGGCAGGCGTTTTGCGCTTGGCTGCTTGACGGGAGCGGCCTTCAGGAATTTCTCGGGGGAATGCGATGATCAGCTCACGTAATGCGCGCACGGTTGCCAATATGGCGATCGCGTCGGCGCTGACGGTCTTCCTGGGGGCGTGCAGCAGCACGCTGCCGTCGCTATCGTCCAATACGGGACCCGCAGCCGAGCCCGGGGAAGCGCCCGAGATGCCGGCCACCATCCGCGCGGACGAGATCGTCGGCCGCTGGGGCCTCGCCTCGTTCCAGAATCCCAACGACCGCCCCCGCACCGAAGCCGCGGCGCGCGGGCAGTGCAAGCAGCCCTATGTGATCGGCGCCGGCCAGAGCGGTGGCGTCGTCATGCATCTGGCCGACCAGGCCACCCCGCAGGAACTTCGCCTCAAGGGCTCACCGAGCGGCAAGAATTATATCGGCCCGGCCGGCCCGACGCCCGGCGAACAGGACCGCGAGATCATCTCGTTCGACGGCCGCGTGCTGATCACCCGCTTCATCGACAAGGATGCCGCGGTCCGTTACGGCAACATGGTCTATGTCCGCTGCGCGCCGCGGGCGTGAGGCGGCGACACCCGGCGCACGTCATGCCCGCGAAGGCGGGCATCCAGTACGCCGCGGCTTCTCAGCATTTTTGCTGACATCTCTGGAATATTGGATCATCCGCTTTCGCGGATCATGACAGCGGCAAACGGCTCACTAAACAAAAAACGCCGGCATCGCTGCCGGCGTTTTGTTTTGTTTGCGTTGACCAGTTCGATTAATTGAACAGGGCGTCAATGTCGTTCTGCGAGGCGTGACCGTCGTCGCCGTCCAGCTTCGGGCCGTTCAGCAGCTTGGCGTCGCCTTCGCGGGTATCGACGATCGGCGGTGCGTGCGCCTTGATGGCGTCGACGCCGCCCCAGATTTCCATCATCTCGACGATGTGCTTTTCGATGAACTTCATCGTGTTCATCACCTTGCTGATGCGCTGACCGGTGAGGTCCTGGAAGTTGCAGGCCTCGAAGATCGCGACGACGCGTTCCTGGATTTCCTCGCTGAGCAGCTTCTGCTGGTCGGGCGAGATGTTCTTGGACAGCGCGGTGGCGGCCTGGTCGATCGCCTCGACGGCCTCCAGAATCTGCTGGGTGGCCTGTTCGGTGCCGCCGACGACGGCGCCGAGTTCGCCGTTGACCTTGGCCATTTCCTCGCCGTCAAAGCTCGTGCCGTGCAGGGTGGCGATTTCGCGCTTGGTGCGGTTGATGGCGTCGTGAATCAGGTCGAGTTCGACCTTGAGCTTCTCGCATTGCTCGATCTGGGCCCGATAGGTTTCCAGCAGCGCCTGGGCGTCGGCAACCTCGCGGTTGACCTCCGCGGCCACCGTCGCCACGGTGGCGTCGGTTCCAGCGGCGCGGGCGTGGCCGAAGCCGGCCATCTGGACGCGGATCGTGCGCAACTCGGCCATGATCTCACGGTGCATCGGTCCGATCTCTCCGCCTTCGACGGCAGGCATGACAATTGGCGCGTCGCCCAGAAGGGACTGTTCGATACGAAAACGTTTGCGATTGACCGACATGAGCTTTTCCCACCCTTGCAATTCGGGTGTTTTAAACCAAGGCCATTTAACGCGAGGTTCACGCGGGCCCCTGTCGTTGCGCCGATTTGCCCGTGGCCGGATACCGTCGATTAACCATGAGGCTGCGCGTTCACGCAAAATAAACGCTACCGGCCAAATCCGGCCGCGATTGCCGGAATGGTGAATCGAAACGGCCGATCCGTTTACCAAACCGATCAGGTTTTGATTTGTATTGATTGCATGCAGCGGCGTCCGTCGCGCCGCCGCCAACCCCGCAGTGACGAATTGTACAGAGTACGTCGATGTCTGGAAAAATCCTTTTTGCGCTCCTTGCGAGCGTGTCTTGCCTTTGCTTAACCGATGAGGCCCTCGCGATCGACGCCTCAACCGAACCGGCCGTGATCTACGCCCGCGAGCCTGCTCGGCCCGCACCGGTGCGGATGGCTTCCGCCGAGCGCGCCAACATGGGCGGCGGCTTCATCGAATTCCTGTTCGGCGATGCGCCGCAGGGCAACCGCTATCAGCAACAGCCGGCCTATCAGCCGCAGCCGGATTACGGCTATGGCGGACGGCGCGCGCTGTTGCCGCCGATGGACCCGCAGCAATCGATGCGCCGCGAGGAGGAGATGGTCGATCCCGCGCAGCGTCCGCTCGATCCGAAATATGAAAAGCAGATGGTCGAGTATCATGGCCGGGAAAGCCCGGGCACCATCGTGATCGATACCCCGAACAAGTTCCTGTTCCTGGTGCAGGGCGACGGCAAGGCGCTGCGTTACGGCGTCGGCGTCGGGCGTCCCGGCTTCACCTGGTCGGGCGTCAAGACGGTTTCCGCCAAGAAGGAATGGCCGGCCTGGACGCCGCCGCCGGAAATGCTGGTGCGCCGCCCCGACCTGCCGCGGTTCATGGAGGGCGGCCCGCAAAATCCGCTCGGCGCGCGGGCGATGTATCTGGGCTCGTCGCTCTATCGCATCCACGGCTCCAACGAGCCCTGGACCATCGGCACCAACGTCTCGTCCGGCTGCATCCGGATGCGCAACGAAGACGTCATCGATCTCTACGGCCGCGTCAATGTCGGCGCCAGGGTGGTGGTGATCTGATCGTCATTGATCGGGACCACGAAACAAAACGGCCGCCCGATCGGGCGGCCGTTTCTCTTTTCAACGCAGGCCTCGCTCACGCGTCATCGCTGTCGCCATCACCATCGTCGCCGTCGAAGCCGTCGGAATCGTGGTCCATGTCGTTATCGTCGTTCGAAGCCTGATCAAAGAAACCCTGCCGCGAACCGCTATCGTCATTGTTATCGGCGCGTTTGCCCGACGAGCCGATGTCGTTGATGCCGGCTTCGCGCGCCAGATTGCCGCCGGACTGATCGCTCCACGGCCGGCGGTCTTCGATCCCGCCGCTATGGTTTCCGGTATCGCCGAACGACTGCTGGTTGCCGCCGCCGCCCATCATCGAGCGGAGGCTGCCGGCCAGCATCGAACCACCGACCACGCCGACCGCGGCCGCCGCCGCGGTACCGAGAAACGAGCTGCCACCGCCGCCAAACGCCGACGGCTGTTGCTGCGCGCCGCCAGAGGGCTGGCCGTAGGCCGGCTGATTGAATTGGCCGGGCGGCTGGTTCTGCTGCAGCACCTGACCGGTGTTCCAGGCCGAACGCTTGCCACCTGCGATCTCGGGCGCGCGCACGTTGGGGACCGAACCATGTTGCTGGTTCTGCCCGAAGATCGCGTCGCGCATCGAATCGAGGAAGCCGCCGGGTTGACCTTGTTCCTGCTGACCGGTCGCTGCTTCCAGTTCCTGGATGCGCTGGTCTGCGCGCTTCAACGCTTCGTCCTGCACCAGCGCGGTCTGCACCAGCGCATAGACCGCGTTGGGCGCGCTGCGCAGGCCCTGCATGATCGCCGACATCGCCTCCGGATCGCGCCTGGCGCTTTCCAGCTTGGCGAGCCGGTCGAAAAGATCGTCAATCAGTTGGCGTTCTTGCGGTGTCATGGCCCTCTCCCTCGCGCCGGATCATCGACGCGCCGCCGAGATGTAGGGCGGGCTCTGGGCGCCAAGTAGTGGGTGGCCGGATTAAATTTTGGTATGCGACAAAATGTCGGGATTTTCCTGACCTTATCAACCCAATGTAACTTTATTCGCCGCCAGCAATGCCTCGAATCGATCGCCTGCGAGATAGGCATGCTCTGCCTCGCGCTGGGTGGTGAGGGGATCGAGGCTTTCGAGGGTTTCGTCGACAAAACCAGGGTGGCACATCACCAGCCCGCCATCCGGCAGCCCATCGAGGAACTGGGCCATCAGCCCGCCGAAATCGGGCGCTTTCGAAAAATCATAGGCGCCGGCGAAGGCGGGATTGTAGGCGATGCCGGCAGCCGCGGCGCGATTGCGGAATTGCGCGCTGAGTACGTCGAGCACCAGCGCCTTGGGCGCGCCGAGCCGCCTCGCCAGCGGCTGCAGGCGTCCGCCTTGGCGAACCCAGGCGGCAGGGGCTGCTTGCTTTACCGCGCGCAGGAAGGCGTCGCGCGCCTGCGGAAAAAGTTGCACATGCTGGTGGCCGTCGACGAAATCGGGCGCGCGGCCGAACAGCTCCTTGAACGCAGCGAGCTGCGCCAAAAGTTCGTCTTCGATCAGGCCGGGATCGAGCCGTCGTAGCAGGCCCGATCGCAGCATGGCCGGAAACGGCAGGAACAGTCCGCCATCGAGCGGCCGGAAGTACATCGTCAGCGGACGAAACGGCGCGGTCAGCGTCGCATGCAGGCCGATCGCGCAGCGCGGGCTGCCTGCTGCCGCCTCCTGCAACGCGGCGACTTCGGCGCGCGCGATCGCTGTGCCCACCACCATGACAGAGGTGGCGTTGAGACGGCCCCGCGTGATCAGGTCACGAATGGCGCGGTTGACGCCCTCGGCCAGCCCGTAGTCGTCGGCACACAGCCAGATCCGGCGCGGTGGCGCGTCGTTCATTCCGCAGCGGTCCGCTCGGGGGCGCCCGCCGCCGTCTCGCCATCGGCGCGTTTTTCGGAATGCTCGGCGACGAAGTAGATCGGACGCGCCTTCAGCTCGGAGAGGATCTTGCCGATATATTCGCCGACGATCCCGATCATGATGAGCTGCACGCCACCGATCGTCATCAACCCGATCATCAGCGAGGGATAGCCGGGCACCTGCTTGCCGGTGGTCAGGACCTCCCAGAGAATCGTCAGGCCGAAGATGAAGGCGGTGAGCGCGAGCAGCACGCCGAGCAGGCTCGCAAAGCGCAGCGGCGCCACCGAGAACGAGGTCAGTCCCTCGATCGACAGGCCGATCAGCCGGCGCGGGCTGAACGTCGTGACGCCGTGCGCGCGCGGCGCCGGCTCGTAGTCGACGCGGATCTGCCGGAAGCCGATCCAGTTCGACAGGCCCTTGAAGAAGCGGTTGCGTTCGGGAAGCTGGCGCAGGGCATTGGCCGCGCGCGGCGACAGCAGGCGGAAATCGCCGGCATCCTCGGGGATCTTCTGCCGCGCGCCCCAGTTGATCAGCGCGTAAAACCCGTGCACCGCCTTGCGGCGCAGGAACGATTCGTTGTCGCGATGCGCCTTCGCCGTATAGACGACGTCGTAGCCGTCCTCGATCCAATGCGAGACCAGCTTTTCGACGAGGCTCGGCGGATGCTGGCCGTCACCGTCCATGAACAGAACCGCGCCGAGGCGGGCATGGTTCAGCCCCGCCATCAGCGCCGCCTCCTTGCCGAAATTGCGCGACAGCGAAACCACCTGCACGTCGAGTGCATCGGCGGGAAGCGTGCGCGCGATCGCCAGCGTCGTGTCGGCGCTGCCGTCGTCGACATAGACCACTTCGCTGGCCAGGCCGTAGCGCGCCTTCAGCGTGCGGGCGAGGTTAACCAGCCGCTCGTGCAGCACGGCGAGCCCGGCCGCCTCGTTGTACAGCGGCACGACAAGCGACAGCCCCTGCGCCGCGGAACTGGTCGCGGTGGTCGTCAGGCGGGCAACGTCAGAGCCGAGCGTCATCGATCAAGGTCCCAGATCATCCAACGGTATATGCTATCTGACGCTGGCTGTCGCAACGATGAACGAAACGGCAGCCTTATAGCCGCAGGAAGGCCTCCAGCCGGGCAAATAGCGGGTTTTCCCGGTCGAGCACGTAGTCGAGCGAGGCAACCGATACCGTGTCGGCGCCGTGCTCGCGCAGGAAGCTGCCGAGCGCGTAGAGCTGCATCGGTGGGCAGTGCAATGTCAGCATGCCTGACGAGGTCGGCCCGCCGAACGGGGCCACCACGCCGAACCGGTTATGCGCCTCCGCCAGAAGCTTGTCGGTATAGCCGGCGAAACGCGTGCGCACCTCGCGGTATTTGCTGGCCCGGGCGCGGGCGGCGATGTGGTCGAGGATGACGCGCGCGGTCTCGCGGGCGTCGGGCGACCAATCGGCGTCCTTCGAGGCGACGAGATTGGCCTGGCTGCGCAGGATCACGCCGTCGTCCAGCACCTTGAGCCCGTTGGCGGCCAGCGTCGCGCCCGTCGTGGTGATGTCGACGATCATCTCGGCGGTGCCTACGGCAGGCGCGCCCTCGGTGGCGCCAGCGCTTTCGACGATGCGGTAGTCGACCACGCCGTGGCTGGCGAAGAAGTTGCGCGTCAGGTTGATGTACTTGGTCGCCACCCGCATCCGCCGGTTATGCTGGGCGCGAAAGCCTGTGGTGACGTCGTCGAGATCGGCCATGGTTCGGACGTCGATCCAGGCCTGCGGCACCGCGACCACGACATTGGCGCTTCCGAAGCCGAGGTTATCGATCAAGAGCACGCGCTTGTCGGCGTCGGGAATGCTTTCACGCAGCAGATCCTCGCCGGTGACGCCGAGATGCACCATGCCGCGCGCCAGCTGCGAGGCGATTTCGCCGGCGGAGAGATAGGCGATCTCGACATTGTCGAGGCCTGAGATGGTGCCGCGATAGTCTCGCGCGCCGCGCGGCTTTGCCAGCGAGAGTCCAGCGCGGGTGAAAAACGCCTCGGCGTTTTCCTGCAGGCGGCCCTTGGAGGGAACGGCGAGAACGAAGGGGGCGGTCATGCGGCGCTCCCTTGCCTGGCGTATTGCGTCAGCGCCTCGATCCAGACCGAGAAGCCGACCGCCGGGATCGGCGTGGCCGAACCGAGCTGCGTCATCAGGCCGTCGTAGCGCCCGCCCGCCACCAGCGGTTCGACGCCGTTACCCCTGGCGTGCAGCTCGAACTCGAAGCCGGTGTAGTAGTCGAGGCCGCGGCCGAACGAGGTGGAGAATCGCACGCGCTTGGTGTCGATACCGCGCGCGGCCATGAAACCGACGCGGCTCTCGAGCTGGTCGATCGCGGCTGTGAGATCGAGTTTGGCGTCGGCGGCCAGCGCGCGCAGCTGCGCCACCGATTCATCGGGATCGCCCGCGATCGCAAGGAAGCGCTTGATGGTGTTGAGCGCGTCGCGCGGCAGCGCGCCGCCCTTCAGCGTCGACTGTTCCAGGAAGCGGTCGGCGATTTCGGCAACCGTGCGTCCCCCGACATTGGTGGTGCCGGCGATCGACATCAGATCGGTGACCAGCGCCAGCGCCGCCTTGCGGTCGGAGCCGGCGAGCGCCGCCAGCACGCCCTCATATTCGTTGCGGCCGGGCGCGGCCGCGAGCGTCAGCCGCTCGATATCGTCGGTGAGGCTGACCTTGCGGTTGAAGTCCTTGATCAGGCGCCGCCGCCACACCGGGTAGAGGTTGAGCGCGTCGATCAACGCGGTGAACAGCGCGACATCGCCGGTGCGGATTTCGACGTCCTTCAATCCGAAGGCCGTAGTTGCTTCCAGCGCCAGCGCCAGCATTTCGGCATCCGCCGCGGCGCGGTCCTGACGGCCGAACGATTCGATGCCGGCCTGCAGGAATTCGCTCGGGGTACCGCCGCGATAGCGAAACACCGGCCCGAGATAGGAAAAGCCCGCGGGCTGTCCGGCGCGCCCCGAGGCGAGATAATCGCGCGCCACCGGAATGGTGAGGTCGGGGCGCAGGCAGAGCTCCTCGCCGGAGGCGTCGGTGGTCAGGTAAAGGCTCTTGCGGATGTCCTCGCCGGAGAGGTCGAGGAACGGATCCGCCGGCTGCAGGATGCCGGGATGGGCCTGCACGTAGCCGCCTTGTGCAAACGACAATAGCAGGGTCTCCGCCCAAGCGGCGGGTCCGGCAGCACCTTTGGCGGCGGCGGTCGCGGTCATTTTATGTCCAAATCCGGAAAAACCGGGTTCCTAGGTTGGTTTGGGGGTCATTGGGGTTCCCAAGGCCTCGTTGGGGCAGGCATTAGCATGGCCCGGGCGGTGTTTCGACAGGGATTGGCCAACTGAATTAATGGGAGATGGCTTACCGGGAGGTGCCAAGGCCGGTTTGGCTAGCCCGGTCCGGTCCAGTCCCCCAGCACGGCCTGCACCAGCGCAAGCGCGGCGACACCGGCGGTGTCCGCGCGCAGGATGCGGGGGCCGAGCGACAACCGCAGCGTCCTGGACTGCCGCAGCAGCAGCGCGCGTTCCTCCTCGGCGAACCCGCCCTCGGGGCCGATCAGGACGTCGATTCCCTCGGCCGCAATGAACCCCTGCCGCAGCGCCTCGATGGGATTGCCGATGTCGGCCGCCTCATCGCAAAACACCAGCAGGCGCTTCGTCTCGCGCGCGTCGAGATAGCGTTCCAGCGCGATAGGTTCGCTGACCTCCGCCACGCTCAGGATGCCGCACTGCTCGGCGGCCTCGATGGCGTTGGCGCGCATCCGCTCGCCGTTGACGCGCGAGACCTGGGTGTGTCGCGTCAGCACCGGCCGCAGCATCGAGGCCCCCATCTCGACCGCCTTCTGCACCATGTAGTCGAGGCGCGCGTGCTTCAGCGGTGCAAAGACGTAGGCGATATCGGGCAGGCGGTCCTGCGGCCGCGTCTGTGCGGTAATACTCAAATGATCGGGCCGCTTGCGGCCCTCGATCGCGGCCTGCCATTCGCCGTCGCGCCCGTTGAACACCAAGATGGTTCCGCCGGCGGCGAGCCGCAGCACATTGCCGAGATAATTGCTCTGGTTGCGCTCCAGCGCGATTCGCTCGCCCTCGCGCAGGGGGGCGTCGACAAACAGGCGAGGGGCGCGAAAATCGAGCTCAGGCATCGATAAAGGTTCCGTTACCGGGCGCTTTTAGCCCAAACCGCCGGGAACTGGAGCTGTTTTTGGCTTTCGGGCGGCGCCACGCCGCGCTGCTGCCCCAATCGACGGGTTGTTAAGCGGCGGCAGGAATCGTAAAAAGCCGTTTCGCAAATCTGCTTCGTTCGGACGCGTTGGGACTTGCCTGACCTCGCCGGAGAACCACCCTTGATGATCCGCCGCCTGATTGTGCCGTTGACCGCTGCCGTCGTGAGCCTTCACGCGGGCCACGCCTTTGCGCAGGGTTTTCCGGCGCCACTGCCCAACCAGAGCGCCGCGCCTGCGAATGCTTCGCCATTTCCGCCAGTGAATGGCGCTACTGGTGCGCCGGTCCAAAGTGCGGCGCCGGCTTCCGGCGGCTCGGTCTTCGATCGCGGCGCTATGCCAACGGGCGGAATGCCGGCGGGCGGAATGGCACCAGCGGGCGGTCCGCCGCAGGCGGGCGGTGCGGCAGACGCCTGCATGAAGGGCTTTGTTCCCCTGCGTGAGGAGGCCGAGCGGCGCGGCAAGATGATCAAGGCCGCGAGCGACCGCAAGGCGCCGCCGGACGAGGCTTGCAAGCTGATCAAAAATTTCGGCCAGGCCGAACTGAAGATGATCTCATATGTCCAGACCAACTCCGCCAAGTGCGGAATTCCGCCGCAGATCGCCGACCAACTCAAGAACGGCCACAAGAACACCGAGAAGATGCAGACTCAGGTCTGTAACGTCGCGCAGCAGGCGCAGTCGCGGGGACCGGCCGGCCCCAGCCTGAGCGAAGTGCTCGGCTCCTCTGCGCTCCCCGAGGCGCAGACCGTCAAGAAGGGTGGCAGCACCTTCGATACGCTGAACGGCAACGTCCTTACGCGATGACCCCGCGCCGATGAGCGAGGTGACCGCCCCCGTTGCCGACGCGACCGGCAACTGGGTCGATACGCACGCGCCGCCCTGGTCGCGGCCCTATTTGCGACTTTCCCGTTTCGACCGTCCAATCGGATCATGGCTCCTGCTGATGCCGTGCTGGTGGTCGGCCGCACTGGCTGCCGGCGTAGCAGGCGACGTTTCGCAACTGCCGCTCGTGATCATGCTGTTCTTCATCGGGGCCTTCGTCATGCGCGGCGCGGGCTGCGCCTGGAACGACATCACCGACCGCGATCTCGATGCGCGCGTCGAGCGGACGCGGTCGCGGCCATTGCCCGCCGGCCAGATCAGCGTGACGCAGGCGTCTGCCTTCCTGGTTCTACTGGCGCTGATCGGCCTGGCCGTGCTGCTGCAGTTCAACCGTTTCGCTATCATGACCGGCATCGCTTCGCTCGTCATCGTCGCGGTCTATCCCTTCATGAAGCGCATCACCTGGTGGCCGCAGGTCGTGCTGGGCCTGGCGTTCTCATGGGGCGCGCTGATGGGATTTGCCGTCACGCTCGGGCGGATCGATCTGACCGCGCTCGTGCTCTATGCCGGCTCGATCGCCTGGGTGATCGGCTACGACACGATCTACGCGCATCAGGACGCCGAAGACGACGCGCTGATCGGCGTCAAATCCACCGCGCGCCTGTTCGGCGAACGCACCCACCGGGCGCTAGCGGTGTTTTATTCGCTCGCGGTGGTGCTGATCGGCATGGCGCTGGCGCTGCGCTGGCGCGCGCTGGCCGGCATGGATCGGCCTGGTCGCCTTTCGCCGCGCATCTGGTCTGGCAGATCAAGCAACTTGATATCGCCGATGGCGCATTGTGCTTGCGGATATTCAAGTCCAACCGCGATGCGGGACTGCTGCTGTTCGCGGGACTGCTGGTCGATGCGGTGATGCGTTCGGCAACGTTGCTATCGACTGCGACTGATTTGCTTTGAGTGGACCGCGGGCGCAGCGAGCACCCGGTCTTCCCCCTTGATCGGAGAGGCCGGAAGTTCCCTGCAAACCTCGGGCGGTTCAGGCGCGAGAACGCGAATTTCAGGCGTCGTCACCCGTCGGCGGGGATGACACCTGTATGTGGGGAGAGCGCTTGGCGAAGCCTCAATCCCGCGCGATGATCTCGCGTTCGTCCTGATGAACAGTCTCGGTGTTGGTCAGATTGCCGCCGCGGCGGCGCACCAGAAATTTCGGGCGGCGGGCGCGGATGGCGTTGTGGCGGCGGCGGCGGGCGGCCGGTTCGTAATGGTCGTCTTCCATCAACTGCGGAAGCGCGAAGATGTCGCTCCATTTCAGCCAGGCAGACACGATCTCTTCGCGATCGGCGCTCTCGCACAGCGGAATGTTGAGGGCGGGATCACGATGCACCAGCACCAGCACTTGTGCATCGTCGTCGACGTTGCGCAGCGCGACGCCGAGAAAGTCCTGGACGCGAACGTTGATCGCCATCCGCATGCCCTTGACGGCACGGTGCAGCACGACGCGTTCGCGATGAAGTTCTATCCGCCGCACGCCGCCGTCCGCGCGGGTATCGTGCGTCTGGAAGCTGAGCGGAAGAGAGAGGGGGTCGAGCCGCGTGACACGGCTCGACCCGGCGGGATTGATCCCGCTTATTGCTGTTTGACGCCCCACAGTTTTGATCTCCCCGCCGGGATTATGTTCCCGGTCGATACGTGAGACCGTAGCGGAGCGATTTCCGTTTCGCCTTAAAAAGCCTGGTTAAGGAGACGTCACCCGGGCTGCATCTGGCGGCATGATTGACAAGACCTTGGCGCACATGATTGACGAGACCTTGCACAAATGTCGAAATTGTTTGGCATTTGGCATCGCAAAATGCTTGAAATCCCGGTGAATCAGGCACATCTGAGAGACCTTGCCGGTTTGCGTTTCCCGCTCTCTTCCATGTCAGGGATTTTGTTTGTGAACTCTTCACCATCCAGCACTTCGCCACATTCGAAGACGTCCGGCGCGACCTCCGACCTGTTCGATCAATCGGCGCTTTCGACGCTGGCGCAGCGCCTCGTCGAGGCTGCGAAACGCGCGGGCGCGGACGCCGCCGATGCGGTGGCGGTGCGCGGCGTCTCCCAAGGCGTCGAGGTGCGCGATGGCCGGGTCGAGGAATCCGAGCGCTCCGAAGGCGACGATGTCGGATTGCGCGTGCTGGTCGGGCAGCGCCAGGCCGTGGTCTCGACCAATGACATTTCCGGCGACGGCATCGCCAAGCTCGCCGAGCGGGCGGTCGCGATGGCCCGCGTGGCACCCGACGACAAATATGTCGGTCTCGCCGATCCCGCATTGCTGGCGCACGAGTTCGCCGATCTCGATCTGCTCGACCGCACGATCCCGACCACCGGCGAACTGGAACGCCGGGCCTGCGAGGCCGAAGCCGCGGGCCTTGCGGTCAAGGGCGTGACCAAATCGGGCAGCGCGTCCGCCTCGAGCGGTATCGGCGGCATGGTGCTGGTGACCTCGACCGGCTTCCACGGCTCTTATCTGCGCTCCAGCCAGGGTATCTCGATGACCGCGATATCGGGTGAGGGCACGGGCATGGAGCGCGATTACGATTTCACCTCCGCGCCGCACGCCTCCGATCTTGCATCGCCTGAAAGCGTCGGCCGCAAGGCGGGCGAGCGCACCGTGGCGCGGTCCAATCCGCGCAAGGTCGAAACCTGCAAGGTGCCTGTCGTGTTCGATCCGCGGGTGTCGGGATCGCTGATCGGCCATCTCGTCGGCGCCATCAACGGCGCCTCGATCGCGCGCAAGACGAGTTTCCTGAAAGACCGGATGGGCGAGCAGTTGTTCGCAAGCAACATCCGCATCGTCGACGATCCCTTGCGGGTGCGCGGCCTGCGCTCGCAGACCTTCGACGCCGAGGGCGTCAGAGTGAAGAAGACCGCGCTGATCGATGAGGGGGTGCTGACCACCTGGCTGCTCGATTGCGCCACGGCGCGCGAACTCGGGCTGGTCACGACCGGGCACGCGCATCGCGGCGTTTCGTCTTCACCGTCGCCGGGATCGTACAATTTGCATCTCGAAGCCGGCGCGATGACGCCGAAAGAGCTGATCTCCGACATCAAGCAGGGCTTTTACGTCACCGATCTGATCGGCTCCGGCGTCAACGGCGTGACCGGCGATTACAGCCGCGGCGCCTCCGGCTTCTGGATCGAGAACGGCGAGCTCACATACCCGGTCAGCGAGGTGACGATCGCGGGACATCTGCTGCCGATGTTCAAATCACTGGTTGCCGCCAACGATCTGGAATTCCGCTACGGCATCAACGCGCCGACGCTGCGCATCGAGGGCCTGACGCTTGGCGGACGCTGATATCGCCGACAGGATTTGGGCGCGCGATGCCGCGCTGTTGCGGGATACCGTGCGCGAGGCCGGCGCGCTGGCCTTGTCGCTGTTTCGCACCGAACTGAAGAACTGGACCAAGGGTGCCTCGTCGCCGGTCTCCGAGGCCGACATCGCCGTCAATGACCTCGTCGAACGGCGGTTGCGCGTAGCGACGCCGGATTATGGCTGGCTGTCGGAAGAGAGCGTCGACGACGACAGCCGTCTCGGCAAGGAACTGGTCTGGATCGTCGACCCGATCGACGGCACCCGCGCCTATCTCGCTGGCCGCGAGGATTGGTGCGTGAGTGTGGCGCTGGTCGCGGGCTCGGCGCCGGTGCTGGCGGCCGTGTTTGCGCCGGCCACGGACGAGTTCTTCTTTGCGATCCGCGATCGGGGCGCCACGCACAATGAGAGGCCGGTGCGTGCGGCGACCGGCACGGAGTTCGACTTTTCCCGCATGGCCGGCCCGAAGCCGCTGGTACAGCGGCTGAGCCCGTCTCCGGAGGAGATCACGCTGTATCCGCGAATCGGATCGCTGGCGCTTCGGCTGTGCCGGGTCGCGGATGGCAGCCTCGATGCCGCTTTTGCAGGCGGCCAGAGCCGCGATTGGGACCTTGCCGCGGCCAATTTGATCGTGCACGAAGCGGATGGTAGAATGACCGCGCTCTCGGGCGATGCGATCGAGTATAATCGCCGGGAGGTGGTGCACGGGGTGCTGGTGGCGGCGGGACAGAATCGACACAGTCGTATTGTCGAGCACTTCCGGAATCACCCGTTGCCCTGAATCGGTCGAAATCCGAGCCACATATCATCCCGTTAATATCGCGTTGATAGCGTCGCTGTTTGCTTGCCGGGCATCTCGTTAGGAAAGACCATCATGCCAGATAATGCCCCACAGCAATTGCTGCATCTCGTCATCGGCGGCGAGTTGACCGATCTCGAACACGTCACGTTCAAGGATCTCGACCAGGTCGAGGTCGTCGGCGTGTATCCCAATTACGCATTGGCGCTCGCGGCCTGGAAGGCGAAGGCGCAGCAGACCGTCGACAACGCCCACATGCGCTACTTCGTGGTCCACCTCCACCGGCTGCTCGATCCGGGCCAAGACACGAAGTCCTCCAGTTAAGAAGTCCCGCAGTTGAAACGTTTCCTTCGCGATTTGCTGCGCAGCAGCTGGGTTCAGCGCGCGCTGGGCGTGCTTGCGGCTGAATATCTGCGGCTGGTCTGGCTGACCAACCGCTTCAGCTATGACCCGGCCGACGTCTATGAGCGGGTCGAGCCGGAGATGCCCGCGATCTTCGCGTTCTGGCACGGCCAGCACTTCATGACGCCGTTCATCAAGACCAAGGAGAGCCACCGCGCCAAGGTGCTGATCTCGCGGCACCGCGACGGCGAGTTCAACGCCATCGCCGCCGAGCGGCTCGGCATCGGAACCATCCGCGGTTCCGGCGATCATGGCGGTGCCTTTCATCGCAAGGGCGGCGTCGGCGCGTTCCGTGAAATGCTGCAGGCGCTGGAGGACAAGTGGAACGTCGCGACCACCGCCGACGTGCCGAAACGAGCGCGGGTCGTCGGGCTCGGCATCATCATGCTTGCCCGGGAGTCGGGCCGGCCGATCATGCCGTTTGCGATGGTGACCTCCCGATTCATCCGGTTGAAGAACTGGGACTCCACTACCATAAATTTACCGTTCGGGCGCGGTGCGGTAGTGGGCATCGAGGCTGTGCATGTACCGCCGGATGCCGATGCCGAGACTATGGAAAAGCTCCGTCTTCAGGTAGAAACTTACCTGAACGAAGCAACTCGTCGTGCCTATGCGGCCGTCGGGCGTCCGGAGGCCGCTCTTGGCTGATCCACTGCCGATGACGCTACGCGTCTACCGGAAACTGTCACACGCGATGGTGCCGCTGTCGCCTGCGCTGATCAGCCGCCGGTTGAAGCTAGGCAAGGAAGATCCGGCGCGCTACGGCGAGCGCCGCGGCGTGAGTACCGACGTTCGGCCCACAGGTCCGCTGGTGTGGATTCACGGCGCCAGCGTCGGCGAAGTGCTGGCGGCGGCGGCGCTGATCGAGCGGCTGCGGGCCTTGAACCTGCGCATCCTGGTGACCTCGGGCACAGTGACCTCGGCCGCGATCGTCGCCAAGCGATTCGCACCCGACGTCATCCATCAATATGTCCCCTATGATTCGCCGCGCTACGTGACGCGGTTTCTCGATCACTGGCGCCCCTCGCTGGCGCTGTTCATCGAATCCGATCTGTGGCCGAACCTGATCCTGTCGAGCGCCGCGCGGCGGCTGCCGATGGTGCTGATCAACGGACGGATGTCGCAGCGCTCGTTTCCGCGCTGGCAGCGGGTACAAGGCACCATCTCGGCGCTGCTCGACAAGTTCGACGTCTGCCTGGCGCAATCGCAGACCGATGCGGATCGCTTCGCGGCGCTGGGCAGCCGCAACGTCGTGGTGACGGGAAACCTCAAGCTCGACGTTGCCGCGCCGCCGGCCGATGCCAACAAGCTGGAGCGGTTGATGACGATGACGCGCGGTCGCCCGGTCGTGCTCGCCGCCTCCACGCATCCTGGCGAAGAGGAAATCCTGACCGAAACCCACCGGACGCTCGCCGGCTATTTTCCAGGTCTGTTGACCGTGATCGTGCCGCGGCATCCAGATCGCGGCGAGGCGATCGCGCGCATGATCGAAGCGTCCGGCCTCCATCCGGTCCTGCGCTCGCACGAAGACTTGCCCACGGCCACGACCGATATCTATGTCGCCGACACCATGGGCGAACTGGGGCTGTTCTATCGGCTTGCGCCGATCGTATTCATGGGCGGATCGCTGGTCGAGCATGGCGGGCAGAATCCGATCGAGGCGATCAAGCTCGGCGCGTCGGTCATCCACGGGCCTCACGTCTTCAACTTCACCGATGTCTATGAAGCCCTCGACGCTGCCGGCGGCGCGCGGCGGGCCGATACGCAGGAAGCGCTGGTCAAGCAGTTCGGGCAGCTTCTCGCCAATCCCAACGCGCGCGAAGCCGTGCTGGCCGCCTCCGAGCACGTGGTCGATCAGCTCGGCGGTGCGCTGGAGCGCACGCTCTCGGCGCTCGAGCCGTATCTGCTGCAATTGCGGATCGAGATGGGGGCCGCCAATGCGTGAGCCGGGCTTCTGGCACGGCCCGGCCTCGCTCACCGTGCATCTCTTGAAACCGCTCGCCGCCCTCTACGGCGCCGTTGCCGCACAGCGATTGCGGCGCAAGGGATTGAATGCCGGCATTCCGGTGCTCTGCGTCGGCAATTATCACGTCGGCGGCGCCGGCAAGACTCCGACCGTGCTGGCACTCGCAAAACTGTTGCGTCGAGCTCGGCGAGACGCCGGTGGTGCTGAGCCGCGGCTATGGCGGCAAATTACACGGGCCGGTCAGGGTCGATCCTGCCAGGCATGCCGCTGCCGATGTCGGCGACGAACCCTTGATGATGGCGGAAGCGCTGCCGGTGGTGGTGTCGCGCAAGCGTGCGGATGGCGTGCCGCTGGCGCGCGCGCAAGGTGCTACCGTGATCCTGATGGACGACGGTTTCCAGAGCCCGGCGATCGTCAAGGACGCATCTCTGATCGTGATCGACAGCGCGCGCGGGATAGGCAATGGGCAGGTATTTCCCGCAGGCCCCCTGCGTGCGCCGCTACGACCGCAACTGGCGCGCACCGACGCGCTTGTCATCGTCGGCAGCGGCAGTGCTGCCGGGCAAGTGGCGGCCGAGATCGCGGCGCAGGGCAAGCCGGTGTTGTCAGCGCATCTGAAGCCGGACGAGGCGCAGGTCGCACAGCTTCGAGGCAGGCGCGTGCTGGCGTTCGCCGGCATCGGCGATCCCACGAGATTCTTCAACACGCTGCGCGCGAGCGGCATCGACGTGGCAGCCGAGCGCCCCTTTGCCGATCATCACCCGTATTCGCAAGCCGAGATCGAAAGCCTGGTCGCTGAGGCCAAACGCGACGGACTGACTTTGGTGACGACGGAAAAGGATATGGCGCGCTTGAGGGATCGGCCGCAGCACATCGTGCCGTTCAGGGTGACGCTGGCGTTCGACGATCCGGCGCTGTTGCGAAAGTTCGTCGCCGACCGGCTGTTCAAGGCGCGTCAGAGGAAAGAAAAGTAGGGTGGGCAAAGCGGAGCGTGCCCACCGTCTCGCAGCTTGCTCGGGGATGGATGGTGGGCACGTCGCTTACGCTCCTTTGCCCACCCTACGAAGCTTCACCCCTGCGTCTTCAGCGCGCCGGGAAAATGCCGCTGCAGCACGGCGGTCGGGACCGAATAGGCCTCCTGCAGATCGACGCTCCAGTATTTCAATTCGTCGAGCGGGATGCGCACGTCTGATATGGCGCAGCGAACGTAGGTCCCGGGCGAGATCACGCGGAAATCGCCGTCCAAATATTGCACCTGCGCTTCGCCATGGCCCGAGGAGCCGAATTTATTGAGCACGTCAAACTCTCCGATCGGCCGGTCCGCAACGGGCCGCCTTAAATGTATTTTTCCGGGTCCGATCTATCATAAATAGGTCGTACTGTCCGCCCCGGAAACTGACCTACTTGTGATGATTTTGCGTCTGCCTGCATGGTAGCGTTAATTCCCCGTGCCCGCAGCGTCATGCCGATCCGACCAAGACCGATGCGCCTGTTGTCAGCCACGCTATCCCTGACGCTCCTTGCGGCGGCCTGCCCGGCCGGGGCCGCGCCGTTGCCGGCCCCGAGCCAGGTCGATATCCCGGCGAGCGGCCTTACCCTGCATGCCCAGCTCTACAAGCCCGATGGCGACGGCCCGTTTCCGACCGTGATCGCGCTTCATGGCTGTGGCGGATTGGGTGGCCAATCGGAGCCGGTGCAGTCGCGCTACCGCGACTGGGCGGAGCAGCTGTTGAAGACCGGCCATGCCGTGCTGCTGCCTGACAGTTACGGCTCGCGCGAACTCGGCCCGCAATGCCGCGCCAAGGAGCGCCGCGTGCTCGCCCGCCGCGAGCGGGTCGCCGATGTCAATGCATCGCGGCAATGGCTGCTGCAGCAGCCCTGGGCCGCGCGCGACCGGATCAGCCTGATGGGATGGGCGAACGGCGCCAGCGCGGTTCTGTGGGCGGTTCGCCCGCAATCGCTGACACGAGGTATCACTCCGGATTTCCGCTCGGCCATCGCATTCTATCCGGATTGCCGGATCTCGTCGGGCCTCGGCTGGAGCACGCGGGTGCCGACGTTGCTGCTGATCGGCGCGCAGGACGACATCAGTTCGCCGTCCGCCTGCCGTCAGACGGTGGAGGGCGCCCGCGGCCGCAGCGCGCTGGCGCAGATATTCGTCTATCCCGGTGCAGCCCACGACTTCGACCGCGCCAACCTGCCGCTGCGGGCGATTGCAGGCTCCGACGCCGCCCTGCCCGAACGCGGTCATATCGGTACCGATGCGGACGCACGGAAAGACGCGCAACGGCGCGTCACCGAGTGGCTGGCGCGCTAGAACAAACTGCCCTGATCGATCGGCTTGACGACGCGCTTCAGCGCCACCGGCTTCGCGTCGTGCGTCGCCGCCTTCGTTTCCGCCGCAGGCGCCGTGGCCTGGGGCCGATCCGCATCGGCAGTGGCGCCGACACGGCCGTCGGCGAATTCGATCGACAGACGCGCACTCGGCCCGATCGCGGCGGCGGCATGGACGGCATGGCCGCGCTCGTCGCGCACCAGGGCAAAGCCGCGCGCGAGCACGCCGCGATACGACAGCGCCGACAGCAATTGCCCGCTATGGGCGACGCGCGCGTCGAGCCGCTGCATGGCGGTCTCAAGCGCGCGACGGGCGCGCTCGGCCAGCCGCTGCGTGCGCTCATTGGCACGCGCGATGGCGTTGCGCTGCGCCTGGGCGTTGGAGAGCCTTGAGGCCTTCAGCCGCACTTCGAGCCCGGCAAAACGATCCCGCCGGTTGCGCAGCAAAGCGCGGGCGGAAAGCCGGATGCGTTCGCCCGACACCGTAAGGCGGTGGTTGGCCTGGGCGACCTGTCCGCGCAGAACCTTCAGCGTCAGGCCGGCGGCAAGATGCGAGAAGCGGCGGTGGTGGGCGTGCGTATTGGCCTTCAGGCCGCGGGGCAGGGTGGCGCCGAGATGATCCAGCCGCTGTCTGGGGATTGCGAGCAGTTCGCTCAAGCCCGGCAGCGCGCGAACCGCCGCGCGCAATTCATTGCGGCGGCTCTCCTGCCCACGCATCCAGCACACCATCGTGCGGCGCGCCAGGCTCTCGACCTCGACGAACAATTCGCTGCGGACAGGTACCGCCATTTCGGCCGCTGCGGTAGGCGTCGGCGCGCGCTTGTCGGCGGCGAAATCAATCAGCGTGATGTCGGTCTCGTGGCCGACCGCGGAGATCAGCGGGATCATGCTCTCGGCGGCGGCGCGAACCACGATTTCCTCGTTGAACGACCACAGATCCTCCAGCGAACCGCCGCCGCGCGCGACAATCAGCAAATCCGGCCGTGGAATCTTGCCACCTTCCGGCAGTGCGTTGAAGCCGCGGATGGCGGCAGCGACCTGTTCGGCCGAACCTTCGCCCTGCACCTTGACCGGCCACACCAGCACGCGGCGCGGAAAGCGATCCTGCAGCCGGTGCAGGATGTCCCGGATGACAGCGCCGGTCGGCGAGGTGACGACGCCGATCACCTCCGGCAGCCACGGCAGCAACTGCTTGCGCGCCTCGTCGAACAGGCCCTCGGCGCCAAGCTTCCGCTTGCGCTCTTCCATCAGCGCCATCAGTGCGCCGATGCCGGCAGGTTCGATCGCTTCGATGACGATCTGGTATTTCGACGAGCCCGGATAGGTCGTCAGCTTGCCGGTCGCGATGACCTCGAGCCCCTCCTGCGGCTTGAACCGCATCCGCGAATGCACGCCCTTCCAGATCACGGCCTCGATCTTGGCGCTCTCGTCCTTCAGCGCGAAATAGCAGTGCCCGGAGGAGTGCGGCCCGCGAAAGCCGGATATCTCGCCGCGGACGCGGACATGGCCGTAGGTGTCCTCAACCGTCCGTTTCAGGGCGGAGGACAGCTCGGAGACGGTGAATTCGGGCGCGTTATTGAGCTTTTCGGCAGCAGGCATCGGCAATTGATTCGGGGGTTGGAGGCGTTGCCGCAACGTAGGGATTTTTGGCCATCCCCGCCAATCCGGCCCTTGTGGAACTCATATACTCTGTGATATAGAGTTCTCTGTAATTAATTAAACAGAGGCGAGGGCCATGCTCAAATTCCTCATCCACGGCTCCGTGAGCCTCCTGAAATGGGCGTTGTGTGGCGTCGGCGTGCTGGCGCTAGTGGTGCTGGCGCTGCTGGCAACGCCGCTGCAGCCGGTGCCGGAGCTGCAATCGATCTCACGGGCGCGAGCCACCGTCGATCTTTCCAGCCTGCCTGCGATTGAACGCTTCCAGGCCCGCGACGGCACATGGCTCGGCTTCCGGCATTATGGTGCGGGTGGCACGCCGACCGGCCGTGTGGCGATCGTGATCCACGGCTCCTCCGGCTCCAGCGGCGGCACCATCCATGCCCTGTCGCAGGCGCTGGCGGCGCACGGTGTGGAAGCCTTTGCGGTCGATATGCGCGGTCACGGCACGTCGGGCACGCGCGGCGATATCGGCTATGTCGGCCAGCTTGAGGACGATCTTGCCGATTTTGTCGCGGTGCTGCGCACCACCGCGCCGTCAGCGCCGCTGACCCTGATCGGCCATTCCTCCGGCGGCGGCTTTACGCTGCGCGTGGCGGGCTCGCCGATTCAGAACCTGTTCGAGCGCTTTGTGATGCTCGCGCCCTATCTCGGCTACGACGCCCCGTCCACCCGGCCGAGTTCCGGCGGTTGGGCGAACGCCGATATCCCGCGCATCATCGGCCTGCTGGCGCTGCGCGGGCTTGGCATCACCTGCTGTGAGGCGCTGCCGGTGCTGGCGCTCGCGGTGCCACCGAACTCCGAGAAGACGCTGGTGTCGACCTATACCGACCGCCTCATGCGCAACTTTGCAGTGCGGGGCGATTTCCGCCGCGATCTCGCTGCCGTGACAAAACCACTCACGATCATCTCGGGCGCCGACGACGAATTGATGTTTTCGGAAAAATACGCTGAAGCCGTGCGTGGCGCGAAGGTAGCGGTCGATGTCAGGGTGCTCGACGGTATCAATCACATGGGGATCGTCGCCGCGCCGAAGGCGATATCCATCGTCGCTGAAGATGTTGCCACGCGCGCCATGGCAGGGTCATAGCGGGCGAAGGGGCGGGAATGAGCAATATGATCGACAGCCGCGAGGCCTCGGAGGCGCTCGCCGAAATCAACGCGATGACGCGCCGTGTCCGGCAATCGCGGATCTACAATCTCGCCAGCCTGATGCTGATCATGTGGGGCGCGCTGGTATTTGCCGGCTATCTCGGCTCGTTTCTGGCGCCGCGCCAGGCCGGCTATCTCTGGGCCGTGCTGAACGTCGCCGGCGTCGCGGGATCGTTTGCGATCAGCGCCTTCGGATATCGCAAGACCGGCGTTCGCACCTTCGATTTCAGGGGGCTGATCGCGTTTGTGCTGTTCTTCGCCTTTGGCTTCCTGTGTACGAGCGTGCTCGGCCAGTTCACGCCGCGCCAGATGGGCACGTTCTGGCCGATCTATTTCATGCTGCTCTACATCATCGCCGGACTCTGGTTCGGCTACGCCTTTGTTGCGATCGGTCTCTCCATCAGCGCGTTGGCGCTGGCGGGCTATTTCTGGGCCGGCGAATGGTTCGAACTCTGGATGGCCTTTGTCGACGGCGGCGGGCTGATGCTTGGCGGCCTGTGGATGCGCCGGAGCTGACATGGCTGGCCTCGACGAGATCATCCACCAGCCGTTGCGGCTGCGAATCATGGCGGCGCTGAACGCGTTGCCGTCGGGCGTGGGGCTCGAATTCGCCAGGCTGAAGCAGCTGACCGGCGCCACCGACGGCAATCTCGGCGCCCATATCGAAACGCTGTCGAAGGCCGGCTACGTCGCGGTGGAAAAGGCCTTTGTCGGCAAGAAGCCGCAGACCACGGTAACCGCCACCGCGGCCGGACGCGGCGCGTTTGCTCGCCATGTCGCGATGCTGCAAGAAATCATCGCGGCCTCGGGCGGCAAATAGCGCGGAAACACCCCTGCACAACGGCTATTCTGGCCGACGGTCCCCTTGCGGCGAGGGGGCGTTTTGTGCGACCGAAGCCGCATCTTCATCCCCGCATCTGGCGCATGTCCATGAACATCCTCCTGCTCGGTTCCGGCGGCCGCGAACACGCTTTGGCGTGGAAGATCGCCGCTTCCCCGCTGCTGACCAAATTGTGGTGCGCGCCCGGTAACGCCGGCATCGCCAACGAGGCCGAATGCATCGCGCTCGACGTCGCCGACCATTCCGCGGTGATCGGTTTCTGCAGGCGAAACGCGGTTGACCTCGTCGTGGTCGGCCCCGAGACGCCGCTCGCGGCCGGGATCGTCGACGATCTCACCGCTGTCGGCATCAAGGCGTTCGGCCCCGGCAAGTCGGCCGCCCAGCTCGAGGGCTCCAAGGGATTTACAAAAGACCTCTGCAGCGAGTTCGATATTCCGACCGGCGCCTATCGTCGCTTCGGTAATGCTGACGAAGCGCTCGCTTACGTGCTCAAGCAGGGTGCACCGATCGTGGTCAAGGCCGACGGCCTCGCTGCCGGCAAGGGCGTTGTCGTGGCGATGACCCTGCGCGAGGCCGAAGACGCCATCGCCATGATGTTCGAGGGCGGCTTTGGTGCGGCCGGAGCGGAAGTCGTGATCGAGGAATTTCTGACCGGTCGCGAGATCAGTTTCTTCGCGCTGTGCGATGGCGAGACCGCGATCCCGCTCGCCACCGCGCAGGACCACAAGCGGGTGTTCGACCACGACGAGGGTCCGAACACCGGCGGCATGGGCGCCTATTCGCCGACGCCGTTCGTGACGCCTGAAGTTCACGACCAGATCATGGCGCGCATCATCCTGCCGACGGTCGCCGGCATGAAAAAGCGTGGCATGCCGTTCCGCGGCGTGCTCTATGCCGGCGTGATGGTAACGGCGCAGGGGCCAAAACTGTTCGAATATAACGTTCGCTTCGGCGATCCCGAATGCCAGGTGCTGATGATGCGGATGATGTCCGACATCGTGCCGGCTTTGCTGGCGGCCTGCGACGGCGAGTTAAAGCATTTCGACCTGCGCTGGTTTCCCGATCCGGCGCTGACGGTGGTGATGGCGGCGAAGGGCTATCCCGGCGACTACAAGAAGGGCACGCGCATCGATGGTCTCGATGACGCCGCCAAAGTCGAGGGCGTCGAGATTTTCCATGCCGGCACGGTGACGAAAGATGGCGCTATCCTCGCCAATGGCGGGCGCGTGCTGAACGTGTGCGCGATGGGAAAGACGGTGCTGGAAGCTCAGCAGCGCGCCTATCAGGCTGTCGATCGCATCAAATGGCCGGACGGCTTTTGCCGCCGCGACATTGCCTGGCAAGCGGTGGAGCAGGAGAGGGCGGGCTAGCGGTCGACGTCATCTCGGATTGGGATGACCATCGAGGCGAAGCTGATAGACGAAGTAGGTGGGCGTACAAAACCCGATCTTGCGGCTTCTCAAGCTGTTCAGGGCTTGCGCACTGACGTTAAACCTCGCGCCGGTCACGAAATCAGGCATCTGCTGGCAGATATAGTCTTCGCGGCAAAACCGCGAGGACGTGCAGGTGCTGAGGAGGCCGCGGCCGACGCCGGCGGCGAAGATGCCGCTGTCGAAATAGCCCTTGGCCATTTGTTCAAAACCCTTGCCGCCGACGACCGCGCAGATTTCGTTGGGCATGCTACCCGGCCAGATGGCCGACAACGCCGCCTCCTCAGGCTTGCAGGGACGGGTGATGCGGCCCAACGGTACGCCGATTTTGGTCGGCCGGCAGTTGTAGTCGTATCCGCTCAATTTTCCTTCGGGGATTTTGTAGACGAGTTCTTCCTTGCTGACGCGGTCGGTGAACGAGCGCAGGTTGAAGGCGAGCGGATCCCTTGTCGCGTTCTTCGCGGTCGAGTTGTCGATGGCATTGAAGCGGCAGCTCAGGCCCGCCGAAATATTCCGGGCGGCCGGCACGCATTGGCCGAGATGGGAGGAGGCCGAAGCGTTCGTCACCACCGGCTGGCAACTGAGGTTGCGCGCGGCGTCGCAGCTCCATTTCGCGGTGTTCGCCAGATCCGCATTCACGGGGCAAGGCATGTTGTCGCCGGCGGCAGTGTAGGCCGGATCTGCATTCTCCCAGGCCGCAGCGGGCGCAGACGGATGCGGGCGATAGGTGTTCGGCGCCTGTCCCTGCGAAACGCGCTCGACATAGTCCTTTCGGCGGACCAGTTCAGCGTAGACATGGGGCGAGAACGGCAGTTGCAGTTTGTTGCCGTCAAGTGCTGCCTTGACCGCATCCGCATCGCGGCCGAGATCGAACCGGTCCACGCCGAGGAAATGGAAGCCGGCGGTCGACGACGATTGATGGCAGCCCATGCAGGATGACATGTTCAGCCGTTCGAGCAGGCCCGCGCCGGACTGCACGAATTTGAGAGGCTTCGCCGGACCTGCCGCTGCGACGAGCTGCGCCGCCTGCTCCTTGCCGACCACGAGATCGAACGGACGGTTGGCCACGCGCGCGCTGCCGGCAGTGGAAAAACTCAACGCGATGTCGGCCTGCAGGCTCTCCGGCATCCTGAATGCGCCGCTGTCGATCTCGGCCATGTGGCTCGAAAGATAATCCTGCAATTGCTTCTGCTTGGCGGGATCCTTCAGGATCGCCTGGACGTCGGGTGTATTTTCCAGTTTCGCCGGCTGAAATTTCCCATCCCTGAGCGCGAAGATCCGCATCCAGTAGATTGCCTGGCCGGCGAATTTGCGGTTCTCCATATTCTCCAGGTCAGACGGAAAGCGCACCACTTGCGCGTTGATCTCCATCTGCTTGAAAACCAGTCTTGAAAAATCCAGCGGTCCACGCAGCAGCCGCTGGGCCGTCACGGCCGGATCATCAGTGTCGATGCCCTGCACGCGCCAGAGGGATGCGATGTCCTGGCACTTCCGGCCGTCATCGGCGTAACTGAACACCATGTTCACGGTGAACGGCATGCGCGAAGCGTAGGTCTTGCCGTTCATACGGACTTCGTACCCGAGCCGGTAGATGAACCGCAGTTCTCCGCAATGGGCCGGATCGAAATCGCGGCGATCGATGCGATTGACTACACCCGACAGGATGAACAGTCCGTCGCTGGAGCCGAGCCATTTCTCGTTGAACACGCGGGCGACGTTGCCGTTCAGGCGCAACGTCTTTCCGGCCTCTGTTTTGGCCGACTTCGGATCGTAGGTTTTGAGGATTTCCTTTTCCCAGTCGATGCCGAGGCCTGCGGTAATTCGACTGATGTCGGCGGACATCACGCTGGCGAATTGTGCGTAGGTCTCGTTGAAAGCGTATAAATCGCTGGCGCGTGTCGGCCCCGCCGCCACAGCCGGCAGCGGCAGCTTTTGCGCTGCGTGAATCGTCTTGAAGAGAGCGACGAGGGAGAGCGGCGATGAATTGTCGTGATCGAGCGCCGCGAGCAGTGGCGTCTGGCTGATCAGGGTCGTGACCTCTGTGGAAGCCTGCGATGACTGGGCGAAGCAGGGTGAGGCGGCGAGGATCAGCCAACAGGCTATCGAGATGGTGCGCATCTCTCATCTGTACTACGCCGGATGGTGTTTTACAATTTGGGGACTCGTGTAGGGTGGGCAAAGCGCAGCGTGCCCACCACCTGATCTCGTTCCGCAATGGTGGGCACGGCGCTCGGCGCCTTTGCCCACCATGCGTAGTCGTTACAGCAAATCCCCGCCGACGGCGCTGGCCGTCGTGCCGTGCTCGCGGAACGCCTTGATGACGTTCTTGCCGATCTTCCACTTGTGCACTTCGTCCGGTCCGTCGACCAGCCGCTGTGCGCGCACCTGGGTGTACCATTTGGCCAGCGGCGTATCCTGGCTGAAGCCGAGCGCGCCGTGGAGCTGGATCGCGGTGTCGATCACCTTGTGCACCATGTGCGCATGGAAGATCTTTGCGATCGAGTTCTCCTGCCTGATGTCGAGACCCTTCTCCGCCTTGTAGGCGATGTGCAGCAGCATCAGGCGGCCGATGTAGAGTTGCTCGGCGCAGTCCGCGAGCATGAACTGGACGGCTTGCCGGTCGGAGATCAATTGGCCGAAAGTCGAGCGCGTGGTGATGTGGCCGACCGCCATGTCGAGCGCGCGCTGCGCCTTGGCGACGTTGTGCATGCCATGGCGCAGACGGCCATAGGCGAGGCGATGCTGGCCCATGGCAAAGCCGTTGCCTTCGCCGCCGACCAGATTGTCGGCCGACACTTTCAGATCCTTGATCTCGATCTCGGAGTGGCCGCCGTGGATCGCGTGGTCATGCGGGCCTTCGATCGCCATGTTGGCAACGTTGCGCTTGATCTTGTAGCCGGGGTTCGGCAGCTCGACGAGGAAGGTCGAATACTGCTTGTGGCGCGGCGCGTTCGGATCGGTCTTGGCCATCACCAGCGCCATGTCGGCGACGCTGGCGGAGGAGGAAAACCACTTCTCGCCGTTGAGGACGTAGTTTTCGTTGCCGTCTTTCACCGCCGTGGTCTGCATGCCCGTGGCGTCGGCGCCCGCAGCCTTCTCGGTCATCGAGAAGCAGATGCGCTTGTCGCCGTTGAGCAGGGGTTTAAGGAATTTTTCCTTCTGATATTCCGTGCCGTGGGCGAGGATCGTCATCATCGAGGCATCGTCTGGCCCCTGCGTGTTCATCGAGAGCGCACCGAGCATGCTTTCGCCGAGCTCCATCTGCACCAGCGCATTGGCCAGCGGACCGAGGCCCATGCCGCCATATTCCTTCGGCACCCACGGGCACCACAGGCCGCGCGCGCGGGCCTTGGCCCGCAGCGGGCCGAGGACCTCGGCGAGCGGCTTGGTATCGAGTTCCTTTTCCGCCGGGATGCACTCGTCATGCACCCATTTGCGGACTTTTTCGCGGATCGCTTTGGCTTCGGCCGGGATTTCGAAATCGATCGACATCTGACGGTTTCCTCGGTTCTTGTTCCTGTTGGTCGGGCTTGGGGAATGGCTTAAACCTGCGACCTGCCAGCGGCAACGACAAACAAAGTTTGAAGCAGCCGCGAACCCACGAAGGAACGTCCATGCCCGATCTTGCCGACCTGTTTCCCGGATATGCCTCCGAATGGATCAACACCTCGTCGGGCCGCATCTTTGCCCGCGTCGGCGGCAAGGGGCCGCCATTGTTGCTGCTGCATGGATTTTCATCGACGCATGTGATGTGGCATCAGGTTGCGCCGCAACTGGCGGACAAATTCACGCTGATCATCGCCGACCTGCCCGGTTACGGCTGGTCGGACATGCCCCGCAGCGACGACAACCACACGCCCTACACCAAGCGCGCGATGGCAAAGGTCATGGTGGAGGCGATGGAGCAACTCGGCCATGTGCATTTCGCGCTCGCCGGTCACGACCGCGGCGGGCGGGTATCGTACCGGCTGGCGCTGGACCATCCCGGCCGGCTGTCGAAACTGGCCGTGCTCGATATCGCGCCGACCTATGATTACTGGGAGAAGCTGAGCCGGCTGTCGGCGCTGAAGATCTACCATTGGGCGTTTCTGGCGCAGCCATACCCGCTGCCGGAGACGCTGGTTGCAAGCAATGGAGAATTTTTCCTCCGGCAGAAGATGGCGAGCCAGACCAAATCGCAGACTCTGGATGAAATCGACCCGCGTGCGCTGGAGCATTATCTCGCGCCGTTCCGCGATCCAGCCCGCATTCACGCGATGTGCGAGGACTATCGTGCCGGCGCCTATGCCGATTATGAAATCGACAAGGCCGATGTCGAGGCCGGCAACAAGATCACGGTCCCGATGCTGGCGCTGTGGGGAGATGCTGGCGTTGCGAGCGCGGCGACGACGCCGCTCGATACGTGGAAGAAATGGGCGACGAAGGTTGAGGGGGCGGCGGTGGATTCGGGGCATTTCCTGCCGGAGGAGAATCCGGATGTGACGGCGAAGCTGTTGCGGGAGTTTTTCCTCCGAGCGTAGTCACACACGGCCCGTCATGCCCGCGAAGGCGGGCATCCAGTACGCCGCGGCCTCTCGATTAATTACAACTGCCTCTGGAATACTGGATCATCCGCCCCAGTGCGCAATTGCGCACAAGGCGGATGATGACAGCGGTGGGTGATGATGACGGCGGTGGGTGAGGCGCGACCGCTTACCGCCGCACCTTGAAAAACTCCTTGAGCAGCGTCGCAGCCTCCGTCTCGCCCACGGCCGAATAGACCTCCGGCACATGGTGGCAGGTCGGCTGGGCAAAAAACCGCACGCCGGAATCCACCGCGCCGCCCTTGGGATCGGCGGCGCCGTAATAGAGCCGCCGGATCCGGGCGAACGAGATCGCGCCTGCGCACATCGTGCAGGGCTCCAGCGTGACGTAGAGGTCGCAATCGACCAGCCGCTCGGTCCCGATCGCCTCGGCGGCCTGCCGGATCGCCAGGATTTCGGCATGCGCCGTCGGATCGCGGTCGGTCAGGGTCCGGTTGCCGGCGGTGGCGATCACCTCGTAACCCCGGACGATGACGCATCCGATCGGGACTTCGCCGGCTTTTCCGGTGTTTTCGGCCGTTTTCAGGGCCAAATCCATGAAAGAAGGGACAGTCATGCCTCGTATCATCGAAAGAAACCTGCTACTAGCTGCGCCTTCAGCAAACGTGGATGCCGGTTTTGCGTGAGAATGCGCCTCGAGCGAAGTGCGCGCGCGTGACCGCTTTGACAGCCCATCCGCATCAGCCTGATAGCCAATTCATCCGTACCCGAGAGACCATTCATGCCCCGCGACACCGACAAAAACAACGATTCCCGCGGCCGGCGGGACCGTCCCGGCGACGGCAAGGGCCGCGCTGGGGGCGGCAAGGGCCGCGCGAGGGGGCAAGGGCCGCTCGGGCGCGGCGAGGGGACCGGAGAAGAAGTTCGCCAAGCGCGGATTTGCCGGAAAGGGCGACGGTGACGCACGCGAGCGGCGTCCCTATGCCGGGAAGTCCGACGGCGCAAAATCATTCGGCAAGAAGCCTTATTCGGGTGATCGAAAGCCTTACGCCGGCAAGCGCGATGGCGATGACCGCCCACCGCGCCGCGACTTTGGCGATGCGCCGCGGCCTCGCGGCGATCGGCCTTTTTCTGCTCGTCCGGCACGCGGAGACGGCGATCGTCCGGAAAGTGCGTTCGTGTCAAGTTTCCGTCCGCGAGAGGACGCGCGATGGCGAGAAGCGCCCGTTCAAGCCGCGCGGCGATCGTCCGAATTTTAGTCGCGACGACCGCCCGCCGCGGCGGGACCGGAGGCGACGATGCCCGCCCGGCGGGGCGTTCTTCCGATCGGAAGTTCAGTGATAAGCGACCCTATACCCCGCGCGAACGCGACGGCGAGAAGCGGCCTTACACTCCGCGCGGCGAAGGATTTCGCAAGGACGGCGACCGCCCGCGCGGCGATAGGCCCTTTAGCGCCCGGCCGTCGCGCGATGGCGATCGCCCCCGTGGCGATCGGCCGGAGAGAAAATTTGGCGGCGACAAGAAGTTTTCGCGAGGTGCGCCCGATCGCGGTCCGCGCAAGAGTTTTGGCAGCCGCCCGGATCATGGTGCAGATCGCGGCGATTTAAAGCCGTGGCAGAAGCGCGAAGATCGCGGCGAGCGTGATTCGCGTCCCGCCCGTGATGGAGCGCGCAATTTCGACAAGCCGCGCTTTGATCGCTCCCGCGACGACCGCGGCGGCGAAGAGCGTCCGCGCTTTTCGCGTTCGCGCGAGGATCGGCCTAAGTTCGACCGGCCTCGCCAACGCCCGGATCGCGAGGGCGCCCTGGGGAAGGCCGCACCGACTGGCAGGAGCATCCGCGCAGCGAAGCGGGTGACGATCGGCCGCGCCGCGAAAACGAAGACGACAGCAAGATTTTTGCAAAGCGTCCCGCCTTCGGCGGCCGTGGCGCCTATCGCGAGCGCACGCCTGATTTCGACAAGCGCGCGCCACGCCCGGAGCCAAAGCCGAAGAAAGCCGGCGAGCGCATCGCCAAAGTGGTCGCGCGTGCCGGCCTGGCCTCGCGCCGCGACGCCGAGGAATGGATCACGCAGGGCCGCGTCACCGTCAACGGCCGCGTCATCAACTCGCCGGCGCTCGACGTCACCGCCAACGACTCCATCGCCGTCGATGGCAAGGTGCTGCCGCCGCGCGAGCGCACGCGGCTGTTCATGTATCACAAGCCGCGCGGCCTGATGACGACGCATGCCGATCCCGAGGGGCGGCCGACGGTGTTCGACAATCTTCCCGAGGGCCTGCCGCGGCTGATCTCGATCGGCCGGCTCGATTTCAACACCGAAGGTCTGCTGCTGCTGACCAATGACGGTGGTTTGGCGCGCGCGCTCGAACTGCCCGACACCGGCTGGCTGCGGCGCTATCGCGTCCGCGCCCATGGCGACGTCACGCAGGCGCAGCTCGATGAACTCAAGAAGGGCGTCGAGGTCGACGGCGTCAAATACGGCTCGATCGATGCGACGCTGGAACGCGACCAGGGCGCCAATGTCTGGCTGGTGTTTGCGATCCGCGAAGGCAAGAACCGTGAGGTCCGCAACGTGATGGCGCATCTCGGCCTTGAGGTGAATCGTCTGATCCGTGTCTCCTACGGACCGTTCCAACTCGGCGAACTCGCCGAAGGCACGGTCGAGGAGGTCAAGACGCGCGTGCTGCGCGAGCAGCTCGGCGAAAAGATCGCCACGCTCGCCGATGCCGATTTCAACCGGCCGATGCAAGGTGAAAAATCTGGCGAAAAGTCCGACGACGGAGAGACCGATGCGCCGCGCGGCAAGAAGCCGTTCAAGCCGGCCGGAAAAAGCGCGCTGATCGCCGACCGCAAGGGCCGCCGCGTGCTGGTGCAGCGCACCGGCAGTGAGGAAGCACGCGCCCGCAACGAGGACGAGGCCAACGGCTACGGCCCGCCGCGCCGTCCCAAGCGCGGCTATCACGGCAAGCGCGACCTGACGCCGCGAGACGAGTAGTCGGGCTATGCGTGTCGTCGGCGGACGATTGAAGGGCCGCAACCTGGCCTCGCCATCCTCGCAGGAGATCCGTCCGACGGCGGACCGGCTGCGCGAGTCCGTGTTCAACATCCTGATCCACGCCTATGACGATCCGATTCAGGATGCGCGCGTGCTCGACCTGTTCGCCGGCACTGGCGCGCTCGGCATCGAAGCGGTATCGCGCGGCGCCGGATTCACGCTGTTCGTCGACAATGGCGCGGAAGCGCGCGCGCTGTTGCGCAACAATGTCGAGGCGTTCGGCCTCGGCGGCGTGACAAAAGTCTATCGCCGCGACGCCACCAATCTCGGCCCGGCGCATCCGATGGAGCCGTTCTCGCTGGCCTTTCTCGATCCGCCCTATGGCAAGGGACTTGCGGAAAAGGCGCTGGCCTCGCTGCGCGATGGCGGCTGGCTGACGCCGGGCGCGCTTGTGGTGGTGGAGGAAGCGAAGGCGGCGGCGTTCGCGGTGCCCGAGGGTTTCGAGGAGCTGGAGCGCCGCGCGTATGACGATACGGAGTTCGTGTTTTTGCGAGCTTCTGCTTCGTAGGGTGGGCAAAGCGAAGCGTGCCCACCATTGCACACTCCGCTCGTGATGGTGGGCACGCTGCGCTTTGCCCACCCTACGAATTCCTTCAACGCCGCCCGAACAGCTTCTCGATATCGCTCAGCTTCAATTCCACATAGGTCGGCCGGCCGTGGTTGCACTGGCCGGAGTTCGGCGTGTCTTCCATCTCGCGCAGCAGCGCGTTCATCTCTTCCGGCTTGAGGCGGCGGCCGGCGCGGACCGAGCCGTGGCAGGCCATGGTGGCGGCGACATGCATCAGGCGGCGTTCCAGCGGCAACGCCTCGTCCCATTCGGTCATGTGTTCGGCGAGATCGCGCAGCAGGCCCGCCGCATTGGCTTTGCCGAGCAGCGACGGCGTCTCGCGCACCGCGACGGCGCCGGGTCCGAAGGAATCGATCGCAAGGCCGAACGATGCCAGCTCTTCGGCGCGATCAAGTAGTTTTTCGACGGTGGCCTCGTCGAGCTCGACGATCTCGGGGATCAGCAAAATCTGCCGCTGCACGCCATTCTTCGCCAGCGATGCCTTCAGCTTCTCGTAGACGATGCGCTCATGGGCGGCGTGCTGGTCCACGACGATGAGGCCGTCGCGGGTCTGTGACACGATATAGGTCTCATGGATTTGCGTTCGCGCCGCGCCCAGCGGGCGGTCAAGCAGGTCGGGCGCGGGCTGCGCCTCGAAACGCACGTCGGCGGTCGGCGTGCCGACATCGAACGCGGCCTGGCCCGCTTCGGCGAGCGCAGACGCCATCGCGCCTCCGAACGAAGGCGCTGAATTGACCGGATAGGCCGGCGAACTGCGCCAGTCCCAATTGGTCGGGCGCGGCGCAAACGACGGGCGGAAGGCTGACAGCGCCGCGCCATCGGTATTGGCGGCGGTGCGCCTTCCCTCGCGAGCGAGGCCGTCCTTCAACGCATGCACGATCAACGCGCGAACAAGCCCGGCGTTGCGAAACCGCACCTCGGTCTTGGCCGGATGCACGTTGGCATCGACCTCCTGCGGCTCCAGCGTCACGAACAGCGCCACCACGGGATGGCGGTCGCGCGGCAGGTAATCCGAATAGGCGGCGCGCACCGCGCCGAGGATCAGCTTGTCGCGCACCGGGCGGCCGTTGACGAACAGATATTGTCCGAGCGCGTTGGCGCGCGTCAGCGAAGGGGCTGCGGCAAAACCTTCGACCGCGACGCCCTCGCGCTCGGCGCGCACTTCGATGGCGCTTGAACGGAAATCGCTGCCCAGGATATCGCCGAGCCGCGTCAGCCGGCCCGGCGCGCCGGGCAGCGCGGCGGCCCAGGTTACCGGCGCGCGTTCCTCGCCGGCAAGCGTAAAGGCGATATCGGGCCGCGCCATTGCGAGCCGGCGCACCACCTCGCGGATCGCTTCGGCCTCGGTGCGGTCGGTCTTGAGGAATTTCAGGCGCGCTGGCGTCGCGTAGAAGAGATCGCTGACCTCGACGCGGGTGCCGTGCGACAGCGCCGCCGGCATGATGTCCGATTTCGCGCCGCCTTCGACCGACAGCGACCAGGCGTGCGGTTCGCTGCCGTGGCGGGTGATGATGCCGAGCTTCGCCACCGCGCCGATCGAGGGCAGGGCCTCGCCGCGGAACCCGAGCGTGCGAATGTGCAGCAGGTCCTCGTCGTCGAGCTTGGAGGTGGCGTGGCGGTCGACCGCGAGCGCAAGGTCGGCATGCGTCATGCCGCTGCCGTCGTCGGTGATGCCGATCCGTCGTCTTCCGCCGCCATCGGTAAAAATGTCGACGCGGCTGGCGCCGGCGTCGATGGCGTTCTCGACCAGTTCCTTCACCACGCTCGCGGGACGTTCGACCACCTCGCCGGCGGCGATGCGGTTGACGACCTGTTCGGGAAGCTGGCGGACGGGCATGGAACGGGCTTTTGACGTCGATTCGGGGCTAGACCCGGTATTGTAGGCGGCCGGGGCGGCAAATGCATGAGGAGAAGCCGAAGCCCTGCCCGGCTGGGGATGAAGGAGGACTATCGCATTGAAGATGTTGAGGTTCGTTCCCGACTGCGCGTGGAGCATCGGGACGATGCACATCGAACTTTGGATTGTGAGGTCGCGGGTGCCGGTATATCGTTTAGAAAAGTTATAATCTGCCGGGAGAGACGCCATGTGCAGCCTGTTCGCGCACCAGCCGCAACGCGACTATGAATTGCAGACCCGATCGCTGCGGATCGGCGGCCATTGCACCTCGATACGGCTTGAACTGTCGTTCTGGGACACGCTCGAGGAGATCGCGGCGAAGGAGGAGATGAGTCTCGCAAAGTTCCTCACCAAGCTGCACGACGAGGTCTTGGACCATCACGGCGAGGTCAAGAATTTCGCTTCGCTGCTGCGCTGTTCCTGCATGATCTACCGCGCCAAGAACGAGGTCGCCGTTCCCGCTTTTCGTGGCAGTCCCGCTGCCATTCTCGACGCGGCTGAATAGCGCCAGCGACAAATGAAAAGCGGCTCGATCCATTTCGGATCGAGCCACTTTCGTTTTGCCGGAACTAAATATCCTTGCGCTGCATCGCGCCGGCGATGTGGTCGGCCTGCCGGATCGCCAGCGAGACGATCGTCAGCGTCGGATTACAGGCCGCGCCGCTGGTGAACTGGCTGCCGTCGGAGACGAACAGGTTCTTGACGTCGTGGGCCTGGCCGAACTTGTTCACCACGCCGTCTTTCGGCTTCTCGCTCATCCGGTTGGTTCCGAGGTTGTGCGTGCTGGGGTAGGGCGGTGTCGGATAGGTCACGGTGGCGCCGACGGCCTCGTAGACGGCAGCGCCCTGCTTGTAGGCGTGGTCGCGCATTGCGATGTCGTTCGGATGATCATCGAAATGCACGCTCGCCACCGGCATGCCGAACTTGTCCTTGGCTTTCGGATCCAGCGTGATGCGGTTGGTTTCCTGCGGCATGTCCTCGCCGACCAGCCACATGCCGGCCATGCGCGGATAGGACTCCATCGCCGACGAAAAGGAACGTCCCCAGCCGCCGGGATTGAGGAACGCCGCCATGAATGGAATGCCGATCGACAGCGTCTCCATTTCATAGCCGCCGACGAAGCCGCGCTTGGGGTCGTTCTTGGCTTCGTCGCGGATAATGCCGGCCATGGTGGTGCCGCGATACATATGTACTGATTTTTCGAACGCCGCGTAGACGCTGCCGGTCATGTGCCGCATGTAGTTGCGGCCCACCTGGCCGGACGAGTTGGCAAGGCCGTCGGGGAACATGGTCGAGGCACTGTTGAGCAGGAGCCTCGGGCTCTCGATCGAATTGCCCGCAACCGCCACCACCCGCGCTTTCTGGCGCTGCATCGCGCCGCTCTCGTCGGCGTAGACCACACCCGTCACCTTGCCCGACGCGTCGTGCTCGATCTTGATCGCCATGCTGTTGGGGCGCACCTCGAGATTGCCGGTGGCCTCGCCCTTGGGAATTTCAGTATAGAGCGTCGACCATTTCGCCCCCGACTTGCAGCCCTGGAAGCAGAAGCCGATCTGCTGGCAGGCGCCGCGTCCGTCGCGTGGCGCGCTGTTGATCGCCATGTTGCCGGTGTGCACCTCCTTGTAGCCGAGCTTCTTCGCGCCGGATTCCATCACCTTGAAATTGTTGTTGCCGGGCAGCCCCGCAATGCCGTTGGTGCGGGTGACGCCCATCTTGTCCTCGGCCTTGGCGTACCATGGCGCCATCTCGGCGAGCGTGATCGGCCAATCCAGCAGATTGGCGCCGGGGATATTGCCGTAGGTGGTCTTGTCCTTGAACTCGTGCTCGTCGAAGCGCAGCGAGGCGCCGGCCCAGTGCGTGGTCGAACCGCCGACCGCCTTCACGATCCACGCCGGAAGGTTCGGAAAGTCTTTTGCAACGCGCCAGCTTCCCGAGGTGGTGCGCATGTCGGACCAGGCGAGCTGGGTAAAGCTCTCCCATTCATCGTTGACGAAGTCCTGCAGCTCGATGCGCGAGCCGGCTTCAAGGATCACGACCTTGACGCCCTTCTGCGCCAACTCATTGCCGAGCGTTCCGCCGCCCGCGCCGGAGCCCACGATCACGACCACGCCGCTGTCATTCAGATCGAATTTTGCCATGTTGAATTCCTCCCTGCTGTTCGTTGACCGCGGCCTTTAGGCCTTCGGGAGCCAGTCGATGTCGGCGAAGCCGCGCGCGATGTAGCCGCCGTGTTCGGCGGAGGAGCCCTCGTAGCCGAACTTCGGCCAGAGCTCTTTCTGATTGTAGAGGGAGACGACGAGGTCGCCGCGAACCTTCTGGAAGAACGCGGTCTGCTCGATGCGCTGCAGCAGCGCTACGCGGTCGGCCTCCCACTGCACCTGCAGATAGGGAACCTTGTGGCGATCGTTGGCTTCCTGATCGAGACGCGCGACGCCGTCATTGATCAGCGTCTTGGTGGCCGGATCTTTCGCCGCCTTGCCGTCCCACGGCTTGATCGCGGTGATGTAATAGCTGTCGCCGAGGAAGTCGTGCGGATAGATATCGCGCGCGACCTTCACCATTGTCTTTAATGTCGCCGGCGTTAGCGTGGTGGCGTCGGCGGCCCAGGCGTCGCTGACGGTAAGGCCCGCACTTGTCGCGATCGCGACGGTCGGCACTGCGGTGGCGGCGCCCTTCAGGAACACGCGGCGATCATATTGGCTTCGGCGATCGACTTCTCTCATTGGTGTCCTCCATTGAATGCTTGTTGATTGCGATTAACCGAAGCGGCCACCTCGTTGAATCACTTCGATCTTGTAGCCATCGGGGTCGGCGACGAAGAAGAAGCGCGCGAGCGTCCTGCCGTCGTGCTTGAAGTCCCGCAGCGGGCCGGGTGCGAGATTTTCGTTCGTGAATCTGGTGTGTTCAGCGTCGATATCGTCGACAACGACAGCAAGATGGCCGTAGCCGTCGCCCAACGCGTAGGGTTCCTTGCGATCGAAATTGACCGTCAGCTCGACCTCGAACGGCGAGGAGGGGTGACGCAGATAGATCAGCGCAAAATCCGAAAACTTGAGATGGTCTGCGACCGCGAGTCCGAAGGCGCGTGCGTAGAAGTCCAGCGACCTCGCCTCGTCGAACACGCGGATCATCGAATGAACGGGCTTTGCCATTCAGTGCAGTTCCTTCAGATAGGCGATGATGGTGGCGCGAGTCTCTGCCTTGGGCTGGCGGTAGGCCATGTTGGAGCCTGGGACCATCGCCTGAGGGTTGGTGAGATAGGCATCAAGTTTGGTGTCGTCCCAAACGAAATTGGCTTCGGTGAAACCGGTGGAATAACGGAAGCCGTCCGCCTTGCCCGCCGGCCTGCCTACGATTTTGAACAGCGAGGGGCCCTGGCGAACCGGGTCGGACAAGTTGGTGGTATGGCAGGTCGCGCATTGTTGCTTGAACAGCGTCGTTCCATCCGGCGGCTTGGCTGATGGCAGCGGCATCTGCGCAACCGCGATGGTCACGACAAGCTGCGCGACACAAGATCCCAACCCGATTGCCCGTAGCGCGCGCAGCTTCGTCATGTGCTTCACCGGTGGCGTACGCGGACTGTAGGTCGCGGAAAATCAGCGGTGGTAGTAGCGGGCTGTTTCACGACAGAACAAAAGCGGCCCCGCGCGACGTAAACTTCCAACCTTCCGATCGCAGCTGCGAAAGTTCCGCAGCGCCGCATATGCGTTCGGCCGATGGCCAAGGATTCGCAAAATGACCCCGAAATCCCTGCACGATCACCACACCGCGCGGCTTGCATGGTGGGCGCGCCGTTCGCGGATAATGATTGATCGGCGATGAGCATGTTCGGGTGTCGAGCGGCGCCAGAAGTTCCGAACCGTTCATCGCCATGCAGAAATTGGGAGAATTGGATGAAGCTAGTGAAAACCTCGGCGATCGCGGTCGCAATCTCGGCGCTGCTTGCCGGTCCGGTCCTGGCGCAAGGCGCCTCATCCGACGCCCCGGCCCGCGGCGGCGCGATGGGCAAGACCCAGATGCAGGGCGGCACGGCGGGCGGCATGGATGCTGATGCGCCGGCTGGTGGCACCCACAAGGCCGCAGGCGCCAAGACCGGCGCGAAGACCACCGTCGGCGCCGGCAGCGGCGCAAAGGCCACAGGCACGCCGACGACCCCGCCGAGCGCCCGATAATCACCGTCTGGAGGAAGCCCGCGTCCTCCATCGGGTGGCTCTCCAAACAGAACTCCGGTCGCCATCGGCGGCCGGAGTTTTTTTATGCCCCGCGAACCGAAAGCCCGGCCGGACGGCTCTATCGGGGGAGAACGCTGGTGTTCTCTCGCTGAACCAAAAGGAGCTGTTATGTTTTATCGCAAGAATTTGCCGGGCTGGGAGCGGGCGATGCGGGCAATCGCAGGTGTGGCGATGATCGGGTACGGGCTTTTCGGGATGCCCGGGCTGCTTGGCATGCCGGGTGCGATGACCGGCTATTTGATCGCGGGCACCGGCGTAGTCGCTGGCCTGACCGCCTTTTTCGGCTTTTGCCCGATGTGCGCCATGGTCGGCCGGAAGCTATCCTCGCCATGACGGCAGGGGTTGGAGCAGGGCGCTGCGATCCCGCGCTTATCGAGGCCGCGCGCGGCGGTGACGCCGATGCGCTGGTTTCGCTGATCGTGATCGCCCAGCCCGACATTCGCCGATATGCCGCGCGCAATTGTCGCGCGGCCGATATCGACGACGCGGTTCAGGAAACGTTGCTGCTGCTGTACCGGCGCCTTGGCACGTTGCGTGCGGTGACGTCGTTCTCGGCGTGGCTGTTTGCGGTCGCGCGCCGCGCCTGCCTCCGCCTGCTGCGCCGGTCGGCGGGAATGAACGACGCTTCGGCCGTCGATGCGGAAATGCGTCTGGCACATCTTGCGCCTGAAGATATTCGCATCGACCTTTCCCGCGCCATCCACTCGCTGCCCGATCATTATCGCGAGGTGATCCTGTTGCGCGACATCGAGGAGTTGTCGATCGACGAGATCGCTGGCGTTCTCGGGCTGACGCGCGAAAGCGTCAAGGCACGCATTCACCGCGCGAGGCTGATGATCCGGGAGTATCTGGTCAGAGATTGAGGGCCGACCTCAATCGTCGAAGCGCGCCGTGTTGCGCTTTGCCTTGACGTCGCTGCGGCGCTTCTTGCCTTCCAATCGCCGCTGCTTGGAGCCGAAGGTCGGCTTGGTGGCGCGCCGCGGTATCGGCCGCACCATGGCTTCGCGCAGTATTTCGAGCAGGCGGTCGATGGCGTCGGCGCGGTTGCGTTCCTGGGTGCGGAAGCGCTGGGCGTGGATCACGATCACGCCTTCCTTGGTCATGCGCTGGCCGGCGATCCGGTTCAGCCGCAGAGCCGCATCCTCCGGCAGCGTGACCTTGCGCGTGTCGAAGCGAAGCTGCGCGGCCGTCGAGAGCTTGTTGACGTTCTGCCCGCCCGGGCCGGAGGCGCGGACGAAGCCGATCTCGATATCGTTCTCGTCGATCGTGAGGTCGCGGGAAACCCGCAGCATGGCGGCACCAAAAGTCGTCGTGCCCGGGCTTTGTCCCGGGCATCCACGTCTTACCAGTGTCTGAAACGAAAAACACGCGGATGGCCGGGACAAGCCCGGCCATGACGGAATGGTGCCAGTCCTAGTTCGCTTTCGGCGTCGCCGCCACCGGCTGGGCGGCCGCCTGCGGGGCGCGGCCGACGATGACGGTGAGCAGGCCCTGGCCCCACAGCCGCTGTGCGGCCTTCTTGGCGTCGTCCAGCGTTACGGCGTCGACGATCGCGTTGCGCTTCTCGATGTAGTCGATCGGCAGCTTGTCGAGCTGGTACTGCAGCAGCGCCTGAGCGAGCTTCGAGGAGGTATCCAGCGCCAGCATCTGCGAGCCCTTGAGGTAGGACTTGGCCTCGTCCAGTTCCTTCTGGGTCGGGCCTTCCTCAGCGATGCGGCGGATTTCCTTCTCGATCGCGTCGACGGTCTCGCCGGCGCGGTCGGCGCGGGTGCCGGTATTGCCGATGAACAGCGCGGAACGGTCCATCCAGAGTAGCGATTCATAGACCGAATAGGCGAGGCCGCGCTTCTCGCGCACTTCCTTATAGAGCCGCGAAGACAATCCGCCGCCGCCGAGGATATGGTTGACGACGTAGGCGGCCATGAAATTCGGATCGTTGCGGCGGACGCCAGGGCCGCCGAACGTCACCACCGTCTGCGGCACGTCAAGCGGCACGAACGCGCGCTGCGGCGGCTTGGTGGCCTCGACATCGGCGATGGCCGTCAGGCTGGCCTTGGCCGGCAGCGCACCGAACGTCTTGTCCAAGAGCTTGCCGAGCGTGTCGGGGTCGACATCGCCGACCACGGCGATGCGCAGGGTATCCTTGGCGATCACGCGGCGGACGTAGTCCTTCATGTCGGCGACGTCGATCTTCGGCACGCTGTCGAGCGTGCCGTTGCCCTGCCTGCCGTAAGGATGATCGCCGTAGGCCAGCTCCAGGAATTTGCGGCTCGCCAGCGAGGTCGGGTTGGTGGTGTCGCGGCGCAGCCCGGAGAGCACCTGCGCGCGAATGCGCTCAACGTCGGCGGCCTCGAAATGCGGCGAGGTCAGCGCCAGATGCAGCAGGTCGAACGCCTCGTCCTTGTTGTCCTTGAGCATGCGCAGCGAGCCGCGGAAGGTGTCGCGGCTCGAGGAGAAGCTCAGTTCGATGGCGCGGCGCTCGAGACGCTCGTGAAAGGTCTTCGAATCGAGATCGCCGGAGCCCTCGTCGAGCAGGCCGGCGACCAGGTTGCCGATGCCGGGCTTGCCGGCCGGGTCCTGGGAGGCGCCGCCGCCGAAGGCATATTCCATCGCAATCAAGGGCACGGTGGCGTCCTGCACGAACCACGCCTCGATGCCGCCCGGCGAGATCAGCCGCTGGATTTTGGCCGCGGCATGCGACGGCGTCGCCGCCAGCGAGAGCAGCAGGGCGCCGGCGATCAGGCCGGATGCGAGGCGCTGCGCGCCAATCGAAAAACGGATCACGAGCGCTTCTCCTCGCGTTTCGGCGTGGCGTCCTTGATGAGATAGCCGGTCACGGAGCGGTTCTTTTCCAGCCACTTCTGTGCGGCGTCGCGGACCTGCTCGGCGGTCACCGCGCGAATCCGGTCCGGCCAGCTTCTGATGTCGTCGATGGAAAGGCCCGTCGTCAGCGCGCCGCCATACCAGCGCGCCAGCGTGGCCTGATTGTCCTGGGCGTAGATCGCCTCCGCAATCAGCTGGGTCTTGACCCGCTCGAGATCCTCGGCACGGGCGGGATTCTGGATCATGTCGGCAATCACGCCGTCGATCGCCTGCTCCACTTGCGAAAATTCCACGCCCGGCCTGGGCGAAACCGAGATCGAGAACTGCGAGGGATCGAGCGAGGTGCCCTGGTAGCCGGCGCCGGCGCTGATGGCGAGCTGACGGTCGATCACCAGCGCGCGGTAGAGATAGGAGTTGGAGCCGCCGCCCATCAATTGCGCGAGCACGTCGAGCGCGGGGCCTTCGCCGGCCGCGGCCGTGGTGGAGGAGGGGACCAGATAATAACGCCGCAGGCCGGTCTGTTCGACGCGCGGATCTGACAGCGTTACCGTGCGCGGCGCGGCGGGCACCGGCTCCTGCGGACGGATGCGATGCGCCGATATCGCCGGCTGCGCCGGGATGCCGCCATAGGCCTTTTCCACCATCGGGCGGACTTCCTTGGCGTCGACGTCGCCGGCGATCACAAGGGTGGCGTTGTTCGGCGCGTAGAACCGCTTGTAGAACGCCAGCGCGTCCTCGCGATCGAGCTTCTCGATCTCCTGGCGCCACCCGATGATCGGCCGGCCATAGGGATGGTTGAGATACAGCGCCGCCATGATCTGTTCGGTCAGCCGCGCATCCGGATTGTTGGCGACGCGCATGTTGAATTCTTCCAGCACGACGTCGCGCTCGGGCAGCACGTTCTCGTCCTTGAGGATGAGGCCGGTCATGCGGTCGGCCTCGAACTCCATCATCTTTGCGAGGTGCTCGCGCGGAACGCGCTGGAAATAGCCGGTATAGTCGAGCGAGGTGAAGGCGTTTTCGTTGCCGCCGATCCGCAGCACGGTCTGCGAGAACTCACCGGCGGGATGTTTGGCCGTCCCCTTGAACATCAGATGTTCGAGGAAATGCGCCAGCCCCGATTTGCCCGGCGTCTCGTCGGCGGAGCCGACCTTGTACCAGATCATCTGGGTGACGACGGGTGTGCGGCGATCCGGGATCACGACGACCTGCAGGCCGTTGTCCAGCGTGAAGCTGGCGGGACGTTCCGAGGTGACCGTGGTTTGGGCGAAAGCGCTGCCGGCGGAAAATGTAAATGTCGTGAGCAGGGCTGCAGCGAGAGAAGCGGCAAATCGGTGTGCGGACATCATAACCTATCTGGCGCACATGCCGCAGAACCGGTGGCCGGTCTTGCGAAAGCAATTCGCGCAAACGTTAGAAGTAACCCGAACAAAACCGCTCGGGATCAAGCCGCGGCATCGTACACCGCGCTAGCGCCAACAACCGTCACGAAGGCGAGAGATCAGCTTAACTATTCGCCATGCTTAACTATTCGCCATACTTGCCCTTTGCGGGGTTGTATTCCTTGTTGAGCGATTCCTTCGGCCCGGTGCCGTAGGCAAAATTCGGCGACGGTGTCTGGTAGCCGGGCGGCGGCTGGGTCAGCGAATCCCGCGTCGGCTCCTCCTTGAACGGCGCCGTCTCGGTCTTGCTGCCGCCGAACATACCACTGAAGCCGCCGCTATAGCCGAGCTGCGACGGGCTCAGGATCGGATTGTTGTTCGAGGTGCCGGGCTGCACCGGATCGTTGTCCTTGCGTGCGGTTGCCGCGGTCTTGCCCACGGCAAGCTCGGCCGGGGTCAGGATGCGCGCCGCTTCGCGCGGGTCCTTGTTTTCTTTCTTGCGTGTGGCGACGGCGGCCTTGCGGCGCTGTTCGTCGGGATCCTTGGGCCAATTCGGCGCCTTTACTTCAGCCGCGGTCCCGGCCGGCGGCGGCAGGTCGAGCTTGGGGGGGACGACCAAAGGCGAGCGCTCGCGGTACTCGATGCCGCGGTTTTCCATGTTGGTGCCGCCGATGCCGCGCATGATGCCTTCGATGATCTTTTCCTCGAAGGTCTTGTCGTCTTCGTCCTCGTCGTCAGCCGCGCGCACCGGCCCGGCGGCCATCACCAGGCCTATGCCGAGGGCGATTGCGGCGAACCGCAGGGCGCGGGTCAGCGAGATATTCGGCAGCATCCAGAAGCGGGCATCGGTATCGCGCATCGCGCTGTTCCCATTCATCATTTCTGCAATACGCGGGGGCCGGCCCGAGGACGCATTATGGCTCCATACCGCAGCGGTCCGTATCGACCGGGATCAGGGCGCTTTTGCGGCGGGTACCCCCAGGAACGAGTCATACAACAGGCCCGCCACCCCGGCAACAATGGCTACATCGGCGAGGTTAAACACGTACCAATTGAAGGTTTTCCCGCCGATCTCGATATGGAACAGGGCGAAATCGACCACCGCGCCATGCAGGAAGCGGTCGATGCCGTTTCCAATGGCACCCCCGATGATCAGGCCGAGCGCCAGTGTCGCTATGAGCGTGCTGGAGCGCGCCATCCAGATCCCCAGCACGACCACGGCAATCGCCTTGATGGCCATCAGGGCGACCTGGGCGAGCTGATTGTCGGTCTGGAACCAGCCAAAGCTGATGCCGACATTCCAGGCCAGCACCAGGTCGAAGAACGGCGTGACCTTCACCGCACCGCGCTGGCCGAGGTCGAACACGTAGAGCAGCCAGAGCTTCGAGGCCTGATCGATCACCAGCGTGACGACAGCGGCAATCACGCCGGCCCGAAGGTGAGGGGTTCGCGGCTGTTCCAGGCCAGACACTTATCTGGCCTTCTTTTTCTTCTTCTTTGCCTTGGCCGCCGGCGGCTTCTTGGCGACCTTTTTCTTGCCCGCTTTCTTCGCCGAGCTCTTTGCCGTCATCTTCTTTGAAGCTGCCTTCTTGGCCCCCTTCGTTACCGAAGAGGCCTTTTTGGATTTGGCAGCCTTCTTGGCTTTGGCTTTCTTGGCTACGGCTTTCTTGGCCGTGGTCTTGGTTTTCGCCTTTTTCGCTTTCGACTTTTTGGCCTTAGTCTTTTTGGCCTTGGGCTCCTCGGCCTCGACAACTTTCTTGGCCGCCGCGGTCTTGGTGACCTTGACCGGCGTCTCGGCCTTTACAGCTTCAGTGCTTTCCAGGGCCTTCTTCGGTCGGGTCTTCCTCGGCTTGGCTGCCGTCACGGTTTCCGGGACGGCTTGCTCGGGCGTATCATTTGATGGCTGCTCGGGCTCGACGGGCTGCGCTTCCATCAATGCGACAGGCTTGGCGGGCGCTTCGATCGCTTCAGCCGGCTGCTCGCCTGTTGCAGGCACCCCCCATTCGCGCAAAGCTTGTGCGTCGCGCGGCGAGACGTCGGGATATTCGGCGTCTTCACCAATGGTCGGCAGGATCTTCCACGACCGCGCGCATTTGGTGCCGACGGCCTTCTCGACCACGACAGCGACGCCGGGAACGTCGGGAATGCTGAAGGCACCGGCTGGCGCCTCGTCGTTGGTCGCCATCGCGTTCGAGGTGATGCAGACTTCGGCCATGTCGATATCGAACAGCGTGTTGAAGATGTTCGTATCAGACACATAGACCAGTGGCGATGCCTCCAGCGAGGAGCCGATGTTCTTGGCGGCGCGTTCGAGTTCGAGTGCGCCGGTGACGACACGGCGGACGTCGCGGATGGTCTCCCACTTCGCGGCGAGCGCGTCGTTGCGGAATTGGTCAAACCCCTCCGGGAACAGCGTCAGGTGCACCGACGGCTCGGCGTCCGGCCGGTACATCCGCCACGCCTCTTCGCAGGTGAAGCTGAGCACCGGCGCCAGCCAGCGCAGGATCGCATCGCAGATGATGTTGATCGCGGTCAGCGCCGCCTTGCGCGTGACCGAGGACGGCGGATCGCAATAGAGCGCGTCCTTGCGGATGTCGAAATAGAACGCCGACAGTTCGGTGTTCATGAACGCCGCCAGCGTCGCGACAACGGTCTTGTAGTCGAACTCGGCATAGGCCTGGCGCACGATGGTGGCGCGTTTCGCCAGTTCGTGCAGCATCAGGCGTTCCAGCTCGGGCATGTCGGCATGCGCGACTGCGTCACCGGGATCGAAATGATGCAGCGTGCCGAGCATCCAGCGGATCGAGTTGCGCAGCTTGCGATAGGTCTCGATGGTGTTCTTGAGGATCTCGGGGCCGATGCGCTGGTCGTCGGCATAGTCGGTGGCGCAGACCCAGAGGCGGAGGATGTCCGCGCCGGAATCCTTCATTACCTTCTGCGGCTCGACCGTGTTGCCGACCGATTTCGACATCTTGCGGCCGTTCTCGTCGAGCGTGAAGCCATGGGTGAGCACGATATCGAACGGCGCACGCCCACGGGTGCCGCAGCTTTCCAGCAGTGACGACTGGAACCAGCCGCGGTGCTGGTCGGACCCTTCGAGATACATCACGGTATCGCGGCCACCATCGACCGTGCGCTTGATGCCGGCGAGGCCGGGGAAGTGCATGGCGTCTTCGAGCACGAAGGCGTGGGTCGAGCCGGAATCGAACCAGACGTCGCAGATGTCGTCGACTTTCTTCCATTCCTCGTTGGCAAGCGAGCCGAGGAAGCGTTCGCGCGCACCGTCCATGTACCAGGCGTCGGCGCCTTCCTCTTCAAACGCATCCGCGATGCGCTTGTTGACTTCGGCGTCCTGCAGGATCTCGGCGGAGCCGTCTGCCTTCTCGCGCACGAACACGGCGATCGGGACGCCCCAGGCGCGCTGGCGCGAGATCACCCAGTCGGGTTTGCTGTCGATCATGCCGTTGATGCGATTTCGGCCCGACTCAGGCACCCATTGCGTCACCGAGATCGCGCGCGCCGCACGGGCGCGCAAGGTGTCGCCGGCCTTCGAGCTGCCTTGGTCCGCGATATCCTTATCCATCGCGATGAACCATTGCGGCGTATTGCGGAAGATCACCGGCTTCTTCGAGCGCCAGGAATGCGGGTATTGATGCTTGAGCCGGCCGCGCGCCAGCAGCATGCCGGCCTCGACCAGCGCCTTGATGACGGCCTCGTTGGCGTCGCCCTTCTCGCCCTTGTCGTTGATCACGCGTTTTCCAACGAAGCCCGGCGCATGGTCGGTATAGGCGCCGTTCTCGTCGACGGTGTAGGGGATGGTGGTATTGATGCCGCGTTCATCGAGTTCGCGCGCGTTCGCCATCCAGACGTCGAAGTCCTCGCGGCCGTGACCCGGCGCGGTGTGGACGAAGCCGGTACCGGTGTCGTCGGTGACGTGATCGCCGGGCAGCAGCGGCACGGTGAATTCGTAGCCGCCGCCAACGCCTTTCAACGGATGGGCGCATTCCACCGCGTCGAGCGTGTCGCCCGGCATGTCGCGCACCTTCTCATAGGCGGTGACGCGCGCCTGCTTGAATACTTCGGCGGCAAGCGCATCGGCGAGAATCAGGGAGTCACCGGTCTTCGCCCAATTGTCAGCGGGCGCATCGGTAATCTTGTAGAGGCCATAAGCGATCTTCGGCGAGAACGAGATGGCGCGATTGCCGGGCAGCGTCCATGGCGTCGTGGTCCAGATCACCACGGAAGCCTCGGCCAGCGCGCCATGCGCCGGCGAGGTCACCGGAAATTTCACCCACACCATGTCGGAGGTGTAGTCCTCGTATTCGACCTCGGCCTCGGCCAGCGCGGTCTTCTCGACCACGCTCCACATGACAGGCTTGGAGCCGCGATAGAGCGTGCCGTTGGCGGCGAACTTCATCAGTTCGCGTGCGATCTGGGCCTCGGCCGGATAGCTCATCGTGGCGTAGGGATGATCCCAGTCGCCGATGATGCCGAGCCGCTTGAACTCCTCGCGCTGCACGTTGAGCCAATGCGTCGCATAGGCGCGGCACTCCTTGCGGAACGCCACCATCGCGGTGGAGTCGCGGAAATCCGGCTTCGGCTTGCCCTTGGAGCGGTAGTTCTCTTCCTCGATCTTCCATTCGATCGGCAGGCCGTGACAGTCCCAGCCCGGCACGTAATTGGAATCGAAGCCCAGCATCTGCTGGCTCTTGGTCACCACGTCCTTGAGGATCTTGTTCAGCGCATGCCCGATATGGATGTTGCCGTTGGCGTAGGGCGGGCCGTCATGCAGCACGAACTTGGCGCGGCCGTCGGCGTCCTTTCGCAGCTTCGCGTAGAGTTCGATCTCGTTCCAGTATTTGAGGATTTCCGGCTCGCGCTGCGGCAGGCCGGCGCGCATCGGGAATTCCGTCTGCGGCAGGAACAGGGTCTTGGAATAGTCGGCGGCTTCGGACTTTTGCGGATTTTGGGACATGAAAGCTCTGGTTTGGCTCGAAGACGGCGCGACAAGCGCTGGGGAATAGCGGGTGAACGAGACAATCCCGGTCTTGCGCCGAGCCGAACGCTCAGGCGGAAGCCGGGCCGCTAATGCTGATGGTGCGCCGCGCAAACATGGGCGCTCTCCATAGCAGGGGGAGGGCAGAAGCGCAAAGGGCTACCTATTAGGCCCAGGTGCGGTTGCGGATTCCTCGAAAGACGCTAATTTATTGATGGATGGAGAGAATTCCATGAGCACATCGGCCGCTGAAGTTTTGGAAGAGCTGAAGGAGCTTCGGAGGCACGGAGACCTGAACAGCGGGATTGTTCTGAAGGCCGTGCAGGGACTACCGGCTTTCTCGGGCGAGATTGCTTCGCTGGCAGGTGGTCCGGGACCTGAGGTGTTGGTTCGGCTTCTTGACATCAGAACGCTGGCCGAACGCGTTTTCGGTGGGGGCGAAAAGGCCGAAGCTTGGTTGATGCGGTCGAATTCTTCGCTTTCCGGCCAAAGGCCGCTAGACCTCCTAAAGGATGAACTAGGTACCGCAGTCGTTCGAGAAATGCTTGAACGAATTGATCACGGAATTTTTGCCTGAGCTCGCAAGATGGAGCTTTGGCGTATTTCCAACTATGCCGATCTTTCAGGGATTGGGGGCTTGAGGGCAGCCGGCAGGTGGCACTCGCAAGGTCGGCGCATCGTCTATCTGGCCGATCATCCATCCAGCGCGCTGCTTGAGATGCTGGTCCACATGGACCGCGACCTGATGCCGGCTACTTATCAATTGCTGCGCATCGTTGTTCCTGCCGACATAGCCACCGAGACCATTCATGAGGAACTGCCACCAGATTGGCGATCACAAACGTTAACGAGCCGCGAGATCGGAGATCGATGGCTTGATCGCTCTACGAGTGGACTATTACGGGTGCCGTCGGCAATCAGCGCGAAAGGGAATAATTATCTGATGAATCCCGAACACCCTGACGCCGCCAAGGTCGCCGTGGCGGAGATCATCAAAGCTCCTTTCGACCCTCGGTTACTCGCCTGAAAAAGGAACCGTCAGGCCCGTCACTTGAGCCGCGGCCGTGCCGGATTTCCAGCAACTGTGACGCCCGGGCCGACATCCCGCGTCACCACGCTGCCGGCGCCGATCGACGGCGCCATCGCCGATCGTCACGCCGGGCAGGATAATGGCGCCGCCGCCGATCCAGACATCGCCGCCGATGCGCACCGGGCGGCCGAACTCGAGGCCGGTCTTGCGCGTTTCGGCGTCGCGCGGGTGGTCGGCGGCGTAGATTTGCACAGCCGGCCCGATCTGGGTGCCGTCGCCGATGGCAACCTCGACCACGTCGAGAATGATGCAGTTGAAGTTGAGGAAGACGCCGTCGCCGAGATGGATGTTGTAGCCATAGTCGCAGTGGAAGGGCGGACGGATGACGGCGTGCTTGCCGACGTGGCCGAGGCGTTCGCGGAGCAGAGCGAGCCGCTCGGATGGCGGCGATGCCAGCGCCGCGTTGTAACGCACCATCCATGCCTTGGCCGCGGCCTGATCTGCGGCGAGTTCGTGGTCCGGGCGATAGAGTTCGCCCGCGAGCATTTTCTGCTTTTCCGTCTTGTTCAACCAATCACTCCGAGCTTGGGAAAGGCGTCCGGCGCCGCGGCCAGGGCCGCGCGCGCCCGCGCGCTGTCGTCATCCATCTGGCGTATCAACGCTTCGATGGTGTCGAATTTCAGCTCGTCACGGATGAAACCGATGAAGGCGACGTCGAGCACGGTTCCATAGAGGTCGCCCTTGAAGTCGAACAAAAACACTTCAAGCAGTGGTGCGCCGTTATCGAAGGTCGGGCGGCGGCCGAAGCTCGCCACCGCATCGAAGCGCTCCTGATCCTTTCCTTGGCCAATGCCGACCCGCACCGCATAGATGCCGTGCTTGAGGCTGCAGTTCTTGTCGAGGCGGATATTGGCGGTGGGATAGCCGAGATCGCGGCCGCGCTTCTCGCCATGGATCACTTCGCCGCTGACGAACCACGGTCCGCTCAGCATCGCGGTGGCCTCGTCGATCTGGCCCTCCGCCAGCGCCATGCGGATCGCGCTGGAGGACACCGGGCGCTCCTCGATATCGACATGGGCCTGGACATCGACCTCGATGCCGAGCCGCGGCCCCTCGCTGACCAAGAGGCTCGGCGAGCCGGCGCGGCCCTTGCCGAAATGAAAGTCGTAGCCGACCGCAATGCCGCTAATGCCGAGGCGCGCGATGAGATCATGGTGAATGAAATCTTGCGCCGAGGTTCCGGCGCGGGTCTTGTCGAAGGTCATCACCACGGCCCCGTCCAGCCCGGTCCCGGCCAGCAGCCGCAGCTTGCTGGCCTCGTCGGAGAGGCGGAATTGCGGGCTGTTCGGACTGAAAAAGCTGCGCGGATGCGGCTCGAAGGTAACGGCAAAAGCCGGCTTGCCGCGGGCGCGGCCCATGCGTAAGGCCGCGTCGATCACGGCGCGGTGCCCCAGATGGACGCCGTCGAAATTGCCCATGGCGACCACGGCGCCCCGCGGAATCTCGGCGGCAGGGGTGGTGTCTCGGATAACGGTAAAACCAGTAGTCATTTCAGGGATTCTGCACGGATTCTTCAGGAGTTTTTTAGGGATTGCACGGTCGGACCGTGACGCGGCGGCCCCATCGAAGTCAAGCCGGGCGGGTCTGCCCAAAACGAATGCAATGCGGTGTTCCCCGATTAACGCGCTGTTTAACGGCTGCTGCTACTGCTTGGGGGAGGACTGCGGGTCGCGCAGGCCTGCCGATAATGTGTGGCGTGAGCGTTGAGTGGGGGAAAAGATGGCGGTTGATTTGTCCATGCCGGTTCTGGTGGTCGATGACTACAGCACCATGATCCGCATCATCCGAAATCTTTTGAAGCAGCTCGGCTTCGACAATATCGACGATGCCAGCGACGGTTCGGCGGCGCTGAACAAGATGCGCGGCAAGAAATATGGCCTCGTGATCTCCGACTGGAACATGGAGCCGATGACCGGTTACGACCTGCTCAAGGAAGTCCGTGCCGATCCCAATCTGGCCACCACGCCCTTCATCATGATCACGGCGGAATCCAAGACCGAGAACGTGATCGCCGCCAAGAAGGCCGGCGTGAACAACTACATCGTCAAGCCGTTCAACGCGGCGACGCTGAAGACCAAGATCGAGGCGGTCTTCCCGGATATGGCGACGGCGTAAGGCGCCGGCTAACCAATTTCAGTTTTAATTTTGTCGTTGCCCGGCCTCGTGCCGGGCATTCGCGTTTCAACCTCGCCCCGCTTGCGGGGAGAGGGCGGCGCTTTACCAGCGCAGCTCCCGCATCAGCGCGCGGGGCGGATGGCCGAACAGCTCCTTCACCGACGCCGGATCGAGCTGGTCGATACCCTCGAATTCCTCGGAATGGATGCCGCGGGTGAGGAAAAGGCAGTCGATGCCGAAACCGAGCGCACCTGTGAGATCTGTCCGCACCGAATCCCCGATCGCCAGTACACGGTCGAGCGAGGTCGGCTTGCCCCTTCGTTCGGCGGCGAGCGCCATGGCGCGTTCATAGATCGGCCGATGCGGCTTGCCGTAGAAGATCGCCTCGCCGCCGAGTTCGCGATAGAGTTCGGCGACCGCGCCGGCGCAGTAGATCAGGCGGTCGCCGCGTTCGACGACGATGTCGGGATTGGCGCAGATCAGCGGCAGCTTATGCTCGCGCGCCTGCAGCATCATGGCGCGATAGTCTTCCGCGGACTCGGTCTCGTCGTCGAACAGGCCGGTGCAGACGATGTAGTCGGCCTGTTCGAGCGGCGCCATCGGGGCGTCGAGCCCGCGATGGATCGAAGAGTCCCGCTCCGGACCGATCCAGAAGATCTTCTTGCCGGGATGGTCGGCGACGAAATTCCTCGTCAGGTCGCCGGAAGAGACGATGGCGTCGTAGGTGTCGTCGGCGACGCCGAGCTTGCGCAACTGGCGCTGCACCGAATCCGCCGGCCGCGGCGCATTGGTGATCAGAATGACGGTGCCGCCGCGCTGGCGATAGGTGTGCAGCGCCTCGCAGGCCTCGGGAAACGACTCCAGCCCGTTATGCACCACGCCCCAGATGTCGGAGAGAATGACCTCCACACCGTCCACGAGGTCGCTCAGCCGCTCCACGAAACGCAAAGAGGTCATGAGTTCGGAAGCCCGTTAGCCCGGTCCCGCGGCGCGGCGCGCCAGCGCGGCATTGCCGGTCGCCCGCATCGCGGGCTCGGCGGCCGGGCCGGCCATGGGAAGGGTGTTGCTGGAGCCATTGGGAGCGCCGGATTCCTTGTTTGTTGTCGTCCCGCCGGTAGCAGATGCCCCCTCTGGCCGCAACGGCCGCGGCGGGGCAAACAGGAAACCCTGGCCAAACCTGACGTCGTAGTCGAGCAGGTCCACCACCGCCCGCTCGCCCTCGATCTTTTCGGCGATCAGGTCGATGCCGAAGCGGCCGAGCAGGTCGGAAAGATCGGAAGGGTGAATGTCCGAGGTCGAGGTCTGCTTGGGATCGAGCAGCAAGGCCGCCGGCACCTTGATGAAACGGACGCCGCGGTCGGCGAGGTCGCGCGGCTCGATCCGCAAATCGGTGACGTGATCGATCGAGAAGCGGTAACCGCGCTGCGACAGGGCGGCGAGATTCTCGATTTCGATCGGGCCGAGCTGGCGGAAGGTCGCCTGCTTGAATTCGAGCACGAAGGACGGCGCCAGCGCCCGGTTGGCCTCGAGGAAGTCGAGGCACTGGGAGAAATTGACGGGATTGCCGAGCGTCGCCGCCGAGACGTTGCAGAACACGCCGACGTCCTTGTTGCGCACCATCAGGCGGCGCAGCACCTGGATACAGCGCAGCATCACCATGTGATCGATCTTGCCGATCAGCCCGCCGGCTTCGGCCACCGAGATGAAATCGTCGGCGGCAAGAATCTGGTCCTTGTCGTCGCGCAGCCGGGTCACCGCCTCGTAGAAGCGCACCTTGCGCTGCGGCAGCGTCACCATCGGCTGCAGGTAGATGTCGAGCCGGCTTTCCTCGACGGCATTCTTCACCGCGGCAAGCAGCTGCGGCTGGCTGCGCGAGGGCGGTGCGGTTTCCGCAGCGAGCGAAGGCGCCTGCCGGGCCGCCGCAACCGGCGCGGGCCTGACGGTGGTCATTGTGGGCTCCGGAGCAATCGCCGGTTGTTCCAGCGGCTCGGCATGCGGCTGGCCTGACGGGGCGGGGCGCGCGGTCGCTGCGCCCGCGGCCAGCTGATCCTCATGGCTCGCCACCGAGACGGCCAGATGCTTGACCAGCCCGCCGAGCTCGTTGATCTCGCCGAGTACGGCCTGGATGCGGTCGGAGTTGGCGGAGTTCGCCGAAACCACCCGGCCCTCGATCGCGGCGAGCCGGCGGCCGAATTCGGCGACCTGGCGGGCGAGGTCGGCGGTGCCGCGGGAAAGATCGGCGATCTGGCCGCCGACGTCGGAGCGGTCGCGCAGCCGCATCGACACGGCGTTGTAGAGGATCAGGAAGGTCAGCGCGGTGAGCGCCACGATCGCGGATTCGGTGCCGCTGAAGCCGGCCACCGCATGCAGGACGAGGCCGAGGGAGGCTGCCACCAGCACCATGCAGATGGCGATGAAAATCGTCGAAATGCGAATCATGTCGCGCGTTACGCCCTCAGGTCCGAACTGCATTCGCCCGGGAAAACACGGAAGTTTCAGGCATGGCCCGTCTCGCGCTCCCCGAGCGCAGGCAACCTTAGCATCAATGTTGATTCGCAGAGCTAGTGTTCTTTCGGCACGGCCGGAACTGGCCGCTGCAGCCTTAAGCCGTGGCGCGCGATGGCTGTTCCGGCAAACGGGCGCGGGCGGCATCGGGCGCGGTCTGACGCTCGATTTCCGAATTGAGCTCGGCCCCGAACAGCACGATCGTGGCCGACATCCACATCCACACCATCAGGCCGATGGCGGCGCCCAGCGAGCCGTAGGTCGCGCCGTAGTTGCCGAAATTCGACAGATACCAGGACAACGCGGCCGAGCCGGCGATCCAGAGCAGGGCGGCGGCGAGCGTGCCGGCCGCCATCCACTCCCACCGCGCCGCGGGCCGGTCCGGTCCAAACCGGTACAGCACGCTCAGCGCGACGAGCAGGACCGCAAACAGCAACGGCCAGCGCGCCAGCCCAAGGATGAAGCGGGAGTCTGGACCAAGGCCGATGTGATCGAACGCCAGCGGAAATGCCACCACCGCGCTTACCATCAACAGCAACGCCGCGATGCCTCCGGCCGTCAACGCAAGCGACAGCAGGTTGAGCCGGATGAACCCGCGGGTTTCTCGCACCTCGTGGACGACGTTGAGCGCGTCGATGATCGCCTTGACGCCGGCATTGGCGCTCCAGAGGGCGAGGGCAAGGCCGAACACGAACGTTCCCCCGAGCGCAGCCGGTCCCTTGGCAAGCACCCGGGCAATCTGGTCCTGCACGATCTGGAACGAGCCCTCGGGCAGCATCAAGGCCAGCGTTTGCAGGTTGGATCCGATAGTGGCGGGATCGGTGAACAGGCCATAGGAGGACACCAAGGCCGTCACGGCCGGAAACACCGCCAGCAGTCCGTAGAACACCACGCCCGCGGCGGTGGCGAGCAGACGGTCATCATTGGAGCGTTCGTATAGGCGCCACAGGATCGTTTTCCAACTCGCGGGCGGCATAACGGACGCCCGCTGCGCATGGGACGGCAGGGCGCCCGTGGCCGGCACTCCCGCGAAACCCGCGGATTGAATGGGCGTGCTCGCCTGAAAAAAACGCTGCGCGGTCAAGATGAGGATGGCGGTGGCCGCCATCAGCAGAAGATTATCCTGATGCCGCGCGCGTGACATCAGACGTCCGCTTGCCGCGCCTGTGCCCGCCTTCGCGTGGCCGCCCAGCCCAACAGCGTCGCCGTCACAAGGAGGCCGGCCTGAATGTTCCTGTTGCTCAGCGCCGACCGTGATCGTTGTGCGTTGCTCGATGTCCGCGTGCCGGATGGTGGTACCGAGGGCGCCAACAGGACCGAGGCCGCGGTGTCGCGCGCGGCTTCCATCTGGGCCGGTTTGAGCGGATTGGACTTGATCGCGACGCGAAGCCGGCTGGTGAGGGTCGGGAAGTGCGGCGGCGGTCGTTTCAGTCTCGCCGCCGCGACACCAGCGCAAATGGCCGCCATCGTCACCAGCACGCCGCCGATCGCGCCGAACGCCCAAAACTGCCCGTAATGGATGGCGATCCAACGATATAGCGCGATGGTGCCGACGAAGCAGGCGGCAATCATGAAAACGCCGGCTGCAGCAAACAATCCCGCAGCCACCACATAGGACGTCATGGTCCCGGTAGCCTGGTCGGTTCGATCGCGCAGATAAGACCGCGTCGCAATCTTGATCTGATTGAGCTTCAGTCCGATCCCGGCGCGCAGCAGGTCACCCGAGGGCGCAAGCATCTTCCGTCATCCTCCAGCGGCGGGAGGCAGTATCGCCTCTGCCGCCGGGATGAACGCCGGGTGGTTTCGAAGGTTCCTGCCCGCGCAGGCTAGCGGATGCGCCGAAACCGAATACGTGTAGCCATGCGCCAGTTCGGCGACATGTTCGGGTCCGCTCATGAAGGCGCCATGGATGGTGTCGCGCACCAGCACACCGCCCATCGGGGCAGCACCGTTGGTGTTGCCCTTGGCGAAGGTCAGTCAGAGATCGGCGGCGGCGATCCAGAATACTTCGCCCTCGGAATCCTCGGTATCGAGCCAGAGCAGCGGCAGTTGTGGATAGGCGGCCTCGAGTTGCGGGCGGCAGCGGCCGATCTCGCACAACAGCCCGCCCTGCGGCGTCAGGTGTGCCTGTGCCTCGTCGAGAATGCGCCTGACGATATCGAGCCCGTCGGCTCCGCCGTCAAATGCGAGCTTCGGTTCGGCGCGGCATTCGCGGGGCAGATCGGCCATCCCTTCCGCATCGACATAGGGCGGATTGGAAATGATCAGATTGTAGCGTTTGCCGTCCAGCGGCTTGAACAGATCGCCGCGGTACAGCGTGAGCCGCTCGTCCAGCCCGTAATCCCCGACATTGCGTGTGGCGACTTCGAGCGCGTCCTTTGAAATATCCACCGCGTCGATGTCGGCATTGGGAAAATGCCGCGCCGCCAGAATGGCAAGGCAACCCGAGCCGGTGCAGAGGTCGAGCACGCTTTCCACCGCTTCCGGGTCCGAGATCAGCGAGCCGGCATCCTCGTCGCCGTCGTCGCTGCCGAAATGCTGCTCCAGCAATTCGCCGATGAACGAGCGCGGCACGATGGTGCGCTCGTCGACGTAGAACGGCAGGCCGCGCATGTAGATCTTGTTGACGAGGTAGGCGGCGGGTTTGCGCGTCGTGACGCGGCGCGCGATCAGATCGAGGATCTTTTTGCCCTCAATCGCTGTGACCCGCGCCGTCGCGAACGCCTCGAACTGGTCGGGATGCAGATGCAGCGCTTCGCAAACGATAAAGGCGGCTTCCGCAACCGGATCGGTGGTGCCGTGCGCGAATACCAGCCCGGCTTCGACGAAGCGGCTCGCGGCATAGCGGACGAAATCGAGCAGCGTCAGCAATTCGCCTGTGCCGACGTTTGGGAGTTTCGAAACGGTTGGGCCGCGCTTGGCTGCCGGCTTGCTGCGTTTGGCCATCAGGGTTTGGTCCAGCGCGCGGCGGCATCGTCGTCATGGTCGCGCGCTTCGATCCAACTCGTGCCTTTTTCGCTTTCCTCGCGCTTCCAGAACGGGGCGTTGGTCTTGAGGTAGTCCATCAGGAATTCCGCCGCCTCGAACGCGGCCTGGCGATGTGACGATGCAGTGACAACCAGCACGATGTTCTCGCCCACCGCGATGCGGCCGAACCGGTGAATGATGGTGAGGCCCTTCAAAGGCCAGCGCGCCAGCGCCTCGTCGGCATGGCGTCCGATCTCGGCCTCGGCCATCCCGGCATAATGTTCGAGCGTCAGCGCCGCGATCGGTTCGCCGTTCTCGCTGCCGCGGCAGACGCCGCTGAAGGTGACGACCGCGCCCACATCGGTGCGGCCCTTGCTCAGCGCCGCGATCTCCTGCGCGACGTCGAAGTCGGCTTGCTGGATGCGGATGGTCGCGCTGACGGACATATGAAAGTTCAACCGCCGGTCATCGGCGGGAAGAACGCAATTTCGCGCGCGCCCGCGATCGCAGCGTCCGCCTTGACATGCGCATGGTCAATCGCGGCGCGGATTACCTTCGGCTTTTCGAAGGCGTAGGCGTAGGCCTCGCTGCGGCTGGAGAGCCAGCCGATCAAATCGTTCACCGTGCGCACGTCGGCCGGCGGCTCGACCGTTTCCTCGGCCAGGCCGACCCGTTCGCGCACCCAGGCGAAATATTTGACCCTCATCCCTCATCCTCCTTGATGAGGTGATGGATGCCGGCGCGGAAATAATCCCAGCCGGTGTAGATCGTGAACAGCGCCGACATCCACAACAGCGCGATCCCGATCAGGGTGGTCGCGGGTAGAATCTGCTCGCCCGCCTCGCCGGCGATCAGGAAGCCGATCGCGATCAGCTGGATCGTGGTCTTCCATTTGGCGAGCTTGGTCACGGGGACGCTGACCCGCAGCGCCGCGAGATATTCCCGCAAGCCCGAGACCAGGATTTCGCGGCACAGGATCACGATGGCGGCCCACAGGGTCCAGCCGTGGATCGAGTTGTCGGCCGCCAGCATCAGCAGGCAGGACGCCACCAGAAGCTTGTCGGCGATCGGATCGAGCATCCGGCCGAAGGCGGATTGCTGGTCCCAGATTCGCGCATAATAGCCGTCGAGGTAATCGGTCACCCCCGCGGCGATAAAGACCGCCAGCGCCACCCAGCGCAGCCAGAGCGGGCCGTCCAGGATGGACTGGGCGAAGACGCAGCCGACTACCACTGGAATGGCGGCAATACGGGAGTAGGTCAGGATATTCGGCAGGGACAGTCTCTTGGGCTGCCCCCTGGTTGTTGCGATGTTCATCCGTCTTACCAATACCGCTGGAGCATGAAGGTCAACCGTGCGGACCTAGTTCATCTATCGCAGGCGACGTCCAAATGACATGCCGGCTCGACATCCCCTTAACCCGGCTGTGCATGGAAAAACTCGAAAATCTTGCGGGCGCTTTCGGCGCTGACGCCGGGAACCTTGCCGAGGTCTGCAATCGAAGCCCGCTCGATCTCCTTCAACGTCCCGAAGTGATGCAGCAAGGCACGTTTGCGTGACGGGCCGATGCCCGGGATTTCCTGTAAACCCGCTTCCCTGATGTCCTTTTTCCGCAGCTTGCGGTGCGAGCCGATCACGAAGCGATGCGCCTCGTCGCGCAGCCGCTGGATGAAGTACAGCACCGGGTCGCGCGGTTCGAGCTTGATGGCCTCGCGGTCGGGCATGAACAGCGTCTCGCGCCCGGCATCGCGGTCCGGGCCCTTGGCGACGGCCATCAGCGAGACCTGGGTAAGCCCCAGCCCCTCGAAAATCTCCCGCACGGCATTGAGCTGGCCGCGGCCGCCGTCGATGATGACCAGATCAGGCCATTGCGGAAACGAATCATCGTCGGCCTTGGCGCCTGGCTTTGCTTGAAGTTTTCCTTGGGCAGCGTCGCCCTCCGGCGGCTTCAGCAGCCGCTTGAAGCGCCGCTCCAGCACCTCGCGCATCATCGCGTAGTCGTCGCCGGGCGTCAGTCCCTCCGACTTGATGTTGAACTTGCGGTACTGGTTCTTGATGAACCCATCCGGTCCGGCGACGATCATCGCGCCGACGGCGTTGCTGCCCTGGATATGGCTGTTGTCGTAGACCTCGATGCGTTTCGGCACGCTGCGGCAGCGCGAGCGTGGCCGCCATGCCCTGCAGCAGGCGGCTCTGGGTCGCGGTATCGCTGAGCTTGCGGCCGAGCGCCTCGCGCGCATTGGTCAGCGCGTGGGCGATCAGCTCCTTCTTTTCACCGCGCTTGGGCGTCGAGACTTCGACCTTGAAGCCGGCCTTGACCGAGAGTGCGTCGGCCAGCAGCGCGGTTTCCTCGATCTCGTGCGACAGCAGAACGAGTTTCGGCGGCGGTTTGTCGTCGTAGAATTGCGCGAGGAACGAGGCCAGCACCTCCTCCGGCGTGAACGATTTCTCGGCCTTCGGGAAATAGGCGCGGTTGCCCCAGTTCTGGCCGGTGCGGAAGAAGAACACTTCCACGCAGGAATAGCCGCCCTCCTGATGGATGGCGAACACGTCGGCTTCTTCCACGGTGCGCGGATTGATGCCCTGCTGCGACTGGATCGCCGACAGTGCGGCGAGACGGTCGCGGTACAGCGCCGCGGTCTCGAATTCGAGTTCGTTGGACGCCTTCTCCATCTCGGTGGCGAGCAGCTCTTTTACGGCGCGGCTGCGGCCGGACAGGAAGTCGTTCGCCTCGCGCACCAGTTCGCTATAGCCGGGGAAGTCGATTTCGCGCGTGCAGGGGCCGGAGCAGCGGCGGATCTGATACAGCAGGCAGGGCCGGCTGCGGCTCTCGAAAAAACCGTCGGTGCAGGAGCGGATCAGGAAGGCGCGCTGCAGCGCGGTGATGGTGCGGTTGACGGCGCCGGCGTTGGCGAACGGCCCGAAATAGCGCCCGGGCCGCGATTGCGCGCCGCGGTGCTTGAGGATCTGCGGCGCCCAATGATCGCCGGTGATTAGAATGTAGGGAAACGACTTGTCGTCGCGCAGTTGCACATTGAAGCGCGGCCGCAACTGCTTGATCAGATTGGCTTCCAGCAGCAGTGCTTCGGTCTCGGTCGTGGTGGAGATGATCTCGACCGTCACGGTCGACGCGATCATCCGCAGGATGCGCGCCGGCAGCGGCGCGTTGACGCGGGCATAGGAAGAGAGCCGCTTGCGGACGTTTTTTGCCTTGCCGACATACAACACGTCGCTGGCGGCATTGAGCATGCGGTAGACGCCGGGCGAGGTCGGCGCCAGCCGCACCGCGTTTTCGATGGCCGCATGGCCGACCGCCAGCGTGCCTTCGGCAATTGCCTCGGCCGCTTCTTCACCAGCGTCCTCAACGGCTTCCGGCAGGCGCGCCTCATCGTCGTCCTCGGCGGCTGATGTCGCGGGGTCGACGTCGGCGGCGATCAGGTCCTGCGGCGGAAGATCCGGCTGGGAACCCCGCCGCGCCTTGGGCGGGGGCTCCGGATGGTCGGTAGAATCGTGATCCATGGGCCTAAATTAAGCGCTGAAGGGCGGCATCGCCAGCGCTCGTCTCGAACCTGCAAATGCGCCGGTAACCCATTGTTAAGAATGATGAGCGGGCGGTAACCCGGCTTAACAACGCTTTAACTTAAAACTCTCGATAAATCTTACACGAAAAGATGGAGTTCCGTAACCACGCCGGTGTCTCGCCTGGCTTGGTTCGCGGTAGTTGCGTGGAGTTGCGTGATGAAAAGGTTTGTATCGGGCGCGCTGGCGCTGATCGCAGCGGGCTGGACCGTGTCGGCACGAGCGGCAGACCTCAACTACGGAAACCCTCACTATACCGGCAATCAATTGTACGACGGCTTTAGCTGGGCCCGTCCCTATCTCGGCGTTAACCTGGGCTATGCTTGGGGTTCGGTTGCCAACAATCCGACCAAGCCGTCCGGTTTCGTGGGTGGCGTCCAGGCCGGTTACAATTGGCAGAACGGCGCTTTCGTGTTCGGTCTCGAAGGCGATATCCAGGCAACCGGCGCCGAAGAGACCTTCGCACCTTGGAAATTTTCCAACCCCTGGTTCGGCACGGTTCGCGGTCGCGCCGGTTTCGCGTTCAACAACATCCTGTTCTTCGGCACTGGCGGCCTCGCCTTCGGCGAACTGCGCGCCACCACCTTCGGCTTGTCGGAATCCCACACCAATGCGGGCTGGACGCTCGGCGCCGGCGCCGAGATGGCCTTCGCCCCGAACTGGACCGCCAAGATCGAATACCTCTATGTCGATCTGGCCAACAGCAACTTCGTCGTTACAGGTGCGTCAAATGGCTATCGCTTCGGCGTGATCCGCGCCGGCGTGAACTATCGGTTCTAAGAACAAAAAACTGACTGAGATCATTTACCCGGCGACGAAAGTCGCCGGGATTTTTTGTCTTTTGTTACCCGCACAAGCGCCGCGCGCAGCAACGCTTCGGCGAGGGGATGCCCAGCGCAATAGACAAACCAAAAAACTCAATCCGTATCCGACGCGAGCGTCACGTTACGATGAAATCACCAAATTGACCGCCTTGGGGCCTTTGCCCTTCTTGTCCGGTTCGACCTCGAACGTAATGCGCTGTCCTTCCGCCAGATCCTTCAGTCCGGCCCGCTCAACGGCAGTGATGTGCACGAACACATCACGGCCACCATCATCGGGCTTGATGAAGCCGTAGCCGCGTTCTCCATTGAAGAACTTGACTGTTCCAGTCATGGCCATCGGGAAACTCCTCCCCCGTATTGCTCCGCCGCTACGCGCAATCGCGTAACAGCCGACCGGACAATCGCTGCCGGAAGCTATGGCCACCTGAGCCGATCGGGTGACGTCCCCGACTGACCTGGATTTTATTTCGGCCTTGATCACTCCGCCGCAACCATTCGCGGAAGCGGAACGTAAAGCCAGTCCCAACGGTCTGAGCATAATACGGATTTACGGGAACTGCCTATGGCGATTCGCAACTTTCACGTGACGGGCCAAGCAGCCTCAGGGCTTGGGCGTCTCCAGCCTGAACCGGCCGGCCCCGCCCTGGCCCAGCGGCTTTTCGAGTTCAGGTAAAATTGTCCTCAACTCGGCCGCCAGCGTCCATGGCGGATTGACGATCAGTAGCCCGGTGGAGGCGAGGGGACCGCCGGCCGCCTGCGGAGCCACGCTGAATTCGAGCCGCAGGCATTTGCCGGCCGGCTTGCTCGTGGCCGCCGCGGCCGCGACAAGACGTGAGAGGGTGTCGGTGGCGCGGCGGCTCTTCACCGGGTACCAGATCAGAAAGCTGCCGGTTGGCCATTTCGCATAGGCTTCGGCGAAGCCGTCGGCGAGCGTTTCGAACTCATCCTTTTGCTCGAACGAGGGATCGATCAGTACCAGGCCGCGCCGCTCGTTGGGCGGCACGAAGGCCGGCAACGCCGTCCAGCCGTCGAGGTCGACCACCCGCGCCTGGCTGTCGCGGCGCAGCGCGTCGATCAGTTGCTTGCGGGCCGCCGGCTCGATCTCGCAAGCGGTGAGGCGGTCCTGCGGCCGCAGCAGTGCGCGGGCGATCAAAGGCGATCCGGGATAGGCCTCGAGCTTGCCCGGCGCGTTGAACGCTCTCACGATATCGAGATAGGGGGTCACCAGCGGCAGCGCGCTTTCGGAAAAGCGCGCCTGCATGACCCGCGCGATGCCGGTCAGCCATTCGCCGCTGCGGCGTGCTTCGTCGCCGGTGAGATCGTAGCGGCCGGCGCCGGCATGGGTGTCGACGACGCGAAACGGCGCCGGCTTTTCCTGCAGGTAGGTCAGCATCCGCACCAGCACGATGTGCTTGATGACGTCGGCAAAGCCGCCGGCGTGAAAGGCGTGTCGGTAGTTCATGGCAGTCGGCTGACCAATTGGAGAAGACGTAGCGTCTTCTACGCGTCAGGGCGGCGCTTGTCCCGCTTCGCAGGCGCCCCGATGCAGCTTTGGCGGAAGAGAACCCGGCCATCCACGTGCGTGCAGACGACAATAAAGCCGTGGATGACCGGGAACGCAGACAATCATGGGCCGTCTGCGCAAAGACGGCCGCCATGCCTCGGCGTGAGAATCCCGGCATGGCGGACGGAGGATATTCAGCCGCCCCGTACCGGCGGCATCACCACTTCGTCGCGGCGACAGGCGCGACGGTCGATTTCCTCGCAGGCGCGGAATTGCATGTCTTTGCCCAGGCAGACCCGCACCTCGCTCAGGCGCCGGCCGGAGCACATCACCGAAATCGCCGAACGGCTCAGGCCCGGATTGATCTTGATGAAGGCCTCTTCGAGATCGTCTGGCGCAATCGTCTTCTGCGTCGCCAATTGCAAAAATTCCTCGGGGATTTTCACCGCCGCGCGCGCCTTGCGGACGCTCTCGAAATAGGCCCGGGCGCCAAGCCCCGAACAGGTGCCGTGCTTATCCCACTCGTTGAAGATCAGGCCGGGCGCCGGCATCAGGTCGAGCATCGAGGTCATGATGTTGCGGTCGAGCCGCGGCGAGGGGCGCTGGCAATATTCGGGGAAGCCGCGCTCATATTGCGGCCAAAGGCCGTGGACCACGAAGGAATAGGGCCGTTCGCACTGGATCTGGGAGCGCCCGCTATTGCCGCGCTCGGCCGCCGCCTCGCAGAACGAGGGCGACCAGGAAAGTGCCAGAACATAGAAATCGAACTCGCCGGACGCGTTTTGCCGGCGGTCCTGCGCGTGCGCCATACCGGCGAAAACGACGACAAGAACCAGCGAAATCACAAGCCGCGCAATAATGACGGATCGATACATTGAACGTCCCCTTACTCGACTACCGGGAGCCTAGCACGGAACCGGAACATTTCAAGAACAAATTTGGCAAATAGCGAACGCCGCAGCCTGGCTCAATCGGTGCAGATAGAATCAGGGCCGCGCGGCCCGGCAGCCGGGGCCGTAGGCCCAGTTGCGGTCGAGCCCGGTGACGCACCAATCGACGCCCTGGCCGTAGCCGGCGAAGCCGCCATCCTCGATGATCGAGTAGTGCACAGTGCGCATCTTGCCGTCGCTAATCATGACGTCGCCGCTGCAGAAGCGGCGCGGGATGTTGTCGGACTGCCATGGCCGGAAGGCGGTCTCACGGACGCGCCCGAAGCCGGTGATGACAAGCGCCGAATTCCAGAACTTGCCTTCCTTTTCCTGGAACTGCGAGGCGATCGTCGGCAGCGCCCGCTCGCACTCGGCGACCCGTCCGTCATATTTCGGGCCGAACAGTCCGAAATTGAGCTCCAGCGGGTTGGCCGCATGGGCGGCAGGTCCGGAGGCAAGCACGGCGAATGCCGCCGCTATCGGGCCAAATGATCGCAGGAATGTGAATGGGTTGCGCATGGGGAATCCGTCGGTGAGCCAACGCGCGAGACGGTGCCGTGAAGCCCTGATGAGGTCAAGTGCAGCGCGGCAACACCTGACGGCCAAACCCGCCTCGTGCTTCAACCATTCTTTTCACGGCCATCGGCGCACACTATGGTGGGCTTCGAGCGAAACGGAGTTTGCGATGCGAAGAATTATGGCCGCGTGTCTAATCGCTATGGGTACCCTGCTGGCGGCTGCGCCGGCGCAGGCGTACTGGTTCGATATCGACACCGTGCCGCCCGTCAAGGGCAATGACACCGGCGGTATCATCGCCTATCAGTTCGCGATGCAGGCCGATGCCCGCCAGATCGCCGCCGACCACTGCGCCCGCTACGGCAAGGTGGCAAAATTCCTCGGCGTGCAGCCGAACTACGGCGGCTACGTCTCCTTTGCCTGCCGCTGGGTGCCCTATGGCGCCGCCGAGCGGCCGCTGCGCACGCTGTACTGAGCGCCGCGTACTGAGCGCCGCCGCCCCTTAAGGTTTTCCGGCCGGACATGTTTTTGCCACGCGAGGCGTGTGTTCACTTCGCGCGTCGAGATGTCATTGAAAACCCTGCGGGAGCCCGCCTATGAGACGACTGCTTGTTGTGTCCCTTTCCGCCGCCGGCCTGCTGGCGCCGATCAGCGCCGGCGCGGTCGAATTGCCGGTGCGCAAGGCCGGCCTGTGGGAGATGAAGGTGCAGAACGCGGGCGCCCCGAAGCCCGACATGACGATGCAGCAATGCACCGACGAGACCACCGACAAGGACATGAGCACGTCCTTCTCGCCGATGGCCAAGGACATCTGCTCGAAGCAGGACCTGCAGAAGACCGCGACCGGATACGTCAGCGATTCCGTCTGCGGCGTCGCCGGGATGACGATCAAGTCGCATGCCGAGATCAACGGTGATTTCAATTCGGCCTATACGGTGAAATCGACCTCGCACAGCGAGGGCGGCATGGCCGGCACCGGGCGCGACAGCACGACGATAATCGACGCCAAATGGCTCGGCGCCTGCAAGCCCGATCAGAAAGCCGGCGACATCATGATGCCCGGCGGCATGAAGATAAACATCAAGGACATGGAAAAGCTGAAGGCGATGATCCCGAAGGCGGCCGTGAAGTAGTCCGAGGTGCACGGTAGGGGCCAAAACACAAAATATCGAAAACAACCCCATGCACAGTAGGATTGGGGTTGCAGCCGGGGGCCGCATGGTTCGAGACGCGCGGCGTTGCCGCGCTCCTCACCATGAGGGGATAGAGCCGATCATAAGGAGGTAGACCCTCGTCCTGAGGAGCGGCCATTTGGCCGCGTCTCGAAGGGCGAAGGCCGATATACCGCGTCGCAGGCTAAACCGGTATCCTGACCGCCGCGCGCAATCCGCCCATCGGGCTGTCGCCGAGCGTGATGTCGCCGCCATGCGAGCGGGCGATGTCGCGGGCGATGGCAAGGCCTAAGCCCGTGCCGCCCTCGTCCTGGTTGCGGGCATCGTCGAGCCGGAGGAACGGCTTGAACACTTCTTCGCGCATATCGGCGGGAATGCCCGGTCCGTCGTCGTCGATCGTCACCGTCAGGTAGCGATGATCGCGGTGGCCGGTGATGGCGACCGTCTTGGCGTAGCGCGCGGCGTTGGAGACGAGGTTGGCGATGCAGCGCTTGAACGAGGCCGGCTTCACCGTCACGACAGGCAAGCCGTGAAACGTCACCGTTGCGGTGTGGCCATGACGTTCCGCATCGCTGCGCAATTCCTCCAGCGCGATCTCCATGTCGGTCGGCTGCGCGATCTCGCCGCTGTCGCCGCGCGCGAAGGAGAGATAGGCCTCCAGCATGCCGGCCATTTCGTCGACATCCTTGCGCATGCCGTCGACTTCGGGACTGTCGCCGATCAGCGCAAGCTCGAGCTTGAAGCGGGTCAGGATGGTGCGCAGGTCGTGGCTGACGCCGGCCAGCATCGCGGTGCGCTGCTCGATCGAGCGTTCGACGCGGGCCTTCATCTCCAGAAACGCCTGCGCCGCGCGCCGCACCTCACGCGCGCCGCGCGGGCGGAAATTCGGATCCTCGCGGCCCTTGCCAAAGCTTTCGGCGGCGTCCGCCAGCCGAAGGATCGGCCTGATCTGGTTGCGCAGGAACAATACCGCGACGATCAGCAGGATCGAGGATGTGCCGAGCATCCAGAAGATGAAGATCTCCGAATTGGAGGCGTAGGCCCTGCTTCGCTGCGCGAACACCCGCATCACGGCGTCGTCGAGCTGAATGCGAATCTCGACCAGATTGGACATGCCGACGGTGTCGATCCAGAACGGACGGCTGATCTGGCGGCTGATCTGCCCCGAGAGCGACTGGTCGAGCAGCGAGAAGAACGGCTTTGGCCCCGGCGAGGGCATGTCGCCTGGGGGTAGGAAATCGACCACGAGCCCGAGCCGCTGCTGCGCGATGCGCTTGAGCTGCGCGCGATCCTTGTCCTGCGGATATGTCTTGTAGATGTCGATCAGGCCCGCGATATCCTGCACCACGGCGGCCGACAAATGCCTCGTCACCGTGTTCCAGTGTCGCTCCATGAACACGAAGGCGACCACCGTCTGCAGCATCACCATCGGTACGATCATGATCAAGAGCGCACGGGCGTAGAGGCCGGTCGGCATCCAGCCCTTGAACGCGTTGCCCATCCAGCCATTGGCTCTCGACACGCGCTGCGACGCGTTGCGGATGATCGTCAGGCCGGTGTCGAGCGTGCTCATGGCGCGAAGTTCATGGCGGTTCAGGGCGACGCGACCAGGCGGTAGCCGATGCCGCGCACGGCCTGCAGGAACAGCGGGTTGGCGGGATCGCGCTCGATCTTGCGGCGCAGGCGGTTGATCTGAACGTCGACCGCGCGCTCGTTCACCGTGCCGCCGCCGGTCAGCGCCGCGCGCGGCACGGTATCGCCGGGCGCGACCGCCAGGATGCGCAGCATTTCGCGCTCGCGGTCGGTCAGATGAATGGTCTCCTCGCCCTGGCGCAGTTCGCCGCGGTCGAGATGAAACAAGTAAGGGCCGAACGCGATCTGCTCCAGCGCCTCCACCGGCGGCGGCGCGGAGCGCTTGAGGATATTGCCGATGCGCAGGATCAGTTCGCGCGGCTCGAACGGCTTTGCGACATAGTCGTCGGCGCCGATCTGTAGCCCCTCGATCCGCGCTTCCGCCTCGTGGCGCGCGGTCAGCATGATGATGGGGACTGAAGAGGACGTGCGGATGAACCGCGCAAGATCGAAGCCGGTTTCGCCGGGCATCATGACGTCGAGGATCAGGAGGTCGAAATGCAGGCCGAGCAGTTTTGCGCGGGCGTCGTTCGCGCTCGACGCGGTGGTGACGCGATAACCCTCGCCGGACAGAAACCGCGACAAAAGATCGCGGATACGGCGGTCGTCGTCGACCAGCAGCAGATGCGGGGCGTCGTCGGCCAGTTGCTGGGGGGCGCGCGCGGCGGCTGTAGCCATGGTTGCTCCTTGCGCCACGATTACTCCCTCGACTTCCTGGCGCCGGTTCCGAAGATCGCCTCCAGCACCTTGTCGGGGTCGTCGCGATCGATCATCGCGCGCAGAAACTGGCTGATCGCGGCGACGCCTTCGGGATTGATGTCCCGGAGCGCGCTTGTGATGCGATCGGTCTGCAGCCCTGCGAGCTTTGCCACCAAGGCTTCGCCCTTGGGGGTGGCGTAAAGAAGGCGCTGCCGGCGGTCGTTATTGCCGGTTTTCTGGATGATGTAGTCCTCGTCGAGCAACTGCTTCAGCACCCGGCCGAGCGACTGCTTGGTGATCCGCAACACGTCCAGGAGGTCGGCGACCTTGAGGCCGGGATAGCGGTAGACGAAATGCATCACCCGGTGATGGGCGCGGCCGAAGCCGAATGCCTCGAGCTCATGGTCGGCATCGCCCACGAAGTCGCGGTAGGCGAAGAACAGCAGCTCGATGATATCCCAGCGCAATTCGCCGGCCCGGAGGCTCGCGGTTGTGCCGGCGCCGCCTTGCGAATCCGGGGTGGCAGGACCCCTTGAGAAATTTATGTCAGTCATGTTGACATATCTTGGGTTCAATGTTACAAAACTGCCAGCCACGACGAAACTTTAAGTCGTTTCGAACTTGGTGACGTGTCAGGCAGCCGGGAAAAGCCAGCGATGGCGGCAACGGCCGCAAATGGACTACCGTGCGATTGTCGAGCGGCATTTCGGCAAACATACTGGACTTCGGCATCCCGCAAAAGCATGTCCTCACCCGACATGACGGCAACGGAAGCCGGCCGCTAGGCTGGCGATGATGAAGTCCAGAGCGGTGTGAAGTCCAGACCTATTGAGCAGGCCCGCCCGGAAAAGGCAGGCCGGTGCCGCTATCGGCCGGTTCAGGCGGCGGAAGAACAAGGCGGAAGCCCAAGGGAAGCCAGAGGGCAGGAAGCGACGAGGATGAGTTTGAAATTCGACATTCAGCCGGCGGCCAACCCGACCCCCGAGAAGGACCGCACGGCAAAGCTCGCGGATCCCGGCTTCGGCCGGATCTTCACCGACCACATGGCGATCGTCCGCTACAACCAGGCCAAGGGCTGGCATGACGCGCGGGTCGAATCCCGCGCCAATTTCCCGCTCGATCCGGCCGCGGCCGTCCTGCATTACGCGCAGGAGATTTTCGAGGGCCTCAAGGCCTACAAGCGCGACAACGGCGTCAACCTGTTTCGCCCCGACGCCAATGCGCGGCGCTTCAGGAATTCGGCCGATCGCATGGCGATGGCGCCGCTGCCCGAGGATGTGTTCATCGAGGCGGTCGAGCAACTCGTGCGCATCGACAGCGCCTGGATCCCGGGCGGCGAGGGCAGTCTCTATCTGCGGCCCTTCATGATCGCGAGCGAGATCTTTCTCGGCGTCAAGCCGTCGGCGGAATACATCTTTGCCGTGATCGCTTCGCCGGTCGGCTCCTATTTCAAGGGCGGCCCCGCGCCGGTGTCGATCTGGGTGTCGGAGAATTACACGCGCGCGGCGATCGGCGGCACCGGCGCCGTCAAGTGCGGCGGCAATTACGCCGCCAGCCTGCGCGCGCAGGCCGAAGCCATCGAGCACGGCTGCGACCAGGTCGTGTTCCTCGATGCGGTCGAGCGCCGCTATGTCGAGGAGCTCGGCGGCATGAACGTGTTCTTCGTGTTCGACGACGGCTCGCTCTCGACGCCGCCGCTCGGCACCATCCTGCCCGGCATCACCCGCGATTCGATCATCGCGCTGGCCAAGGATGCCGGCACGGTGGTGCGCGAAGAACCCTACACGATCGAGCAGTGGCGCAAGGATGCCGCCAGCGGCAGGCTGAAAGAGGCGTTTGCCTGCGGCACCGCGGCGGTGATCTCGCCGATCGGCAAGGTGTGTTCGGCGAGCGGCGATTTCCAGATCAGTGGCGGCGCGGCCGGCCCGGTCGCCATGGGCCTGCGCAAGAAGCTGGTCGACATCCAGTACGGCCGCGCCGAAGACCCGCACGACTGGATCAGGAAGGTCCAGTGACCGGCGGCGGAATTATTCCGCCGCTCTAAGACAAGCAACGTTTTCTTTGACTTGAGCACGGGGCCGCCTGCGTCCCGCGGAGGCGCACGCGTGCGCGATCGATGAACTGCGTCAACCCGGGAGAGAGACCATGGGAGTTTCATTCGACAAGATCGATGGCGTCATCTGGTACGATGGCAAGCTCGTGCCGTGGGCCGACGCCAACGTGCACATCCTGACCCATGGCCTGCACTATGCGAGCTGCGTGTTCGAAGGCGAGCGCGCTTATGGTGGCAGGGTTTTCAGGAGCACGGCGCATTCCGAGCGGCTGAAGAATTCGGCCAACATCCTCGATTTCGAGATTCCATATTCGGTGGCCGAGATTGACGCCGCAAAACAGCTGGTGATCGACAGCAACCATCTGCCCAACGCCTATCTGCGCCCGATTGCCTGGCGCGGTTCGGAGATGATGGGCGTCTCGGCGCCGTCAAACACCATCCATCTCGCCATCGCCGCCTGGAATTGGCCGAGCTATTTCGATCCGGCCGAGAAGCTGAAGGGCATCCGCATGTGCATGGCCGAGTATCGCCGGCCCGATCCGGCGACGATCCCGGCGCTGGCGAAAGCGTCCGGCCTCTACATGATCTGCACCATCTCAAAGCACAAGGCGGAGCGCGCGGGCTATGCGGATGCGATGATGCTGGACTGGCAGGGCCGCGTCGCGGAATGTACCGGCGCCAACATCTTCTTCGTCGGCGACGGAAAAATCCACACGCCGATCGCCGACTGTTTTCTCGACGGCATCACCCGCGCCACCGCGATCGATCTTGCGAGGCGCCGCGGCATCGAGGTGATCGAGCGCCGCATCATGCCGGAGGAGCTTTCTGATTTCACCGAGTGCTTCATCACCGGCACCGCGGCGGAAGTGACGCCGGTGGCAGAGATCGCACAGTGGAGGTTCACGCCGGGCAGGATCTGCGAGCAGTTGATGGCGGATTACTCGGCGGAAGTGCAGCCGAAGGGCAACAAGGCCGCGGCGGCGTGATCTTCCCCTCTCCCCTTGTGGGAGAGGGTGGATCGAATGAGCGGAAGCTCATTCGAGACGGGTGAGGGGTTTTCTCCGCGAGCAAACCTCTCACGTTTGAATTCGCGGATGGAACCCCTCATCCGGCGCTTCGCGCCACCTTCTCCCACAAGGGGAGAAGGGAAGGATCATGAACTCTCTCGCTGTTCGGTGCGACCAACTCCCGGATCGCGGACAGGATTCGGTGCGTGACATGGCGACGATGAACTCGGCCCTCTCGACCGTCTCAAAATGCGTCATAGCGGCCGCCGTTGCGGCGGTGCTTGCGGTTCTCGGCTCTCCCACGGGGGCCGTCACGGCGCAGGATCACTCCCCGGTGATCGACCTCAGCTCCGGTAACGCAGAGATGAACGCCGCCATCGCAAAAGGGCGGGCGACGCTGCCGACGTTCTGGGCCTCCTACGACGCGCCAAAGCCGTCGGAGACCGGTCACTCCCTCAAGGTGCGGTTTTCGAATCCGAGGAACAATGGCGAGCATATCTGGATGGCCGACGTGAAGAAGACCGCGGACGGCCGCTATTCCGGACGGTTCGCCAACGCGCCGCGCGATCTGCCCGGCAAGAAGGCCGGCGAGGTGGCCGCTGTTCAGTGACGCCGACATCTCGGACTGGATGTTCACGCGGAACGGCAAGATCGTCGGCGGCGAAACCATCAAACCGCTGCTGAAATCATTGCCGAAGGCCGACGCCGACGCGCTCCGCGCGCGGATGGAAAGCCCTTAAAGCTGCAGCGGCAGATTTTCTTCCCCTCGCCCCTTGTGGGAGAGGGTGCCCGCAGGGCGGGTGAGGGGTTCTCTCCGCGAGCACTCCAGCCGAGAGAACCCCTCATCCGGCGCTTCGCGCCACCTTCTCCCACAAGGGGAGAAGGGAAGAGGCGGTTGCCCGGCCGGGCCTTGGCTGGTACCAACGCGCCCCAGGCGTTGTGGACCGAAAATGGCTGAAAAACCCAAAAAACCCCAGAAACTCCGCGCCCGCCTGCCGCGCGGGCTGGAAGATCGTGGCCCGGCGGCGATTGCCGCCACGCGCCGGATGGTCGAGAAAATCCGCGAAGTCTACGAGCGCTACGGCTTTGAGCCGGTGGAAACGCCGGCGATGGAGTTCACCGACGCGCTCGGCAAATTCCTGCCCGACCAGGACCGGCCGAACGAGGGCGTGTTCTCGTTCCAGGACGACGACGAGCAGTGGATCTCGCTGCGCTACGATTTGACCGCGCCGCTGGCGCGCTATGTGGCGGAGAATTTCGACGCGCTGCCGAAGCCGTATCGCAGCTATCGCGCCGGTTACGTCTATCGCAACGAGAAGCCGGGCCCGGGCCGCTTCCGGCAGTTCATGCAGTTCGATGCGGATACGGTGGGCAGTGCGTCGCCGGCGGCCGATGCCGAGATGTGCATGATGGCGGCGGATACGATGGAAGCGCTCGGCATTCCGCGCGGCAGCTATGTGGTGAAGGTCAATAACCGCAAGGTGCTCGATGGGGTGATGGAGAGCATCGGGCTTGGCGGCGATGAACGCCGGCACGAAAGCTGACTGTGCTGCGCGCGATCGACAAATTCGATCGGCTTGGAGAGGAGGCGTGCAGTCTGTTGCTGGCGAAGGGCCGCAAGGATGAAAGTCGGTGATTTCACCAAGGGTGCCGGCCTGAGATGCGGCGACCGCATATCGTTCTGTCTGGTCTAGTTCAGCGCCGACTCGTAAGCCGGGCAAGCGCCTCAGTCGACGCTGCGAGCAAGCGCGAAGCAAGATCGGAGCAAGAGGGGTCGCGACGAACTCGAGGAGATCAACCTAGCTCGTCAGCCGCTCGGGATATGGATCGGATCGTATCGTGCATCGATCCCGTCCGTCGTGCGCGGCCTCGAATACTACACCGGCCCGGTCTACGAGGTCGAACTCACGCTCGAAACCAAGGACGAAAAAGGCCGCCCGGTGCGCTTCGGCTCGGTCGGCGGCGGTGGTCGCTATGACGGCCTTGTCTCGCGCTTCCGCGGCGAGCCGGTGCCGGCGACGGGATTTTCCATCGGCGTGTCGCGGCTGCAGGCCGCGCTGACGATGCTCGGCAAGCTCGACACCAAGCCGGCCTTTGGTCCGGTCGTCGTCACGGTGTTCGGAGGAGAAATCGCTGACTATCAAAAGATGGTCGCGACGCTGCGCAATGCGAATATCCGCGCCGAGCTGTACCTTGGAAATCCAAAACACAGCATTGGCCAGCAGATGAAATATGCCGACCGGCGCAACGCGCCGTGCGCGATCGTGCAGGGGTCGGATGAGCGGGCGAACGGCAAGATCCAGATCAAGGATCTCATCCTTGGCGCGGGGCTTACCGAGATCAAGGACCGCGAAGAGTATTTGAAGAAGCAGGCCGAGGCCCAATACGAGGTCGACCAGGACAAGCTCGTCGATGCCGTGCGCGAAGTGCTGGCGCGCCATGACGTGACGTGGAATTAAGCCCTCATGGTGAGGAGGCGCTCTTGCGCCGTCTCGAACCATGAGGACAATAATGTCATCCTTCGAGACGCGGCCAAGAGGCCGCTCCTCAGGATGAGGACTGAATTGAAACGAGCAAGAGCAAAGGGAGCGAAAAAATGCCTGAGATCACCGTGAGCATGGCCTTCGGCCGCACCGACGAACAGAAGGCCGGCATGATGCGCGACATCACCCAGGCGTTGGTCAAGAACCTCGGCGTCGATGCCGATGCGGTCGTGATCCAGATCAACGAAGCGCCGCTGGCCCACAAGATGAAGGGCGGCAAGACGTTCGTCGAGCGCGCGGCCGCGGCGAAGAAGTAGGGTCTTCCTTCCTTCGCCCCTTGTGGGAGAAGGTGGCCGCGAAGCGCCGGATGAGGGGTTCTATCGGCGAACGCCCACGCGACAGGTTGCTCGTGGAGACATACCCCTCACCCGTCCGCGATGCTTCGCATCGCGTCCACCCTCCCCCACAAGGGGAGGGTGAAGAAAGCAAGCCCATGGACGCACGCGACTTCATCACCATCGGCATGAGCGCGGAACGGACGCTGGTGGTGCCGGCGGAACGCACGGTCGGGCATTTCGTGCCCGGCATGCCGCTGGTGTTTGCGACGCCGATGATGATCCTGGAAATGGAGATGGCTTCCAGCGACGCGATCCGGCCGCATCTTCAGCCGGGCTGGATCACGGTCGGTACCGAGGTCGATATCCGCCATCTCGGCGCGGCGCTGGTTGGTGCTACGGTGCGTGTCACGGGGAAGGTTTTTGCGGTGGAGCGGCGCGTGATCCGCTTCGAGGTCGAGGCTTTTGAGGGCGAGCGGAAGATCGGCGACGGCCGCCATGCGCGCGGGCTGGTCAATGCCGAGACGTTTACGAAGCGGCTGGCGGGGAAATAGCGGCGCTGTTCGACCTCATCCTGAGGAGCGCGTAGCGCGTCTCGAAGCCGTAGGGTGGGCAAAGCGCAGCGTGCCCACCATTTACAATTGCGGACGTCGATGGATGGTGGGCACGTCGCTTCGCGCCTTTGCCCACCCTACGATTCTCTACTTCGCCAGATCCTTCGAACGCTGCGTCGCGGCGGCGACCGCGCGCGTCAGCAGCGGCTGCAGGCCGTTCGGGCCCATCAGCACATCCAGCGCGGCGGCGGTGGTGCCGCCGGGCGAGGTGACGTTCTGGCGTAGCGTGGCGGGCGCGAGTTCCGAGCGATGCAGCAGTTCGCCGGAGCCGGCGACGGTTTCGCGGGCGAGTTTTGCGGCCAGCTCCGCCGGCAGGCCGGCCGCGACACCGGCGCGCGCGAGTTCTTCGGCGAGCAGGAAGACATAGGCCGGGCCGGAGCCGGAGACCGCGGTCACCGCGTCCATCAGGCTTTCCTTGTCGACCCATTCCACCGAACCCGTGGCGCGCAACAGCGCATCCGCGATCGCGCGCTGGGTGGCGTTGACGCTCTTCGCCGCGACCGCGACCGTGATGCCGCGGCCGATCGCGGCCGGCGTATTCGGCATGGCGCGCACCACGCTGCCGCCGCAGACCGCTTCAAGCAAGGCGATCGGCGTGCCGGCCATGATCGAGACCACCAGCGTCGATGCGCCGGCGAACGGCTTGAACGTGGCGCCGGCCTCGCGGAACGACTGCGGCTTCACCGCGACCACCAGCGTGTCGACCTCGCCGGTGTCGTGTGCGGCGGGATTGAGCCGGATGCCTTGCGCCGCCAGCGCTGTCATCTCGGGCGAGGGATGCGGCTCGATCACCACGATGCGTTTGGGGTCGAGGCCGCCGGCCAGCCATCCCGTCAGCATCGCGCCGCCCATCTTGCCGGCGCCGGCCAGCGCGAGGGTGCCGTGGAGGTTTTGAAGGGTGTTGTTGCTCACCGCGGTCACCACTGCTGTCGTCCCTGCGAAAGCAGGGACCCATAACCACCGGCGGTTTTAGTGAAGCGAGAGAAGGGGCCACAAGCAGTTTGCTTGAGCCGAGAGGCTGCGGCGTATGGGTTCCTGCGTTCGCAGGAACGACTTGGAGTATGGAGCGGGGACTACGCCTCGCCCGCGGTATCGAACATCGCGGCGCTCATCGCTTCCGGCGCGGTCTTGCCGGCCCAGACCACGAACTGGAACGCCGGGTAGTAGCGCTCGCAGGCGTGGATGGCGCCGGCCAGCATGGCCTCGCATTGCGCGGTCGAGGCGGTCAGCCCGCCCGGCAGCACCAGCGCCTGCCGGTACATGATCATGCCGGTATGGGTCCAGATGTCGAAATGGCCGACCCATAATTGCTCGTTGATGGAAGCGATCAGCCGCTGCACCTCGGCGCGGCGCGCCGGCGGAATCTTCATGTCGAAGGCGGAGGCCAGGTGCAGCGCCTCGATCTCGCCCATCCAGGTGAAAGAGAGCTGATAGTCGATCCAGTTGCCCTTGGAGACGATGGTGACCTCGTCTTCACCGGAGCGCTCGAACGGCCAGTTGTTCTCGGCGGCAATGTCCTCGACCGCCGCGAGCGGGTTGTTCTGGGAATCGATAATGCCTTCGAGGAGGGACATGCCGTCTCGACCTTGTTTTTGAATTCTTCTGATACGCGCACGGAACACGACGCGCGTTAAGTTCGTGCGCCGCCGCCGGCTGCAATCCCCCCGATCGATGATCCTCCCGGGGCTGCCGAAGCTCAACTGATGTGATTTGCGGAATCCGCGCAACTCACCCCGGAGTCCGTCCACAGGGCAAAGCAACGTCGTCCACAGCAGATCGCGGGCATGACTATTATTTTGAGAACAAACCGGAATCGAATTTAAACTCCGCGGAGTCGATCGGCCGGTGAAATAGGGCGAAGTCCGCCATAATAGTTAATGAATGGTTGATTTTCCCGTCCGCGCGCCCGAAAGCGGCCCGCCGGACGGCTGCGGCCTGCTTTTACCGCGCGACCAGCGGACATGCCACGACGGCCGTTCCGAGCCACGCGCCCTCGATTTCGACGCAGGCGCGGGAAGCATCGACGCGCAGGCCGTAGCGCTCCAGCAAGGGTTCGCGGATCGGCTTGTCGCGCGTGTGCAATCCCCATGTGCCGCCCGGCGGCGGATCCTGCAACGCGGCGCGGACGCGGCGGTCGAACCTGCCGTCGGGCATGATCGGCAGGGCGATGTCGGCGATCAGATAGAACCGCGACTGCGGCGGCAGCAGCGGGGCGATATAGGCGAGCGGCTTGTCGAGCAGCAGATAGTTCGCGGGCTGTTCGAGCGATTTCGAAATCGCCGGCTGGTACGGACTGGACCAGGGGCGGCGGAACCAGTCGCCGGGTTGCGTCCACAGCGCGATGGCAAGGGCTACGGCCAGTATCACCGCATTCAGGCGCATCGGAGATCCGCGGAGCGCGGCGGACCCCGGTGCGCCGGCCATGATGCGTGCGATCAGGAGGATGATCAGCGGCGCGCACAACAGCTCCAGCGCGACCGCGTAGCGCTGGATCGAGAACACGGCGAGCCATGCCGCGTAGGAGACGCCGAAGAACAGCAGGAACTGGGTGTCGCGTCGCGTGAAGATGTCGGTGCGCGTGACGAGGCCGCGGCCGATGCCGAGCACGATCAGCACGGTGGCGACCGCAAAGCGAGCGTCGCGGAACGGATATTCCGAACTCCTGTGGTCGCCGACCAGCCAGTAGAATGGGTAGGCGAGCGCGTCGAGCAGGCCGTGCGGCAGGAACTGCCAGTCCATGATGTTGGCCGCCATCAATTCAGGCGAGCGGAACACGGCATTGAACATCGGGAAGACGGGATTGCCGAACTCACGCCACAGCATCAGGCTCCAGGCGCCGCCGGTCACGAGCGCGCCGGCCGCGCCGCCGATGCCGAGGCAGAGCGTCGCCAGCACCGGACGGTGCGCGGCGAGCACGGCGGCGACGGCGCCGATGGCATAGACGGCGTTGGTCAGTTTCAGCCCGACGGCCGCGCCGATCAGAACGCCGGCGAGAACGTAGCGTCCGTGATTTGATTCGCCTGCCGACAGGATCAGGACGCAGCCGGCGAGAATGGGAAGTGCAGTGAGAATGTCGGAGAAGCTGGTGCCGACCTCCGAAAGCGTCATCGGCCCGACCGCAGCGATCAGGATCGCCGCGCCGATCGCGCTCGCTGTCGCGGTTTCCCGCAGCAGGACGCGGACGAGGAAATAGATCAAGAGCAGATTGAGGCCGTGCACCGCGCCCATGATCATCATGCCGTAGGGCAGCGGCAGCAAATGGCGCAGATAGTAGATCGGGAAATAAACGACCGGATTGAAGTAGGTCTGGAAACCCGCCGGCATCGCGTCGATGCCGTAGCGGTCGTTGATGACAGCCCAGACATTGTATTCGTGGTAGTTCATCCAATCCCAGTTGACGTCTTCGCCGACGAACCAGGTGTAGATCGCGCCTGCAAGCAGCGAGCCGAGCGCGATGGCAGATGGCGCCAGGATGCTGGTTTGAAGAATTGGGGTTTGCGATGTCCGGTCCGCAGGCCTTGCTGCATCCGTGGCGGCAATTTCGGCGGCGTGTGTCACGCGTGTTCCCCGTGCGTCGCCCGGGCGATCTGGAATTGGGCGCGATAGACACCTCTAGGATGCCGGCTTTAAGGATCCGTGAATGTTTTTGCCGTGCATCGATACGTCGCGGATCGTTCGCAAATAGCGCGTTAACGCTCACTCCGGCTTGAGGCCTGCCGCGCGCACCACCTTGCCCCACTTCTCGGTGTCGTCCGCGATCAGTCTGCCGAAATCGGCCGGCGGGCCCGGCATCGGATCGCCGCCGATCGCGGCGAGCTTTGCCTTCATGCCGGCATCGGCAATGGCCGCGTTGATTTCCTTGTTGAGCTTTTCGATGATCTCGGCTGGCGTGTTTTTCGGCGCGGCGAAACCGTACCACTGGCTGGCTTCATAGCCTGCCACGGTATCCGCCACCGTCGGGACGTCGGGCAGATCAGGCATGCGCGCCGCTGTGGTCACCGCGAGCGCGCGCAGCTTGCCGGTCTTGACGTGATCGACAGTGCCGGGCGCGGCCGCGAACAGGATCTGCACCTGGCCGCCGAGCAAATCCGTCAGCGCCGGCCCCTGGCCGCGATAGGGCACGTGGACCATGTCGACGCCGGTCATCATCTTGAACAGTTCGCCCGCCATGTGCGGCGCGCTGCCGCTGCCGGCCGAGGCCATGTTGACCTTTCCCGGATTGGCCTTGGCGTAGGCGATGAATTCGGCGAGCGTCTTTGCGGGCACGGCAGGGTGAACCAGCACCACCATCGGCACGCGGATGACGCCGGCGACCGGCGCGATGTCGCGGACGAAATTGAAATTGAGCTTTTCGTAGAGCGAGGCATTCACGGCGTTGGGGACCGTCGCCAGCAGCAGCGTGTATCCGTCGGGTGCTGCGTTCACGACAGCCTCGGTGCCGATGTTACCGCCGGCGCCGGTGCGGTTCTCGACCACGAAGGGTTGCCCGAGATGATCGGCCAGCCACTGGCCGATCAGGCGCGCGGTGATGTCGACGCCGCCGCCGGCGGCAAAACCCGCAACGATCTTGGTCGGCCGCGTCGGATAATCGAGCGCGGACGCCAGCCGCGGCAAAGCGGGCAGCGCGATGAGCGTACCGGCGAGCTTGAGGAAATTCCGGCGAAGAAGAAAATCCATGTCGAGCGTCCCCTGTTGGCAGCAAGCCTATCCCAATTGAGGCGCTTCAAGTAAAGGCACGCGCGCGCCCTGTTCCGGGGGCATGGGCACATGCCGTTTCCCCATGCCAAAGGTGCTTGCTGACGGCCCGGCGTTTGGTCATATTCGTGGCAGGTCGTCCATTCCGGGCGGCCGATGTTCTCAGGGCGGGGTGAAAATCCCCACCGGCGGTAAGGGTGACGTAGCCCAAGCCCGCGAGCGCCTCCTTTCCTCCCGGGAAGAAGGGTCAGCAGATTCGGTGCGATTCCGAAGCCGACGGTTACAGTCCGGATGAAAGAGAACGGTTTGCGGCGGCCTTCGCGCGTTTGCGCGTGGGCTGACGTCGTTCCGTATGCCCTGATTCTGGTCCTGAAAGAGGAAAGCCATGAATCAGACGTTGCTAGAGCCTGAAGTCCAATCCCCACCGCAGCTCATCGAAACGAACGGCACACCTGATGTGCCCGAGCGTCCACCAACGCCGACGCATCCGCGCTTCGTCAAGCCGCAGCGCGTCGCCTTCGTGCAGTCGTCCTGGCATCGCGACGTGGTCGAGGAATGCCGCATCGCGTTCCTCGAGGAGATCGAGGCACGTCAGATCTCGCGCGCGCAGGTCGACGTGTTCGAAGTGCCGGGTGCGTTCGAGATCCCGCTGCATGCGCAACTGCTGGCCAAGACGCGGCGCTACACCGCGATCGTGGCCGCCGGCCTGGTGGTCGACGGCGGCATCTACCGCCACGAATTCGTCGCCGACACCGTGATCAAGGCGCTGATGGACGTGCAGCTCAAGACCGAGGTGCCGATCTTCTCGGCGGTGCTGACGCCGCAGCAGTTTCACGACAGCGCCGTGCATCACGACTTCTTCCGCAAGCATTTTGTCATCAAGGGCATCGAGGTCGCGGAAGCCTGCGCCAGCACGCTGCACAGCCTGGAACGGCTGCGCGGGCAGGTGGCCGCGGGGATCGTGGGTTAAGCTTCTCACGATCGGCTGATTGTCAATTCCACCGCCGCGTCTATAAACTCGGCGGTGGGAGGAGGCATGCCCGTGGAGACGGGCAGCCGAGACGATCATGTTCGAAGGACACGATCCCTATCTCGTCGCGCTCTCGGTGGCGATCGCGATTCTGGGAGGCTACACCGGCTTCGGCATCGCCGCGCGCATCCGCGGGACGCCGGACGCTAGTCATCGCCTGCTGTTGGCCGGCGCTGCGTTCTTTCTCGCCATCGGCATCTGGACCATGCATTTCGTCGGCATGCTGGCGGCGCCGCTGCCGGCGGGCGCCGTCTATCTGGTGCTGCCGACCATCAACTCGTTCCTGATCTGCGCGCTGGTCGTGGGCATTTCGCTGTTCTTCGTCAGCGTCGGCGAGCCGTCGATGCTGCGCGTGGTGTCCTCGGCGGTGCTGCTCGGGGTCGGTATCGCCATCATGCATTATGTCGGCATGCATGGATTGTCGGGCAATTTCGCCATGACGCATGATGCCGCCATGATCGGACTGTCGGTGCTGATCGCCATCGCCACGGCCTATGGCGGCCTGCGTGCGTTTTTGGCGCGGCAGGGCGGCGTGCAACTCGCGCTCAGCGCGGTCGCCTTCGGCTTTGCGGTGTCGGGCATGCACTATACCGCGATGGCCGGCGTGCACCTGGTTCCACCGGCGCAAGGATCGCATCACCATGTCGACGGGCTGACCGCGTCCTCGCAATTGCTGTCGCTGGTCGTGGCCTTGCTCTGCTTCGTGATTGCGGCGGGTTTCCTGCTGTCGCTGGTGCCGGACCCGCGCAAGAAGGCCGCAGTGGTAACAGATGCGGTCGCCACCATTCCCGCAGCCGGCCCCGACGCATCCATCGCGCCGGCGGAACCCAGCGCCACCGCGCCACCCCCGCGGCTGCGGCCGACGCCGCTTGGCGGCATCGGCCAGCCACCCCGGGCCGCGCCCGCGCCGCGGTTGCCGGTCGAAGGCGCCGATGGCACCCATTTCATCGACAGCGCCGAGGTCAGGAGCGTCCGGGCCGACGCGCACTACACCAAGGTGCACGACGGTATCCGGGAACGGATGTGCCCATGGTCGATCTCGGAGGCCGAGGCCCAGCTCGATCCGGGATTGTTCCTCCGGGTGCACCGCAGCCATATCGTGGCGATGGCCCACGTCACCCTGGTTCGCAGGGAAGGCGATGGCGCGATCGTCGAACTCGACGGCCAGTCGCCGCACCGGGTGCCGGTCAGCCGGGCCAAGATCGCCGAGGTGAAGGCCCGGCTCGGTCTCGCCAAGCGGCATGCCTCCTGATTTAGGTCGGTAAGCCTGACGCATTTCGTGCGGGCTCATCCGCATTTCGTGCGATTTTCCTCCCCTTGTGCCGGCGTCGTTGCGCTTTAGAACACCTCCAATCAGCTTTGCCTCGAACGTCCGCAAAGGACGAATGGAGGAAACGCATGATTCCTGGCCCGTTCAGCTATCACCGGCCGGCCACGCTGGCCGACGCCGTAAACCTGCTTTCGACGCTCGGCGATGAGGCCCGCCCGCTGGCCGGCGGTCACAGCCTGGTTCCAATGATGAAGCTCAGGCTCGCGAGCCCCGAGCATTTGATCGATCTGCATGGGGTCGCCAGCCTCAAGGGCATTCGCCGCGAAGGCGACACCATCGTCATCGGTGCGATGACCACCCAGCACGAATTGCTGGCGTCCGAGGACATCGGCAAGTTCCTGCCCATCCTGCACGAAACCGCGCTGCTGATCGCCGATCCCCAGGTGCGCTATCGCGGCACCATCGGCGGCAACGTCGCCAATGGCGATCCCGGCAACGACATGCCGGCGCTGATGATGACCTTGGGCGCAAGCTATCGCCTCGAAGGCAAATCCGGCGCGCGCGAGGTCGCAGCGACCGAGTTCTACCAGGGCGCCTATTTCACCGCGCTCGAGCCCGGCGAAATCCTGACCGCGGTCACCGTCCCCGTATCCGCCGCCGGTCATGGCTACGCCTACGAGAAACTCAAGCGCAAGGTCGGCGATTACGCCACCGCGGCTGCCGCGGTCGTGCTGACGATGAAGGGCGGCAAGGTTGCCACCTGTCAGATCGGTTTGACCAACCTCTCGGAGACGCCGCTGCTGGCCGAGGACGCCGCCAAGGCCGTGATCGGCACCAGCCTCGATCCGGCTACGCTGAAGAAGGCGGCCGCCGCGGCGGAAGCCATCATGTCACCGGCGGCGGACGCCCGCGGCCCGGTCGAATACCGCAAACATGTCGGCGGCATCATGGTCGCGCGCGCCTTGCAGCGCGCCATGACCAAAGCCGTTTAAGGGAGGGACAGATGGCAAAAACTCACGTCACCATGAAGGTGAACGGCGCCGAGGTTGAAGGCCTCGTCGAACCGCGCACGCTGCTGGTGCATTTCATCCGCGAAAATCTCTCGCTCACCGGCACCCATATCGGCTGCGAGACCACCCATTGCGGCGCCTGCACCATCGATATCGACGGCATGTCGGTGAAAAGCTGCACGATGTTCGCGGTGCAGGCCCAGGGTTCCGACATCATGACCATCGAGGGCGTCGCCAATGCCGACGGTTCGCTGTCGGCGCTACAGGAGGGCTTTCGCATGATGCACGGTCTGCAATGCGGCTTCTGCACTCCGGGCATGATTTTGCGCGCGCAGCGGCTGCTGAAGGAAAATCCGACGCCTTCGGAAGAAGAAATCCGGATGGGTATTTCGGGCAATATCTGTCGCTGCACCGGCTACCAGAACATCGTCAAGGCCATTCAATATGCCGCCGCCAAGATCAACGGCGTTGAATTCCAGGAGGCTGCGGAATGAACGACATGACTCCCACGCGGGAACAACGCGAAGCCAAACTCGAGGGAATGGGCTGCAAGCGCAAGCGGGTGGAAGACATCCGCTTCACGCAAGGCCGGGGAAATTACGTCGACGACGTGAAGCTGCCCGGCATGCTGCACGGCGATTTCGTTCGCTCGCCGCACGCGCATGCGCGCGTCAAGAAGATCGACGACACCGAGGCGCTGAAAGTGCCTGGCGTGCTCGCGGTGATCACCGCCGAGACGCTGAAGACCGTCAACCTCGCCTGGATGCCGACGCTCGCCGGCGACGTGCAGATGGTGCTGGCCGACGGAAAAGTGCTGTTCCAGAATCAGGAAGTCGCCTTCGTGGTCGCGACCGACCGCTATGCCGCCGACGACGGCATCAACAAGGTGATCGTCGAATACGAGCCGCTGCCGGTCGTGATCGATCCGTTCAAGGCGATGGACGCCGACGCGCCGGTGCTGCGCGAAGATCTCGCCGGCAAGACCACGGGTGCGCATGGCCCGCGCAAGCACCACAACCACGTCTTCGAATGGACCGTCGGCGACAAGGACCTCACCGACGCCGCGTTCAAGAAGGCGGATGTGACGATCAAGGAGATGCTCTCCTATCACCGCACCCATCCGTCGCCGCTGGAAACCTGCCAGTGCGTCTGCTCGTTCGACAAGATCAAGGGCGAGCTGTCGATCTGGGGCACCTTCCAGGCACCGCACGTCATCCGCACCGTGGTGGCGCTGATTGCAAAAATTCCGGAACACAAGATCCACGTGATCGCGCCTGATATCGGCGGCGGCTTCGGCAACAAGGTCGGCGCCTATCCCGGCTATATCTGCGCGGCGGTCGCCTCCATCGTTACCGGCAAGCCGGTGAAGTGGGTCGAGGATCGCATCGAGAACCTGACCGCGACCTCGTTTGCACGCGATTATCATATGACGACCGAAATCGCCGCGACCAAGGAAGGCAAGGTCACGGGCTTGCGCGTGCATGTGCTGGCCGATCACGGCGCGTTCGATGCGTGCGCCGATCCTTCGAAATGGCCGGCCGGCTTCTTCAATATCGTCACGGGATCGTATGATTTCCCGACCGCGCATCTGGCGGTCGACGGCATCTACACCAACAAGGCGCCGGGCGGCGTCGCCTATCGATGTTCGTTCCGGGTGACGGAAGCTGCATATTGCATCGAGCGCGGCATGGACATTCTGGCGCAGAAACTGGGGATGGATCCGGCGGAGTTGCGGTTGAAGAACTTCATCAAGGCCGAGCAGTTCCCGTATCACTCGGCGCTGGGCTGGGAGTACGATTCCGGCGACTACCACACGGCCATGCGGAAGATGATGGAGACGGTCGACTATGCCGGCCTGCGCAAGGAGCAGGCCGAACAGCGCGCGGCGTTCAAGCGCGGCGAGACCCGAGAGATCATGGGGCTCGGCGTGTCGTTCTTCACCGAAATCGTCGGTGCCGGCCCATCGAAGAATTGCGACATCCTCGGTATTGCGATGTTCGATTCCTGCGAAATCCGCATGCACCCGACCGGCGCGGGCATCGCGCGGGTCGGCTCCAAGAGCCAGGGCCAGGGTCATGAGACCACCTGGGCGCAGATCATCGCCACCGAGATCGGCATTCCCGCCGATGACATCATGGTCGAGGAAGGCAATACCGATACCGCACCCTATGGGCTCGGCACCTACGGCTCGCGTTCGACGCCGGTGGCGGGTGCCGCAATCGCCATGGCCGCGCGAAAAATCAAGGCCAAGGCGCAGATGATCGCGGCCTACAAGCTCGAGGTCCATGAAGGCGACCTCGAATGGGATATCGACGGTTTTCGCGTGAAAGGGTTGCCTGAGAAAACCATGTCGATGAAGGACATCTGCTGGGCGGCCTACAATTCGGTGCCGCCCGGCATGGAGCCGGGCCTGGAGGCGGTCAGCTACTACGATCCGCCCAACATGACGTATCCATTTGGTGCGTATATCTGCGTGATGAACATCGACGTCGATACCGGGGTCTACAAGATCAGGCGCTTCTATGCGCTGGACGATTGCGGCACCCGCATCAACCCGATGATCATCGAGGGTCAGGTACATGGCGGATTGACCGAAGCCTTCGCGATCGCGATGGGCCAGGAAATCCGCTACGATCCTGAAGGCAACGTCGTCACCGGCTCGTTCATGGATTTCTTCATGCCGACCGCCGTCGAGACCCCGCATTGGGAAACCGACTTCACCGTCACCCCGTCGCCGCATCACCCGATCGGCGCCAAGGGTGTCGGCGAAAGCCCGAATGTCGGCGGCGTGCCGGCGTTCTCCAACGCGGTCAATGATGCGTTCTCGTTCCTTGGCTCTACGCATATCCAGATGCCGCATGATTACTGGCGCAACTGGAAGGCGGCGAAGGATCTGGGGGCGGTGGCGTAAAGCGGTTGCCGGAGCGGGGGCTTTCATCCTTCGAGACGCGGCGAAGGCGCCGCTCCTCAGGATGAGGTCTACTAGCTCAGGATGAGGTGTTGGTCCCTCATGGTGAGGAGCGCGTCTTCGCGCGTCTCGAACCATGAAGGCCACGGGAGTAGCAATGAAAAATCGCGAAGAGATCGCGCAAGCGCTGGCTGCCTCGGGTTATATCGCCGACGGCGAACTTGCGACCGCGATCTCGCTGATGCAATTGCTGCGGCGTCCGTTGCTGCTGGAAGGCGAGGCGGGCGTCGGCAAGACCGAAGTGGCGAAAGCGCTGGCCTCCGTGCATGCGACGGAGCTGATCCGCCTGCAATGCTATGAGGGGCTCGATCAATCGTCCGCGTTGTACGAGTGGAACTATCAGCGGCAGTTGCTGTCGATCCAGGCCCATCGCGGCGATAATCCTGACGATGTCGAACACCAGATCTTTTCCGAAAAGTACCTGCTGGAGCGGCCGTTGCTGGCGGCGATCCGGCGCGACAAGCCGCCGGTGTTGCTGATCGACGAAATCGATCGCGCCGACGACGAGTTCGAGGCGTTCCTGCTCGAACTGCTGTCGGATTTTCAGGTCTCGATCCCCGAACTCGGCACCATCAAGGCGACGGCGATCCCGCATGTGGTGCTGACTTCTAACGGAACGCGCGAACTCTCCGACGCGCTGCGCCGCCGCTGCCTCTATCATTATGTCGATTATCCCGATGCCGATCGCGAGGCGCGCATCATCATGGCGCGGATCGATGGCGCCAGCGCGTCGCTGTCGCTGCAGATCGCGCGGATGGTCGAAGGCATCCGCAAGGAAGAATTGCGCAAGGTGCCGGGAGTCGCGGAGACGCTGGATTGGGCGGCGGCCCTGGTCGGCCTCGATGTCCGCGATCTGCATGATGCGCCCGAGACGGTCCACGAGACCTTGATGTGCCTGCTCAAGACCCATGAAGACAAGTCGCGGGTCACGCGCGAGGTCAGCGAACGCCTGTTGGGGAAAGTCGCATGAGCTGTTGCGGCACCAATCCCGGTTACGAAGAACTCGATGAGGTCTCGCGCCTTGTCGCGTCAAAGCTCGCCGCGTTTCTCAAAACCCTGCGCGACAGCGGGTTCGCCGTCGGCCTCGCCGAAGGCCAGGACGCGGCTGAACTGATGACGGCCGGCTATGCGGCCAAACCGGGTCTGTTGCGTTCGGCGTTCAAGCACCTGTTCTCGGCGCGCAAATCCGATTGGGAGAAATTCGACGGCATCTTTGACGCGTTCTGGCTCGGCAAGCGCGTGCGGTCACGATCCGTGACCATGGGTTCGTCGAAGGGCGCGAACAATCCATCGCTCAAGAGTTTGGCTGACAGCCAGCGCTCCCGTGGTGAGACGGCGATGGATCAGGTTCCATCCACCGACGAAGCCGGTGCGGATCGCAGCGGCGAAGGCCGCATGGAAGGCGCCTCGCGCGCCGACAATCTCACGGATGTGGATTTCCGCAAGATCGCCGATCCCGCACAGATCGAGCAGGCGCATGAGGCGGCCGCCCGGCTGGCGCGGGCGATGCGCACGCGGCTGACGCGGCGCGACCTGGCGCGGCGGCGTGGCTACCGGCTCGATCTGCGGCGCACCATTCACGGCAATATCAGCCATGGCGGTGTGCCGATCGATCTCGTCAAGCGGCAGCGCAAGGACAAGCCGCTGCGGCTCGTGATGCTGCTCGATGCTTCGGGTTCGATGAGCATGTACACTGGCGTATTCCTGCGCTTCATCCACGGCATTCTCGATGAGTTTCGCGAGGCCGAGGCGTTTCTGTTCCACACCAGGCTCGCCCACGTCTCCGATGCGATGAAGGAAAAGAGCGCTGCGCGCGCGCTGGATCGTCTCTCGATCCTGGCGCAGGGCGCCGGCGGCGGCACCAAGATCGGCGAGAGCCTGCAGACGTTCAATCGCTGGCATGCGGCGCGGGTGATTCATTCGCGCACCGTCGTGATGATCGTGTCCGACGGCTACGAGACCGGCGATGCCGCGCTGCTCGGCCGCGAGATGGCCGCGCTCGGCCGCCGCTGCCGCCGCATCGTCTGGCTCAATCCGATGATGGCATGGGACGGCTATTCGCCCGAAGCCGCGGGCATCAAGGCGGCGCTGCCGCATGTCGATCTCTACGCGCCGGCCAATACGCTGAACAGCCTGACCGCGCTCGAACCCTATCTGGCAAAGCTGTGATGGAGCCATCGATGACGGCGCATGTCGAAGTGATGGAATTGGTGGCGCAGATGAAATCCGCCGAGCAGGCGTTCGCGCTGGCGACGGTGGTGCGCACGGTGTCGGTAACGGCGGCGAAGGCCGGCGCCAAGGCGATCATCCGCCCGGACGGCACGATCGCGGCGGGCTGGATCGGCGGCGGCTGTGCGCGCGGTGCGGTGCTGAAGGCGGCGCGCGAGGCGCTGGCCGACGGCGAGCCGCGCATGGTGTCGGTGCAGCCGGAAGACATGCTGGCCGAGCTTGGCGTCAAGCCGGGCGAGAACCGCGAGGGCATCCGCTTTGCCAGCAACATGTGCCCGAGCAAGGGCACCATGGACATCTTCGTCGAGCCGGTGCTGCCGCATCCCTCGCTGCTGATCTTCGGCGCAAGTCCGGTGGCGATGTCGTTGACCGCGCAAGCCCGCCAGCTCGGCTATCACGTCACGCTGGCCGCGCCAGCGGCCGATCTCGCGGGCGAGCCGGAGGCGCATGTCGTTATCGATGGCTTCGAGCCGCGCTATCTCAACGAAGCCCGCCGCTTCGTGGTGGTCTCGACCCAGGGCAAGGGCGATGAGGCCGCGCTCAAGCAGGCCATTGCCGTCAAGGCCGAGTACCACGCCTTCGTCGGCAGCCGCCGCAAGATGATCGCGCTGCGCGACAAGCTCGTCGCCGGCGGCGTCGCGCGCGAGGCGATCGACCGCGTCAAGGCGCCGGCCGGGCTCGATCTCGGCGCCATCACGCCGGAGGAGATCGCGATGTCGATCCTCGCCGAAATCACCGTCGAACGCCGCCGCGGCCAGCGCGCGGCCAATACCGTTTCCAGCAGATAAGGACTTAACCATGCAGATGAACGACAGCCAGCGCATCCCGGCGCCGAAGGAGAAGGTCTGGGCCGCGCTCAACGATCCCGAAATCTTGAAGCAGTGCATCCCGGGCTGTCAGTCGCTCGAGATGTCCTCGCCGACCGAGATGACCGCGACCGTCGTGTTCAAGGTCGGGCCGGTGAAGGCGACCTTCAGCGGCAAGGTGACGTTGTCCGATCTCGATCCGCCGAACAGCTATCGAATCTCGGGCGAGGGCTCAGGCGGGGTGGCGGGGTTTGCCAAGGGCGGCGCGACGGTGAAGCTCAGCGCGGAAAGTCCAGATGTGACGGTGCTGTTCTACGAGGTCGACGCGCAGATCGGCGGCAAACTCGCGCAACTCGGCGCGCGGCTGATCGATTCCACCGCGAAGAAACTAGCGGGGGAATTCTTTAAGTCGTTCGGAGAAGTTGTTGGCGGGGCTGCAGCGACCCCTGCGGAAGCGGCGCCCAAGGGCTGGTTGGGCAAGCTGACTGGCGCAGCATGACCGAGGTTGGCGGGAAGCGGACTGGCCGCTTTTAGGATCCAATGAACGAAACCCGCCAACCACTGTACTTTGTTGGAAGCGCTATCTCGTCACTTGCACAAGGAGGGAAGGGCTCGTTTGATCATTCTCGTGCTCTAAACAGTCTTCCGGCTGTGCACCGAAAGCGGTTGCGGTTTTTTCGGCGCAAGCGTGTCCAGCGTTACCTCTCCGAATCGCTTCACGAACAGTGCTTCCGCGCGTGCCATGGTGTCCGCCATAGCGGCGTTGACGTTCCTTTCGACCAGGCAATCGGGGTGATCGCTGCGGTTTCCAATCGCGAAGAGATTGGGTCGGCCAAGCGCTTCATAAACGGCGAGGAGACTGATCTGGCGCAAGGGGCGCGCCAACTGCCAGCCGCCGCCATGTCCCTTGCCGGACTGGACGTGACCCGCCTTCCTCAAGCCCGCCATGGTCCGCCGGAACACGGCCGGGTTGGTGCCCATGCTTCTCGCCAGAACCTCTGAGGTCACCGGCTCTTCGACTTGCCCCAAGTGCAGCAGCACATGCAGGACGTCGGATAGTCTGGTGTCCCTGTTCATGTCCTGAACCTCAAATAATGCGCCGCGCGTCACCGTTGTACGAGGCATCGCATGGATCATTGACAGGAGGCGGGTTAATTCGTATCTTTCGAAGATACATGATCCGCGCGCCCTAATGTAGCTCCATCTGATACATGCCCTGGAGTTCCCATGTCCACCGCCAACGACGCCAACACAATCGGCGCAAGGAAAGACGTCGTGAAGGAAGGCCAAGGATCTTTCTCGAACCCGGCTATGATCGCAACCTATGCGGACGAGACGCCACGCAAGGTGCCGGGGCTGGCCGATCTCCATCGCATGGCGATGCTGCTCCTCAGCGAGCGGGCACCGCAAGCGGCCCATATTCTCGTGGTCGGTGCGGGCGGGGGCATGGAGCTGAAGGCGATGGCTGAAGCCCAGCGGGAATGGGTATTCACCGGCGTCGACCCCTCCGCCGCCATGCTCGACCTTGCGCACCGCCATATCGAGCCGTTCAACGATCGGATCGAGCTGATAGAGGGCACCGTCGATGCGGCACCGTCAGGTTCGTTCGACGGAGCGGCATGTCTGCTCACGCTGCACTTTCTCGACAAGAGCGAGCGGCTGCGAACGTTGAAGGACATCCATCGCCGGCTGAAGCCGGACGCACGCCTTGTTGTCGCCCATCACAGCGTGCCGAGCGGAAGTGCGGAACGCTGGTTGGCCCGCTCGGTGGCCTTTGCCGACCGCACCAGCGTTGATTGGGGGAAGGCCAAGGCCACCGCCGTGGGAATGGCGCGCTTGCCGCTGCTTTCCGTTGCCGAAGAGGAAGTGCTGCTTCGCGAGGCCGGATTCTCGGATGTCGAGCTCTTCTATGCCGCCTTCTCGTTTCGCGGCTGGGTAGCGACGGCAAGCTCGGCCTGAGGGTAGCCCGCATGAGCGCAGCGAGAGGCGGGGGATCACGGCCGATGGAGAAGCCCCGGATGTCGCTGCGCTCATCCAGGCTACGACAGCCGCGATCGTGATCTGTACCCGCCGCGACTGACGTGTCAGACTTCCCTCCAGGTCCAGCCAAGCCCGGCCAAACGGGCACGCTGAACAAGGGAGGGAACGATGAGGCTGGTTGCGTGCGTGCTCGCTGCGTTGCTCGTGCTGCTGACCGCGCAGGCGGGATCGGCGCAATCCAACTATCCGAACCGGCCGGTGAAGGTTTTGGTCGGCTTCACACCCGGCACGGCGCCGGATCTCGCGGCGCGGATTCTTGCCGAACGGTTTTCCGAAGTCTGGGGCACGCCGTTCGTGGTCGAGAACATCCCCGGCGCCGGCAGCAACATCGCCACCGAACGCGTCGCCAAGTCGGTCGCCGATGGCTACACGCTGCTGATGGGTGGCAATTCGGCGCTGGTCATCAACCCGAGCCTTTTTGAGCAACTGCCGTTCGACCCGGTCAAGGATTTTGCGCCGATATCGCAGGTGTTCATCGCAGCAAACGTGCTCGCCGTTCCACCCGAAGTGCCGGTCAAGACGGTGGCCGAACTGGTGGCGCTGGCCAAGGCGCAGCCCGGCAAGCTGTCCTATGGCCATGCCGGCGTCGGCACGTCGCAGCATCTCGGCGCCGAATTGTTCAAGTACATGGCGCATGTCGATATCGCCTCGGTGCCCTATCGCGGCACCACGGCGTTGATGCCGGACCTGCTGGCGGGCCGCATCACGATGTCGTTCGCCAATATCGTGAACGTGGTGCCGCTGGCGCGCGAAGGCAAATTGCGCGCGCTCGCCATCACCTCGATCAAGCGCTCGGTGCTGGCGCCTGACCTGGCGACCATGGCGGAATCCGGATTCCCCGGTTTTGAGGCCGTGCCGTGGTTCGGCCTGGTTGCGCCGGCCGGCACGCCGAAGGATGTTCTGGACAAACTCCACAGCGAGACCGTCAAGACGCTCGCGATGCCGGAGGTGCGCAGGAAGTTTGACGAACTCGGGCTGGAACCGGTCGGCAACACGCCAGCCGAGTTTGCGGCGGTCATCAAGAAGGAGATGCCCGAGTGGGGCAAGGTGATCAAGGACGCCGGCATCAAGCTCGGCAACTGACCGGCCTGGCTTTATCTCGCTTGGCCCGCCCGTGCTTTCGGCTAAGCTTATCCTCATCAGTTCACCAACCAAGAGTGATCAAACATGACAGGGCAGGATTTGTCGGATTGGCTCGGCCTTTCAGGCCGCGTTTGCGTCGTGACCGGCGGGGGCGGCGGCATCGGCCGCGCCACGGCCATTAGCTTTGCCAGTGCGGGTGCTCGCGTGGCGGCGATCGATCGCGACGAACGCGGGCTTGAAGCGACGCAGGCGGAGCTGCGCAAGCTGGGCGATGGCCATGTCATTGTCAGCTGCGACACCACCAGCGTTGAGAGCGTCACCGCCGCATCGGAGACGATCGAGAAATCGCTCGGGCCTTGCAGCGTGCTGGTCAACACCGCTGCCATCCTGCGTCCGGGCGCGTTGGATACTTTGTCGCTTGCCGAGTGGGACGGCGTTCTCGCCGTCAACCTGACCGGCTACTTCCTTTGCGCGCAGGCTTTCGGCAAGCAGATGCGCAAGCTTGGCCGCGGCAGTCTGGTGCATGTGTCGTCGATCGCCGGCAGCAACGCGCAGGGGCAGAGCGGCGCCTACAGCGTCAGCAAGGCCGGCGTGATCATGCTGTCGCGGCAACTCGCCAATGAATGGGGACCTCACGGCATCCGCAGCAACGTCGTCAGTCCCGGCATGGTGATCACGCCGATGAGCCAGGCGTTTTACGATACACCTGGGGTGACCGAGCGACGCTCGGCGGTGGTGCCGATGCGGCGGGTCGGCATGCCGCAGGATATGGCCGACGCGATCCTGTTCCTCGCCAGCGACCGCGCGGCTTACGTCAACGGCGACGAGATCATGGTCGACGGCGGCTACGCCAACATGCTGATGAATCTGGTGCCGCGGCCGGGATTCGAGTGAACGACAAACCCTCATGGTGAGGAGGCGCGTAGCGCCGTATCGAACCATGTGGCCCCGCTGGTGCCGCTCATCCTTCGAGACGCCGCTCCGCGGCTCCTCAGGATGAGGTCCGGCACTCAGTCGAACAGGCTCGACACCGATTCTTCGGCAGCCGTGCGGCCGATCGCTTCGGCAATCAGTCCGGCAATCGACAGGGTACGGATGTTGGCGGCCTTGTTGACCGCTTCCGTCGGCAGGATCGAGTCGGTGATGACGAGTTCTTTCAGCTTCGACCCGGCGATGCGGGCGGCGGCGCCACCCGACAGCACGCCATGGGAGATATAAGCGTAGACTTCCTTGGCGCCGTTGGCGATCAAGGCGTCGGCCGCGTTCACCAGCGTGCCGCCGGAATCAACGATGTCGTCGATCAGGATGCAGGTGTAGCCGGCGACGTCGCCGATCACGTTCATGACCTCGGACTCGCCGGCGCGTTCGCGGCGCTTGTCGATGATCGCCAGCGGCGCGTTGATGCGCTTGGAGAGGCCGCGGGCACGAACCACGCCTCCGACGTCTGGCGACACCACCATCACGTTGGCGAGGTCGAAGCGTTCCTTGATGTCGCGCACCATCAGCGGCGAGGCGTACAGATTGTCGGTCGGGATGTCGAAGAAACCCTGGATCTGGCCGGCGTGCAGGTCGAGCGTCATGACGCGATCGATGCCGGCGTGGGTAATCAGGTTCGCCACCAGCTTGGCCGAAATCGGCGCGCGTGAACCGACTTTACGGTCCTGCCGGGCGTAGCCGAAATAGGGGATCACCGCCGTGATGCGGCGCGCGGACGACCGGCGCAACGCATCCGTGATGATCAAGAGTTCCATCAGATGGTCGTTGGCCGGATACGACGTCGACTGGATGATGAACGCATCCGAGCCGCGCACGTTCTCAAGGACCTCGACGAAAATCTCGTTGTCGGCAAACCGGCGGACGCTGGCTTTGGTCAGCGGCAGGTTCAGCCCCTCGGCGATGGCTTGGGCCAGCACGGGATTGGAATTTCCGGCGACCAGCTTGATCGAGCCATTCTTGGCTGCCATCGACGCTTCTCCTCGCGCCTTGCTGGATACGACGTTCAGCATTCGAGAAACCCTCGGGAACCGGCCTTTTTGGTGAGCGAGGGGATATCAGGCGGGGGGCTCGGCTGGCAACCCGTTGGCCCGGTTTTCCCGGTCAAAAAACGGCGAATACGTGTCTTTTACGGGGGATGCTTATTGGGCGCTAAAGCCTAATGCCGCCACGCTGGGCGCATCCTGCGCGGGTACGGCGCTTTCCATGCTCGCCACCGCGGGACCGCGGCGCTCGGGGGCCGGCACGGGCGCGGCATCCGGCGCTCCGTTAATCATGCCCGGACAATCCGCTGAGGCCGGCCTGCGCAATCTTGCGCAACACGAGGTCGTCGGCCGCCGCCCAGGCGTCGCGTCCGGCCTTGCCGGCTGCTTCTTCGCCGGAAAGCCGCAGCGCGCGCTGCTGGTTGTTGTCGTAGACGTCCCACACCCAGGCGATCACGGTTTTGCCGCGCACCACCTGCGCCGACAGATAGCTGCGCACGCGGTAGGAAGCGCGGCCCTCGCGGGAGACAATCGACAGGTTGCGCAGCTTCGATTCGCTGTCGAGCACGCCGACCATGCGGTCGAACACCTGCGGCGGCGGGCCGTCGATCGATTCGAACGTCACGGTCTGGCCGCTGCCGGTCGAAGCCATCGCGTAGGAATTGCTGCCCGTTGCGCCGCCGTTGCCGGCGCAGCCGCCGAGGGCTGTGGCGACGACAAGCAGCGCCGCCGCGACGAGGGCGCGCGAAGCCGGCAGGCACGAAGCAGGGAAGGGACAGCTCATGGTTCCCTGCGATATCGTTAAAACGTGTTAAGGTCTAGGGCGGCGGATGCATCGCCCCGCCAAAAAGATTGCGTCCCGCTCGTCCCCGTTCTCCTTCTTGTCGCCAGAATCCTTCAACCGCGCAGGGATGATCCATGCGAGCCTTCCTTCTCGACGGCTATGGCGCGATTGCCGACCATGTCCGCCTGGCCGAGATCGCCGATCCGGTCCCGGGCCCCGACGACGTGATGATCGAAATCCATGCCGCCAGCCTCAACCCGATCGACTTCAAGATCGCGCATGGCGACCTCAAGCGCGTCTCGAACTACCAGCTGCCGCGCCCATTCGGGTTCGATGCTAGCGGCATCGTGCTGTCGGCGGGTGCGCGCGTTACACGGTTCAAGCCGGGCGACGCGGTCTATGCGCGGGCCTCGCGCGAGACGATTGGGACGTTTGCCGAGAAGATCGCGCTATCGGAAAAGTTCGTGGCGCTGAAGCCGGTGGCCGTGTCGCATGCGCAGGCCGCGGCCCTGCCGCTGGTCGGGCTGACGACGTTGCAGGGATTTTCGCGCGTCAAGGCGCGCGCCGGACAGCGCATCCTGATCCACGCCGGCGCCGGCGGAATCGGCACGTTCGCAATTCAATACGCGAGACATCTCGGGCTCGAGGTCTCCACCACCACGAGTTCGAAGAATGCCGACTTCGTCAAATCGCTCGGCGCCGACAAGGTCATCGCCTATGACCGTGAAAACTATCTCCAAGCGGGCGGCGGCTACGACATCGTCTACGACACGCTGGGCGGAGCGTTCACCGTCGACGCCTTCAAGGTGGTGAAGCGGGGCGGCGCCGTGATCTCGCTGAGCGGCCCGCCCGATCGCGATTTCGCTCGGCGCGAGGGCAAGGGTTTTCTGGTCCGCGCGGCGGTCTGGCTGATGAGCCGAAAGGTCTATGCCGCGAGCGCGGAAGCCGGCGCGTCCTATTGCTGGTTCTTTACCGAGCCGAGCGGCGAGCAATTGCGCGAGATCGCGGGCCTCGTCGATGGCGGCGCGATCAAGCCGGTGATCGACCGCGAATTCGCCTTCGAGCAGTTGCCCGATGCGCTGACCTATCTCGAAGCCGGCCGGGCGCGCGGCAAGGTGGTGTTGAAGGTGAAGTAGCTACTCGCTTTCCAGCGCGATGGCGTGGACGTGGCGGCCGTAGTCCGGCTCTTTGCGGTGCACCGAGCGGCGGTAGCTGTAGAAGCGCTCGTCGGAATAGGTGTCGACGCCGAGGTCATCGATCATCAGCACGCCGGCATTTTCCAGCCGCATCCGGATGAAGCCGGCGAGGTCGAACATCGAATGGCCAGCGCGATTGGAGGGGATGAAGAACACGCCATTCCCGGCGTCGGCATCCAGAAAGCGTTCGACGAATTCGCTGCCGACTTCATAGGAGTGCTGGCGGATCAGTGGGCCGACGGCGGCGACGATGCCGGTGCGGTCGGCGCCGAGTTTCTCCATCGCGTCGATGGTGGATTCCAGCACGCCGGTCAGCGCGCCCTTCCAGCCGGCATGCGCCGCACCGATGACGCGTGCTCCGGCGTCAGCGAACAGGATCGGGCCGCAATCGGCGGCGGTGACGCCGATGGCGATGCCTTCGGTGCGGGTGACCAGCGCGTCTGCGCGCGGCCGTGTATCATCGGGCCACGGTCCGGTCGCCACAACGACGTCGGGCGAATGAATCTGGTGCACGCTGACGAAATTGCTCCGGCGTGACGCCCATCCGTTCGGCCATGCGGCGGCGGTTTTCCACGACATGGGCCGGATCGTCGCTGGAGCCGAGCCCGCCATTGAGGCTCTGGTAGATGCCGCTGGATACCCCGTCCTCGCGGGTGAAGAACGCATGGCGCAGCCCGGGAATGGCCGCGAGCAGCGAGGATCCAAACATCATTCTGTTTCGTCTCCCGGCGCTGATGGTTCGTCGCTGAGGCCCGCGACCATGGTCAGGCTCGGTTCGGTGACCGCGAGCACCTTGAACATCGATCCCATGCCGCCACGGCCGCTGTCGGTCAGCCGCTTCAGGGCTGCGGAAATATCGGCGGAAACTTCCGGCGTGGTCTTTCCCATCAGCGTGAGCGCGCGCGTCTCGATGCCGAGCCGCTTCAAGAAATCGCCTTGCGTTACCGGGCCATGCACGCGCGCGCCGACATCTTCCGCCGCGCGCGCCAGCGCCTGGAAATCGACATGGGCGGTGACGTCGGCCTGGCCGGGATGCTTCAGCGGATCGGCAAAGCTGTGGCGGGCGATCGCCTGAAACGTGTCGCCGGCGTCGCTGCGCAGATGGCCGTAGTCGATGACCAGCACCGCGCCGCCCTGGTCGCGCACCCGGGTTGCGATCTTCATCATCTCGTTGTCCGGCCGCCATTCGAACACGGCGCCGATGGGGGCCGCGCGCACCAGCGGCGGCAGCAGCACCTCGAAGCGCGGCATCGGCTCGTCCGAGGCGCCGAATACCAGCCTGCCGTCGTCATCGAGGTGGACGACGCGCTCGTGCCAGCCGGTCTCGCGCCTGACCACCTGATGAACCGGCAGTACGTCGAAATATTCGTTGGCCAGAATGACCGCCGGGCCCTCCGGCACGTCGTCGAGGCTGTCATGCCAGGTGATGTTGCGGGCGCCCGACAGCGTCGCCCGCTGCCTTTCGCGCAGCACCGGGTTGATCTCGACGAGATGGATATCGATCGATTCGTACAGCGGCGGCAGTACCCGGATCGCGCGGAGCGCGTCCGCCATCATGGTGCCGCGGCCCGGGCCGAGTTCGATCAGCCGCAGCGTCGGCGGCGAACCGATCGACTTCCACACCGATGCCGTCCACAGGCCGAGCAACTCGCCGAACATCTGGCTGACCTCGGGCGCCGTGGTGAAATCGCCCTCGCGGCCCAATGGATCGCGCGACACGTAATAGCCGTGCTCGGGATGCGTCAGGCACAGCTTCATGTACCGCCAGACCGGCATCGGTCCCGCCGATCGGATCAGCTTGTGGATCTCTGCCTGCAATGGTGAAAGTTCGGTCACGGCCTGCCTTGAATCGATTTCTGTATAGGCGCCGGCGCCCCGCGGCGCCATGCCCTCACGATCAGGATGGCGCCGACGACGATCATCGGCACCGACAACAGCATACCCATGGTCAGCCCGCCCCACAAAAATCCGAGTTGCGGGTCCGGTTCACGGAAAAATTCGCTGGCGATGCGCCCGAACGCGTAGACCGCGATGAAGCTGCCGAGGATCAGCCCCGGCCGTTTCAACGCGCCCATCCGGACCATGATCGCGAGGACCGCGAACAGCAGGACGCCCTCGAGCGCGGCTTCATAGAGCTGGCTCGGGTGGCGGAAAAGTTGCAGCGGGTCGTCGGGAAACACCATTCGCCAGGGCACGCTGGCATCCGCCTCGCGACCCCACAACTCGCCCTTGATGAAGTTGGCGATGCGCCCGAGGAATATCCCGATCGGCGCGACCGCAGTCGTGATGTCGCCGAGCGACAGGATGGAGATGTTGTTCTTCAGCGCAAACAGCATCACCGCGGCGACGCAGCCGAGAAAGCCGCCATGGAAAGACATGCCGCCCTCCCAAAGTTTGAAAATGGCGAGGGGATTCTGGATGAACAAGGGAAGGTTGTAGAACAACACGTAGCCGGTCCGGCCGCCAAGGATAATGCCGATGGTGACCCAGAGGATGAAGTCGTCGAGCTGCACCGGCGCGATCGGCGCCGGCCCGTTCCATAATTTCTCGCTTTTGATCAGCGCGCGCGCATAGATCCATCCGATCACGATGCCGGAGATATAGGCCAGCGCATACCATCGGATATCGAACGGTCCGATCGAGACGGCAACCGGATTGATCTTTGGAAAGTCAATGGCGAGGAAGGGCATCTGGCTCACAGGGCTTTGGTGTAGACGGCATACGCCACGCCGAAGATCGGCGGCGCGTCATGGGCTTTGGCAGGACCCATGACACGCATCGCCGGCCAGTCGTGATAGTGGTCTCGAAACTGTTCAAAGGCCGAGACTGCAATCCGGTTCAGATCTTCCGCATCCGCGTTTTCGTAATCCCTGAGCCGGATCTCTGTCATCGCTATCCCGCGATCACGGCACGAGGTTGCGGCGATAGAGCGCCAGCAACCGCTCCCAGTGCCGTTCGGCGGCATCGCGGTGGTAGATCGGGCGTTTCGGGAAGGCAAAGCCGTGATGGGTGCCGGGGTAGACCTCGACCTCGTTGTTCGATCCCTTCATGCCGGCCGCGACCTTGTCGATGATCTCCTGCGGCGCGTAAATGTCGGTCTCGGCGCAGGCGAAATAGAGTTCAGCCTTGGTCTTCGCCGCAGCCAGATGCGGGCTGTCGGGCTGGTCGGTCGCAAGATGGGTGCCGTAGATCGAAGCCGCCGCCTTGACGCGATCCGGAAAATGCGTCGCCGCATTGACCGCGTAGCGGCCGCTCATGCAGTAGCCGACGGTGCCGACGATCCTGGTATTCGCCGCGCTTTGCGTCTCGGCGAAGGCGAGCAGCGCCTTGGTGTCTTCCATCACCATGGGAATGTTGATGGAGTTCATGAACTCGAACATCCGCTTGCGCTCGGGCGCCTCCGGATCCGGCGGGATCGGTCCCAGCTCCATGACACCGGAGCGGTAATACATGTTGGGCAGCATCACGTAATAACCCGACGTGCCGAGCCGCCGCGCCATGTCGCGCAGTTCCTCGCGGATCGCCGGCGCGTCCATGTAGAAGATGATGACCGGGAACGGTCCGCCGCGTTCGGGATGGGTGATGAAGGTCGTGGTCTTGCCGTCCTTGGTCGCAATATCGATCTGTTGGTCGATCATGGGCGTTTCTTTTTGGTTGTGATTCCGGTTTGGGCTCAAGCGCTTGATACGATTGCAAGGAAACCGGGGCATGACAAGGCAAAGGGCAGGGCGGTGCTCGCCGGTGCACCTGAACCTTTGCCTTGAACCTTGGCCTTGGGATCGCCATTGTCATTCGGTGACGATATTGGCAGTGATCGGAGCGTTTTGAGATGACCCAGACCAGCAATCGGTTTTTCGACGAGATCGGCCGTTTGATGAACGACGCCGCCGGTGCCGCCCAGGGCGTCAAGCGCGAGGTCGATACGGTCGTGCGCAATCAAGCCGAACGCATCCTGCGCGACCTCGACCTCGTCAAGCGCGAGGAATTCGACGCGGTCAAGGACATGGCCCGCCTGGCGCGGGAAGAGAACGAGGCGCTCAAGGGCCGGATCGTGGCGCTCGAAGCCAAGCTCGGCATTGCGCCGGCCGCGCCCGATGCCGGCGGCGCGAATACCGACGGTTAAAGGATTTCACCCATCGTCATGGCCGGGCAAAAGCGCGTCTTCGCGTCGATGTCCCGGCCATCCACGTTCTTCGTCGCGGCGGCAAGGACGTGGATGCCCGGTCCAGAGCGCCTTAGGGCTGCTTGGGGCCGGGCATGACGGCTTGGGGTCGCCAAGCGCCCAGGATCGCCAAAAAGTCCCTTCATTTCCTTGTCATTTCGTCCCTTTGGGGCTAAAAGCCCGCCACGTCCGCAGCCCCCGCACCCCTGGAGGCTTGCTGTGGGACGCCAACGGGCCGCGATGCGGCCTTTAACTTTTTAGAAAACAAGGACTTAACACGATGGCGACCGTCAAGGAATTGAAGGCGACCTCGCGTCCGCAGAGCGGCAAGGGGGCCGCCCGGGCAGAGCGTCGCGCCGGGAGAGTTCCCGGAGTGATCTACGGCAATAACCAGCCCCCCGTGACCATCTCGGTCGACGACAAGGAACTGCGTCTGCGCATCCTGGCCGGCCGTTTCCTGACCACGATTTACGACATCGATCTCGAGGGCAAGAAGCACCGCGTGATTCCGCGCGACTTCCACCTCGATCCGGTGCGTGACTTCCCGCTGCATGTCGATTTCATGCGGCTCGGCGAAGGTGCGACCATCCGCGTCAGCGTTCCCCTGCGTGTCGTGAACGGCGAAGCCTCGCCCGGCGTCAAGCGCGGCGGCACCGTCAACATCGTCACCCACACCATCGATCTCGAATGCTCGGTCGACAATATTCCGCAATACATCGAGGCCGATGTCGGTACGCTGGAAATCAGCCACTCGCTGCATCTGTCCGAGATCAAGCTGCCGACGGGCGTGAAGTCGCTGTCGCGCGAGGATGCGACGCTGGTGACCATCGTGCCGCCGTCCGGCTACGCCGAAGAGCTGAAGGCTGCGGCTGCTGCGGCTGCGGGCACCGCTGCTCCGGCGGCGGGTGCCGCTGCTCCGGCGGCTGCTGCTGCTCCCGCGGCGGGTGCTGCGGCGGCTGGCGCGAAAGCGCCGGCTGGTGGCGCGAAAGCGCCGGCTGGTGGCGACAAGAAGAAGTAACGGGCGGCGGGATGCCGCGTCATGCGCCTGTTTGTCGGTCTCGGTAATCCCGGTTCGAAATACGCGAACAACCGGCACAACATCGGGTTCATGGCCGTCGATGAAATTGCGCGGCGTCATGGTTTTGCACCATGGCGCCGCCGTTTTCAGGGCGAGACTTCCGAAGGCACGCTCGATCGCGAAAAAGTCGTTCTGCTGCGGCCGACCACCTACATGAACGAGTCAGGACGCGCGGTGCAGGAAGCGGCGAGCTTCTTCAAGCTCGACGTCTCCGACGTCACCGTGTTTCAGGACGAACTCGAACTGCCGGCGGCTAAAGTGCGGGTGAAGATCGGCGGCGGCATCGCCGGTCATAACGGGCTGCGCTCGATCTCTTCGCACATCGGCAATGATTATCGCCGGGTGCGGCTCGGGATCGGTCATCCCGGCGTCAAGGAGCTGGTGCACAGCCACGTGCTGTCGGATTTTTCCAAGAGCGACCGCCCGTGGGTGGAAGCCTTGTGCGAGGCGGTGGCCGACAATGCCGGGCTGCTGGCGACGGGCAAGGACTCGACGTTCCAGAACAAGGTGCACCTGGCGCTGCAGGCCAAGGGTTTTTTTGAAAAGGAAGACGGCGGCGACAAATAACGCTCGCTTGTCATCGCCGGACTTGATCCGGCGATCCATCTTCCAAAGCAGATGGATACGCGGGTCAGGCCCGCGTATGACGACATCAAATCAATTCACGCGCCACGGATCGGCGCGAAAGATCGGAAGCTGAGATGGGATTCAAATGCGGTATCGTCGGCCTGCCCAATGTCGGCAAGTCGACGCTGTTCAACGCGCTGACCGAGACGGCAGCGGCGCAGGCGGCGAATTATCCGTTCTGCACCATCGAGCCGAATGTCGGCGAGGTCGCCGTGCCCGATGTCAGGCTCGACAGACTGTCTGAAATCGCCAAGTCCGCGCAGATCATCCCGACGCGGCTGACCTTCGTCGATATTGCAGGCCTTGTCCGCGGCGCCTCGAAGGGCGAAGGCCTTGGCAACCAGTTCCTCGCCACCATTCGCGAAGTCGATGCGGTAGCGCATGTGGTGCGGTGCTTTGAAGATTCCGACATCACCCATGTCGAAGGCAAGATCGCGCCGCTGGCCGACATCGAGACCATCGAAACCGAACTGATGCTGGCCGACCTCGACAGCCTGGAAAAGCGGGTCGACAACCTCGCCAAGAAGGCCAAGGGCAACGACAAGGAAGCCAAGGAGGCGCTCGACCTCGTCAACCGCGCATTGGTTTTGCTGCGTGACGGCAAGCCGGCGCGGTTTCTGGAGCGCAAGCCGGAGGAAGAGCGCGCGTTCAATATGCTCGGCCTCTTGACGTCGAAGCCGGTGCTCTATGTCTGCAACGTCGAGGAGGGTTCGGCCAAGGAAGGCAACAGCTTCTCAAAGCAGGTGTTCGAGCACGCCAAAAAGGAAGGCGCGGTCGCGGTGGTGATCTCGGCCAAGATCGAGTCCGAGATCGCGACCCTGTCGCGCGAGGAGCGCACCGATTTTCTCGATACGCTGGGTCTCGAAGAGGCCGGCCTCGACCGCCTGATCCGCGCCGGCTACCAGCTGCTCGACCTCATCACCTATTTCACCGTGGGCCCGAAGGAGGCCCGTGCCTGGACCATCCACCGCGGCACCAAGGCGCCCGCGGCGGCCGGCGTCATCCATACCGATTTCGAGAAGGGCTTTATCCGGGCCGAGACCATCGCCTATCCCGATTACACAGCACTCAACGGCGAAGCCGGCGCCCGCGACGCCGGAAAGCTCCGCCTGGAAGGCAAGGAATACGTCGTCGCCGACGGCGACGTGATGCATTTCAGGTTCAATAATTGAGTAGTTGCCCGTAGCGCCCGGATGGAGCGAAGGCGCAATCGCGCCGTGCCCACCATCTTTCCATGAACCGCGGATGTGGGCACGCTTGCGCTTTGCCCACCCTCCGGGGCCGGCGATGCTTACCGCATCTGGCCCTGGTCGCGGATGGCGCCGAGATGCTCGTTGATGCGGAAGACGATCAGAATGAATTCCGCTGCGATGCGCGAGAACACCACGCCGACGATGACGCCGGCGATCGAGGACAACAGCAGGATGAATCCGCCGAACGGGCTGATCGCCATGGTGGCGAGCGCCGAAAAGATTCCGGACAGGCCGAACAGCACGATCAAGCCGATGACCAGCCAGTAGAAGGTCTTGATGATTGTCGGGGTTATGAAGCGGTCCCACTGAAACAGATCCTGAAAATCGAACATCGATGGTTCTCCGGCGAGTCAAAAATCTGGTTCCAGACCGCACAGGGCTAGCCCTGAAAGCTGCTTCGGGCAAGTCAGGGGTGAACGCCGGATACGGCGCTCGCCCGGAGCGAACAAGCCATGCGGGTGGACGGGTTGAGATTGCCGTAAATAACGGCCACATTCGGGCTTTCCCGCCGCAATCCTCAAGCCAGATTCCGGATCAATGACACTGCTGACCTTCGAAGACTTCGCACCCGGCCATTTCGGCACGTTCGGACCGCGCCGCGTCACGCGCGAGGAGATTCTGGCCTTTGCCGCCGAATACGACCCGCAGCCGATGCATCTGGACGAGGCCGCCGCCAACGCATCGATGCTGAAGGGACTGTCCGGCTCGGGCTGGCATCTGGGCTCGCTGATGATGCGGATGTTGTTCGACGGCTTCATCGGTCGTACCGCCTCGCTCGGCTCGCCCGGCGTCAACGAGATGCGCTGGATGGCGCCGCTGCGTCCGGGCGATGACCTGACGCTGGATGTCGACGTCGCGGAGGCCCGTGCTTCGAAGAGCCGTCCCGAAACCGGCATCGTGACCTTCAAGGGCACGATCCGCAACGCGGCCGGCGTGGTGCTGTGCGAGATGGAATCGCCGATCATCGTTCGCCGGCGTACGGAGGCGAATTAGCGATGCGTTTCTTCGAGGATATCGAGATCGGCGCGCGGCGCGAGTTCGGCTCGTTCACCTTTACCGCCGACGACATCAAGAAGTTTGCCGCGCAGTTCGACCCGCAGCGCTTTCACCTCGATGAGGAGGAGGGGCGCAAATCGCTGTTCGGGGGACTGGCGGCATCGGGCTGGCATGTCGCCGCGGTCTGCATGAAGCTTCTGGTCGCCGACGGTAAGCGCCTGTCGGCGGAGGCCGCGGCGCGCGGCGAGAAGGTCGCAGTGTGGGGGCCGTCGCCGGGCTTTCGTGAACTGCGCTGGATCAAGCCGGTGCTGGCCGGCGATACCATCCGCTATTCCAACCAGGTCGAGACCAAGCGGACGTCGGAGAAGCGTCCGGAATGGGGCATCCTGCAGGCCCGCAATACCGGCATCAACCAGCGCGGCGAGGCGGTGTTCTCGTTTCTCGCCACCGCCTTCGTGCCGCGGCGGAATGCGGGTTGAGCGCAGTTGGTCGTAGCCCGGATGAGCGCAAGCGATATCCGGGGTGACGCGAGATCGGTCCCGGATGTCGCTGTGCTCATCCGGGCTACGGCTCCGTCCGAGGTCCCTAATGGTTAACAAAGTATGCCGTTAGTTCCGCGTAATCCATGACTCCGCGGAACGGTTTTTTTGCTAACGGATTTTGAACTTTTGGCCTGCCATATGCGTCATTAGGGGAAATACCGAGGGGATGACCATGGCAGATCGCGGCAGCCTGAAATTCGTCGGCTTTATCTTCGCAACCGTCACCATGGCTGTCATGCTGACCGCCGGAATGGTGGTGAAGTCCTACGCTGACGGCGTTTACACGATCGAAGACACCGCTTTCGTCCGCTAGAAATCGCCGGTCGGACAGGCGTGAGCGCTGAAGAGATATTCAGCTGCTCCAGATCAGCGGCTCCAGAGCAAAGCCATGGCCACGACCGCGAGCGTCAGCAATCCGACGAAGCGAATCGCGATCGTGCCCACGCCATGCGACGATTGCCGCAGCGGCATTGAATCCAAATTGTCTGGCTGAACGTTTTGCATGGCCGCTGTGTCCTCAAAAGGTCCCTGCCGTCATGGGACGGCATCCGTCGCTGGACGATTTGTTTATAAAGTTCAGATTGAATCGTGCCAAACGAAACCGCCGCGCTCCGGAACGGAACACGGCGGAGTGTCAGATTTTTGCAACGATCGATTTTAGCTGTTGCGGAGTCCGTCGGCGGCGCGCTTCCACTGCGTGACGTTATCGGAGATCATGCGCGTCGACTTCATCGCGGCCTGGCTGAGCTGCGCATATCCCGAGATCTCGCGCTGGACGCGCTGGCCTTCGGCATGCAGCAGGTCGCGCAGGCTTTCGAGTTCCGAAATCAGCTTCTCGATTTCCGCCAGCGAGGTACCGGCGACGCGCTGGATCAGCGAATTGACGTTGTTGACGGTGGCTTCCGCGTTGGCGTCGAGCGGGGCGGTTTCCGCAGGGACCGAAGGCCGGCGCAGATAGGCGATGTCGTTACGAACGAATTCGCGGATACCAGCCTCGACTTCGGACACAGCGGCGAGATCGCCGTCGGCTTCCGGGCTTTCATCAGTCTGTTCCGGGCGAATGGTGGCGTTCATCGGCAATTCCTCTGTTTCGCATTCAGGCGAGCGCGGAAGTCCCCCCGCACGACGAAGTAGATCGTCGCCATCTGCGCTGCCGATTTTGGCCGCATCTGGGCCAATCTGCGGCAATCGTGGATCATTCTCGGGTGGCGGCGCTTTGAAGGCCGAAAGTAGCGTCAGATTGGGACGACCCGAACCGTCACCAGCTGCGCCTGAAGCCGGCGCTGAGGCTTTTGCTGGTGGCGCCCGACGGCGTTTCGCCGATCGAGCCCGAGATCGTGACGCCGTCGAACAGCTTATGCTCGGCGCCGACCTTGCGCAGCCATTTGTCGTCCGACGCCGAGGTGGTCTGACCGGCGGTCAGGCTGGTGCCGGTGTCGGCGATGCTGAGCCTTGCCGACTGGTCGGTCTCCGTGCTGCGCGACGGATGGCTGATGATGCCGGGCACCGGCACCAGACCCTGCTGGATCAGATTGTAGTCGTTCTTCAAGGTGAGCGAATATTGCTCGCCGATCGGCAGCGACTTGCTGAAGGAGGTGCCGATCCTGCTCTGCTCGGATCCGGGATCGACGCGGGCCTCGACCGAGGTCTTGTCCCATATCGAGGCCACACCGGGGGCGGTGATCGCCGCCCAGGCGGTGCCGGACGATTGCGGCAGGCTGCCGCCATTGGCCAGTTTCTCCGAGAGTTGTTCGGAGGTCGTCGCCGCGCCCTGGCGCGCGACCGTCATGTCGGCGCCGATGCGTGTATCCCAGAACGGCGAGATCGACTGCTTGACCGACACCGCCGAAGAGCCGTTTGCCTTTTCATTGGCGGACCACGCGGTGTCGATGCCGCCAATGAGGCTCGGCGCGCCGCGGCCTTTCGGCGCGGGCGCGGGCAGGGTGGATGCGTCGACGTTGAGCTGGCTCCAGTCGAGCTTGCTGACGTCGATGTCCTTCATGATATCGACCTCGCCGGCATCGGGCGCCGCCTCGGTCTCTTCCGCCGCTTGCATGTCCGGATCGTCTTCCGCCGGCGGGGTTTGCGCCGCCGCCGCCAGCATTGAAGCCACGCTCACGCCGGCCACCAGCATCGGCAGCCGCGCCCAGCCAAATCGCATTTTGGAAATCATTGCCCGCCCGCATTCCAGCTCGCGCCCAGAATGCGTTCACTCTGTTGCAAAATTATGGCGCGAGTGCCGCGTCGGTGCACTTGATGTGAACGTCATGGCCGGGCACAGCGCGTGATCGCGCCCGGTGACCCGGCCATCCACGTCTCCTTGGGGCTGGCAAAGGAAGACGTGGATGCCCGCACGCAAATGCTGTTCGCGCGCGCGGGCATGACGATTGGAATGCGAGGTTTACGCGCTATCCCGCCATCCGCGGCAGGTTGATCGGATAGCCCACGGTCTGCTCGACCAGGTCGAAGGTGTCGACCAGCACGCGGAAATTGGTCAGCCGGCCGGCCCTGAACTGGGCGAAATGGGCGATCCGCAACGAGATCGGCTTGTTCGAGTTGAGCGCGGTCAGGGAATAGCGCATCATCGAGGCGGCCGAATCAACGCCGAGCATGATCGATTCGCGGTCGAACCGGTGGACGCGAAAGTTGTCGGCCATCTGGCGGATGACATCGATCACGGCTGCCTTGCCGCGGCGCGAGCCGAAGAACGGGAACATGTCGATCGGTCCATAGATCGCCCAGTCGACGTCCTCGTCGAGAACGGCTTCGAGATCGGCGGGCTGGCGTTCATTGATCGCGCGATGCAACGCGCGCGAAAAACGCCAGAGACTATGCTCTGTCATTTCAGGTTGGTCCTTGAAAACTGGATTTTAAAAACAGCAGTCACGCCCTAATGAGCGTCACCATCGACGCCGGGCTGATATGCCGTTCACTGTTGCAGCTCTAAATAGTGCAGGGTGACTGAAATACAATCATTGTTTTTGCATTGCACAAATGCGGGGATTCTGGCCGGATTTCGATCACTTGACGGTCATGACGGTGCGTGAGCCCGGCGGCGATAACGATTTCGTTGCATGCGATTTGCGTTGATGCGGAGCCGCAGCGTGCAGTCCGATACCACCGGTCGCGGCTCCTGTGGCAAACGCCGCCATCGCGCTATGGCCTTCAAAATGCGTGGCTTTGAAGAGTTCCACCCGGCGCGGATCAATCTCGAGGCGCAACGCGGCAGGCCGACGCCGAGCCGTGCAAAACCGGCATCGTGTGTTTGATTTGCTCGTCGTATCTGGAAACAGCCTGGTGATAGGTCACGGCAAGTGCGACGAGGTTCAACGGTGCGCGCAAAATGAGCGGTGGATCCGGCGTGCACCGATGATGTGCAATCGTGCCGGCTTCCCGAATGACGGCGCTGGTAGAAATTATTAAGGATTTGCCCTTCGTCCCGTCAGGATCGCGGTGACGTCGCGTTCGACCAGTTGCTGCACCAGATCGTAGGTGTCGATGATTTCCCTGATCTGGCAGACCTTGCCGTCGCGCAGCGTGTAGAAGCCGGCGATGTCGAACTGCATCATGCGCTGATTGATGCTCTTGCGGAAGAACACGCGGATATAGACGGCCACCTTGTCGCCCTCGGCGACCAGCATCGACACCTCGCAGCGCAACTCGGAATAGCGGCGCGAGCACCGCATCCCACATCTCGCGCATTTCGTCCTTGCCGCGGCGGTGGCCGAGATGCGGCAGCAGGTCGACCGGGGCGTTGGCGATGAATTCGATGTCGTCGGTGCAGCGCGCCAGCGTGGTCTCGAGGTCGCCGGAATACAGGGTGTTGAGAAAGTCCAACACGAACTGACGATTCGATTCCTCGGACATTCGCCCACTCCGCCTGTGTTCGATTCCGCGCTTGCGGCAGGTTCCATTGTGAACGGAACCGTACTGCGATCAATCAGCAAATGGGTTTAAAGTTTCTGAAAGTATTCTGACATTGCCGCATTACGCGAGATCTCATCCCGCGACATCGGGCCTCAGGCCCTCGAAGCGATCGCCTGTCCGAACCGGTTACCGTTCGGCGATGACGCTCCGTTAATTCCGCGCGATATGCCGCACAAATTAACGTTTGCCGAATCCCGCTTCCGGCACGGCGTTGCTGGTTGTGAGGTCGATCACAAATCTTGCGTTCTTCTCAAGGCCGGGCGGGACATATGCTTCGCCGGGCCGAAGCTCGCCAAAAATCTCCTTCGGGCGCGGGAAGCGCCCGGGGAACGATTCCGCCGCGGCGCCCGTTGCCCTGTTCCGTTGACGACGGAGACCATGATGACCAAAACCACACCGCCCATCCCGGAAGGCAACCAGAGCCACAAGGGCCCCGGCAGCTCGCCCAGCGTTCCCCTCGACACCACCAAGGGCCATCGCGACGACGAGAAGAACAACATCCGCGAACAGGGCGACCACGGCAACATGACGCAGAACACGAGCAACCGCCGGTCGGGGTGAGGGGCGGGTCCCCTCACTGTCGTTCCTGCGGAACGCAGGGACCCATAGCCACCGGCGGGAATTTTGCGAAAGGTTTTGGCGGCGCGGCCTTATCGAGAGATCGCGCGGTATGGGGGACCGCGCATTGACAAGAACGCATCTGTAGCGCATACGCTACAGATGCCAATGATCAAGAGAACGGATGAATTCTCGACCTGGCTCAGGGACCTCCGAGACTTGCGAGCCCGTGCAAAGGTGCTGGCCAGGATCGACCGTCTCAGCCTCGGTAATCCCGGCGACGTCGCTCCGGTTGGCGACGGGATCAGCGAGATGAGGATCCATTACGGAGCGGGCTACCGCGTTTATTTCATCCAGCGCGGTGAGGAGATCATTGTTCTGCTCTGTGGCGGCGACAAGAACTCACAGGCTTCGGACATCAGGGCGGCCAAGAAGCTGGCGAGCGAGTTGGAGAACTGAAATGGCCAAGGCAAAACCGTTCGATGCAGCCGAATATCTCGATAGTCCCGAGATGATCGCCGCCTACATCAACGAAGCTCTCGAATCGGAAGACGCATCTGCCATCGCTGTTGCCATCGGCACGGTTGCGCGCGCACGGGGCATGAGCGCGGTGGCAGAAAAAGCCGGACTCTCGCGCGAGAATTTGTACCGGGCGCTGGGCGGGGAAGCGAAGCCGGAGTTCGCCACCGTGATCAAGGTGCTTCACGCGCTCGGTATCGATCTGGTGGCGCAGCCTCAGGGCACGAGGGCGGCGTAGGAACAGCTGTGTGCTAGCTGACCAGTTTCGGTAAGTTAGACGCTACCTCAAATCCCCAGCACACCCTGATACGCAAACAGCGCCGGCGCGCCGCCGGTGTGCAGGAAGATGACGTCCTCGTCTTGGCGCCAGCGGCCCTGACGGATCAGGGCGATCAGGCCCGCGAGGCCCTTGCCTGAATAGACCGGATCGAGCGGGAGCGCTTCGAGTTTGCCGGCGAGGCGGATCGCTTCGATGGTGGCTTCGTGGGGGACGCCGTAGGCCGGGCCGGCATGGCCGGCGACGACTTCGACCGCAGCTTCGTCGAACGCGATGTCGAGCAGGTCGCAGGCTTCGCGTGCGAACGTCGCGACATCGGCGCGAACGCGCGCGGGTTCGGCGTCGATGTCGATCCCGACGATGCACGTGGCCGGCATCGCCACGGCCGCGCCAGCGACGAGGCCGGCCTGCGTGCCGGCGCTGCCGGTGCAGTGGACGATCGCGGACGGTGCGAAACCCGATTGCGCGGCCTGCGCTTCGATCTCGGCGATCGTCGTGGCATAGCCAACTGCGCCCAACGCATTCGAGACGCCGTAGGGCACGAAAAAGGGTTTTTGTCCCTTCGCCTCGATATCGGAGACGAGTGCCCGGATGGCGGCGTTACGGTCGCCGGTCCACGGCACGTCATGGAGATGCGCGCCGAACAGGCGATTGAGAAAGGCGTTGCCCGAACTCTCGTATTCCGGCGTCGGCGGCGCGAGGCGGCCGTGATAGACGGCGAGATGGCAGGAAAGGCCGAGTTTTGCCGCCGCCGCCGCGACCTGGCGCTGGCTGTTCGATTGCACGACGCCGCCCGAGACGATCGTATCGGCGCCGCTCGCAAGCGCTTCATGCAGAACGTAATCGAGCTTGCGCAGCTTGTTGCCGCCAAAGCCGAGCCCGGTGGCGTCCTCGCGTTTCACCCACAGCCGCGGTCCGCCGAGATGCGCCGTCAGCCGCTGCATCGGTTCGAGCGGGGTCGGCAGGGTGGCGAGTCCCAGGCGGGGAAAGGCGGCGAGCCGGTCGGACAGCGGCTTGCGATCACTGTGCATCGTTCTGTCTGTCCGACTCTCGGGGGATGACGCGGATATCGGTGTCGGCTGCCGACGGCAACTACCGCTTACCGCTTCTTCCACCCGCCGCGATGACCGGGCGCACCGCCGCTGGAGCGCGGCGCGGGACCGAACTCGGGACCGGACTGGCGCGAGTTGGTGGGCTGGAAGATTTTTGTGCCGCTGTCGGACGAAGGCTTTTGCGGCGTAGCGCCGCCCGGCCGATAGGGCAGCGATTCCGGGCCGTGCATTTCGTCGAGGTGCGGCTTGTGGACCTTTGAGCCCGAGCGCCCGCCGCCGCTGGCCTTGATCGCAGACGACACGCTTTTCTTGTTCATCGCGCTGACCGGCAAATTCGCGGCCTCGCCGTATTTCTTCGTGCCGGCATAGGCGCCGGCCTGTTTCTGCACGGTGCGCTGTTTTGCAGTGGGGTCGTCGACCACGGCCAACTCCGTGGCGCGGAGGCGTTTGACTTCGTCGCGGAGTTTGGCGGCTTCCTCAAAATTCAGATCGGCGGCGGCTTCGCGCATCCTTGTTTCGAGGTCCGAGAGAACGGCCTCGAAATTGTGGCCGATTGAGATCACATCGTCGGCCATGCCGCCGTCGCCGATCTCGACCAGCACGTGGTCGCGCTCGTAGACGCTGTTCATGATGTCGCCGATCGACTTCTTGATGCTCTCCGGCGTGATGCCGTTGATGGTGTTGTATTCGACCTGCTTCTCGCGGCGGCGGTCGGTCTCGGCGATGGCGCGCTCCATCGAGCCGGTCATCTGGTCGGCATAGAGGATCACCTTGCCGTCGACGTTGCGCGCGGCGCGGCCGATGGTCTGGATCAGCGAGGTCTCGCTGCGCAAAAAGCCTTCCTTGTCGGCGTCGAGGATCGCGACCAGCGCGCATTCGGGAATGTCGAGGCCCTCGCGCAGCAGATTGATGCCGACCAGCGCGTCGAACGCGCCTAAACGAAGATCGCGGATGATCTCGATGCGCTCGATGGTGTCGATATCGGAGTGCATGTAGCGCACGCGAATGCCCTGCTCGTGCAGATATTCGGTGAGGTCTTCCGCCATGCGCTTCGTCAGCACGGTGATCAGCGAGCGATAACCGGCCTGCGCTGTCGCGCGCACCTCGCCGACGAGATCGTCGACCTGCGTGCGGGCGGGGCGGATGTTGACGGGCGGATCGATCAGGCCGGTGGGGCGGATCACCTGCTCGACGAATACGCCGCCGCTTTCGTTCAGCTCCCAGCCGCTCGGCGTCGCCGATACGGCGACGCTCTGCGGGCGCATCATGTCCCATTCCTCGAACCGCAGCGGACGGTTGTCCATGCAGGAGGGCAGGCGGAAGCCGTATTCGGCGAGCGTGGCCTTGCGGCGGAAGTCGCCTTTGAACATGCCGCCGATCTGGGGAACGGTGACGTGGCTTTCGTCGGCGAACACCAGCGCATTGTCCGGCACGTATTCGAACAGCGTCGGCGGCGGCTCGCCGGGGCGGCGGCCCGTGAGGTAGCGCGAATAGTTTTCGATGCCGGCGCAGCTTCCGGTCGCTTCCATCATTTCGAGATCGAAGGTGGTGCGCTGCTCCAGCCGCTGCGCTTCCAGCAGCCGGCCATGGTGGTGGAGCTCGTCCAGCCGCAGCTTCAACTCGCTCTTGATCGACTTGATCGCCTGCACCAGCGTCGGGCGCGGTGTCACATAGTGCGAGTTGGCGTAGATCTTGATGAATTCGAGATCGTCCTGCTTGTGGCCGGTGAGCGGATCGAATTCTTCGATATTCTCCACGGTGTCGCCGAACAGGTTCACGCGCCAGGCGCGGTCTTCATAGTGCGCCGGGAAGATGTCGATGACGTCGCCGCGAACACGGAAGGTACCGCGGGTAAAGTCGGCCTGGGTGCGCTTGTATTGCAGCGCCACGAGGTCGGCGATCAGTTGCCGCTGGTCGATGCGCTCGCCCTTCTTCAGCGCAAAGGTCATCGCGGTATAGGTCTCGACCGAGCCGATACCGTAGATGCATGACACCGAGGCGACGATGATGACGTCGTCGCGTTCCAAAAGCGCGCGCGTCGCCGAATGGCGCATGCGGTCGATCTGCTCGTTGATGGACGAGTCTTTCTCTATGTAGGTATCGGTGCGCGGCACATAGGCTTCGGGCTGGTAGTAGTCGTAGTAACTGACAAAATACTCCACCGCGTTGTCGGGGAAGAAGCTCTTGAACTCGCCATAGAGCTGGGCGGCCAGCGTCTTGTTCGGCGCCAGGATGATGGCGGGGCGCTGCGTCGCCTCGATCACCTTGGCCATGGTGTAGGTCTTGCCGGAGCCGGTGACGCCGAGCAGCACCTGGGTGCGGTCGTTGCGGTCGATGCCTTCGACCAGTTCCTTGATCGCGGTCGGCTGGTCGCCTTTCGGCTCGTACTCGGACTTGATGACAAAGGGCACGCCGCCTTCGGATTTCTCCGGGCGCGGCGGCCGGTGCGGCGTCCAGATTCTTCACCTGGCCGTCGTCGCCCTTGAATTCCGGGCGGCCGTCGCGGATCAGATTCTCCAGCGCGTCGGCGGTCGCCTTGACGCCGAGCGCTTCCATCTTGTTGCGCGGCGGGCGGGCCAGCGCCTCGTCGTCGTCCTCCGCGGTCGGCAGGCCGAGCTGGCGTGCGAGTTCCGGGTCGAGCGTCGGGATGGTGGCCGAGGTGCCGTAATTGGCTTGCGGGGCTTCCTCGAGGCCTTGCGGGGCGCTGCGCGCGCCCGGCGGCTGCGGATTGGGTCGCAGGGGGGTCTGCCGGGCAACGACGTTACGCGTCATGTTGCGGTCGGGCAGCGGGTCGGTCGGCAAGCCATCCGCAGACTTCGTCGAGGCACGCGCACGATGCGCGGCGGCCTCGCCGCCGGCGCGGCGGTCCCACGAATTGTCCGGCGGCGGCTGCAGGCCGGTGCCCGAGCCGATGCCGGCGTCGCCGCGGTTGATCGCGGGATTGAGCAGCTCGGCCAGCGCCGGTCCGATCGGCTGAACGTCCGGCCTCGACGCCTTAGAACTTGGCGCCTTGGATTTCGGGGTTTTGGCAGACTTTTTGGAGGTGTCGGGTTTCTTCGCCATCCAGCGAATATGGGATGAGTCAGCCAGCGAGAAAAGGGTAAACGGCCTCGCGCGATGCTGGACGCGTCATGTCAGCAGGTGTCAGCAAGCCGATTCGGAACCGTGACGTTACGCCTTCAGCGGCGCGTTCGGAGGCTTGACGATATCCAGATGAATCCCGCCGCAATCGGTGCAGCGCATGGTCCAGTATTCGGCGCCGGCGCGGCCGGGGATGATGCGCAGCACCGCGAGCGAGGCGGTGCAATCCGGGCAATTCGAGAGTACCGGTGTGGCCTGCAGCGTCTGTTCGGGCGCCGGTAGCGAGATTCGGCCGGCTGTTCCGGTTCCGGCGTTTACGGATTCCCGAAGCGCGGCTTGAAACGATCGATATGGGCTTTCGCGTCCGCAATCGCCGCTTCCGGATCCGACCACGCGAAACCGACTTCGAGCGTCGGAAACACCATCCCGTCGATCACCACCGGCGTCTGGTCGGCCCGTTGAATCCTGGCGTGCCATAGCCCTCTCCCTGCCTCGAACGATTGTATTTCAAAGCCGCCATAGATCATGGCGTGTCCCCCGGGTTGTCCCATCAGGACGAAGAGAGCACGGCCATGTAGCGGGCTTTGTGAAGCCGTTCACATGTCCCGGGATTTTTTGCGGCTTGCTTGCCCGCAAGGCGGGCAGGGTTGGAAGAGCCGTCTCAGCGCCGCCCCAAAATATGATCGGCGAGCACGGCGGCGTCGTCGCCGACGCCGGACAGGAACGAGGAATTCATCTTCGACAGCCATTGCAGGCCGAGGAAATACAGGCCCGGCACGGGGGATATGCCGTTGCGGTGCATGGCCTCGCCCTTGTCGTCGATGACCGGAAGATCGATCCAGCCGAAATCGACGCCGTAGCCGGTGGCCCAGATCACCGCGCTGATGCCTTCCGCGGCGAGGTCCAGCCGCGTCAGCGGCGCGGTGACGCAAGGCGGGTTGGCGAACGTCGCGCGGGCATCGGGATCTTCGGGCAACTCCATGCGGCGGCGTTTCACATAGGCGTCCACCGTATCGAGGAAGGTGGTGTAGACGAGGTCGGCGTTGGCCATGCTTTCGGCAAGGCCGGGCAAGATGTCGAGCACGCCGTCCTGCGCCGCCTCGATGCGCCCCACCAGGATCATGCCATCAGCGGCGAAGTTGCGGAAATCGATGGTGCGCCCGCCATAGGCGCCTGAAATCACCGGGCCCAGGCGCGCCGGCCCGCGCTCCTCCGGCGTGACCTGGTCGAGGCCCATCTCGGCGAGCCACCACACCAGGTCCCGGCCGCGATAGCGGCGCGGCAGGCGGCGGTGCCGCCCGACCGAGAGATAGACGCGGCGGCCGGCCTGCTGCAATTCCTCGGCGATCTGCGCGCCCGACGCGCCGGCCCCGGCGACCAGCACCGCGCCCGGTGGAAGCTGTTCGGGGTTCTTGTAGTCGGCGGAATGAACCTGGAACACGGGATGGTCGCCGAGCAGGTCCGGGACGACGTTGCGCTGATAGGGACCGGTGGCGACGACGACATTGTTTGCCGCGATCGTCCCGCCGCTGGTCTCGACGGCGAAGCGTGCGCCGTCACCCTGCGACAGCCGCGTCACCGCGATGCCGCTGCGAACCGGGGCGTCGATGAACCGGCCGTAGGCCTCCAGGTAGCTGATGATGTCGCTATTGTCGGCGAAGGCGTCCGGATCGCTGTGCGGAAACGGAAAGTCCGGCAGCCGCACCGACCAGTTGGGAAACTGGAACTTCAGCCCGTCCCAGCGTTCGCTGCGCCAGCGTTCGGCGATCCGGTGGCGTTCGAGCACCAGATGCGAAAGCCCGCGCTGCTTGAGCTGGTGGCTCATCACCAGGCCAGCCTGGCCGCCGCCGATCACCAGCGTCTCGATCTTTTCATCCGGCATGTCTCTGGCCCCTGCGCCGCGTAGCTGGCTCCGCCGCTGCGCGGACGATCCAGCGCCGGAACGCGGCAAAGTCACGCTGCCCGGCGCCGAATCCCCGATACACCAGATACCAGCGCATGCCTTTCGGCACGCTTAACGCGAACGGCGCGACCAGCCGCCCGGCGGCGAGGTCGTCGTCGATATAGGGACGGATACCCATGGCAATTCCGAGGCCATCGACGGCAGCCTGCAGCGCCTGGCCGTAAAACTCGAATTCCGTCCCACGGGCGCTGATGCGGGCGGTGCCGGCGGCCTCCAGCCAGGCCGGCCAATCGTCCGGCGAATGCGCAACCCGCAGTAGTGTCGGCCCTTTCAGGTCGGCGGGACGCTTGAGCGGGTTGGCCAGCCGCGGCGCGCAGACCGGCAGCAGGTCGGCGGCAAACAGCGGCTCGGCGATCAGGCCGGGCCATTCGCCGTCGCCGAGCTTGATGCCGCAGCTCCAGTCCTCGCCGAACGGCACCGCGGCCCCGCCGGTGGTGATGCGGACGTCGATGTCAGGCTCATCTTTACGGAAATCCGCCAGCCGCGGGATCAACCATTTCATCGCAAAGGTGGGGCCGACGCCGATGGTCAGCACCCGCACGCTGGAAGGCGCGGTGACCTGGGCGGTCAGGCTCGCCAGGGCGTCGAACAGCGGCGTCAGCCCGCTCTGGTAGGCGCGGCCCGTCGCCGTGGTGGCCAAGCGGTTGGCCTTGCGCTCGAACAGCGCGACCCCGAGCCGCTCTTCCAAAAGATGCACCATCCGGCTGACGGCGGCGGCCGATACGTTGAGCTCGGCGCCGGCGGCGGCAAAGCTGCCGGTCCGCGCCGCGGCCTCGAACGCCTTGATGCCGTTGAGAAAGAGCAGCCGTCGCACAACACCCTCAGGAAAACTGATGCCAGAGCAAGATAACTCAGTTTGCGTGGGTGCGACAAGCGAGGCAGAAACACGATTGTGGAGATTCTGATGACGCCCCTCATGATTGCAGCCCTCGGTGTGTTGATGGTCGCGACAGCCTTTCTGTCGGGCCTGTTCGGCATGGCCGGCGGGATGATCCTGATCGGCGTGCTGTTGATGCTGATGCCGTTGCCGACCGCAATGGTGCTGCATGCGATTACGCAGATGGCGTCGAACGGCTGGCGCGCCTTTCTGTGGCGCGCGCATATCCGCTGGCGGCCGGTGTTCGTCTATCTGATCGGTTGCGCGCTGGCGCTCGCTGCCTGGTCGATCATCCGCTACGTGCCGGACAAGCCGATCGCGCTGCTGCTGCTCGGCGTGACGCCGTTCATGGCGCGGCTGATGCCGAAGAACCTCAAGCCCAATCCTGACAGCATCGCGCAGGGCTCGTTCTACGGCTTCATCTGCATGGGGCTGATGCTGATGACCGGCGTCTCCGGTCCGCTGATGGACACGTTCTTTCTCGGCGGCAATTTCGGCCGCCGCGAGGTGGTCGCCACCAAGGCCACCTGCCAGGTCGCCAGCCATCTGACAAAGCTGATCTATTTCGGCGGCATCGTCGACCAGGCGGCGACGCTGGATCCGGTGCTGGCCGGCGTGGCGATCGCGGCCTCGATGCTCGGCACCACGCTGGCGCGGCGCATTCTCGAAGCGATGAGCGACGCGCAGTTTCGCACCTGGGCGAACCGGCTGATCACGACAGTCGCGGGCTATTACGTTCTCTACGGCGGCTGGCTGCTGTTCACGCGTTCGAGCGCGATGGCGTTTTGAGTTTGATCGCTTCTTGCGGAGGCGCTGATGGCCGGGACAACGGATGCACTGGTGCTCGACCTCGTCGAATGGATCGGCCGCGAGCCGCGGCTTTATTCCGAGGTAATCGAAACTTGGCGCACCTCATGCCCGCGTCTCACGATCTGGGAGGACGCCGTCGATCGCGGCTATGTCGCGCGCCGCGCTGTCGCCGGGCAGGCCGTTCATGTCGCGATAACAGCCTCTGGTGAAAAATTCTTGCGCGAACACGGCCGCATCGGCTGAATCAATCACATTTGCGCGCGAGGCGCGGCGCCGGCATTGACTTGGATGGAGCCATCGGGCCAAATTCATGCAATCGCATGCAAATCGGAAGGCATGCCGCAGCAGGACGGGAAACGCCCCATGATCGATCTCTATTACTGGACCACGCCGAACGGCCACAAGATCACGATGTTCCTCGAAGAGACCGGGCTGCAGTACAAGATTTTTCCGGTGAACATCGGCAAGGGCGAACAATTCACACCGGAGTTTCTGGCGATCGCGCCGAATAACCGCATTCCCGCGATGGTCGATCACGAACCGAAGGGCGGCGGCAAGCCGATCTCGATCTTCGAGTCGGGCGCGATGCTGGTCTATCTCGCCGAGAAGACCGGAAAATTCCTGCCCTCGGATTTCTACGGCCGCTATGACGCGATCCAGTGGACGTTCTGGCAGATGGGCGGGCTCGGCCCGATGGCCGGACAGAACCATCACTTCCGCAACTACGCGGTCGAGAAAATCACATACGCCATCGACCGCTATGTGAACGAGACCAACCGGCTCTACGGCGTGCTGAACAAGCGCTTGGCGGACCGCGAATTTATCGCCGGCGACTATTCGATCGCCGACATGGCGAGCTATCCCTGGGTCGTAGGCCACAAGAACCAGGGCCAGAACATCGACGACTTCCCGCATCTGAAGCGCTGGCTGGAGACCATCGCCGCGCGGCCCGCCACGGAGCGGGCCTACGCCAAGGCGAAAGAAGTCAATCCGAATTTCGGCCAGCCCGTCAACCGCACCGAAGAGGAACGCAAGATCCTGTTCGGGCAGACGGCGGCCGTGGTGCGGTAGGGGTCGCTGCTATCCCAGCACACTCTGACGTCATCATCCGCGAAGGCGGATGATCCAGTAACCACAGGCGGTGGTGATTCCCACGAACGCCGCGGCGTACTGGATGCCCCGCCTTCGCGGGGCATGACGGGGCGACGGGCTGGCGCGGAAATCGCCGAGCTATCCCGCCTGGCATCAGCGGCCGGTATAGGCCGGCGGCCGCCGCGCGATCCAGGAATCGATGCCTTCGCCGAGATCGTGGCTCGGCACCAGCGCGGCGAATTGCTCGCTCTCGACCTGCAGCCCCTCGGCGATGCCCATGTTCAGTCCGCGCGTGACCGCGGTGATGACAGCGCCGACCGCGAGCGGCGAATGCCTGATGATGCGCGCCGCCAGTTCGCGCGCGGCCGGCAGCAGCGCGTCGTGCGGCACCACCTTGTTGATGAGGCCGATCTCCAGCGCGTGCGCCGGCGAAAAGGGATCGCCGGTCAACAGCAGTTCGAGCGCGCGTTTGCGCCCGGCCAGCCGCGGCAGGCGCTGGGTGCCGCCAAATGTCGGCGGCATGCCGAGATTGATTTCCGGTTTTGCAAATTGCGCCCGCTCGCTGGCGATAGCGAGATGGACGGCCTCGGTGATCTCGCAGCCGCCGCCGAACGCGAGGCCGTTGACGGCGGCGATGACAGGCTTCCGGAACGCTTCGAGCCGCGCGGTCATCGCCTGTCCGCGCCGGACGAAGTCGCGGATCGCCGTATCGCGGCCGTGACGGACGCTGCCTGCGAATTCGTGGATATCGGCGCCGGCGGAGAACGCGCGGTCGCCCGCGCCGGTCAGGATCACGGCGCGCACGGTGGCGTCGGTCTCGATCGCATCCAGCACGGCCATCAGGCGGTCGATCAACGCATAGTTCAGGGCGTTGAGCCGGTCGGGCCGGTTGAGCGTGACCAGCGCGATGCCGTCGTTGACTTCGAACAGGATGGGATCGGACATCGAGGACTCCGTAAGTGCCGGTGGTTATGGTGGTCACCCTAGGAGGCCGTCCGCATTGTGTATATTCACTGGTTAGTATACATACGGACCATGGCACGATCCGGCATCCCGACACCTGAGCGCATCATCTCGGCGGCGAGCGCGCTGTTCTACAATGACGGCATCCGGGGCGTCAGCGTCGATGCGGTGGCGGCGAAGGCCGGCGTCACCAAGCGAACGCTGTATTATCATTTCAAGAGCAAGGACGATCTTGTCGCCGCCTATCTCGCCGCGCGTGACCAGCCCAATCTCGCGCTGTTCAGGCAATGGTTCGCGGAAGCCGACGACGGCTTGCCGGCCCAGGTCGAGCGCATCTTTCGCAAGCTCGCCCGCTCCGCGCGGCATCCGAAGTGGAAGGGCTGCGGTTTCCTGCGCACATCGGCCGAACTCGCCAACATGCCCGGCCATCCCGCGATGAAGATCGGTGCCGCGCACAAGAAGAAATTCGAGGAATGGCTGCGTGCGACGTTTGCGGCGGAAGGCATCGCCGATCCGCTGCGGCTCGCGCGGCAAATCCTGCTGCTGCTCGACGGCTCCTTCGCCGTCGTGCTGCTGCATCGCGATCCCAGCTACATGGAGACGGCGGGCGAGGCGGCGCATGCGTTGATCGAGGCGGCGCTGCCGCCGGCATCGCCGGTCACGTAGGGTGGGCAGAGGAGCGTAGCGACGTGCCCACCATCCATCACCGACCACATTGACGAAATGGTGGGCTCGCTTCGCTCAGCCCACCCTGCGGCAGTTGCACTATGGCTACCGTTCGAACGCGCCGCGCTCATGCAGCAATGCCAGTACCGCGCCAAGATCCGGCAGCACGGCTGCGCATTTGCGCGCGCGCTTCGTCGGTCGGCGGCGCCATGTCCGGCACCATGATGGTGATCGCGCCGGCGGCATGGGACGCGGTCACGCCGTGATTGGAATCCTCCACTGCGACGCAAGCTTGCGGCGCGTAGCCAAGGCGTGTCCCTGCGAGGAGATAGAGGTCGGGGCTCGGTTTGCCGTGCGTCACGTCGTCGAGCGTCAGGATGGTGTCGAAGCGCGAGCGGATTCCGGCGAGAGAGAGATTGCGCTCGGCGGAGCGGCGCGACGACGAGGTCACGATCGCCATCGGGCAATCGGCAGCGGCGAGCCCGTCGAGCAGTTCCAGCGTGCCGGGCTTGAGCGGCAGGCCGGCTTCCATGAACTTGTCGCGATTGACGAGGAATGCACGGCTGATCTCCGCCAGCGGAAAGCGTTCACCGTAGCGTGCGTGCAGCATGGCCTCGCAGGCCGGGCCGGGCAGGCCAACCATCGCCTGACACAGCGTGACGGCGTCGTCGGTATAACCATGGGCGTGGAGCGCCGCGACAAGGCTGTCGAAATAGATTTTCTCGGTGTCCAGCAGCGTGCCGTCCATGTCGAGCAGGACTGCGCTGACATTCCATCTCGCGGTCACGTCGCCGCCCCGGTGTTTTGTTCGGCCAGCTTGCGCAGGCATTGCGGGCAGAGGCAATCGCCGCCGTCGGTCGGCATCGGCAGGCGGAACGCTTCGTCGGAACACCAGCACGGCCCCGACAGGCTGCAACTGAATTCAGTACCGCATCTGGCGCAGGCGAGGCGGCGCGCGGGTTGCTGTTCCAGGCCATTTGTCATCAATGAGGCCGCATCCTGACGCGGAATTAATCCCGGGTTCACACTGAACCGCGTTATACTTCGCGGCGACTATACGCCTGTGAAATTTCAAGGGAAATCCCGAGGGAAATTTGATGGCCCGCGATTCGCAAGCTGCCCTGGTCGCGCTCAACCGTTTTGGGCTGGGCGCGCGCGGCGGGGCATCCGGCGATTTTCTCAATGCGGCGTCCGATCCGCGCGGCTTCGTCAAGGCCGAACTCGCCCGTCCCAACGGCGTGCTGCTCGAAGTGCCGGGATTGCAGTCGACGCCGGCGCTCGGCAAGGCCGTGTTCGATTATCAGTTCGGGATTCAGCAGGCCCGTGACGCCGCCGCCAAGGCCGCGACGCCGTCCGCCACGGAAGGCCAGCCGCCGCCGGATGCCAAGGCGCAGCGGCGGAACCTGTCGCTCAACAGCATTGCGATGGACATGGCGCCGAAGGAACCGGCGGAGCCGGCGAAGCCTGCGGAAAATCGCGATGCGGCGATGACGCCGGCCGAAACGATGCGGCCCAATCCGCCAAAGCCACCGCCGGCGCCGCTCAATATCATCCAAAAGACCTTTCGCGCCGAAGCGCTGGCGCGGCTGCAGCGCGGCGTTATGGCCGATTGCGGATTCACCGAGCGGCTGGTGGCGTTCTGGTCGAATCATTTCTGCATATCCGCCAACAAGGGCGGGCCGGCGCGGATGTGGGCCGGCTCGTTCGAGCGCGAGGCGATCCGCCCCTATGTGCTCGGACGTTTTGGCGACATGCTGAAGGCGGTCGAGCAGCATCCGGCGATGCTGTTCTTTCTCGACAACCAGCAATCGCTGGGTCCGGATTCACGCGCCGGGAAAAACCGCAACCGCGGCCTGAACGAAAACCTCGCCCGCGAAATTCTGGAATTGCATACGCTCGGCGTCGGTGGCGGTTATTCGCAGGATGACGTGACGGCGCTGGCGAATATCATCACCGGTTGGACCTATGCGGGTAGGCTAGGCCAATTGGGCGCGCCCGGCACTTTTGTGTTCAACGCCAATGCGCATCAGCCCGGCGCACAGCGGGTGCTGGGAAAAATCTACGACGCGTCGGGTGTAACGCAGGGCGAGGCGGTGCTGGCGGATCTCGCGCGCCATCCATCGACGGCGAAATTCATCGCGGCGAAATTCGCGCGGCATTTCGTGGCCGACGATCCGCCGCCGGCCCTGGTGGCGCAACTCGTCGATGTCTTTGCGAAGACCGACGGTGACCTCAAGGCGCTGGCGACGGCGCTGGTGGATTCCGACGACGCCTGGAAGGCACCGCTTTCGAAGATGCGCTCGCCGTATGAATTCCTGGTCGCGTCTGGCCGGCTGCTGGCGCAGATCCCGAACGATCCCGGCCGCTATCTCGGCGCGCTCAACACGCTGGGCCAGCCATTATGGTCGCCGGCCGGGCCGAACGGTTTTGCCGACAGCAACGCGGCCTGGGCGGCGCCGGAAGGCATCAAGCTGCGGCTCGATATATCGGCGCAGATCGCATCTCGGCTCGCCGACGGCGTCGATCCCCGCGACCTGCTCGAACTCGTGGCTGCCGATGCGGCGTCGGTCGAAACACGGAAAACCATCGAACGCGCGGAATCGCGCCAGCAGGCGCTGGCGCTGTTGTTGATGTCGCCGGAATTCCAGAGGAGATAGCCCCCATGGAAACGATCAACGATTGCTGCGAAGGCCTGAGATCGTCGGCGATTTCGCGGCGTGGCGTGTTGCTCGGCGGCGCCTCGTTTGCGGCGTGGGCTTATTTGCCGAAATTCGCACGCGCCGCCGACGGCCGCGATCCGCGGCTGGTGGTCGTCATCCTGCGCGGCGCGCTGGATGGGCTCGCGACCGTCGCGCCGATCGGCGATCCTGACTATGCCGGCCTGCACGGTTCGATCGCGCTGACGTCGAGCGGACCGAACGCCGCCTTGCCGCTGGACTCGTTCTTCGCGCTGCATCCGGCGATGCCGGAATTCGCGCGGATGTATCGCGATAAGAAGGCGGCCGTGATTCACGCGGTGGCAACGTCATATCGCGACCGCTCGCATTTCGACGGGCAGGACGTGCTCGAAAGCGGCTTTGCGGGGCCGGGCCGCGTGCAGTCCGGCTGGCTCAACCGCGCGCTGGAAGGCCTGCCGAAAGGCGAGCGGGTGACGAGTGCGCTGGCGGTCGGCCCGACCACGCCACTGGTGCTGCGCGGTGCGGCGCCGACGGTCGGTTGGGCGCCGGTCGCGCTGCCGCAAGCCGCGGAAGATACCGCGATGCGGCTCGTCGAACTCTATTCGCACCGCGATCCCGCGCTCGCCAGCGCGCTGAAGCAGGGCCTTGCGCTCGACAAGGCCGCGCAAGGCGACGACATGAAACCGAAGCCCGGCAGCAATGGCGTGGCCGCGATGCGGTTGGCGGCGCGCGGCGCCGCCAAGCTGATGGCGGCCGATGATGGCCCGCGGATCGGCGCGCTCGCCTTCGACGGCTGGGACACCCATGCCAATGAAGGCGGGCCGGTCGGTCGCCTGGCGCAATTGCTCGGCGGCCTCGACGGTGCGCTGGCGGAATTCGAAACCGGCCTGGGCCCACGCTGGCGCGACACCGTGATCGTGGTCGCCACCGAATTCGGCCGCACCGCACGCATCAACGGCACGCAAGGCACCGACCATGGCACCGGCACCATCGCGCTGCTGGCCGGCGGCGCGGTGAAAGGCGGTCGCGTGATAGCGGACTGGCCGGGACTAAAGCCAAGCAATCTATATCAGGGCCGCGATCTTGCCCCGACCACGGATCTGCGCGCGGTGATGAAAGGCGTGCTGCAGGATCAGTTCGGCCTGGCTGACCGCGTACTGGCGGAGACGGTATTTCCCGACAGCGTTCAGGTGAAAGCGATGAAGGGACTGCTGGGATAGATCGCCAGGAAGAGTCCGTCATACGCTACGTGCCGCTGACGTGCGGCATCGCGCCGGGCGACGTCTTGATGAGCGGTCGAACCCGAAATCGCCGTGATGCAATCCGTCGGAATCTTTCGATCGGTCAGACTCCGAGCGCATTCGATATCTCGCCGAGCGTTGCCTTTTCGGCGTCACTCACCTGCACGCCACCGCCGAACAGACTGCCGCCTTCGGCAGCCGCTTCGGCGGTGCTTTGACTGATCTGGCGAAGCCAACCCTTGAACGCAGCGGCTTCGCCGGGGGCCTTTGCAGCCAGCAGGGACGAAACCTGACGCAGGGATTCGATCGATTTGGTCTTGACGTCTGCAGGCTTCGCGCCGGCGAATTCCGCCTTGAGGCCATCACGCGCAGCGCTTCGTCCCTCGCTTGCCGAGAAATCGGCAACCACCGCCTTGATGAGGGAGTTCGCGTTGGGGTCCGTCGCGACTTTCGTCAGCGCAGCCCCGCCGGCAAACGATTCCTTCAAGAGACCCCAGAGCCCGCTGGGATCGGCCGCCGTAATCGCTATTCCCGCAATCATGGGGCTCTTCAACAGCAGCGTCCATTCTTCGGTCGTGAAATTGGTTTTGTCGGCCATTGATGCTCCTCCAATATCCATCCAATGCTCGGGATCAAACCGAAGCGACCAAGGCGTGCGTGCTGCCTTGCAGGTGCTCCCGCAGCGCCGTTGCCTCGGAGCAGACGCGCGCTGCGGAATCTGAAGTTCAGGCGCGCGAAAGCGTATCCAGTCTTCCACGGAGTTCATCGATGGCCGGCTTCGCGATGCCTCCCACGCCGGGAGCCGCCAGCACCCTTTCGAACATCTGGTCGATCGAAGGCCGTGCCGCCGCGATCAGCTTGGCAAGTGCGCTTTTTCCTTCGGGGGAAAGCTTCGTTGCGAGGTTGCCGACTTCGTTCAATTGTGCGGTCGCCTCGTGAAGCTTGGGCAGGGCCGCTTGGGCCGAAGCGGCATCGGTGATGCCCGGCAACACGGACTTCAAGGCGCCGACCGACGAGTTGACCCGGTTCGCCAGGTTTACCCCTCCAACCGTGAGATCCGCCGGGGCCAGACCCACGGTAGCGGGCTGCATTCTTGCAGGAGCCGGCAACTCAGCGACCTTGTCGCCGTCGTGACGCCCGAGGGCATACCAAGCCAAACCGCCCACGACGGCTAGCGCAAGGATCCAATAGGGCCACTGCGACGTTGCTGTGCTGGGTGCCGCGTAAGCTGCCTGACCGGCAATTCGGCTCCCGGCAGCCGAGGCTGCCGCTGCTCCGCTGCGCAGGCTTTCTTCGGCCTTCCCGATAAGCCCGGCCGCGCTCAACCGATCGGCCAGGCCGGAAGGAATCGCAGCGGCGATCTGTTCCTTTTGCGAGCCGAGAAGAGATGCCAGCCCGCTTGCATCCAGACCTGCGCTGCGCTGCTGTTGGCCCAAAACCCCGAGGACCACTGGACCAAGCATGCCGAGTAGCGATTTGCCGGAACCGGCGTCGAGACCGGCGAACTTGCCGATCGTCTGCGCCATCGTGTCCATCGTTCCGCCGCCGAACAGGCCGGAGAGCATGTTGGATCCGGTGTCCGCCAGCGCGTTCTGGCCTGAACCTCCGATGAGGTTCTTGATTGTATCGAGCGAGCCCTGTTGTTGTTGCTGTGTAACCATATTGGTGAGTTGGCGCGCCCCATTGGGTGTGGAGGCCAGGTCGGTGAGGCCCGAAAGGAGTGCTGGGACCGCGCCCCCAATCGCTTTTTGCGCGATGCTGCGGTCAAGGCCAAGCGCAGAGGCGATCTTGGCGATCATGTCAGGGGTGATGAATTGCATCACTGTGGAGACGAGATTTGCGGCCATGGCGATCTCCCATTTGATCTTCGTTGCGCGGTGAGTTGTTTCGCTTTCTCCCAGCTGCGGTTTCAATTCTGCCGCACTGGGTACTCCGGTTTGGATTGGACAGCAGACATGCAGGCGCGGCGAGTGTCGGATTGAACGGCTCGGCCGACCCTTGTGGGATGAATTGTTCAGCCGATATCTACGGCCACGATTGCAACGCCGGAAATGCAAGCACGTCGAGTTGGACCTAGGTCCAGTGCAATCGGTTCCAAAGCAATGCCCGCGGAAGTAGAGATCTGCATCAGACCCCTGCTATGGAACTTTAAGGTGTGACCGGTGCTGCCGGTCGCCCAGGTTCATTTTGTGACTTCATCTCGAAGATCGAAGCACACTGCGACAGCGTCCGTGACCCATCACCGAGCTGGCGATCACGCACGGCCCGGCAAAGACATCGAAATAAACACAACGCGCATCACGGAGGAAACATCATCCCTTCGTAATTCCATCTACCTCCGCCATCTCTTCCGCGCTCAGCGTCCAGCCGATCGCCTTCACGTTCTGCTCGACCTGTTCGACGCGGGTGGCGCCGGCGATGACGCTGGCGACTTGGGGGCGCTGGGCGAGCCAGGAGAACGCAAGCTCCAGCATGGTGTGGCCGCGGGCTTGCGCAAAGGCCTGCAGCTTTTCGACGATGTCTTCGTTGCGCGCCGTGACGTAGCGATCCTTCAGCGCCGGCGCTTTTGCAAAGCGGGTGTCGTCGGGTGCGGCGGCGCCGCGCTTGTATTTACCGGTGAGCAGGCCACTCGCCAGCGGGAAGAACGGCAGCAGCCCGAGCTTGTATTCGGTGGCAGCGGGCAACAGATCTTTTTCGATGTCGCGCACCACGAGGCTGTATTCGTCCTGGCAGGACACGAAGCGGCTGACGTTCATCTGCCGCGCCAGCATCTCGGCTTCGGCAAGGCGCCACGCCGGAAAGTTCGAGTTGCCGATGTAGCGCACCTTGCCCTGGCGCACGAGATCGTCGAGCGCGCGCAGCGTCTCTTCCATCGGCGTCAGCGGATCGTAGTCATGCTGCTGGTAGAGATCGATGTAGTCGGTCTTCAGCCGCGTCAGGCTGGCCTCGACCGCGGACATGATGTAGCGGCGCGAGGCGCCCTGCTTGGTGCCGTCATTGCTCATGGGTTTGGAATATTTCGTCGCCAGCACGATGTCCTTGCGTCGGTCGCCGAGCACGGTGCCCAGCACGGTCTCGGAGCCGCCCATGCCGGCATAGATGTCGGCGGTGTCGAACAGGGTGATGCCGAGGTCGATCGCCTTGTGGATCACCTTGCGCGAGGTTTCCAAATCGGTGCGCTGGCCAAAGTTGTTGCAGCCGAGGCCGACGGCGGAAACGCGCAGGCCGGAGCCGCCGAGGTTGCGAATTTGCATGGATCGATCCTGTGGGATGGTCGCGGGAGGAGGGCCATTGTGGCCCGCGCCAATGCGCGCCGCAAGCAGCGGAGGCATGCTTGGCAGCCATGCAGCACAAAAGGAGGCGGCCCCGGTCAGAACGCGGCGACTGACGGGGGCCGCTTGGGGTGCGTGATCCGCGACGGGGGGCCTTGATCAACGCGAGCACAACCTATCCGCGCTGTGTTACGCGGCCGTGACAGCACGACTTATCCACAGGCAGGCCGATGCTGTCGCCTTCGCAGCGGCGTCAGAACAGCTTGCGGTAGACCACGAAGCCGGAATGCTCCGCCACCTTGTCGTAAAGCTGCATCGCGGTGTGGTTGGTCTCATGCGTCTGCCAATAGACGCGCGATCCGCCGACAAGCTTCGCCTGTTCGTAGACGCCGTTGATCAGCGCGCGGCCGACTCCCTTGCCGCGCGCCGCGGCGCTGGTGAACAGATCCTGCAGATAGCAGTTCGGCTCGATCAAGGTCGTCGAGCGGTGAAACAGATAATGCGTCAGCCCGAGTAACTCGCCGCCGCTTTCGGCGACCAGCGCGTGCACGGGCTCGTAGGCATCGAAGAAGCGCGCCCATGTCATCGCGGTGATCTCAGGCGCCAGCGCGGTCGGCCCCGAACGGTCGTAGAAGGCGTTGTAGCCGTCCCACAGCGGAAGCCATTGTGCGTAGTCCTGGCGGGTGACGAAGCGGATGGTGAGGTCGCCGGGCATTTTCGTGATTTCCATTGGAAGAGCGCATCGGGGCGCGCGTTCATTCCTACAGAGATTACAGGAGAGGATCAACGTCGCATGGAGTGCTACGTGCGCCGCCGCTATTCCGCGGCGCCGAGTTGCCTGGCGAGGCTACGGGGGCTGTCGCGCAGGGCCTGATAGTAGTCGCTGCTGCCGGGGTCGTCGCTGTGGCGAACGAGGTCGGTGACCGGCGTATAGCTCAGCATGCGGCCGCCGTCGGGCAGTGCCGTGCAAATGAAGCGCAGTACCCGTCCGTCGGCGAGGTTGAGGTTGATCGGTGTGGAATCGCCGGCCCGGATCATTTCGGTGCGTTTGGCGATGAACGCGTTCAACTCATCCTCCGGCAGTTGCCAGGCGCCGGTATCGCGGCCGTGATACATCAGCGCGATGAGGGGCGGCTTGCTATCGGCCTGCTCGTCGGACAGCGCAAAATAATCGCGGAAGGCGCGGTTGATGAATTCGGCGCGGGTGTCGGCGTCGAGCAGCACGATGCCGATATCGACTCGATTGAGCGCGGCCGACAGGCGGTCGGCAGTGGCGTGATGCTTGGTCTCCCACGCAAAGGCGTCGACCCATTTCTGCCGCAACAGCCCGGTGATCAGCGCGGTGCCACCTGCGGTCACCGCCAACAGCAGCATGCGCGCCAGGTCCGACGGATCGTAGCCGGGCGCGGCGCGATGGTGGATGAAGAACAGCGCGGACGCCGCCACTGAAATGGCGGCACAGGCCATGCCGGAAGCGATGCCGCTGGTGGAGGCGGCAAGGGCCACGATGCAGACGAACAGCGGCGCCGGATTGGGAAGTCCAACGATGTGCCGGTCGAGCAGGAAGGCGAGCAGCGCCGTCGCTGTCGTGAGAACCGGACCGGAGATTGCGCGCCAACTGAACCGCATGCCGTACTCGTCGCTTGGCGGGATTAAGGCACAAGCATGCCCGATTGTTGCGACCGTGCACGCCTTTTCGCCGCCAGTCTTAAGGGAGAGTTGCCGCGATGCGGCGGGTTTTCATATTTTTGGAATCAAATGCTATCGAAGGCTGGAACGGGGTACCGACCCCGGCGATTGAGCCGCACGACATTTTACAACGAGGACATCGATGCCCACTCTTTCCCCGACGATATTGCCGATTCTGATGCTGTTCGCCTCCAACGTCTTCATGACCTTTGCCTGGTACGGCCATCTGAAGTTCAAGGAGAGCCCGCTGCCGGTGGTGGTGCTGGCGAGCTGGGGGATCGCATTTTTCGAATACTGGCTGGCGGTGCCAGCCAACCGCTGGGGCAGCGCGGTCTATTCGGCGGCGCAGCTCAAGACCATGCAGGAAGTGATCACGCTAGTGGTGTTCGCCGGCTTCTCGGTGCTCTATCTGAAGGAGCCGCTGGGGTGGAATCACGCGCTGGGATTTGCCTTCATCGCCGCGGGCGCGTTTTTCATCTTCCACAAATGGGCGTGAGCCGGTGCCGACGCTGGTTCATGCTCTAGCGAGCCACCGCGATCAGTTCGCGGTCGGCGCCACCCGCAACACGCGGCCGTTCGAACTGTCCGTCAACAGCCACAGGGCGCCGTCCGGTCCCTGGCGGACGTCCCTGATGCGCTCGTTCAGGTTTTGCAGCAGGCGTTCTTCCGCCGTCACGGCGTTGCCGTCCAGCGTCAGCCGCACCAGCATCGTGCCGCGCAGTGCGCCGGTGAACAGGCTGCCGTTCCATTTCGGAAGCAGCTTTCCGGTATAAATGGCCATGCCCGACGGCGCGATCGACGGCACCCAGTATTTCAGCGGCTGCTCCATGCCGTCTTTGGCAGTGGCATCGTGGATTTTCGCGCCGGAATAATCGATGCCGTAGCCGATCACCGGCCAGCCGTAATTCCGGCCCTTGCCGATCAAATTGACCTCGTCGCCGCCGCGCGGGCCGTGCTCGATTTCCCAGAGTTCGCCTGTCGCAGGATGGATCGCTAGCGACTGGGGATTGCGATGGCCGTAGCTCCAGATCTCAGGTTTGGCATCGGCGCGGCCTGTAAACGGGTTGCCTGCGGGCACCGACCCGTCGGGCGCGATGCGGATCACCTTGCCGAGATGATTGCCCAGGCTCTGCGCGAGGTCCCGAGCGGAAAAATGCTCGCCCAGCGTGACGAACAGATTGCCGTCATCGGCCTGCGCGATACGGCAGCCGTAGTGATTGCCCGATGACAGCGGCCCTTCCTGACGGAAGATGATCTTGACCTCGTCGAGCTGATTCTTGCCGCTGTCGAGTTCGGCGCGCGCCACCGCGGTACGCCCGCCGCTTCCAGCCCGCTCTGCAAAGCAGAAATAGATCGTCCTGTTCTGCGCAAAGGCCTTGTCGACGGCGACGTCGAGCAGGCCGCCCTGACCCGACACCCACACTTCGGGCACGCCCTTGAGCGGCTCCGAAACTTGCCCTTCGCCGGTGACGATGCGCATGCGGCCCGGACGTTCGGTCACCAGCATCGTGCCGTCGGGGAGAAACGCCAGCGCCCAGGGATTGACGAGGCCCCGTGCAACGGTGCGCACCTCGAGTTCACCCGCCGACGAGCCGAATGCAGGCACCTGGCCACGGGTGCCGGTGGCGATCAGGAACGTGGCGGCAAGCAGGGTGGCGACCGCCAAAGCGGCGGTCACCAAGCCGACAGGTGTCTTCATGCTCATCCAGTCGCGATGTCGATCATCGCGCATCCGCTAATGACGCAAAACGATGCGAATTTGAGCCGAAACCGTCAGGGCATGGGCATCGCGACGGTGGCCCTGATCGACAGCACCGTCAGTGTGACCACGAGGCAAAGCGACAGCGTGCCGATCGCAAGCGATGTGGCGATGGCACCGAACAACCGGGAGGAAGTGACGGGCGTTCGGCTACTATCGAAGCCGACTGCGCCGGATAACCGCATCATTGGCTTAAATCCTTGTAACGCCCGACGAATCACCGCGACTCACGCGATACCGGCATCTTGCAGTGATCACCGGCAACATTGCGGCGACCAGAGGCTGAAAAAGGCGAAATCGGGGCAAAGGTTAACGTAATGGGGGTTTATGCCCACTATTGTTAACCTTTGTCCGCTCGCTCGCGCGAATGTGAGTGAATTGACTATTGAAAAAACGGCGAACTATGCGCCGGCGGCGACGCCGGCCTGGTCGTCGATTTCGACCGGCTGCCAATCCATGGTGACGAAGCCGGGGGTCTGCTCGACCCGCCGCAACCAGGCGCGGATCGCGGGGAAGGTCGCCAGATCATAGTCGCAGCGGTCGGCGACATGGGTGTAGCCGTACAGCGCGATGTCAGCGACGGTCAGTTGTCCGGCGGCGAAATAGGCGCGGGTCTTGAGATGGTTTTCCATTACCTGCAGCGCCGCATAGCCGCGCTCCATCCAGTCCTCCAGCGCATGCGTCTGCAGGTCGCGTCCGCCCTTGACCAGCGACAGCCAGAAATAGGCGGCGCCGATATTGGGTTCGAGTGCGTGCTGCTCGAAGAACATCCATTGCAGCGCTTCGGCGCGCTCGACGCGCAACTCCGGCGCCAGCGAGGTCCCGCCGCAGACATACCAGAGGATGGCGTTGGACTCGGCGAGGTAGCGTCCGTCGGCGACTTCCAGCAGCGGGACCTGTCCGCTCGGGTTCTTCTCCAGAAACTCCGGCGTACGGCTTTCGCCGCGAAGGATGTCGACTTCGATCGCATGATACGGCGCATTCAATAGCGACAGCGCAAGGCGGACCTTGTAGCTGTTGCCGGAGCGCTGCATCGAATAGAGCTTGTACATCGTCTTTGAGGTCACTCGGTCGAGGGGCGAACGCCGCAGGCGATCAGCGCAAAAGCTCTCGCGCTGCAACGCGGCTAAACAATGATGCCGATACGAATGCGTCGCAAGACCTGCGGAATGGAAAAAGTCGAAAACGTCTACCGCACCGCACGCGCGCAGCATGTCATGCCATGGCGCTGTCATCACATGGACGAGAGCAGACAGGCTGACCGCTTCAAGCCTTCGAAACCCAAACCTTCGAAACCAAGCGAGGTCGAATCGCAGGCGCGAAAGCCGGGTTCAATCCCGCATGGGTCGAGAAGAGGTGCGCGCGGGTCCATCCGCTCGCTGTGGTAGAAGCAGCCTGCTCGGCAACGGCCGGCGCCGATCGCAGCGCGTGTCAGATATGAGTCAATTCGCTGGGAATTTCTGCGAATATTGCACCGATATTGCTCCGATCGCACCGAGCTGACGCGTGTTCCCCAAAGTTTGAACTGTATCCAACCAAGCTTCTTGCGGTGCAGCGCCTCGCGCCTTAGGGTGCGGCGTTCCCATAAGAAAAAGTCGTGAATTCCTGAAGTCACGACGTTTGCCAGGAGATGACGATGCCCTTTCTGTCCGCTGCGCTCGCCCGTGTGAAGCCGTCCGCGACGATCGCGGTCACGGACAAAGCGCGCGCGCTGAAAGCGGCGGGGCGTAACGTCATCGGCCTCGGCGCCGGCGAACCTGACTTCGACACGCCCGCCAACATCAAGCTGGCGGCGATCCACGCCATCGAGGCCGGCAAGACCAAGTACACCGATGTCGGCGGCATTCCCGAGCTGAAGGAAGCCATCATCGCGAAATTCCAGCGCGAGAACGGCCTGACCTACAAGCCGAACCAGATCATCGTCGGAACCGGCGGCAAGCAGGTGCTCTACAATGCGCTGATGGCGACCATCAATCCCGGCGACGAGGTGATCATCCCCGCGCCGTACTGGGTCAGCTATCCCGAGATGGTGGCGCTGGCCGGCGGCGAGCCGGTGTCGGTGGTGTGCCCGGCCTCCAACGGCTTCAAGCTGCAGCCCGCGGATCTGGAAAAGGCGATCACAGCGAAAACCAAGTGGATCATTCTCTGTTCTCCGTCGAACCCGACCGGCGCCGCCTATACGCGCACTGAACTGAAGGCGATCACCGACGTGCTGGTGAAACATCCGAACATCTGGGTGATGACCGACGACATGTACGAGCACCTGGTCTATGACGACTTCGAGTTCGCAACGCCCGCGCAGGTCGAGCCGAAACTGTATGAGCGCACGTTGACGGTGAACGGCGTATCGAAGGCCTATTGCATGACCGGCTGGCGCATCGGCTATGCCGGCGGGCCGGCCGAGCTGATCAAGGCGATGCAGACCATCCAGTCGCAGTCGACCTCGAACCCGTCGTCGATCGCGCAGTGGGCGTCGGTGGAAGCACTGAACGGTCCGCAGGACTTCATCCCCGTGCACAACAAGGTGTTCAAGGAGCGCCGCGACCTCGCGGTGTCGATGCTGAACCAGGCCAAGGGTATCGAGTGCCCGCGGCCCGAAGGCGCGTTTTACGTCTATCCGTCCTGCGCCGGCACCATTGGAAAAACCTCGCCGTCCGGCAAGGTGATCGCCAATGACGAGGATTTTGTCACTGAGCTTTTGGAGAACGAGGGCGTCGCCGTCGTGCAGGGTTCCGCGTTCGGGCTCGGACCGGCGTTCCGGATTTCCTACGCGACCAAAACCTCCGATCTCGAAGAAGCCTGCAAGCGCATCCAGCGCTTCTGCGGCAATCTGCGATAAGAAGCGTTTTGTAGTTCAAGCCGTCCCGCGCTCGTTGCGGGACGGCTTTTTTGTTCCGTGCGAAGAGACGCGTCGATATCGCATCAAGCCACACGCGAACCTCGCGATGTTTTGATCGCTTCTTTTCAAAACGCCATGTTTTGTGAGGAAGCGCCATGTTTTCGACACGGCGCTTCCATCCTGTCCGCCTCGCTGAATTTCTTCATCAACATGCGGAGACTGGGACACATGCGACTTCTGACACTGACACTCGCCACGGCTGCGTTGATCGCGCCGCTCGCAAGCGCCAGCGCGGCGCCGCCGGTTCGCGCCGGCATTTTGCAGTGCCAGGGCGGCCAGAACGTCGGCTTCGTCGTCGGCTCGGTGACCAGCCTCGAATGCGTATTCCGCAGCGACGGCCGACGGCCTGAACCCTACCTCGCCAAAGTGCAACGCATCGGTCTCGATCTCGGCGTCACCGCGCAGACCCAGTTGTCCTGGGCCGTCAATGCACCGAACACCCGGCTCGGGCGCGGCGAACTCGCCGGCAGCTATGGCGGCGTCGGCGCCAATGCGTCGATCGGAATCGGCGGCGGCGGCAACTTCCTGGTGGGCGGTCCCGCCAACGCCTACGCACTGCAGCCTGTCAGCATCCAGGGCCAGACCGGCCTGAACGTCGCCGCCGGCATCGCCGGCCTCGAACTGCAGCCGGTCGAGTTCGCCCCGCGCCGGCATCATCATCGCCGGCATCACCGCCGCGGCTGAGGATTGGCTTGTTAATGAAAAGGCCCGCGCGAGCGGGCCTTTCTGTTGCGTTGGATTCGTCAGGTTCGTTCTACGCGGCTGCGATAAACGTAATCCGGCCGGTTCCGCCGCGTTTGCGATGCGGCTTCAAAGTAATCTCTACATCCTGGTCAAAAGCGGTGAGCATCCGCATCAGCTTCTCCACGGAAACCAACCGGAACTGGCCACGCAGTAGCTTTGACAGGTCCGGCTGTTTGATCTCTACCAGCTTCGCCGCCGCGACCTGGGTCAGGCCACGTTCGGTAATCAGCCGCTTCAACTGTACCACCAGAGCAGCCTTGAGCTGGTGTTCTTCCGCATTAGGCAGACCAAGGTCGGCGAAGATGTTGCCGCTTCCGACTTCATGGGCTGGCAATTTTTTTTTGGCACTCATCACCGAACTCTCTGGGTTGCCTTGTGGATGGCTTCGGCATCGCGCAGGCGCTGCCTGACCAAGTCCATATGCCGCTGCGGGGTGGCTCTCCCGCTGGTGGATTTTTTCTGAAACGCATGCAGGACATAAAGGACGCCCTCGAGACGCACCGTATAGACGGCCCGATAGGTATCGCCGTCAAAGTTGTCACGAATCTCCAGCACGCCACTCAAACCTTTCAGGGGCTTGGCACTGTGCGGATGCTCGCCGATCTGCGCTTCAAAAAGAGCTTGCCCGATTCCGCTGCGAACGGCTGGAGGAAACCCCTGCAAGTCCTTTCGGCTTGAGCCCACGAAAACCGCAGGTTTGATCGCGAGGAACAAATCTTTCACGACATTATAGATATATACCTATATACATCTGTCAAGCGCTTCTGACCAGTGCGGTGTGTATTGACGACGCAGATTTGACGGCAGCGCAGCCAATCTGGCACGACCCGCAATCTTGTGGCATAGACCGGCGAGCGGCCGCGGGCACGGCGCGCTTCTTCGTTTCTCTGCTCGCATCCCATTTTTTAGCCGGAGATTACTTCATGCGTCGCTCCATCATCCTTGCTGCGCTCGCTACGCTGGCTTTGTCGATCAGCGGCGCCCACGCGCAGCAGGTGGCGCGCGTGCAGGTTGGGGTGCTGGAGTGCCGCGGCGGCGCCAGCATTGGTTTTGTCGTCGGCTCCGTCACCAATCTCGGCTGCGTGCTGCGCGCCGACGGCATGCCGGAAGACCGCTACATCGCCACCATCCGGAAAGTCGGGCTCGATCTCGGCATCACCCAGGAATTGGCGCTGGCCTGGGGCGTGTTCGCGCCGGTGGCGCAGCTCGGGCCGGGCGGCCTTTCCGGCAACTATGTCGGCGCGCAGGGCAGTGCGACGCTCGGCATTGGCATCGGCGGCAACGTGCTGGTCGGCGGCTCCGCCAATTCGATCGCGCTGCAGCCGCTGAGCGTGCAGGGCCAGGTCGGTATCAGCGTTGCTGCCGGGTTGGAGAGCCTGGAACTGCGGCCGGGGCGATAGCAAAGCACTTGCTGCGTAGCCCGGATGAGCGCAGCGATATCCGGGTCTTTAGGTGGTCCCGCATGTCGCTGCGCTCATGCGGGCTACCGGTACTCGCCGAGTTGACGGTCCTTCATTCTTACTAACGACCATCTTGACTTGCGATTGCGTTTGGTCTTAAAAAGAATAAACGTTCTTTTTGTGGAGGTCACGAAAATGCTGCAGCATCAGCCGAGCCGGACCGCCGAATACATGGCTATGTTCCGCGCGTCAGAGCATGCCAGGGGCGCCGGGCGGCGCGTGTTTACCGATCCGCTGGCCGCCGCTCTGTTGCCGGGAAGCCTGCGGCTACCGGCCAGACTGCTCGCGGTACGTCCAGTGGGCGATATGCTGACGCGCTACATCGACCGGCGCTGGCCGGGCGCGCGAACCTCCGGTATCGCCCGCACGCGGCTGATCGACGACTGGATCGGCGAAACGATCGGACAGGTCGAGCAGGTCGTGCTGCTCGGCGCGGGTTTCGATACGCGGGCCTGGCGGCTCGCCGCGCTCGATTCCGTGAAGGTTTTTGAAGTGGATCACCCGGCAACGGCGAAGGTGAAGCGCGAGCGGCTGCAGGCGGCGGGCGCCGATCTGAACCGGGTGACGTTCGTCGCCGTCGATTTCGAGGTCGATGATTTCGAGCAGCGTCTGTGCGATGCCGGCTTCGATCCGCTGCTGCGCACGATCGTGGTGTGGGAAGGCGTCAGCCAGTATCTGACCGGCGATGCGGTCTGCGGCGTGATGCGCTGGGCGGGCCGGCTAGCGCCGCGCAGCCGCTTCATCTTCACCTATGTTCATGAGGGCGCGATCGACGGCAGTGTCGCGTTCGATGGCGCCGACAAGGTCATCGCCAAAGTTGATGGCTCGGGCGAACCGTGGCGGTTCGGTCTGCTGCCCGGCGAATTGCCGGACTTTTTGCGCGAGCGCGGGTTGCGGCTGGTGAGCGATCTCGGCGCCGATCAATACCGCGAGCGGGTGATGGGAGAAGCCGGCCGCAACATGCACGGCTACAGCTTCTATCACACGGTGCTGGCGGAAGCCGGCGATGCCTAGGATATCTGCGGCGCGTGCCAACGAGCAGCGCGGACGCATCCTCGACGCCGCGCTGACATGTTTTGCGCGCGAGGGCTTTCATGCCGCGACCGTGCAAGACATCGTCGAGGAGTCCGGGCTCAGTCCCGGCGCGATCTACGGCTATTTCAAAGGCAAGACCGAAATCGCGATGGCGATCGCTGCCGAACGCCACGCGATGGAGCACGGCCGCATGGAATTTGCGCTGGCCGCGCCTGACATCGACACGGGGTTGCAGCGGCTCGTCGAAGGGTTTGTGCTCGAATTGCGTAACCCCAAAGAAAGACGATGGCGCCATCTGGCCGTGCAGCTTTGGGCGGAGAGCCTTTCCAACCCGCGATTGAAGCGTGAAGCGCTTGCGGGCGTGTCCCAGGCCGTCGACGTGCTGGCGCCCATGATCGCGCGGGCACAACGACAGGGACGCTGGCCGCGGCATCTCGATCCGCCTTCGGCCGCTCGCGTCATGGTCGCGGTGCTGCAAGGCATTTCGCTGCAGGTGGCCTGGGACGAACGCGTCGATATCGAGCGCTTTGCCGTCGCGCTGCGGATCATGCTCGATCCGCGTTTGGATGGATCGGGTGCGGTTGGCTGAGCGGGATTAACTTTTGAGTTCCAGAGCCGGGGACGGTGAGCCGACTCAACACCCGGCGTTCCCGAGGTCGACGTCGACGAATCGACTGGATGCACTGCAGCGAATTTTTCCTGCTTGCCAAAACCTCAGGACAGGCGGAGCATTGGGAGTCGCCGACCCAATCATGGGCCGAGCTCCAGACAAGGAGGCGGCAATGGGACAAGACGTCAGAAGTCCCCGAGGTCCACGGTGCATCGCGCTGGTGGGCCCTTTCCAAAGCGGTAAAACGACACTCCTGGAAGCCATACTGGCCCGAACCGGGGCCATCAAGACCGCCGGCAGCGTCGCTGCCGGAACCTCCGTCGGCGATGCCAGCGCCGAGGCGCGCCACCACAAGATGGGCGTGGGCCTCTCCGCCGCCACCACCACCTTCATGGGCGACAGTTACACCTTTATCGATTGTCCCGGCTCGATCGAATTCGCGCATGACATGCGCGCCGCGTTGCCCGCGGTCGATGCCGCGGTCGTGGTCTGTGAGGCGGACGAGAAGAAGCTGCCGCAACTGCAGATCATCCTGCGTGAGCTCGAGGATCTCGGCATTCCGCGGTTTCTTTTCCTGAACAAGATCGACCGCGCCAACAAGCGCATCCGCGAGACGCTGGCGACGTTGCAGCCGGCTTCGCGCGTGCCGCTGGTGCTGCGCCAGATCCCGATCTGGAACGGCGAGTTGATCGAAGGCTTTGTCGATCTCGCGCTGGAGCGCGCTTTTGTCTATCGCGAGCACAAGCCGTCCGAGGTCATGGCGCTGGAAGGCGGCAATCTCGATCGCGAGAAGGAAGCGCGGTTCTCGATGCTGGAAAAGCTCGCCGATCACGACGACGCGCTGATGGAGCAGTTGCTGGAGGATATCCAGCCGCCGCGCGACGCGGTGTTCGACGATCTCGCCCGCGAATTGCGCGAGGGGTTGATCTGCCCGGTGTTGCTCGGCGCTGCGGCGCGCGAAAACGGCGTGCTGCGGCTGATGAAGGCGCTGCGGCATGAAGCGCCCGGAATTGCCGAAACGGCAAAACGCCTCGGCGCGTCTTCACAGAAGGATGCGCTGGCTTATGTGTTCAAGACCGTGCATCTGCAGCACGGCGGCAAGCTGTCGCTGACGCGGCTGCTCGCAGGCCACCTCGATGACGGTGCGACGCTGCAATCCTCGTCCGGCGAATCCGGGCGGGTATCCGGCATATCAGCGGTCAGCGGCTCGCATGACAGCAAGCGCCCGGCGGCCGAGGCCGGCGATACCGTAGCCCTCGGCAAGCTGGATGCGATCAAGACCGGCGATACGCTGTCGAGCGGCAAGATCGCGCCCCCGTCGCTGCTGAAGGTCGAACCGGTGCCGCCCGTGCTGGCGATGTCGCTTTCGTCGGCCGATCGCAAGGACGACGTGAAACTCGGCCAGGCCTTGCTGCGGCTCAACGAGGAAGATCCGTCGCTGACGATGATCCAGAACCAGCGCACCCACGACACCGTATTGTGGGGCCAGGGCGAGATGCATCTGCGCGTTGCGCTCGAGCGACTCAAGGACCGTTTCGGCGTCAACGTCAAATCGCAGCCGCCCGCGATCGGCTATCTGGAAACCGTCCGCAAATCGATCACCCAGCGCGGCCGGCATAAGAAGCAGTCTGGCGGCCACGGCCAGTTCGGCGACGTGGTGCTGGAAATCAAGCCGGTGCCGCGTGGCGCGGGTTTTGAGTTCCACGAAAAGGTGGTCGGCGGCGCGGTGCCGCGCAACTATATCGGCGCGGTCGAAGAGGGCGTGGTTGACAGTCTGGCGAAAGGGCCGCTCGGCTTCCCCGTCATCGACGTCCACGTCACGTTGACAGATGGCTCCTATCACAGCGTCGATTCCTCCGACCTTGCGTTCCGCACGGCGGCGCGGGCCGGCATGAGCGAAGCGCTGCCGCAGTGCCAGCCGGTGCTGCTGGAGCCGATCCACACGGTGGAGATCGTCTGCCCGACGGAAGCGACGGCGAAGGTCAACGCCATCCTCTCGGCACGGCGCGGCCAGATCCTCGGCTTCGACACCCGCGAGAACTGGCCGGGCTGGGACTGCGTCCGCGCCACCATGCCGGAAGCGGAGATCGGCGACCTGATCGTCGAGTTGCGCTCCGCCACCGCCGGCGCCGGCAGCTTTACGAGGCAGTTCGACCGCATGGCCGAAGTCACCGGCCGCGCCGCCGACCAGATCATCGCCGCGCATCGCGTCGCGGCGTGAGAGGCGGCTTATGAGATGTCGATGATCGTGGTCTCCGGACCATGGTCATTGACAGCGCCCGCCGGTTGCTTGATGTGACAGGCATGACAAGTGCAACCAACCCCCCCGCCGCATGCCTGATCGGATGGCCGGCCGCGCATTCGCGCTCGCCGCTGATCCATCATTACTGGCTGCGGACGCTGGGCATTGCGGGCGGTTATGTCATCGAGGCGGTGCCGCCCGACGAGTTCAAGGATTTTCTGTTCCGGCTGTCGCTGCGCGGTTTCGTCGGCGCCAACGTCACCCTTCCGCACAAGGAGCGCGCGCTGGCGCTGTCGAAGCCGGATGCGCGCGCCCGTCGCGGTCGGCGCGGCCAATACGCTTGTGGTTCGCCGATGGCGAGCTTTGTTCGACCAATACCGACGTCGAAGGCTTTATCAACAATCTCGACGCCTGCGCGCCTGGCTGGGACAGTGCGGAGGATGCGCTGGTGCTCGGCGCCGGCGGTTCGGCGCGCGCGGTGCTGTTCGGCCTGCTCGATCGCGGCATCAAGCGCGTGCATCTCGCCAACCGCACCGTCGCGCGTGCCCAGGCGCTGGCCGATCAGTTCGGCGCGCGCGTCATCCCAGTGGCATGGGACGCGCTCGGCGACCTGCTGCCGCGCGCGGGACTGTTGGTGAATACGACCTCGCTTGGCATGAAGGGGCAGCCGCCGCTGGAAATCGATGTCGCGTTGCTGCCGTCACACGCCGTCGTCGCGGATATCGTCTACGTACCGCTTGAAACCCCGCTGCTCGCCGCCGCGCGCGGTCGCGGCCTGAGGACGGCCGACGGGCTCGGCATGCTGCTGCATCAGGCGGTGCGCGGGTTCGAATTGTGGTTCGGCCGGCGCCCCGAAGTGACCGCGGAACTTCGTGCGCTGGTCGAGGCCGATCTCACGAATAGCTGATCGACCGGTCGCGAAAACTTGTGCCGGAATTTTCTTGAAAAACCGGGGTCATGGTTACATCAGGACCGCCTCCGGAGTTACCCGCCATGTCCGTCCGCCTTTTTCAACTCGTTCGCACGCTTGCCGCCATCGCGATGGTCGCGGGTTCCACGCTGTATGCGATCGCCCAGCAGCCGCCGACGCCGACCCGCGTTCGCGGCACCATCGAGGCCGTCGACGGCGACGTGCTCGCCGTGAAGTCGCGCGGCGGCGAGGATTTCAGGCTACACATGACCGGCGACGTCAGGGTCGTGGGGATCACAAAAATATCGCTGTCCGACATCAAGGTCGGCTCCTTCATCGGCACCACCACGGTGCCCGGGCCGGAGGGCAGCCAGAACGCTGTGGAGGTGCATGTGTTTCCGGAAAACATGCGTGGCACCGGCGAGGGCTCGCGGCCCTATGATCTTCGCCCCAACTCCACCATGACCAACGCCACCGTGGCGGACTCCGTGGTCGGCAATGACGGTCACACGTTGATGATCAAGTACAGGGACGGCGAGAAGAAAGTCGTGGTCGCCCCGGAGACGCCGGTCGTGACTTACGTTCCCGCCGACAAGTCCGATCTCAAGCCGGGCGCCAAGGTGATCGCGTTCCTGAAGAAGCTGCCCGACGGCTCGTTCGAGACCAACCGCGTCAATGTCGGCCGCGACGGGCTGACCCCGCCGATGTGATCTCGGCTGCTGGAATACCCCCTCTCGCGCGGTGTTTGCGTTGAGTTGGGCGCCAATTCACCTCGGGAGAAATACCATGCTGAAATCCTCGTCTTGGCCGCGGATGCTCGCGGCTTCGCTCGCCTTTGTCACCCTGCTCGGAACAGCGGCCTGGGCGCAGCAGCCGCAGACGGTGCGCATTCGCGGCACCCTCGAAGCCGTTGATGGTCCCATGCTGTCGATCAAGTCGCGCGAGGGTACTGACATGAAGGTGAAGATGACCGATAACGTCGCCGTCTTCGCCGTCGTCAAGACCGAACTGTCCGAGATCAAGGACGGCTCCTATATCGGCGTCACCGGCATGCCGGAGCCCGACGGCACGCAGAAGGCCGTCGCGGTGCATATTTTCCCGGAGAACCAGCGCGGCGCCGCCGAAGGTTTTCGGCCCTGGGATCAGCGGCCGAACTCGACCATGACCAACGCCACCGTCGCGCAGACGGTGAAAGGCACCGACGGCCAGAACATCACGGTCAAATACAAGGACGGTGAAAAGAAAGTCGTGGTGCCGCCGGACACGCCGATCGTCACCTTCGTCGCCGGCGACAAGTCCGAACTGAAGCCGGGCGCGAAGATCATCATCTTCGGCGCGGTGAAGAAGGACGACGGCACGCTGGAAGCCAACCGCGTCAATGTCGGGCGAGATGGAATCACGCCGCCGATGTGAGGCCGCGCCTTTCGTATTTGCTTCTTCGCTTGCCGGAGAAGGTGGCATAGGCGGGCTGTGGCCGCTTCGCTACGCCTGGATACCTGCCGTTCGCTTGACGATGCGGCTGCGGTGTCCGCAAGCTCAATGGCGTCTGGCCGGTGATCCAGACGCCATTTTTGCGGCTTCACTCATACAGTGCGCAAGTGCTTCCCTGCCATCGCACGCAACGGCGGACTGCGCGACGGGTCTGGCGGACGGTGGTTCTTGCCACGCATACGCCATTGACGCGGGTCCTGCCCGGACCGCAGCCAACGGCTATCTGCGTGATCATATCGTCCGGCGCAGGGAGCGCGATTGGCGCAGGTGTCATGGCTTGCGCTGATGCCGTAACTGATAAGGAAAAGAGCGCGACAGCGATCAATCTAATCATGGTCCTTCTCCTTTGACCGTTGTTGGAGATGCCGGCGTCTCAGGTCTGGCTTGGCTGTCTGTGGAAGATCTGTTGAAGAGCAGGCCGCACCACCATTGGGTCCGAAGCCCTGGTATGTCGCCACCTTACGGACCCTCGGAGTAAGGCGAAACGCGAGCGCCGAAGCTTGATAGGAGCCTTCGGCCCATGCACCGTTGAACTTGAACCGACGCAGCTTGTTGATCCATGTCAACGTGTATCCCGCGGCGAAATGCCTTCGTTGCAAATGCGTGCGCAGTGAGGCTAGCGCCGATCCACGTGAGATCGGCGTCGAGGCGGCGGCTATGGGGAAGAATGGCCGCGGCTCTCGCTCACCGCTCTCGCCCACGCTCGTGTTTCGCGAGCGCTTGCGGGACGGGCCATGACACACCGAGGGGGTGTGGAGCTTTGAATGCCGCTGGCGCGATACTTCCTCCTTGTGGGCGGAGCACTCCTCGTCATGTTGCTGGTTGCCGGCGCGTGGCTGCCGTCGCTGCCGGTTGTTGAGCAGGTCGCAACGCAACGAACGAAAATCCGCATTCATACCGAGGTGAAGCTGCCGGAACGCGTGGTCTTCGACACCAGCATGCCTGCGGTTACTCATCCCGTGGAGCCTGCGACAGCCGAGATCGGCACGCCAACCCTGCCATCCGCCGACGATGTCTCGGCCAAGGCGCGGCAGGCATTCGCACACCTGCAATCATCCGACGTGAGCAGGTTGAAAGTGGCCGATACAAAACGGCCCGAACTTAAATCTGTGCCGTCGCGGAAGAGCGAAACAAGGAAACGCGCGGCAGCACCGCGCAAGGTCAGGCTTGCGCGGCAACATCAGTTCGATTGGTTTGGCGGCGGGATGTGGTGGTGAGACGGCGACGTGACGTGTCACGTCGTGACGCTGGCGCCGTCGCCGCGACCGGCGTGTCGGCGGCTCGCAACAGCGACTCCCGGTTAGTCGAGAAAAAAGCCCCGGATGATGCCGGGGCTTTGAGTCTGCTGGAGATAGCGCTGATCAGTAACGGGCCGCGATTGGCGCCCCGTAACCGCCGAAGCGGTAGTTGAAGCGCAAGGTGACCATATCCACATCCTGGGTGATCCGGTTGTTGACGAAAGCGGCGTTAACCGGATTGACGATCGAGAACGAATTATTGGCATCGCCCATAAACAGGTGGTCGTATTCAAGACCGACCGACCAGTTCGGTGCGAAGCCATACTCGAATCCAACACCTATGACGCCGCCCCAACGGGTCGAGCTGGCTGAGGCCAGTTCAACGCTGTTAAGCGTGGTGAGGATGCTGGCGCGGTTGCTCGTCACCGCCGCGCCGCCCTTCAGGTACAGCAGCGCTGCGTTCCAGGCGTAGCCGATCTGGCCGGTAAAGAGGCCGATGCCATCGGTCGTGGTGCGGGTGGAGAACGCAGGATTGATCAGGCTGACGCGCTGGTTGCTGAGATCCGCCCAATCGCCCTGAGCTTCCAGGCCAAACACCCACTGACTGGCTTGCCAGCGGTAACCGATCTGGCCGCCGATGAGGCCTCCGGACCGTTCGCGGCAGCCCGAAGCGAAGGCTACGCCAGCCGCGTCAAGGAAATCCCAGCAATTGCGGCTCTGTCCCCAGCCGCCATTGCCGCCAATGTAGAAGCCGCTCCAGTTGTAGATTATCGGAAGCGGAGCCGGAGGCGGAGCCTTGACGGCCATATCGGCTGCCGATGCAGGAGCGGCGGCCACGACAATTGCCGCGAGGCTGACAGCGGCGGCTAAGTACTTTTTCATCTTAGTTTCCCCTTTTGGCCAGATTCAGGCACCCAATTATGCGCGCGCTTGCGTGCAAACCACTTGCATTACCATCGTGGATGGGTAATCCGCATCGAGCCCGGCGCCCGTAACAGAATGGCAACACCCAAGCGCAATTGTTGTGCACGGTACCGTGCATTACTCCTGGTCGCCGGGAGGCGGCTCGTTGTCGCCGTGTTCATCAGCGAGCCAAGCGTAGATCTGTGAGGACAGGACAAGCCGTTTGGGAAAGTGCGGATTGATCGTGCCCGCAAATAGAGTCAGGCCTTCTTCAAGCTTTGAGCGAGCGAAGACCTTGGCCTCGTCTTCCGTCACAAACGTTCTTGTTTCGCGGGGGCTGCGCTGCTTGGGCAGCACGCCGCATTTGCGAATTTCAAATGTCACGTACCAGATCGGCGTCGCTGCATCCGTCAATGTCATCCCCCGGACGGCGCGGCCGGTCGCGTGGCGAACGTCTTGATCCCGGCAACAAGAGACACAACCGCATCTATTGGTATCCGGCGCCAAAACGAAGTCGGTTCATTGATGTAAATCAAGGTGCGCCTGGTGACCCCACGAAAGGCTCGTGGCCTATCGATAGGGAGGATCACCATGAAGAGGTTTGGCGTTATGCGGATGCTGATCGTGGCAGCCGCCTTCGTGTGCGGATTTGGTTCGTTTGAATCGGCGCAAGATAGCCTTTCGCTATCCATTCAAAGCGCCGAAGCAAGGGTTGGCCGGCCGGCAACGCCGGTAAGCGTTGCTGGTGTGGCGCGTCGGCAGACGCGGCGGGCTGTCGTAGGAGGCGCCGCTGTGGGTGCGGCGGCTGTCGGCACGGCATGCGTCCGGGTGCTCGTGAATGGACAATACGTGTGCCGCTGATGCACTTTAAACGTTGAACTCGCGCTGGCCATGGCGGAACCGCGTCATCCTTTGATCTAGGTCAAGCGCCTGTTCAGCCAGAGTCAAACTCTGCCAAGGGGTGGATAATTGCGAATTGGGTTGGTTGCAGTCCGAATGATCGGGCCCAATCATCAGGAAGGAAGCGCCATGTTTCGCTATGTTCTACCGGTTCTTGCAGCACTCGTTCTGGTTACAGCCAGTCTCATCCCGGACGACGCGTTCGCGCGCCGTGGGGGTGGTGGCGGATACCGAGGCGGTGGGGGCTTCCACGGCGGCGCCGTCCGGGCTGGAGGCGTTCACCGAGGTGGAGTCTATGCCGGTCGCGTAGGCGTGGGTCGCGTGGGTTACCGCGGAGGGTATTATCCACGTCGCGGATACGGTGCAGCGGCGGTGGGTGCCGCAGCGGTTGGTGCCGCGGCCTACGGCGCCTATGGTGCCTACGGCGCTTACAACAACTGCTACGACGCGTACGGCAACTATATCTGCGGCCAGTCTCGATACTGACACGCGCCGAGCGCATTGCGGACGGCGGTTGGGCCAGTCCTTACCGCCGTCCCTTTCTCCTGAATTTTGCGCCGCGATTTAATTTCAAGCCGACTTGATCTACGTCGATGCCCTTGAAGGCCGTTCGATTTCGCTCGCTGGAGTAGCCGCGATTGGCAGCGTGCGCCGGCGACGCAGACTTCTCTCGCGCTCACACCGCCAGCAAATTATCGTCGATCTCGGCAATCGTGTTGACGCCACACAACCCCATCGTCGTGAGCATTTCCTTGGATAGGATGTCGAGCGCCTTGGCGACGCCCTCTTGTCCGCCCGCGCCGAGGCCATAGGCATAGGCGCGGCCGATCATGCAGGATTTTGCGCCGAGCGCCAGCGCGCGCACCACGTCCATGCCGGTGCGGATGCCGCCGTCGAACATGATTTCCATCTGCGAGCCGACGGCGTCGACGATCTCCGGCAGCACTTCGATCGACGACGGCGCGCCGTCGAGCTGACGGCCGCCATGGTTGGAGACGACGATCGCCTGCGCGCCGGTCTTTGCGGCCAGCTCGGCGTCCTCGACGTCCAGAATGCCCTTCAGGATCAGCTTGCCTGGCCAGATCGAGCGGATCCAGTCGAGGTCCTTCCAGCTCAGCGAGGTATCGAACTGCGAACTGATCCAGGTCGAGAGTGACGTGATGTCCTCGCTCACCTTCAGATGGCCCGCGAGATTGCCGAAGGTGCGGCGCTTGCCGCGCAGCACGCCGGAGACCCAGGCCGGCTTGGTGGCGAAATCGACCAGCTTCGACAGCGACCATTCCGGCGGCACCGTCATGCCGTTCTTGATGTCCTGATGGCGCTGGCCGATCACCTGCAGATCGACCGTTACGACCAGCGCCGAGCATTTCGCCGCGATGGCGCGCTCGATCAGCGCCTTGATGAAGCCGCGGTCCTTCATCACGTAGAGCTGAAACCAGAACGGCTTGTCGACGGCGGCCGCGATGTCCTCGATCGAGCAGATCGACATCGTACTCTGGGTGAAGGGAATGCCGGCGGCCTGCGCGGCGCGGCAGGCATGGATCTCGCCGTCGCCATGCTGCATGCCGAGCAGGCCGACGGGGGCCAGGATCAGCGGCATTGCCGCGGGCTCGCCGAGGATCGTGGTGGAGAGATCGCGCTTGGAGACGTCGACCAGGATGCGCTGGCGGAATTTGATCTGCGCCAGATCCTCGGAATTGGCGCGCAGCGTATCCTCGGTGTAGGAGCCGCGGTCGGCGTAGTCGAAAAACGCTTTGGGAACCCGACGCTTGTGTAACTGGCGCAGATCCTCAATGCAGGTGATGTGCTTCATGGACGTCCCGGCCCCTTCTTGAACTTCTTTGCTGCGTTGTCATCTAGCATGGTTGGATGGTCAGCCAAATCGCATCTCATCCATCTCTGGCGCCATTCCGACGGGAGGACATTCCATGACCCGACCGCGCAGCGTTGCTCCCGTCGATGCAAGTTCGGCGGATCGCGAGGAAAAGCGCCAGCTGGACGTCGCGCTGGACGAGGGGCTGGAAGAGACCTTTCCGGGGTCTGACCCTGTCAATGTCACCCAGCCGGCGCCCTCGAAGGGGGACCAGCACGTCAAGCGGCGGAACTGACGCTCCCGCACGGATGCGGTCGCTTTCGCAAAAATGTCCATTTCTTACAAATGGTTACGCGCCAGCCGCGGCCGCCTGCGACCGTAATGATTCATCATATTTTTTGAAGCCATTTTAGCGGCCGAGGGACTATAACCGCTGCACGCACCGATGGTGGCGTGGGGATTCGGCCTTGATGGCCGGAAGAAGTCCCTCTGGGGGTTACATGAGCCGCAAATATTTCGGTACCGACGGGATTCGGGGCCGCGCCAACGGTTTGATCACGCCGGAGCTCGCGCTCAAGGTGGGGCAGGCGGCCGGGCTGGTGTTTCAGCGCGGCGAGCATCGCCACCGCGTCGTCATCGGCAAGGATACAAGGCTTTCCGGCTACATGATCGAATACGCCATGGTGGCCGGCTTCACCTCGGTCGGCATGGACGTGCTGCTGCTCGGCCCGATGCCGACACCGGCGGTCGCGATGCTGACCAAGTCGATGCGCGCCGATCTCGGCGTGATGATCTCGGCCTCGCACAACCTCTTCGAAGACAACGGCATCAAGCTGTTCGGTCCGCAGGGGTTCAAGCTTTCCGACGACGTCGAAAAGCAGATCGAGCAAATGCTCGACGAGCCGATCGATCGCCGCCTGGCGCAGAGCGCCAGCCTCGGGCGCGCCCGCCGTATCGACGGCGTGCATGACCGCTACATCGAATTCGCCAAGCGCACGCTGCCGCGCGAGCTCTCGCTCGACGGCCTGCGCGTCGTGGTCGATTGCGCGCATGGCGCGGCCTACAAGGTGGTGCCGGAAGCGCTGTGGGAATTGGGCGCCGACGTGATCGCGATCGGCGTCGAGCCCGACGGCTTCAACATCAACAAGGAATGCGGCTCGACCTCACCGGAGGCGCTGGCGAAGAAGGTCCGCGAGATGCGCGCCGATATCGGCATCGCGCTCGACGGCGACGCCGATCGCGTCATCCTGGTCGATGAGCGCGGCCATGTGGTCGACGGCGACCAGTTGCTGGCGGTGATCGCGCAGAGCTGGAAGGAAGACGGACGTCTCGCCAAGCCCGGCATCGTCGCCACCGTGATGTCCAATCTCGGGCTCGAGCGTTTCCTCGAAGGGCAGGGCCTCGGCATGGTGCGCACGCAGGTCGGCGACCGCTACGTGCTCGAGCAGATGCTCAAGCAGGGCTACAATCTCGGCGGCGAGCCGTCGGGCCATATCATCCTCTCCGACTACGCCACCACAGGCGATGGCTTTGTCGCCGCGCTGCAGGTGCTCGCCGTGGTGCAAAAGCTGCGCCGCCCGGTGTCGGAAGTCTGCCACCGTTTCGATCCGCTGCCGCAGATCCTGAAGAACGTGCGCTACCGTTCCGGCAAGCCTCTCGACCACGCTGAAGTGAAATCGGCGATATCTGACGGCGAGAGCCGGCTCAACGGCCATGGCCGGCTGCTGGTGCGCTCGTCGGGCACCGAGCCCGTGATCCGCGTGATGGGCGAGGGCGACGACCGCATCCTGGTCGAGGACGTCGTCGACCAGATCGTCACCGCGCTCGGCCACGCCGCGGCGGCGTAAGCCACGCTTCATTGCGATAGAACAGGCGATTGCTGCTGCGGCAACGCATCGCAGCCATAAGCTATTGATGCTGGTCGCAACCATGGCCGCCCCGTAGAACGGCAGACACTGCCTGTCCGCCGTTCTTTTCGGAAAAGCGCCCTTGAACAAGCCCGTCATCGTCTCAGAGGAAACCGTGACCGCGCCGGTGGTCGTGCAGGACGCGGCGCCGGGCCTCGCCGCGAAGGCGGCCGTCGCAGGGCCGGCCTACATCGTGCTCACCGGCATCAGCTTCTCGCATTTTCTCAACGACACCATGCAATCGTTGATCGCCTCGGTCTATCCGATCCTGAAGGACGCCTATTCGCTGGACTACGGGCAGATCGGCATGATCACGCTGGCGTTCCAGTTTACCGCGTCGCTGCTGCAGCCCGTCGTCGGGCATTTCACCGACAAGAAGGCGCAGCCGTTCTCGCTCGCGATCGGCATGGGCTTCACCTTCTTCGGCTTGCTGCTGCTCAGCGTCGCGCACCTCTATCCCATCATCCTGATCGCTGCAGCGCTTGTCGGTCTCGGCTCGGCGGTGTTTCACCCGGAATCGGCGCGGATCGCGCGGCTCGCTTCGGGTGGGCGTTATGGTTTTGCGCAATCGGTGTTTCAGCTCGGCGGCAGTTTTGGCACGTCGATGGGGCCGTTGCTCGCGGCGCTGATCGTGGTGCCGTTCGGTCAGCCGAGCATCGCCTGGTTTTCATCGATCGCGTTTCTGGCGATCGTGATCCTGTGGCGGATCGGCGCCTGGTACAAGCCGCAGATCGCGGCCAGGAAATCCGTGGCGGTCGAGCGCCATCCGGACCATCCGGATCCACGGCGCGTCAAGATCGCGCTCGCGGTGCTGGTGGCACTGCTGTTCTCGAAGCAGCTCTACGTGTCGAGCCTGTCGAGCTATTACATCTTCTATTTGATCGACAGGTTTCAGGTCTCGACGCAGGCGGCGCAGTTCTATCTCTTCATCTTCCTCGCATCCAACGCGGCGGGTGCGTTCTTCGGCGGGCCGCTCGGCGATCGCTACGGCCGCAAATACGTCCTGTGGTTCTCGATCCTCGGCGCGCTGCCGTTCACGCTGGCGCTGCCCTATGCCGGCCTTGCTGGAAGCGCGGTGCTGACCGTATTCATCGGCCTCATCCTCTCGTCGGCGACGTCCTCGATCATCGTGTTCGCGCAGGAACTGATGCCGCACCGGTTCGGGATGATCTCGGGCGTGTTCTTCGGCGTCGCCTTCGGCATCGGCGGACTTGGCGCGGCCGTGCTCGGCAGGGTCGCGGATCACACCGGCATCGCTTTCGTCTATCACCTCTGCGCGTTTCTGCCCGCGCTGGGATTGCTTGCGGTGTTTCTGCCGAAGATGCCGCAGCACGCACGCTGACGCCTTGGCGTTCTCGCGAGGCGAGGGCGCCGTTCGTCGCATCAACGAAGTCTTAACGGCGCGGTAGCGCACCGATGCTCGTCAATACATCGTTAGGATGTTTGGCGGCTCTGCCTCGTTCGCCATGTTGTGAGACAGCTCGTGACTCGCGTCGCAAGCAGCGCCGACGAGAAAGTCAGAGATTGTCAACCTTAATAATTAGGGTTAAGCGCCGCTTAAGCAATTAATGGCATCGTCCGTCCGTGAGTTTTTGAAGTGAGGCTCATTGCAGTCAGCCTCACCGGACAAAAGGGACGAAGCCCATGCGTAGCGTTAAGTCTTTCATTGCCGCCGGTGCGGCTACGTTGTTGTCGCAGGCGGCGTTGGCTGCCGACATGGCGATTGCGCCTCCCCCGTATGCCCCGGCGGTTGTCGAGGATTTCGGCGGCTGGTATCTGCGCGGCGACATTGGCTTCAGCAATCAGCGCGTCGATCGCCTGAACAACGCGCTCGATTCCACGCTCACCTCGTCGGTGCAGAAGAACAGCTTCAACACCGCCGGCATTTTCGGCGTCGGCGTCGGTTACAAGTTCAACAACTGGTTCCGTGCCGACGTCACCGGTGAGTACCGCGGCAATTCGCAGTTCTTCGGCACCGATCGCATCACCTATACGGGCGGCATCGGCACCGATACCTATCACGCCACCAAGAACGAATGGGTCGTTCTCGCCAACGCCTATGTCGATCTCGGCACCTGGTGGTGCGTCACCCCGTTCATCGGCGCCGGCGTCGGCGGCGCGCGGGTTGCGATCAACGGCTTCACCGACCAGGGCATTGCCAACAATGGTCTTGGCGCTCAGCCGGGTCTCGCCTTCGGCGACAACGTCGCGAAGTGGAATTTCGCCTGGGCCGCGCATGCCGGCCTCGCCTACAAGGTCACGCCGAACTTCACCGTCGAACTCGCCTATCGCTACCTCGACATGGGCGACGGCCTGACCGGCGATCTCCGCACCTTCGACGGCAGCGGTGTCAACACCAACAACCCGATGACCTTCAAGAACATCACCTCGCACGACCTGAAGCTCGGCGTGCGCTGGGATCTGAGCAGCCCGGAAATTTACGCGCCGCCGCCGCCGATGATCCGCAAAGGTTAATCGCGGCTTCCATTCGTTAACGCTTGTCGAACGGCGCGGGGCACTTCCCGCGCCGTTTGCTTTTGCGCATGACGAACCGAGGACGTGCAGGCGCGGCGAAAATGTTTGTCGACTTTCCGACAAGATCGTGCCGAAACGGTGCCCGCGACAACGATTGATTAAGGTTAACAGGCGATGATCGACGCAAGTTCAGAGTGTCTGATGGAGCGTTGCAATGCGTCGATTGTTGCTGGTGGCCGCGATTTGCGGAGTGGCTGGTGTCGCACAGGCGGCCGATATGCCGGACTTGCCGATTCTTCGCGGAGGCTTCTCCGAGGGATTGGGCAGAAGCAGCGTCAACTGGCAGGGCTTCTACGCCGGCGGCCAGGCGAGCTATGGCTCGGTAACCTCCAAGGTAGGCAGCGGACTGAACAGCGACCTGCAGACGACATATCCTCTGGTTCCCGCGCCCGGCGCCGCCTACAATTGGGCGACGCAGGATTACGCCCACGGCAACTCCACGGGATACGGCGCCTTTGTCGGATACAATTCGCAATGGGAGGATGTCGTCGCCGGCTTCGAGGCGAACTACATTCATGACGGATTCCGCTCTGTCTCGAACGCGGTGGGCGCGATCTCTGCAGGCGGCGTGCTTCAGAGCATTACCAATTCGAACGTGACCGTTAAACTTTCGGATTTCGGCTCGCTGCGCCTGCGCGGCGGCTACGTTATGGGATGCTTCATGCCATATCTGTTTGTAGGCGCCGGATTTGGCAGCCAAACGGTCGATCGCACCGTTTCAGCGACGCCAGCGCCGCTGGTTGCGGGGACGTTCGCCGCCAGCAAGACCAACCTGGTGTATGGATACAGCGCCGGCGCCGGCATCGATATCATGATGATCGGCGGCCTGTTTGTGCGCGCCGAATATGAGTTTCGGCGCGTCACATCGGATATCGACTCCAATATCAACACCGTGCGCGCCGGCCTCGGCTACAAATTCTGATCTTGTTGCGAGAGGGGCGGCCGGTCGCCGTTGACAGGTTCGCCGCCGCCTGTTGCACTGTCGCCCCCAACGAAGGTGGCGGTGCATGAAAGTCTACGGCGATACCAATTCCGGCAATTGCCTGAAGGTGAAATGGGTGTGCGACCATCTCGCGCTGCCCTACACCTGGATTGCGGTGGATACACTCAAGGGCGAGACGCGCAGCGCGGAATTTCTAAAACTCAACGGCGCCGGCCAGGTCCCCGTGGTCGAACTCGACGACGGCCGCTCGCTGGCGCAATCCAACGCGATCATCCGCTATCTCGCGCGCGGTTCTCATCTCATTCCGCAAGACGCGTTCGCGCAAGGCAAGATGGACGAGTGGCTGTTCTGGGAACAGTACAGCCATGAGCCTTATATCGCCGTCTGCCGCTTCCAGATGTTTTACCTGAAGAAGCCCGCTTCCGACCTCGATCCCGAAAAGGTCAAGCGCGGCTATGCTGCGCTGGCGCGAATGGAGCACCAGCTCGCCATCACGCCATTTCTGGCCGGCGACGCCGTCACGCTAGCCGACATATCGCTGCTGGCCTATACGCGCGTTGCGCATGAGGGCGGCTTTCACCTCGACGGCTACGCCGCGTTACGCCGTTGGATCGGGGAAACTGAAAAGCTTCTCGGGCTTCCGTCGGCACGCTGATCACACCGGAAATCGTCATGACTGCTGTCTCACAGGTAACTATCCGCCGTGCCCGCGTCGAGGATGTCGGCGTCATCGTCGGCATGCTGGCGGATGATCCGCTCGGCGGCGCCCGCGAGCGGATCGAGGATCCGTTGCCGCCATCCTATCTTGCCGCGTTCGAGCGCATCACGCACGATCCGAATATTCAGCTCGTCGTCGCCGAGGACGGGCAGGGCGCCGTGGTCGGATGCCTGCAGCTGTGCATTCTGCCCGGGCTGAGTTCGCAGGGCACCTCGCGCGGCCTGCTCGAGGATGTTCGCGTCGCCACACATTGCCGCAGCCGCGGCATCGGTGAGCGGATGGTGCAGTGGGCGGTGGCGGAAGCCCGCGCGCGCGGATGCAAGGTGGTCGAGCTGCTGACGCATCACACCCGCGTCGATGCGCAGCGCTTTTACGAGCGGCTGGGCTTTGCGCGCAGCCATGTCGGCATGACCGTTCGGTTTTGATCAGCATGGAATTTTCGGCTCGCGCCAAGAAAACGCGCCACAACAGAAGTCAACCAGGCAGTTGAAACGAATTCCCCCGGGACACTTCAGGTAGTCGTCGGTGTGCGATCGGGTTAACAACCGATAAACTAAGCGCGACGCCGTGATTTTACGGATCGGAACGTCTCCGCTATGCCCACGTATCCCATGGGGCTCGGGCAGCTTGGGGATTTCAGATGAAAAAATATTCGATCGTCCGCATTGGAAGCGAATATGTCGTGCAGGTCGGAGAGATCAGCATTCTGAAGGTTTCGAGCCGGCGGGAGGCGGCCAAACTGGTCACCGATGCTGCCGGGCTCTTGCAACAGGAGTCTGTGCCTGTCGCGGACGAGCACACATCACTGGCGCGTGAAGCCCCGGCTGATCCCGTCGAAGTTCCTTGACGGTCGGGCGCGATTCCCATAATGACCGCGGCGGGACACCTCCCCCCAACGGGAGGCTTACTATCTGGAAGGATAGATCATGACCGTGGCGAAGCCCGCTTCGCGGCCGAACGTGCCGCATTTTTCCTCCGGCCCCTGCGCCAAGCGCCCAGGCTGGAATCCCCAAAATCTCAAGGACGCAGCGCTCGGCCGCTCGCATCGCGCGAAGGTCGGCAAGGCCAAGCTCAAGCTCGCGATCGAACTGACGCGGGAAGTGCTTGAAGTTCCGGCCGACTACAAGATTGGCATCGTACCGGCGTCCGACACTGGCGCGGTTGAAATGGCGTTGTGGTCGCTGCTCGGCGCGCGCCCCGTCACCACCATCGCCTGGGAATCCTTTGGCGAAGGCTGGGTCAGCGACATCGTCAAGGAATTGAAGCTCAAGGACGTCACCAAGCTTCACGCGGGCTATGGCGATCTTCCCGATCTCTCCAAGGCCGATCCGGCCTCCGACATCGTCTTCACCTGGAACGGCACGACATCAGGCGTGCGCGTGCCGAATGCCGACTGGATCAGCGCGACGCGCGAAGGCCTGACCATTTGCGACGCGACATCAGCCGCTTTCGCGCAGCCGCTCGATTTCGCAAAGCTCGACGTGGTGACGTTCTCCTGGCAGAAGGCGCTGGGCGGCGAGGCCGCGCATGGCATGCTGATCCTGTCACCGCGTGCGGTGGAGCGGCTGGAGACCTACAAGCCGGCCTGGCCGCTGCCAAAGATTTTCCGCCTGACCAAGGGCGGCAAGCTCAACCAGGGCATCTTCGAAGGCGAGACCATCAACACGCCGTCGATGCTGTGCGTCGAGGATTATCTCGATGCACTGAACTGGGCGAAATCGATCGGCGGCCTCAAGGCCCTGATCGCGCGCGCCGACGCCAACACCAAGGCGCTGTCGGACTGGAAGGCGAAGACGCCGTGGATCGATTTCCTGGCCAAGGAACCGTCGATCCGCTCCAACACCTCGGTGTGCCTGAAGTTCACCGATCCCGCGATCACTTCGCTCAACGCAGATGCGCAGGCCGAGTTCTCCAAGAAGCTGGTGGCTCTCGTGGAGAAGGAAGGTGCCGGTTACGACTTCGCCTATTACCGTGATGCACCGGCTGGCCTCCGGATCTGGTGCGGTGCCACGGTTGAAGCCTCCGACGTCGCGCTGCTGACGCAGTGGATCGACTGGGCGTTCGCCGAAACCAGGGCCGCGCTGCCAAAGGCGGCTTGAGCTTTCCCCGTTAGCCGTCGTCCAGGCCAAGCGAAGCGCGAGCCGGGACCCATAACCACAGCACGGAGTATGGGTCCCGGCTCTACGCGCCAAGAGGCGCTTCGGCCGGGAGGACGATCGATTTCCCAAAGGAACATCCCATGTCAAAACCCAAGGTTCTCATTTCCGATGCGCTGTCGCCGGCCGCCGTGCAAATCTTTAGGGATCGCGGCGTCGAGGTCGACTTCCAGCCCAATCTCGGCAAGGACAAGGACAAGCTCGCCGAGATCATCGGCAACTACGATGGGCTCGCGATCCGCTCCGCGACCAAGGCGACCGCGAAGATCATCGAGAAGGCCACCAGGTTGAAGGTGATCGGCCGCGCCGGCATCGGCGTCGACAATGTCGAGATTCCGGCGGCCACCGCCAAGGGCATCATCGTGATGAACACGCCTTTCGGCAATTCGATCACGACCGCCGAACATGCCATTACCTTGATGCTGGCGCTGGCGCGCGAAATCCCGCAGGCCGACGCCTCGACCCAGGCCGGCAAGTGGGAGAAGAACCGCTTCATGGGCGTCGAGATCACCGGCAAGACGCTGGGCGTGATCGGCTGCGGCAATATCGGCGCGATCGCCGCCGACCGTGCGCTCGGCCTGCGCATGAAGGTCGTCGCGTTCGATCCGTTCCTCTCGCCCGAACGCGCCAAGGATATCGGTGTTGAGAAGGTCGAACTCGACGATCTGCTCAAGCGCGCCGATTTCATCACGCTGCACACGCCGCTGACCGAAAAGACCAGGAACATCATCGACGCGGCGGCGATTGCGAAAATGAAGAAGGGCGTGCGCATCATCAACTGCGCCCGCGGCGGTCTGGTCGATGAACAGGCGCTGGTCGATGCGCTGAATTCGAAGCATGTCGCGGGCGCCGCCTTCGACGTTTTCGTCGAGGAGCCCGCCACCAAGAACGTCCTGTTCGGCCATCCCAATGTAATCTGCACGCCGCATCTCGGCGCCTCCACCACGGAAGCGCAGGAGAACGTCGCGCTGCAGGTCGCCGAGCAGATGTCGGACTATCTGTTGACCGGTGCGATCTCGAACGCGGTGAACTTTCCGTCGATCACGGCGGAAGAAGCGCCGAAGCTGAAGCCGTTCATCGAACTCGCCGAAAAGCTCGGCTCGTTCGCGGGCCAGCTCACCGAGAGCGGGATCCTGAAAGTCGAGATCACCTATGAGGGCGCCGTCGCCGGCATGAAGATCAAGGCGATCACCTCGGCGGTGCTGTCCGGCCTGCTGCGGCCGATGCTGGGCGACGTCAACGTGGTCTCCGCGCCGGTCGTCGCGAAAGAGCGTGGCATGGTAGTGGACGAAATCGTTCGCGCAGCGCAGAGCGACTACGAAAGCCTGATCACGGTCACCGTCAAGACCGAACGGCAGGAACGCTCGGTATCCGGCACCGTCTATCACGACGGCAAGCCACGCCTGGTCGACATCAAGGGCATTCGGGTCGACGCCGAGTTCGGCAAGTCGATGATCTACATCACCAACGAGGACAAGCCCGGCTTCATCGGCGCTTTCGCCGGCCTGCTCGGCGACGCGAAGCTCAACATCGCCACCTTCCATCTCGGCCGCGTCAAGCAGGGCGGCGACGCCATTGCGCTGGTCGAGATCGACGGCGCTGTGCCCGCTGACGTCCTTAGCAAGGTACAGGCGTTGCCGCAGGTCAAGCAGGCCAAGGCGCTGGTGTTCTAGCCGCGCGTCGTTCTTCTCCCTCGGGAACGGATGCTTATACTTCGCTGCGGCCCGCCGCGGCGAAGTCACAGTTCCCGATCGAACCGGTTCGTCCCCCACTGCGTCTCATGACCGGGAGTGGTGGGCAGGTTTTCCGTCGCCGTCAGGCGACCGGTTCAGGAGGGTATCGATGCGATTGATTTCGAACGGCTTTTTGACGACGAGCCTCGTCGTGTTCTCGGTGCTGGCGGTGGGCCCGGTGCGTGCGGCAGACCTCGCCGCCGCCTCCGCGGTCGATGCCGTTACGGTCTATCCCGACGGCGCCAGCGTCACGCGGGTCATCTCGCTCGATCTTCCTGCCGGCGACAATTCGGCCGTGCTCAAAGACTTCCCGCTGACGCTCGATCCGTCCTCGCTGCGGGTCGAGGGTGAAGCGGGCACCAAACTCACCATCGGCGCCATCGACGCCAAACCACCGCGCGCGGCGCCGCCGGTCAACCTGCCCGAACTCGACAAGCGAATCGAGGCGCTGAAGGACGAGCGCGTCAATCTGCAAGGTGTGATCGATGCCGCCACCGCCCGCCGGAAATTCGCCGAACGGTTTGCGGAGGCATCTCCGGCCGGAATTGGCGACAAGGGTGAGGCGCGGCCGATAGCCGAGTGGCGCGCTGCCTTTGCCGCGGTCGGCGAGGAAGTCGCCAGCGCCGACACCGCGATCCGCGATGCCGAACGCAAGCAGCGCGAGCTCGACCGCGAAATCGCTCGCCTCGAACAGGACAAGGCGCAGAAGCCGCCGAGCAAGATGGAAGTGCGGATCGAGCTTTCGGCGGCGGCCGCGACGAAGGCGACGCTGCGGGTTACCTATGCCGTGCGCAACGCGCGCTGGGCGCCGCTCTACGATGCCCGCCTCGATACCGGCGCGAAAGATCGCAAGCCCGCGCTCGAACTGGGGCGCCGCGCCGAGATCACGCAAAACACCGGCGAGGACTGGTCGAATGTCGCGCTCGCCGTTTCCACCGTGCGCACCGCGCGCGGCGGCAACGCGCCCGACCTCAAGCCGCTCGTCGTCCAATACCCGCAACCGCCGCGTCCAGTGTCGGCGGCGGCGGTATCCGATATGGCAATGCCATCGGCCGCGCCGGCCCCGCAGCGGCAACTCCGCTTCGCCGCGGGGAAGAGCGAGGAGCTCGCGATGGAGAAGGCGGTCGAGCAACAGGCCGCGGCCGAAATCAGCGGTTTTCAGGTGGTGTTCAAACTTCCCGGACGCGTCAGCCTCGGCGCCGGCGAGGGCGCCAAGGGCCTGCGCGTCTCCAGCGCGAGCATTGCGCCTGATCTCACGGTCCGCGCCGTGCCGGTGCTCGACCCGACCGCGTTCCTGGAGGCGAGTTTCAAGCAGACCGAGGACGCGCCGCTGTTGCCCGGCCGGGTCGCGATCTATCGCGACGGCGTGTTCGTCGGCCGCGGCCAGATGGCTGCCGCGGCCAAGGACGAGACCGTGCGTCTCGGCTTCGGCGCCGACGAGAAAATCAAGATCGAGCGCAGCGTCCTCAAGCGCAACGAGGGCTCGGCCGGCCTGATCGTGACGACGTCGAAGACCGACGAACGATCGTTCAAGACCACCGTGCGCAACGGCCACGACTTCCCGATCCGGATCGCGATCGAGGACCAGTTGCCGGTCAGCGAAAACGAGGACATCGTGGTCGAGATGCTGCCGTCGACCACGGCGCCGACTGCAACCAATCTGCGTGACAAGCGCGGCGTGCTGGAATGGGCGTTCGAGGCCAAGGCCGGCGAGGTGAAGGATATCAACTTCGCCTGGCGGATCCGCTGGCCCAAGGACAAGAGCGTCGTGATGACGCCGTCGGGCTGAACATTCAGGCGAGACGCGGGGCCGCGAGGTGCTGATCTGCGCCCCGCGTCCTTGCTGGCATGGCTGACTTCCTCTTTGATACCGGCACGCGCCGAGGGCCGCTCAACAGGCCTGCGAACAGGGAGAAGCCAGCCGATGTCCTACGAACATATTCTCGTCGACGATCCCCGGCCGCGGGTCCGCCGCATCACGTTGAACCGGCCGGAGAAGCGCAATGCTTTGAACAATCGGCTGCGTGCGGAAGTGTTCGAGGTGCTGGAGGCGGCCGATCGCGACCCTGATGTGTCGATCTCGATCGTGCGCGGCGCCGGTCCCTGCTTTTCCGCGGGCTACGATCTGTCGGCGGATAACCGCATCGACCAGCCCTATCATTCGGCCGCAGGGCCGGGCCAATGTCGCGCCATGTCGTCGAAGGCTGGTTCTCGATCTGGGACCTGGCAAAGCCCGTGGTGGCGCAGGTGCATGGCTATTGCCTCGCCGGCGGCACGGAGCTGGCGACCGCCTGCGATATCGTCTACGTCGCCGACGACGCCCAGATCGGTTATCCGCCGGTGCGGCTGATGAGCCCACCCGACATGCAATATCACCCCTGGATGGTCGGCATGCGCCGCGCCATGGAACTGATGCTGACGGGCGATGCGATGTCCGGCCGCGAGGCCGCCGAATGGGGTTTTGCGACCCGTTCGTTTCCGCTCGAAGAACTCGACGCGCGCACGCTGGATTTCGCCGAACGCGCGGCAAAAGTGCCGGTGGAATTGCAGCAGCTCAACAAACGCTCGGTGCATCGTGCGATGGAGATCATGGGCGCACGCGCCGCGATGCGCGCCGGCACGGAAATCCAGGCGCTCGCGTTCACGACCGAGGCGAGCCGGAACTACATGTCCACGTTTCGCCGCGATGGATCGAGCGTGAAATCGCAGCTCGACCAGCGCGACACGACGTTCGGGGATTACCGGACGAAGAAAGAGTAAGGCCCGCTCTCTCCCCACGTCATCCCGGCGAAGGCCGGGACCCATATGTGGACGGCCCCCGTGCTGCAAGAGTTTTCGATGGTCTGATCGGATCGCTTGCATCCATATGTCCGGCCTGTTGGTGCGGTTGGTTAAACCGCTGGCCAAGATGGTTTTCCGCGAAGCGAGTTCCAAACACGCCAGCGACCTTTACAGGCCAATGGGTCCCACGGATTGTCTCGCAGCTCGGATCGATCGATCCTTCCATCTGTCTCCTTTTGCAGCTCCGGCTCAACCGGTTGGCGACTTGGCCGACCGGCTGATCTCTTAGGCAGCTAGCTTCGATGCCACAGGCATCCGCGCGCCATCGTAACTCTCGCCCGTCGTCAGCAGCTTCCAGGCAATGCGGGCAGTCTTGTTGGCGAGTGCCACCGCTGCAAGCTTCGGCGGCTTGCGCGCCAGCAGCGCAACGAGCCAGGGCGACGGACGACCGCGGCCCTTCTTCGCCTGCTGGATCACGGAGGTGGCGTCAGCACCTCGTTGCGCCGAAGTTTCCTGCGCAATACCGCCCGCTCGGCGGTATCAACCCCATGCAGCTGAAAAAAATTCTTCGACGTATCCATTCCAATTCGGATAATCTGGTCCACGGACGGCTCCCTTGTCTGAGATTTGCAACAACCTCATTCTGGCACAACTGATGCCGTAGGGGGCCGTCCACACCATACGCCGCGGCCTCTCGTTAAGATGACGGAGTAGAGACCTTCTTCAAGCAACAGATGACCGGGGTTATGGGTCCCGGCGTTCGCCGGGACGACGAGAGATTTATTTCTTGGCTTTAAGCCGGCCCGGCCGGCATATCCGAAAACCGCGTCAGCCACGCCACCGGGCCGATGCTGGCGACGACGATCAAGAGTGCTGCGAGCGCGCCTTCCTCAAAGCTGCCGCGGCTGGCGTATTGATAGATCGAAGTCGCGAGCGTTTCGACGTTGAGCGGCCGCAGCAACAGCGTCGCCGGCAGTTCCTTCAGGCAATCGACGAACACCACGATGACGGCGCCGAGCATGGCGGGGCGCAGCAGCGGCAGATGGATCAGCCGCATCGTCGTGGTCTGGCCGGCGCCGACGGCGCGCGCGCTGTCGTCGTAATCGTGCGGAATGCGCTCGAAGCCTGCCTTGATGAATCCGGTCGGCACCGCCAGAAAGCGGATCACATAGGCGATGACCACGGCCGCACCCGAGCCGACGATGATCAGTCCCGGCAAGGATCGTCCGAGCGATGCGGCGAGCGTGTTCAGCGCGTTGTCGATGGCGAGCACCGGCGCCAGCAGGCCGAGCGCCAGCACCAGGCCGGGCAGGGTGTAGCCCAGTTGCGCGATGTTCATCGCCACGACGCGCAGCCGGTTCGGCCGCCAGCGCCAGGCGAGGATGGTCGCAAAGCCGAGCAGCAGCGCGGTCAGCGTGGCGAGGCTTGCGAACGCGATCGAGTTGAAGGCGTCGCGCCACAGCGCCATGTCGAAATTCGCAAACAGCCCGCGCTTGAAACTTTGATGTGCGAGATACAGTAGCGGCACCAGAAAGCCGAGGCACACTGGCAGCAGGCACGCGGCGAGGGCGCAAGCGCCTCTGATGCCTGACAGCGTCGTCCGTGGCGTCAGCCGCGGGCTTTCGGCGGAAAATTCCGTCGTGACGTTACGTCGGCCGTAACGCTCGATTGCGATCAGTCCCGCCACGATCGCAAGCATGAAGCAGGACAATTGCGCCGCACCGGCAAGGCTGCCGCGGTTGAGCCATGTCGTGAACACCGAGACCGTGAGCGTGCGGACGCCAAGATATTCGCTGGCGCCGATGTCGTTGAGCGTTTCCAGCGACACCAGTGCCGTGCCGACCGCGAGCGCAGGACGCGCCATCGGCATTGAGATGCGCCAGAAGGTGGTCCAGCGCCCGGCGCCGAGCGTCTTCGCGGCCTCGGCGAATTCGGCGCTCTGGTACTGGAACATGGTGCGCGCCGACAGATAGACGTAGGGGTAGAGCACCAGCGCGATCACGACGATCGCGCCCGGCAGTGAGCGCAGATTGGGAAGCAGGCGCACCGCGTCCTGCAGCGGCAGCCAGACTGTGAGCGTCTGGTGCACCAGGCCGAGCGGCTCGAACAGATCGACATAGACGTAAGCGGCGAGATAGGTCGGGATCGCGAGCGGCAGCGGCAGCAGCCACAGAAGCATCCGCCGGCCGCGAAATTCATGCAGCGACACGATCCATGCGGCACCGGTGCCGATCGCGAGCGACAGGGTGCCGACGCCGATCAGCAGCAGCGCGGTGTCGAGCAGGCTGCGCGGCAGCACGTATCTGATCAGGGTCTGCCAGACGTCCGGCGCCGGCTGCATCGCCAGCACGATGATGGAGATGACGGGCGCTGCGACAATAATGGCGGTCGCCACCGCGATCGCCGCCGCGATCCGGCCCGAGCGCGTGGTTCGCGTCACGTCCGCTCACATCGGCGAGTAGCCCGGAGCCCGTGCAGCAATATGCCCTCTTCCGGGGAGGAAGAGGGCATATTGGCAGGAATGCTGACGCGACTTGGTGCGATCAATTATCGAACCCGACCTTGTCGACCAGCGTCGAGGCCGCCTTGCGGTTGGCGACGATCTTGGCGATCGGCGTCGGGTCGGCGGTGAGCTTGCCGTAGCCCGCAATGGTCGGGTTGACGGCAACACCGGCCTTGATCGGGTATTCGTAATTGGCGTCGGCATAGATGTGCTGCGCCTTGTCGCCGGCGAGCCACTCGATCAGCTTGAGGCCGTTGTCCTTGTTCGGCGCGTGCTTTGCCAGGACGACGCCGGAGAGATTGACGTGGGTGCCGCCGCCTTCGAACGTCGGCAGGATCACCTTGGTGGCTTCGGCCCACGGCTTCTTCTCGGGATCGTTGTTCATCATCAGCGCCCAGTAATAGGTGTTGCCGACGCCGATGTCGCACTTGCCGGCCGCCACGTCGCGCGCGGCTTCGCGGTCGCCGCCGGAAGGCTTCTGTGCCAGATTGGCCTTCACGCCCTTCAGCCATTCCTCGGCCTTGGCCTCGCCGTACTTCGCGGTGTAGGCAGCGAACAAGCCGTTGTTGTAGATGTGCTGGCCGGAGCGGATGCAGATCTTGCCCTTCCACTTCGGATCGGCAAGCTCTTCATAGGTGATCTTGTCCTGCTTGACGCGGTCCTTCGAGGCGTAGATCACGCGCGCGCGCATCGAGATGCCGGCCCACTGGCCGTCGGGATCGCGAAACTGCGCCGGCACGGTCTCGTCGATCACGACCGATTTGATGGGCTGGGTCACGCCGGCCTGCACGGCATCATCGAGGCGGCCGAGATCGACCGTCAGCAGCACGTCGGCGGGGCTGTTGGCGCCTTCGGCCTTCATCCGCTGCTCGAGGCCGGAACTGGCCGAGACCACGTTGACCTTGATGCCGGTGTCCTTGGTAAAGGCATCGAATAGCGGCTGAACCAGCTTGGTTTCGCGGTAGGTGTAGACGTTGACTTCGCCGTTGGCGGATGCCGTCGAGGCTCCGAAAGCCGTGAAGCAAAGCAACGCGGCGGTTGCGGCGGTGGCGCGAATTTTTGTCATGATGGCTGCCCGGCAAAGGTGGTGAAGATGCTGGTTTCAGTAGCGCAGCGGCCACCATGCCGTCAGCGACTGGATGTCGCGAATGTCGTGATTTAGAGCGATTCCAATGCTATGATTTAGAGTGATTCCAAAGTGTGGTGACGATGGGGATGGCTTACGCGGGCCACCAGCCGAAATGACCCTGGCATCCTTCGTGCTTGGCGTTCAGGGTGCGCTGGTATCGCGATGGATGAGGGCGTTACAGGTCAGGCGGAGCAAAATCGATGCGGGCGGTTCTGGACTATTGTACCGGCGCGACCCGGCGAGAGGTGCCGGAAGGCACGTTCGTGCTCCATGAGGGCAGCAAGACCGGACATCTGTTCGTGCTGCTCGAAGGACGGCTGGAAGTCATCAAAGGCGATAGCGTCGTCGCCGTGCTGACCGAGCCGGGCGCGTTGCTGGGCGAAATGTCGGTGCTGCTCGATCAACCGCACACCGCGACCGTGCGCGCCGCCGCCAATTCCGTCGTCTACGAGTTCGACGACGCCGCGGCGTTCCTGCGCGATCAGCCACAGGTCTCGCTATTGATCGCACGCCTGCTGGCGCAACGCCTCAACGTCGCCAACACCTATCTGGCCGACCTGATGCATCAATATGCCGGCCAGGGTAATCATCTCTCGATGGTCGGCGAACTCCTGCAGAGCATGATCAACCTGCCGCCGTCGCAGGTCTCGCCAGGCTCGGATCGGCAATCCGACCCGCGCGTTTGATGTCATCGATTGTTTTTTGAAGATTTGCCGGCGTCAGGCGGCTTGGTCACGGCCCATGGATCATACTTTTCCTTGGAATCGGGAATCCGCTTGAGCGCTTCCTGATAGGCCTTGTCGTCGACCTTGGGCTTCTTCTCCTCGGCTTTTGTAGTGTCGCCCTGATGCCCCCGCTTGCCGCCCGCCATCTGCGCCTGTGCGGGCGCAGCCAGCAGCGCCAGCGCCGCCACTGCCATCACCAAGGCTCTCATCGTGCCGTACCTCCCCACCCGTCGCCCGAGCAAGGCTACTTCTCAATCCGGCGCTGGCAAAGCCAGGAACACAACCTCTCCGGAATTTAATGATTGCGCAAAACGCAAGAGATCGATCGCGGGAGGCCGGAAGTCGCGTGGCCCGCTTCGCCCCGATGAGTCGACATTGCCGGGGGGCTGAATGACTTCTTCGAGCTAGCGCGGTTCTTCGAAGCTTGCCGAAGGACGCGGAACGGCTTCGGCAATCCGGCCTAAAGATACGAGCCAGGGCGGCGCGATCTCGATTTCCGCCGCTGGCCGCTGCAGCGGCGCGTTGAGGTCGATGCGTTGCGCTTCGCCGGCCGCGAGCCAGAACGCGGCGCCCTCGTCGAGGTCAAGCACGATACAGACCGGCGGGCGGCCGTGCTGCAGGCCGGTGTTGAAGACCCAGGTGGAGCCAAGCCGGTCGAACCACGAACCATCAGGGATGAAGGGCGACTGATGCACGTGGCCCGAGATCACCATCGAGGGCTGGTATTGCGCGATCCACTGCACCAGTTCGACGTCGCCGAAGAACCGCTTGCCGCCCCAGCTCGTCGGTGAATTCGCCGGCGGCGCGTGATGCACCCAGACCCAGCGCTGCGCCTGCTTGATCGCGGCGTCGCGAAGCTGGGCTTCGAGGCGGCTCTTGACCAGCGGCCCGTCCCACCACGGACAAACCGTAAAGTGCGTGTCGCCGATGATGAGATCGTCGCCGTCGCAGGCGATGCCGAGTTCACGGACCTCGCCGACCCAGCGCGCGATCTTTTCGCCTTCGGCGCTGCGATCATCGAGGTCGTGGTTGCCCGAGCAAAGAATGACCCGCGTCATGCCCGACAGCAGCGACAGGTATTTCTTCACCACCAGAATCTGCGCGCGGAAATCGACGAACGATCCGATGTCGAGCGCATCGCCCGCGAAAAGGACGACGTCAAACTGCGGCGCCGCCGCAAGCAGCCAGTCGAACTGCGGCAATGAATAATGCAGGTCGGCAACGACGAGGCAGCGCATAATGCTTCAAATCCAAAATGCCAAGAAATCAGGCGATCCGAAGGTGAATGCATTCAGGCGGGCTGGAAAGAGCAAAAATTGTGCGGAGTGATTGATGGGAAGCATGATCACAAGGCAATGCTCACCATCGCCCTCGGGGCGCGTCCAGCCGACGACGCCCCGGAGCAGCTCGTTAGAAGCGATACGTCGCAGTTCCCAGGATCGTCCGCCCAAGCCCATAGTAGCAGTCGCCACGGGCATAGCACGCCGCCACGTATCGTTCGTCGCCGATATTGTTGACGTTCAGCTGCAGCCGGTAGGGGCCGGGATCATAGGCGACCATCATGTCGAACAAGGTGTAGGACGGGATGGTGTAGGTGTTGGTCTCTTCGTAGGACTGACCGATGTAGCGCACGCCTGCACCAACGGAGACGTCGCGGAGGCCCAGCGCGCCCAGGCGGTACTTGCCCCACAGCGATGCCTGGTTCGAAGGCACGCCTTCGACAGATTTGCCGACATTGTCGCCCTGCTCGACCTTGGCGTTGATGTAGGAATAGCTGGCGATCACGTCGAGATCGGGCGTGACCTTGCCGATGACCTCGATCTCCGCGCCGCGGATGCGGACCTTTCCGATCTGGCTCGACAGGGCCGGATCGGGTGATGCCGCCAGCCGGTTCCTCTCCACCGTGTCGTAGATCGCGCCGTTGATCGCAAGGCCCGGCATCGGCGTGTACTTGAAGCCGACCTCGAATATCTCGCCGCGCTGGTCCTTGCAGGTGCCCTCATAACAGCCTGCGCCACCATAGGTCGGGCTGAACCACACCGGATTGAACGACTGCGCCCAGACCACGTAGGGATTGAAGCCGACCGCCGTTTCGTACATCAGGCTCGCGCGACCGGTCGTCGCCGACCTGTCGCTGTCGGATCCGGGATAGCGCGTGGTGGCATAGTCCTGCCGCACCCCGAGCGTCGCGAGCCAGGGGCCGAGGCGCATCTGGTCTTGGGCGTAAAGGCCTGCCTGGTTCTGCCGCGCATTCGCAAGCCGCTGCAGATCGGGCAGAGGCACGCTGGTGTAAACCGGCGAATAAAGGTCGAACAGGTTCGCATCGGCCGAGAACGGAGCAACGGACGAACGCGCGTAGAAGTCGCGATAATCGACGCCGAACAGCACCTTGTGCTCGAGCGGGCCGGTGATCGCCTTGATCTGGAGGTTATTGTCGGCCGTGAAGTTGTCGTTCGAGACGGCCTGGCTGCTGCCGTAGCGGGTCACCGCGCGTCGTGCGGGATCCAAGGCGAAGGGGTCTCCATAGAAGTTCGCGTAGACGCTCTTGTAGACGCCGTCGACATGCGCATAGCGCAGGTTCTGGGTAAACTTCACCGCGTCGTTGAAACGGTGCTCGAGCAGGCTGCTGATGGCGCCGGTCTCGGTCTGGTAGATATCGTTGTTGGGATCACCGACGAACCGATTACGCGGGATGTAGCCGTTGATGCTCGGCAGCAACGTGCCTTCGCGCGGCAGGAAGCCGTTGGTGGTGCCGGTGCGATCCTTCTGATAGACGCCGAGCACGGTCCAACTGGTGTTCGTCGTCGGCCGCCAGGTGATCGATGGGGCGAGCAGCACGCGATTATCAGGGACGAAATCGACCTGCGTACCGCTATCGCGGAACAGGCCCACGAAGCGATACAGGAATTCGCCGTCCTTGGTCAGCTTCCCGGTCGAGTCCAGCTGAATCTGCTTGCGACCGAAATTGTCGAACGAGACGCCGGCTTCGTTGTAGGTTTCCGCGCGCGGGCGCTTGGAAATCAAATTGACGAGGCCTGCGGTGGATGTATCGCCATAGAGCACCGATGCCGGGCCGCGAAAAACCTCGATGCGCTCGAGCATGTAGGGATCGACGCGCCATTCGTTGAAATTGTTGCGGTTGTTCACCCGCGTGCCGTCGAGATAGACGTTCGGGTCCTGGCCGCGAATTTTGAAGTAGTCGTTGCGTGAATCGACACCGCCGGGCTCGGCGAATACGCCCGGCACGTAGCGCAACGTCTCCTGGATGCTGCTGACGCCCTGGTCGCGTATGCGCTCGGCGCTGACGACCGAGATGGATTGCGCCGTCTGATTGAGAGGCGTGTCGGTCTTGGTGCCGGTGCCGCTCACGGTCGCCAGATAACCCTGCACGGGGCCGGTGGCACTCTCTCCCACCGAGGCGGCCGGCACGGCAGCTGGTGTGGCTGCTGCAGGATTGGGTGCCCGTGCCGCCCTGCGTCGACCGGTGGTCCCGGCAGACTGAGAGCGTTGTGGTGGGCGCGTCGCAGCAGGGCGTGGCTTGGCCTGTTCGACAACGACCGGCGGCAATTGACTGGGCGTCTGACCGAAGGCCGTAACATTCAACGACGTAACCGCGAACGCAACCGTGGAAGCACCAAACAGATATTTTACGTAGCTCATTCCCACCACTCGCACTGTAGTCCCCAATGACGAGAGGCACTGGTAACAACCGTGATGATGGGCTGAAAGCGAAATAGGGATCTTATTCCCGGCTCCGCCTTAGAATCAATTTTAGAACGGCTCTACGAATGCTCGCGGCAAAATCGAACATCATTCCGCAGCAACTGCTTGCGTGAGTGCGTGGCTGTTCTCGGTCTTTGCTCGCGCCGACAAGCGAGCCCGGCGTTTGCGATACCAGATCACGACACCCGTCACGGAGAGCGCGGCCACCACGATGCCCATGGCCGAGATCAGGATGCGGCCGGGAAGCCCAAGGATGCGGCCCGAATGCATCGGGAACTGCGCCTGCACGAACACATCCGCCGCGGTCCCTTGCCAGGGAATACGCGCACCGAGCGGCCGGCCGTCTTGTCCGTCATAAAACAGCTGGGCCGGGCCAACCCCGCCGGCGCCGTGATCGTCGCCTGGCTTGAAGAAGCTGACGCTGTAGATGTCGAAGAGCTGTGCGTAGTAAACGGCGCCGACCGGCGCGGACCAGCCTCGGCTCTGTCCGTCGGCCTTCCCTCGCTCGATCATGTCGGCGAATGACAGTTTGGGAATGGCCGGTTGGTCCGGCGGCGCCGGCGTGCGCTGCTCGTAAGGCGTCGGAGTATAGTTCGACACCTTCTTCATCAGCGGTGAGAAGACTTCAAAATAGAGATTGAGGGAAAAAGCCGTGAAGGCGACGACGAACAGCACGAACCATGTCCAGAGGCTGAAGGCGCGGTGAATGTCGAAGTTGATGCGGTACGCGCTGCCTGACGTCTTGATGCCCCAGGCCGGCTTCCAGCGCGCCCAGAAGCCACGATCGAGCTGCCGCGTCACGCTCGCGGACCGGGCGGCGTTCGCCCGCCGGCGGGCGGGCAGTGTCAGATAGAACCCCACGAAACAATCGATCGTCCAGATGATGGCAATGATGCCGAGCAGGCGCATCCCCCATCGATCGCTGCCCCAGAATTCGGAGATGTGAAGCGTGTAATGCAGCTTGTAGAGAAAGGAGACGAAATTTTCGCGCGTCACGGGCCAGACCGAGCCCCAATAGCGACGGCCAAGTTCATCGCCCGTCACAGGGTCAAGGAACACCTGATTGTAGTCGACCTGAAATCGCTTGCCTGTGGCGGGATCGATCTTCGGCTCGACAAAAAATGCAAGCGAGTGCCCCGCCTCAGGCGTGATCGTGAGATAGCTGACGCGGACACGCGGGTCTCGCGCTTCGGTCAGATTGGCGAGTTCGATCGATGGCTTGGGGGTTCCCTGTGCTTTCGCTTCGGTGAGATGACTGTTCAGCCATTCGTCGAGGGCATGGTCCCAGGATATCACGGCGCCGGTCACACCCGAAAAGAACAGGAACGCAGCCGTAATGAGGCCTGCCCAGCGGTAAATCGTTACAAATGCAGTCCTCATCAAATCTCGCACCTCATATAAGTCGCCGTCGCACTATCAGAGGAGGAGCAAACTTTGCACAAGGGAGCAATGGTCTCGAAACCTGTCATTGATTTGGAATGATTCTATTTTCGCCGCGTGCTCTCGGCCGACGCGTACCGGCCTTTCCCGCCGCGGGTTCGAAAACAGCGCGTACCCAGCAAGCGCTGCGTGCCCTGACGCGACGATAGACGCGCGAGACGCCGGGGCAATTTGTGGAAGAGGACTGGTTCCTTCATTTGCAGGACTTGCGCCTGCGTCTCTTCGAGCCCGGACACCCGTTCACAAAATAGAAGCTGCAGGCGAAAAGTTCGCTCTAATCCTCGCTCGCCTTGAACCGGCTCATCCCCTTCAACACGAACGGCGCCAGCAGGGCGACCAGCGCGATGCCGAGCAGGGTGGCCGACATCGGGCTTTGCAGCAGCACCATGGGATCGCCGAGGCTGATGGCGAGGGCGCGGCGCAGCTGGCTTTCGGCGATCGGTCCGAGAATCAACCCGACGACGACGGGCGCGATTGGGAAATCGAACCGGCGCATCAGGAAGCCGAGCACGCCGAACCCTGCCAGCATCGACAGTTCGACGACCGAAGGCTTCGCCGCGATGGTGCCCATGGTCGCGAACACCAGAATGCCGGCGTAAAGCCACGGCTGCGGAATCGCCAGCAGTTTCACCCACAGGCCGACCAGCGGCAAATTGAGCACCAGCAGCATGACGTTGGCGATGAAGAAACTCGCGATCAGGCCCCACACGAGGTCGGGGCGCTCGGCGAACAGCAGCGGTCCCGGGTTGAGGCCGTATTGCTGAAAGCCTGCGAGCATCATGGCGGCCGTTGCGGAGGTCGGTAGGCCCAACGTCAGCAACGGCACCAGCGTGCCGGCGGCGGAAGCGTTGTTGGCGGCTTCCGGACCCGCGACGCCTTCGATCGCGCCCTTGCCGAATTCCTCCGGATATTTCGTCAGCCGCTTCTCGGTCGAATAGGACAGGAACGTCGGAATCTCGGCGCCGCCGGCCGGCAGCGCGCCGATCGGAAAGCCGAACATGGTCCCGCGCAGCCACGGTTTCCACGATCGCTTCCAGTCTTCCTTCGTCATCCACAGCGAGCCGCGCACCGCTTCGATCTTCTCTTCGGTGTGATGGCGGCGCGAGGCGACATAAAGCGCTTCGCCCAGGGCGAACAGGCCGACCGCAAGCGTCGTCACCTCGACGCCGTCGAGCAATTCGGGAATGCCGAAAGTGAGCCGGGCCTGGCCGGTGAGCTTGTCGATGCCAACAAGCCCGAGCGTCAGCCCGATGAACAGGCTGGTCAGTCCACGGATCGGCGAATCTCCGAAGGTTGCCGACACCGTGATAAAGGCCACGCACATCAGCGCGAAATAATCTTCAG
>CAVUOI010000006.1:0-143912 GCA_963742935.1 uncultured Alphaproteobacteria bacterium | reverse complement strand
AGTTCCTGACGGCGAGCGGCGAGTATACGTTCGACGAGGCGACCGGCACGCTGTCCGCCGTGCGCGTCGTCGTCGAGACCGTCAGCGTGGCTACGCATCACGAAGCGCGCGATAAGCACCTTCAAAGCCGCGACTTCCTGGACAGCGGCTCGAATCCGACGATGACGTTCACGGCATTGGGCGCGCGGCGCACGGGCGAGCGCGCGTTCACCGTAACCGGCGAGCTCGAGCTACTCGGCACACGCCGCCCGTTGGTGCTCGAGGCGACCTGGAACAAGACCGCGCCGTATCCGATCGGCCCGCGCGCCGAAGTCATGGGTGTATCGCTGCGCGGTACGCTGCAACGCAGCGAGTTCGGCATGACGTACGGCGTCGCCGACGGTCTCGTCGGCGACGAAGTCGAGATCGTCGTCGAGCTCGAAGCCCGGCGCGTCGCCGACAACGAGACGCGCCGATGAGCGCCGTGCCGGAAGCCGACGCCGGGGAGCTCGACGCTGCAATCGCCGAGGCTGCGGTGGTCGACGCCGTGACCGCGGAGGGCGAAGCCTCGGAAACCGACGCCTCGAGCGGGAAGTGTCCCAATTGCAGCGCGCTGCGCATGGGGCATTTTTGCGCCAACTGCGGCCAGAAAGCGGCGCCGCTCGCTCCGACGCTCGGCTACCTCGTGCATGAGCTGACGCACGAGGTTCTGAACGTCGACGGGAAGATCTTCCGCTCGTTGCGCGGCTGTTTATGCGGCCCGGTTTTCTGACGCGCGAGATTTTCGCCGGGAGGCGTGCGAGCTACATCTTGCCGATCCGACTATATCTGCTCGCGAGCATCCTCGCGTTCGCGCTGCTTACGTTTCTCAACAGCCTCGGCGACGTCAATTTCGAGTACACGCCGAGCCCAGGGGAAACCGTCGATCCCGCGGTCGTGGAGCGCATGGCCGAAGTCGAGCGCACGGTTGGCACGGCGCTCGCCGTCTGGGCACCGAGGGCGATGTTCGTGCTCGTGCCGTTGTTCGCGGCGTTCGTCATGCTCGTTCGCCGCCGCGACGGGCACACCTACCCCCAACACCTGTATTTTTCACTGCACGTGCACGCAGTCGCCTTCTTCGCGATCGCGCTGAACGCGCTGTTCGAGCCGCTCCTGCGGGTTCCCAATGGCGAATCGGCGGCGGGTATCATCCTCGGGCTATATACCCTCGTGTACTTCTTCGTCGCTTTTCGGCGCGTCGTACAAGACCACGATTGGGCACCCTCTGGCGTACAGTGACCGTCGGCGTGCTGTATTCGGTGGCATACATGCTTGCGGTGATCGCGATCGTCGCACCGACGGTCTCGCCCTTGTTCGTTGATCAATTACCCTAGTCGTCGGCCGGCAACGACTGTAGCGAAGGAACGCTCATGAGACATGCAACTTGGCTCGCGATCGCCCTCGCGGCAGCCCACGTCGCCGTCGCGCAGGTCGAAGACAGCAGCCGGACGCCGCGGCCGAAGCGGCAGCATTCGAGACGTTCATGCGCGAGATCCGCGCGGCCGCAGCCGAGCGCGGCATCGGCGACGCAACCCTCGACGCCGTCCTACCCGGTATTCGACTTCATCGACAGGCCGTCCAGGCCGATCGCTCGCAAGCCGAGTTCGTCCAGACGTACGAGGCCTACTTGCGCCGCGTGAGCCCACGCCGCATCGAGCGCGGGCAAGCGTTCATGACCCAGCACGGCGAGATGATCCGGCGCGTCGCCGCCGACTACGGCGTGCAGCCGCGGTTCATCGCGGCGATCATCGGGCTCGAGAGCGACTACGGCACGTATCCGATCACCGAGCCGTTGTTCGACGTCGTCGCGACGTTGGCGTTCGACGGCCGGCGCGGCGCGCAGTTTCGGCGCGAATTCCTCGCCGCGCTCGAGATCGTCGACAAAGGTTACGCAACGCCCGACCAAATGAAGAGCTCGTGGGCCGGTGCGCTCGGCGTGCCGCAATTCACGCCGAGCAACGTGCTCACGTACGGCGTGGACCAAGACGACGACGGTCACGTCGATCTCTGGAGCGTCGGGCCCGACGTCGTCGCTTCGATCGCGAATTACCTGCGGAAGTATGGCTGGCGCAGCGACCAGACCTGGGGCCAAAAGGTGACGTTACCCGAGCGGCGGCGAGGAGGCCCTCGCCGCGTCGCAGAAGGACGGGCTTAGCCCCGAGTCGATGCCGAAGCTACGAGAGCTTCGGGCGTGTGGCGCCGACTCGGCGATTGGCAAGCGCTCGGGGTGCGCAGCGCCGATGGGGGCGACCTACCTGCCCGCGATCTGCCGGCGGCCCTCGTCGTCGGCGATATGGGCGACGACCGCGGCTGGCTCGTTTACCGTAATTTCTGCTCGATCATGCGTTACAACCCGGCGTTTCGATACGCACTCTCGATCGGCCTGCTCGCGGACGCGGTCGCTGCGGAGAGAACTGATTTTCGCCGTGCTATCGTCGCCCCGTGGAACTGCCGGCCGAAGACAACGTTGCACCGCGGAAACCCGCCCGCTGGAGCGGCCGGGAGCGGGTTACGTCATCGCGCTGTTCACGCTCACGTGGGCCGTGATCGCCGCGCTGCTGGTCCGGCCCGGAGCGCTGCCGGAAGCTAGTGGCTGGCTCGCCACGGCGGCGTTTTTCCTCGCCTATGGCTGTTCCATCGTTGAAGGCGAGCACTTTCTCCGGGTGGTCCGGCCACATCTTCTGAGTGGTGATTGCAGTGAATCCGACCTTGTCGACGATGGCGCGATAATTCCAGGGCTCACCGACGCAGTACCCGTCCATCTTGTCCACCTTCATATTCGCGACCATCTGTGGCGGAGGAATCGTAATCAGACTGACGTCTTTGTCGGGATGGATACCTCCGGACGCCAGCCAGTACCGCATCCACATCGCGTGAGTTCCAGGAGGGAAGGTCATGGCAAAAGACAGCGGCGTGCCCGAAGCCTTGGCGCGATCCGCGAGCGGTTTCACCTGCTGAGGTGTCTTGGCGCCTGCCTGCAGCAGCTTGTTGTTCAGAGTAATCGCCTGTCCGTTACGATTCAGCAGCCAGGGAATCACTGGGCACGTTCCTCTACGCGGTCGGCTTCGTCTCGGGATATGTCGTCCCCAAGACCGTCGATACCGGTTCGACGACGTCGCTGACGACGGCTCTGCTGATCAATCTGGTGGTGATGTCGATCTTCGCCGTGCAACACAGCGGCATGGCGCGGCGGGGCTTCAAGGCGCTGTTCGCGCGCTTCGCCTCGCCGGCGATCGAACGCTCGACCTATGTGCTGCTGGCCAGCCTCTCGCTGATCCTGCTGTACTGGCAGTGGCAACCGATGCCGTCGGTGGTCTGGAGTATCGAAAATTCCGCCGCCGCCGGCGTCGTGACCGCGGGCGGCTTCCTCGGCTGGCTCATCGTGCTCTACAGCACCTTCCTGATCAGCCATTTCGAGCTGTTCGGATTGACGCAGGTGGTCTCGCATTTCGCCGGTCGCGTGACTGAACCCATGAAGTTCAAGACGCCGGGCCTGTATCGCCTGATCCGGCACCCGATCTATCTCGGCTTCATCATCGCCTTCTGGTGCACGCCGGTCATGACGCTGGGCCATCTGCTGTTTGCCGCGGTGACGACGGCCTACATCTTCGTCGGCATCTACCTCGAAGAGCGCGATCTGGTGGCGATGTTCGGTGATGAATACCGGCGCTACCGGAACCGGGTAGCGATGCTGGTGCCCCGCATCTTCTAAAAGCGACTAAATATGCGGCACGCGCCCGTCAGGACGGCACCTGGCGGGCGCGCTTCGTTGTGAGAATGCGACGATAATCGGGCGTTAACCTCCAGCCCCCTATCGCCCCATAGGCATCGCCTATGTCATTGTCTTTGATTGGGTTTTGAAATCGCAACATGAGACAGCTTTATTGATATTCCGCGTGAACTCCCTACTCATCAGACCATGCAACTTCTGATGAGAACGCGGCAATGAGATCGGCTTACGAACCCTGGACTGAAGCGCGCGGCGCCGAGATCATCGCCGAGCACGACAAGCTCGAAGGCGCCACGCTGGTGATCCTGCATGCGATGCAGGAAGCGTTCGGTTACATACCCCAGCCCGCGATTCCGATGATCGCTTCCGCGCTCAGCCTGTCGCGCGCCGAAGTCCATGGCGTGTTCACTTTCTACCACGATTTCCGCCACGAACCGGCTGGCCGCCATGTGCTGAAACTGTGTCGCGCCGAGGCCTGCCAGGCCGCCGGCGGCGACGCGCTCGCCGCGCGTGCCGAAGCCAAGCTCGGTATCGCGCTCGGAAACACCACGGCCGATGCGCGCGTGACGCTGGAGCCGATCTATTGCCTCGGGCTGTGCGCCACCGCGCCGTCGGCAATGCTCGATGGCCGCGTGGTCGGACGGCTGGACGAAGCGCGCCTCGATGCACTGGTCGCGGAGGCGCAGCGATGACGATGCGCATCTTCGTTCCCCGCGATGCCGGTGCGATTGCCGTGGGCGCCGATGACGTCGCCACCGCGCTTGAGCAGGCCGCCGTCAAAGCCGGTATCGCCGTCGAGATCGTCAGAACCGGATCGCGCGGGCTCTATTGGCTCGAGCCGATGGTCGAGCTTGCGACATCGCGCGGCCGTGTCGCATTCGGTCCCGTCACAACGGCGGAGGCGCCATTCGTATTCGATGCCATGGCCACCGGCGGTTCGCATCCGTTGCAACTCGGCCTCACCGACGAAATCCCCTGGCTGAAGCGGCAGACCCGCCTGACATTTGCGCGCTGCGGCGTGATTGATCCCCGCTCCGTCAAGGATTACCGCGCGCATGACGGCTACCAGGGCCTCGAGCGCGCGCTGACGCTGACCTCGGACGAGATCCTTGCCGACGTCACGGCGTCCGGACTGCGCGGGCGCGGCGGCGCCGGCTTCCCGACCGGCATCAAGTGGAAGACGGTGGCGCAGACCAGCGCCGACCGCAAATTCATCGTCTGCAACGCCGACGAAGGCGACAGCGGCACATTCGCCGACCGCATGATCATGGAGGGCGACCCCTTCGTCGTGATCGAGGGCATGACGATCGCAGGCATCACCGTCGGCGCCACCAAGGGCTATATCTACATCCGCTCGGAATATCCGCACGCGGTAGCGGCGATGAACGCGGCGATCACGGCCGCCCGGCGCACCGGCTATCTTGGCGAGCGCATCGTCGGCTCGAACCACACATTTGATCTCGAAGTGCGGGTCGGCGCCGGCGCCTATGTCTGCGGCGAGGAAACCTCGCTGCTGGAAAGCCTCGAAGGCCGCCGCGGCATCGTCCGCGCAAAACCGCCGCTGCCGGCGCACAAGGGCCTGTTCGGCCGCCCGACCGTGATCAACAACGTGCTGTCGTTTGCGGCGATCCCCTTCATTCTCGCAGGCGGCGCCAAGGCCTATGCGGAGTACGGCATGGGCCGCTCGCGCGGCACGATGCCGATCCAGCTGGCCGGCAACATCAAGTATGGCGGCCTGTTCGAGACCGCGTTCGGCATCACGCTCGGCGAACTCATCGACGATATCGGCGGCGGCACCTTTACCGGCCGTCCGGTCCGCGCGGTCCAGGTCGGCGGTCCGCTCGGCGCCTATTTCCCGCGTGCGTTGTTTGACACACCATTCGATTATGAGTCGTTCGCGGCGCGCGACGGGCTGATCGGCCATGCCGGCGTTGTCGTGTTCGACGACAGCGTCGACATGTCGAAGCAGGCGCGGTTCGCGATGGAGTTCTGCGCGGTCGAATCCTGCGGCAAGTGCACGCCGTGCCGGATCGGCTCGACGCGCGGCGTCGAGACCATCGACAAGATCCGCCGCGGGGAACGCGTGACTGAGAACCTCGCCGTTGTCGAAGACCTCTGTAACACCATGAAATTCGGCTCGCTGTGCGCGCTCGGCGGCTTCACGCCCTACCCTGTGATGAGCGCACTGAAACACTTCCGGGAAGATTTCGGCCCGGCGCCGGCCACCCTGCAGGCCGCGGAATAAAGGACCACGCCATGTCACTCATCCAGGAAACCGACTTCGGCACGCCGCGCTCGAAATCCGAGGCGATGGTGACGCTCACCATCGACGGCCAGAGCATCACGGTGCCCGAGGGCACCTCGATCATGCGCGCGGCGATGGAAGCCGGCACGCAGATCCCAAAACTGTGCGCGACCGACATGGTGGATGCCTTCGGCTCCTGCCGGCTGTGCCTGATCGAGATCGAGGGCCGCGCTGGAACGCCGGCCTCCTGCACCACGCCCGCCATGAACGGCCTTGTCGTACACACCCAGACCGAGCGGCTGAAGAAGCTGCGCAAGGGCGTGATGGAGCTTTATATCTCCGACCACCCGCTGGACTGCCTGACCTGCGCCGCCAACGGCGATTGCGAATTGCAGGACATGGCCGGCGCGGTTGGTCTGCGGGACGTGCGTTACGGCTATGAAGGCGAGAATCACGTTTTCGCCAAAGCGGACGGCTGCAGCAATGACAACTGGATGCCGAAGGACGAGTCCAACCCGTACTTCACCTACGATCCATCGAAATGCATCGTCTGCTCGCGCTGCGTCCGCGCCTGCGAGGAAGTGCAAGGCACCTTCGCACTGACGATTTCCGGCCGCGGTTTTGACAGCCGGGTATCGCCCGGCATGAGCGAAAGTTTCTTAGGCTCCGAATGCGTCTCCTGCGGCGCCTGCGTGCAGGCCTGCCCGACCGCGACGCTGACCGAAAAATCCGTGATCGAGATCGGTCAGCCCGAGCATTCCGTGGTGACGACGTGCGCCTACTGCGGCGTCGGCTGCACCTTCAAGGCTGAAATGCGCGGCGAGGAAGTCGTGCGCATGATGCCCTACAAGGATGGCAAGGCCAATCGCGGCCACTCCTGCGTCAAGGGCCGTTTCGCCTGGGGCTACACCACCCACAAGGAGCGCATCCTCAAGCCGATGATCCGCGAGGACATCGCCGATCCCTGGCGCGAGGTATCGTGGGATGAGGCGTTCGACTTTCGCCGCCGCGAAGTTCAAGGGCATTCAGGCCAAATATGGACGTGATGCCGTTGGCGGCATCACGTCCTCCCGCTGCACCAATGAAGAAACCTATCTGGTGCAGAAGCTGATCCGTGGCGGCTTCGGCAACAACAATGTCGATACCTGCGCCCGCGTCTGCCATTCGCCGACCGGCTACGGCCTGTCGCAGACCTTCGGCACCTCGGCCGGCACGCAGGATTTCGACTCGGTCGAAGATACCGATGTGGTCATGATCATCGGCGCCAATCCGGCAGCCGCCCACCCCGTGTTCGCCTCGCGCATGAAGAAGCGGCTGCGCCAGGGCGCCAAGCTGATCGTGGTCGACCCGCGCCGCACCGAAATGGTGGAAGGCCCTCACCTCAAGGCGGCTCACCATCTGCCGCTGATGCCCGGCACCAATGTCGCTGTTATCACCGCACTGGCGCATGTCATCGTCACCGAAGGCCTCGTCGACGAAGCCTTCGTGCGCGAGCGCTGCGACTGGAGCGAGTTCGAGGAATGGGCCGCTTTCGTTGCCTTGCCGAAGAACAGCCCGGAAGCCACCGGCATCATGACCGGCGTCGATCCAAAGGAACTGCGCGAAGCGGCGCGGCTGTTCGCGACCGGTGGCAATGGCGCGATCTATTACGGCCTCGGCGTCACCGAGCATAGCCAGGGTTCGACCACTGTGATCGCGATCGCCAACCTTGCGATGGCGACCGGCAATATCGGCCGCTCCGGCGTCGGCGTGAACCCGCTGCGCGGCCAGAATAACGTGCAAGGCGCCTGCGACATGGGATCGTTCCCGCACGAGCTGCCCGGCTATCGCCATATCTCGGGCGACGCCGTGCGCGACCAGTTCGAGGCGATGTGGAACGTCAAGCTCAATCCGGAGCCGGGCCTGCGCATTCCCAACATGTTCGATGCCGCGATCGAAGGCACCTTCATGGGCCTTTACGTGCAGGGCGAGGACATCCTGCAGTCCGATCCCAACACCAAGCATGTGGTGGCGGCGCTGTCGTCGATGGAATGCGTCATTGTGCACGACCTCTTCCTCAACGAAACCGCGAACTACGCGCACGTGTTCCTGCCGGGCTCGACCTTCCTGGAAAAGGACGGCACCTTCACCAACGCCGAACGCCGCATCCAGCGCGTCCGCAAGGTGATGACGCCGCGCAACGGGCTCGCCGACTGGGAAGTCACCATCCGCCTCGCCAAGGCGATGGGTTACGAGATGCACTATGATCACCCGTCGCAAATCATGGACGAGATCGCGGCGCTGACGCCGTCCTTTGCCGGCGTCTCCTACGCCAAGCTCGAAGAACTCGGCTCCGTGCAATGGCCCTGCAACGAGAAGGCGCCGGAGGGCACGCCGGTGATGCATATCGGCGGCTTCGTGCGCGGCAAGGGCAAGTTCATCGTCACCGAATATATCGCGACCGACGAACGCACCGGACCCCGGTTCCCGCTGCTGCTGACGACGGGACGCATCCTCAGCCAGTACAATGTCGGCGCACAGACCCGCCGCACCGAAAACGTGGTCTGGCATGCCGAGGACCTGCTCGAAATCCATCCTCACGACGCCGAGCAGCGCGGCATCCGCGACGGCGATTGGGTGCGGCTGAAGAGCCGCGCTGGCGAAACCACGCTGCGTGCCGATATCACCGACCGCGTGGCGCCGGGCGTGGTCTACACCACCTTCCACCACCCGGACACGCAAGCCAACGTCATCACCACGGAGTTTTCGGACTGGGCCACCAACTGCCCGGAATACAAGGTCACGGCGGTGCAGATTTCGCCGTCGAATGGTCCGAGTGAGTGGCAGAAGGCCTATGACGAGCAGGCCCGTCACTCCCGCCGCATCGCGCCGGCGGAAGCTGCGGAGTAAGGCATGCCGCGCCCGGTCTATTCAGCAAAACGGCAGGTTTGGCGCGACGGCGGCGCCAGCACGGGCACGCGCCAGATTCCGGAAGAGACCGCCCTGGCGTTGACCTACAATGGTGGCACCTACGCCGTGATGATGGGCACGCCACATGATCTGGCGGACTTCGCCGTCGGCTTCAGCCTCAGCGAAGGCATCGTGCAATCGCCGGACGAGATCGAGACATTCGATATCGTTGAAGTCGACGACGGTATCGAACTGCGGATGTGGCTGACGCCTTCCAGCGCCGAACTCGTCAACGAGCGGCGGCGGCATATCGCAGGCCCGACCGGATGCGGTATCTGCGGCGTCGAGTTGATTGCGGAGGCCATCCGCCCCGCCGCGATCGTTCCGAAGGGACGCACGTTCGCGCCGTCTGACATCATGGAAGCGATGGCCGCCATTGTTCCGCTGCAGGCGATCAACCACGTGACGCGCGCGGTGCATGCCGCAGCGTTCTGGACGCCGGCGCGCGGCATCGTATCCCTGCGCGAGGACGTCGGCCGCCACAACGCACTGGACAAGCTCGCCGGCGCGCTGGCGCTCGCCGAAATACCCGCCGCCGACGGCATCGTGCTGCTGACCAGCCGCGTTTCGGTGGAAATGGTGCAAAAGACCGCGGCGATGGGCACGCCTGTCATGGTCGCGGTGTCGGCGCCGACCGCACTGGCAGTGCGCACGGCAAAGGCCGCCGGCATAACACTGGCCGCCATTGCACGATCCGACGGTTTCGAAGTTTTCACACATCCGGAACGCGTTGCGGCCTTACGGACTACCGGCGTTACGGAGGCTACCCATGTCGCCTGATCGGCTGATCTACATGGCCAATCAAATCGGAAAATTCTTTCAGAGCCAGGGCCACGACAAGGCCGTGCCCGGCATCGCCGACCACATCAAGAAGTTCTGGGACCCGCGGATGCGGAAAGCGATCTTTGCGCATCTGGACTGCTGGCGGCACCGGGCTCGACCCCAATGTCCGCGACGCGCTTGAGACGCTGAAGAAGGCGTAAGGCCCTGAGCCCGCAGTCCCGTAGGATGGGTAGAGCGAAGCGAAACCATCATCCCTCACTGGACGCGATTGATGGGTATCGCTTCGCTCACCCATCCTACGAACTCACCTGTCAGCGCCGGCCGACCCGATTGACCGGACCGCCACGATTCATCGGTGTTCCAGGCCGAACTCCAACACCAACGGCGCCTACTCCGGGGGTCACCACGGCTCGTGCGACCGGCCGCGGCCGCAATACAACGCCGGGCCGTACGATGCACCCGGCCGGATAGGAAACGTATTGGCAGTACACCACGGCACCGGCCTCTTCCGTGCTTGCGGCCATGAACCCGGTGATGAGCAGCGCCGACAACGCGATCGAAAGCTTCATATTCGTCTCCTCCAGTTCGGCTTTTCACGGTTGAGACCTTTTACTGACCCCTCCGGTTCAGGATCGCCTGTGTCAGTATTGCGTTCGGACGATCCGGCACGTCTATTCGAAAGCAAAGATCCGCTTCCAGTCGTTCTTCATATCGACCACGGTCCACTTGTTCACCGCTGCGGCATCCAGCGCCATGTCTAGCTTGCCGACATGCGATTGGCGGTCGTAGGCATATTCGCGTTCCGCGTCGGTGTGGTGGACGATCAGGCCGAACCGCGCGCCGCTGGCGCCAAGTGTCGCCCATTGCAGCATTTCGAGATCGCCGTCGGAATTGCCGAACGCCGCGATCGGACGGCGGCCGATGTGCTCGTTGATGCCGATAGGCTTGCCCGTCTTGTCGTCGACGAAGTTGATGTCGGGTAGCCGGAAGAGCGTTGGCGCGCCGTCCTTCATCTCAAATCGGGTCTTGATCGATGAGCCGATGACCTGCTCCGGTGGGATTCCGTAGATCCGCTCGGTCCACGGCCGCATGAACTCGATGCCGCCGCCTGACGCGATGAAGGTCTTGAAGCCGTTGGCCCGGAGGTAGGCGAGCAGTTCCAGCATCGGCTGGTAGACCAGTTCGGTATAGGGCCGCTTGAAGCGGGGATCACGCGCGGTCGCTATCCAGTCGGAGGTGATCTTCTCGAACTCTGCCGTAGTCATGCCGGCATGGGTAATAGCAATGATTTCGACCAACCCTTTTTCGCCGGAGGCCGCGAGCGCTTTCATGTCGCCATCCAGCACCGCAGCGAACGGCTGCTTGGTCTTCCATTCCGGATGCATCGGCGCCATGACCTTCACGCGGTCGAGCGCGAAGGCCAGTTGCACGTACATCGGTTGCTCGACCCAGAGCGTACCGTCATTGTCGAAGGTCGCGATGCGCTGGTCGACTGGTACGAAGCCGGGCCCGCCTTGCGTCGTGACGCGGGCGACAAAGTCAAGGATCGAAGCCTTGGTCGCCCCCTCGTTCCAGGACGGGAGTGGATCTCGTGCCTGTGCCAGGGCGGAGGTGGTACGGAGCGAAGCAGGGAGCAGGGGCAGCATCGCCAGCGACGAGAGGAGGAAGCGGCGATTGATGCCGAGCTGCTTAATTAATTTCATGACCAACTCCTTTCCCTGTACCGATAGCCCGTTCAGTTGCTTGAGGGCGGATTGCGGAGTTTCTCCATGGCCTGTTCGACTGAGAAGGAGCCGGGCCTTTGCCGGGGCGGAAACTGCTGGAAACTCATGAGATGTTGGCCGACGAGTGCCTGAGCGGGGACGAGCACAAAGGCGTGCTCGACGAACCACTTGACGTAGTCACCAGCTTCATGCTGAGCCCGCTCGAACGGATCGGATCGAAGGTTAAACAGCGATGGCAAACGAAGTTGGATCATTGGCTGCGACCAGACATCAAAACCATGAGCCTTTTGTTCCAAGAAGACGGCCTTCCATTGGTCATAGCGAAGACCGGCCAGGTTGCCGTCGTCGGTCCAGTAGAAGAACTCGCGGCGCTTGTTGGGGCCCTTGCGGGCGAGAAGGTCGCGCTGATCGTACCCGTCAAGGTGAACCTTGAAGTTTTTTCCGGCAGCGTCATAACCGGACAACAATTTGTTCTTGACGTCGGGCTCACCGGCCGCCGCGACCAGCGTTGTCGCCCAATCCTCCGCCGAAAACACGTCGTTGATCTCGGTTCGCGGCGGCACCAGCCCTGGCCAGCGTACCATCGCCGGAACGCGATAACCGCCTTCCCAGTTGGTGTTCTTCTCGCCACGGAACGGCGTGGTGCCGCCATCAGGCCATGAGAACGTTTCGGCACCGTTATCGGTTGTGTAGATCACGATCGTGTTGTTGGCGATGCCGAGGTCGTCGAGCTTCTTCAAAACCTGCCCGACCTGCCCGTCATGCTCCACCATGCCGTCCGGATAAATGCCGAGGCCGGTCTTTCCCTGAGAATTCAGCCTTGAGTCGGGTCCAGATATGCATCCGGCTCGGGTTGAACCAGACGAAGAACGGCTTCTTGTCGCGATTTGCACGCTCGATGAAATCGCTGGTGGCGCCAAGGAATTCCTCGTCGATCGTCTCCATGCGCTTCTTGGTCAGCGGGCCGGTATCCTCGCACTTCTGCTTGCCCCAGGTACCAAAACGGGGATCGTCGCCCGGAGTGTCGGTCGCGACTGCAACGCATTTCATCACGCCACGCGGACCGAACTGCGCCCTGAACGCGGGGTTTTTTGGATAGTCCGGATGTTCCGGTTCATCTTCGGCATTCAGGTGATAAAGGTTGCCGAAGAACTCGTCGAAGCCATGCACCGTGGGCAAGAATTCGTTGCGGTCGCCGAGATGGTTCTTGCCGAACTGCCCGGTCACATAGCCTTGCGGCTTCAGCAACTCAGCAATGGTCGGATCTTTGCCAGACAGGCCTTCCTTGGCTCCGGGAAGGCCGACCTTCAGCAATCCGGTGCGCAAAGGACTCTGTCCCGTGATGAAAGCAGCGCGACCGGCAGTGCAGGATTGCTGCCCATAATAGTCCGTGAAGACGGCGCCTTCATTGGCGATGCGGTCGATGTTGGGGGTGCGGTAACCCATCATGCCGCGGTTGTAGGCACTAATGTTCCAGTATCCGATGTCGTCACCCATAATGACCAGAATATTCGGCTTTTGTTGTTGCGCAGATAGCGGCGCGACAAGTCCTGTTGCTGCCGCAACCGAGGCGAGGAGACCAATGCATGTGCGTCGAAAAGTGTTCATGATAGTTTCCTCACATCGCGTTTTTCGCGGGCAGACGAGATTCAAGGCACAAAGTGATCGGCGGACGTCGAGAATGACGCCCGCCGATCTGGGTCTCGTCCGGTTAGTCGCGGCCGGCCTTCATGTTCTTAACTTGCTGCATGACCTGTTCCAGATTGTAGCTGGCCGGGTCCTGCAGTGCCGGGAACTTGATGTAGGACTCGAGATGCATCAGCCAGAGCTGCTGCCCGATCGGCAGCATGTTCCAGTCATAGACATAGGCGGTAGACGGAGAAGCGATCGCCCCGCCCATACCAAAGAGCGTCTTCTGCTGCGAGCCAACGGAGGTCTCGAAGGGATCGCGCTTGATGTTGACGACCTGGGTCCAGGAGTAGGGCTGCACTCCGGAAACGAAGCCCGCCGGATTGTCGGACACCATCGCGAAGTACATCTTCCAGTTCTTGTAGCGGACGGCCGACGGCGTCGTGCCGGACCAATACAGGAAGTGGTCGCGTGCCGACTTCTCGGACTTGCCGCTGAGATAGTCGATCTGGTTGACGCCATCGAGGGTGGTTTTAGTAAGCCCGGGATACCCGGCCTCGACACGTTGCTTCAGCCCATCGCCTTTGGGCCCGCCGGCAATCTCGACGAGAGTCGGGACCCAGTCGAGGGAGGCGAACATTTCGTTCTTGACGGTACCCGGCTTGATGACGCCCGGCCAGCGGATCACCATCGGAGCGCGCATACCGCCCTCCCAGGTGCTGAGCTTGCCGCCCTTGAACGGCGTGACGCCGCCATCCGGGAAGGTGATAGTCTCCGCGCCGTTGTCGGTGGTGAACACGACGATCGTGTTGTTGAGCTGGCCCATGTCTTCGAGCTTCTTCAACACCACGCCGATGTTGTCATCCATTTGCTTCATGCCGGCTTCGTTGACGCCCCAGTCCTTGCCGCCGGGCTCGCCCACCATGGCGTTGTATTTGTCCGGCAGCACGGTCGTGACGTGCATACGCGCGGGATTGTACCAGGCAAAGAACGGCTTGTTGGTCTTCTTCGGATCGTTGCGGTCGAGGAAGTCGACGACCTTTGCCGAGATTTCCTCGTCAATCGTCTTCGATCGGTCGAGCGTTAGTGGTCCCTCGTCCTTGCACGTTTGTTTGGCGCCGGAGCCGTCGGCCGACGTACACGCCAACATCGGACGCGGCGGCGTCAGGCAGACCGTGGTCTTGGGATCCACGGCGCCGGCAACCTCAGCCATGCCCGGGATCGGTGTGTTCTTGCATGGTGGTGCGAGAGTTCTGCTGGTTCGGGGTCTTGTTGATGTCGGGGAAGCTTACCCCTTGCATCGCATCGAGGTGATAGAGGTAGCCCCAGAATTCCTGGAAGCCGTGCGCGGTCGGCAGCGAGTCGACGTGGTCGCCCAAGTGGTTCTTGCCGAACTCACCTGTGTTGTAGCCGAGATCGAGCAGGAACTTGGCAAGATGTGGCGTCCCGGCCCGTATATAGGATGGACTGCCGGGAAGTTCCGGCAGGACCATGCCTACGCGGACCGGCTGCATGCCGGTGATGAAGGCCGTACGTCCGGCAGTGCAACTCTGCTCGGCGTAATAGTGCATGAACTTGGCACCTTCATTGCCGATGCGGTCGATGTTGGGCGTCTCGCCGACCATCAGCCCTTGATGGTAGATGCTCGGCTGCATCCAGCCGATGTCATCGCCCATGATGAAGAGGATATTGGGTTTCTGTGCCGGCTGCTGTGCCGCTGCCGGTGTGCTGGCCGGCCCGGACAGCGACATCAACATCGTCGCACCAAGCAGCGAGGCACAGGACCGCTTGTGCCAACTAGGCGTCTTGCGTGGCGGCGTTGCAGTAAAGGGCGGATTGTCGGGCAATAGGGTACTCAACATGGTTACGCTCTCCTTTTCATGATGCATCGGAGGCTCCTCGCCTGATGCATCGAAAGCCAAGATGACTAGTGGAAGTATCGACCGGCTCCGCGTGTCGCGCTGCCGGCCGGTAGCGTCGGCAGTAGTTCGGCGCGCACAAATGCGAGCCGCCTTTAATGACCTTTCGTGGAATTTTCACATTGGTGGTTCTGGGGTCGTAGCTGTCGGCCTCACGGCCGCCGCGCGGGTTCTCCGGAATGCAGCAAGCCTTCGGCGCATCCGCCTGATGCTTTGGCGAATACCAGTCGGTCGTCCATTCCCAGACGTTGCCAATCATGTCGTACAGGCCGTACTCGTTCGGCGGGAATGCGCTGACCGGCGACGTGCGCTCGAAGCCGTCGGCATTGACGTTCTGCCGTGGAAACTCACCCTGCCATGTGTTGGCCATGTGACGGCCGCCCGGTGTGAACTCATCGCCCCAGGCAAATTCGGCAGCATCGAGCCCACCGCGCGCGGCAAACTCCCATTCCGCTTCAGTTGGCAAATCCTTGCCAACCCATTGCGCATAGGCGAGCGCATCGCTGAAAGCCACATGCACGACGGGATGATCGTCCAGCCCACGGATGTTGCTTCCGGGACCGTAGGGATGGCGCCATTGCGCGCCCTTGGCGAACGTCCACCACTGACTGAAGTCGCGGAGATTGACCGGATGGTTGGGCGGCAAGAACATCAGCGAACCGGCATAGAGCATATGCGGCAGTGCGCCGGGATAGTCCTTCGGATCGGGCGGGATTTCAGCGAAGGTGACGTGACCGGTGGCCTTTACGAATTCCTTGAACTGCCGGTTCGTCACCGGCGTGCGGTCGATCAGGAATTCATCGACGGTAACGCGATGAGCTGGCGCTTCCTCGGGATAGTGCTTGTCCGATCCCATGCGGAACGTGCCCGCGGGAATCCGCAGCATGCCGTCGAACGCAGTACCCTGACGGTCGATCGCCGCAAAGCATCGCATAGGCATCGCCCCCGCATCGCAGGATCAGCCAAGAATGCACGTAATCTTACATACGGTACCCCCAATAGTTGCACCTGACTACGGAAAAACGGACGGCGCACGCCGGCCACCCGTCTTATCGTCGCTGCGATGCGATCGAGACGCTAAAGAAGGCCCAAGCCGGCGATACGCCTGCGGATCGCCCCTGACGCAGAATGCGCCAGGGGCGAGGCATCGAGGGCGGCAGGAATCCCCTACATTCCCATGATCGCGATGTCCTTCACCGTGCCGCTGACACCGGCGATCTTTGCGGCCTCGGTCGCCTTTCCGGTCGCGAGATCGACGCTGTAGAGCGTACCGTCCGCCATCAGCCAGGCTTCGTTCTTACCGGCACCGTCGGACCAGATGTCGAACGCGACGGTACCGGCCTTGATCCCGAGCTTGCCGATCGCGCCGAGCACGCCGTCATTCGGCGGCGCCTGCTTGATCAATCCGCCGATGGTGCCGTCGATATTGAACAGCGCGGTCTCCTTGGCGCCCTTCACCGAATTGGTATAGGCGCCGGCGATGATGTTCGGCTTCTCGCCCTTGTGCATGTCGGCCTCGGCATATTTGTGGTCGCCATCCTTGGTCACCTTGCCGTCATCGACATTGGCCCGCAGGTTCATGCCGTCCGCGCCCATCACGCGCAGGCGGTCCGCCACCGGGTTGAAATCGACCGTCGCGGCGACGCCCTTGGCGAGCATGGTATCGAGCTTCGATTTCGTCGTGGCCTTGCCGTCCGCAGCAATCGTCACAATGGTGCCATCGTCGACCAGCCCATAGAGCATGCCGTCGGCGGGACGCACGTCGATTCCGACCAGCGCACCGGAAATGCCGGTGACCTTGACCGAGCCGGTCGCCTTCTTCTGCGCGGTATCGACCATCGCAATGGTGTCGCCCCCGATCAGGGCTGCGACCTGCGCGGCGTTGGCGGCGGCGGACGACAGCAAGAGTGCGGCAGAAGCAGCGAAAATTGAGCGAAAATTCATCGTAAAAGCTCCCTGTGTTCCGATGATCCTCTCGGGACCAACACAGCGGATACCGACGGCCACGGCCAAACGGATGCAGCAACCTGAAAATAATTTTCGGCACATGCATCCAAATGCCGCATCTGAGGGTAGAACAACTATGCAAGGGCATAGACATGACCGGAAATGGGACGATCACCGCCAGCCAGCAGGCTCCCGCCCTGCTCGATCTGGAACGCGAGGCGCAGCTTGCCGCGGCGCTGGCGCGTTGCGCGGCCGGCGACCGCACCGCCTTGCGGGTGATCTATGACAGCGAGGCGCCGCGCATGATCGGCATCGCGCGCCGCATCCTGTTTCGGCAGGATCTTGCGGAAGAGGCTGTGCACGACGCCTTTATCCGGATCTGGCGCGGCGCGGCCGGGTTCGATCCGCGTCGCGGCAGCGCACGCGGCTGGCTCTATGCGGTGGTGCGCAACCGCGCCCTCAGCATTCATCGCGATGAGCACCGCTACGATACGTCGAACGAAAACGTCGAAGACCTCGACTGCGAAACCACGCTGTCGCGGATGCCGGAGACCAGCGCGCTGCGCCGGTGCCTGGAGCAGATCGACCGCCCTCGCCGCGACGTCGTCGTGCTGGCCTATGTCCACGGCATGAGCCACGGCGAATTGGCGGGAAGGCTCAAGGTTCCACTCGGCACGGTCAAAAGCTGGGTACGTCGCAGCCTGTTCGCGTTGCAGGAGTGCATGGGATGAACCCGCACGACGCCGAGAACCCCATGGCTGCAGATTACGTGATGGGCCTGCTGGACGGCGCGGAACACGCCGCCGCCGAACAGCTGATCGCAACCGACCAATCGTTTGCGCAGGCCGTCAGCGCCTGGCGGGCACGGCTCGCCGACCTCGATCTCACGGCCGAGGAAACCGCGCCGAGCGCCGCGCTTTGGCAGCGCATCGCGGATGCAACCAAAACCGCGCCGATCGATGCCCTGCCCTCCGCGCGCGCTGCGTTGCGCGGCGCCACGCTTTGGCACGACATCAAGTTCTGGCGTGTCGCCGGCATCGGCGGGACCTTCGCCGCGATGCTGTTCGGGGTGATCATGATCGGCGCGTTGACGACATCGCGTCATCTTCGCCATGACCTGATCGCGCTGGCGCAAAGCAAGCCCGTCTACGTCGCCGTGCTGGTGAACGATTCAACCAAAGAGGCCGGCGCCATCGTCAACGCGTTTTCAAATGGCCGCGTCGAACTGATTCCGATACGCCCGATCGACGTTCCCGCCGGCCGAACGCTGCAGGTCTGGACGCTGTGGGATCGCGCCGTCGGCCCGAAATCGATCGGCGTCACCGGTCAGTCGCGCACGCTGCAACTGAATTTGGATTCGCTGCCGGAAACGGTGCAAGATCAGCTGTTCGAGATCACGCTGGAGCCCGAAGGCGGCTCACCCATCGGACGGCCGACCGGCCCCATCCTGTTCAAGGGCAATGCGGCGCGGGCGTTGTAGGAGCTTTCGAAGCATTCCTGTAGCCCGGGTGGAGCGAAGCGCAACCCGGGGATCTCGCAAGCGGACAGACTGCCCCGGATTGCGCTTCGCTCCATCCGGGCTACGGGGGGTGATGGGTATCGCTTCGCTTACGAAGTGAAGCGTCAGCCTCCGCCCACCAACGCCAAAAACACCCGCCTCACCTCGCTCTGCGTCTCGCGCACGCGCGCTTCCAGCGTCGAGAAATCGGGCGTGTCGCCGGCCCGCGCCATCACGTGCAAGAGGTTATCGCCCGAGGTTTCCGGGTTGAATTTGCCGGTCACGCACAGCCTGATGATCTGCGTCAGGTCGTGATAGAGCCGTGCCGCGGAGCGCAGGATTTCGGCGTCGGATTGCGGCAGCACGCCGAGGCGCGCGGCGTTGTCGAGCACCTGAAGCGTGGAGACGCTGAGGATTTCGGGTTTTGACGAGGCGTGCACGAGCTGCAGATACTGCGCGACGAAATCGATATCGACCAGCCCGCCGGCGGCGAGCTTGAGGTCCCAGATGTCGTCCTCGCCCTTTTCCAGCGCAATTGCCTTGCGCATGTCGGCGACGTCGCCGGCGGTGGAGGCCGCATCGCGCGGTCGCGTCAGCACGCTGCGGATCAGCGCCTCGATCCGCTCCCGGAACGCCGGTGAAGCCGAAATCACGCGCGCCCGCGTCAGCGCCATGTGCTCCCAGGTCCAGGCCTCGCGTTCCTGGTAGTCGGCAAAGGAATCGATCCGCGACGCCAGCGGCCCGGCGCGGCCCGATGGCCGCAGCCGCATGTCGACATCGTAGAGCACGCCGTAGTTGGTCCGCGTCGTGAACGCCGAGATCAGCCGCTGGGTCAGCCGCGCAAAATATTGCGCGCCGTGCAGCGATCGTTCGCCGTCGGAATCGGGATGATCGGAATCGAAATCGTACAGCAGGATCAGGTCGAGATCGGAAGACGCCGTCATCTCGCGGCTGCCGAGCCGGCCCATCGCGAGGATCGCGGTCTCCTGCCCCTGGATGCGGCCGTACTGCGTAGTGAACTGATCCCTGACCAGGCCATGCACGGTATGCACGATGCCCTCGGCGACGTCGGCAAAGGCGACGCTGGCCTGCTGGGCGGACACCGTACCGGAGAGGATGCGCGTGCCGATCAGGAACAGGCTCTCCTGGCCGAACAGCCGCAGGCGATCGAGAAAGTCTTCGTAGGAAGCCGCGTCCTTCAGCGTCGCCGCCAGCCGCGCCGACAATTCCTTCTGGTCCGGCATCGCGCCGAAGAAACGGGGATCGATCAGGCCGTCCATGATCTGCGGCTGGCGCGCCAGCATGTCGCCGAGCCTCGGCGCGGCCCCCAGGATCAGCGCCACCAGCGCGACCAGATCGCGGTTCTCCCGCAACAGCGAGATCAGCCGGCCGCCACGCTGCAAGGCGCCGAGAAATCGATCGAACGCGATCACGGCGTCATCGGGGTCTTCGGCATGCGCCAGCCCGTCGATCAGCCCCGGCACGAATTCGATGAAGGCCGCCTTGGTCGCGTCATTGCGGAGCGCGCGGTAATTGCCCTGCATCCAGAGCTGCAGCGTGCCGGCCACCGCGACCGGCTTCTTGAATCCTAACGTCGACAGATGGTCGAGCAGGCGCGCATCCTCAGGCCCCGCGGCGTAGTCGGCCTCAGGCAGCCTCACCGTGCCGGTCGGATCGCCCTCGAACAGTTTTCCGTAATGCCCCTGCACGATGTTGAGATGGCCGAGCAGATCTTTTGCGAAAGCCGCCCGGCTTTCATAGCCGAAGAAGTTCGCAAAGCGCTCGACGGCCTCGGCATCTTCAGGCAACGCATGGGTCTGCTCGTCCGCGATCATCTGCAGCCGGTGCTCGACGCGGCGCAGGAATTCGTAAGCCGTCGTCAGTTCTTCGCAGGCCTGAAGGGTGATCCAGTTGCTGGCGGCCAGCACCTGCAACGCCAGCAGCGTCGGACGCGCCCGCAATTCCGGATGGCGGCCGCCAGCAATGAGCTGCTGGGTCTGCGCGAAAAACTCGATCTCGCGGATGCCGCCGCGGCCGACCTTGACGTTGTGGCCCTCGACCGCGATCTCGCTCTGGCCACGATAGGTCTGCATCTGCCGCTTCATGTCGTGGACGTCTGCAAGGGCCGCAAAATCCAGATGCTTGCGCCAGACGAACGGCGAAAGTTCTGCAATCAGCGCCTCGGCCGCTTTGGCGTCGCCGGCGCAGGCGCGCGCCTTGATCATCGCCGCGCGTTCCCAGGTTCGCCCTTCCCGCTCGTAATAATGCAGCGCCGCGTCGGTCGACATCGCCACCTGCGTGGAGGCCGGATCGGGCCGCAGCCGCAGATCGACGCGGAACACATAGCCCTCGCCCGAGCGTTGCTGCAGCAGGCGCGCCAGCGCCTGCGTCACGCGCACGAAGAACGGCGCCGGCTCGATGTCGGCCACCAGCGAGGTCGCGGCGGGATCGAAGAACACGATCAGGTCGATGTCGCTGGAATAGTTGAGCTCGCCGGCGCCCATCTTGCCCATGGCAAGCACGATCAGGCCGGAGCCGTCCTCCGGGCGATCCTGATCGACCGCGGTCATGCGGCCGCGCGCGACCTCCTGGCGCAGCAGGAAGCGCAGCGCTGCCTGGACGGAATTTACCGCCAGATCGGTCAGCGCCGCGGTCACCCGCATCACCGGCCAGACCCCGCCGATGTCGCACAGCGCGATCATGAGCGCGGCCTCCGACTTCATGCGGCGAAGCAGCACCATCACGTCCGCCTCGCTCGCGGCGGCGAGCACGTTGCGCGAGGTGTTCTCGATCAGTGCGGTAAGATGTGCCTCCGGGTCGCAGGCCAGCAGACGGATCAGCCGCGCGGCATCGGCGCGGACCAGATCGAACAGGTACGGCGAGAACTCGGCGATACCGAACAGGATGGCCCGCGCCGGCGGACGATCCAGCCACGCGCCGATCTCAGCCGCCTGCTGCGTCTCCAGTTCGGCGAGCCAGTCTTTCAGGCGTTGTTCGGCGGTACTGCTGGCAGTGATATGCGGCCCGCTGACAAACCGCGCGGCCAAAGTAGAGGAATTCATGCCACCTTCTGTGGCACATCCGGCGTTTGGGCCGCAAGCCTGTCACCCGCAGCAGATAGGGCCGGAATGACCAGCGTCGCGGTCAGGCCGGGATGCGAATCGCCGAGCCTGAGTTCACCCCCATGCAGGGTCGCGACCGCGGACGCCAAACTCAAGCCAAGCCCGGAACCGGGCAGCGTCCGGCTGGCCTCCAGCCGCACGAACCGCTCCACTGCGTGCTTGCGGTCCCCTTCGGGGATGCCCGGTCCGTGGTCGGTGACGCTGAGCAGCACCTGGTCGTTCTCGCGGCGCGCCTCGATCAATATCTCCCTGCTCCGCACGGCGACAGCGGGATCCAGCGGCTGCACCACCGGCGACGGCTTGCCGTATTTGATGGCGTTCTCGACCAGATTGGCGAGCGCCTGGCTGATCAGTTCGCGGTTGCCGTGCAGCCGCGCGGTGGCGGCCTTGACCCGCAGAGTCATGCCGTCGTCCTCGGCCAGCGGCTCGTACAATTCGTGGATGCCCCGGGCGACGTCGGCCGCGTCGAAATCGTCCATGTTGCCCCGCGCCTGCCCGGACTCGGCGCGCGCGATCATCAACAGCGCGTTGAAGGTGCGGATCAGGCCGTCGGATTCCTCGATGGTCCGTTCCAGCGCCGTGCGATACTCGGCCTCGCTGCCGGAACGCGCCAGCGCTTCCTCGGCGCGGTTACGCATGCGCGTCAGCGGCGTCTTCAAATCGTGGGCGATGTTATCGGAGACTTCCTTCAGCCCCGTCATCAGAGCTTCGATGCGCTCCAGCATGGCGTTGAGATTTTCCGCCAGGCGATCGAGCTCGTCGCCGGAGCGCCCGACCGGGAGACGCCCGGAGAGGTCGCCGGCCATGATGCGCTGGGTGGTGCCGGTCATGGCGTCGATCCGGCGCAGCACCCGCCGCGCCACGAAGATGCCGCCGCCGATGCCGAGCACCATGACGACGAGCACCGACCATTGCGCGGCTTTGGCGACGATGCCGAACAGACGCCGCCGCTCCTCGAGGTCGCGGCCGACCAGCAAGCGAAAACCGTTGGTGAGTTCGGTGACCCGCACCAGCGCGCGATGTTCCGCCGTTTCCCGCTCGTCGAGCCGGCGATAGCGGGTTTCCGACCAGCCGATCGAGGCCATCACCCCCGGCGCCAGCGCGTCGACGTTGCCAGCGACCGCTTTGCCCTCCGGCGTGGTGACGAGATAGAGATTGGCGCCCGGCCGCAGTGCGCGGTTAGCGAGCGCCCAGGCCAGGCCTTGCAGGCCACGGCGATTGTAGACGTCGGTGATCTCGGAGATCTCGACGTTGACCGTCGCGGTGATCTGCTCGTTGATCAGCCGCCGCGTATTCCATGCGAAATAGCCGAGCAGCGACGCGGCAAACAGCGCAAACAAAAACAGATAGACCAGCGTCAGACGGAACGCCGTGGTGCGGACCAGTTTACCGAAGGCCGTCACGGATCATGTATCCGGCGCCGCGGATCGTGTGCAGCAAGGGCCGCTCAAAGCCCTTGTCGATCTTGGAGCGCAGCCGTGAAATGTGCACGTCGATGACGTTGGTCTGCGGATCGAAATGATAATCCCAGACGTTTTCCAGCAGCATGGTGCGGGTCACCACCTGGCCGGCATGCTTCATCAAATATTCGAGCAGACGAAACTCGCGCGGCTGCAGCGTCAGTTCGTCCTTGCCGCGGGCGACGCGGTGCGAAAGGCGATCAAGCTCGAGATCGCCGACGCGGTAGGAAGTCTCTTCGGCCGGGCCGACATTGCGGCGCGACAGCACTTCGACGCGCGCCTGCAGTTCGGCGAATGAATAAGGTTTTGGCAGATAGTCGTCGCCGCCGGCGCGCAAACCCTTGATGCGGTCGTCGACCTGGCCGAGCGCGGAGAGGATCAGGACCGGCGTGCGGTTGCCCTTCTCGCGCAGCGCGCCGATCACGGAGAGGCCGTCGCGCTTGGGCAGCATGCGATCCACCACGAGCACGTCGTAGTCGCCGCCGTCGGCCATCGACAGTCCCTCCTCGCCATCGCTGGCGAGATCGGCGACATGGCCGACTTCACGGAACGCCTTGACCAGATAGTCGGCGGACTCGCGGTCGTCTTCGATGATCAGCAGGCGCATTTGCGGAGCAGTTGCGGTCACGGTGTACATGCTTCCTCCCACCATGGCGCGACCGCCTCGCACATGCAAGGCGACCGGCCATATTCGCGATGAAGTGAAAAAGGTGGGCGGTGAAGCTGGGGGACTCCACCGCCCTTAGGACCTTCCGACGGAGGGGGGCGTGTTCCGATAGAAGGTACCCAGAGGGAGCGAGTTTTGGACCCGCTCCCCGGAAGGAGCCGTCGGCGGGGGCGACGAATGCCGGCGAAACCCTCCATCTGATATCTAGTCCTCGTTCAGCCCTTCGCCAGCGGCACTGCGACGAAGCGCGACGAACCGCCGCTCTTCACGCGCATGAGAACACTGTTCTTGTTCTCGGTGCGGGCGGCGTCGATCGCCTCACGAACCTCGCCGGCGCTGGCGACGCTCTTGCCGGCAACCTCGAGGATGACGTCGCCTTCCTTGAAGCCGCGTTCGGCCGCCGCACTCTTCGGGTCAACCTCGGTGACCACGACGCCTTCCTTGCCGGCGCCGGCCACGCTGTTGGAGGGGGCAACCGTCAGGCCGAGCTTCGGCACGCCGGTTCCCTTGCTCAGGCCACCCTTGTCCTCCTTGTCGGTGTCGGCCTTGGCTTCGATCGTGTTCGGCAACTGGCCGAGCGTGAGGTTGACGACCTTGTCCTGGCCCTTCTGCAGCACGTTGAGCTTCACGGCATTGCCGGGCGCAAGACCGCCGATGGTGCGGGCAAGTTCCTTGGCATCCTTGACCGGCTCGCCGTTGACGCCGGTGATGACGTCACCGGACTGGATGCCGGCCTTGGCCGCCGGACCGTTCGCCTGCGGTTCCGCCACCAGCGCGCCTTCCGCCTTCTTCATGCCGAGGCTGTCGGCGATGTCAGACGTCACCGGCTGGATCTGGACACCGATCCAGCCGCGGCTGACCGTGCCCTTGTCCCTGAGCTGGGCGATCACGCTCTTGACCGTGGAAGCCGGGATCGAGAACGCGATGCCGACGCTGCCGCCGGACGGCGAATAGATCGCCGTGTTGACGCCCATCACTTCGCCATTGGTATCGAACGCCGGACCGCCGGAGTTGCCCTTGTTCACGGGCGCGTCGATCTGGATGAAGTCGTCATACGGGCCGTTGCCGATGTCGCGGCCGGAGGCCGAGACGATGCCGGCGGTCACGGTGCCGCCGAGGCCGAACGGGTTACCGACCGCGAGCACCCAGTCGCCGATCCGCGGCTTGCTGTCCGACAGTTTTGCGAACGGGAAATCCTTGCGGCCCTCGACCTTGATCAGCGCCAGATCCGTACGCGGATCGGTGCCGATCACCTTCGCGGTGAAGGTCTTGCCGTCGTCCATGGTGACTTCGACCTTGTCGGCGCCGTCGACCACGTGGTTGTTGGTCACGGCAAAGCCGTCAGCCGAGATGAAGAAGCCGGAACCCTGACCCGTCACCGGGCCACGGCCGCCACGCGGTCCGCCGCGCATACCCGGCGGCAAGCCATCCGGTCCGCCGAAGCGACGGAAGAAGCGCTCCATCGGCGAGCCCGGCTGGAACGGCGAGTCGTCGTCCTTGTTGGCGCTATCGTCACCCTTCGAGGCCTTCTCGGCGATGTTGATCTTGACCGAGATCACCGACGGCTTCACGCGCTCGACGACGTCGGCGAAACCGATCGGCCGCTCGACCTTGCGGACCTCGTTGTTGACCTGCGCGTGCGCTGCGCTGGTGAAGACATCGATCGGACCGTGCTGCGGCGAGAAGCCATACACGGCGGCGCCGAGGCCGGCGACGACGGAGGCCATCAGCGCGAACCGGCGCGCGGAGAACAACGAGCGGCGCGCTGCGCCATAGGACGGAAACTTGGAAAGATCGACGGGACGTTCGGTCATGTTGCTAATATCTCCAGGGGCATCTGAATGGCGTCTGAATTCGACGGTGCGGGGCTGAACACCTGACAAGGCTGAACATGGGGTTTGCCGCCTTACCGCGCGCTGGCTAGGGAATTAAACTTTTGTAATGCGGGCAGTTATGGATGCGGCAGAATATCGCAGGCAAATCAGCCAGTTAGCCGAGGCTAAAAAACACTTTTGGGGCGCAAATGCCCCTATCCGGCCGCCAAAACACCAAGGGTCGGCACAGGTCGGAGCGGGATGGCGGAAACGCGGTTCAGCATCGCGTTTCCGCTCCGGATCTTCTCAGCCCTTCTTCATCTTCAGCCGGCCCATGAAATCGCGCTTGCCGAGCGGCACGCCGTTGGTGCGCAGAATGTCGTAGGCGGTGGTGGCGTGGAAATAGAAGTTGGGCAGCGAGAACGACATCAGGAAGCCCTCTGTCGTGAAGGGCAGCTTGTGATCGCCGAGATGAAAGACGACGTCGCGGCCGCCGAGCGCATTGACGGCGTCCGGCGTCCAGCCCTCCAGGGCCTCGCGCGTCTGCGCGACCAGCCCCTGCAAGCCGGCGTAATCGTACGGCGTCTTGAACGAGGGTGGACGAAATTCTCCGCTCTGCGCGGCCTCGATGGCGCCACGCGAATGCTGTGCGACGGAAATGATCTGGAAACGCAGCGGCAGCATGTCCGGCGCCAGCCGCGCCTCGACCATGCTTTCCGGATCGACGTTGTTTTCGCGGAAATGAACCAGGCCGCGCTCGAGGATGCCGCTGACGGCGCCGAGGGTTTGCAGGTAATTCGCCACGCTGGCGTCGTAGAGTGAAAAGGCCATGTCCGGTCTCCCCCTGGATGATGCTTGTTTTGACCAGGGAAGTCTTAGCGGAAACCCTTCCGCTTGCAACGGCGGCTCAGGCCTGCTTGTCCGTCGCTTCGGCTGCGAGCAGGCGCTCCAGACGGGCCTCCTCCTCCGCCGTCAGATGCAGGAGCGCGGGATCGGCCGCAACGCCCGTATTCGGGCGGCGTCGGCTGTAGAACCACAGCGCCAGTCCGCCGCCGATCAACGCCAGCGGCGGCAGCAGCCACAGCAGCAGCGTATGCGGCGAGAAGCGCGGCTTCAGCAGCACGAACTCGCCATAGCGCGCCACGAGAAAGTCGATCACCTGGCTGTCGCTCTCGCCGGTTGCGATGCGCTCGCGCACCAGAAGCCGCAGGTCGCGCGCCAGCGGCGCGTCGGAATCGTCGATCGACTGGTTCTGGCACACCATGCAGCGCAGCTCGCGCGACAGCTCGCGCGCGCGCGCCTCCTTCGCGGGATCCGGCATGATCTCGTCCGGCTGCACCGCATGGGCGGCCGGGCTTACGGCCATCATGACGGCGACGAATACGCAGGCGATGAGTTTCCGCAACGGCCTACTCCGCCGGCTGCAAGGCGCGGGCCGACTTGGCGGGCTTCGGCGCGCCGACGCGCAGCCGCCGGTCCGACAGCGACAGCAGGCCACCGAACGCCATCAGCACCGGCCCCCACCAGATCAGCAGCACCAGCGGCTTGTGATAGATGCGCACGGCGATGGCGCCGTCGGCATTGGTGTCGCCGAGCGAAACGTAGAGCTGGCTGGCGCCACGCGTCAGCAGCGCGGCCTCGGTGGTCGACGATCCCCGCGTGGTGAAGTTGCGCTTCGAGGGTGTCATCACCTGAAGCATCTTCCCATCGAGCGTGACGGTGAACTGCGCGACCCCCTCGCGGAAATTCGGCCCTTGTCGCTGCGTAACGCCATCGAGCTTCAACTGATAGCCAGCGACGCTTGCAACATCGTTCGGCTTCATCGAACCGATATATTCGCTGTTCCAGGTGGTTTCGCAGACGATCCCGATCAGGGCGACGCCGATGCCGGCATGGGCGAACGCAGTGCCCCAGGTCGCGCGCGGCAATCCGCGCGCGCGCGCCATCGTGGTCGCGAGCGGCCCACGAAACAGCGCCGTGCGCTCGACAAGGTCGGTCAAGGCGCCGGCGATGACGAACACCGCAAGCCCGATCGCGAGCGGCGCAAACGTGGCCCCTCCCCATGTCCACGCCCACAACAATGCGACGGCGATCAGCGCCACGATGCCGGCCGCCATCAGCCGCTGCGCCGCGCCGGCCAGATCGCCGCGCTTCCACGCCAGCAGCGGCCCGAACGGCATCGCCACCATCAGCGGCACGAACAGCGGGCCGAAGGTCAGGTTGAAGAACGGCGCGCCGACCGAAATCTTGTCGCCGGTCACAACCTCCAGCGCCAGCGGATACAGCGTCCCGATGAAGACGGTGGCGCAGGCCGTGGTGAGAAACAGATTGTTGAGCACCAGCGCGCCCTCGCGCGAGATCGGTGCGAACAGTCCCGCCCTGCTTCAGCGCCGACGCGCGCCAGGCGTACAGCAAGAGACTGCCGCCGATGAACAGGCAGAGGATCAAAAGAATGAACACGCCGCGCGTCGGGTCGGTCGCGAACGCATGCACCGAGGTCAGCACGCCCGAGCGCACCAGGAAGGTGCCGAGCAGCGATAGCGAGAACGTCAGGATCGACAGCAGGATGGTCCAGACTTTGAGCGCGTTGCGCTTTTCCATCACGACCGCCGAATGCAGGAGCGCCGTGCCGGCAATCCAAGGCATCAACGAGGCGTTCTCGACCGGATCCCAGAACCACCAGCCGCCCCAGCCGAGTTCGTAATAGGCCCAGTACGATCCCATCGCGATGCCGAGCGTGAGGAATATCCACGCCACCAGCGTCCACGGCCGCACCCAGCGCGCCCAGGCCGCATCGATGCGGCCTTCGATCAGGGCGGCCACCGCGAAAGAGAACGAGATCGAGAACCCGACATAGCCGAGATAGAGCATCGGCGGATGCACGGCGAGCCCGATATCCTGCAGTACCGGATTGAGGTCGCGGCCCTCGATCGGCGGGCTTGCGATGCGCAGGAACGGATTGGAAGTGACGAGGATGAACAGGTAAAACGCCGACGCGATCCAGCCCTGCACCGCCAGCACATGCGCGCGCAGCGACAGCGGCAGATTGTTGCCGAAGGCCGCGACCAGGCCGCCGAACAGCGCCAGGATCGACACCCACAGCAGCATCGAGCCTTCGTGATTGCCCCACACGCCGGTGATCTTGTAGAGCAGCGGCTTCATCGAATGCGAATTCTCGAACACGTTGACGACGGAGAAATCCGAGACGACGTACAGCATCGTCAGCAACCCGAACGAGATCGCGGCAAACAGCAGCTGCGCGAGCGCGGTGGAGCGCGCGACATTCATCAAGGCAGGATCGCCCCAGCGCGCGCCGAGCAACGGCACGGTCGACTGGATCAGCGCCAGCGCGAGCGCCAGCACCAGCGCGTAATGGCCTGCTTCCGCGATCACTTCGAAGCCCCCTGCGCCGGTGCGGCCGAAGCCGCGGCGCCGGCTTGACGTCTCTTGGCGCCGTAATCGTCCTTCCAGTGCCCCTGCTTCTTCAGGGCATCCGCGACATCCTTGGGCATGTAGGTCTCGTCATGCTTGGCCAGCACGGTATCGGCCCTGAAGACGCCGGAAGCGTCCAGCGCGCCTTCGGCGACGACGCCCTGCCCTTCGCGGAACAGGTCCGGCAAGATCCCCTTGTAGGCGACCGGTAGCGTGGCGCCGCCGTCGGCGACGCTGAAATTCACGGCGAGATTGTCCCCGCGCACCAGCGAGCCCGGCTGCACCAGGCCGCCGAGACGGAACCGCTTGCCGGGCGGCATCTGCTTCTCGGCCGCCATCGTCGGCGTCGAAAAGAACACGATGGAATCGCGCATGGCGTTCAAGACCAGCGCCGCGGCGATGGCGAGCACCGCGAGCGAACCGCCGATCATGGTCAACCGCCGTTGCTTGCGCGTCATTTCTATCCTCTGTTCCCGTCTTCAGGTTCCGGCATCATGCGTCTAATCTTCGCGCATGATGTCGTCCGAAAACCGCTCCACACTTTTCGGCATCATGCGTCACCCATCAAGCCCGAGATTCTTCGCGCCCTCATTGAGCTGGCGCAAGCGTTCGGCGTCGGCGGCGACGGCTTGACGCGCGTCGGTCAGCGCGCTCGCCGCCCTGTCGCGCTCGCCCATCACCATATAGGCGCGCATCAGCCGCAGCCATCCCTCGACATCGTCGCCATTTTCCTTCAGCCGCGTCGCGAGCCGGTCGACCATGCCGCGGATCATCGCGTTACGATCGGGATCGTTCATGTCCTTGGCCGCGGCCATCGCTTCATTGGAAATCGCGGGCACCGTGGGGCCGCCGACCCTCGTCAGCGCGGCCTGGACCAGCGGGCGCCATGGCGCGTCCGGCTGGCGCCTTGTCGAGCAGCGCGCGCCAGATCGCGGCGGCGGCGGCCTGGCGGCCATCCTGTTCGGCGGCGAGCCCGAGGAAATAGTTGGCCCTGGGCTCGTCGGCGTCCTGCGCGACCGCGCGTTCGAACTCGACCTTGGCCTCCGCCGTGACGACGCCGCCCGCCACCAGTGCAAGCGCTTCACCGAGATCGGCGCGGCGCTCGGCGCTGTCGCCGGCGTAATTGATGACGTTGCGATAGGCCCCGACCGCGTCATCGTAACGACCAAGCCGCGCCAGCACCGGCGCCAGCACGGTCCAGCCGCGCGCGTCAGCCGGATTCTTTTCCAGATGGGCTACGACCTGCGCCACCATGTTTTCAAGCGGCTGGTTGGCGTCCGCGGTGCGCGTGCGCGAGGTCAGCGGAAAATCGCCAAGCCACGGCGATCCCTGCGCGAGGTAGAACATCACGGCCGCGACCGGCAACCCCACCAGCGCCACCACCGCCGAAGCGCGGCGCAGCGCGAGATTCGACCGCGCCGGCAACTCACGCTGACCATCCGCAGCCAGCAGGCGGCGCCCGATCTCGACACGCGCGGCCGCGGCCTCCGGGATACCGATCAGGCCTGCTGCCGCATCGCGCTCGATCTCGGCAAGCTGATCCTTGTAGACGATGGCCTCGCTGCCGCCGGCCGACGCGGACCCGCCACGGCTCAACGGCCAGAGCACCGCAAAGATCGCCGCGACCGTCATCAGCGCGAACACAAACCACAGCGTCATCAAGCAGTTCCCGGGCGAAGCGGCGCCCTTTTTACAAAGCGCCGATGCGCCGCTTTACACCACCGGCGGCAAGCCCGGCAATTGACAATTGCGGCAGAAAAACCAACCGAATCTGCCGGCCCGGCCGGGATTCAGAAGAATACCACCCTACCCGGCCTTGGTTGCCTTGCGCTCGCCGGTCACGGCATTTTCGGCCGCCCGGCTCATCAGCGACGCGTAGTCATGGCCGAACAGGATTTGGCAGAAACGGATCGCGGCCTTGGCCTGCGTCTGGCGGAAGGCCCGCGCCTGAGGGTCGCCGCCGCGCAGCGCCTGCACCAGGCTCTCGGTCGATCGCTCGACGTAGTGCTGGAGGTCGGAATAGGTCCGCAAGGTGACCTCGTTGATGGCGAGTTCGCTGGCATAGGTGCGGCACACCGCCACGAAGTCGATCAGGGCGGCGATCTCTTCGACCTCCACGGTGTCGATCTTCGGCGCGGCGGCGATATCCTTGTCGGCGCGCTGGCGCAGGATGCGGCGGACCCGGCCGGGCACGCTCTCGATCTCCGACTTCAGTGCATTGGAAATCTCGGCGCGGATCGCCGTGAGCTGGCGGCCCCATGCGGAATCGTTGCGCAGGTCGAGTTCGGTGCGTAGCCCGCGCACCCCGTCGTGCAGGATCTTCAGGGGCTCGCCAATATTCTCGAAATGGCCGCGCCGGATGTCGGTGCGCAGGCAGGCCGTCAGGAACGACAGATCGTGCAGCGCCATCGTAACGGCGATGCCGTAGGGCGTGGCGGCCACGCGAAGCTCGTCGTCGGATGCCGCCATCTTGATCGCAAGGCGGATGATCTGCCACGGCTGCGCCAGCCGCAGCATGATCAGCGACAGCGCGAACGGCAGCAATTGCGGCGTTTGCAACGAGGGAACGTTCAGCGCCGACGTCACCGAGGCAATCTGGGATTCTGCAAACACCCGCATCTGGCCCGGCATCCGGCTGCCGAGCGTTTCCAGCGTCTCGCGCGCCCGCAGCACGCCTCCGACCGACAACAGGTCCTCGACGACATTGGGCTGACCGATACGGGCGAGCGACCGCTGCCTGTCGTCGCCCGGCACCGGCGTGGCGATATTGATGATCGCGTCGGCTGCGGCGAGCTGGAACTTGCGGGTTGCGCCTTCGAGCCCGGCGGCACTGCCGCTCTGCCTGATCTCGGCGAGCGCGGTCTCGAATGCGCGCACGGCTTCGGGCGCCCCGTCGCGGCTCAGCCATTGCCAGATCGGCACCAGCGATGCGCGCCGGATCTGCCCGATCCTGACCGGAAAATTGCCCTCGACCAGATACGGTTCGAGCGGAGCGTACAGCAATCGCGCCGGATCGTCGGTCCGCGGCCGCGTCTCATCGTCTTCCTCGGTTCCGCGTACGACCTTGCGAAGCTGTTCGAGCACGAAACTGGCCACGACCATGTCCTCGCCGCGCTCGATGGCGCGCTCGAATTCCCGCATCAGCAGCGCCTGCGATTGGGGCGGGAGCTGGGCGAGATAGTCCCTCAGCCGCTCGGTCGATGTCTGGCTCATTCGCCTGGTGTGGATATACGTGTCATGGGACGGGCAAAACGCCCGCCCCCGATCTTAGAAGTGCGCGCGTTAAGAACCCGTTGAGGAATACCGAAATCAACCCCCGGCATTGCCTGTTCCAGCCCCGGCAACCCCAGGTAATTCCCCGTGGTCGCCGGACGGGGCGTTCAGACCCCCGGCAGCACCAGTTCGGCCCGCAACCCGCCGATCGGGGCGTCGCCCAGAACCAGGCTGCCGCCGTAGAGTGCGGCAAGATCGACCACGATCGAAAGCCCGAGCCCGGACCCCGGCTTGGACTCGTCCAGCCGCTGGCCGCGCCGCGACACCTGCGCGCGCTCGGCGGCGGACAAGCCGCGGCCGTCGTCGTCGACGATGATCCGGAGCGACGAGCCCGCGCGAGGCTCCGACGGCGGCTCCACCCTCACCTCGATCAGAACCTGGGTGGCGGCCCATTTGCAGGCATTGTCGACCAGATTGCCGGCCATTTCCTCGAGGTCCTGGCGCTCGCCGCGGAACTTGGCCAGGGGGTCGGCCTTCGCCGCGATCGTGATGCCGCGATCCCTGTGGATCTTCTCCATGGTCCGCCGCAACGCCTCCATGGCGGGCGCGACCTCGGTGACGGTGCCGATGACGGTGACGCGCGCGGCGATGCGGGCGCGCTCCAGATGATGCGCCACTTGATCCCGCATTACATCGGCCTGCTCCAACACCTTGCTGGCAAAGGGATCTACCGCGTGGGCGGCAGCCTCGTTGACGATCACGGAGAGCGGCGTCTTGATGGCGTGGGCGAGATTGCCGACATGGGTGCGCGCGCGCTCGACGATCTCGCGATTGGCGTCGATCAGCGCGTTGGTCTCGCGCGCCAGCGGCGCGATCTCGACGGGAAACTCGCCCTCCAGCCGTTCGGCGCGGCCGGAGCGGATGTCGGCGATCGATTCTGAAATCCGCTTGAGCGGCGCCAGGCCGAACCGGACCTGGAAGATCGTGGTCAGCAGCAGCACGATGCCAAGAGCGGCAAAGGTGCCGCCGAGGTAATAGTCGAAGGCGCGGATTTCATCGAAAATCTCGGAAGCGTCGCCGGCCACGCTGACCAGGAATTTGCCGTCGACGCCGAGGTCGACCGGCCGCTCGACCACCCGCAGCGACTGCCCCTCGGGCCCGTCGACATAGCCGAGGCGGATGCCGGCCGCCGTCAGCTCGGCGCCGATCTCCTCGAGCTTCGGCAGCTTCTTGTCCCACAGCGAACGCGACGCGCGCGTTTCGGCCTTCTCGTCGGTGCGGACGATCTGCCAGTACCAGCCGGACAACGGCAATTCGAACAAGGGCTCGCCGAGCGACTGAAACTGGTGGTCGGGCGGCTCGTCCGGCGTCGCGACTTCGGCGATCAGGGTGCGGAGATAGAGATTGAGGCGGCGGTCGAACGCGCGCTCGGTCGCGTTGCGGTAGACCGACGACAGAACCACGCCGGTGATCACCAAAATCACGACCACCCACGCGGTCGCCGACAGGAACAACCGCGTAGCGAGCGAACTTCCGCGCATCAGAGCAAGATCCCGAAAAGCATATCCCCAGGCTCCGATCCTGCGGAGCGAGACTGGCCTTCGGATAAGATCATGCTCGAATAAAAGAGCAAGGCTCATCAGTTACCGGGCGACGGCGGCGTCAGCAAATAGCCGAGCCCGCGCACGGTCTGGATGATGTCGACGTCGAGCTTCTTGCGGATGCGGCCGACGAACACTTCGATGGTGTTGGAGTCGCGGTCGAAATCCTGGTCGTAGAGGTGCTCGACCAGTTCGGTGCGCGACACCACGCGCCCGGTGTGGTGCATCAGATAGGCCAGCAGGCGATATTCGTGCGAGGTCATCTTGATCGGATTGCCGGAGACGCTGACGCGTCCGGTGCGCGTATCCAGCGAGACCGGACCGCAGGTCAGCTCCGACTGGGCATGGCCGGTGGATCGGCGCAGCAGCGCACGGATCCGCGCCAGCACCTCTTCGAGATGGAACGGTTTTGCGACATAGTCATCGGCGCCGGCGTCGAACCCCTGAACCTTGTCGCTCCAGCGGTCACGCGCGGTGAGGATCAGAACCGGCATCGCCCGGCCGCCACGGCGCCATGACTCCAGGACCGAGATGCCGTCCATCTTGGGCAGCCCGATGTCGAGCACGACGGCGTCGTAGGGTTCGCTCTCGCCGAGGAAATGCCCCTCCTCGCCGTCGAACGCGCGGTCGACCACATAGCCGGCATCCGTCAATGCCGTCGTCAACTGACGGTTCAGATCCGGGTCATCCTCAACAACGAGCAGGCGCAAGCTGGCCTCCAAAATTGAGCTCTACAGTAGCAGACCTCAACATGAGGGTACCCGGCGTGAACGGCCCATGAACGAGGCCGCACGGTGCAATGTTACTTTTTCGTCATGAGGTTCGGCAGCCCGGACCACCCCTCGCCGGACCGGTCGGGTTGGCTCCAAAAACAAAATCTCGAAAACAACCCCATGCAAAGTAGAACAGGCCCCGGCAACGCGGCCCGCCTTCCCGCCTATTTCGGCCTCCGTCAGGTCCGGAAGAACACGAACCAGACGATGCCCAGGATCAGCACCGCAAGCCCGGTCGAGACCGTCAGCAGCGCGAGCACGGAGGGGCCGGGTTCGGCCTGGCGTGCCTCGGTCGCGGTTTCGATGATTTGGCCGTCGCGTTGCGTTGCCATGGGGACCTCTTGGAGTAAGTGCCTGTAATGCCAGCGAATGTGTCGACACCGCCGGTGAGAGCAACGCATGATCGGAAGTGATGTTCCTGCCCTTCGGGCCATGCCACGCCGTTATGGCCGCCAAAAGGTCGCAGGGCCCGGACGGGGTCGGTGGTTAACGCCGTTTCCGCATTTTCCCGCCCGCCATGTTTGAGACGCGGGCATCCGATGGTATCGTTACCGATCGTCTGTCGCGTATTTTTCGGAGTAGCCCATGGCCCCCCGCGCCAATTGGAAGGGTTTTTTGCGTCTTTCCCTCGTGACCTGTCCGGTCGCCCTCTATCCGGCGACGTCGGATACCGAGAAGGTCTCGTTCAACCAGATCAACCGCAAGACCGGCCATCGGATCAAATACGCCAAGGTCGACGCCGACACCGGCGAGGAAGTCGCCAACGACGACATCATGAAGGGCTACAAGGTCGACACCGACACTTATATCGAGGTGACGAAGGACGAGCTTGACGAACTCGCACTGGAATTGACCCGCACCATCGAGATCGACGAGTTCGTACCGAGAGCCGATATCGACAGCCGTTACGTGATCCGGCCCTACTACCTCGTGCCGGACGGCAAGGTCGGCCATGACGCCTTCGCGGTGATCCGCGAAACCATCCGCAGCATGGACAAGGTCGCGATCGGACGCGTGGTGCTGACCAACCGCGAGCACATCATTGCGCTGGAGCCGCTCGACAAGGGACTGATGGGAACGCTGCTGCGCTACCCCTACGAGGTGCGCAGCGAGACGGAATATTTCGACGATATCCAGGACGTGAAGATCACCAAGGATATGCTTGATCTGGCGAAACATATCGTCGAGCAGAAATCCGCTTCCTTCGAGCCCGAGCAGTTCGAGGACCGTTACGAGCAGGCGCTGATCGACCTGATCAACCAGAAGCGCAACGGCGTAAGCGCCAAAACGAAGACGGCGCCGAAGACCTCCGGCAATGTCATCAACCTGATGGATGCGCTCAAGCGCAGCCTTGCCAGCGAGAAGGAGGCCGCCCCTGCCGCCGCCAAGGCCAAGGGCAAGAAGCCGAAGAAGGCCGCCGCCGGCCAGCGCGAGATGCTGCTGCCGATCAGCGGCGGCGGCAAACGCGCCGCCAAGGAGACCGTCAAGGAAGCACCAAAGAAGGCCGAGAAGCCGGCGCGATCAGCGGCCCGCGCCAAGAAGGCCGGATGATCCGGCAAGGCGCGCGATAGCATCATCCAGCGCGCGATGCCCTGGTCGACCCCGTTCGAGGACCCGATACCGCTTGGCGGCGGCATGCTTACGACGCTGCAGCAGGCCGCTGACTATGTCATGGCATTGCCGGAAGACGTGCAGCAGGAAGCGCACTGGCAGACCGCGGTCGAAACCCTGATCAACGCGGCGGAGAGCGGCGGTGGCTGGCTGATGTTCGCGCGGATCGCCGTCGCTGCGGGCACTTCATGCGGACACGAAACAAACCTGATTTGGCTGGCTTCAAGCGCCGCCCCGCCCCTGTTTGCGAGGGGCCCGAACAGCGATGGCTGAAGGGTGTGGTCCGCTAGCTTCGGATTATTTAATCGAGTCGCTGACTTGCACGAATTTGGTGCTGACAGCGGTGCCGACGCCGGACACGGCGGTGATGATCATGATGCTGATGCCGCCTGCAATGATGGCATACTCGATGGCTGTAGCGCCGCTCTCATCGACGATAAATCGTGCCAGTAATCGACGCATAAAAACTCCTGTCGACGCTTCAGGATTTCTCCAGCGCCATATTCGTTAGACCCTAGGTGGGAACAATTGAAGAGCTCTTCACGAACAGCATGAACGCTCGATTAAGGCGGGGGGAGAAAGCCGCGCCCCTCAATCGCATAATAGAGGAAAATTTAACCATCTATTTGCGGCCCACCCGGCCTCACGGCTGCGATGGGTCAACCGCAGCGTGGCGAGGTTTGTTGCCCTCGCCACACCCCAATATCAAAAGGGGACCGAGCACGAGGCTCGGTCCCCAATTTCTTTTGACGCTAAGGTCGTTCTCAGAAGTTACGCTGGGCGCGGACCTGGAGCAGGACGGTGTCCTGATCCTTGAACTGGTAGGTTGCCGCCGGCTTCGGAGCGGTCGGCGTGAACGTCGAGGCGCCCGCCATCTTCTGGTCGAGATGGAACCACTGAACTTCGCCCGAGAAGGTCAGGTTCTTGACAGGCGTCCAGCGGGTAATGACGCCAAGCTGCGAGACGTTGAAGTCGGGATTGCAGCTGTAGGTGGCCGCACCGGCTACGCCGGTCTGACCGGCGTGGCTGGCCGCGAATGCGGCGCAGTAAGCCCCCTTGGCCGAGGTGATTCCGGCACCGAACAGGTTGTCGTCGGCGCCACCGTCGTAGCGGACCGACGAGTAGCTGCCGAACAGGCTGGACGACCAGTAGGGATTCCAGTTGTGGTTGAAGGCGCCGCGGAGGCCCCAGGCGGTCGTCAGCTTGATGCCGTTGGTGCCGGCCCCGTAGACGCCGTCGGTGGTCGCGCCCAAGCCGACGCTCTGGTAAGCGGAGCTGCTATCGCCGAACATCGCGAAGTTCGGCGAGCCGCCGCTGGTGGCGATCACGTTCTTGGTCGTGCCCTTGGCATAGGAGACGTCGAACTTGATGTCGTCGCCGGCGCCGGTCGGGATATTCTTGATGTTCAACGCCGCCATCACCGAGCCGCCCCACTTGGATCTCGGGGTGGCCGCTGATTTCGGAAAGCGCCGTCGGCCGCGCCACCGGCGCCGAGGATATTGTACGTGCCGTTGACTTCATGCGCGGCCGCCGACAACTGGAACAGACCCCAGGCCTGATCGACCCGGATGTTGGCGACGATGTCTGGCACATGCGTACCGGCATAGACGTTCGATCCGGTGCCGTTGGCGCCGATCGCTGTCGGTTGGCTCAGGTTATAAACGGCGGTGCGGTTCCAGACGGTCGGATCATCGAGGCCGATCGACGCCGATACGCCGTTGCCGAACTGGGCGGTGTACTGGATGTTGTTGACGCCGGTGTCGGTGTTGTTGCCACCGAGCAGGCTCGCATTGATGTTGCCCGGGAAGCCGTTCCACGGCGTCGAGTAGGCCGAAGACGACTTACCGAAGGTGAAGCCGGCGAACTGGATGAAGACATATTCAACCGCGACGTAACCACCACCAGGAACGGAGAGCGCGTTGGAGGCTCCAGCCGGGAATGTATTGAGCGTGGTCGGGTTGGAATTGCCGAAATTGTTGAACTGGAAGTCACCCTGGCCGAAGGTCCGGACCACGCCGTACTCGGTCGCGGTGCGGGTATCGATCGTCAGCGCCATACGGGAGCGGGAGACGAAGTTGTCGGCAAAGCGATTCCGCTGGCCCAAATCGCCGTTCCAGGCCGGAGCGCCGTGGACGCCGCCGTTGAAAGTGGTGTCCGCACGCAGATAACCGCCGATCTTGATGCAGGTGTCGGTGCCCGGGATATAGAAGAAGCCGGCGCCGTAAAGCGAGCAGATCCTCACATATTCAACCGCCTTGGCCTTGACCGGAAGGTCCGCCGCCTGTGCCCCGCCGAGGGCGATCAAGCCTGCCGCCGAGCCGAGAATGAGTGTCCGCGCCGTGATCATCTAAAGTCTCCTGTCCTGCGATTCATGCAGTTGCATGCCACACAGGTAATCGAAAATTGCTGATTGAAAATGACAACGATGTGATTCCGCCCCACTTGGACCGCGGCTGTGATCTTTTCGCAACGCGACCGCGTCGAACCGATGAAACGGCCTCATTTTGTGCTCTGCCGGAGGTGCTGCGGGCAACAAAATTCTCCGGCAGTGTGCGGCCGGTAGTCCTACCGAGCCGTGCTCCCAAGCGGCAAAACGCATATCAGCACTTCCATCCCCACGCGCCGCGCGTGCTTTACCCCACCGGAAAATCCTGCTCCAACTGTCACAAAGCGGCCGGAGTGAACCGGCCTTGCAATCACGGGGAGACCGTCATGAAGCTCGGCGCCGCCATCGCGGAAATCATGAAGCGGGAGGGAATCGAGATCCTCTGCGGCTATCCGGTCAATCATATCATCGAATTTGCCGCCGCTGCCGACATACGCCCGGTGATGGTGCGCCAGGAACGCATCGGCGTGCACATGGCGGACGCGATCTCGCGCGTCACCTCGGGCCAATCGATCGGCGCGTTCTGTATGCAGCACGGACCTGGCGCCGAGAACGCGATGGGCGGCGTGGCGCAATGCTATGGCGAATCCGTGCCGGTGCTGGTGTTGCCGATGGGCTATGCGCGCCGGCTCGCCAATATCGACCCCAACTTCAATTCCAGCCAGGCGATGAAGGCGTTTTCGAAATCCGCCGAGCCGATCAACATCGCCGCCGAAGTCTGCAACATCTTCCGCCGCGCCTTCACCAAGCTGAAGAACGGCCGCGGCGGGCCGGTGATCGTCGAAATCCCCGCCGACATGTGGAATGAGGAAGTACCGGAGCCCTTGAATTACACGCCGGTGCTGCGCACCCGCTACGGCCCGGATCCTGTTCACGTCAAGGAAGCGGCCGCCCTTCTCGTCGCAGCGAAGCGCACGGTGATCTATGCCGGGCAGGGTGTGCATTACGCAAGAGCCTGGCCGCAGCTCAAACGGCTGGCCGAGCTCCTCGCCGTCCCCGTCACAACCAGCCTTGGCGGCAAGTCGTCGTTTCCGGAAACGCATCCGCTGTCGCTGGGATCGGGCGGCCTCGCCGTACCGCGCGCGGTGCCGAAATTCCTGAGCGACGCCGACGTGATCTTCGGCATCGGCTGCTCGCTTCACCGAGACCTCGTTCGGCATCGCCATGCCGAAGGGCAAGACCATCATCCATTCGACGCTCGACCCCAACCATCTCAACAAGGATGTCGAGGCCAAAATCGGCCTGGTCGGCGATGCCGGGCTCGTACTCGACGCGCTGTTGGAAGAGATCGGCAAGGTCGTCAAATCGGATCGCGACGCGACGGCGGTCGCCGCCGAGATCGCCGCCTCGCACAAGGAATGGCTGGCGAAATGGATGCCGAAGCTGACGCATAATGATGCGCCGCTGAACCCCTACCGCGTGTTGTGGGACCTGCAGCACACCGTCGACATCAAGAACACCATCATCACCCACGATGCCGGCAGCCCGCGCGACCAGTTGTCGCCGTTCTGGAAATCGGTCGAGCCGCTCTCCTATATCGGCTGGGGCAAGACCACGCAGCTCGGCTACGGCCTTGGGCTTGCGATGGGCGCCAAACTGGCAAAGCCCGACAAGCTCTGCATCAACGTCTGGGGCGATGCCGCGATCGGCTTCACCGGCATGGACTTCGAGACCGCCGTGCGCGAGCGCATCCCGATCATGTCGATCCTGCTGAACAACTTCTCGATGGCGATCGAATTGAAGGTGATGCCGATCTCGACCGAGAAATACCGCTCGACCGACATCTCCGGCGACTACGCCGCGATGGCGCGCGCCTTCGGCGGCTATGGCGAACGGGTGACGAAACCTGAAGACATCATCCCCGCCATCAAGCGCGGCATTCAGAAGACCAAGGAAGGCATCCCGGTGCTGCTGGAATTCATCACCAGCAAGGAGACCGAGGTTTCAAGGCCGGGGACCTGAAGCCCAAGCAACGGTTCGTCTGACCGATGCCGCACGTCACCATCATCGAAACCGGGATTGTCAGTCCCGGGAATCGCGAACGCCACGGATCGTTTCCGCAGATGTTCGAGCAAATGATCGGCGCGGCCGACGCCTCCGTCACGTTCAACACCGTCAGCCTTCCCGCGGGCGAGCCGCTGCCGGATATCGGCGGATTGGAGGCGATCCTCATCACGGGATCGCCGGCCGGCGTCTATGACGGCTTCGACTGGATCGCGCCGCTCGAGGCATTCGTGCGCACGGCCCACCAGAACAAAGTGCCGATGGTCGGTGTCTGCTTTGGTCATCAATTGATTGCACAAGCGCTAGGCGGCATCGCGCGCAAATCCGAAAAAGGCTTTGGCCTCGGGCGGCACGTCTACGACATCGCGCCGAACAACGGGGTGATCGAGGGCACGCGTATCGCGCTGGCCTGCTCGCACCAGGATCAGGTCATCACGCCGCCAGAGGGCGCCCGAACGATCCTGTCCTCGGATTTCACGCCGCATGCCGGACTGCTTTATGCCGGCGACACCACGCTCTCGGTGCAGGCACACCCGGAATTCACTATCGGCTTCGCGCTGGCCTGCTGCGAGATGGTACGCAGCAAGGGCGATGCGCCCGACAGCGTGGTGACATCGGCGGAAGCCTCGCTTGCCGAACCGCTGGAGAGCGCGCGGCTTGGCGGCGCGATCGCGCGCTTCCTCACCCGCTCGTCCTAGAGCAGCCCCCTACTCCGCCATCTCCGCCGGCGTCGACGGGCCGGCCAGCGGCCGCTCCTCCATCAGGAAGATGCACAGCGCAGCACACGCCAGCAGCGCGGTGGCGGCGCCGAACACGTAGTGGAACGCGGTGACCATGTCGGCGGCGGGAATTGCGTTCGCCGGTCCCCGATGTTCGCCGAGAGAGATGCCGGCACCGAGCGACATCAGGAGGATCGCGCTGAAGGCGGCGACCATGAATGACGACATCAGCGCGCGAAAGAAATTCATCGCACCGGTCACGGTGCCGATCTGCGCACGCGCCACGGAATTTTGCAGCGAGACCACGCTGACCGGGAATGTGGTGCCGAGCCCGAGCGCGAACAGCGAGAGCACGACCAGCAGGCCCCACAGCGGCAGCGTCGTCACCGTCAGGACCAGGCCGAAGATTGTCGCCGCACAGGTACCGGCGATGGCGACGCGCTTGTAATGCCTGGCGCGCGCCATGGTCCGCCCGGCGATCGCCGCACCGCAGGTGGAAACCGCCGCGAGCGGGATCAGGGCAAGCCCCGCTTCGCTCGCGGTCAAATGATAGACGACCTCGTAATAAAGCGGCAGGTGCACGGTGAGCGCGGTGATGGCGCCAAGCGCACAGCCGCCGGCCGCCATCGCGTAAGGCACCACCGTTCCGCCCAGCAGCGGCAGCGGCAGGAACGGCTCCTCGGCATTGCGCGCATGCCAGACGAAGGCGAACGCCAGCGCGACGGACGCACCGATCATCCCCATGATCGCCGGCGACAGCCAGGCGTAGCGGTTGCCGCCCCAGCTCAGCACCAGCATGACCCCGACCGCGGACGCCATCAGCAGCAGCCCACCGAGCCAGTCGACCTTGCGGCGGCGATGGAACACGGGGATCTTGCCCATCTTGGGCAGCAGCAGAAACAGCGCGCCGACCGCAAGCGGCACGTTGATCCAGAAGATCATCGACCAGTGCAGATGCTCGGCGAACACGCCGCCAAGCACAGGCCCCAGCAATCCCGCAGCCATCCAGACGCCACTGAAATAAGCCTGGTACTTGCCGCGCTCGCGCGGTGACTGACCACGTCCGAAATCACGGTCTGCACGACAGGCATGATGCCGCCGCCGCCCAGCCCCTGCAGGCCGCGCGCGATAATCAGGACAGTCATGTTCGGCGCCACCGCGCACAGGATCGAGCCGGCCGTGAACAGCACAAGCGAAACGGTGATCATGACGCGGCGGCCGTAGATGTCGCTGAGCGTGCCGAAAACAGGCGCGACCGCGGTCGAGGCCAGGAGATAGGCCGTGATGACCCAGGACAGGTTGCTGACGTCATTGAACTGGCGGCCGATGGTCGGCAGCGCGGTTGCCACGATGGTCTGGTCGAGCGCGGCCAGGAACATCGTCAGCAACAGGCTCATCAGAATGGTGCGAACCTCGTCCGGGCTCAGCGGCGCGGCGGCGCGATCGGCGGCGCATCGCTGACATCGAGGACCTCGGTCGTGATGTGCGAGAGCTCGCGGCCGATATCGTCCGGCAATGTGGTCTGATCGGCGGACTCATGGCCCTGCCGCTGGTGCTTGTTCATGTCTGACGTAATATTTTTCTACGCGACCAAAGCCGCCGAGATGGAATCGCCTTATGCACTGCACAATAAGGCGCAAATCGCCTGCGCGGCAGGCGCTTGCACGCATGGGTGCATCCCGCGGGGGTGCTTTCGCGTTCCCGCAATCGGCCGGCGGAGGCCGTTCAGGGATTTTTGCTCAGGCTTTCGGCCGCTTCTTCAGCCGTGCCCGCTTCGGCAACAGCGCCGGCCATTGTACGATGTGGTCCTCAAGCTCGTCGTCCGGAATCTCGTCCTCGGTGCCGAACACTCTGTCCCGAACCGAAACTCCCGGCTTCATGCACGGTATTGGGATCGCCCGAAATCAGCGGGTGCCACCAGTAGAGATCGCGCCCCTCGGCGACCAGCTTGTAGCCGCAGCTCGGCGGCAGCCAGGTCAGGGTGCGGACGTTCTCGGGCGTCAGGCGGACGCAATCCGGAACCTTGTCGGAGCGGTTCGGGTAATCCTTGCAGGCGCACAGGCCGGAATCGAGCAGTTTGCAGGACACATGGGTGAAGTAGATTTTGCCGGTATCCTCGTCTTCAAGCTTTTCCAGGCAGCAGCGCGCGCAGCCGTCGCACAGGCTTTCCCATTCGGCGCTGGACATCTCTTCCAACGTCTTGGTTTTCCAGAAGAATCCCTCCTGGTTGGAAGCGCGTTTGGGCGGCGCGGTCATGAAGTCGGATGGTTTCCTGGTCGAGTTCGGCTGCAGCCCTTCTAGGGGGTCCGGCAATCAGCGCGCAAGCGGGCTTATCACGGGGGCAAAAAAGGCTGGGAACACGTTAGGGCTGACCGCCAAAATGGTGAGCGGGAGCATTGGTTTATGGCCCCCGCTCAGATAGAAGAAATGTGATTCCCCAAGCGTCCTAAAAGCGCCTTGGGTTTGCCGCAACATCAAAGCATGACGTCTCGACAACGCCCGGCCGGGCCGCGAGCGTTTCGAACGACCAAGGATCCTAGTGCGCCAGATCCTACCGCCCCACTGGAATCAGAAGATCCGGAACTTCTTCCTGGATCTGGATGCGCGCATCGACTCGACGCTGTTCTCGTCGGGCAAGGGCCTGCGCGAGCTCTACGAGCGCTACTCCACCTTCATGGACCGCTTCTATGTCGGCCGCTGGAAGCGCTGGGTCTTCATCGAACCGATGTCGGAAGCCGCCACCATCGGCCTTGGCGGGCTGATCCTGATGCTGGCGCTCGCGGTCCCCGCGTTTCGCGAAACCGCCGACGATGACTGGCTGAAGAAATCCGATCTCGCGGTGACGTTCCTCGACCGCTACGGCAATCCGATCGGCAGTCGCGGCATCAAGCACAACGACTCGATCCCGCTGGAAGATTTTCCGGACAATCTGATCAAGGCGACGCTCGCCACCGAGGACCGCCGCTTCTACGACCATTTCGGCATCGACATCGCCGGCACCGCGCGCGCCCTCGTGACCAACGCGCAGGCCGGCGGCGTGCGCCAGGGCGGTTCGTCGATCTCGCAACAGCTGGCGAAGAACCTGTTCCTGAGCAACGAGCGCACCATCGAGCGCAAGGTGAAGGAAGCGTTCCTGGCGATCTGGCTGGAGACGCGGCTGACCAAGAACGAGATTTTGAAACTCTATCTCGACCGCGCCTATATGGGCGGCGGCACCTTCGGCGTCGACGGCGCGGCGCATTTCTACTTCAACAAATCGGCGCGCGACGTCAATCTGCAGGAATTGGCCATGCTGGCCGGGCTGTTCAAGGCGCCGACCAAATACGCCCCGCATATCAACCTGCCCGCTGCACGTGCCCGCGCCAACGTGGTGCTCGACAACCTCGTCGATGCCGGCTTCATGACCGAAGGCCAGGTGTTCGGCGCCCGGCGTAATCCGGCCATCGCCGTCGACCGCCGCGACGAAAATTCGCCGAACTACTATCTCGACTATGCCTTCGAGGAGATGCGCAAGCTGGTCGATACTTTCCCGAAATCCTATACCGAGCGCGTCTTCGTGGTCCGCGCCGCGATCGACATGACCGTGCAACGCGCCGCCGAGGACGCGGTGGAAAACCAGCTCCGCCAGTTCGGCCGCGACTACCACGCCACGCAGGCCGCCACCGTGGTCGCCGATCTCGATGGCGGCGTCCGCGCCATGGTGGGCGGCCGCGACTACGGATCAAGCCAGTTCAATCGCGCGACCGACGCCTTCCGGCAGCCGGGCTCCTCATTCAAGCCGTATGTCTACACGACCGCGCTGCTCAACGGTTACAAGCCGACCTCGATCGTGGTCGACGGCCCGGTCTGCATCGGCAACTGGTGCCCGCAGAACTACGGCCACTCCTATTCCGGCTCGGTGACGCTGACCCAGGCGATCACGCGCTCGATCAACGTCGTGCCGGTGAAGCTGTCGATCGCGCTCGGCGGCAAGACACCGAATCCCGCCAAGGCCGGCCGCGCCAAAATCACCGAGGTGGCGCGAAGGTTCGGCCTGACGGCGCCGCTGCCCGACACGCCGTCGATGCCCATCGGCTCCGACGAGGTCACCGTGCTCGAGCACGCGGTCGCCTACGCCACCTTCCCGAACAAGGGCCGGTCGGCGAAACCGCATGCCGTGCTGGAAGTGCGCACCGGTGCCGGCGACCTGGTCTGGCGCTTCGACCGCGACGGCAAGAAGCCCGTGCAGGCCATCCCCGCCTCCGTCGCCGCGGACATGGCGGAAATGATGAGCCATGTCGTGACCGAAGGTACGGCGCGACGGGCTGCGCTGGACGGCATTCCGGCGGCCGGCAAGACCGGCACCACCAACGCCTACCGCGACGCCTGGTTCGTCGGCTACACCGGCAATTTCAGCTGCGCGGTCTGGTACGGCAATGACGACTACTCGCCGACCAACCGCATGACCGGCGGCTCGCTGCCTGCGCAAACCTGGCACGACATCATGGTGGTCGCGCACCAGGGCGTCGAGGTGAAGGAAATTCCCGGCGTCGGCATGGGACAGAAATTGCCGCCGCCCACCCTGCCCGGCAGCGTTGCGGCCAACAGCGCGGCACGGGTGCTGGAGACCAAGCCGGGGCCGCCGCCGGTCTTGACCCGGCGCGGCGCGGATATCCTGGTGCGCGTCGAGCGGCTGCTCGACGAGGCCGGCAAGGCCGCGGGCAAGACCTCGTCCAACGATCCGAAGCAGCCGGGCAAGCCGGTCACATCAGGCGCGCTGGCCTTCCCGGAAAACTACATCGCGGCCGCCGGCGACCAGCCCGCCCCGGCGCCACGGAAGAATTGAAACCGATGATCCGGCAGAACCTTGAGCGGCTTTCCTCGGAGCCAATGCGAGGCGTCGACGCCGGCATGCCCGACCATAAGGAAGCGCTTCAGGTTTCGGATGAAGCCGGTTCAACCGGGGTCTGACGCCGTGAGATTTCGGAGCCCTGAATTTCGGAGAGCTGGATTTCGGAGCTACTCTGCCCTGTGCGGCTGATCTTCATCACCTTGCTGGCGTTGGCGCTCGCCACGGCCGTCGGCCTCGGCTCGACCTACCTGACGTCGACGCGCGGCACCGAACTCGGCACGCTGACGATCGGCGCCTGGACCGCGCGGCCCAAGAGCGGCAGTTCCGACATCGATCCTTATTCACGCGCCTCGATCGCCCGCAGCGGCGAATTGCCGATCGGCACCGGCGACGGCATCGCCTTCTCGGCCACGTCAGACGACAAGAAGAAACCGCTCGACGGGCGCTGCGACGTGGTCGTCAGCGGCGTGACGCCGGCGGCGCGGTTCTGGACGCTGACCCTGTTCGACCGCAAGGGTCATCTGGTCGCCAATTCGCTGCAGCGCTACGGCTTCACCAGCCAGGAAATCGTCCGCGGCTCCGACGGTGCGTTCGAGATCCGCGTGGCGGCACGGTCGCGCGCCGGCAACTGGCTGCCGACCGGCGGCATCGAGCGCTACGCGCTGATGCTGCGGCTCTACGACACGCCGGTCGGCGTGGCGACGCGGACGCAGCGCGATGCGCCGATGCCTTCCATCACGACGGTAGGCTGCCCATGATCCGGCTGGCATTCACCATCATCGCGGGCGTGCTGCTGGGCGGCGTGGTGCATCTCGTCAGCGTGCTGGCGCTGCCGCGCATCGCGACGCAAGACGCCTATTCGCGGCTGACGCCGATGACGAAAGAGAACGCCGTCACCGCGCTGCCGCTGGCCGAACCCAACAATGCGCCGATGCCGTTCATGGACCCGGCCTTTGCGGTCGCGGTCTGCCGTTACGATCTCGCCGGCGGCCCGCTCAAGCTGACGGTGCCGGTCAGCCAGGCCTATACGTCCGTGTCGTTCTACACGCGCAACGAAGTCGCCTACTACGCCATCAACGACCGCTCGGCCGGCCGCAAGGTGATCGAACTCGATTTGATGACGGAAGACCAGCACTCGGCGTTGCCGGAGGACGAGGAAGTCACCGCCGCCGACAGGCTGATCATCGACTCTCCCACCACGACCGGCCTGATCGTGCTGAAGGCGCTGGCCCCTGAACCGGGTTTGATGCCGCAAGCGCAGGCCTCGCTCGCGGCGTCACAATGCGCCGTGCAGACCGAGGCGCCGCCTGCCAAGCAGCCCGAACCGGCCGCACCCGCGCCGGCTCCGGCGCCCGCGCCGAAGGGCAAGCGCTGATCAGAGCCTGTGGTGCGCCGGCACTTCCGAGAGGGTTCGCGGCGCAATCGCTTCACGACTTTTCCTTCGCTTGTGCTGCACGAGCGCGACGATCGTTCCGCAGCAAATCGTGTTGGCCGTGAAGGTCAGCGCCATGGCCGTGTCGGCGACAATTTGGGCGGCATAAACGGCGGTAATGCCGTTCGACACGCAGAAGAGCAACCAGGTTGAAGACGAAACCGCAGCAACGTCTCTCTGCTTGAGAAGGATGGAAATTTGCGGAAGGTAAGCCAGCAGCCGGCAGACATTGGCGACAGCAAAAGCGACGAAGATGATGGTTTCCGGGCTTTTCATTTCCAAATCCCTCTGTCCTAACGATAAATCGAGCAGGCGCGTCACTCGGCCGATCGCAGGCCGAGTTTGGTAATCACACGAGTCCAGCGCGCAGCTTCGTTGTCACGAAGGGACTGCAATTCAGCGGGGTCTGTACCAAGCACCTCGCTGCCGACGCGATCGAGACCACCACGCGCTCCCGGATCGCTGGCAAGGGCGGTACGCACGATCTCCGCCAATCTCCGCGCGCGCGCTTCCGGAAAACTGGCCGGCGCTATCATGCCCGACCAGCCGAAGAACGGCTCAAATGCGGGATTGAGTTCGTGCAGCGTCGGCACGTCGGTCAGCATGTTGAGCCGCTTGGCGCCGGTCTGCGCCACCGCAACTAGCCTGCCCGCGGCCACATGCTCCGATGCAGCGGCTGCAATGTTGAACATCAATTGGCAGCGGCCGGCGACCAGATCCAACGTCGCTTGCGGAAAGCCGCGATACGGCACGTGGACGATATCCAGCCCCAACTGCGATTTCAGTTCCTCCATGGCGAGGTGCGTGACCGTACCTGGGCCGATCGAGGCGTAAGAAAGGCTCCCAGGATGGGCGCGGGCGTAATCAATGACGTCGGCGAACTGTCGACCTGCGAAGCTGCCGGGATGGACCGTCAAAACGAAGGGCGAGCGGTTGAGCAGGCTGATCGGCCGGAAGTCTTTGACCGGGTCATAGGCAAGGTTCGGATTGAGGGCCTTGGCGGTCGTTGTCGGACCACCGAGTACGATACCGACGGTATGATCGTCAGTTGCTCGCGCCACCGCGGCGGCAGCAGCCACTCCACCGCCGCCCGGCATATTCTCAACAATGAAGGGCTGACCGAAGGCGGCGGCAAGGTGCGGCGACAGGCCCCGCGCCATGGGGTCGGAGCCGGAACCGGGCGGCTGGCCCAACAGGATGCGGACGGGCTGCGTCGGCCACGCGGTCTGCGCTGCTGCCGACTTTATGAGCATGGGCATGGCGCACAGCGACGCGAGAGCCTGCCGACGCGAAATTGTCCTACACGCGAGGGAATCTGACAGTTTCGGACGCATGGGATGACCTCATTTGTTTTCATGGTTGTATGATCTCACGCGCCTATCTGCTCGTCCTGACAAACCACTGAAGGTGTGCTGAAATTGCAGCCATGTCAGATGCCTCACCAAGCCGGACCGCCGACCAGCCCCCACCACAAGCCGTCGGGTTCGACGGGTTCGTCATCGAGCCGGCAAGAGGCCGACTGCTCGGTCGCGACGGAGACGAAATTCCCCTGCGCCCCAAGGCGCTCGAACTTCTGATCGCGCTGACGGCATCCGAAGGACGTCCGCTCGACAAGGCCGAGCTTCTGGACCGCATCTGGGGCGACGTCCACGTTACCGAGGACAGCCTGTTTCAGGCCGTGAAGGATGCGCGCCGTGCTCTCGACGATCGCAAGGGCGAGTTGCTTCGTTACATGCCGCGCCGCGGCTACTTGCTCGACTGCGCATTTACCACCGCCTCTCCCTCGACCACCGCCTATCAACCCGAACTTTCGGCCGATCGGCCATCGATCGCGGTGCTGCCGTTTCGGACGCTGGGCGAGCGGACATCGGCCTATGTGGCGGCGGGCCTGGTGGAAGAAATCTCTATCGCGCTTTCGCGGTTCCGCTGGCTGTTCGTGCTCGCCAATGCGTCGGCCGCCGCCATCGCGGCGCAGCGCGCAGAGACGGATATGGCGGACAGCCTGTCGGCGGGGCGCAATTTCGGCATCCGTTACCTGGTCGACGGTTCGCTTGACGAGACTGAGAGCGGCATCGTGGTCCGGTGCCGGCTGGTCGAGACAGCGACAGGAAGGCAAGTTTGGCAGGAGCGCTTCACCAGCGAAGCCGGCGGCATCTTGCGCCTCTACGAGACGATCACATCGTCGATCGCCGCTGCCATCGAACCGCGGCTGCTTCGGGCGGAAATCGAGCGCGTATTGCGACGAGGTACCTCGGATCTCGGCGCATTCGACTGCTATCTGCGCGCGCTGCCGGGCTATTATTCCCGAACGCCGCACGGCAACAGCGAGGCAATCACGCTGCTGGAAACGGCGCTGAAACGCGATCCGCACTTCGCGGTAGCGACGGCCCTGCTTGGACGCTGCGTGGCAACCAGCGTGTGGCTGGGGTCCGAGACCGATTTCAAGGGCGGAGCCGCGCGCGCCCTGGCGCTTGCCCGGGCCGCGCTCAACATCGATCGGTCCGATCCACAAGTGCTCGCGCTGAGTGGTCATCTGCTGGCGGTGGTCGGTGGAGAACATGCCGAAGGTGGTGCGCTGCTAGATCTTTCCTTGCAGATGAATCCCAACAGCGCCGAAGCGTGGCGGCTGGGCGGCTGGGTTTCCGCATGGAGCGGCGAGGCCGAGCGCGCGTTGCAGCGGCTGAGTGAAGCCGAGCGGTTGGATCCGCTTTCGCCGCTGCAAGCCGATGTCCATTCCGCCCGCAGCGTAGCGTTGCTGGTGGACCGCCGCTTCAGCGAGTCTGCGGAAGCGGCGCGCCGTTCGATTGCGACGACGCCGGAGGCAACCGCTCCCCGCCGCTTTCTGGTCGCCGCACTGTGGCACGCGGGTCAGCACGAAGAGGCAAGGCGGGAATGTGCGACCGTGCGGGAGCGCCAACCCAACGCAACCCTGGCAAGATCGCGAACACTTCAATCGTTCAAGCATCCATGGATGCTGGACTTGTTAATCGATGGATTACGTGGCGGCGGGTTACCCGACTGACGTTGAAGGTGTTTCTCTACGACAAGAGCTCATTTAGGTTTCGCTATCGAACTGAGCCGAAACAACTCCGACGTGGCTCCTTACAAAGCGATCCCCGGTTCAGCCCTTTACCGTCACCGCCCGCCCGATCACCGGCTGGGCGGCGACCGGTGGGTTGGCGGTTTGCGCGGCGAGTTCGCCGATCAGGCGGTCGGCATCGGCGGCGATGTTGTCAGGCGCCTGGATCACCAGCCGCTCCAGCGCCCAACGATAGGAGGAGATGCGCCGCTCCAGGCATTGCTGGACCCATTGCACGATCAGCGTGTTCTCTTCCATGCGGGCGATCGCGTCGGCCTGTTCGCGCGGCGACAGTTCCGAAACCATCTTCATGCTGGCGCTGCGCTTGCGATCGAGTTCGATGACGCGCGCGGCGGAGGCAAAGAACGGCTCGAACCGCGTGATGTCGTTGCGAACATCCTCGATCAACTGCTGATAGCGCGAGGTGTGCGAGCGATGCGGCTCGTCGATCAGCGTGCGTCCATACAGGGTGCGGTCGAACACTACCTTCTGCCGCCATGGCGAGGGTAGCGGCTCGTAATTGCCGAACACGCTCTTCCAGGCCGGGCGCGAATGCGGCGGTTCGATCAGGGGATAGGCGAGATCGCGAAGCTGGCGCTCGTTATCGGTGAGCTGAAAATGCGAGGCCTTGAGGCCGACGCTTGCGGTGGCCTCGGCGCCGAGCCAGCGATGCATGTCGTCATTGCGCATATCCGCGCGGGTGCGGCCGAAATCGCCGCCGCTGCAGCCGCCGAGCGCAGCGGCGAGCAGCATCAGAGCCGGGAGCGACCGAAGCCCGGTGGTCCGGATCGGGAGGCGCGGCTCCGGCATTTGCAAAATTCCGTGGTTCAGGTGCGCCGACGACGACGACGACCAGGTGCGGCCCCTTCTTCCGGCCCGCGTCCGTCGCCGGTTTTAGCGGCTTCACGTTCGATGCGGACAACGGGAAGGATCAGCACGGTTCCCAGGCCATCGCGTGGCGCGCCATCCATGGACAAGCCCGGCCGCCGCGAAGCCGCATCCGCCGGAAATTCAATGATGGTGCCCATAATCCGTTCTCTCTAAAGGCCGCACGGACACGATCTGGCCGCCGACATGCAGTCATTCAGAACAGAACGTGGTTAACGGCATCTTAATTTGGGCAGGTACAGTTACGGGGGCCGGGCGGTCTTTGCGCGCATTTTATCGGATTTCTTCACGAAGCGTTTTGCTTAACCAACTCTTAAAGGGCCGTGCGTAGGCTGACGTCAGGGATTTTTACGAAGTCGCGTACACCTGACATGACCGCAGCTCCAGTGTTTCCAGGATTTGACGGGCTGATGACGCTTTCGCGCCGCGAGGGCGTCGACATCAGGCCGACCTTGCTGCGCGTGCTGACCGACCTCTATGTCCAGGCCAGTGCCCATTCCGCCGACGAGGAACGGCATTTCGTCGAACTGACGTCCCGCCTGATCGAACAGGTCGACGACGCGACCCGCGCCGCGGTGCGCGCGCGGCTCGCGATCTATCCGGGGACCCCAGCCGAGATCATGAACAAGCTCGGGCTGCGGCGCGCGTCCCCCGGCGATATCCTGCCGGTCGCGGCGGCGATTACGACAGCTCCCGCCAGTGAACCGGCGGCGAAGCCGCCGACCGAAGCGCAGTTGCGCCTCGCGTCCACGCTGGCGATGCGGCCCAACGATGCCGCCGAACTCAGCGACATGTTCTTCGCCGCCAGCGCCAGCGAGCGCGGGCTGATCCTGCATAATCTCGAGAACACGCCGCTGAAAGCCTCGCCACGTATTCCCGCCGCCCGCGCCGCCCGCGCGCTCCATATTCTGGAGATGGCCGCGTTCGCCGAGGACACCGCGAATTTCGCGCTCGAACTGGGCGAAGCCTTGATCCTGACCCAGCGGATCGCCGAACAGGTGGTGCAAGATCCCGGCGGCGAGCCGCTGGCCTGCGCCGCGCGCGCGCTCGACATGCCGAGCGCCACCTTCCAGCGCGTGCTGCTGTTCCTCAATCCCGAGTTCGGCTCATCCGTGCAACACGTCTATCGCCTGTCGCGGCTCTACGACCGCCTGAGCGAACGATCGGCGCTGGTGATGCTGGCGGCGTGGCGCGGCTCGACCATGGCGGTCACCCGCGCCAAATACCGCGCCGGGCTCTACGACGACGAACGCCATCGCGCGCGCGCGGCGACCGCGCAGGGCCGACCCACGGTGCAGCCCGGAAGTTCTCCCACGGTACGCACCGGCACCGACGGTTCGAAGCGTTAGAGCGTTTTCCAGCGAAGTGGACCCGGTTCGCGTCAAGAAAACGCGTCAAACAAGGAATCTAGAGCCCCGTTTCGATTCAATCGAAACGGAAAAGGCTCTAGGCTCGATTTTTCAAGTTTTCGCCAGATCCAGGAAGTGACGCCCGGCACGGTCCTCGGTTTCGACGATCCAGGCGTCGGGATCGAACCGGAGTTCCTTGGCGAGACGCTCCTCCACCGATTGCTCGGGCACCGGCTGCGGCGAGGATGCCGCGAACAGGCGTTCGGCCGGCCGGCTTTCGTCATAGACGGTCTGCGGCGCGGGCGCATACAGCATCGCGTTGCCGTCGAGCAGCGCCACCTTGACGAACACCGCCCCTGCCTCCTCCGCCCCGCGCTTGCGCACGGCGCCGAAGACGCCCTCGGTCTGGCAGCGGCGCAGATAGGCCGCCACCCAAATGGATGATTTCAATCGCATGAATTGACGATAGGCCGGCGTATTGCCGGAATCCAGTGTCGCAAGGCCGGCTTCGGCCGCGCTTTGCGGCCAGCTTTGGTATTGCCAAGGAGAAGAGGAGAAAAAGAAAAGCCGCCTCCAGGCGATCAGCTCAGTGGGATAGCGATCTCCTGATCGGGACCACAATCAGCTTCGCAATGGCAAGAGAGCGGCTAGTCGATCGGGTGGCCGGTCATCGCGGTGAGTTCCTTGACCAGCCGGTCCGACATCTGGCCGGTCACCGGGAGCTTGCGGTCGCGCTCGAATTTCGTGATCGCGGCCTGGGTGTCGGCACCGACCGCACCGGTCGGCTTCAGCTGGCCATAGCCATATTGCGTGAGCGCGCGCTGGACGCCCGCGACCCGGCGCGCGCCGGCGCTTTGCGCGGTGGCCGGAACCGGCACCGGCGGACGTGCCGCATTGGCAGGCGCCGCCGTGGGCGCACCTGTCGACTTGACGAGATTACCCATCGGGTCGGGGTTTTTGGAGTCGGCGTTCTTGGAGTCAGCATTCTTGGGATCAGCCCCCCTCGCCTCGACCGGTCCGATTGTTGGCGGGTCCGTGACCAGTTCGACCGGGCGCGGCCGCGGCAGCGGGTTGACGGCGGCAGTGTGCGGTGCCGGCAGCGTCACGACAGAACCAAACATCGGCGAAGGATGGCGTCCGGCCTGCAGGAACAATGCATTGGCGAGGATGGCGCAGATCGCAGCAGCGGCCAGCAGGCCCGCGAGCATGTCCTTCGGGCTGTGCAGGAACATGCGTGTCATCAGGCCGCGCTCCCGCTCCACCTCGATCGCTGCCGCCTTGGCGCCGCGACGGCGGCGGCGCGGTGTTTCCTCATCGTCGTCGGTACGCCTAGGCACGCTTCTTCACCTGATGGACTTGATCCTGCGATCCGGCGCGCGGCGCCGGCTTCAAGGTTGCGACGTTGTTTGAAGGCGCCAGCGGCGGCGCAAAGTCAAGCGGCAACGCAACCGTGACCGTGGTGCCCTCGCCGACCGTACTCTGCACGTTCATCTCGCCATCGTGCAATCCGACCAGTCCCTTCACGATCGACAGACCGAGACCGGTTCCTTCGTGCTTGCGCTGATAGGTCTTGCCGGCCTGGAAGAACGGATCGCCGATCCGCGCCATATCCTCGGCGTCGATCCCGATCCCGGTGTCCGTGACGACAAGCATCAGCCGAGGCCCCTCGACGATCGCGGAAACCGTGACGCTGCCGCCGCGCTCGGTGAACTTGATGGCGTTGGCGACGAGGTTGAGCGCGATCTGCTTGAATGCGCGGGGATCGCCGTTCATCACGGGCAAATCTTCCGCCGCACGCGTGATCAGATCGACGCCGTTGTCGCGTGCCTTCAGCGCCAGCAGATTGCAGCAATGCAACAGTGCCGTGCGCGGCGCGAACGGCTCCGGCGCGATTTCGAAATTGCCGGTTTCCATCTTCGAGATGTCGAGGATGCCGTTGACGACCGACAACAAATGCTGGCCGGAATCGTTGATCAGCTGCGCGTATTCCTTGCGGCGCGCGGCATCGAGCATCATCGCCTCTTCATGCACGATCATCTCGGAGAAGCCGATGATGGCGTTCAACGGCGTGCGCAATTCGTGACTCATGGTGGCCAGGAACCGGGTCTTGGAGGCATCCGCCTGCTCGGCGGCGGTGCGCGCCAGTTCGAGCGCCTGCTCCTGGAGCTTGCGATCGGTGACGTCGCGCATCACGGCGACGACGTCGGCCTCGGCTGACTGCTCCAGCGGACGGCAACGCATCTCGACCCAGATGAAGTCGGCGGAAATATTCTGGCCGCGAACCGCGTCGCGGCGCAGCCGGAATTCAACGCGTTGATCGCTGCCGCGCGCGGCATCCGACAGCGCCGTGAGATAGGCCGGCCGATCGGCAACATGGACGCGGTCGAACAGGCCGTGGCCGGTGAGCCGTGCGCCCGGCGAGCCGAGCATGGCCTCCGCCGCCGGCGAAATGAACTCCACGGCGCCATTGCGGTTGTGACGCGAGATCACGTCGCTCATGTTTCCCGCGAGCAAGCGGTAACGGTCTTCCTCGAGATAGAGCAGCGACACGGACGTGCGCGCCAGCGATTCGGCGCTGATGGCCAGTCCGGCCGCATAGAGCGTCGCGGAAGCCACGCCGGCTCCCATCAGCACGCTGTGCAGCACCGCGTTCGAGGCCGGCGCCGGCAGGAGATCAAAATGTCCGAGCGCGATCAGCACGGCCGCGCATGACAGCGCGAGCGTCGAAGCGAAAACGACGACGCGGCGCGAGGCCGACAGCGCGGCTTCCAGGGGAACGACGATGAGCCAGACCGCAGCAAACGACTCGATACCGCCGGTGGTGACGGCAACCATCATCACGAGGACCGCAAGCGCCAGCGCGGAGAGAATATGCGCTCCCTCATAACGGCCGGTGCGCGACAGGAACCAGGACAACAGAATGGGTGCGATCAACCAGGCAAAGGCCGCGACCTCGATCCCGGTGGGAGCCCCGCGCATCGCCAGATAGAGCGGAAAGGCCGCAAGCGCCACCAAACTGCCAAGCAGGCGCGGCGCCATGAATGCACGATGACGCGCGCGCATCAGCGCATCATATCGTGCCGAGGGATGCAGTAACGCATCGAGACAATCGCGGATGATACTCAAAACAATCACTGCTCTCGCGCTTCGGCTTGTTCGTCAGACAGACGCGCCGGAACGCCCCCATTATCCTTAAGAGCCACCGTGTCAGAGCGAACTTAAGCGAACGCTAAGGCGCGATGGACGGCCGGCGAACACCGGGCATTCGCGTCAATTTCACGCCCCCGCATGACGCTCATTCGACGCGGATGGTGAACGACTGGTTTAGACCCGTGCCGATCTATGGTTTCGAAATGGTGGATGCACCAATGGCGCGAACTTTCGCGCGACCATGGGTCGTCAATCGAAAATTTACGCCGAATTGAATCAGTCAATTTTTTGGAGAATTTCCGGCGATTTTACCTCAATACAAACACTTGCGATTTATCGAGGGCTGCTAATCAGGAATAAAGCGGGCGGGCTCAACCGCGACGCAATGATAAGAGACGACCGGGATCGCGACATGTTTTTTCTGCTTCGGATGGCATTCTGGCTCGGGCTCGTGCTCGTGTTGTTGCCCAGGGACCCAACGCCTGAATCCGAGAAGGCGCTGCAGATCGGTGCAAGCGAAGCCATATCGGCCGCGAGCGCCGCGGCCTCCGACATGGGCCAGTTCTGCAAACGACAGCCGACGGCCTGTGAGGTCGGCGGCCAGGCGGCAACGGCGATCGGCCAGCGCGCCCAGGATGGCGCCCGCAAGATCTACAAGATCATCACCGACAAGAAGCCCGAGATCACCGACAAGCAGCCCGGCGTCCAACCCGGCGCGCCCGCGAAGAAGCCCGACCACACCGGTTCAATCGACGCCGAGTCCGCAGTTGCAGCCGCGTCAGCCGACGCGCTGACAGAGGACGATATGGCGATCGAATGGCACCTGCCGCGACCGCAGCCGGCTTCAAATTAGCCGCGGAACCGGTTCCATTTCCGTCGCTTTCGTCCGTTGCGCATCCTATATAGGATTTTGACAGAACGGACGCGGGCCACGATGACGATCGACGAGATCAGGGACAATTTCGAGCTGCTCGAGGAATGGGACGACCGCTACCGGTACGTCATCGAACTCGGCCGCACGCTCGAGCCGATGCCCGAGGCCGAACATTCCGCCGAGAACAAGGTCAATGGCTGCGTCAGCCAGGTCTGGTTGTCCAGGCAGATCGACCGCAGCGGCGACGGCGAACGGCGGCTGAAATATCTGGGCGACAGCGACGCCCACATCGTGCGCGGCCTGATCGCAATTCTGCTTACGCTTTATTCCGGCCGCACGCCGCAGCAGATCCTGGCGACGGATGCGCTCGCGGTATTCGACGAGTTCGGCTTTCGCGACCACCTGACGCCGCAGCGGTCCAACGGACTGCGCTCCATGGTCGAGCGCATTCGCTCGGATGCACGCGAGACGCTGGCCGCGGCGTCATAACGCGCTCGTCTTACTTTCTCTTGCGCGCCTGCTGGCCGAGACCCATTTTCTTCGCGAGCTGTGAACGCGCCACCGCGTAGTTCGGCGCTACCATCGGGTAATCCGGTGGCAGACCCCATTTGTCGCGGTATTGTTCCGGCGTCATGTTGTACTGCGTGCGCAGATGGCGCTTCAGCGACTTGAAGCGCTTGCCGTCCTCGAGGCAGACCAGATATTCCGGGGTCATCGACTTCTTCACCGACACGGCAGGCTTGGCCGGCTCCAGCGGCGTCTCGGGGCGGCCGCTCGACACCCGCATCAGCGCGGCGTGGACCTGGCTGATCAGGTTCGGGATTTCCGAGGCCTGGGTCGGATTGTTGCCGAGATAGGCCGAGACGATATTGGCGGTGAGTTCAATGGGCGTCTTGCCGGCGGAATCGGTCATGGCTCAACCTTCTGGGATGACGAGTGCATCTGTCGGACATGCGATCCGGATAGTATCCGATCGCGCCTATACATCAGCGGCAACGCGTACGACTTGGCGAATATGACCGAGATACCGGGAAATAGACAAGAAGGGCGGCGCTTTATTTTCCACAGCCGGCCGTGTGGCAAGTATTGGCCGCCTGCGACCCTACGACCGCTGGTCGAGATGCACCCGCAGTTCATCGATCGACGCAAAGCGCATCATGCCTTCCGGCATCTCGGCCTCGATCGAACCGTCGGAATAGAGCGAATAGGCCATGCCATCGACGATGCCCGATTTCAGCACCGTCACCTCGGGCGCGTCGCGGCCATGCGCCGGGCCAGTATTGGCTTCGGCGAGCGTCGGGGGCATGCGGCTGCTGCGCCGCGGCGGCGACATCTCGGCGGGCTTGGCGCGATCTACCCGCGGCCAGGCATCTTCGAACGGGGCCGATGGCGGTTCGGCCGTTTCCGCCTGTGGCACGCTGGGCGGCCTGGAACGCAATTCCTGCGGCATCGGATCCGGCGGCAACGTCTCGCCGGACCGCCCGCGCTCGCGCTCTTTTCGCGAGGTCGTCGAAAACATCAGGTTGCGCTTCGGCTTTGCAACCGGCGGTGGCGGTTCGGGATGCAGCGGCTCGGGAATTGGATGATCGCGCAGCACCTCTTCGTTCTGCCACGGCGGTGGCGTCGGCGCTGGAGAGAAGCCCGGCGGCGACGAGAAGGCTCCGGGACCGCCGATCGCTTCGTCTTCCGGGAAGCCGCCAATGGCCGGGCTGGTCTCCCGCGCCGCAGCGACGGGAGGCGCCGACCGTTCCATGGCCTCCTCGCGCGCTTCAGGCAAGCCGGTGACGAGCCGCCGCGCGATATTCTTCAATTCCCGGACCGCCACCCATAGCCCGAGCATGATCGTGCCGGTGCAGACGCCGATCACGCCCGTCAAGATCAGCGTGTTGCCGGTGCTGAATTCCTTGATCGGAATTCCGAAGCCGATCGCCAGCAGGCCCGCCACCACGAGGCCGATCCCGGCGACCAACACAAGAAATGCCATCGAACCAACCCCTCAGCCGCGCCCCAAACGCTCGCCAGCCGCCCCACGCCACGATACCGTCATATTGAGTGCACCGCCAACCGGCAATTGTATCCGGGGTTCCGCAATAGCACCGCCACATCACAGGATTTACAACCAACAAGCGCGCTCGGTCGTTCAGCTACCGTTCAGCCCGCCTCCCGTATTCCTACCACCTACCAATTGCTGCCGTTTGTTGCATCGCATCAGGGATTTAAGGCCACAATTCCCAATTACTTGGTAATGGAACTGCGCTATATGGTTACCCGGGGAATGAGGCTCAAGACTATCCAGGCTGAGCCATAGGGGCTGGGTTACCAATCACCATGTCATCCATCACGACTTCTGCACTCGATACGCCTGCGCGGCGCTCGATGGAGCGGACTTGCGACGACCTCGCCATGCTGACGCTGGCCGTCGTCACGATCGTCGCGAGCCTGACCTTCCGCGACTACGGACTGGGCTGGGACGACTACACGCACGCCGAATATGCCGACCTGCTGCTGCGGATGTACGGTTCCGGCTTCAAGGACACCGGCGCGCTGTCGTTCGCCAATCTCTATATGTATGGCGGCGGCTTCGATATGGCGGCAGCGCTGCTGCACAAGATCATCCCGCTGGAACTGTTCGAAACGCGCCGGCTGCTCGGCGCCGTCGTCGGCCTGATCGGCCTTGCCGTAACCTGGCGGCTGGCGCGGCGCGTCGGCGGTCCGCTCGCCGGGCTCGCGACGCTGTTGTTGCTGGCGCTGTGCCCGACCTTCTACGGGCACATGTTCATGAACCCGAAGGACGCGCCGTTTGCCGTCTCGATGATGATCCTGATCCTGGGCCTGGTGCGCCTCGTCCAGGAATATCCCGCGCCCTCGCCGCGAACCATCCTGATCGTCGGCCTCGGCGCCGGCCTCTCGATCGGCTGCCGGATTCTCGGCGGGCTGGCGCTGATCTATGCGCTGGTCGGCTTCGTGCCGCTATTGATCGAGGAAGTCCGCACGCAAGGCGCGCGCGAAGCGGCCCGGCGCTTCACCCATGTATTGTACGTGCTGCTGCCCGGCCTCGTGTTCGGATACCTGATCATGGGCCTGGTGTGGCCGTGGTCGATCATGGAAGCCGACCATCCCTTCAAGGCGCTGACCTATTTCTCGCACTTCTTCGAAAAGCCCTGGAAGGAAATGTTCGACGGCGCGCTGGTCTCGGTGCCTGACATGCCGTGGTCCTATCTGCCGACGCTGTTCGCGCTGCAGCTTCCCGAAATCATGCTCGCGCTGCTGATCGCCGGCGTCGTCGGCACCTTCATGTCGCTGTCGCGCGCGGACGTCGCGGGGCGCCGCAAGACCATCTTCCTGATGCTGACGCTGGCGGCCAGCCTGCCGCTGGTGATCGCGATGGTGAAGCGGCCGGCGCTCTACAACGGCATCCGGCATTTCGTTTTCGTCATTCCGCCGATGGCCGTGCTGGCCGGCGTATCGTTTGCCTGGGGCATGAACTGGCTGAAGGACCACCACCGCCGCTGGCAACCCGCAGCACTTGCGGTGTTCACATTCGGCCTGCTGCTGCCGCTCAGCGAGATGATCCGCCTGCACCCCTATGAATACACCCATTTCAACCACATCGCCGGCACGGTTCGCACCGCCGATAAATACTTCATGCTGGACTATTGGGGTCTGGCGCTGAAACAGGCATCCGACGGCCTGCGCGAGGAACTGGTGGAGCGGCAGGAATCGCCGCCGCAGGGGCGGAAATGGAAGGTCGCGGTCTGCGGCCCTCAACGTCCGGCGCAGGTCGCGCTCGGTCCCGACTACACCATCGGCTGGGACAGCCAGTCCGCCGATTTTGCGATGACGCTGGGCGAGTTCTACTGCAAGGGCCTCACCGCGCCCGTGATGGTGGAGATCAAGCGCGACGACGTCGTGTTCGCGCGCGTCTACGACATCCGCGGCCGTCCGATCCCGACGCTGCTGGCGATCCCGGCGCCATAATCGCAAATCGCCGCCGGCATGACTGCCACGCAGGACGGGCGCCTTGCTGCCCGTCCGGCGCAGGGCTAGGCTCGCTTCCGAAATATCGGTCATTTGTCGGAGAAGCGCGCCATGTCGCCAGCCGAAGCTCGCCTGAAGGAAGTCTCGTCCGGCATGACGGACGCCGAGTGGAACCAGCGCGTCAACCTCGCCGCCTGCTATCGGCTGGTCGCGCACTATGGCTGGGACGATCTGGTCGACACCCACATCTCGGCGCGCGTGCCGGGGCCCGACCATCACTTCCTGATCAATCCCTACGGCCTGATGTTCGACGAGATCACGGCATCGAGCCTGGTCAAGGTCGACCTGCACGGCAACCAGCTCACCGAGAGCGAATACAGCATCAACCCGGCCGGCTTCACCATTCATTCGGCGATCCACGAAGTGCGCGAGGACGCCGGCTGCGTGCTGCATCTGCATACGCCTGACGGAACGGCGGTCGCGAGCTGCATGGAAGGCCTTTTGCCGATGAACCAGACCGCGCAGTTCGTCACCCACGACCTCGCCTATCACGACTATGAAGGCGTGGCGCTCGACCACGACGAACGCCCGCGGCTGCAAAAGGACCTCGCCGACAAGAACCACATGCTGCTGCGCAATCACGGCACGCTGACGGTCGGTCGCTCGGTCGCGTCAGCCTTCGAGCGGATGTATCATCTGGAGCGCGCCTGCACGATGCAGGTGCGCACCCGCATGCTGGGGCCGACCGCCTACCCGGTCGAACAGGCCGTGATCGACAAGAACGAGCAGCTGTTCGCCAATCCCGACCGCGCCGAACTGCGCTCCACCAATTTGGTGTGGCCGCCGCTGTTGCGCAAACTCGATCGCATGGATCCCAGCTACAGGAATTGAAAATTCGAAATTACCGTGTAGGATAGTCGCCAACGACCTCTACACGACCGAATCAAAACGCCGCCCAATTCCGGGCGGCGTTTTTTTTTGGGGACGGCGGTGTGGCTGGCGTAACGCTCACGTCCTGTCCGGGATCTGTCTTGGGAGTACGATCCTTACGTCAGTCCCCTCCCCGGGTTCGCTTCTCAAGCGAAGCTGGCCGCCGAGGCGATCCGTCACCACGCTATAGACGATATGCAGGCCGAGGCCAGTGCCGCCCTGGTGGCGGCGAGTAGTAAAGAACGGATCGAACGCCTGCCGCCTGACGTCCGGGCTCATGCCGCAGCCGTCGTCGCTGAAGATGATCTCGACATCATTGTCGCCGAATGCGCTCACCTTGATGGCAATATTTCCCTGCCGGCCGTCCGGATACGCATGCGCGATCGAGTTGAGGAAAAGGTTGGTCAGCACCTGCCCATAGGAGCCGGGATAGCTGCTGATCGAAAGGCCCTGCGCGCACTCGACGTTCAGCGTCACGCCGTGCTTCGGCAGAGCCGGCCGTAAGCCCATGGCGACCTGCTCGGTGAGATCGCCGAGGTCGAACGACCGAAGCTCCGAATTGTTGCGGTCGGACGCCACCTGCTTGAACGACTGGATCAGTCCGGCCGCGCGGTTCAGGCTCTCCTGAAGCTGCGCAGAACCATCGCGCACGGCGTCCACAAACTCGTTCAGGCTCGACCGCTTGAGCGCCCCCCGCGCTGTTTCCGCGGTAAACAATCGGCTTTTGCGCTCCAGCGATGACGCGACCGTGAGACTGGTGCCGAGCGGATTGTTGATTTCGTGCGCGACACCGGCGACCAGCCGACCGAGCGCTGCAAGCTTTTCCGCCTCGATCAGCCAGTTCTGGGTCTCGCGCAGATTTTGCAACGCGGCTTCGGCCGCATCCCTGGCCATCCGCACTTCCCGCTCGCTGCGCTGGCGCTCGCTGATGTCGATATGCGTGCCGATCCAGCGATAGACCCCGCCTTGGGGATCGCGCAGCGGAACGACGCGCGTCAGGAACGGGCGATACTCGCCGTCCTTGCTGAGCAGCGACAACTCCGACTCCAGAGCGGTACCGGTTGCCAATGCCTCGGCCCAGCGATTGCCAAGCACCGTATGCCAGGCATGCGGGTCGATCTCACCGGCGGGCCGGCCCGTGTATTCGTACCAATGACTGTTGAGCCAGTAGATCGCGCCGTCGGCATGCGCCATCCACACCAGTTGCGGAATCGAATCCGCCAGCGTGTGGAACTGGCGTTCGCTGGCCCTCAGCGCGGCCTCGGCGCGCTTGCGCTCGGTGATCTCCTCGGCAGCGACATTGACGCCGACGATCTCACCGTCGGCGTTGCGATGCGGGTGCCAGTAGGTAACCCAGAAGCGTTCATCGGTCTGGTCGGCGCGCTGGCCGGCCACCTCGACGCCGGTGACGGGATCGCCGGTACGCATGATCGACTGCACGATGCCTTCGACCGCGTCCGCCAGCGCCGGAACGCAATCCCGCACATAACGGCCAAGATGATCCTCAACCGATATGCCGCAGATATCGGTCATGCGCTGGTTGATCTGCAGATAGCGGCAGTCCGGCGACAGGAATGCAAGGCCGATCGGCGCAGCGTCGTAGATCAGTTGCAGCGTCGGCTGCTGCGGATCGAACGCCTCGTCTGAAAATCGTGGCGGCACGCCGGTCGTGATCGAGGATTGATGTGGTGTCATCGGCTGCTATCGGCTTTTATCGCCAATCCTCCCGCGCACGACGCAACTGAACCGCAGAGGTGGTAGTGGCTTCGGCCTGCGTACCGCCGAGGATCCGGATCATGTCGCCGACCGTCTCGTCTGCCGGCGACAGATCGAACCGGTCTGGTTCGGGAGGACGGATACCCGCCAGATTGAACGCCTCAATAGGGTGGCGTGCAATACAAAGTAACCCGGACCTGGACGGAATCGGCCCGGAACCGCTACATCCGCGGTGCCGGCGCGCCCGGTGTGGGCCCATCGCCGCAATGAGGGTGCGCGGCAGGGTGGGTAAGGCCAACGGGTCGCGCGAACCCGCGCTCCGCGACGAGCGCAATTGCGCTCGCACAGAGATGACAGGCTCCGCGTGCCCGCTGTTCAAGGCCAACCCATCGGATAGATAGTGGCACGGCGCAAAGCGCCTTTGCGCACCCACTGTCTCGCGCTCTACTTCGTCGGCTCCGCCAGCGCGCCCAATATCCGCGCCCAGGAGCGGATGCCCTTGTGAAAACTCTTGAGATCGTACTTCTCGTTCGGCGAATGGATGTTGTCGTCGTCGAGGCCGAAGCCAATGAGAAGGCTGTCGAGGCCGAGCGTGCGCTTGAAATCCGCGACGATCGGGATCGAGGCGCCGGAGCCGACCAGCAGTGCCTCCTTGCCCCACTCCTCGGTCAGCGCGCGCTTGGCCGCCGCCAGCGGCTTCATGTTCCAGTCGAGCGCGATCGCCGCGCCGCTGGAGTGTTCGGTGAAGACCGCCTTGCAGTCGCCCGGAAGCCGCGCGGTGACGTAGTCGCGGAACGACTGCTTGATCTTCTGCGGGTCCTGGCCTTCGACCAGACGGAACGAGACCTTTGCGGAAGCCTCCGCCGGGATCACGGTTTTCGAGCCCTCGCCCGTGTAGCCGCCGAAGATGCCGTTGATGTCGCAGGTCGGACGCGAGGAGACCTGCTCGATCAGCAGGCGGTCCTTTTCGCCGGCGGGGATCGAGAGGCCGATCGGCTTGAGGAACGACTCCGGCGAAAGGTTGAGAGCTCTTCCACTGCGCCAGGATATCCGGCGGCAGATCCTTCACGCCGTCGTAGAAGCCGGGGATGGTGATGCGGCCGTCGTCGTCGAACAGGCCGCCGAGGATGTTGGTCAGCACGCGGATCGGGTTGCGCGCGCCGCCGCCGAACACACCGGAATGCAGGTCGCGGTTGGCGGCCTTGATGGTGACCTCGTCATACACCAGGCCGCGCAGCGATGTCGTGATGGCGGGCGTGTTGGGGTCCCACATGCCGGTGTCGCAGACCATCGCGAAGTCGGCCTTCAGTTCGTCCTTGATCGCCTCCATGAATGGCACGAAATTCTTCGAGCCGACTTCCTCCTCGCCTTCGATCAGGATCGTGACATCGACCGGCAGCGATCCCGTGACCTTCTTCCAGGCGCGGCAGGCCTCGACAAAAGTCATCAACTGTCCCTTGTCGTCCTCGGCGCCGCGCGCCACGATGATTTTTCGGCCGTCGGCGTGATCGGTGACGACGGGCTCGAACGGCGGACGGTGCCACAAATTGAGCGGATCGACCGGCTGCACATCGTAATGACCGTAGAACAGGACGTGCGGCCGGCCATCGGTGCTGCCATTGGCCTTGTCATTGTTCTTGGCGACGATCGCCGGATGTCCCGCCGTCGGCCTCACCTCGGCCTTGAAGCCGAGCGTCGCGATATCCTTGGCCAGATGATCGGCCGCCGCCTTGCAATCGGCGGCGAAGGCCGGGTCGGCCGAGATCGACTTGATCCGCAGCAGCGCAAACAGCCGCTCGAGGCTGTTGTCGAAATCGGCGTCGATATGATCGAGGACCGGCTGGATCTTTGCATTGGACATCGCTGATTATCCCCGGGTATGGGCGTTGTTGTCTGCCTGAAGTTGTAGCTCGCCCGCGCCCTGAGGCAAGGCGACATCCGCGGCAGGCGGATGCAGTATGTGCCAGCCCAGCCCGATGGTGAGCAGCGCGGTGGCGACGAGATTGTTGCCATAGGCCTGCAGGTCGTTCGGAAACACCGGGAGCGACAGCAACAGCAAGCCGCCCGCTGTCGCGAGCAACGCCCATGTGCCTGTTCTGAGGGCCGGACGCGGATCATAGGCGGCGCGATGGGCCAGAACGGTGATCGGAAAGAACAGCCACAGGAAGTAATATTGCCGCGCCAGCGGCGAGGCCACCGTGATCAGGCAAAACAGGATGCCGATTTCCTCGGCATCCGAGCGTTCGGTGCGGCGCGAGGCCGGCGGCATCACCGCCACATAGCCGAGCCCGATCACGAGCGAAACCGCCAGCACGATCCAGTTCGCTGTCTTGAAGTCGACATCGGCGACATTCATCGTGCGTGCAGGATTTGACGGATTATACTGATTGTAGTTCACCGGCCGCGTCAGGCGGTGGGTCATCGCGACGAGCGACTGGTTCACCCACGACCAGTTCTGTTCGGCGCGCTGTCCGAACCCCTTTTCCGAACTCGTCCCCACCATGCCCTGGTACCAGTTCTTCAGCTCGGTGGCGTTGTGCTGGAAACCGCGAAACGGCGCCGGCAGCACGAACAGGAACATGCCTGTCATCACCAGCATGCTCGCGGCCGCCGCCCACTGCCGGCGCCACACCAGATAGGGCAGCACCGCCACCGGAAACACCTTGATGGCGGTGGCGAGCGCAAACATGCTTCCCGCCATCCAGCCCCGATGGTCGCGCAGCAGCCAGAACCCGTAGAGCATCAGCGCCAGCAGCACGAGATTTGGCTGGCCGAGGTCGAACATATCGAACACGAAGGTGACGGTGACGACACCCGGCAGCGCTTCGAGCCATGGGCTCGGCCTGCGTCCCGATCCCGCCATCGCGTGCGAGAACTGCGCCGTCATCCACCACGCGGCGACGTTGAGGAAACACAGCAACAGATAAAGCGGTATCTTGCCGAACCAGCTCGGGATCGCGAGCAACACCGCAGAGATCGGCGGATAGATGAAGTCGAAATAGGCCGAGGCGCTATCGGGATAGAGATTTTTGCCCTGCAGCACCTGCTGCCCCGCCCAGAACCACAGCGGATAGTCCTTGGTCTTGCCGCTGCCCCAGATCTCCGGAACGAGAACGTCGGCGGTCAGGGCGATGCAGCAGACCAGGAATAGCAGATCGAGCGGCCTGCGCAGCGACGGATATCTCACGCGATTGTTCCAGAGCTTAGAGGAGACCGTTAGCGACTGTTCTTCCAGGCGCGTTTCCTTCACGCGAACCGGCTTCCACCCCCGGATCAAGTCCGAGGGCATGCTTCGCTCGAAAACGCTCTATCGCCGCAGCAAACCGCCAAGCGCACCGCGCACCAGCGAGCGTCCGATCGAACCACCGAGCGAGCCGCCCACTGCTTTGCCGAGATCGGCAGCGACACCGCCGATGACCTTGTTCGTGACAGAACGCGTAACGTCTCGCGCAATCACCTGGCCGGTCGACATCTTGCCACGCTTGACGTTGGTTCCGAAGATCGAGCCGACGATCGAACCGATCTGTCCGAGAACGCCGCCGCCGCCACCATCCTGCCCATCCGGGTGCGCCGCCGTTCCGGCCACGCGCTTCTGCAGCATCTCATAGGCGGATTCGGCATCGATCGCGGTGTCATATTTACCCTTGAGCGGGCTCTTGTTCATGATCGCCTTGCGCTCTTCCGGCGTGACCGGCCCGATCCGTGCCGTCGGCGGACGGATCATGACACGTTCGACCATGGTCGGCGTACCTCCGCCTTCGAGGAACGACACCAGCGCCTCGCCCTTGCCGAGTTCCATGATGACGCGGGCGGTATCGAGCTTCGGATTGGGCCGAAAGGTCTGCGCCGCCGCCTTCACCGCTTTCTGGTCGCGCGGCGTAAAGGCGCGCAACGCGTGCTGCACGCGACCGCCCAACTGGGCCAGCACCTTGTCCGGCACATCGATCGGATTTTGCGTGACGAAGTAGACACCGACGCCCTTGGAGCGGATCAGGCGGACCACCTGCTCGATCTTGTCCATCAGCGCGTCCGGCGCATCGTCGAACAACAGATGCGCTTCGTCGAAGAAGAACACCAGTTTCGGCTTCGGCAAGTCGCCCGCTTCCGGCAACTCTTCAAACAATTCAGACAGCATCCACAACAGGAAGGTGGCGTAGAGCTTGGGCTCTGCATCAACTTGTCGGCGGCCAGGATGTTGATCATCCCGCGGCCGTCGCTGTCCGTCTTCATGAAATCCTTCAGCGTCAGCGCCGGCTCGCCGAAGAATTTCGATGCGCCCTGATTTTCCAGCACCAGAAGCTGGCGCTGAATGGTTCCGACGGTTGCCTTGCTGACATTACCATAGCTCTGCGCGGCCTTTCGAATGTCGGCGAGTTCATCAACTTCGGCATCCGGCCCTTTTTTGCCAGTGGCTGGCGCAATCGCGTCCAACAGCGCGCGCAGATCCTTCATGTCGATAAGCGTCAAGCCGTTTTCATCTGCCACACGGAATGCGACATTGAGAACGCCTTCCTGCACATCGTTCAGGTCGAGCATGCGCGACAGCAATAGCGGCCCCATCTCCGTCACCGTGGCGCGAACCGGATGGCCCTGCTCGCCGAACACATCCCAGAACACGGTCGAGAACTGGTCGGGCTGGAAGTCGATGCCCATTTCCTTGGCGCGCTTGAGGATGAAATCCTTGCCCTCGCCGACTTCGGAGATACCGGACAGGTCGCCCTTGATGTCGGCTGCGAATACGGGAACACCGGCGCGGGCAAAACCCTCCGCCATGACCTGCAGCGACACCGTCTTGCCGGTTCCGGTCGCTCCGGTGACAAGGCCATGCCGATTGGCGAGCGCAAGCGCCAGCCAAGCCGTCTGTTCGCCCTTGCCGATGAAAATCTTCTCGTCGGTATCGGCCGTCTTGTTATCGGAGCTCGCCATCGCATCGCCTCTTCGCGCGCATCGCGCAGGTTTGATCAGCAATCATATCGCATCCTGGCTTCGGATTGAAACCGTTCGCGGCGCACACATGAGTATTCACCGCACCTCGACATACGCGCTTCTCATACTTTTTTCCGACCTTTAGGAGAAAAAAAGGGAACGCAGCGCAACAAGCCGGCGTGAACCGGCATTCAGTCTTGCATTGCTGCAACACTCGGCGAATCAAAATCGTCTCGGTGGGGGTCGGTCGCTTGTATTTCAGAACGCAGGCGCTCAAGATCAATTTTAGGCAAGCGGCTCATCAAACGGCCGGTTGGGGACGGGGCAAAATATGGACGAACTGATAGGACGGCTGGCCGCCAAGGCCGGCATCGATAGCGCTGTGGCTGAAAAAACCATCGGCATCGTTCTGGGTTTTCTCCGCAACGAGGGACCCTCCGACAAAGTTCAGGCCCTGATCGACCAAATTCCGGGTGCAGAAGCAGCAATTGCTGCTTCCAGCAGCAGCGGCGGTTTCTCGCGGCTGATGGGCGGAGGCTTGATGGCGGTTGGCAGCAGGCTGATGGCGCTTGGCCTGGGCATGAACGAGATCCAGGGCGTGGCGCGTGAACTTTTCAGGTTCGGTCGCGACAAAATCGGAGCGGATCAAATGGGCGAAATCATTTCGGGGACGCCGGGCCTCAGCCAGTTTGCGTAGCTAAGCACCTTCGCGAGCACATCCGGCCCGAGCACATTCCTTTTTCATCGAGTATCATGACTTATCCCCTTTCCGAGATCGAAGGCCTGACCGCCTACTCTGCCTCGAAACTGAAATCGTTGGGCATTCGCACCACCGAGGCGCTGCTGGAGGCCGCCCGCACGGTGAAAGGACGCAAGGCACTCGCGGCGAAGACCGGCATCAGCGAACAGCAACTGCTCGAATGGGCGAATTTTTCCGACTACATGCGCATTCCCGGAATGGGCAAGGCCAAGGTAGGCTTGGTGCGCGCCGCCGGCGTCACGACCGTACGCGAACTCGCGCTGCGCAATCCGGCACGCCTGGCCCAGAACATGAAAGACGTGAACACCAGGCGGAAACTCGTGCGGGTTCTGCCCTCCGAAAGGTCGGTCGAGCAACTGATCGCGCAGGCGCGCAAGCTGTCGCCGAAAATCAGCTACTGAAGCCGGTCGGGCCGGCCCCCGCGGAGCAGGCTCTCACGCCTTGACTCCCCGGCGCGGACCGCGCAAAGCGACCGCATGATCGCAGCCAAGCCCAGACCCACCGACACAACCGGTCCGGCCGGTCATCCGGTGCTGCCTGCGCTGCTGTCAAAACCCTCTCCCGCCGTGATGGGCGTGCTGAATTTGACGCCGGATTCATTCTCCGACGGCGGGCAATTCACGGTACCCGAGCGGGCGCTGGCGCAGGCCCGGCGGATGGTCGACGAAGGCGCCGACATCATCGACATCGGCGCGGAATCCACCCGGCCCTATGGGTCGGAACCGATCTCGGCGGAGGAAGAATTGCGACGACTTCAGCCGGTGCTGCCCGGCGTCGTCGCGCTCGGCATTCCCGTATCGATCGACAGCATGAAATCCGCCGTCGCCGCATGGGCTCTGGATCAGGGCGCGGCCATCGCCAACGATGTCTGGGGCCTGCAGCGCGATGCCGGCATGGCCGCGCTGATCGCCGAACGCGATGTACCCGTCGTCATCATGCACAATCGCGACAGCGCCGATCCTGCCATCGACATCATGCAGGACATCGCCAATTTCTTTGCAACCTCGATCGAGATTGCCACCCGCGCCGGCATTTCGCCCGACAAGATCGTGCTCGATCCCGGCATCGGCTTCGGCAAGACGCCCGAGCAGAGCATGACCGCGCTGGCGCGGCTTAGTGAGTTGCAGTCGTTTGGATTTCCACTGCTGGTCGGCGCCTCGCGAAAACGCTTCATCAGCACGGTGACGCCATCGGAACCGCATCAGCGGCTTGGCGGCTCGATCGCCGCGCATCTCTTGGCCGCCGATAACGGCGCGCGGATCATCCGGGCGCATGACGTCGCCGAGACCGTACAGGCGTTGCGCGTCGCCGCCGCAATCAGGGAGCAAGGATGAGCGATACGATCTTCATCACCGGCGTCGTCATCCATGCCCGCCACGGCGTGATGGAGCACGAGACCGAAGTCGGGCAGCGCTTTGTCATCGACCTCGAACTTTCCGCCGATCTGTCGGAAGCCGCACATACCGATCACCTGTCCGACACAGTGTCTTATGCAAGCGTGGTGGCGACCGCGACGGCGGCTTTCAAGAACACCAATTACAAGCTGCTGGAGCGCGCCGCCGGCGCCGTGGCCGACGCGATCTTCGCAGCGTTCGCCCGCATCGATGCGGTCAAGGTCACCGTGCACAAGCCGCATGCGCCGATCGCCGCGATCTTCGAGGATGTCGGCGTGGTGCTGATCGCGCAAGCGGCCATCGCCCTGACATGGCTGATGTGCTGATCGCGCTCGGCGGCAATGTCGGCGACGTCCGCGCGACATTCCAGAAGGCCATCGCCAATATCTGCGGCATGACGCAGGCCGCCCTGCTGGCGCGCTCCTCCGACTACACCACCCCGCCCTGGGGCGAGGAAGACCAGGCGCCGTTCACCAACGCCTGCATCGAGATCGAAACCAGCCTCGATCCGCATGCGCTGCTGTTCACGCTGCACAAGATCGAGAAGAAATTCGGCCGCGACCGCGCCCATGAACACGCTGGGGTCCCCGCACCCTCGACCTCGATTTGATCGCCTATGACGACGTCAAGCTCGACAAGCCCGAACTGACGCTGCCGCATCCGCGGCTTTTCGAACGCGCCTTCGTGCTGGTGCCGCTGGCCGAAATCGTGCCCGACCGTCTCATTGCGGGACGCCGCGTCGCGGATGCGCTGGCGCAGCTTTCGACCGAGGGTATCCAGCGGCTGCCCGAGCTCGATTGACCGGCAAAAGGCCCAAAACAACCGTTTGGCTTGGCGGGCCGCCGCGTGGCAATTTCCGGCCAAATCAGGCGATGACCAGGGAATCAATGGCGTGGGATGACCAAGACCGACGAACTGACATTGGCGGCAGATTTTCCGCAGGCGACCTTTGAGGACTGGCGCAAGCTGGTCGACGGGGTGCTGAAGGGCGCGCCGTTCGAAAAACTGGTCAGCAAGACGTCCGACGGGCTGAAAATCGATCCGATCTATCGCCGCGCGAAAGGCGCCGCGCTGGTTGCCGGCCGTGCCGCGGCGGCGCCCTGGCAGATCATGCAGCGGATCGATCATCCCGACGCAAAGGCAGCCAACGCGCAGGCGCTGCACGATCTGGAAAACGGCGCGACCGGGCTGACGCTGGTGTTCGCCGGCGCCAATGGCGCGCATGGTTTCGGGCTCGATCCTTCGGCGGAGGCCGTCGCGCAAATCCTCGACGGCATTTATCTCGACGCCGGCATCGGCATCGAGCTTCAGATCGGCCCGCAATCGCGAATGGCGGCCATTCACGTCGCCGAATACATCAAGGGCAAGGGCCTCGACCCCGCAGCCTGCGACATCCGCTTCGGGCTCGATCCGCTCGGCGCCTGCGCGGTGTGGGGCTCCAGCCCCTATAGCTGGGACGAAATCGTCCCGGCCGTCACCGGCGCGATCAAAGGCCTCGCGGCGATGGGCTTCAAGGGCCGGCTTGCGGTCGCCGATGGACGGGTGATCCATGATGCCGGCGGATCGGAAGTTCAGGAACTGGCCTTCGTGCTGGCTTGCGGTGTCGCCTATCTGCGCGCGATCGAACAGGCCGGCGTTGCGCTCGAAGATGCGCAAGGCATGGTCCATGCGCGGCTCAGCGCCGACGCCGACCAGTTCCTGACGCTGGCGAAATTCCGTGCGCTGCGGCTGTTATGGGCGCGGATCGAGCAGGCCTGCGGATTGACGCCCAAGCCGCTGTTCGTCGCCGCCGATACCGCGTGGCGCATGCTGACGCAGCGCGATGCTTACGTGAACATGCTGCGCGCGACGATGGCGACGTTCTCCGCCGGGCTCGGCCGGCGCCAACGCCATCACCGTGTTGCCGCATACGCTGGCGCTTGGATTGCCCGATCCGTTCGCGCGGCGCGCCGCGCGCAACACGCAACTGGTGCTGCTGGAAGAGTCCAATCTCGCCAAGGTGAGCGATCCCGCGGCCGGCTCCGGCGGCATCGAAACGTTGACCAGACAGCTTTGCGAAGCCGCGTGGTCGCTGTTTCAGGAGATCGAAAAGGCCGGCGGCATTTTTGCGGCGCTCGAACAGAACCTGATCCAGAGGAAGGTCGCCGCCACGCGCGCGGTGCGCGAGACCAATATCGCCAAGCGGCGCGACGTGCTGACGGGCGCGAGCGAATTTCCGAACCTGCATGAGGCCGAGATCGCCGTTCTCGACGCAAAGCCGGTGGTGCTGCCGCCCTATGGCGAGGCGAAGTTCAAATTCGACGCGCTGGCGCCGATGCGGCTGGCCGCACCATTCGAGGCGCTGCGCGACAAATCGGACGAGAAGCTCAAGGCATCCGGCGCGCGGCCAAAGATCTTCCTCGCCAATCTCGGCACCGCCGCCGATTTCACGGCGCGCGCCACCTTCGCCAAAAGCTTTTTCGAGACCGGCGGCATCGAGGCGATCGACACGCAGGGCTTTGCCGACCCTGCGGCGCTGGCCGCCGCGTTCAAGGCCTCCGGCGCGGCCATTGCCTGCCTGTGCTCATCCGACAAGGCCTATGCGGAACACGCGGTGGCCGCCGCGAAGGCCCTTCAAGCTGCAGGTGCCAAGCATATCTATCTGGCAGGGCGGCCCGGCGAACAGGAGGCCGCGCTGCGCGAGGCCGGCGTCGGAGAGTTTCATCTTTGCCGGCGGCGATGCGCTGGCGATGCTGCGGGAAGCCTGGCAGCGGATGGAGCAGGCATGACGGAGAACAGCAAAGACGGTCCTGACCGGCGGCTGCCAGTGCGGCGCCATCCGCTTTGCGGTGTCGAAGGCGCCGGCCAAGATCAGCATCTGCCATTGCCGGATGTGCCAGAAGGCGTCAGGCGCGCCGTTCGCCTCCCTCGCCGACATCGAGCACGAGGATTTTGCCTGGACCCGCGGCAAGCCGGCGTCGTTCCAATCCTCCTCCATCGCCGAGCGCGATTTCTGCGCCGCCTGCGGCACGCCCTTGAGCTTCCGCCGGATCGGCGGCCCCCGGATCGAGATCATGACCGGCGCGTTCGACCGGCCCGACCGGGTGGTGCCGACGCGGCAATATGGAACCGAATCCCGGCTCGGCTGGGTGGTCGGCATCGCCAATTTGCCGAGCCAGACCACGCATGCAGAATTACGGGCCGGAGAAGATGGCAACCATCACCAGCCACCAGCATCCGGACCATGATTAGGGGTAACGCCCCCAGACGCTCACATATGCTATGATGGATACCATGAGCCGCATTCCGAATTTCGCAGATATCGCCTTTGAAGCCATCGCGCCCGCGCAGCCCGCCGGCAGCGCCGAGCCGTGGCTGACGCCCGAGGGCATCCCTGTAAAGCCCGGCTACAGCGAGGCCGACCTCGAAGGCATCGACTTCCTGGAGACCTGGCCGGGCATCGCGCCCTATCTGCGCGGCCCCTACCCGACCATGTATGTCAACCAGCCCTGGACCATCCGGCAGTATGCCGGCTTCTCCACGGCGGAAGATTCCAACGCGTTCTATCGCCGCAACCTCGCCGCCGGGCAGAAGGGTCTTTCGGTCGCGTTCGATCTCGCCACCCACCGCGGCTACGATTCCGATCATCCGCGCGTCACCGGCGACGTCGGCATGGCGGGCGTCGCGATCGATTCCATCTACGACATGCGCACGCTGTTCTCGGGCATTCCGCTCGACCAGATGAGCGTGTCGATGACCATGAACGGCGCGGTGCTGCCGATCCTCGCGCTGTTCGTCGCGGCGGCCGAGGAACAGGGCGTTCCGCCGGAAAAATTGTCGGGCACCATTCAGAACGACATTCTGAAAGAGTTCATGGTGCGCAACACCTACATCTATCCGCCGACGCCCTCGATGCGGATCATCTCCGACATCTTTGCGTACACCTCGCAGAAGATGCCGAAGTACAACTCGATCTCGATCTCCGGCTATCACATGCAGGAAGCCGGCGCGACGCAGGACCTCGAGCTCGCCTACACGCTGGCCGACGGCGTCGAATATCTGCGCGCCGGGCTTGCCGCCGGCCTCGATGTCGACCGCTTCGCGCCGCGGCTGTCGTTCTTCTGGGCGATCGGCATGAACTTCTTCATGGAAGTCGCCAAGATGCGCGCGGCGCGGCTGCTGTGGGCCAAGCTGCTGACGCAGTTCAACCCGAAGGACCCGCGCTCGCTGTCGCTGCGCACGCATTGCCAGACCTCCGGCTGGTCGCTGACCGCGCAGGACGTCTTCAACAACGTGATGCGCACCACCATCGAGGCGATGGCGGCAACCCAAGGCCACACGCAATCGCTGCACACCAACGCGCTCGACGAGGCGCTGGCGCTGCCGACGGACTTTTCGGCCCGCATCGCGCGCAACACGCAATTGTTCCTGCAGCAGGAAAGCGGCACCAACCGCATCATCGATCCCTGGGGCGGCTCCTATTATGTCGAGCGGCTGACGCGGGATCTCGCGGCGAAGGCCTGGGGGCATATTCAGGAAGTCGAGGCGCTCGGCGGCATGGCCAAGGCGATCGAGGCTGGCGTGCCGAAACTGCGGATCGAGGAAGCCTCCGCCAAGACGCAGGCGCGGATCGACGCCGGACGGCAGGCGGTGATCGGCGTCAACAAGTTCAAGCCGGTCAACGAAGCGGCGATCGACGTGCTGAAGGTGGAAAACTCCACCGTGCGGCGGCTGCAGATCGACAAGCTGAAGCGGCTGCGCTCGGAGCGCACCCAGAAGGAAGTCGACGCGGCGCTGGCCGCGCTAACGCGCAGCGCCGGCGAAGGCAACGGCAACCTGTTGGCGCTGGCGATCGACGCCGCGCGTGCGAAAGCCACCGTCGGCGAAATTTCGGACGCTATGGAAAAAGTGTTCGGGCGGCACCGCGCCGAAATCAAGTCCATCACCGGCGTCTACAAGCGGGAGGCGTCCACCATGTCCAACCGGGTCGAAAAAGTGCAGGAGCTGATCGATGCGTTCGAGACGGCCGAAGGCCGCCGCCCCCGCATCCTCGTCGCGAAGATCGGTCAGGATGGCCATGACCGCGGCCAGAAGGTGATTGCGTCGGCCTTCGCCGACGTCGGCTTCGACGTCGATATCGGGCCGCTGTTCGCCACCGCCGACGAGGCGGCGCGGCAGGCGGTGGAAAACGACGTGCACATCCTCGGCGTCTCGTCGCTGGCGGCGGCGCACCTCACGGCGGTGCCGGAACTCAAGGACGCGCTTAAAAAGCATGGCCGCGAGGACATCATGATCATCATCGGCGGCGTGGTGCCGCCGCAGGATTATGACGCCCTCTACAAGGCCGGCGCCGAAGCGATCTTCCCGCCCGGCACCGTGATCTCCGACGCCGCCGAAGAGCTGATCCACAAACTCAATGCGCGGCTCGGGCACAGCGAGGCGGCGGAGTAGTTCATCATCGGGCTTCTCGCAAAGGATTTCCCGTGCACAGCATGGCATTGCTCAAATCTCTTCCGAACCGTCGGTCTGGCCAGCGCGCATGGCACGTCGTCGCTGTGGCATCCGCTCTTCGCCGCCGACCCCAAGCCGGACTTTTCCATCAAGAACAAAGCGCTCGATGCCGCGCGTCTATTCTCGACGCGAAGATCAAGGCCGATCCGCGCTCTGGCAGCGGATTGCCTCGCCGAGGGCAAGAAGTGGGTGGAGACGAACCGCCGCCGATGCCGAGAAGGAACGCGAGAGCGAACCGGAGTTGTTCCGCAACGGCCCATGGACCATGGAGCGAAAATACGAGATGCGCTCGCGTCGTCGATGGTCGCTATGTGAGCATCGTCAGGAACGACTACGTGAACACCCAGGCGGCGCGCATCCCAACAGTTCGACGTCGACACGATCCTGTGGGATCAAATCGGCCGGCAAGCGCATCAGCATCCGTCCGTTCTTCACCGAAACGGCCGACAACGGCCCGACGATGAAGGCGATGCGGCAAGGCGTCGTTATCTCGCTCAGGGCCGAAAAGAAGCAGCGCGGCGCTGGAAGACAGCGATATCGAGTGCCATCGAAGCCATCGAGCCAAAGCTTCTCAAGATCGGCCCGGTCTCGCTGGCGCCATCGACCGCGCAAGGCAAGAGTTCCGGCCTGACCTTTCACTATCTCGCCTTATGCGGTCGGCCCCTACGCCGAAGGCGGCTATATCGCCTTCGTGCCGTGGGAGACGTTGCAGCCGTACCTGACGCCGGAAGGCGTCAGGATTTTCGGCGGCGCGCGGCCGAAGGACGACGAAGACCGGCCGCAATGAAAAGCCACGCCTTCAGGCGCTCCGGCGGGCCAGCGCCCGTTCGAGCGAATGCGTCCAGTCCGGAATCCATGACTGGAACAGCTGATGCCAACGATCGGCATCCTCCGGTGCGGAATCGAGCCGAACCTTCCATTCGATGAAGGTCTTGTTGCCCTCGACGACCGGCAGCAGATGCATCGTGCCTTCATAGTGCGTCGGCGCCGGCGCGTCCGGAACAAGCCCCGAGGGAAACGGCAACGGCTCGATACCGGCATAGGTCAGCGAATGCGCTTGGTCGGAATGGCCGGCGAGCCGCTGCCGGACCCAGTTGCCGAGGTAGCAGAAGCGCCTGACCGCGCCGACTTCGTCGCCGCCCTTGTCGTCCTCGATCACGCTTTCGCTGACGCCTTCGATATAGGCCGGGTAGTTGTTGAAGTCGCGGATCAGGTCCCAGACGGTTTGAAGGGGATGGTTCAGCACGGTGCTGTAATAGGCGGTCGTCATGGTCTCTCCACTTTCGATCGCGGCCCGGTAAGCGAGCCGCATGCGGATACCTATTTCGGGTAGACCGATCGCCGCCACCCGATTTCCGGATGTGGCGAAATTCCCGCCTCCGATGAAAGCACATGATCGGCCAACGACTTGCGACCGCAGCACAAAGCCGCCTATAAAGTCGCATGACAAGAGCGCCTGGATTCACGGGCGCCGCAGGGGAGGATCACCATGTCCAGGAAAATCACGCGCCGCGCGTTTGCGGCTTCATCCGCCGCTGCGGCGGCTGTTGCAGGCTTCGGCTTAAAGCCGGCTTCGGCGCAGGCCTATCCGGCGCGCCCGGTGACCGTGATCGTGCCATGGGGCGCCGGCGGCGGCACCGACGCCACCGCGCGTATCGTGGCGGCGCTTTTGGAAAAGGATCTCGGCCAGCCGTTCAACGTCGTCAACCGCACCGGCGGCTCCGGCGTGGTCGGCCATTCCGCGATCGCGACCGCGACGCCCGACGGCTACACCATCGGCATGCTGACGGTGGAAATCTCGATGATGCACTGGCAGGGCCTCACCGAACTCGCGCCGAAGAGCTACACGCCGCTGGCGCTGATGAACGAGGATCCGCCCGGCATCCAGGTCAGTTCCGGCTCGCCCTACAAGACCGTGAAGGAATTGGCCGACGCCATCAAGGCCGCCCCCGCCGGCAAGTTCAAGGCGTCCGGCACCGGCCAGGGCGGCATCTGGCATCTGGCGCTGGTCGGCTGGATGCAGGCGATGGGACTTGCACCGAACCACGTAGCCTGGGTGCCGTCGAACGGCGCCGCGCCAGCGATGCAGGATCTTGCGGCCGGCGGTCTCGATCTCACCACCTGCTCGGTGCCGGAAGCGCGCGCCATCATCGAGGCCGGCAAGGCCCGCAGCCTTGCGCTGATGTCCGATAAGCGCAACCCGGCTTTCCCCGACGTGCCGACACTGAAGGAAGCGATGGGCATCGATTATGCGACCGGTGCGTGGCGCGGCATTGCCGGTCCGAAGGGCCTGCCCGCCGACGTCGCGACCAAGATGACCGCCGCGCTGAAGAAGGTCTACGACTCCAAGGAGTTCAAGGATTTCATGGGCAATCGCGGCTTCGGCACGGTGTGGGGCGATGCGGCCGAATTCACCACCTTCATGGACAAGGGCGACGCCCAGATGGGCGTGGCGATGAAGGCCGCCGGCCTGTCGAAGGCCTGATCGCGCTCATCGTTCGAACCCGCGGAGCCTGTCCATGCGTCTTCCCGATCGCGTCACGGGATTGTTTCTCGTTGGCCTCGGCACGGCTGCGGCCTATGGCGGCTGGCTGTTGCCGCCGGTGCCGGGCCAGCCGGTCGGGCCCAACGTCTTCCCGCTCGTGATCGGAACGGGTCTCGCGCTCTGCGGGCTCGCGATCGCATTCGGGATCGGTCACTCCTTTGAGGAGGAAGAAGAACTCATTCCGGTCGAGGGCGGCCAGCCAAAGCAGGCTCCGCCCGGCCGGTTCTACGGGCTCCGCGCACTGCTGCCGCCGGCGCTGCTGCTGTTCTATGTGGCTGCCGCCGACAGGCTCGGCTTCATCATCACGGCCGGGCTGATCGTCTTCGTGACGTCAACCGCGCTCGGCGCCCGTTGGAAGCTGTCGCTGCCGCTCGCCGTGCTGGCGCCGATCGGCGTCCATCTGATTTTCTCAAAACTGCTGCGCGTGCCGCTGCCCGCCGGGCTGCTGCCGATGCCATGGTGATCGATGCTCAAAACCCTGATCGAAGCGTTCGCACTCATTAGCACTTGGGAAGTCATCATCGCGATGTTCGCAGCATCGGTGTATGGCCTCGTCATCGGCTCGCTGCCCGGCCTGTCCGCGACCATGGCGACGGCGCTGTTGGTCCCGGTCACGTTTTACCTGTCGCCGATCGCGGCGATCGCGACCATCGTCGCAGCGTCCACGATGGCGATCTTCTCGGGCGACATCCCCGGTGCACTGCTGCGGATTCCCGGTACCCCGGCCTCGGCGGCCTACGCCGACGAGGCCTACGCCATGACGCGCAAGGGCGAAGCCGAACTGGCGCTTGGCGCCGGCGTCTGGTTCTCCGCCGTCGGCGGCATCGCCGGCACGCTGTCGTTGATGATCCTGGCGCCGCCGCTGGCCGAGATCGCGCTGTCGTTCTCGACGTTCGAATATTTCTGGCTGGCGCTGCTCGGCCTGATGTGCGCCACGCTGGTTGCCCGCTCCTCGCCGGTGAAAGCCATCGCCGGCATGTTCCTCGGCCTGCTGGTTTCCTGCATCGGCATCGAAAACCCCGGTGGCGTGCCGCGCTTTACGTTCGGCATGACCGACCTGTTCGGCGGCATCGAACCGATCCCGGCGCTGGTCGGCGTCTTCGCCGTGGCGCAGGTGATGCGCGCGATGCTGACGCCGGAGCCGCCGCCGATCCCCAAGCGCAAGTTCGGGAGCATCATGGCGGGCCAGTGGCGGCTGACCAAAAAATATCATTGGCAGATGACGCGCGGGAACATCATCGGCATCATCATCGGCGTATTGCCGGGCGCCGGCGCCGACATGGCCGCCTGGGTCAGCTACGCGATGTCCAAGCGTTTTTCGAAAGAACCCGAAAAATTCGGCACCGGCCATGTCGAGGGGCTCGTCGAGGCCGGCGCCAGCAACAATGCCAGCATCGCCTCGGGCTGGGTGCCGTCGCTGCTGTTCGGCATTCCCGGCGACACCATCGCGGCAATTGCGATCGGTGTGCTCTACATGAAGGGCCTCAATCCCGGCCCGACGCTGTTCACCGAAAAAGCGTCGAGCATGTACGCGATCTATTTGATGTTCATCATCGCCAACATCATCATGATCCCGCTCGGCATCGTCATGATCCGGCTGGCGAGCTATGTGCTGCGCGCGCCGCGCTCCAGCATCATGCCGGTCATCATGCTGTGCTGCGCGGTCGGTTCGTTTGCCATCGGCAACAACATGTTCGGCGTCGTCACCGTCGCGACCTTCGGGATCATCGGCTACGTCATGGAAGAGAATGGCTACCCGGTCGCCGCGATGGTGCTCGGCATCGTGATGGGCACCATGATCGAGCAGAGTTTTGTCACCTCGCTGATCAAGTCTGACGGCAGCATATTTCCGTTCTTCGAGCGGCCGATCGCCGCGATTCTCGCCGCCTTTGCAATCGGCGCCCTGATCTGGCCGCTGCTGGTATGGGTGTGGCGGAAGATCAGGGGAACGGCGCCGGCGGCCGCGTCGGCAAACTGAGGGGGTTGGCCCCCCTCGCCTGCATGGCGCGGGCGTTGTAAACCAGCGCCATGACCCTGCCGAAGAATCCCTCCCCCGATATCGGGAAACTCGCTCACGATCTCCGCTCCGGCCAGCGCGCGGCGCTGGCGCGCGCGATTACGCTGGTCGAGAGCCGGCGCGGCGATCACCAGGCGGCGGCGCGCGATCTGGTGCAGGCGCTGCTGCCCGACACCGGCAAGGCGGTCCGCGTCGGCATCACCGGCTCGCCCGGGGTCGGCAAATCCACCACCATCGACGAACTCGGCATATTCCTGATCGAGCGCGGCCACAAGGTCGCGGTGCTGGCGGTGGACCCCTCCTCGGCCCGCACCGGCGGCTCGATCCTCGGCGACAAGACGCGGATGGCGCGGCTGGCGAATTCGGACGCCGCCTTCATCCGGCCATCGCCCTCGTCTGGCACCCTCGGCGGCGTCGCCGCCAAGACCCGCGAGGCGATGTTGTTGTGCGAGGCGGCCGGCTTCGACGTCGTGCTGGTGGAGACCGTCGGCATCGGCCAGTCCGAGACCGCGGTCTGCGACATGACCGATTTCTTCCTGGCCTTGATGCTGCCCGGCGCCGGCGATGAGTTGCAGGGCATCAAGAAGGGCCTGGTCGAACTCGCCGACATGATCGCGATCAACAAGGCCGACGGCGACAACATCAAGCGCGCCAATCTGGCGGCGGCCGAATATCGCGGCGCGCTGCATATCCTCACGCCCCGCTCCGAGCACTGGCATCCGCCGGTGCTGACCTATTCGGCACTGACCGGCACCGGCATGGACGTGCTGTGGCAGAAGATCCTCGATCACCGCACCGCCATGAACGCCTCGGGCGAGTTCGCCGCGCGGCGGCGCGAGCAGCAGGTGAAATGGATGTGGTCGATGCTGGAGCAGCGGATGATGGCCCGCCTGCGTGCCGATCCGGCGATCCGCGCCAAGGTGAAGAAAACCGAGGCCGAGGTCGCCGACGGCCGCGTCACGCCAGCCGTCGCCGCCGAGCAGATCGCGGAGTGGCTGCGGTGAACGAAAAGCTTCGCGTTCTGGTCACCGGCTTCGGCCCGTTCCCCGGTGCGCCCTATAATCCGACGCAGCCGCTGGTGGCGCGGCTGACGCGCCTGCGCCGACCGGCGCTCGCCGATGTCGAGCTTTCCAGTCACATCTTTCCCGTCACCTACAAGGCGGTCGACCGCGAACTGCCGATGGCGCTGGCGCAGCACAAGCCGCACGCGCTGCTGATGTTCGGCCTCGCCGGCCGCACCGGCTATGTCCGGGTCGAAACCCGCGCCCGCAATGCCGTCACCATGCTGTGGCCCGATGCCGCGCAAACGCGTTCGCGCAAGGGATCGATCGCCGGTGGCGCCGACGCACAGCGGTTCGGCCCGCACACGGCAAAGCTTCTGCGCGCCGCCAAAGCCACCGGGATCGACGCCCGCGCCTCGCGCGACGCCGGAAGCTATCTCTGCAACTATCTGAGCTGGCGCGCGATCGAGGCGGTCGAAACGGCCAGTGGCCCGCGCCTCGCCGCCTTCATTCACATCCCGCCACTGGCGCGCGGCGGCGCATTCAGGCGGAACGGCTTTGCGCGCATCACGCTGGAAGAGCTGGTCGATGCCGGCGAAGCGATGCTGATGGAGATGGTGAGGCTGGCGCGAAGGGCGGACTAGACTCCATCGTCGTCCCTGCGAACGCAGGGACCCATAGCCACCGTTATCAATTGTGAAAAATCGGCCTGTCATTGTGCCCCTTCCAACGGCCGCGGCGTATGGGTCCCGGCTCAACTTGGCCGGGACGACGGAGATTGATTAACCCTACCCCGAACAATCGCCGCGGTCCCTTTCCGTCTTCACCATCCCGTCCGCATTTTCGCGATACCTATGAAGGCGCGAATGCCGCGACTGGCATTGCGCGAGGTGTCGACCATGGACATGAACCGCCGCCATCTCATCGGAGGATCCGCTGCCGGTGTGGCAGGCGCGCTCGCCATGTCGCCCGACGCCGCACGCGCCGCGCCCCTTACCGCCACGCTCGGACGTGACGTCACGCAATATGGCGTGCGTCCCGGCAGCCCGGACGATCAGACCAAAAATCTGCAGCGCGCGATCGACGAATCGGCGCGCGCGCAAGTGCCGCTGGCGCTGCCGCCGGGCGTCTATCGCACCGGCATGCTGCGCCTTTCGAACGGCGCGCAACTGGTCGGCGTGCGCGGCGCGACGAAATTCATCTTCAGCGGCGGCGCGGCGCTTCTGCAGAGCGAAGGCGCCAATAGCGTCGGCCTGACCGGCATCACCTTCGATGGCAGCGGCATTCCGCTGCCGGAGCGGCGCGGGCTGGTGCACTGCCTCGGCGGGCGGGATGTCCGCATCATCGACTGCGAAATATCCGATAGCGGCGGCAACGGAATCTGGCTGGAGCAGGTTTCCGGCGACATCTCCGGCAACATCTTTACGAAGATCGCGACCACCGCAGTCGTTTCCTTTGACGCAAAAGGCTTGATCGTCTCGCGCAACACCATCACCGGCACCAACGACAACGGCATCGAGATCCTTCGCACCTCGATCGGCGACGACGGAACGCTGGTTCTCGACAACCGCATTGAGGACATCAAGGCCGGTCCCGGCGGCTCCGGGCAGTACGGCAACGCCATCAACGCCTTCCGCGCCGGCAACGTGATCGTGCGCGGCAACCGCATCAAAAATTGCGACTATTCGGCGGTGCGCGGCAATTCGGCCTCCAACATTCACATTACGGACAACAGCGTCAGCAATGTCCGCGAAGTCGCGCTCTATTCGGAATTCGCCTTCGAAGCCGCCGTGATCGCCAACAACACCGTCGATGGTGCGGCCGTCGGCGTCTCCGTCTGCAATTTCAACGAGGGCGGACGCATCGCCGTCGTGCAGGGCAACATCATCCGCAACCTCTTGCCGAAACGGCCGATCGGCACCGCGCCCGACGACGACGCCGGCATCGGCATCTATGTCGAGGCGGATTCATCCGTGACCGGCAACGTGGTCGAGAACGCCCCCTCGTTCGGGATCATCGCCGGCTGGGGCAAATATCTCCGCGACGTCGCCATCACGGGCAATGTCATCCGAAACGCGTTCGTCGGCGTCGGCGTGTCGGTCATGCCCGGCGCCGGCACGGCGCTGGTCAACAACAACATGATCTCGGAGACCCCGCGCGGCGCCGTGGTCGGCCTCGATCATGCCCGCACCATCACGACCGACCTTTCGGCCGAAGGTGCGCAACGTTACGCGCAGGTGGTGGTCGGCGGCAACGCGGTGCGGCGCTAGCGCCAGCTTTTTGTCTGACGCGTTTTCCTAAACGCTAACCAGTATCCACCCCGGATCAAGTCCGGGGCAGGCTTTCGCTCGAAAACGCTTTTACAGCGCGTTGCGCAGCAGCGGATAGCGGTCCTTCATCGCATCGAGATCGAGCGCCGGAAACTGCATTTCGTCGAGCCCCAGCCCATCCGGCGCGGAACGTGCCTCGTCCGCGGCCACAAGCTGGCTTTCCAGTGCGACCAGGACGTCGGCGGGCACCTCGCGGAACGGCGTCGCCGCGATGACCGGCGCCGCGACGACAGGCGCTGCGACGACTGCGGCCGCGACGACAACAGGCGCCGGTTTCGGTTGAAGCCGCGCAATCGGCTGATGGAGCCCCTGGTCGCGCGGCAGCGGTGTCAGCGGCAGCGGCGTGGTTCGGCGGCGGCCGAGCCAGGTCAGGTCGATCGCGGTGTTGTCGAGCGCGGCTTCGCGGCTCAGCAAGTCGCGCCAGGTTGCCACCGCAGCCTTGGCTTCCTGGATGTTTTCGAGAAATTCGAGCTCGGTGTGAAAGCGGCGCCAGCGCCCCGTCTCGAACAGCTCCGTGAGATATTCCAACCGCCGTTCGGCCAGGTTGCACCAGCGCGCAACGATGTTGCGTCCGCGCGCGACGTCTGCAGGGTGTGCCATAAATTAGCCCGTAAGAGAGAAACGGACGCAGACGCAACCAGAGACGAATCAGTTTGGAGATGATGGCGATATTCTGTGGAAAACTTTTTCGTGTCCAGTGCGTGAAAACCACGGAAGCACGCAACGATCAAAAATGCCCGCACAAATACGGAGTTATCAACGCGATCCATCATCAAGCGTACTGCATCATGATTGCATGCATGAGTTGTTGCTCGTCCTGAGCATCAAATCACACGTAAAACTTGTTCCTGAAATAGATAAACGAAAAAATTGCATCCGACGAATTTTGCGCGGCGCTACGCGCTAGCAGGCGCCTGTGAGAACCTGGTCGGAAAATGAAAGACCCGTCCGGGGGGACAACCGGACGGGTCAAGCTATATGGGCGCTTGGGGTGGATGGGCGCTCGCGCCGTATACAGCCGATGGGGAGGGGATTACCGCTCCCACATCAATAAGTCGCGGCACCCTCGCCGGACGTTCAAAACGTCAGGCGATTTTTTTAACCCTATGTTTCGAGGCGATTGCCGGAAAATGACGGCTCAGCAGGCTATTTCGCGGCGTTTGCGGCCGATTTTTCCGCTGCCATCGATGGCGGGGCGTCGTTCAGCGCCCGGCTCACGGAAGCGTTATCGGCGGACGGATCGAGCGCCGGCGTTTTTTCTCCCGCGCCCTTGCCGGAAACCGAGGCCAGCGGAACCGCCGGCGCGGCGGCAGCGGCAGTGACCGCGGCAAAGGCATCGGCCTCGCCGGCGCCGAACTGATCATCACGGCCGGGAGCGCCGAGATCGCGCGCGGTCTTCGTCAGGATTGCGCGAATATCTGATGGCTTCAATGCAGGATTGCGCTCCAGCATCAGCGCCGCAACGCCGCTGACATAGGCGGCGGAGAACGAGGTGCCCGACGCGATCTGATATTTTTCGTCCGGCGCCGGCAGGAAGATATCCGCGCCGGGCGCGGCGACCGCGATGTGGCTGCCGCGGTTAGACGCCGCAAACAGTTTTTCCTGCGCATCGGTGCCGCTCACCGCGATGACGTTCGGATACGCCGCGGGGTAGAGCGGCGGGGATTTCGCACCGGCATTGCCGGCCGCGGCCACCATCAGGATGCCGCGGGCCGCGGTCGCCGCGATGCCGCGCTCGATCAGCGGATCCTTCGGGCCGGCAAAGCTCATGTTGATGATCTGCGCGCCGTGCTCGGCCGCATAGTTCAATCCCCTCAGGATGACATAGGACGTGCTCTCCGGCCCTTTCGATCCCTTGCCGAAGGCGCGGATCGCGAGCAACCGCGCCTCCGGCGCGCTACCCATCAACCTGGCATGCGCCACGATCGCGCCGGCAATCCCGGTGCCATGGGCATGCGGACCTTCGCTGCTGCCGAGCGCATCAAAACTGTCGGCGACGGAATTGGCGAGTTCGGGATGCCTGGCGTCGACCCCTGAATCGATCACCGCGATCGTCACGTTCATGCCGCGGACGAGCGCGTGCGCCTGCGGCAGCCGCAACTGGGTGACGGCATATTGCGCGGCATCGCCCTCGGTCGCGGGCTTCTTCGCCTGCTGCAGGAAGTGAACGAAATTGCGCTGCACCGAACGCACGCTGCCGTCGGCGGCGAGTTCGCGGCGCACCGTGTCCACCGGCTCGCCGGTCGACGATGCGGAACAGGCCGATGGTGCCGCCGATCAGCGGGAAGTTTTGCGAGGCGATGCGCTCCAGGCCATGACGCCGCGCCAGCTCATCGGCCTCGGCGGCGGATAATGCGCCGTCGATCTCGGCGACGAGTTCGTTCGGAACGACGCGCAAATTGACCGCGACCTGCGAACCACCCTTGTCCGACCCGCCCTTCCCTTTCTTGGCCAGGTTCTTGACGGAGTTCTTGGCGGAACTACCCTCGTTCCTGGCACTTTTGCCGCTATCCGTCGACTGCGTCAGGCACTCGCCGCCCGCACCGCGAGCAGCGCCCTGGCAGGCCGAACTGGAATTGGTCGGAAACCGCGCGACAGACAGCGTCGATTGGGCGCCGAGGTTCGGGCGCACTCGCGCGACGTTATCGACGCCAATGTTCGGCCGGGCCGCGATGTTTGGGGTGATGGTGGGCACCCGCGAGCCGACGTTGAGGTTGGGCGTGCGCATGACGCTTTGCGCACGGCCTTCCGACGCGACGAAAGCCATCAACGGCAAAAGCGCCGCCGACAAGATCAATGCCGTTCGGCGCGTTTTCATCAGCCAGTTCGGACCGTCGTGAGCCATGGAACTTCAGCCTTCCCGGGACGCGCCGGCCACGCCTTAAGGCGTTGCGACCGCGAGGCTGACGATCTTCTCGCGCCCCAGCTTGGCGAGCAGGCCGGCGGCTTCGTCCTTGCTCATGGCCCTGTTGCCGAACTGCAGACGGAACATGCCACCCTTGGCGCCATCGATGATCGAGGCCTGGTAATTGTCGAGCAATGCGGTGATGTCGGAGATACGGGCTTCTGGCGCAAACCGCACCAAGGCGCGCGTCGGCGCGGCGCTGCCGCCGAGATCGCGCGTGATGGGCGCTGCGGACTGCTCGTTCTGGCTGAGCGAGGCGGTCTGGAATGAAGCGGTCTGGTCTTTCTTCATCAGCACGGCGCCGATCACGCCGGCCTGCAGCAGCAGTGCGATGGCGCCGAGGCTCGCCGACCAGGCCAACGTCCGCGGCGACAGCCTTGCGAAAAACTCCGACACCCGGGCCGACAAGCGGATCGAGGCCGACGGCTTGCGCACGGGCTCGGCGTCGATCGCGGCAAACAGCTTCTGCATGGCGCGCGCGGACGGCGCACCGAGGCTCTCGTTGAGGCTGATCGTCTCGGCGTATTCCTCGCGGATGACGGCGTATTGCCGGGCCAGTGCGGGATCGCTGACAAGCGCCTCCTCGACGCGGCGTGCATCGCGCGCGCTCAAAGTGCCGGCCGCATGGAACGGCAGCAGCATCTCGATTTCGCTGGGCTCTTCATCCAGCATTTTCTTGCTCGCCGCCATCATGGCCAACCTCGCTCTATGCCGGCTGCCTTGAGCAACTCGGCCAATTTCTTGCGCGCATAAAACAGGCGCGTCTTGACGGTGTTCTCCGGAATACCGACAATTTCGGCCACCTCTTCCACGGACTTCTCGTGGTAGTAGACGAGATCGACGATCTCCCGATGATCTGACGAAAGCGCCGTGAGGCACTTGCGCAACGCTTCACCCGTATCCTTCTTCTGCGCCACCACTTCCGGATCGTCGGACGTGTCCTCGATCGCGTTGGCGGTCTCGTCATCCAGTCCAACGTCCTTGCGGCGCCTGAGTGCCGAAAGGGCCTTGAACCGTGTAATCGCCAGCAGCCAGGTGGTAACGGCGGATCGGCCTTCGAACTTTCCAGCCTGCCGCCACACATCGAGAAACACCTCGCTGATGAGGTCTTCCGCAATCTGTTCGTCCCTGACGAGCCGCAGCCCGAAACGGAACACCCTGACATGGTGCCTTCCGTAAAGCACCTGCATGGCGAGCCGGTCGCCTTGAGCGATCCGAGCGATCAGAATTTCGTCTGAAGCCGCCTGTGTCGCGTTCAATGGCCGTCTCGCAAAGTTGGTCTGACGGGAGAGGCCGGCGGTTCGATGTGAATGGTGAGATTCTTCACATTACGGCAATGCCCAGGCTGCATGTGTGATCCACCGCACAGACGAACATGGCCGGGCCATTTTTCCGGCAAGGATGAACTAAGCCCCAGAACTGGTATCATAATATGGAAACACTTTCCTAAAGACGCGCCGCCCATAACCTTAGCAAGGCTTCGCCGGCAGGGCAGCACCCGCATGGCTTCCAAAGCTTGCACATAAGCGGGTTCCGCACCTATCGGAATCCGGCAGATTTCCGTTACGGAACAGTACAATGGCGGGGGTTCAAGGACCCGATTCGAGGCCAAAAGATACCAAACCTAAAGGCTTTATTCCCTAAAGTTTCGTCCGGCTTCCTCCAATAGCGACGGGACATGAGCAGCGCGGCTTCATTGCTTCAGGGCCAAGGCATCCACCGGTCAGCCGCGCCGTCCGATACCGCCGGACGTGCTGCAACGCCGGGTCGGCCAGCGCCGTCACATGCTGGCCGTGCAAGGCGTCAGCTACGTGCTGATCACGTCGGTGCTGCTGGCCTACTGCTACGCCGGGACCATCCCGGTCTTGATTCCGTCAGCCTATTTCCTGTCCGGCATCGGGCTGGTCGCAATCTTTGTGGTGTTGTCGGAAGCCCATTTCAACGACCGGTTCCCAGACCACTACCTGACAAGCTTCCAGGTTGCCGGCCATGTGGTGCTCCAACTCTCTTTCTTGCTGGCCGCACCGCAAATCGGGTTTGTCTTCCTGAGCGTGGTGTTTTTGATATTCGGGTTCGGCGCGCTGCGAATGACCTCGCGGCAGGCGATTGTGTCCTGGACGATCACCATGCTCGGCCTGGCGCCGATCTTCCTCTTTACCAGCACCCCGATCGGCCTGCCGATCACCACCCAGACCGAACGCGTCGCGGCCATGCTTTCGTTCGTCCTCACGATCGGGCAGTGCGCCTTCGTCGGGCTGTACGGCAGCACGATGCGCAAGATGCTCTACGACCGCAGCTTCGAACTGAAGGCAGCGTACAAGCGGATCGAGGAACTTGCAGAACTCGACGAATTGACGGGGGCGTCCAACCGGCGCTGCATCATGCGGATGCTGGAGGAGGAGATCGCCCGCGCCACCCGCAACGGGTCGCCCTGCTCGATCGCGCTGATCGACCTCGACTGGTTCAAGCGCATCAACGACACCTATGGCCATCCGACCGGCGACGAAGTGCTGCGGACATTCTCGATCACCATGTTCGCCAACATCCGCAGTGTCGACCGGTTCGGCCGCTATGGCGGCGAGGAATTTCTGCTGGTGCTGCCCGAGATGGACGCGGACCGGGCCGTGCGGGCGCTCGACCGGTCGCGCGCCATCATCGCCGATCTCGACTGGAGCGCGTTCTCGCCCGGCATGAAGGTGACAATGTCGGCGGGCGTTGCAACGCTGAAACCGAACGAGACTTCGGACGTATTTCTCGCGCGCGCCGACAGCGCGCTCTATGCAGCCAAGGCACAGGGACGCAACCGCATTACCAGCGCCTGATCCGATATTTTTCAGCTCCCTGTGGCGAAGAATTCGTCACCGGTTTTTATTCCAGGACAGAGTCATGATTTCGAAATTCGCCAAGTCTGCCTCGCCCAAGTCTGCTTCCCCCGCAAGCCTGCTCGACGAACTGCAGTCAACGCTTACGCACGGCACCGTCGCGCGCCGGGTCGAGACGCTGCGCCGGGTGACCGACCTTTTCATCAACGCCGCCGACGACTATTCGAACGAGCAGGTCGGGCTGTTCGACGATGTCTTCCAGTACCTGATCGATCATATTGAAACATCGGCCAAAGCGCTGCTGTCCAACCGTCTGGCCCCGATCGACCGCGCGCCGCCGCTCACGATCCGCGCGCTGGCTTTCGACGATGTCATCGAAGTGGCCGGCCCGGTGCTGTCGCAATCGACACGGCTGGACGACAAGACCCTGATCGAGAATGCGCGCAGCAAGAGCCAGGCGCATCTGATGGCGATTTCGACCCGCAAGAGCCTGAGCGGCGCAGTCACCGACGTGCTGGTCCAGCGCGGCAACAACGAAGTGGTGCAGTCGACCGTGAACAATCCGGGCGCGGAGTTCACCGAGCGCGGCTTCACCCGCCTCGTCGACCGCGCCGAACGCAACGACGATCTCGCAGCCAGCATCGGCCTTTGTCCGTCGATGCCGCGGCACCTCTACCTGAAGCTTCTGGCCAAGGCGTCGCACACGGTGCGCCAGCGGCTCGAAGCCGCCAACCCGCAGCAGGCGGCCGCCGTGCCGTCGGTAGTCAAGGAGGCGACGCGACGCGCGCGCTCGGCGACCTCGAAGATCACCCAGGATGCCGAAATCGCCCACGCGCTGATCAAGTCGCTGTACGAGGACGGAAGGCTCGACGAGCCCGAACTGGCATCGTTTGCCGCGGCAGGCAAATTCGACGAGGCCAACGCCTCGATTGCAGCGATGGCCAACGTGCCGGTGGCGATCGCCGAGAACATGATGATCGAGAGCCGGGCCGAAGGCGTGATGATTTTGGCGAAGGTCGCGGGGCTGTCATGGCCGACGGTCAGGACCATCATCAATATGCGCGACAAACTGACGGGCGCGGAGCCCGCCGACCTTGCCGCCTGCCAGGACACCTATGAGCGGCTGCGGCCGTCGACCGCGCAGCAGGTGCTGCGCTTCCACCGCATGCAGCAGAATACGCCCGGCACGCCCGCACCTAGTATCTGAGCAGCTTCGCTCCCGCGAGCGCGCCGATCGCCGTCACCAGCGCGGTCGCGATCGTGTACCAGGCCGCCACGAACAGCGGTGAATCGTCGGTACAGTGCGAGGCGTAGAGCGTCGCCGCCAGTCCCGCCGACAGCATTCCGGCGATGGCGCCGGCCACCGCCGGCCGCGCCGGCGCACCATGACGCAGCCCGATCAGCGCACCCGCCAGCAGCGGCAGCGACAGCAGCGGGATGACCGTCATGCAGACCCACGAATTTTTGCCGACCAGCCGCGTCATCATCGGCAGCCGCTGCGGCATCATCATCTCGCCGCCGATCGCCGCGGCCAGAATCCCGACCGGTGCCAGCAGCAGCCAGCCGAAGCCACGCAGCGAGACCTCGGGGCGCGACAAATGCAGGCTGACGGCAATCGCCGAGATCGCCAGCGCCAGCGTAACCGCGAATTTCAGGTCGAAGAACGGGTTGCGCATCGCAACCATGATGTCGGGCCTGACGCCGAACTCGGTAAAGAATATCAATAGCGAAACCGGCGCCGCAGCCAAAAGCGCCAGCATCAGCGCAAAGCCGACCGGCCGCGCCCGGTGCGGGTTGTCGGCCGCCAGCGTTCGAATGAGTTGATCGGTATCCATCTTACTGTTCCCGTAGCTTCGCCGTCAGGCTGGCGAGCCCCCGGTGCAGCGCCACCCGCACCGCGCCCTCGCTCATGGAAAATTTCGCGGCCGTATCCTTGATCGAGGCGCTGTCGACCGCGATCGATTGCAGCACGTCGCGCTGCCGCGCCGGCAGCGCCTGAAGCTGGGCGGCGACCTCGCTCGCCGGGACGGTCTCCGCCGGCGTTTCGCCCGGCAGCACCTCGGCGAAATCGTCGATGTCGACGAAGATGCGGCGGCCGCGGCGGCGCAACGCGTCGATCAGCTTGTTGCGGGCGATCGCAAACAGCCATGGGGCAAACGGGGCACTGGCGTCCCAGGTGTGCCGCTTGAGATGGACCGCCAGCAAAATGTCCTGCACGATATCCTCGGATTGATCGACCGGTTGCCCTGCCCGCGCCAAGCCGCGACGCGCCGCGGCGCGAAGCACCGGCGTGACGGCTTTCAGCAAGCGATGATACGCCGCATTATCGCCTTCGATGGCCGACCGCATCAGGCCGGTCCATTCGTCATTCGGTTCGCGCACCAGCGCTCCTACCCTGCAATTCGGCCAATCCTTCAAATTGTTACACCATCGCCGCCCGATCACAGAGTTGTGATCAAGTGCCGCAGATGCCGGCCGGGCGGCGGCCGTTTTGAAGAGGAATCGAGACGGCCAATTGTACAAGAAGGCAGGCTCATAACATCGATTGCGCGGGCTGGCATCCCCGTTACGGAACCCGCGCCTGATGGCAACGACATTGCCCTGCTTTTGCCGGCTGTGGCCCGAAGATTCCCTTTTTCCGCCGTGCTGTGGACATCGGCAGGGTCTCATTTCGTCGCTGGGCGGTGGCTAAGGGAGATTTCACATGACGATCAAAGCCGGCGCGGCCTTGATTTTTGCGGCAGGGCTTTTGATGGGCTTTGCCGGACCATTGCCGGCGGCAGCCGCTGACGGGGACAACACCGTCGCAGCGAAATCCGAGAGCGCGACCTCCGGCAACGCCGTGCGGCACAGTTCCCGCGACCTCAAGAAGCGCGATGCGCATCGCAAGTCCACCAGCGCGGCGAAATCCGACGAGAGCAAGAATGTTGTCGAGAAGCAGATCGCCGATGCGAGCGGAAGCACCTCTGCCGCCCTTCCGTCCTGGGTCGCCAACGCCAACGGGCAGATGACGGCAGCCGATGCACCGCCCGACAGCGCCAGGGGCATGTCGGCGGCCATGTCCGAAAAGGCCAATACCGTTCTGCAGGCTGCTTCTGACAAGCCGGCCGAAGCCGAGGCGCCGGCCGAGCCCGGGGCAGTTGCCGCCGACCAGCCGAATAATTTCGACCGGTCGTTGACCCCTTCCGAACAGCCGGCCGCCGCGACTACGCAGGGGGTTGTCCTGGCCTCGACCTCCAGAGCGTCGTCGGAGCAGGCCGCCAGCAACGACAGCTCGGCGCTGGACAAGACGTCCATGATTGGAAAGATCTTCATCGCCGTCGGCGCGCTGCTGACGGTGGCGTCGGCCGCTCGCATGTTCATGGCCTAGCGGCAGCATCCGGACGCGCCCCTCGGTTCCCACCCCACTTGAAGCCCACCCCGGCAGCGGGCACATTGCCCGCCAAATCGATCATTCCGGGGTGGATCATGGCGACGTTCGAACACATCATTGTCGAGACCAAGGGCGCGGTCGGCGTCATCACGCTGAATTGGCCGAAAATGCTCAATGCGCTGTCGTTCGGCGTGTTTCGCGAGATCGCGGCGGCGGTCGACGACCTCGAGGCCGACGACAATATCGGCTGCATCCTGATCACCGGCAGCGAAAAGGCGTTCGCCGCCGGCGCCGATATCAAGGAGATGCAGCCGAAAAGCTTCATCGACATGTTCGCCAGCGACTTCGCGGCGATCGGCGGCGGCCGCGTCGCTACCTGCCGCAAACCGACCATCGCCGCCGTCAGCGGCTATGCGCTCGGTGGCGGCTGCGAACTCGCCATGATGTGCGACATCATCATCGCTTCCGACACCGCCAAATTCGGCCAGCCGGAAATCACGCTCGGCACCATCCCGGGCATCGGCGGCACCCAACGGCTGACGCGCGCGATCGGCAAATCCAAGGCGATGGATCTGTGCCTCACCGGGCGCATGATGGATGCGGCGGAAGCCGAACGCTCCGGCCTCGTCAGCCGCGTGGTGCCGGTGGACAAATTGATGGAAGAGGCGCTCGCGGCCGCGGAAAAGATCGCCTCGATGTCGCGCCCCGCGGCCGCCATGGCCAAAGAAGCCATCAACCGCGCGTTCGAAACGCCGCTGTCGGAAGGCATGAATGTCGAGCGCAATCTGTTCCACTCGACCTTCGCGCTGGAAGACCGCGCCGAGGGCATGGCGGCCTTCATCGAGAAGCGCAAGCCGGTGAACAAGAACAGGTAGCGGGCACACGCCCTCTTCGAGTCGTCCCTGCGAACGCAGGGACCCATAATCCCGGTCGTCTGTTGTTGAAGGAAGCCGTCGACCATAGTGCTCAACCACAGCCGGCACGGCGTATGGGTCCCTTGAGTTCGCGGGGACGACGATGGATTATTGCGTACGACTCCGCGCCAACGCCGCGTTGACCAGCGCGCGGTAGGCGCGCTCGGCAAACGTCGTCGGCTTACCGAGACCCAGCCGCGCCAGGCATTCGAGATTCGCGCCGTCCGGCGGCTGCGTCATTCCCTGCCACAGCAATCCGGGCAACGCGAGCGGCGTTCGCTGTGCGTCGCGCAATAGCTGCAGCGCCGGGATCAGCCGTTGCTCGACGGCGTCAAAATCGCTGCCGAACGGGAATGACGGCAACAGCCCAGCCTCGCGCGCGGGCTTCAAGGCTTGCGCGATCCGCTCCGGAAAGTTTTCGCGATGCGCGCGCGGAATCTCAAAACTCTTCGGCAGCTTGCCGGCATCCCTGGCGGCCCTGGCCAGCTCATCCTGGAAACGGGAATCCGAGATCGCCAGCATCGCCGCGATGGTCTCGGCGTCCGATTTGCCCCTGACATCGGCCACGCCGTATTCGGTGACGAACACGTCGCGCAGATGCCGCGGGATGGTCTGATGGCCGTAGTTCCAGCGCATGTTGGAAAGCGTCTTTCGCCCCGACTGCCGCGTCGATTCCAGCGCGAGCACCGACCGCGCGCCCTCGAGCTCGAACGCCTGCGCGACGAAATTATACTGGCCGCCGACGCCGCTGATGACCTGGCCGTCTTCGAGACCGTCGGAGACCGCGGCCCCCATCAGCGTCGCCATCATCGCAGTGTTGACAAAGCGCGCATCGATGCGTGCGCGGCGCTTGGCATCCTCGTCGCCATAGAGCTGGTTGGTGAAGGATACCGGCATCATCTGGATGCGCGCGAGTTGCGCGGCCGGCATCTCGCGCAGCGCGCGATAGAACGATTTGGGCCCGACGAAAAACGCGCCGTGCAGCGTCACGCCATCGACCTCGCGCGTGAGAATGCCGGCGTCGATCAGGCCGAGAAAAGCCTCGATCAGCATTTCGCTGACGCCATAAAGACCTTTGGTGAAAGGCGCGCTCTCCGCAGGCGCGGCTGCCGGGGCAAGCCGCTGCATGACGGCTCGGAATTGCGCGTTATTACGATGACGAACGATCAATCCCTGCGCCAAGGCATCGCCGACCTGGCCGATGCCGATCTGCAAGGTGCCGCCGTCGGGTACGAGGCTCGCTGCATGTAGCCCGATCGCGTATTTGGTGTCGCTGACCGGCTCGGCCGGCGGGGCGAACAGTGGGAAGTCGGTCGCGGGGCTGTCGAGAACGGCGGAGAACTCATCCGCCGGCAGATCGCCGGCGCCCGGCATGAACGGCAGTTCGGAATTGACCTGGCCGATCAGCTTGAACGACGCCCGGCCCTCGCGCCGTGCACGCATGATGTCGAGCGTGGTGTCGGTGTTGCAGCTCAGGCTATAGCGCGCCACGCCGTCGACCACGCGCTTGGCGACCAGCTGGGTGACGACGTTCAGTCCGCGCGACAGCAGATAGGACGCAGCATGGGTATAGTTCGCGGAGATGTAATGCTGCTGCGCGTACGGCACGTGCAGCCATTTGCCGGCGAGGAAGAAGAACTCGATCACCTCGATGTTGGGCGGCAATTCGCCGGCATGCAGCGCGCCGGCATAGGTCAGGTCGGGATAGCCGCCGAACAGGCGGTCGATCACCGGGCCGATGAAGCGCCGTTCGAGCAGGCTCGACGGCCGCGGCTTTTCCAGCGTCAGTGCCGAGAACAAGGTGAGCTTGATCGAACGATCTGCAACGGCGCGTGCATACAGCGCGTTGACGACGTGATTCGCTTTGCCGAGCCCAAGCGGCAGGCCGACGACGAGTTCGGTTCCGACGTCGCGGATGATATCCTCCGCGATCGCTTCGGGGTCGAAAAACAGTTTTGGCATCAGTTGCGGACCCGGGGCGTGACTGGAAAGCCGACCGCCCTGAGTCGGACGCCAGCCCGCAGAGCATAGCGCATTTACCCCGCAATTTTCCCTGTGACGAAGTGGCAACAGCCAAGCGCGGAATGCACCGAATCCATGTACTGATGTCGCGCGGCAGTTTGCCTGTGGCGACGGTGCCCCCTAAACAGGTAGACGAACTGCACTGCCGGGGGCCTACGGTACAGTACATGAATCGGGGACGACGGTGAGCCGGCAGTTCCCAAGATCATGCCAAACAATAAGATAGAGCGAGGATGACTCGGAACAGAGTGATCACGTTCTCGTGTTGACTATAGGATGCTATGGCTAGGCGCGCCGCACGGGTTGGCTACCTTCAGAGACGATTGTTGCTTCGATCGAGCATTGGCCTTGCTACGGCCTGGCTTGCATTCGCGGGGACAGCCGCGCGTGGCGAAACACTCCCTGAAGCGTTGGCCAAGTCCTATCAATCCAACCCTGCACTCAACGCCGAACGCTCCCGCCAGCGGGCTACCGACGAGAATGTGCCGCAGGCGCTTTCGGGCTATCGGCCACAGATCATCGCTACGCTCTCCGCCGGCTTTCAGGCGGTGCGCAACCTGCTGCCCGACAACACCATCCAGTCGGCAAACCTGAAGCCCTGGACCATCGGGGTGACGGTATCCCAGACGCTGTTCAACGGTTTCAGGACCGCCAACAGCGTTCGCGTGGCGGAACTTCAGGTCCAGTCCGGCCGCGAGGCGCTGCGCAATGTCGGCCAGGGCGTGCTGCTCGACGCCGTTACCGTCTACACCAACGTTCTCGCCAACCAGTCGCTGGTCGAAGCGCAACGCGCCAACGTGGCCTTCCTGCAGGAAACGCTCGGCATCACCCAGAAGCGGCTGAATGCCGGCGATGTGACTCCGACCGATACCGCACAGGCCGAGGCACGATTGAGCCGGGGCCGTGCCGATCTGAACGCCGCCGAGGTCAATCTGGCTATCAGCCAGGCGACCTACCGGCAGGTGATCGGCAACGCACCTGCCTCGCTGCGTCCGGCCGACATCGTGGATCGCCTGCTGCCGCGCAGCCGCGACGACGCCACCGGTCTTGCGTTTCAACAGCATCCAGCGGTGATGGCGGCAAGCTTCGACGTCGACGTCGCCACCACCACCATCCGCGTCGCCGAGGGCAGCCTGATGCCGACCATCACGCTGCAGGGAAGCGCCAGCCGCGCCAGTCAGTCAGATCCCACGCTCGGTACCTTCCGCACCGATCAGGCCTCCGTGGGCGCCCAGCTCAATCAGCCGATCTACGATGGCGGTCTGGCGGCGTCACAGACCCGGCAGGCCAAGGAGATCTCCGCTCAAAGCCGGCAGGTGCTGGACCAGGTCCGCAACCAGGCTCGCACCGCCGCCGTCGGCGCGTGGGTCGCCAATGAAGGATCGAAGGTCGCAGTGACCGCATCCGAAGCCGAGGTTCGCGCCGCGACCGTCGCGCTGCAAGGCGTGCAACGCGAAGCCGCCGGCGGCCAGCGTACGACAGTCGACGTGCTGAACGCGTCGCAGGATCTGATTCTGGCGAAGGCCCGCCTGATCGGCGCGCAGCGCGACCGCGTGATCGCCTCCTACACCGTGCTAAGCGCCATCGGCCGGCTCGACGTCAAGACTCTCGGTCTCAATACGCCTGATTATCTCCCCGAAGTGCACTATCATCAGGTGCGCGACGCCTGGCACGGCCTGCGGACGCCGTCGGGGCAATAAGTCCTCTTTTGTCATTCCGGGGCGATGCGGAAGCATCGAACCCGGAATCCATCGTGCTGCACGTTATGCAGGTAATTGGATTCCGGGTCTGGTCCTTCGGACCATCCCGGAATGACGGCGAACCCGTTTGTTAACCGGGCGCTGATCATACCGGGCATATCCAGTCGCCAGCCATCCGTATTGGCCTAAGACTCGCGTCGTTTCCGCTCCCGGTTTGATCGATCGATTTCGCGAGGCCTCGTGGTGACGAACATTCTGCGCTGGTCGGGCAACGGCTTGTTGATCCTGATCCTGGCCCTGATCCTCGTGATCGTTTCATTCCGACTGGCGGCGTCGATACGCGAAACCGCCACGCGGCCCCAACTGGCGCCGCGGACCGGCCATCTGGTGCCGACGCGTTCGGGCAGCGTGTTCGTGCAGGAGAAGGGGCCGGACGACGGCGTTCCCGTGGTGCTGTTTCACGGCACGGCGGCGTGGAGCGAACTGTGGCGGCATACCAGCGACTCGCTTGCTGCGGCCGGCTTTCACGTGATCGCGCTCGATCTCCCGCCGTTTGGATTCTCGGACCGCCCCGGCGGCTACACGCGACAGGACCAGGCCGGGCGGATCAGCGACGTGCTGGATGCGCTGAAGGCGCCGCCCGCCATCATCGTGGGTCACTCCTTCGGCGCAGGTGCGGCGACCGAACTCGCGATGCGATATCCGGATCGAACGCGCGCGCTGGTGCTGGTCGACGCGGCGCTCGGATTGATGGCCGCGCCGTCGGATGCGCCCTGGGTGATCCAGCCGCAATGGATCCGCGAAATTTTGGTGTCGCTGACCATCACCAATCCCGTGGCGACCGAGGCGCTGCTCAAATCGATGATCGCGAAGAAGGAACGCGCGCTGCCGGAATTTGTCGCGATCCTGCAACGGCCGCTGACGCAGCGCGGCAGCACCAGCGATATCGCCGACTGGCTGTACTATTTTCTCGGCGCCGACACCGATGCCGTGAGCGCGGACCGTACCGCCTATGCAAAGCTGGAAATCCCGGTCGCCATCCTGTGGGGCGACAAGGACACGATCACCCCCGTCGAGCAGGCGCTTGATCTGCGGACGCTGCTGCCGCCGCAAACCAGCCTGACACTGCTGCCGGGGCTCGGTCACATTCCGCAAATCGAAGACCCCGGCATGTTCAACGACGCCCTGCTCAAGACGCTCGGAAAACTCTAGAATAGAGCTCAGATTCGACAAGCCTGACTTCCCGCCGGAGACATCATGGACCTCATCAGACTGTGCGCCTGGGGCTACGCCGCCCTGCTCGGCTTCGTGATCCTCACCGGCTACATCCCGGCCTTCATCGACGCCAACGACATGATCTTCGGCCTGTTCCGCCGCACCTGGTACGCCGACGGGCTGCATCTGGTTTCGGCGCTGTGGGCGGCAGCCGCAGCGATGACCTCGCGCCGCGCCTCGGAATTGTTCTTTCAGCTGTTCGGCGCGTTCTACTTTGCCGACGGCGTGCTCGGCCTGCTCACCGGCAGCGGCTATCTCGACTTCGGCATCCTGATCAACGGCGTGCTCAATCTGCCAATCTCGACGCGCTTTTTCGCCAACGCCCCGCATCTCGGCCTCGGCGGCGTGGCGATCCTGATCGGCTACGTGCTCGCGCCGCGGACGCGGTCCGTCGCTCATGCTTAGGTGGTTGCGGCGCATCCTCCTCGTCACCGCGATCCTGATCGCGTTGACGGTGCTCTTGCCGCTCGCCTATATCGAGGGCACATGCCGCCCCTCTTCCGGCGCCGCGGCGGCCAATGCACCGGCGGTGACCCTGCCCGCGATCGACGAGCCCGGCTACCGGCGCAAGCTGAACAACACCTTCTTCACCTTTCCGGAATGGTACATCGTCTATTCGTTCGAGGATTTCGGGCGCTTCCTCGACCGCTCCAGTGAAAGCCATTTTGGCTATCTCGGTCACATCTTCGGATTCTGGCGGAGTTTCTGCACCATCAATCGCGCCGTGCCTGCGACGGGCGAAGTCGCTGACCGAAGTAAAGACGATGATCTACATCATCGGCATCAGCTATTCTGTCGAATACGCCGTCAAGGGATTTTATGAGAACACCATCGGCCGCGTGTTCGAATGGATCAGGGGCGAAAAGCTTACGCCGCAGGACGAGTTCGGCCGCGCCGTGCTGCAGGATTATGCCGCCTTCCTCTACACCGTCCCCTGGTACAAATATCCGTTCCGCGAAAAGCTCGACGGACTGATGGCGATCTCCGCGCCGACGCCGAGCAGCTTGCGCAGCCGGGAACGCGACTTCGCGCTTGGTGCGGAATATTTCGTCAAGATCGGCTATGCCTCGCTGCTCCAGAAGGCGCTCGACGCCGGTGGCGACAACGAGCCGCGCGACATCATGTTCGTCGTCGCAGCGCTACCGCCGCAGGTGCTGGCAAAGGAGCACGCGCATCAAACCGGTCCGCGCGCTCGACGCCCAATCGCAACTGGTGCAGGCGCCGCGCTACAAGGACTTTACGGAAATTGTCCAAGGCCTCCTCGACCAGGGATTTGGCATTACGGAGATTGCGGGCAATCACGACATTCTCATCACCGTGGTAGCGCCCGACGCCGCGAAACTCGATATCAAGGGTACGATGGAGTTGTTTTCACTGGAGCTGGATGCGCGGCCCGGCTACCGCCGCGCAGGCTTGAAGGCGAGGATAGACCAGCTTGTCGACATCAACCACGAACTCAAGGCCAGGGGCGCGAGCATCGAGCATTTCTATGACTACTGAGGGGTGTCGGCAGAACCGAGTCTTGCCACTAGGCCGTATCGCCTGCGCAATCGCCCTTGTCATCTTCGGCTGGCTTGCTGTCGTCGTTGCGCTCACCTTTGGATCTGCGCCCGGAAAATCGATGGCCGTTGTCGGCCCACCTTCGCAAACGCTGGCCGTGGTCGCCAAAGCCAACGGTCGTATCCTCGCGTCGAACGACTACTTCACCATCGCTCGTTCCGACGATTCCGGCTTTGTCGCCCGGCTCTATGCCGCAGGCGCACTGCTGGTTTTGGATGCCGAACAGGCCGGCGGCTGCTCGGGCCTGTCACCGCCATTGCGAGCCACCCGGTTGGCGCGAAGCGCCGCCGGATGACAGGCTCCGCGAAGTAATCCATCGTCGAGCCAGGCCGTGAACTCATAAATCTGCCGGTGGACGACTTGCCAGAGTCCGACATCGGCCATAACCGGCGTAACCAAGTGCCGTGGCGTTCTGCCTGTTGCGGCGCGTTCGGGCCGTATCTAGACTAGATGGGTGGTGCCGATTACGGTGACCCTATTGATGCGTACATTCATTTGCATTCTCGTTTTCTTCTTGGTGTTCGACGGCGCTGCCCTGGCACAGGGCGGCAAGGTTGCGCTCGTCATCGGCGTTTCCAAATATAAAAACGTGCCGCCGCTCGCTAATACTGCGAACGATGCCGACAGCGTCGGTGCGGCCTTGCGCCGTCTCGGCTTCGCGGTCGATCTGGTGATCGATCCAGACCGGAACGCAATGGAGTCATCGATCCGCAACTTCGGCCGCAAGGCGGAAGGCGCGGAAGCAAGTGTTTTTTATTACGCCGGCCATGCCCTTGAGGTAGGCGGCCAGAATCTGCTGGTGCCCGCCCCAGCCAACATACAATCCGATCGTGACCTGCGCTATGAGACCATCGACCTCGATAGCGTCCTGGACGCTGTTGCCGGGCGCTCGGCCGTGTCGTTGTTGTTCCTGGACTCCTGCCGTGACAATCCATTCAGCAACAAGCTCCTGGCGAATTCGCGCGCCATCGGTTTCCGCGGCCTCGGGGCGATCGATGCCGCCACAGGCACATTGATCGCATTCGCGACCGCGCCCGGAAAGACGGCGGAGGACGGCGACGGACGGAATAGTCCATTCACAACCGCACTCCTGCGCAATCTCGAGCGGCCCGGTATCGAGGTGCGCAGGATGCTGGGCGAAGTCCGGCGCGAAGTGCGGGAGACGACCAAGGGTCGGCAGATACCTTGGGAAAATTCTGCGCTGGAGGGCGAATTCTATTTCAAGCCCGTAGCGGCCGGGCCGGCGCCTCAACCCAAACTGGCGGTCGCCGCGGCCGATCCCGCTGACTTGCAGCAGAGTCTCCGGAAAGCCGTGCAGAAGGTTCTGCCGGCTGTAAACTCGGCCCATCTCGACGTCGCCCTGAAGTCGTATACGGACGGCAAGGACAACAAAGCGATCGCAGGATCGCGCGAAAGAAACGCAACTTGGCGGTTCACAAATCGCGAGAGCGCTTATGCCGCCGAACAGGCTGCGCTGGAAGGCTGTCAGCTCTTTTACGCAAATCCGTGCATCCTGGTCGCCGTCAACGGAACGGTTGTCAACACTCCGGAGGATGGCACCTGGGTCACCAGAAGCATGAGCCGGATCAATTACGAGGGACAATTCAATCCCCAGCAGATTCCCATCGTCAGCCCGGGAGTGCGTGACCGCAAGGACGTGGCCGACTATTCATCTGGTGGCGGGCCCAAGGCCGTCGCAATCCATCCCTGGGGGCAGCTGTACGTCGCTTCCGGCAGCGCCAGTCAAGCCGCGGCGGAGGCGGAGGCTTTGAAGAGCTGCAACGATAACCCTGCGCGCGGCGGCAAGGACGGACCCTGCTTCCTATATGCCATCGGAAATCACGTAGTACTGCCGCTCAGGATCACGGGGCCACGCGCCCCGGCCAAGACGATCGCCGAGGCGATCCGGCTGATCGGGCCGGCAAAGGCGGAGGAGGCCTATCGCACCGCCAAGCCTCGCAAGGCCTTGGTCATCGAGCCGGAGAGTGGTGCCTGGAGCCATTGGGATGGCGCACCCACGGTGGAGGTTGCAGAACGAATGGCATTGGGCCAATGTCAGGTGAGCCTGGGGAAGCCTTGTATTCTCATCGCAGCGGACGACACGCTGATTGCAACCGATCCTCCTGCAACTCCGCCCCGCGATATGGAGCTGGTGCACGCCGAGGGACGGTATGATCTCAACAAACTCCCCTTCCTGTCGCGCGTAAGCCGTGACACTGCAAACCAATACTCGCAACTGCCTATGCCGAAGGCGATGGCGATCAAAGCCTTCCCGCCTCGTCAAGTTTCGGCAACCGGTGCGACGCTTGCCGAGGCGCAGCGCAAGGCGCTGCAAGATTGCAATCAGATATCCGGCTCGACATGTTTCCTTTATGCGGTGGACGACACGATCGTGTTGCCAAAGCGATTGACTACGCCACCGCCATAGCTGCCGCGCCGTCGGCTCGGACCGGATGCCCCTCGCAATGACGGCACAAGGCTTACGACGCGTACTTCTGATAGAACGTATTGGTGAACAGCTCGCCCGGATCATACTTTTTCTTCGCCGCGAAGAAGTCGTTGATCTGCGGATAAGAGCGCTGCAACTGATCCTTCGAATAATAAAGCTGATACGGCAGGAAAAACCGGCCCTTGTGCGCGATGGTGAGGTCGATCAGCTCCTCCGTCGCTTTCTTCATACGCCGGTTGCCTTCATCGTCCGTGGTCTGGTTGATGTAGAGCACCAGCGAGAACGCGGGCTCCGGCGAGTAGGTCAGGAAATTGTTCTCCTGATGCACGACGCGCACTGAAGCGTTCAGCAAATTGGTCTTGTTGTCGGTCAGCACCTTGCGCATGCCGTCGACGAACGAGACGAACTGGCTGCGCGGGATGAAATATTCGTGCAGGATGTCAGTATCGTTGGGCAACGCGTTGCGCAGATAGGGCACGGAATCGTGCATCGGGTCGTTGCGGTTGACGAGGCAGGCTTCCGCCGATCCGATTGCCTGTGCGCGCGTCACCGTGCAGGCCTCCATGCGGTGCTCGATGTGCTTTTCCGACAGCCACTTCATTTCCTGAAACAGCGATCCCTGCTTGGAAAGATTGACGGTGAGCCGGCGCAGCTTGACGCCGGAAACCTCACCGAGCGGCTCGCGCTTGAAATCGGTGCCATCGACCTTGGTGTAGGTATAGAGCAGCAATTCCTTCAGGAACGAGCTTGGCGCTGTCGAGAGGTGGCCGTACATCAGCCCGATGTTGCCGTCTTTCTCGATTTCGCCTGCGAACAGTGCCGGGAATTCCTTGTAGTCCATCATGCGGCGGCCGGTCTGGTAGACCAGATTATCGGCAATATCGAGTTCGGCCTCTACGATCACGCCGAACAGGCCGTAGCCGCCGACCACGAGATTGAACAGATCTGGATTCTCGGTCGCCGACACGATCTTCAACGATCCATCCGCCAGCATCACCTTCATCGACTTGATCGATTTCGCGAGCGCGCCGGCCTGATGGTCCATGCCGTGGGCGTTGACCGAGATCGAGCCGCCGACGGTGAAAATGTCGGTCGACTGCATGGCGCGGACCGCGAAGCGCGGATGCAGCACGCTCTGAATATCGTGCCAGGTCGCGCCCGGCTGCACCGTGACGGATCGCGAACTCTCATTGAGCACGATCTTGTTGAAGCCGCGCATGTCGAGCACGATGCCGCCCTTGCGGAAGGCGTGCCCGCCCATGCTGTGGCGCACGCCTGATGTCGTCACCGATAGCTTGTTGTCGCGCGCAAAGGCCAGAGTCCTGGCGATATCATCGACGCTGCGCACATCCACCACGCCGTAGATTTCGGTCCTGTTGAGACAGCTTGCGTCATTGATGCTGCCGCCAAGCTGCGACCATTTCACATCCTTCAGCGGCGCAATCGCCTTGATCCGCTCCAGGTCGATCTTCGCCTGTTCGCCGCCGACCGCCGGCCCGCAATCCTTTTCCCCGGCGGGATCGGCCGCCAGCGCCTGAAGCTTGCGATAGCTGTAGACCCCCAGCAGCACGACGACCACGGCAGCAACAGACACGCCGGTTTTGAACTTTTGTGAAAATTTTCGCATGAAGTGATTCCAGAGGATGGGGAATAGTCCGGGCGGGCGGATGATTAGTCAAATCGGAGCGTCTTCCGGTTCGATAGACCGGGCTGCCTTACTGAAGTGATAATCGGATGTAGCCGGACAACGAGCGCCCTTCCCGCGCCTTACTTCTCCCGATAGTGTGCCGACCGCAGTACGGGCGAAGCAACGCCCGGCGCCGAGGGGGAACGCTGAGGTCGACGGGCAACAAGCCTGTCCGGACATCAACAATCAACAACATGATCCAGGGAGAACACCAATGCTGACGCGACGCAGTATGATGCTTGCCTCCATCGCAGCCGGAGTGGCGCTGAAAAGCAGAACCGCCGCGGCCAAAGCGGCGCAGCCGGCGACGCCGGTCAATTTCGATATTCCCGCCGGCGCCTGCGACTGCCACACCCATATCCACCCGGACCCGGCGAAATACCCGTTCTTCTCCGGCCGCGTCTACACGCCCGAACTGGCCTCGCCGGAAGAAATGACCGCCCTGCACAAGGCGCTGAAGATGGAGCGCGTAGTGATCGTCACGCCCTCGATCTACGGCACCGATAACTCGGCCACGCTGTTCGGCATGGCGGCACGGGGACCGACCGCGCGCGGTGTTGCCGTGATCGACGACAAGACGTCGGAGAGCGATCTCGACCTGATGGGCAAGGCCGGCATTCGCGGCGTTCGCCTCAACCTCGCGACCGGCGGCGTCAACGATCCTAACATCGCCCGGCCGCGGTTCACGAATGCGGTCGAGCGCATGAAGGCGCGCGGCTGGCACGTACAGATCTATACCAACACGCCGATGATAACGGCGGTCAAGGACCTGATCATGGCCTCGCCGGTGCCGGTCGTGTTCGATCATTTCGGCGGCGCACAGGCCGCGCTCGGCGTCGAGCAGCCCGGCTTTGCCGATCTTGTCGACCTCGTGAAAGCGGGCAAGGCCTACGTGAAGATCTCGGGCGCCTACCGTGCCTCCAAGAATGGACCGGATTACACCGACTGCATCCCGTTTGCGAAGGCGCTGATATCAGCGAATGCCGACCGCATCGTTTGGGGCACCGACTGGCCGCACCCGGATTCCGTTACGCCTGCAGGCAAGCAGATCAGCGACGTGACGCCGCTGTTCCAGATCGATGACGGGCGGCTGTTGAACCAGCTTCCGGTGTGGGCGCCGGATGCGGCGATCCGCAAGAAGATCCTGGTCGACAACCCGGCGCAGCTTTACGGGTTCTGAAGCCCGGCGCTCGATATCGCGGCCCGCTCGATGCTGGGCGGGCCGCGGTCATAGTTGTGAAGCCAGTCGCCGGCCTTGCGCAGGCCGCCGAACGGAAACAGGTGAAATCCCGCGATGTGCGCCGTTGCGGTCGCGGGCGCGCAGCGCAATCCCCTGACGACGTCGTCCGGACCGGTATCCGTCAGCAGCCGGCCGAACCGACCGATCTGGGCCCTCAGCGCGCGCATGGAATTGCCGATCCCGCAGCGAAGCGCGAATTTTGTCAGTGTCGCCGGCGTCGCAGGCCCGGCCAGGCCGACGATCACAGGCAGATCGATCCCGGCGCGATCGAGCTCGGCGATCCATTGCAGGATCGGCGCGCTCTCGAAGCAGAATTGCGTGACCACGTTGACCCCTATCCCGGTCTGCCGTCCCCAGTCGCGCCAGCTTTCAAGTGCTTTCAGCGCATCAGGCGGCTTGAGAAATGGATGGCCCTCGGGATGACCGGCCACGCTGACGGTCGCAATCCCATGCGCCTCGATCAATCCGCTGGCGCAGATATCGCGCGCCGATCTGAACGGCCCTCTTGCCGCGGCGACGTCGCCCGCGATCAGGAGAATGCGCGTGACATCGGCATCGCCCCGCGCGCGAGCGAGGAAGTCATCGAGCGCCTCCCGCGACGGCATTTCACGCGCCGCAATATGCGGTACCGGATTGAAGCCGGCACGACGCAGCATGGCAGCCGTTTCCACGTTGCGGCGATAATTGTCGCCGGGCAGGAACGTGATCGTGACGTCGCGGCCAGGTGCGAAATTGTTGCGCAGCTCGGTGAGCTGATGCCCGCGCGAGGAGACTTCGACGGAAGCCGAGGGCAGTATCTCCGTCAATTCGGCGGATGCGAACTCTGAGACGGTCACAGGCGCCTCCCAACATCAAGCCGACGCGCGGCGGCGCGAGATTACGTAGGTTTCGTCGTTGAACCAGAGGCCGCCGTGCTTCTTCAGCACGCGGTCGGTGGCTTCGAGGTAGCGGCCGTCGCGGACCACTTCAGACAGCCTGTTATCCTCGATCTGCGCCACATAGATCGCGGCGTTCCAGGCCGCGAACAGCGTCGAGGTGCCGATTGGCCCGCTGACCTCGTCCGGCAGCGTGTGCATGCGATAGCGGAAGATCGCGCGCGCGTCGGAGGAGGCGTTGAAATTATAGTGCCGGGCGGCAGCACCAAGCTCGTGCTTGACCTGGCGCAGGATGGCGTAGCGGTCGGTCTTGAAGGGATCGTCGCCCGGCCAGACCTGATCTATGATCTCGATGCCGGGGTCCTTGCCGTGCGAATGGATGCCGATCAGCCGCCCGCCCGGCCGCAGTGCCTTGACCAGGGGTGTAATGATCTTCGAAGCCTTGAACTCCACGCTGGCGCGGGCACGATAAGGCTGCGAGGCGATGACCAGATCGTAATCCGCCGTCACCCGGCCGGGCCGCGGCATGATCGGATCGAGCAGGAACGAATGATCCTCGCGCCGCAGCGTCAGGATCACAGGACGCTGATAGACCGGGTTGCCCGTGGTCGGGCTGATGCCCGCGCGCCAGTTCTCGGCGAGAAAACCTTCGAGTTCGCCGATCTGTTCGGCGAAGCCGTGCGCGGTGTTGCCGGTCAGCGTGACGTCCTTCCAGATCAGGCCCTGGGCTGATGTGACCGAACGCGGCGTCAGCCACGGCGCCTCGGCGTAATAGAGATTGGTCACGACCAGTACGGTGGCGGGATGCTCGAACAGGCGATCGGCCATCTTCTCCAGCGTCAGGCGGACGTCTTCGTAGCTGATCTCCTTGGCCACGACGTAGAGCGGCATGGTCGGAAATCGCGCATGCACCGCCCGCATCACCCGCGACAACACGGTGCCGTCGCCGACGCCGGCGTCGAAGATGCGCAGCGCCGGCGGCGCCGGTTGCAGATTGCCGAGTTCGAGCGAGATGCGCTGGCCGACCTCGGTCTTCTCGCTGCAGGTCGAAACGAACAGCAGGTACTTTTGGCGGTTATCGAAGAACCGGAAGCCCGGCGGCGCCACGGCGTTGGCGGCGACAGCGGCGTTCAGCGGTTTTGCAGCCGGTGACGGCTGGTCCGCAGCAGCCGACGAGGCAGGCAGGTGCTCGGCGAGATAGGCGCGGACCTTGTCGAGCGTGCCGGTGGTGATCCGTGCGCCATCGCGCAGCCGCGACACCAGCTTGCCGTCATTGACCACCAGCCGCCCGAAGGTCGACTCGGCGGTCTGGGTCTGGCGGCAATAGTCGCGGATTTCCCCGAGTATCTGCTCGGCGGTCGGCCCCGATTTCGACGGCTGCGCATGGCCGTTCTGCTGCGCCGCAGGTCCCTGATTTTCCTCGATCCGCATGGTTGTCTCCCGCGGTTGTCCCGACCGGTATCAAGGGACGGCCGCCCGATCGCGTCAACCACAAATCGAGTGGGCAGGAAACATGGGCGTGTGCCCATGCCGGTTTCCGAAAGGATCATGCTCAAAAGAGCTGCGATTAGCGAGCGCGGCGCGAAAACACCGAGATCAGCACCGGCAGCGTCACCAGGATCACGATCGGCGCCAGCATCATGCCGGTGACCACCACGACCGCCAGCGGCTTTTGCACCTGCGAACCGATCCCCTCCGAGAGCGCCGCCGGCAACAAACCGATGCCAGCCACGACGCAGGTCATCAGCACCGGACGCAATTGCAGCTCCCCGGTACGGATCACCGCGCGCATCCGCTCATAGCCTTCGTCGATGAGCTGATTGTACTGCGACAGGATGATGATGCCGTCCATCACGGCGATGCCGAACAGCGCGATGAAGCCGATCGCCGCCGAAACGCTGAACGGAGTGCCTGTGATCAACAGATCCGAGCACGCCGCCGAAGATCGCCATCGGGATCACGCTCATGGCGAGCAGCGTATCGACCATCGAGCCAAAATTGAAGAACAGCAGCACGCCGATCAGAGCGAGGCTGATCGGCACCACGATGGACAGCCGCTTGATGGCGTCCTGCAGATTGCCGAACTCGCCGACCCATTCGACCCGCGATCCCGGTGGCAGTTGGACCTGCTCGCCGACTTTGTCCTGCGCTTCCCGGATCGCGCTGCCGAGGTCGCGGTTGCGGACCGAGAACTTGATCGGCAGATAGCGTTCCTGGCCTTCGCGGTAGATGTAGGCGGCGCCCGAAATCAAATTGATCGAGGCCACCTCGCTCAGCGGAATCTGCGTGACCGCGCCGCCCTGCCCGGCCACGCCGATCCGCAAATTGTGGATCGCCTCCGCGCTCCTGCGATATTCGGGCGCGAGGCGGACGATGATCGGGAAATGTCGGTCGCTGCCTGGTTCATACAGGTCACCGGCGGTGTCGCCGCCCACCGCGACCTTGATGGTGGCGTTGATGTCGCCGGGCGACAGGCCGTAGCGCGCCGCGCGTGCCCGGTCGACGTCGATCTGGATCGTGGGTTGGCCGAGCGAGGTGAACACCGCGAGATCGGTGACGCCCTGCACGGTGGCGAGCACGGATTTGATCTTGTTGGCGGTATCGGTCAGCGCCTGCAGATCGTTGCCATAGAGCTTGATCGAGTTCTCGCCCTTGACGCCCGACACCGCCTCCGAGACGTTGTCCTGCAGATATTGCGAGAAGTTGAACTCGACGCCGGGGAATTTTTCCTGCAACTGCGCCAGCAATTCTGCGGTCAGTTCGTCCTTGTCGCGGGTGCCGGGCCATTGGCTGTTGGGCTTCAGGGGCGCGAAGAATTCCGCGTTGAAAAGTCCGGCGGCGTCGGTGCCGTCGTCGGGGCGGCCGTGCTGCGACACCACCGATTCCACCTCGGGGCGCGCGCGGATCATCCGGCGCATCTCGTTGACGTAGGCGTTGCCTTCCTGCAGCGAGATGGTCGGCGGCAACGTGGCGCGGATCCACAGATTGCCTTCTTCCAGCTTGGGCAGGAACTCCAGCCCCAACAGCCGCGCGAACACGATGGTCATGACCACGAGCGCGGCCGCTCCAGCCATCACCCATTTCCGGTTTCCGACCGCCCAGTTCAGGGCCGGCATATAGAGCCGATGCAGGAACGCCATGATGCGGGTCTCGGTTTCCTGCAAGTGCGCCGGCAGGATGATCGCGCTCAGCGCCGGCGTCACCGTAAAGGTCGCGATCAGCCCGCCCGCCAAAGCGTAGGCATAGGTCCGCGCCATCGGCCCGAAGATATTGCCTTCGACGCCGCTCAGCGTGAACAGCGGCAGGAAGGCCGCGATGATGATGGCGGCGGCGAAGAAGATCGAGCGCGACACGTCGGCGGACGCCGACATGATCGCGTGGCTCTTCATCCCCATCGTGGTCTCGAACGAGATGTGGCTCTGCTCGGCAGCGGACAGCGCGGTGGTCTGCGACAGCCGCCGGAAGATCGCCTCCACCATGATCACGGTGGCGTCGACGATCAGGCCGAAATCGATCGCGCCGACCGACAGCAGATTGGCGGATTCGCCGCGCAGCACCAGGATGATGACCGCGAAAAACAGCGCGAACGGAATCGTCGCGCCGACGATCAGCGCGCTGCGGAGGTCGCCGAGGAACATCCACTGCAGCAGCACGATCAGGATGATCCCGACCACCATGTTGTGCAGCACCGTATGCGTGGTGATGTCGATCAGGTCCTTGCGGTCGTAGATCCGTTCGATTCTGACGCCGGGCGGCAGGATCGAGGAATTGTTGATCTCTTGGACGAGCTTTTCGACCCGGGCGATCGTCGGCGAACTCTGTTCGCCACGCCGCATCAGCACGATGCCCTGCACGATGTCGTCGTCCTGGTCGAGGCCGGCGATGCCGAGCCGCGGCTTTTCGCCGATCGTGACCTGCGCGATGTCGCGGACCAGCACGGGATTGCCGCCGGACTGCGACACCATGGTGTTGCTGAGGTCGTCGATCGAGCGGATCAGGCCCACGCCACGGACCACGGCGGATTGCGCGCCGATATTGACGGTGTTGCCGCCGACATTGATGTTGGCGTTGGAAACTGCCTGCAGCACCTGCGGCAGCGTCAGCCCGTTGGCGACCAGCTTGTTGAAATCGACCTGCAGCTCGTAGGTCTTGGTCTTGCCGCCCCAGCCGGTGACGTCGACCACGCCGGGCACGGCGCGGAAGCGGCGCTGCAGCACCCAGTCCTGCAGCGTCTTGAGGTCGAGCACGCTGTAATTCGGCGGGCCTTTCAGGCGGTAGCGAAAAATCTCGCCGGTCGGGCTGAGCGGCGAGATGGTCGGCTGCGCATTGCCCGGCAACGGCCCGAGCTGCGACAAGCCGGTTCAACACCTGCTGCAGCGCTTCTTCATAGGTGTAATCGAACGAGAACTGCAGCTTGACGTCGGACAATCCGTACAGCGAGATCGTGCGGATGGTGCGCAAATTCTTGATGCCGGCGACCTGGGTCTCGATCGGGATCGTGATGTAGCGTTCGATCTCTTCCGACGACAGGCCCGGACTTTGCGTCACGATATCGACCATCGGCGGGGTCGGATCGGGATAGGCCTCGATGTTGAGCTGTTGGAACGCGATCAGGCCGCCGACCAACACGGCGACGAACATCCCGACCATCAAATAGCGGCGGTTGACGGCTAGGGCGACCAGGCGATCCATTCAGACCGGAGCTTTCAGTAGGTGTCAGCTGCCGGACGCGGCGCGGTCGATGAAGAGTGCGCCCTTGGTGACGATCTGCTCGCCGGGCCTGAGATTGCCGACCACCTCGACGAGATCGCCATTGGTCAGGCCGGGCTTGATCTCACGCAATTCGATCGTCCTGTCCGGATGCGCGACCCAGATCCGCACCTGATCGCCTTCATAGATCAATGCCTGTTTCGGCACGCCGACCGCCGGACGGTCGCCCGCCGAATAGATCGTGACGTTGGCGAACATCTCCGGCTTCAGCTGGAAGTCCTTGTTGTCGACGGTGGCGCGGACCAATAGCCGGCGCGTCGCCGGATCGATGGCGGTGCCGACGTAGTTCAACCGCGCGGACAATGGGCGGCCTGGCAGCGCCAGCACGTTGAACGTCACCTCCTGCCCCACCGCGACGCTCGCGCAGTCGCTCTCGCGGACGAAGGCCGTCATCCAGACGGTGGAGAGGTCGCCGATCACGTAAACGGGGTCGCTGGCGCCGGCGTTGACATACTGGCCCGGACCGATCTTGCGCTGGACCACGGTGCCGGCGATCGGCGCGACAATGGTGGTTTCCGGATTGATCAGGCGTTTTTCCTGGAAAGTCGCGATGTCCGCGTCGGTGAGACCGAGAATGCGCAGCTTGTTGCGCGCCGCTTCCATCGCCGTCTGCGACGAGCGCATGTCGTTTTCTGCCTGGATCAGGGTCGCCTGGCTCTGCTGGTAATCCTTCAGCGGAACGGCCTTGCCTTCGAACAGGTCCTTGGCGCGCGTGCCCTGCAATTGCGCGAGGTCGAGCGCGGATTTCGCCTTGTTCATGGCGGCCATCGCGGCGATGAAATCGTTTTGCGCCTGAACGTTGTCGGCGGCTTCGATCACGAACAGCGGCTGCCCCTTGACGACCTGGTCGCCCGGCTTGGCCAGCAATTTGGTCACCCGCCCCGCATAGGGCGAGAACACCGGCGTCGAGCGGTCTTCATCGATCGCGATCTTGCCTTCGGTGGCGCGCTCGGCCCGAAAGCCACGTTCGGCGACGGGTTCAATCGTCAGACTGGCCCATTCGGCGGGGCTCGTCATATAGCGCTGCAATCCCTTGCGGGACTGGCTCGAAACCTCTGAATGGCCCGTCTTGGCGCCGCCGATTTTTGTGTAGCCATAGAGGCCCGCGCCGCCTGCAAGCGTCACCAGCGCCAGGGACATAGCCCAGCGCTTCCATCTAACCTCTTGCCATTGCTTTATTATTTCATTGAGCATGTTAGCCCGGACCACTCAGCGACGTTTTGCCTCACCTACCCGCTACTAGTGCCCAAATGGCGTTTCACACAACCTAAAAAACGAAATTGGACTTGGCGGCGAGGTTAAAGTTTGGAGAAGTAAGTCTGAACGACAAGTGACTGCATCATTCGCGCGCCGGCCATTGCGGCGGATGACTGCCGAGCGGCATCGCCGGACGGGCCCAATACGCCGGGGTTTTCGCCAGAATCGCGGAATGTTTGATCGCTTGAAGCCTGCCGAAGCCTGAATTCGAGCTCCTCAACGAAGGGCGTTATCGCCTCCCCCGTAAGATCCCGGGTATCGAGGCCGCCGGCGACCCGCCCGAGATTCCACAGCCAGCGCCCGGTCTGCGCCAGCGATACCTGGACGTGCCAGCTTCCGCCCTCACGCGCCTGGCGTGCTTTGGCCATCATGGCGCCGAACGCCATGAAATATCCGGTGGCGTGGTCGAGCATCTGTGCCGGCAATTCCTTCGGTCCATCGACACCGGCAGCCTTCCCTTCGGCATGGTTAAATCCGGTCGCGGTCTGCACCAGCGAATCGAAACCGCGCCGCTCAGCCCAGGGACCTGCGGCACCATAGGCCGACAGCGTGACATAAATGATTCCGGGATGGATGCGCGCGGCATCCTCCGGCGAGAAGCCGAGGCCGGCGATTGCGCTCGGCCGGTAGCCTTGTGAAAAGATATCCGCCTCGGCGAGCAGATCGCGCAAGGTATCGCGGCCCTGCCCGGTTTTGAGTTCGACGAAACTCGTCAGCTTGCCGCGGCCGGTATCGATGGTGAGCCACGGGATCGCCGGCAGTTCGGGGCCGGAGATCAGCAGCACGTCGGCGCCGTGCGCGGCGAGCGTCCGGCCCGCCACCGGTCCCGCGATCACCCGCGACAGGTCGAGCACGCGAATGCCGGCGAGCGGCCGACCGCCTTTGGGCCATGGCTTCGGCGCAGCCTCGCCGATTTTCGTCATCGAGATCAGCGGCAATCCGGCGAGCGCGCTCGCGTGCGGCGTCGCCGACCATTGATCGTGGGAGCGCATGAAGGCGACGACGCCACCGGCGGCATAGGCCGCGGTCTCGAACGCCTCACCGTCCCATTGCATCAGCGCAGCCTGAACCGCGTCGCGCTCCGGCGTGCAGTTCAGGACCTTGCAGACCGCGTCGCGGTGATGGGGAAAATTGGTGTGCAGCCGGACAAAACCATTGTCGCGGGTCTTGTAGATTCCGGCGATCGCGTCCCAGGCCGGCGGCGGCGGCTTGCCGTCGACGCGCAGGTAACGCTCGCTCCGGCATTCGACCACGGCATGGCGCATATCGACCGCGACTTGCTGCGGCTGGCCGCTGCGGATTTTCCAGATCTCGGCCGCCGCCAGCCCGGTCGCGGCGATGCTGACCTGCGCGGCGGCGGCGACGCGAAACGAGGACGGCAGTTGCGGCTCATCGCCGGTCAGCGTGAGCGCGTCGAGCGCGGAAGGCTGGCCGCCGGCGGCGATCCAGATATCGGAAAGAATTTCGCGGGGACTTTGCATCGATGGTCTCTTCCCTGACTTTCTTTTCAATGATCTTTACCCGTCATTGCGAACGAAGCGAAGCCATCCGTGGCGGCACGTGTGGATAGCTGGATTGCATCCGCCTTCGCCGTGCAAGCCACTATTTGAGCTTTCTCCCGGGTTAGCTTCGCCGCTACAATGCGCCGATAGCAACAAAGGAAAAACAAAATGGACTTGGGGTTGAAGGGCAGAAACGCCGTCGTGCTGGGCGGCACGCGCGGCATCGGGCGGGCGATTGCGGACACGCTGGCGGGCGAAGGCGCGGGCGTGGCGGTGTGCGCTCGCAACGCCGATCAGGTCGCCAGCACCGTTACCGAACTGCAGGCGATGGGGGTAAAGGCAACCGGCGCGCCCGTGGACATCACCGACGCCGCTGCGTTGAAGTCGTGGATCGCCGATGTGGCGCGGGAACTCGGCAGCGTCGACATGCTGTTTTCCAATGCGGGGGCCATGGCACAAGGCGGCGATCCCGCGTCCTGGGAGCAGAACTTTCGGCTCGACGTGCTCGGCGCCGTTAATGCGTTCGAGGCGGCACGGCCGATGCTGGAGGCCAGCGGCGAGAAGACCGGCGACGCGGCCTTCATCATCATCTCATCGATCTCAGCAGCCCAAGCCGACATCGCCAGCTCCTACGGCCCGATCAAGGCGGCGCTGATCCACATGGCCAAAGGGCTGGCGCGGCAATACGCGGGCAAGAAAATCCGCGTCAACGTGGTATCGCCGGGCACGGTCTATTTCAGGGGCGGCATCTGGAACATGGTCGAGCAGAACATGCCGAAGCGCTACCAGGATGCGCTGGCGCGCAACCCGACCGGCCGCATGGCGACGCCGCAGGAAATCGCCAACGCCGCGGTGTTTTTGGCAAGCCCGGCCTCCTCCTTCACCACGGGCTCGAACCTCGTCGTCGACGGCGCGATCTCGAACCGGGTGAATTTCTGAGGGAGGTCATTCCGGGGCAGCCCGTAGGGCTGAACCCGGAATCCAACTCACAGCTCGGATGCGGCTTGTTGGATTCCGGGTTCGCGCTGCGCGCGCCCCGGAATGACGGAGGAAGCATGAACTGCTCGCCCTACTTCACCGTATCCGCGCCGGCCTTGCAGGCCACGGCATCCTGGTCGCCGGTCGCGCCGCTGCAGCCGACCGCGCCGATGATCTTGCCGCCCTCGACAAGCGGAATGCCGCCGGGGGATGCGGTCGGCGGCGGCGAGTCCAGCGTGGCCACATAGGCGCCGGCGGGCGTCTGCATCACGTTGTTGAAGAGCTGCGTCGGGCGGCGGAAGCGCGCCGCAGTGCGGGCCTTGTTCTGTGAAACCGTCACCGATCCCATCTGGGTGTTGTCCATCTTGTAGAAATAGACCAGCTCGCCATGCGTATCGACGACGGAAATCGCGAGCTTCCAGTTGCGCGGCGATTTGGTGGCCTCGGCAACCACCGCCTTCACGATGTCAGCGGCGCGGTCCACCGTGATCGAATTTCCGTACGGAACATCGAACGGCATCTGGTCCGGCACCGGCGCCGGAGTAGCGGCCGGTTGCTGAGCCAAAGCCCGACCGCCAATCGTCACGGCGGCGCACGCCGCAAGAATCGCCAAATTATTTCGACGCATGTCATCCTCCCAGGGATATCGATAAGGATATTGATGATGGGGAAATCGATGATGCTGCAGGCCGGCCGTCCCCCTGCGCTACCCGGCTGGCGCGGACAGTAGGCGTTTTCCAACTTTGTTGGAACTCAATTTGGACGAGCATAGCGGCGCTACCATGCTGCAGCGCGAAGACGTTGCAGCGGGAAGCAGCTGACGATGCACGCTGAATAGATGCCTCGCCTTACGGCAAGCAAAGCAAACCTGTAAATTTGAAACTATAAACTAAGGGAACTTTACCACATTTCCTTCACGCTGCCGCCTGCTCAAACAGTAGCAATGACGGATGGCCCCGATGATTGTCGACGACCAAAAGACAAAGGTGCAGCGCGAGCCGCGACGCGAACTGCGCAAACGACCGACCTGGATGACGGTCGACGACGGCGCGACCAAGATTGATTGCTTTATCCTGGACGTCTCGCCGGGCGGCGCCAAGGTCGTGACCGACGTCGTGCTGGACGTCAGGGACGGCTTTGAGTTGGCGCTGGTGCCCGAACACATGACGCGCCAGTCCTGCGAAGTGGTTTGGCGTCGGGGCAAGACCTACGGCGTGAAATTCCTGCCTTAAGAAACTCCTGCCTGAGATTGCCGGATGCAGGCGCGTCCCTGACCTCATGGTTGGAGACGGCGCTTGCGCGCCTCCTCACCATGAGGGGAAGCAAATGCTTCGCAGCGGCGCATATTGTGATCTTACCTCGACACCAGCATCAGACCTCACCCTGAATAGCTCAAGGGTCTGCCTATAGCGCGGCGACCCGATGACAGGCTCTACGGCGTCTCGGATGCCGGCACGACTGTCACAATTGTCATATTCGCCCTACCCTCATCGTGATTGGCCTCGGCGTATGACTGTATTATTACAGTCAGATGTCAGCGCGATTAAATTGGAGCGGCGAATGAGTTTGGAATGGCAGGCACGGTCAAGTTCGCTGGCCTGGTCTAATCCCGTGTCCTGGTGGTGGGGCCTGCTGACGCTGGTGAGCGGAATCAATATCGCCGTCTGGTGTGTGCTGTATCGCGAGCTTCCGCCGGCTGCCGCAGCCGGCAGCGCGTCCGGTGTCGGGATGATGCTGCTGTTCTGCGCGGCCTATGTGTTCGGCTGCGCCTTCAGGTCATTTCTGCCGCGCGCGGACGTGCAGCGGATCTGCCTGTTCGACACCTGGCTGTCGAGCATCATGGTCGGCCGCTCGGTCGCGACTGTCGCCGAGATCGCCTTTGTGGCGCAATGGGCCATTCTCCTGCACCAGCTCGGCACCATGACCGGGGCGGAAACGGTCGTGAACGTCGCGTGGGTCATCGTCCCGCTGATCCTGATCGCGGAATGCCTGTCCTGGTATGCGGTGCTGACCCGAAACTATCTCGGCAACGCGATCGAGAATTCGCTGTGGGCGGTGGCCTTCTTCGCCATCGGGGTCGCGCTGTGCCGCCTGCTGCCGGAATTTCACGGCGCCGCCCGGCTGGTTCTCACGGTATCGATCGCCGGCCTTGCCGCCTATCTGGCCTTTCTCATGACGATCGACGTGCCGATGTATCTCAAGCGCTGGCGAACCGGAGACGCCGACGGCAACAAGCGCCTGACGCCGCGCGAAGGGTTGCGCGACGTCCGGACACGCTGGGTCGTGACGCACGACATTGCCGAGTGGAAGGAAGAGATGGCCTGGATGGCGCTCTATTTCAGCCTGGCGGTCTGGTCGAGCCTGGCGCTGTGCGTCGTCTACTCGCTGGAACATCATCTGCCGCCGTATCGCACCGGCGCTGCGATCGTCGGCGCAACGACCGCCGCGCCGGTCGCAGCTGTCCAGCGGTAATCGCCGCCTGCGCTGAAACCTTACGCCGCATCCCGCGTTGCCTGCCGGTTTGATTTAATGGCTACGACGTTGGATTCGGAAGGATGGGTTTTGGACAGATTTCAGATTGGCGCTCATTTCCTGGCGCTCGCCGCCGCCTTTGCGCTTGCCGCTCCGATCGGCTGGGACCGTGAGAAGCGCGCGCGGAGTGCAGGCCTGCGAACCTTCCCGCTGGTCGCGATGGCGAGCTGCGGGTTCATCCAGGCCAGCGAGGGCCTGCTGGTGCATTCGCCTGACGGCCTGGCAAAGGTCGTCGAAGGCCTGATCACGGGCATCGGCTTCATCGGCGGCGGCGCGATCCTCAAGCAGGGCAACACCGTGCAGGGTACGGCCACGGCCGCGAGCCTGTGGGCCACCGGCGCAATCGGGGTCTCGGTTGGGCTCGGCAGTTACGACGTCGCGGTCACGGTGGCGGTATTCACGTTCCTGACGCTGAGGCTGCTCACGCTGGTCAAGGAAGAAGCCGACCTCACGAAGGACGAGGGCGGCAGCAAGTTGGATTGACCCGATTGTCCATCACGGACTCTCTGGCTGGATTTTGGCGCCCTGTCGCCGACGCTGCAGCGCAACCATTGGCGTTCGGTATTCGGAACTATATTGCCGGCACGCCACCAAATCGTCACGTTGACGGCGAATTGCGGGCGGAGTGCTGGCGTTCCGTCTGCGCCTCGCTACCTCACCTTCCTGCCATCGACCTCGTACCCGCTGGACGGCGCCCGCCATTAATGGCTGGCTTTTCCGATCATCGAAAACCAAACTGAGATGAGACAGACGACTTGGGACAGAAAGCAATCGGCCCCCGGTAGCATGCCATTGGTTTTCACCATCGCTTTTCGAAACCTGTTTCATGACCGGCTGCGTTTCGTTGCCACCGTGATCGGGATCGTGTTTTCGATCGTTCTGGTCACCATCCAGATGGGCCTCTATTTCGGCTTCGGGCGCATGGTGACGACGATGATCGACCATTCGTCGGCCGATCTCTGGGTCATGCCACGCGGAACCAAGGCCTTCGAGGACCCCTCCCTGCTGAGCACGCGCGAGCGCTATCGTGCGCTTGCCATCAATGGCGTGGCGGACGCCATTCCGGTCGTGATCGGATTTGCCGATTGGCGAATGCCGAGCGGAGCAATGACGCCGGTGTTCGTCATCGGTTCGGACCTGCGGGCCGGCGGGCTGCAGCCGTGGGATCTGGTGGAGGGCCGGATCGAGGCGCTGGCGAGCGCCAGGGCGGTGGCGGTCGACCGCACCTATTTCGATCGCCTCGGCATCTCCGGGATCGGCGCGACCGCCGAAATCCGTCAGCAACCGGTGCAGGTGGCCGCGGTCACCAACGGCATCAGGTCATTCACGACGACGCCGTTCGTGTTCATGGACGCCGAGCGGGTGCGGACCTACACGGGGGTGCCGTCCGGAAAGGCGACCTACATTATCGTTCGTCTCGACGCCGATGCCGACCGTGGCGCCGTTCGCCGGCAGCTAATGTCGAACAACGACAATATCGAGGTCCTTACCCCGGCGGAGTTTCGCGAGCGCAGCCGTACATTCTGGCTGTTCGGGACCGGCGCCGGGGCCGCGCTGTTTGCGGGCGCCCTGCTCGGCGTGATCGTCGGCACCGTCGTGGTCGCCCAGACCCTTTATGCCAGCACGAAGGAGCACCTGAACGAATTTGCCACCCTGCGGGCGATCGGCTCCTCGCGACGGTATATCTACAAGGTGATCCTCTGGCAGGCGTTGCTGAGTGCCGTCATCGGCTTCTCCCTCGCCGCGCTGGCCGGCGACGCCGTCGTGCGGCTGACCGAGGGGACGGCGTTGCCGATCGTCATCACGCCCGAACTGATGGCCGGGCTGTTCGTTTTGACTCTCGTCATGTGCATCGGGTCTTCCATAGCGGCGATCGTCCAGGTCACCCGCATCGAACCTGCCGCGGTGTTCACGCGATGACCGAACCATTGCTCGAGGCGGTGAACCTGACGAAGGACCTTGGCAGCGGCGCCGGCAAGGTGGCGGCGCTCAAGGGCGTGAGCCTGGCGCTCAACGGCGGCGAGCTCACGCTGCTGATGGGGCCGTCCGGGAGCGGCAAGACCACGCTGCTGTCCATCCTCGGATGCATGTTGACGCCGACGGAGGGAACGGTTCGCGTCCGCCAGCATTCGACCGCCGGCCTTGATCCCGAGGAGCTGGCGCGTCTCAGGCGCGACCATGTGGGTTTTGTGTTCCAGTCGTTTCACCTGTTTCCGACCTTGTCCACGACCGACAATGTCAGGCTCGCGCTCGATGTCCGCGGCGAGCGTTCGAGGGCGGCAAAAGTTCGGTCGCGCGAGGCACTGGCAAAGGTCGGCCTGGCCCACAAGATAAAGGCGTATCCGCGCGAACTCAGCGGCGGCGAACAGCAGCGGGTCGCGATCGCGCGCGCCATCGTCGGAAATCCGTCCATCATCCTGGCGGACGAGCCGACGGCCGCACTCGACGGCGCGAACGGCCAGGCGGTCATGAAGCTGCTCGCCGAGATCGCCCGGGAACGAGGACACGCGGTGCTGATCGTGACCCATGATCCGCGCCTGTTGCCATTCGCGGACCGGGTCGTTCATATCGAGGACGGAAGGATCATTGCCGAGGAACGCGGCGGCATTCGCCAAACGCTGGAGAACCACTAGTCATGTCGAAACGCCGGACCGCCCTGGTCGCCGTCGTGGCCCTGATTGCGGGCGCCGGGGCGCTGTACGCGATTACGGCGATCGCCCCCGTCGGGCCGACCAGGTGGGGCGTTTCGGCCGAAACCCCGCCGGAAAAGCGCTGGCAGGCGGTTGCGCCCGGCCGCATCGAGGCTTGCTCCGGCCAGATCAAGGTCGCAACGGCCGTGGTCGGGGTGGTCCAGAAGGTGCTGGTGAAGACCAATGACAAGGTATTTGCCGGCGAAGCGCTGATCCAGCTCGCGGACGAGGAGCTGCGGGCGCGGATGGCGGCGGCGGAGACGCAGGTCGGCTTGCGCGAGCGCGCCCGGGACGAGAAGTCGGCAACAGGCAGTGCGAGGACGCGGCGCAAGGCGCTGGATGCCGTGGCCGAAGCCGAACGGACGCTATATGACGCGCGATCGGCCGTTGACCGGTCGGCCGCAAGGCGACGGGCCGGCGGCGGATCGGAGGCCGACCTGACCGCGGCCCGCCTGGCGTTCACGCGCGCCCAGAACGAACTGTCGACGCGGCAGGACGAGCTTCGCACTGCCGAGGACGACGGCGCCCTTCCGACCTCGCTGGAAGGCCAGCTCAGCATCGCCCGGTCGGAATCCGCGGTGGCGCGCTCCGTGCTCGACAAGATGACGGTGCGCGCGCCGATCGACGGCACGGTGCTGCAAGTCAACGTGCGGGCGGGCGAAGTGGTATCGCCGGGTTCGCTGCAGCCACCGCTGCAGCTCGCCGACCTCTCGGCGCTGTGTGTGCGGGCGGAACTGGACGAACGCGACCTCGGGTCGGTCAGATCAGGGCAAGCGGTGACCGTGCGCGCGGCGGCGTTTCCCGATCGTGAGTTTGAGGGAAGCGTTCAGTCGATCGCGCCGCTGGTCGAGCCCGGCCGCCTCGAGCTGCCGGGATCGCGCAACCAGGCCGAACTCGACGTTATCAGGGTCACGGTCGGACTGACTGGCGCCGGCGATCTCACGATCGGCATGAAAGCCGACGTCTATTTCCGCTCCGACAAGATCGCGAGCCCGTAGGGACGTTTCGTCGCCTTACGCTACGAAATCATGCGCGTTAGCAGCGAAGCCATTTCCTGAGGTGAGAAGAAGTCCGGAAACAGCCTTATTGTAATCGTAGGGTGCTGGATTCAGATCGATGGGGTTGTGAAGATCATGTGGAAAGTGATCGGCATCTTGCACCGCGGATATTGCGTGGCGCGCCTGCGGGAGATGCGCAGGTTCGGCCATCAGTAGAGCTTGAGGATGCGCGAGGAATGTGCGGCACCCGGAATGGCGGATTCATGTGACCCGCCGACTTGCGGCGAACCGAAATCGGGAATCAGCTGATCGGGACCGCGATCGAAGAGAAGGTTATGCAGCCATCGACAGACGATATGCTGATACGCCAAATCCGTGCGCTGATCTCGGCGACCGCCGATGCATCCTCGCCCAGCAAGGAATACGCCCCGTTCGTGGAAGCGAGGCTGTACGAAACGCTTGCTGCCCACTGCGCTGAAAAGCAGAGGATCGCAGCGACATTCGCCAGAAGCGGATTTGCGACGAGCCAACAGGATTGATCTACTGGTAGCCGCGTCAATGAAAATCCCGCGACGGCGGCAGGATGCGGACGTTGCGCGGGTGGCGGATTTTCTGGGCCGGATTATCAGGATGCGCGCGGCGGTCGTCGTTGAGCGGCTCGATCAGCGCGGCGCCGGCCGGCACGGCATGTTTGCGGCGGAGCGAATCATTGGCGAGGCCGATCAGGTCGTGGGAGCGGTCGACCATCCGCTGCGCCACCAGATGCGTCACCCCTTCCGGGCTGCTCTGGATATAGCCTTCGACCAGGATCAGCCGGGCGCCCATCACTTCCTTGCGGTACTGCTCCATCACCTTGGGCCACACCACGATATTGGCGATGCCGGTTTCGTCCTCCAGCGTCATGAAGACGACGCCCTTGGCGCTGCCCGGGCGCTGGCGCACCAGCACCACGCCGGCACAGCTGATGCGGCGCTTGTCGTTTTTGCGATTGACGTGCTGGCAGGCGATGACGCGTTCTCGCATAAATCTCTCGCGTAAAAATTCCATCGGGTGGCCCTTCAGCGACAGCCTAATTGTCTGATAGTCGGCGACCACCTGCTCCGGCAGCGGCATCTCCGGCAGCGGCTTTGCGTTCTCGTCGGGCTGCTCGCGGGCGATTGCCGCCTGAAACAGCGGCAGTGGGACATCGTCGGGCAAGCGCCGCACCGCCCACAGCGCAGCGCGGCGGTCGAGCCCGATGGAGCGGAAGGCATCGGCATCGGCGAGCAGGATCAGCGCGCGCTTTGGAAGTGCGGTGTCGCGGGCGAACTCTTCCAGCGAGGTGAAGGGACGGCGTTTGCGGGCGGCGATGATGCGGTCGGCCCAGTCTTTCGCTCCATCGTCATTCCGGGGCTCGCGAAGCGCGAACCCGGAATCCATTGGGCCGCATCCGCGCGGATAGATGGATTCCGGGTTCGATGCTGACGCATCGCCCCGGAATGACGGTGGAGAGTCTCGGAATGACGACGGCGAGAGATTGCGGAACGCAGCCTGACTTCTCTTGAGCCGCTCCTCATCTTCGTCGATCCAGCTGAACCCGTCGATCTGACGGAAGCCAAGCCGCACCGCGCAGTATTTGCCCTCCCCCTGCTCTAACGTGTTCTGCACGAAGCTGTAGGACACATCGATCTCTCTCACCTCGACTTTGTTGGCGCGGGCATCGCCGACGATCTGCGCCGGGGCGTAAAAGCCCATCGGCTGCGAGTTCAGCAGGCCGCAGCAGAAGGCGTCGGGGTGATAATGCTTCAGCCATGACGAGATATAGACGAGCTGGGCAAAGCTGGCGGCGTGGCTTTCCGGAAAACCGTAACTGCCAAAGCCCTTGATCTGGTCGAAGCAGTTCTTGGCGAATTCGGGATCGTAGCCGCGGGCGATCATGTTGCCGATCATCTTCTCTTCGAAAGAGCCGATGGTGCCGACATTGCGAAATGTCGCCATCGCGCGGCGCAGGCCGTTGGCTTCTTCGGAGGTGAACTTTGCCGCCTCGATCGCGATCCGCATCGCCTGTTCCTGGAACAGCGGCACGCCGAGCGTCTTGTGCAGCACGTCGCGCAACTCATCCTTGTTGCCGCCCTTTGGATATGGGTATTCAATATCTTCAGGTCGCATTTTGCGACGCTTGAGATATGGATGCACCATGTCGCCCTGGATCGGACCGGGGCGCACGATCGCCACTTCGATGACGAGATCATAGAAAGTGCGCGGCTTTCAGCCGCGGCAGCATGTTCATCTGGGCGCGGCTTTCGACCTGGAAGACGCCGAGGGATTCGCCGCGGCACAGCATGTCGTAGACCTTGGGATCGTCCTGCTCGACGGTATCAAGCTGATAGCGCTTCCCCTTGTGGCCGGCGATCAGGTCAAAACATTTGCGGATGCAAGTCAGCATGCCCAGCGCCAGCACGTCGACCTTCATCATGCTCAGCGCGTCGACGTCGTCCTTGTCCCATTCGATGAAGGTGCGGTCGTCCATCGCGGCGTTGCCGATCGGAACATAAGTGTCGAGCCGGTCCTGCGTCAGCACATAGCCGCCGACATGCTGCGACAAATGGCGCGGAAACTCGATCAGTTCGGTGGCAAGCTCGACCGCGAGTTCGACCATCGCGTTCGCAGGGTCCAGCCCGGCCTGGCGGATCTGCATCTCGTTGAGGCCCTTGCCCCAGCTTCCCCACACCGTATCGGCGAGCGCCGCGGTGACGTCTTCCGTCAGCCCCAGCGCCTTGCCGACGTCGCGGATCGCGCTACGCGGACGATAATGGATGACGGTGGCGATAATAGCGGCGCGATGGCGGCCGTAGCGGCGGTAGACATATTGCATCACCTCCTCGCGCCGCGAATGTTCGAAATCGACATCGATGTCGGGCGGCTCCAGCCGCTCCTTGGAGATGAAGCGCTCGAACAAGAGATCGACCTTGGTCGGATCGACCGAGGTGACGCCGAGCACGTAGCAGACGGCCGAGTTCGCCGCCGACCCACGCCCCTGGCACAGGATGTTCTGGCTGCGCGCGTAATGGACGATGTCGTGCACGGTCAGGAAATAATGCGCGTAGTTGAGCTCGGCGATCAGCGCGAGCTCTTTCCGCAAGGTGGCACGCAGCTTGTCGTCAATCACCCCGCCGAAATAGGTGTCTACGCCGGCCCAGGTCAGATCTTCGAGATGTTGTTGCGCGGTCTTGCCCGGCGGTACCGGCTCGTCGGGATACTGGTACTTGAGCTGGTCGAGCGAAAAGCTGATGCGGTTGGCAAAGCGCATGGTCTCCGCGATCGCCTCCGGCAGGTCGCGAAACAGCCGCGCCATTTCGCGGGGCGGCTTCAGGTAACGCTCGGCATTGGCCTCGAGCCGGCGGCCGACGGCGTCGATGGTGGTCTTCTCCCGGATGCAGGTCAGCACGTCCTGCAGCCGGCGGCGGGCGGGATGGTGGTACAGCACCTCGTTGGTTGCCAGCAGCGGAACATTTGCAGCGCGCGCGACGCGATGCAGCCGCGCCAGCCGGCGTTTGTCGTCGCCGCGATAGAGCAGACTAGCGGCGAGCCAGACGCCGCCGGCGCGGCTATCCTTCAGGCGCCGCAGAAGCTCCTGCGAACTCCCCACGTCGAAACGGTGCGGCAGCGCCAGCACCAGAAGCTGGCCTTCGGCGAAGTCCAGCAGATCATCGAACCGCAGCTGGCAATCGCCCTTCTCGATCCGCGTGATGCCTTCGCCGCGTTTTCCTCGGGTCAACAGCTGGCACAGCCGGCCGTAGGCGGCGCGATCCTGCGGATAAACCAGAATGTCGGGCGTGCCGTCGACGAAGACGATCCGCGCACCGACCAGGAATTTTGGTTTGTTCGTGACCTCGGGATTATCCAGCTCCTTCCAGGCGCGGACCACGCCGGCCAGCGTGTTGTGGTCGGCGATGCCGATGACGGGAATGCCCAATTCACCGGCCTGATGCACATAGGCGCGCGGATCCGAGCCGCCGCGCAGGAACGAGAAATTGCTGGTGATGCCGATTTCGGCATAGCCGGGAATGTTGGAAGGGCCGTTCATGCGAACAGCCCGTGCACGAACCATCGGACCGGCGCGGACTCGCTCTGCGCGTCCGCCGGTTCGCTTTCATAGAGCCCGTCGCGAAAGATCCAGAAGCGCAAGCCCGCTTCATCCTCGATGCGGAAATAATCCCGCGTCAGGCCGTCGCCGTCCGGCTTCCACCATTCCATGGCGACGCGCTCCGGCCCTTCCACCCGCACCACCGCATGGGTGACGCGGCGCCAGGTGAATTGATGCGGCGGACCGTCGGGCACCGTGGCGAACGGCACGTTGATCAGCTCTGGTTTTTCGAACAGCCGCAACGGCCGCAGCGGCGGCTCGCTTTCGATCCGCTCCGGCCATGCCGCCTGTGCTGTGGCCGCCAGATGATGCTGCGCGGCGACCGCCATCACCGCGCGTTCGGGGATGTGGGTATCCTGCGGCAGATGCACGACCACGCGCTTGCCCCCGATGCGCGCGGCAATACGGTCGATCAGCCCGGCCAGTTCGTCATTATCGTGCACATTGGCGTCGAGATCGCGCTGCTGCTGCACCACGATTTCGGTACGGCCGGCCGAAAGCCTGATCAGATCGAAGCCGAAGCCGGGATCGAGGGGATCGTTGAGCGCATCGAGCCGCTCGCGAAACAGGCGGTCGATCATATCAGCCTTGGTCACCGGACGGCCGGTATCGACCGAGATCGTGCGCACCGCCCCATCCGTGCGGAAGAAACTGGCGTCCAGCCGCCGCGCGCCCTTGCCTTGCTTGTCCATCGCCGTGACCAGCATGGCGGCGAGCGCCGACAGGTTCATCGCGATCACGGTGTCGGTGGCGACCGGTTCGGGAAAGCGCTTTTCGACGATGTAATCCGGCAGCGGCTTTCGCGGGCTGATCGGCGCATCGCCCTCGCCCAGCGCCTGCGCCAGCAAGGTCGTGAAATGAGCGCCGAACCGCGCCGTGATTTCGTGCGGGGCACGCGCGGCGACGTCGCCAATGGTCTTTAACCCCGCGCGGCGCAGGCCGGTGGTGATGGCTTCTCCGGCGCCGAGCGCGGAGACCGGCAGCGGAACGATAGCCGCCGCCTCCTCGCCCTCGGCAATGATCTTGCCGGAAGCCTGGCGAGTCAAAGTGCGGGCGCAGACCGAGGTGCTCGCGATGGCGGCGCTGACGGCAAAGCCGCGGCGTGTGAGCGCGCCGCAGACGATCTGCAGCAGCACCCGCTCGCCGCCGAACAGATGGGCGCAGCCGGTGATGTCGAGATAGAGCCCGTGCGGCGGATCGAACGCCACCAGCGGGGTAAAGCGGTCGCACCAGTCGGCGATGTCTTCCAGCGTCTTGCGGTCGGCGACCTCATCCGCATCGAACACCGTCAGTTCGGGGCAGATGGCGCGGGCATTGGCGAGCGGCAGGCCGATCGAGAGGCCGGAGCGCACGGCCAGATCGTCGAGGGCGTAAATCAGCAGCGCGTTGTTTTGCTTGGCGACGACGACGCTGGGGGTGTCACCCAGCGCGTCGCTGCTGTCCGAAAGCTTGCGCTTGATGCGGTCGATAGGCAGGCGTGGCAGCCAGAGGCTGAGGATTCGCCGCCGGTTCGGTGAAGAGGCACTCATCACAATTCCATTCCATGATCCAGCGGCCGACCGGGCCATGACGGTTACGAACCAGTTGCGCGTCGAATACCGGCGCGCCCCAGGCGGTCCATGGTGCTGACGGGGGCGAATGCGCCGCGCGCACGATCCATCTGGTTTCCGCGGTCGAGGGCCGCGGCGCGGCAGCCATCCGCAACAGCAGCGCGGTGACGCCGGAGGCCGCCGCGGCCAATGTCAATTTGCGGCTGGCGACGAGATCGAGTTGGCGCGCCTCCCCCCAGACTTCCAGCACGACGGCGCCGAGCGCATCGCAGGCCAGTGCGTCGGCGGCGGTCCGCAACGCGGCGTCGGTGTCGGGCGCGCGTACGGTCACCAGCAGCCGCGGATCGAGCCCGAGTTCGCAAAGCCCGCTCATCGACAGCGCGCCCGATTCAATTTCCGAAAAATCCTGCCGCACCCAGACCAGCGGCCGGCGCGGCGACACCCTTCCCGCCAGCCCCGTGACAAAACCCGTGGCCGACGCGCTCTGATAGCCCTCGGCGAACACCTCATGCACCACTGCCGCCGCGAGCCCGCCCTGCAGCACGGAATCCGCTGCCGCATGGCCGAGCGCGACCTTGTTGAGGTCAGCCGCGTCGCCATGCGTCTCCAGCCGTTCGATGCGGCCGCGCAAATTCGCAAGCGTGTGTGTGCGTGCGGTGCTCATGCCCCGCTCCCTCAAAAAAATTTGCCCTTACCGCTTCTTCCCGAGTGAACCCGCGGCTGGCTCATTTGTTCATGATATGTTCTAATATAAAGCTAACCGGCCCGGCAGAGTCAATCGAGATCGACGCCTGGGCGATTCATGAATGGAATCAAAGGGATTTAACGATGGATGTGCAACGCAAGCTGGAAATCCTGGCGGATGCAGCGAAATACGACGCTTCCTGCGCGTCCTCGGGCACTGAGAAGCGGGATTCCAGCGACGGCAAGGGCCTCGGTTCGACCGCGCCGGGCATGGGCATCTGCCATTCCTACGCGCCGGACGGGCGCTGCATCTCGCTGTTGAAGGTGCTGCTCACCAACGCCTGCAATTACGATTGCTTATATTGCGTCAACCGCACGTCTTCGAACGTGCCGCGGGCGCGCTTCACGGTCGACGAGGTGGTGAAACTGACGATCGACTTCTATCGCCGCAATTACATCGAGGGATTGTTTCTCTCCTCCGGCATCATACGCAGCGCCGACTACACCATGGAGCAGGTGGTGAGCGTCGCGCGAAAGCTTCGCGAGGAGCATCATTTCCGCGGCTACATCCATCTCAAGACGATTCCGGAGGCTGACGACACGCTGATCGCGGAAGCCGGTAAATATGCCGACCGACTTTCCATCAACATCGAAATGCCGGAGGAAAACAGCCTTGCCAAATTCGCGCCGGAAAAGGACGTGCGCGCGATCCGCCGCACCATGGGCCGGCTGCGCCTGAAGCTCGATGAAGCCAAGGAGAACGTCAGGACCGCGACGAAGACAAAGCCGCCGCGCTTCGCGCCCGCCGGCCAGAGCACACAGATGATCATCGGCGCGGATGCGGCCAGCGACAAAACCATTCTCGACACCAGCGCCAACCTCTACGGCTCCTACCGGCTCAAGCGCGTATATTATTCGGCCTTCAGCCCGATCCCCGACGCCAGCCGCGCGCTGCCGCTGGTTTCGCCGCCGCTCATTCGTGAGCACCGGCTCTACCAGGCCGACTGGCTGATGCGATTTTACGGTTTTGACGCCGGCGAGATCGTAGATGAGACCAAAGGCATGCTGTCGCTGGACATCGACCCAAAGCTGGCCTGGGCGCTGCGCCACCGCGACCGCTTTCCGCTCGATGTCGCCACCGCCAGCCGGGAGGAATTGTTGCGCGTACCGGGGTTCGGCACCAAGGCGGTCGACCGCATTATCGCCACGCGCCGCCTGACCTCCATCCGGGTCGCCGATCTGGCGCGGCTGCATATCCCTGGGAAAAAGGCGCTGCCGTTCATCGTTCTCAGCGACCACCGGCCGTCGCGGGATCTGCTCGATGGCGCGGGATTGGCGGAAAAATTCAAGCCGAAGGCGACGCAGATGGGATTTGGATTCTAAACCCACAGCGTCATTGCGAGGAGCGAAGCGACGAAGCAATCCATCTATCCCCGCGTTGAAGCATGGATTGCTTCGCTGCGCTCGCAATGACGGAAAAGAGAGACATGCACCACATCACCCTCGATGGCGAAACCGATTTCGACGGCTGGCGCAAAGCGGCGCGCGCGTTGGCGCTGAACGACGTGAAGCCCTCTGACGTGATCTGGAACGTCGCAGGCGACGCGCCCGAACTGTTCGCGCCGACGGCGCCGCCACTGGAGCCCCCTGAAGGCACCTTCAACGTATCCGCCAAATTCGTCGAACTGGCGCAGATTGCGATCCTGCACCGCAGCCCGGAACGGTTCGCCCTGCTCTACCGCCTGCTGAGGCGGCTGCGGCAAAACCACGATCTGCTCGACATCGCGACCGACCCCGACGTGAGCGAGATTGCCACGATGGCAAAAGCCGTGCGCCGCGACGAGCACAAGATGCACGCCTTTGTCCGCTTCCGCGAAATCGGCCGTGAGCAGAAATCGCACTTCGTCGCCTGGTTCGAGCCGGAGCATCACATCGTCGAACTCGCCGCGCCGTTCTTCGCGCGCCGGTTTGCCGATATGCCGTGGTCGATCCTGACGCCTGATCTCTGCGCGCATTGGGACGGCCACGCCATCTCGATCACGCCGGGCGTCGCCAAGTCCGAGGCGCCGACGCAGGACCGGCTGGAGGAAACTTGGCGCAGCTACTACGCCTCGATCTTCAACCCGGCACGGCTGAAGGTGGCGGCGATGCGCAACGAGATGCCGAAGAAGTATTGGAGGAACCTGCCGGAAGCCTCGTTGATTAAACCCCTGATCGAAGGCGCTGCGCGTACCGCAACTGCGATGATCGCAAGCGCCGCGACCGAGCCGCACAAGGCGCAGAAGCGGCTGGAACCGGCCAAAGGAAACGATATGCCTTCCAAGCACGCCGGTGACGACATCCAAACCCTGCGCGAGCAAGCTGCCGATTGCCGCGCCTGTCCGCTCTACAAAGATGCCACCCAGACCGTGTTCGGCGAAGGTCCGCCCACCGCGCGGATCATGCTGGTCGGCGAGCAGCCGGGCGACAAGGAAGACCTCGCCGGAAAACCGTTCGTCGGGCCGGCCGGGCAAATGCTCGACCGCGCACTGGAAGAAGCCGGCATCGACCGCCGCCAAGTCTACGTCACCAATGCGGTGAAACATTTCAAGTTTGTGCCGCGCGGAAAAATCCGCCTGCACCAGAAGCCGAGCACGCCCGAGATCAAGGCGTGCCGGCCGTGGTACGAACGGGAACTTGCCGCGATCAGGCCCGAACTGGTGGTGGCCATGGGCGCCACCGCGGCGCAAAGCGTGTTGGGGAAAATCACGCCGATCAACAAGAACCGCGGCAGCTTGATTGATCTCGACGATGGTACCCGGGCGCTGGTGACGGTGCATCCGTCCTATCTGTTGCGATTACCAGATGCCGACGCCAGGGCTCAAGAATACCGGCGCTTCGTTCAAGATCTCAAGATCGCCGCCGACCTGCTGCAAAAATCAGCACATGCGGCCTGAACCGCGCCAATCCGGCAGGCGCAATTTCTGGTGAAATATAACGGGGAATTTGACAATTCCGTTCACAACCATTAATTGATAGATAACACAATCGCATTCTTAGGGGATGTGGGACGTCTGGTCACGCCACGATGCTCCCATACGGTCGACGCGCTGCGCGGTACCCCTTCAGCCCCGGCGCCGTGCAGCGCGCGACCCACTTTTTTGTGTGGTGCAGAGTTCTCGCATGACATGCGATGGCGCCGGCCATCGACAGCCGCCGTGTTCGGCGTGACCGCGACCCTCAGATATTAACAATCGCGGATATTAACAATCGCGGTGTGGGCCGGACCAACTTCACGTCCAGCTTTAGCGGCGAAAAAAGAAGGCCTGCAGCGAACATGCAGGCCTTCCCCGATACGCCGTCGATCCTGGCGCACGATTGAAAGCTTAACGATCCGCAGCCTTACGCCGCGGCCAGCTTGTTCTCGACCAGCTTGATCCAGTACGAGGTGCCGTAGACGATCGCCTCGTCGTTGAAATCATAGGCGGGGTGATGGAGGCCTGCGCTGTCGCCGTTGCCGCAGAAGATGAAGGCGCCGGGCCGCGCTTCCAGCATGTAGGCAAAATCTTCTGCGCCCATCAGCGGCGGCATGTCGTGAACGTTCTGGGCGCCGGCGACATCCCTGGCCACCTGCGTCGCGAACTCGGTCTGCTCGGCGTGGTTTTTGGTCACCGGATAGCCGCGCTCATAAACCAGGTCGATCTTGGCGCCGGTCATTTTGGCCACGCCCTCGCACACCTCGCGGACGCGCCGCGCGACCGTTTCGCGGACCTCCGGGGTCAGCGTGCGCACGGTGCCGTGCAGTTCGGCGGTCTGCGGGATCACGTTGCGCGCGTTGCCGGCGTGGAATTCGCAGATCGAGATCACGGCGGAGTCCAGGGGATCGATGGTCCGCGAGACGATCGATTGCAGCGCGGTGATCAATTGCGAGCCGACCAGGACGGAATTGATGCACTTGTTCGGGCGCGCGGCATGGCCGCCGAGCCCTTCGATCGTGATGTCGATCGAGTCGGTCGCGGCCATGACAGGGCCGGAACGGATGGCAAAGGAGCCGACCGGAATCCCGGGACCATTATGCATGCCATAGACCTGCTCGATGCCGAACCGGTCCATCAGCCCGTCCTTGATCATGGCGTCGGCGCCGGCCCCGCCCTCCTCGGCCGGCTGGAAGATCACGACCGCGTCGCCGGCGAAATTCCGGGTCTCGGCGAGATACCGCGCTGCACCCAAAAGCATCGCGGTGTGGCCGTCATGGCCGCAGGCGTGCATCAGGCCCGGGGTCTTGGAGGCATGGGGCACATTGGTCGCTTCCTCGATCGGCAGCGCGTCCATGTCGGCGCGAAGCCCGATCACCTTGATCTCGCCCTTGCCGGGTTGTTTGCCCTTGATGACGCCGACGACGCCGGTACGGCCGAGGCCGGTGGCGACCTCGTCGCAACCAAATTCACGCAGGCGATCGGCGACGAATGCCGCGGTGCGATGGACCTCGTAGAGCAGTTCGGGGTTTTCATGGATATCGCGGCGCCAGGCCTGAATATCGGGTTGCAGATCGGCGACGCGGTTGACGATGGGCATGGGAATTCTGGCCTCAAAGGTTGGAATGCTAAGCCTTCTGTAGCATGCAAGGGCCAGTCCACCCAACCCTCTGCCGCAGGGCCGCCATCAAACCATGAGCTTACGGGTTTGTCGCCCTAGGCGTGACTGGCGGTCGCGGCGCTCAGGTTCGGCAACAAGAAGACCAGCGGAAGCGCGAGCGGTCCGATAGACGAGGCGATCCATGCCCACGCCTTGAAACTCCGTCCTCGGCGCTCGGCAATTCTACCGGCGAGATACATCGAACCGACAAAAACGACGAAGGTAACGGCATCCATGATGCACGCTCCCCCTCATCATAAACGTGGTTGCGCGGCGGCCGGCCGTCAAGCCCCCTCACATCGGGCAGCGTTGAAATAGGGGTGAACGGGCCTCACGCGGCCAGCGTGTTCTCGACCAGTTTGATCCAGTACGAGGTGCCGTAGACGAGTGCCTCGTCGTTGAAATTGTAGGCGGGGTGATGCAGCCCTGCGCTGTCGCCATTGCCGCAAAAGATCAGCGCGCCCGGCCGCTGCTCCAGCATGTAGGCGAAATCCTCGCCGGCCATCAGCGGGGCCATCTCCTGCACATTGGCGTCGCCGGCGATGTCGCGGGCGGCCCGCGTCGCGACATCCGTCTGCCCGACATGATTGACCGTTACCGGATAGCCGCGATCGTAGGTCAAGTCGATCTTGGCGCCCGTAATCTGCGCCACGCCGGCGACGACCTCGCGGACCCGCTGCTCCACCATTTTCCGCACCTCGCCGTTCAACGTGCGGACGGTGCCCGTCAGCAAAGCGGTTTGCGGGATCACGTTGCGGGCATTGCCGGCGTGAAATTCGCACATCGAAATCACCGCCGATTCCAGCGGATCGACGCTGCGCGATACGATGGACTGCAGCGCCGTGATCAACTGCGCGCCGACGAGGACGGAATCGATGCTCTTGTGCGGCTGTGCAGCGTGGCCGCCGAGCCCCTCGATCTTGACGACGACGGCATCGCCGCCGGCCATGATCGGACCGGGCCGCAGCGCGAACGAGCCGACCGGAATGCCCGGACCGTTATGCATGCCGTAAACCTGCTCGATGCCAAAGCGGTCCATCAGGCCGTCCTCGATCATCGCAACCGCACCCGCGCCGCCCTCTTCGGCCGGCTGGAAGATCACGACCGCCCGGCCTGCGAAATTGCGGGTCTCGGCGAGATAGCGCGCCGCCCCCAGCAGCATGGCGGTGTGGCCGTCATGGCCGCAGGCGTGCATCAAGCCCTTGGTTTTGGAAGCGTAAGGCAGATCGGTCGCCTCCTCGATCGGCAGCGCGTCCATATCCGCCCGCAGCCCGATGACCTTCACGTCACCGCTACCGGCCGGCCGATTGCCCTTGATGACGCCGACGACGCCGGTGCGGCCGATGCCGGTAATCACCTCGTCGCAGCCGAACTCCCGCAAACGGTCCGCCACCAATGCCGCAGTGCGGTGAACGTCGTAGAGCAGTTCCGGGTGTTCATGAATATCCCGGCGCCAGGCCTGGATATCGGGCTGAAACTCGGCGACGCGGTTGACGATGGGCATGGAGATGACACTTCCGGGTTGAACGCTTCTGCCCGTGTAGCATGCAAAGGGCGGTCCACCCAACGCACTCGGGCGCAGCCTCAGCCCTCGCCATCATGGCCGGGCTTGTCCCGGCCATCCACGTCTGACTAATAAACGACCAAGAAAAGACGTGGATGCCCGGGACAAGCCCGGGCACGACGGTCGCAAGTGGGTGGACGCCAAGAAGATGCCGCGACAGCTTGAAGGTGATTTCGACTATATCGTGGTGGGTGCGGGAACCGCCGGTTGCATCATGGCCAATCGGCTGTCGGCCGATCCGAAAACCCGCGTGCTGCTGCTGGAAGCCGGCGGCAACGACAACTGGATCTGGTTTCACATCCCGGTCGGCTACCTCTTTGCGATCGGCAATCCCCGTTCGGACTGGATGTTCAGGACAGAGGCAGAGCCCGGGCTCAACGGTCGGTCACTGGCCTACCCCCGCGGCAAGGTGATCGGCGGCTCTTCCGCCATCAACGCCATGATCTCGATGCGCGGCCAGGCCGCCGATTACGATCACTGGCGGCAGCTCGGCCTCACCGGCTGGGGCTATGACGATGTGCTGCCGGTGTTCCGGCGGCTGGAAGACCACTTCCTGGGCGAGAGCGAGCATCACGGCGCCGGTGGCGGCTGGCGGATCGAGGCGCCGCGGCTGTCCTGGGATATTCTCGACGCCGTCGGCGATGCCGCCGAGGAAATGGGCATCAAGCGCATCGCCGATTTCAACACCGGCGACAATGAAGGCACCAGCTATTTCCACGTCAACCAGAAGCGCGGCCGGCGCTGGTCGTCGGCGCGCGGCTTCCTCAAGCCGGTGCTGAACCGCGGCAATTTGCGGCTGGAAAAGAACGTGCTGGTCGACCGTCTCATCATCGAGAACGGCCGCGCCGCCGGCGTGCGCTTCAAGCAAGGTGGCGAGGTAGTCGAGGCCCGCACCAAGGGCGAAGTCATTCTATGTGCGGGATCGATCGGCTCGACGCAGGTGCTGCACCGTTCCGGTGTCGGCCCCGCCGACTGGCTCTCCCCGCTCGGCATCGATGTTGTATTCGATAAGCCGGGTGTGGGGCGCAACCTGCAGGACCACCTGCAGCAGCGCGCTATCTACAAGGTCGAAGGCGTCCGCACGCTGAACGAGACCTACTACAATCTGATCCGGCGCGGCCTGATGGGACTCGACTACGCCTTCCGCCGCCGCGGACCGCTGACCATGGCGCCGTCGCAGCTTGGTATCTTCACTCGCTCCGACCCGCGTCGCGAACGCGCCAACATCCAGTTCCACGTGCAGCCGCTGTCGCTCGACAAGTTCGGCGATCCCCTGCATCGTTTTCCCGCCATCACCGTCAGCGCCTGCAATCTGCAGCCGACCTCGCGCGGCACCGTGCGCATCCGCTCGGCAAAGGCGGACGAGGCGCCATCGATCGCCCCGAATTATCTCTCGACTGACGACGACCGCCAGGTCGCCGCGGATGCCATCCGCACCACACGGCGGCTGATGAAGCAGAAGCGGCTCGAACGCTATCATCCGCAGGAATATCTGCCCGGTCCCAGCGTCGGCGACGACGACGCCTCGCTGGCAAAAGCCGCCGGCGATATCGGCACCACGATCTTCCACCCCGTCGGGACGTCGAAGATGGGCACCGCAAGCGATCCCATGGCCGTGGTCGACGAGCGGCTGCGCTTTCACGGCATCGGGGGCCTGCGCGTCGTCGATGCGTCTGTCATGCCGACGATCACGTCGGGCAATACCAATACGCCGACGGCGATGATCGCGGAGAAAGGCGCGGCGATGATTCTCGAGGATGGGCGGTAGCTTGACGAACCCGCATCGCTTTTCGATCGGACCTGACGGTCAACGCCTTGCGCTCGCGCGATGGGGCGAGGACGGCTCGGGCAAGCCGCCTGCCTTTCTGTTGCACGGCACCGGCTTCGTCGCCGAGGTCCGGAACGATGTCGCCCGCGAACCCGCCGCGGACTTGATAGCTCTTGTCTCGATCGAGACGAGAACCTTTGCTGGTCTAAATCTGGCCGAGAAAACTCTGTTCCGATCGACCATGAGTGCTATACTAGTAGTTGAAGTTTGAATTTTTCTGAACCGATTGCACCTTCGATAATTCTAAAATCGGGATATTCGCTCGGCCGATGAAATTCTAGATGCATTGTCGTCCGTAAGGGCGGCGGCAGCAATTTTTCCGCAGGAGGACGTGGCACGTCACCTTGTCGCTACCGCTCTCAAGGAGCTCACAGCAGGCTTGCAAGACATCCGCTTTGTGCGGTGGGAGACTTGTTGTTCAACGCAAGGGTAAAGCCGAATTCGGGGCGTCTATTCGCATGTGAGCCAAGCCATCGTGGAGCTAAACGCTGATTTGATATCAACCAACCGACAGATCACGGAGGGGCAAGATGCTTCGGTATAAAGCGCTCGGAGTGTGGCACGAGGTGACGCTAAGTTCAACTTGGCAGTCTGGGTGGAGCCGATGTCCCGCTCCCTGCTGCTGCCGGCAGGCGAGCGGCTCGTATCTCCGCACCAGCCTATATGCAAGCAATTGAACAGGCCGTCGGCGCTTCATCAGTTCTGCGATCACGTATGCCCGATCTGGGAAGTGTTGCTGTCGTCCAAGCCGAAGTAGCAGCGCGGCCCAACCATGGAACGAGACGCGGCGCTAAGTCACCGATCTCCACCTCATCCACGCAAACGCTTCTGACACAGACTGTGATCGCCGAAGGTTTGAGGCAAGCTGATTTTGCAGCAGCAAAGACGTTTGGAGCCACCGTGATCGAGGAAGGCCTTGATGGCAAGGTGCTCCTACGTGTCGAGTTCATCGAGCAAGTTTTTGGCCTCGTTGAACTTCTCACAAAGCGGGAAGTGGGTTCTGCTACGCCCAATTTTGTTCGACGCATTTCTCCCATCAACAAATCGGCGCCGAGCAAGGCCTGGTCTCATAACAAGATCGGTGTGGCGGACGCATGGGCCGTCACCCGCGGGAGCGCCGATGTAAGAGTCGCCGTGCTCGACGAAGGGGTGGACACTGCCCACCCCTCTTTGAAAGCAGCGGTGGTTGCGGAAAGAGATTTCATCGGAGGCAATGGCAACTCGGCCATGCCCGCCGGTAATGATGCACATGGCACCGCATGCGCAGGCATTGTGTTGTCACGGGACAACAATTACCCGGGCATCGCCCCAAATTGTTCCCTCATCGCAGCGCGCATTGCCATGGATGACGGCAGTGGACACTGGATCTTCGACGACTTTGCGACCTCGGATGCTATCGATTGGTGTTGGCGGCAGGGCGCTGCGGTGCTCTCGAATTCCTGGGGTGGCGGCGCGCCGAGTGACGCAATCAGCCGTGCATTCGCACGTGCGCGAACTCAAGGGCGCGATGGGCTAGGTGCCGTGGTTGCTATTGCGGCGGGTAATCACCAGATACCGATCGACTTCCCCGGCAACCTGCCCGGATATGTCACGGTCGGCGCGTCCAATCCCGCCGACGCGCGCAAGACGCGAACCTCCTCCGACGGGGAAAATTGGTGGGGCTCAAACTTTGGCGCGGCCATGCATCTGCTCGCGCCGGGTGTATTTGTTTGGACAACAGATATATCCGGGCCCGCAGGCTACGACCCCGGCGATTTCACGCAGACCTTCAACGGAACTTCCTCCGCAACGCCAGCGGTTGCCGGCGCAGCGGCCTTGATGATCAGCGCGAACCCCGCGCTCAGCGCTACCAGCATCCGCGATTTGCTCGGAAAAACCGCAAAGAAGATAGAGAGCCAAACCGCTTGGACGCCCGAGTTGGGTTGGGGCAGGCTCGACGTCGGAAAGGCTGTGGCAGCCGCAAAGGTCGCCGGCGCACCCCCGCCTGCGAAGCCAGCCGGGAAAAAGGCCAAGAAAACGGCAAAGAAAGCACGTAAAATGAAGTAGAGGCCGAAATCACAGTGCAGGGCGGCACCCATCCACCCATGGCCTGTAACCTCATTAAGCTGTATACTCCCGATATGAGCGCATACTACTATGCCGCCGGCCAGAAGGTGAACTTGGAGCCGGACGAAGAGCACGTGGCGGTCGACCAAGCCGCCGCCAAAGCGGCCGGACTGGAAGCCAAGGTCGGTGCTTCCTTGAGTGCTGCGGTGCGTGCAGGAGCCGGCTTCTTCGTAACGTCGCGCTCGTCGTTGGCACCTGACACCATTCAGCGACTTCGAGAGGCCGGTGCTCTTCAACCCGTATACCGGCGCGACAAAGCGGTCGTCGTGGCAATGCCAGAGGTGCGCGTCGAGTTCGACACCCCCGATCAGCGCGGCAGGGTGAAGAGCCTACTGTCCCCGAATGCTTCCGACGTCTCAGTCACCGAGGACACAAAGGACCGCTTGGTGCTTCGGCCTGTCTCTGGCCACGGCGAGGACGCCTTGAACCTCGCCAACCGCATCCAAGAAAACGCAAAACCCGCCGCCGTATCGGTACGCTTTGTGCAATTCGTCCCCAAGCCGAAGACCACTGCGCAAACCTAGGTCAAAAACGACCTTCAATCTCGCGTTTTTATATAGTCAGACTAAACTCGAATTACCCGGTCCCGGCTATCCGTACACGCTCTATTCGAGGCAGAGTCCGGCCAAAATTTTCGCATGCATGCGCGCTGAAAGCGCGTCGCATGCAGACGCGACCGGCGGCGTTCGCAAAGCTCCCACGCGATCTTCGGCGCGAAGCTCGCTGACTCCATGGACCCCTCGAGCGCTTGAAATTCATCCGGGCGAAGAATGTCCTCAGCGGGAATTGACATTACGAGGGCGTATCGCGTCTTCTCATAGGTCCCGTTTCGATAATCGCGGCCGTCAACCTCGCTGATAACGGCGGGATGTTCGGCATTCACCAAAGGAAGATGCGCAAGTCGGTACGCTTCGTCGAAAACGGTGCCTTCCCCCAGCAGAAATATTCGTCTCGCCGAACGATAGGCCAGCATCGCGTCGTCGCAATAAGCTATGGGAGGCATACGTCCCTGCTGGTCCGGTGGTCAGCGCATTGCGCGGTCATCATTCTGTTCACCGCACCGGATCAATCGGCGTCGCGAGACCAAGCCGAGCCTCGATTGCCTCAGCCGCTTCCAGGCAAAGGTCCTCCCGAAACCGGCGGCCGGTGACCAGCACGCCGATCGGCAGTCCCGTCGCCTCGTCGCGGCCGGCCGGAACGCAGGCCGAGGGCAAGCCCAGCAAATTGGCGGGGACCACCGGTCGCATCAGTTCCATGGTCGCCGCGGTCCCCTCTGGGGTCGCCGAGTCAAAGCCATGCTCGAACGGCAACTGCGTCCAGGTCGGCGAAAGCAGCAGCGGCCGATCCGCCATGAAGGTCGACCAGGCCCGCGCGACGCCATCGCGCTCGACCAACAAGTGCGACCACGCCGCGGCATCGGCCAACGGCGGAACGTTTTGGTTGGCGGTGTTGAGGAAGGCGACCGCGTCGGCGCCCATCATCGGCTGCAACTGCGCCAGCACCGAATTGAAGTCGCCCATGATCAGCCGCGCCCAGCAACTAATGGCGTCTTCGTACCGCGGCGGGCATATCTCTTCAACGACATAGCCGGCGTTGGCCAAAGCTTGCGCCGCACGGCGAACGGTTGCGGCGACCTGCGGATGCGTGCTTCCTCCGGGCGGCTCGGCGAGCACCGCCACGCGGATCGGCCGGGCCAGCTTCGGGCCATCGAACGGCGCATCGATCGACCAGGGATCGCGCGGATGCGCGCCCATCAGCACACGCAAGCCAAGTCGCACATCGGCGACCCGGCGCGCCATCGGGCCCTGCACGTTCATCAACTGCACGGCCATCAGACGGTCTTCGACCGGGACATAACCCGCATCGGGCACGCGGCCGGCGGAGGGACGGATCGAGGCGATGCCGCAGGCGGTCGCCGGATTGCGCAGCGAACCACCGATGTCGTTGCCGAGCCCGATCGGGCTCATGCCGCTGGCGAGCGCCGCCGCCTCGCCGCCGCTCGATCCGCCGGCCGTGCGACCGGGATGCCAGGGATTTCGGGTCAACCCATGCAACGAACTCGTGGTGTGAACGCGCAGCGCCATATCAGGCAGATTGGTGCGGCCGATCGGTATCGCACCGGCGGCGCGCATTCGCTCGACGACCGGCGCGTCGACCGGCACCACGGCCTGCGCCAGCGCCGGCACGCCCCACGTCGTGGGCAGGCCGGCCATGTCGATGTTCTCCTTCACCGTGAAGGGCACCCCGTGCAGGGGACCGATGCTCTCGCCGGCAGCCAGCTTTCGATCCGCCACGGCCGCGGCAGCGCGAGCCTCGTCTGCCAGCACCCTCACGATGGCGTTCAGCGCCGGATTGACGGCGTCGATCCGCGCCAGATGCGCCTCTACCACCTCGGCTGAACTGAGCTGCCGGTCTGCAATACGTTGCGCCATCTCGGTCGCCGAGAGCTGCCAAATCTCACTCATCATTAACTCCTGCATGGCCGGCATGGCCGTGCACCAAACATCTGGCACCATGCTGACGGAAGCAAGGCAGGGTTGATTGCAACCGTAACGGGGCATGGTCTCGTGCGCTCACAAAAACGTCATCCGTTGTTGCGGCTGACGCCAGACTTGCGGGAATAAACCCCGCCTGCCCCCGATCACGTCCCTGCAAGCCCAATCAAGGGCTCAGGGAGTTTTGCCATGAGCGATCACGACCACCACGATGACGGTGTCAGCCGTCGCCGCGTGCTGGAATGCATGACCTGGGCAGGCACCGGCGTGCTCTGGACCATCACCGGCGGCGTGCCGCGTTCGCTCGGCATTGTCGACGCCGCGCAGGCCGCCGAGGCGGCCGGGATGACGTTCCTGCAGATCAGCGACAGCCATGTCGGCTTCGACAAGCCGGCCAATCCCAACGCGCTCGGCACGCTGGAAGAAGCCATCAACAAGGTCAAGGCGATGCCGAAGAAGCCGTCGTTCATGATCCACACCGGCGACATCACTCATCTGTCGAAGGCATCCGAATTCGACGACGCCGACCGCATCATCTCGCAGGCCAAGCTCGACGTGCATTACGTGCCGGGCGAGCACGACTTCATCGACGAGGAAGTAAAACTCTACAAGGAGCGCTACGGCCGCGGCACCAAGGGCGCCGGCTGGTATTCATTCGACGCCGGCGGCGTGCACTTTGTCGGCCTCGTCAACGTGGTCGACCTCAAGGGCGGCGGCCTCGGCAATCTCGGCAACGAGCAGCTCGAATGGCTGGAGAACGACCTGAAGGGCCGCTCGAAATCCACGCCGGTCGTGCTGTTCGCGCATATCCCGCTGTGGACGGTCTATCCACAATGGGGCTGGGGCACCGAGGACGGCGCGCGTGCGCTCGAATACGTCAAGGGCTTCGGCTCGGTCACGGTGCTGAACGGCCACATCCACCAGGTGATGCAGAAGGTGGAGGGCAACGTCACCTTCCACACCGCGCGCTCGACCGCCTTCCCGCAGCCGGCGCCGGGGGCGGCACCCTCACCCGGCCCGATGAAGGTCGAGGACTCCAAGCTGCGCAGCCTGCTCGGCGTCGCCAGCATCAACTTCAAGCAGAACAATCAACCCTTGGCGATCATCGACACGCCGCTGCAGGGCTAAGGTAGGGAATACTACAATGAGTTCGATCAATCGCCGCCATTTCGGCATGCTCGTCGTCGCGACCGCGCTTCTCCCGGCGGACGCGGCGCGGGCCGAGGACATCGCCGTCCACATCGACAATTTCGTGTTCGAGCCGGCGCAGCTCACCGTGAAGGTCGGCCAGACCGTCACCTGGACCAACCGCGACGACATTCCCCATACCGTGGTGTGCGCCGGCAAGTTCAGGTCGAAGACGATGGATACCGACGGCACCTTCACGTTCACGTTCGCGGCACCGGGCGAATACAAATATTTTTGTTCGCTGCACCCGCACATGACGGGGGCGGTGAAGGTTGAGTAACGCGCAAAACCAAGGCATCACAGCCCTGCCCGGCCGGTGGATCGAACCCGGCCGGGCGCAATCCTGTTCTGCTGCAGCCGGACCAAAGGCGATGCCGATCAACGCATCCGACGACGATCCCGAAAAGGCGCGGCGCTTTCGCGACGCCGCGCTGCCTTATCTGAACGACGCCTATACGCTGGCGCGTTACCTGCTGCGCAACGCCACCGACGCCGAAGACGCGGTGCAGGAATGCTATCTGCGGGCTTACAGGCATTTCGACAGCTATCGCGGGCCGGCGATGAAGCCGTGGCTGTTTGCGATCCTGCGCAACGTCTGCCGCGCCGAATATGCCCGACGCGCCACCACGCCGACCAGCGCGATCGAGGACGTGCCGGAGAGCGCCGAGCAGACGCCGCTGTGGCATGAGGCCCAGGAAACACCGGAGGCGCAGCTGGTGCGCCGCTGGGATTCCGACACCATCCGCCGGCTGGTGGCGGCGCTGGCCGAACCGTTCCGCGAAACCTTCGTGCTGCGTGAAATTCAAAACCTGTCGTACCGCGAGATCGCCAAAGTCGCTGAAGTGCCCGTCGGCACCGTGATGTCACGCCTGGCGCGCGCCCGCGCCATGCTGCGATCGGCGTGGCTGGCGGAAGAGGAGCAATGCAAATGACCTGCGACGAAGCTGAAATCCTGCTTCACGCATTGATCGACGGCGAACTCGACGCCGGCCACGCGCGCGAGGTGGAAAGCCATATCGAAGGCTGCCCGCGCTGCGCGGCGGCGCTTCGGGATTATCGCGAGATGAGCAAGGCCATTGCGGAATCCGGCGCCGGCTTCACCGCGCCAGCTGCGTTGCGTCAGCGTATCGAGGCGGCGCTGCCGCAACCACGTCCGGCGCCCAACCGCCGCGCCGTGCTGCGCGGCTTTGCGATGGGCTCGGCGGTGTCGGCGCTGGCCGCGACCGGCCTGGTCGCGATCGTGCTGCGCAATGATGATGCCGAGCGCATCCAGGCCGAAGTGGTCTCGGCGCATCTGCGTTCGCTGCAGGCCGGCCACCTCACCGACGTGATCTCCACCGACCAGCACACCGTCAAACCTTGGTTCAACGGCAAGCTCGACGTCTCGCCGCCGGTGATCGATCTCACGGCTCAGGGCTTTACCCTGATCGGCGGCCGGCTCGATTATGTCGATGCCCGCGCCATCGGTGCGGTCGTCTATCGCCGACGCCAGCACGTCATCAACCTGTTCGTTTCGCAGACGTCGAGCACCGAACGTCGCCCGGCGAAGATCGACACGATCCAGGGCTTCAACATCCGGCACTGGAGCGAGCGCGGACTGAATTATTGGGCGGTCAGCGATCTCGCCAAGGACGAGCTTGCGGATTTCGGCGAGAAATTCGAGAGCGCGATACGCACGCCGACATGACAGCGCGGGCGGGTGCGCGGATGCACCCGCCCGTGCGCGCAGCCTTGGCTTGCGTTCCTATCGGGCCCTGCGGTGACGACGCGGCGTGATCTGCGGGTCTCGCTGCGGCACGACCTCGTTGTAATAGGCGTTGGAATTGTTGAAAGCGTTCGGCTGATCGAACGTCCGGTAAGGTGTCAGCCCATTCAGCACGTCGGCATTGGGATGATAGAAGGAATAGGCGCCGGGCTCCTGGATCGCGGCTTGCGCGAACACCGGCGTTGCGATCGCCGTCATCAGGAACGCGGCGGCGAGTGTCGGGATAGACTTTTTCATTGGTGAGATCCTCATGGATGAAGTCATCTCACTCAATTGGGTATCGCATTGCAAAAGCGGATAGCGACGCAAAGGCTCTCACCGCGATGTGAAAAGTGGCGCGCCAAATTCCCGCCGGCGGGAATGGGGAATCGAAATCAAGTGCGCAGAAGATCTATCTACAAATGAAACAGTCGACGAGATGCTTGCGCTGCCGTAGGGCGGATTAGCGCTAGCGTAATCCGCCACCTTCTCACAAGCCGACGAAGTGCGGCGGATTATGCTAGCGCTAA
>CAVUOI010000005.1:0-62858 GCA_963742935.1 uncultured Alphaproteobacteria bacterium | reverse complement strand
ACGAGGGCCATGCCCGCCTGATTGAGCGAAATATACGTCGATCCGGCGTCAATAATGAGATAATCCCGTTCACCAATGGTACAGCGGCGCTGGACTATCTGTTCGGCAAGGATGGAACGGGCCTCGACCATAAAGGCAATGCGCTTCTGATCCTGCTGGATCTCAATTTGCCCGACACGACCGGCATCGACATTCTGAAGCGGGTCAAGGAAAACAAGTATCTCAAGGCCACGCCGGTGGTGGTACTGACCACGACCGACAACTCCCAAGAGATCAAGCGCTGCTACGAACTCGGTTGCAACGTCTACATTACCAAGCCTGTGAACTACGAAAGCTTCGCCAACGCGATTCGTCAGCTCGGTTTGTTCTTTTCCGTCATTCAGGTGCCCCCGGCCGCCACATGAAACCCGTGACGCCTACATTGCTGTATATCGACGACGACGCCGGTCTCGCCCGGCTGGTCGACCGCGGCCTGACGCGGACAGGCTTCAAGGTCGTGCACGCGGCAAGCGGCGAGCAAGGGCTGGAACGGCTGGCGCAAGGCGGCATCGACGTGATCGCGCTCGACCAGTACATGCCGGGTCTCGACGGCCTCGAAACGCTGGAACGGATCCTGGCGATAGCAGGTGCCCCGCCCGTGGTGTTCGTCACGGCCGCCCAGAATTTGGCGATTGCCGTCACGGCGCTGAAGGCCGGCGCGGCCGACTATCTGGTCAAGGACGTCCGGGGCGATTTCATCCCGCTGCTCCAGGTGGCCGTCAATGGTGCGTTGCGGCAGGCCGCGCTGCAGCGCGCCCGCGACGAGGCCGAAGCCGAGGTCCACGCCTCGCGCGACCGCTATGCGGCGCTCGCCGCCGAACGCGAAGTGCTGCTGCGCGAGGTCAACCACCGCGTCGGCAATTCCTTGCAGATCATCGCCTCGCTGCTGCATTTGCAGGCCAATTCGACCACCCAGGACGACGTCAAAGCGGCGCTGACCAATGCGATGGGCCGCGTTGCCGCCATCACCCAGGTGCATCGCCGCCTCTACACGTCGCACGATCTCAAAAGCGTGCTGCTGAACCAGTATCTCGAAGCCCTGCTGGAAGACCTCCGGCGTTCGGCCGAGGGCAACAAGATGTCGCGGCTGACGCTCAAGGCCGAACCGATCGAGATCGACCCGGACCGCGCGGTGGCGATCGGCATCATCGTCAACGAGCTGGTGATGAACGCCGTCAAATACGCCTATCCCGACGGCGCGGGTCCGATTCATGTCGAATTGACGTCCGAAGGCGACCACCTCATGGTTTCGATTGCGGACGACGGCGTGGGTCTCAATGTCAAATCCGACCCCCGCTCCACCGGCATGGGACAACGCATCGTGAGCGCGATGGCCGCCAAGCTCGATGCCAGTGCCGAGCGCGATCCCAACCATCACGGCACCAGGATCATGCTGCGCTTCCGCCGCACCCCGGCGACCGCGCCGAAACCGACCAACGCCGCGGCAGGTTAGGCCCGCGCCGTCGCCGCCTCGATCGCGCGCGCGGCCTCCAGGAGAACGTCCGCCACCTCGATCGCGCGGCGCGGGCCCAACCTGTTTCGCATGGCCGAGAGCGTCATCGCCGCGGCAGGCTGGCCGTCCGGCGTCCGGATCCAGGCCGAAAGCGACTTCGTTCCCTGCACCAGCCCGACATCGCGCAGATTGTAACCCCGGCGGCGCGCGAGCTGGACCTGGCCGAGAACGGTGGCCGTATCGGTCCGATAGCCGGCAAATCGTGCTTCGTTGGCGAGCACGATCTTGCGCGCCTCGGGAGCCGCCATCGCGGCCAGTATCGCCACCCCCGCGCTGCTGACGCCCAGCGGACGCCGCACGCCGACCGCAATCGACAACACCTGGATCGGATAGCTGCCGATGCGGCGCGCCACGCATAGGGTGTCGAACCCCGTCCGCACCGTCAGGAACAGGGTATCGCCGAGTTGCGCCGACGCCGCCGCGAGATGCGGCTCGGCTGCAACCATCAGGGGTGAACGTGAGGGACGCGCCAGCGCCAGTTCGGGTACCTGATGGCCGACGACGTAATTTCCTGTCCGCTCGCTCCGCTCGACGATCCCCTCCTCGATCAGCACGTGCACGATGCGATGCACGGTCGGGCGGGTGAGCGAGGTCGCGTGCACTACTTCCGCCAGGGGTACGCCTTTTTCGCCGCCGACCGCGAGCGTCCGCAGCACTGCCAACGCGCGGCGGATCGCCTGCCCGCCATGCAGCGGACCCCGCTCGCGCCCCCTTAACCGAATGTTTGTCATACGCGTCGCCTGCTGTCCACAATGTGGACAGAAACACCACAATTCGGTCGACAGCGGAAGGGCTGCGCGCAAGATCGCAGCGCGGAACAATAGATTGCGCATGCCGCCGGGACGGGGCCTGCGCAAAAAACAAAAGACCGCGGCCGGTAGGGCCGCTTTTCGGGAGAAAGCGATGAAATTTTTCGCGATCGCGCGCGTTGCTGTATCGGCCCTGTTCACAGTGGCGTTGAACGCGCCGGCGAGCGGCCCAGCAATGGCCGGCGCGCAGTGTCAAGCCTGATCGTGCCCTATCCGGCCGGCGGCAATGTCGACAGCGCGGCGCGCATCGTCGCCGACCGGCTGCAGGCCAAGCTCGGCCAGCCCTTCATCATCGAGAACAAGGCCGGCGCCGGCGGCATGATCGCCGGCGAAGCCTTCGCGAAAATGCCGCCCGACGGCTACGCGCTGTTCGTCGGCGCCAACGGCCCGGTGCTGTTCGCGCCCGAGATCAACAAGCGCGACGCCTATAACTGGAAGCGGGATTTCCTCCCGATCTGCTCGATCACGATGACGCCGCTGGTGCTCGAAGTGCATCCTTCGCTGCCGGCCAAGGATCTGAAGGAATTCATCGAACTCGCCCGCACGATCCCGGCAAGCTGACGATGGCCTCCCCGGGCCAGGGCACCACCAACCATCTGCTCAGCGAGCTGATGCAGTCGACGCTCGGTGTGCAATGGCTGACGGTGCATTACCGCGGCAACGCGCCGGCGCTCAACGACCTGCTCGGCGGACAGGTGCAATTCGCGCTCGACCAGATCTCGGTCAGCCTGCCCTCCATCAAGAGCGGCATGCTGCGTCCCCTCGCCGTCACCGGCACCACCGCGCCTCATGGCTTCCCGACGTCCCGACCTTCACCGAACTCGGCTACAAGGAATTCGACGGCCAGACCTTCACCGGGCCTGTTCGCGCCCGCGCGCACGCCGCGCCGAGATCGTGACCAAGCTGCACGATACGCTGGCCGAGATCCTGAAAGATCCCGGCGATCGTCGAGAAGTTCGAACGCAGCTCGGCGCCGAGGCCGTATCGATGACGCCGGAGGAGTTCACGAGCTATCTCGAGCGCGAGGACGCCAAGTGGATTCCGGTGGTGCGCAAGGCCAACATCAAGGCGGACTGATCGCATGCAGATCGATCCCGGCGATCTCGGCGCGGAGCGGATTTACCGGCTGATGACCGGCATCGTCGTGCCGCGTCCGATCGCCTGGGTGACGAGCCTGTCGCGCAGGGCGTGCTCAACCTCGCCCCGTTCAGCGCCTTCACCTTCGTCTCGCAGAAGCCGCCGATGCTGGCCATCAGCGTCGGCCGCAAGGGCCCCGACTACAAGGATACGGCGCACAACATCCTCGACACCGAGGAATACGTCATCCACATCGCCGATACGCCGCTGATGGCGTGCGGTGCATGACAGTTCGGTCGAACATCCGCCCGAAGTCAGCGAGGTCGAAGAGCTCAACCTGGAAACGCGCCCCAGCGAGCGCATCAAGGTGCCGCGGCTTGCCGCCGCGCCGGTCGCGATGGAATGCGTGTTTCGGCAATGTCTCGAATTCGGCGAGGCCCGCAGCCGGCTCATCGTCGGCGAGGTCGTGATGTTCCACATCCGCGACGGTCTCGTGGACAACGGCAAGGTCGAGACCGAAGCGCTCGATCCGATCGCCCGCATCGGCGGTCCCCGCTACGCCCGGCTCGGCGAGATCGTGACGCTGCACGGCGTCTTCCAGACCCCGAAATCAATTGGACGAACGCCGCGGCGCAATCAGCAGCGATCCGGCACCGCGATCGGCGGCAATCGAAGTGAATTATTCAGGAGCACGACAATGCGACTGGTGAGTTATCTGGTGGACGGAGAACCGCCGCTTCGGCGCGGCCGTTGATGGCGGCGTGGTCGATCTCACCGAACGGCTCGGACCGAAATGTCCCGACCTGCGCAGCCTGATCGCCGGCAACGGGCTGGACGATGCGCGCGAAACGGTCGCCGGCCTCAAGCCGAGCCATGCGCTCGACGATCTCGTGCTGCTGCCGCCGATCCCGACGCCGGAAAAGCTCTGGTGCATCGGCGTCAACTACAAGGACCGCAACGCCGAGTACAAAGACAATTCGGACCTGCCGAAATATCCGAGCCTGTTCGTCCGCAACCCCTCGTCGGTGGTCGGCTCCGGTCAGCCGATCGAAAAGCCGAAGATTTCCGAACAGCTCGACTATGAAGGCGAGCTCGTGATCGTGATCGGCAAGGAAGGCCGCCACATCCCGCGCGAGACGCGCCTTCGACGCACATCTTCGGCATGACGCTGTGCAACGAGGGCAGCGTGCGCGACTGGCTGCACCACGGCAAGTTCAACGTCACGCAGGGCAAGAATTTCGACCGCTCCGGCAGCATCGGGCCGTGGATCGTCACGGCGGACGAATGCGATCCGCGCGGGCCGCATGACATCGTCACCCGCGTCAACGGCGAGGTGCGCCAGAACGACTCGACCGAGCGGCTGATGTTCCCGTTCGATTTCCTGATCTCCTATCTCTCGACCTTTGCCACCTTGAAGCCCGGCGACATGATCGCGACCGGCACGCCGACCGGCGCCGGCGCCCGCTTCACGCCGCCGCGCTGGCTCAAGCCAGGCGATGTCGTCGAGGTGGAGTCCAAGCAGATCGGCATCCTTCGCAACACCGTGGCGGAGGAGCAGTAAGCCGATGCTCGATCAGCCGACCATCGAACGGCTGGCGCAGCGCCTGGACGAGGCCGAACGCAGCAAGTCGCTGATCACCGCTGTTCACGCGCGACTATCCCGATCTCACCATCGAGGACGCCTATGCCATCCAGCGCGCCTGGACGAAGCTGCAGCTCGCCCGCGGCCGCGTCATCAAGGGCCACAAGATCGGCCTGACCTCGAAGGCGATGCAGAACGCGGTCAGCATCTCCGAGCCGGATTACGGCGTGCTGTTCGCCGACATGTTCTATCCGGATGCGTCGCCGATCCCGTTCGACCGCTTCCATCGCGCCGCGCATCGAGGTCGAACTGGCCTTCGTGCTGAAGACGCCGTTGAGCGGCCCGGATTGCACGATCTTCGACGTGCTCAACGCCACCGACTACGTCACGCCGGCGCTCGAAATCCTGGAGACGCGGATGCATCGCGTCGATCCCGAGACCAAGAAGCCGCGCAAGGTGATGGACACGATCTCCGACAACGCCGCCAATGCCGCGCTGGTGGTCGGCGGCCGTCCGATTCCGTCCGCTGGATGTCGACCTGCGCTGGATCGGCGCGCTGCTGTTCCGCAATGGCCAGATCGAGGAGACCGGCGTCGCCGCCGGCGTGCTCAACCATCCGGCCAACGGCATCGCCTGGCTCGCCAATCGGCTCGCCGCCGCACGACGAATATCTCGCAGCCGGCGAGGTGGTGCTGGCCGGATCGTTCACGCGGCCGATCGACGTCAGCCAAGGGCGATACGTTCCATGCCGATTACGGCCAGTTCGGCTCGGTGTCCTGCCAGTTCGTCTGAACGTTAAAGCGTCCGGGAGACGCAGCGATGACATCCCAGGCGCAAGAGCATTCATATCGGCGAGTTCAAGCACGCCAATCCGATTCCCAACGCCTGCCGCATCGGCAATCTGCTGATGTCCGGCGTCATCCTCGGCCGCGATCGCGGACCGGCGAGATGCCGGAAAAGATCGAAGACCAGTGCGCCAACATGTTCGGCGCATATGAAGGCGATCGTGGAAGCCGGCGGCGGCAGCACCGACGACATCATCAAGATGACGGTCTGGCTGCAAGGATCGCAGCAGCGCGGGCCGGTCAATGTCGAGTGGCTGAAGATGTTTCCCGACGAGCATTCGCGCCCAGCCCGTCATGCGCTGCGATGGACATGGAGGGCGGCGCCCTGGTGCAATGCGACTTCACTGCGGTGATCGGACGATTGAAGGAGCAACAGACTGCCCGACCTATCTTCCGTTTGATCCGAACCCGCGCACGCCATCCCGCAAGCCGCCGCCGAAGAGCATCGACAGTCAGTTCCATGTGCTTGGTCCCGTGGAACACTATCCCGTCCGGCCCGGCGCCGCCTATCAGATGCCGACGGCGACCTGGGAGGCTGCGCTTCGGGTACACAAGGCGCTTGGTATCGAGCGCGGCATCATCGTGCAGACGACGACATATGGCGCCGATCATTCGGTGGTGCTGGACGGGCTGGCGGCGATGGGGCCGAACTACAAGGCCTGCGCGAATGCGCTGGTTTTCGCCGAAGCGCGACGATGCATATCTCGCCAAGCTGAATGACGCCGGCGTGCGCGGCGCGCGGTTCAGCTTCCGCAAGGAACTCGGCGCCGTACTTTCGGACAGCGACTACGAGCGCGCGATCGCACGTATTTCGCGAACTCGGCTGGTACGCTAAAATCCAGCCGGAGAAGGACGGCATCGTCGCCAACCTCGACAAGATCGCGTCCCTCAAGGTGCCGGTGCTGATCGATCACATGGGCCGCCCGGACCCAACGCTCGGCAAGAACGATCCGAATTTGCGGAAGGTTCTCGATCTGCTGTCGAAGGGCAATTTCTGGGTGATGCTGTCGCTCGGCGAAAAGACCTCCAAAAAGGCCCGCCGTGGGACGACGTCGTTCCGATCGCGCGAGCCTATATCGAAGCCGCGCCCGATCGCTGCGTCTGGGCAAGCGACTGGCCGCACCCTGTCTCGGTCGTCCAGCCGCCGAACGACGCCGACCTGCTCGAATTGCTCTATCGCTACGCGCCGGACGATGCCTTGCTGGGGAAGATACTGGTCACAAATCCGGCAAAGCTGTTTGGGTTCGAGGATTAGGTGGCGTTGATAAGCGCATAGCCGGATACGAGATGGCTTGCGCTTTCGGCGGCATAGCGGACATGGCCTGCATTGCTGCTGGCTCGACCCGATCGCGAATGTCCCAAACCGGACGTGGTCGGGGAAGAACGTCATCTCGACCTGACGCTAATCGATCGAAATATTGGCCTCGTGCGCGACCTTGGTCCAGCGCGCGGTCTCCCGGCGCATCATGTCTCCGAACTGTTGCGGGGTCATGGGCTCGGCTTCGGCGCCCTCATTGGTGAGAAACGTGACGAGTTCGGGCGATGTCAGGATCTTGTTGATCTCCGCGTTCAGCGCATTGACGACATCGGCAGGCATCCCGGCCGGGCCGACGATGCCCCACCACGTTTCCGCGATCGGCGCCCGGTGTCCCGCACTCCGCAAGCGTGGGCACGTCGGGCAACAGCGCCGTTCGCCGGCTGCTCGTCACCGCAAGAGTCTTGATCTGGCCGCTTCGGACGAGTTGCAGCGCCTGCGGAATGCTGGATACGTAGATGTCGACATGGCCGCCGACGAGATCGTTGAGCGCCGGCGCGCCGCCCTTGTAGGGAACATGCGCGAGCTTCACGCCTGCCGTCAGCGCGATCAGTTCGGTCGAAATCTGGTTGATGCTGCCGAGACCCGCCGAGGCGTAGGTGATCTGGCCGGGTTTGCTTTTGGCGAGGGCGAACAGCTCGCTGGCGGATTGCACCGGCAGCTTGTTCGATGTCGTGACCAGCAGCGGCGCGCGGCCAATGAAGGCGACCGGCGTGAAATCCCTTGCCGTGTCGAACGGCATGGTCTTCCTGATCGCCGGGTTGATGGTGAATGTCGGCGACACCAGCAGCAGCGTGTAGCCATCCGGCGGCGCTTTGGCGACGGCAGCGGTGCCGATCAGGGTGCCGCCGCCGCCGCGGTTTTCGACCACCACCGGCTGCCCCCACGCCTCGGAAAGCTTCTTGCCGATGGCGCGGCCGACCAGATCGTTCGAGCCGCCGGGCGCGAACGGAATGATCAGGGTGATTTGTCTGGACGGATAGGTTTGCGCGCGCGCCGCCGGGCTTGCGAGGACAAGCGCTGCGGCCAGCAATGCTCCAGCCCTGATCATGACAGGCGTCTCCCGGCGCCTGATGTTATCCCAAGCGCGCAGCCGAAAATGACCTATAATTGTCCCGCCCGCGACCGATATTTTCAGCCGTCACAGCCGTTTTCACTGCAGGGACAAGCGCAAGGGACAAACGATGGACTTCCAGCTCACCGAACAACAGCGACGGATGGTGGCCGCGGTGCGCGAGCTTGCCCAAGGAGAGTTCAAGGCAAACGCGCAAAAGTACATGGACGGCACGTTTCCCTGGGACAACATGAAGAAGCTCGCCGAGATCGGCGTGCTCGGCATGTCGGTGCCCGAGGAATATGGCGGCCTTGGCCTGCCGGTGTTCGATACGGCGCTGGTGCTCGAGGAGATCGCGAAGACCTGCTACGTCACCGCGATGGCGACCCTCGGCGAGGCCGGCGTGCAGACCCGCGTCATCGCCACCTACGCGCCCGATGCCATCCGCGCGCGCATCCTCCCGAAAGTCGTCTCCGGCGACTGCATCCTGGCCGTTTGCATGACCGAGCCGCACGCCGGCACCGACGTCGCGAACTACCGGACCAACGCCGTCATCAAGGGCGACCGCGTCATTCTCAACGGGACGAAGACGCTGATCAGCCGGGCCAGAGAGGCCGGCATGTTCGTCATCTTCACGCGGATCGACGGCAAGCCCGGCCGCGAGGGCATCGGCTGCGTTCTGCTGGAGCCCGACACGCCGGGTTTCGAGGTGACCGGGACCTACCACACGATGGGCGGCGAGAACCTCCACGAGATCCAGTTCAACGATTGCGAATTGCCGCTGGAGAACCTCGTCATCCGCGAGGACGGCTTTCGCAAGCTGCTGACCGCCTTCAACACGCAGCGCTGCCTCAATCCGAGCATCTCGCTCGGGCTGGCCGAAGGCGCGTTCGAGGAAGCGGTCAACTATGTCCGCGACCGGACCGTGTTCGGCAAGCCGATCGGCGACTTTCAGGGCGATCGCTGGAAGCTCGCCGAGATGTACCGCGACATCGAGACGGCCCGCAGCATCCTCTATCGCGCCTGCATCACCGCCAATCCGTTCCCCGATCCCTTGATGGCGGCGGTGGCCAAGATCACCTGCAACGAGATGTCGCTCCGCGTCACCAGCGAGGCGATCCAGGTGCATGGCGGTTTCGGCTTCACCGACGAGTACCCGGTGTCGCGCCTCTATCGCGGCGCGCGCTACGGCACGCTCGGCGGCGGCACCACCGAGACGCTACGCGATCTGATCGGCAAGCGGATCATGGACGCGGCGGACGCAGGCGCCGAACTGCTGGCCCATGACATGATGAACGGCGGCTGATTGCGGTAAGAGCCAATACCCCAAGGCCAATCTGCTGCGATCTTGCAGTTTCGGTTGATGTCTACTTCTGGCCCTTAGCGGGTATGGCCGAGGCAGCAGCGAATGTCCGCCACCCATAGCGGACATACTCTCGTTCTTCTATCATCTGTAAGCTGACACCAAGATTTGCGAACAACCTATGCGCTTGATTTTGCACTTGCTGGTCGGGCTGCTCAGCGCCTTAGGCGTGATTGCAGCAGGTGCGTTTAGTCGTGAGGTGATACAGCCGTTTTTCTTGATTGTTTGGACGCCAGCCACTTGGCTGGTTCGTATGTCAGACGTCTTATGCCCACCGATTGGCGTGAGATGCTTTCTGGGGTCGGTCAGCCAAGGCGCACATCATCTTTGGTTCGGGCTCTGCCTCCTCGTTTTTTGGTGGATCGTTATGTCGTTCGCGATATGGCCTTTACGTCGATCGTCACCACGAAAAACTAGAAGCCTTTTGAAGCAGACTTCGCACCTCACGCGTGATAAGAACAGCCTATGACCCGTGAAGCCGCTCTGCGACAACGCATTTCACTTGGTCTTCCTGACCTCACAGCCGTACTCTACCTCTATCCGGCCGATGCTGGAGGTAGGAAGTCACCCATCGGGCTTGGTTGGGGTTGTCCCTGCATCAAGAATAAATCGTTTGTAGAAGGCTGGGACGGCTATCCGTTGCTCGATAGAGAAATTGCCGGGTGAACGGCGAACGCTTGGCTTCGTCTTTCTATCAGGCACAGAAGCTACTTCGGCGCTCACAACGAATAGTAAGTTCTATCTTTGGGAGGCTGGCGTTATCGGGGAAGCTAACATCATTCGATAGTCGTCACGTCGCCTGATGGCCCACGGCCGACGATCCTTTTTGGTCGCCTCCGTCGGGTTACAGGTGAGGAGCTGACAAAGCGCGGACAGGTCGGCTAAGTCGGCTTTTGACCTAAGTCGGCCTCAGCGACGAAGAACGCTGCTGTATAATTTCGCTGTAAACCATACAACGAACGCGCAAAGCAGCCCGGCATAGAGCCCAAAGAACGGACGGTAAGTAAGTCCTTCGTGATGACGTTGGATTTCTCGCACCTGGAAAAGATGACGCTGCCGAGCCAGATCGAGCGAACAAGTCAACGACGAACTGGCGACGTTCAGCCCGCGCGCGACGCGGGGGAAAAGCCGTCCGAAGACTTCCTGAGCCGGTTGCGGCCGAACACGTAGACCGCCGATGTCGCCAGCAGCAGTCCCAGGCCGATCAGGATCGAGGTCAGGCCGAGGGGAACGAGCAGCAGCGACGCGTTGCGGTCGGGATTGACGAACCAGTGGTGCAGCGAGGTCAGCACGAAAGCGGCTCCGGCGAAGCCGGCGCCGCTGCCGACCAGCAGCAGCGCCCACATCCGCCGCAACACGCTGAGCCGCTCGCGCGCCAGCTCGGTGCGCGGCGCGTGGTGGCGGCCGACGCGCCGCACCAGGCGGATGGCAAATCCGATCGAGCTGAAGCCGATCAGCAGGCTCGAAGCCCCGAGCAGCATGCGCGTGGTCGGGCCGAGATCGGGATGTTTCTGCAATGTCAGCAACGGAAAATCGAAGGCCGCGTGCAGCGCGACCGGCGCGAACAGCGCCAGGCACCAGCTGGAAATCTTCGCCCAGTCGCGGTTATGGCGGTTGGCGCCGAGCGCCGTTCCGGCGCGCGCGATCGCGATATAGGCACCCGCGATGATGCCGAGCGCGCCGTGGAACGGCACCGTCAGCACGCTGCGCAACGCGGCCAGCGAGCGCCACATGTCGGAATGCTGCACCAGATAAGCGAGGTTTTCGTACGCCGCGAAACCGAGGCCGGCGGCCGCGCCATAGACCACGGTATCCATCGGGTCGGCTAAATTGCGCCGGCGCATCGAGACAATGACGATCACGAGGACCTTGACGATCTCCTCGGGCGCGGCGACCCCAAACACCGAACGCAGGCCCTGCGTCATCCAGGGGTTTCCGGGCACCGCGAGGATCGCGGCAAAGGGGGCACGGGCAATGCCGAGCAGGGAAATACTGGCAGCGCCAAGGATGAACGCGAGCCATACCCGCGTTGGCGGGCCGGGACGCTCGTCGGCGGCAATCACGAGCCAGAGCACCAGCAGCGCCGGCGCAATGGCGGCGACGCCGATCGAGGTGGGGAGAGCCTGAAGCAACAACATGCGGGAAACTTTACATCGTCGAGCGATCAAATGATCGCAAATTCAGTTATTTGCAAGAAAAGCCGAACGCGACTCGTTGTCGCCAAGCCCTATCGGAATTCCGGCCTGCCCGGAAGCTAGGCGGCCTTGCCGATTTTGCGATGGACCGTCAGCAGTCCCGCCAGCGCGACCAGCGCGAAACCGGCGCCGGCCAGAAACGTCATTTGCGGACCGGCGATATCCCACAGGCTGCCTGCGATAATGCTGGCCGCGAGCATCGCCAGGCCGACGACCAGGTTGAAGAATCCGTAGGCCGTGCCGCGCAGTTCGGCCGGCGCGGTGTCCGCCACCAGCGCGGCCAGCAAGCCTTGCGTCAGTCCCATATGCAGGCCCCAGAGCGCGACGCCTAGCGCGATGCCGCCGATCGACGGCAGCAGGGCCAGCACGAGACAGGCAGCGATCAGCAGCGCCATCCCGGCGGCCAGAACCGCGGTACGGCCGACGCGATCCGAGATGACGCCGGCCGGATAGGCCGCAAGGGCGTAGACGACGTTCATCGCCACCAGCACGGCTGGCGCAAGCATGATCGGCAGCCCGACATTCTGGGCGCGCAGAACCAGAAATGCCTCGCTAAAGCGCGCCAGCGTGAACACGCTCGCCACCGCCACCACCCACCAAAAGGCAGGTCCGAGATTGCCAATCTCAGTGAGACCGAGCGGGTTGCGCACCGCGCGCTGCGCCTGCAGCCGCTCCGGTTCGCGCACGGCGAAAACGATCAGCGCCAGCGCCAGGAAGGCGGGAACGACGGCGAACCAGAACACGGCGGTGAAGTTCTCCGACGTCCACCACATCAGGGCGATGGCGAGCAGGGGACCGGCGAAGGCGCCGATCGTGTCGAGCGATTGGCGCAATCCAAAACTCGCGCCGCGCAAACCGGGTGGCGAGAGATCCGCCACCAGTGCGTCGCGAGGGGCGCCGCGAATGCCCTTGCCGATCCGGTCGACGAAACGGGCCGCCACCAGCCAGCCGATGGTCGGCGCCAGCGGAAACACCGGCCTGGTAAAAGCGGCGAGACCGTAACCTGCGGCCGCGAGCCATTTGCGCTGGCCCAGCCGGTCCGAGAGCGCGCCGGAGAATATCTTTGTCATGGAGGCGGTCGCCTCGGCGATGCCCTCGATGATCCCGACCGTTACCATCGATGCGCCAAGCACCGTAACCAGGTAGATCGGCAGCAAGGCGTGGATCATCTCCGACGAGATATCCATCAGCATCGAGACGAAGCCGAGGATCCATACGCCCGCTGGAATATCCCTGATCGAATAGGTCGGCTTGTCGTCGGCGGCCATTTCGCTAGTGCATCAGTAATCTGCGGCAGGCTTCGACAAACACCTCGGCGCCGGTAACGATGTCGGCGTCGGCCGTGTTCTCGGTCCAGTGATGCGAGATGCCGCCGATCGACGGAACGAACAGCATGCCTGCCGGCATGACGGTGGCGAGAATCTGGGCGTCGTGGCCGGCGCCGCTCGGCAGGTGCACAGACTTGCCGCCGGCATAGGCGGCGCTGGCATGTTCGATGGCCTGCTGGAACGAAGGGTCCATCAGCGCGGGTGCGCCGGTGCGAAGGCGCTCCACGGCAACGCTGCAGCGGCCTTCATTATTCACCTCCGCCGCCATGGCGTGCAGCCGATCCTCCAGTCGCACAATCACGGCCGGATCGTCGTCGCGAATCTGGAACAACATTTCAGCAGCGCCGGGAATAATGCTCGGCGCGCCGGGATCGAGCGTGATGCGGCCGGTGGTCCATACCGTGCGCGGCCCGCAGGCCGCCGGGAAGCGCTCGTCGATCGCGACGCAAAATCTGGCAAGCGCGAGGCCTGCGTCCTTGCGGATCGCCATCCGCGTGGTCCCGGCGTGGTTCTGTTCCCCCTTGAACGCAATGCGGTATTGCCAGATCCCGACGATGGAGGTGACGACGCCGATCTTGAGGCCGCTGCTTTCCAGTGTCTCGCCTTGTTCGATATGGGCCTCGAGATATCCAACGTGCCGGCCGCGTTCGCAATGCGCGCGGGCGCGGTTGGCGAAGCCGGCGTCGCGCAGCGCCTCACGCATGCTCCGGTCATTGTTGCGGTCGCGCGCCTCGTCGATATCGGCTTCGGTGACGCCGCCGACATAGGACCGGCTGCCGAGGAAGTGTCCGAAATGTCCTTCCTCGTCGCACCACGACGCCACTTCGACCGCGCCGTTGATATCAGGATCGCGGTTGATGACCCGGGCGGCCTCGAGCGCGTAGATCACGCCAAGCGGTCCATCGAGCCAGCCGGCGTGGTTCTGGCTCTCCAGATGCGATCCCGCCAATAATTTGGGACCCGGCTTCGTGCTGGTGCCGAGGATGTTGCCGATGCCGTCGATCTCGCCGGCAAGGCCGGCCTCGGGAAGCCGCTGCACCAGCCATTGCAGGGACCGGATGTGCGGTTCGGAAAACGTCGGCTTGTGAACGCCGCTCTTGTAAGCGCCGATGGCGCGCAGCGCGCGAAGGTCGGCGAGGACGCGGGCGCCGTCGGCGCGTGATGGGTGGGTGGTCATGAACGGGAACTCTGTTGGCCGGTCGTCCTCCGGAGTAGAACAAAGTTCCGCTTATGTTGCCAGACGCGATAACAGGCAGTGATGCCGCCCGCGACAGCGGTTGTTCCAGCCGTCTCCTTCAGCGTGGAGTAGCGCGTGCAACGGCCTGCCGGCTTTGAACTTATTCTAAGTCTAATCGTAAAGTACGCCTTGAAGACCTCTAGTCTCCTGCTTCCAGCGCACTTGGTCGATGGACGCCGCCGCGATGTTGTTCCAGACAAGGTCAGGGATCGACGAGGCGAGGGGACAACGACACAAATGCCAGGCGACAATTTGCGGCAGCGTCTTTCCGAGCCGCCGGTTCGAATATTGAACAGGCTTCCTCTTGCCGGAAAGCTGATGATCGTGGCGCAGAACGATGGGGTCACCCACGAGCGCATCGGCAATATCGAAAGACTGGAGAAACAGGCCGGCCGCGTCTTCTGCATCGGCCAGGCGCATAATTGCAGCATCGATCTGGCCTCCGTCTCGTCGGTTGTCGTCGACCGCACGGCGCGGATGAAGGATCGGGTGCTCCCCAAGCTCGAATTTCAGAATGCCGTCGAGCAAACGCTCTTTACGGTGGTCAGCCTCGACAATGCCGACAAGTTCGATGCCGGCTTCGGTTCGCTCGCAGGCGCTCCCGTCGTTGCGCCGGACAAGCCATCCGCCGAGGCATCGTCGCTTTCAGACGACGATCCTGCCTTTCAGCCGTTGCGCGCGGCGATCGAAGCCGGGATTGAAATCGAAATTCACATGCGGCGGCCGGCCTTGGACCAGCGCTGGCGCGGAATGGTCCCTGCGATCAATCCGGCCATGGGATTCATCAACCTGATCGCTGCCGATTTCCATCTGCATTTGCGCGGCGGGACCGTCGCAAGCTGGCAACGTCAGGGGGCCGAAGTGGATGGCGACGTTGAACTGGCCGCAATCGGACGGAGCGGCGATCCGCTGGGACTGGTTCTGGTCGGCCCCGCCCGCGCGTTCGGGATCTCCTGATGTTGGCGGCAGGGAACCCGCTGGCATTCGAGTATCCAGCCGCAACATGGATCGATCCCTCGAACGGACGGCAGATCGACGAATCCGACCTGATGCAGGAAATGGCGACGCGCCAGGTGGTGCTGCTCGGCGAAACCCATACCATCGCCGAGATCCACCGCTGGCAGCTCCACGTCGCCACCATCCTCCGCTTCATCAGGAGAAACGTCGCGGTCGGTTTCGAGATGTTTCCGCGGCGCGTCCAGCCTGTCCTCGACGAATGGGTGGCGGGCGAACTCACCAGTTCGCAGTTTATCGAAAAGGTCGAATGGAAGAGTGTCTGGGGCTACGACCCGGAGCTCTATTTTCCTCTGTTCCATTTTTGCCGGCAGCAGCGCGTTCCCATGCTGGCACTCAATTGCTACCGGCCGCTGGTGACGCGCGTCGGCAAGGAGGGATGGGAGGCCATTCCGGAGGAAGAGCGGGATGGCTTGACGCCATCAGCCGAAGCGACAATTGCCTATCGCGAATATCTGTTCGGCCTCGGGCTCAACCGCTCGCCGACAGCGCCCGTATCGGCGATGGATCCGTCGCTCGATCGATTCATCCGCGCGCAGCAGACATGGGATCGCGCCTTCGCCTGCAACATTGCGCGGGCGCCCAGGCAGCCCGATCCGCCGCTGGTGATCGGCATCATCGGCCGGGGCCATCTCGAATACGGACACGGTACGCCGTTTCAATTGCGCGATCTGGGCGTCGCGGCCCCGGCCGTGCTGTTGCCCGAGATGTCCTGCAGCCCCCATTCGGGCCCCATCAACGGAATTGCGGACGCGATCTTTACGCTGGCCGCCCCTGAACCTGACGCGAGTATGGTGAAGCAATCCAAAGCACCCAGCGCACAAGATTAGAACAAGACAAAGTATAAGTACGTATTACATGTAATGTAATTCCAATATCAGAAGAATTGATAGGCTATAATTGACTCTAATACATCATAATAAGAGATCAACCCACGGAACTACTTTTCAGTTGTGTGGGGACTTAATGAAGAAGATGATCTTGGCCACCGCCCGGGCAGGGCGGCGTACGGCCATGCTCGCCGCTGTATCGACGATGGCGCTGACAGCACTGGCGAACGCGCAGTCCGCCGAAGACGATCGTAAGCGCGATGAAGCCGCGGCGCGCGTAGCGGCCCGATATGGTGTCTCGCTCGATCCGATCAGCGTCTATGCCGACCGCAATGCGCGCCAGACGCTCGACCTCCCGCAGAACGTCACGGTCATCGGACGCCAGGAGCTCGACGAGCGCATGGTGCGCGACGTGCAGGACCTGGTGCGATACGAGCCGGGCATCACGGTTGCCAAGACGACATCCGGCACCGATCCGTTCGGCAACCTCGCTGGTTTCACCATTCGCGGCGTTTCCAATAACCGCGTGCAGATGATCGTCGACGGCACCCGCGTGATCGAAAGCATCGTCGACGGCAATCGTGACTTCATCAACATGGCGAACCTGAAGGCGGTCGAGATCATTCGCGGGCCGGCCGGCGTGATGTGGGGCGCCGATGCGCTGGGCGGCGTCGTTGCCTTCGTCACCAAGGATCCGGAGGATTATCTGAAGGGCCGCAAATTCGGCGGCCAGCTCGACACGAGTTTCGATTCCTACGACAAGAGTTTCGTCAAGACCGGCACCAGCGCGTTTCGCTTCGGCGATTTCTCAGCGATGATCTCGGCATCGCAGCGCTCCTACAATGAGGGAACGCTCAGCAAGGCGCGCGCCGATGGCGGCATCTATGGCTGCCCGCGCAATCCGGAGGCGATCCGCTGTAACCTGCTCAATCCTCTCGACGGCAGCGATTACGACCTTCTCGGCAAGCTCGTTTGGAGTCCCAACAAAGAGCACGAGTTGAAGCTGACCGGGGAGTTTCTGAAGAAGGACGTCACGGTCGACCAGCGCTTCGACCTCGGCCTGCAAAGCACCGGAATCCGCAACCTCAGCTACATCCGCGACCAGGTGCAGACCCGCGAGCGCCTGACACTGGCGCATCGCTACACGCCCGAACTCGGCTGGCTCGACCAGGTCAAATGGCAGATATCGCACTCGCCGCAGGAGCGGGATTTCACCGGCACGAGAACCCGCAGGCTTGCGAACGGCCAGAATGACCGGCTCAACTTCCTGCTGGACTACAAGGAGAAGTTCACGGAAGGCGACATTCAGATGAATTCGTCGTTCAAGACGTTCGCTGCCACGCACAAGCTGACCTACGGCGCCTATGTGAGCTTCGCAGACACCGACTACCAGCGGCGCGACACCTTGACCAATCTGACCACCGGCGTCGTCACGGTGGCCAATGCCGGCGGGTTCAATTTCGCCAACGCTACCACGCAGCGTGCCGACGGCTTCCTTCAGGACGAGATCAAACTGTTCAACGACAAGCTCAGCCTGACGCCGGGCGTGCGTTACGCGACCTACGATCTCGATCCGCGGCCGAACCCGTTCTATGTCGTCAGGCCGGGCAACGAGCCGAAGCAGGTTCAGAGCGAGAAACTCGTCAAGCAGTTCGGCGCCGTCTACAAAACCACCGAGCACATTTCGCTGGTGGGCCGTTATGCCGAAGGCTTCAAGATGCCGACCTCGCAGCAACTTTTCACGTCGCTGCCGAATGGCGGAGGTGTCAATTCGGATCTCATCCCCAATCCGAACCTGCGTCCCGAGCAGGTCAAGAGCTATGAGGCCGGCATCCGCGGGCAGTTCAGCCGGGGCTATTTCACGGCGACCGTGTTCAAGGCCGACTACACCGATTTCATTCAGGCCTTCGTGCCGGTCCCCAGCGTCAATTTTCCGGGCATCGACGACTTTACCTACCGGAACCTTTCCAGCGTGAAACTCTGGGGCGTCGAGCTGGCCGGCGAGTTTCGTTTCCACGAGAACTGGACCGCGACCGCATCGATCGCCTACACCGAAGGAAAGCAGAAGTTCGACGCCACCAGTCCCGTCGTCGCATTCGACGGCACGACGCCATTTTCGGGCGTGTTCGGGTTACGCTACAGCGACCGGCCCAACGGGTTCGATGCGCAGTTGATATCGACCTGGGCCAGCGACGTGCTGTCGCGCTCCTCGCCGCTGTTCTACCGTCCCGACGGATATATCGTGTTCGACGCCATCGTCGGCTGGGCGCCGCAGGCGGTGCCGGGACTGACATTGCGCGGCTCGGTCCTGAACATCGCCGACACGCGATATATTGCATCGCTCAACGGCACGACCACCTACAACACCGTGCCGACCACGGCGGTCGCGATATCGAATCCGCTCGAACTGAGAACCGCGCCGGGCCGAACCTTCAAGGTCGGTGCCAACTACGCATTCTGATGCACCGTTCCGGTGATATGCGGAGCAGGATGATGTTTCGTCCTGTCCGCGATTGAAAAGGTGCGATCGATCGAATGCGTAACACCCTGAACGCGATCTGGCGGCTGCTCTGCTTGGCCGCCGGCGGGCCTTTTCGCTGGGCCGGCTTTGCCCTGCTGGCCTTCATCATTGCGTGCCAGATTGCGGGCATCCAGATCAGCCTGCGGCTGATCCAGTGGAGCGCGGATTTTTACAACGCGTTGCAGCGCCTCGATGCGTCGGCGGCGGTGACGCAGGTCGGCATTTTTGCCGCCCTGATCGGAACTTCGGCGGGCCTCTATCTGGTCGGATCGTTTGCCCGGCAGCACCTGCAAATCCGCTGGCGGCGAAGGTTGACGGATGCGGTGCTCGACAAATGGCTGCCGGCCAAGGCCTACTGGTTTCTACAGCCGTCGCTTGGCGGCGCCAGCATCGACAATCCGGACCAGCGCATTGCTGAAGACTGCCGCGAATTCGTCGAGTTGCTGCTGACGAAGGTGCTGGATTTCCTGCTCAGCCTGATCGGGCTTTACGCCTTTGTCACGCTGCTCTGGGAGCTTTCCACGTTTCCGCTTTCGTTCGAGCTTTTCGGCATCGCCTTCGAGATCCCCCGCTACATGGTCTGGGCGGCACCGATTTACGTGGCGATTGCCACCGGATTGACTCATGCGCTCGGCCGTCAGATGCCGGGCCTGCTTGCCGAGCAACAGAAACGCGAGGCGGATTACCGGTTCGCATTGATGCGCCTGCGCGAGAACGCGGCTGCCGTCGCATTGTCGGGCGGCGAGCAAAGCGAGCGGCGTGTCCTCGATCATCGCTTTCAAGCGCTCGTCGGCAATTGGCGCAGGGTGATCGCCCGCGAATTTATCTACGGGTTGTTCCAAAGGCCGTATTTCCAGACCGTCCTGAGGGTCCCGATGTTCCTTGCCTTGCCGGCCTTTCTCGCCGGCAAGGCAACGCTCGGCGGCCTGATGCAGGTGGCTTCGGCGTTCCAGAATACAGTGACGACGCTGTCGTGGTTCGTTTTCAATTACAAGTTCGTTTCCGATCTGGTGGCGACGACAAAACGAATTCAGCGCTTCCTCGATGAGATCGACGGCGTCGCTGGTCTCGAACGCCCGCTGGATCGAACGCGGTCATCGGACGGCGCCTTGCGGATGCATGGCGTATCGATCTTCACGCCGGACAAGCGGCCTTTGCTTCGGGTGGCCGAGCTTGCGATCAACAAGGGGGACACTGTCTGGCTCAGCGGGGCATCCGGACTTGGCAAGAGCACGTTGCTGAAGACGCTCGCCGGATTGTGGAACTTTAGCGAAGGACGTATCGAACTTCCTGAGGGGCATCTGTGCTTCATGCCGCAGCAGGTGTACATGCCGCTGGCGCCGCTCGTCGCTGCTGCCGCCTATCCTTTGGAACCGGACAGCGTGGCGCCCGGCACCATCGAAAGCCTGCTGCGCAAGACCGGGCTCGGCCACCGGCTTGACGCCGGAAACGAAAACGCCGCCGATCTCTCGGTCGGCGAGCAGCAGCGCCTGGCGCTGGTGCGGCTGATCCTGGCCAAGCCGGATTGGGCGTTTCTCGACGAAGCCACCAGCGCGCTCGATCTCGAAACGGAAAAGCTTGTCATGTCGCTACTGCGGGCCGAGCTGCCCGACACGACATTCGTCATCGTGGCGCACCGGGAACCCGCGGGCCTTGGGAACGTCCGTAACGTTCCGCTCGGTATCGGGTTGTGTCCGGTGCCGTGAGATAAATTTTTAATGGTGACTCAGTCGACGTTGCGCAAACAACCGGCTGGTTGAAAGATCATTTTCGTCGTGCCTGCCGTACGCCGGCGGGCCGGCCTATCCGTTGTTCTCCGGAGGAGAACAGAGTTCCTGGTGTGTCTGGGAAGCAGAACAAAGTTCCCAAGGCGACGTGTCGATCATCCCGCCGACAGCAGCGCCAGCGCCGCGACAACCAGCCATGCCACGATGACCAGCGCCGTCACGGCGCCTGCGGTTAACTTCGCCTTCTCCTTGAGCGTGTAGCTGCGCATGCTTATTCGCAAAAAGTGTGAAAGCGTTCCGGCTCCGGGAGCGCTCCTTTGACAATAGCTGGTTTATCGCTGCGGGCATATTGAACCACCGATCCTTCGTGGGGAACCGGCCGTCGCATCCTCTCCATGGCGGTAGGGGCTTTACGCTCTTCGGTTGTGGCGGCTATGTTCGTGCCGATGGGGGATCAGTCGAAAAATGAGGGCCTGCAGGCGGCCCGCGCCGTGGCCGCGCTGAGCGTGGCCTATTTTCATTCCTACATCGCGCTGCGGGCGTTTCCGGAGACCGCGCAGGTGCCGATCGGCGGGCTGAAGGATTGGGGCTTTCTGGGCGTCAATTTCTTTTTCGCGATCAGCGGTTATGTGATCTGCCTCGTGGTCTCCAGGCCCGGCTTTGCGCCGATCCCGTTCGCGATCAGGCGGGTGTTCCGGCTTTACCCGATGTATTGGGCGACGATGGCCGTCATCGTCGTGCTCATTGCGTTGGGCAAATACCGGCCCGAGCCGATCGGTCACTTCTTATATTCGATGACGCTGCTGCCGCAGCAGACGCCGCCGGCGTTCGATCCGAGCTGGACGCTCGAACGCGAAATGGTGTTCTACGCGCTGGCCGTGGTGACCGTGCCGCTCGGCGGCATCCGGGCGCTGGCGATCGTGCTTGCGGCGCTCGCCGGCGCCGGCTGGTATTTTGGAAATCCGTGGAGCTTTCACCTGGTCTCCAGCCTTCAGGCAGATTTCCTGGCCGGTGTCCTCGCTTTCCTCGCCCGCGACCCGTTGCGGCGTATCAACGCTCCGCTGCTGCTGATGGCCGGCGTGGCCCTCCTGGTCTATACGCGCACGCATGAATTCGCGTTTTCGGTCTCGATCTCGTCCTGCTTGATCCTGGCGGGCATGGTCGAACTGCGTGTGCCGTGGCAGCGCGCGCCATTCAGCTGGCTGGTGGCGCTCGGCGACGCCTCCTATTCGATCTATCTGCTGCACTACGTCACCTTCGCCGTGATGACGTTTGTCGCCGCGCGACTGGCGCTGCCGGAGTGGGCGTGCGAGCCGTGGCGTGCACTCGCGATCGGCGTCTGCTGCCTGATCTCGCTGGCGACATGGCAACTGATCGAGCGTCCGATGATCCGGTTCGGCAATCGTCTCGCGGTCGGCGGCCGTCTGGCCGGATTTTGGACCAAGGAAGCGCCAGCCGTCGTTCGGATGCGATCCTCGGGCGATTGATCGCATTCATCGTGCCGGCGCGGCATGATGGCCGGCCATCCTCGCGAAGGTCTGCAAGCTTAAGCGTCTGCGTTGTTCCCGCCAGATCCAATCGCAGGGCTAGGGAGGTCGCCAAATTTCACGACAAACGCGGCGTGAACCTGGAGTGGTTGCTGGAGGGCAAGGGGCCCATATTCAAGGACGCTTCACCGACTTCGGCCATGAGGGGAGCAGAGTTTGCATAGAGCAATAGCATGAAGCGACAGGCCGCCCGGCTCAACCCGGGCGGCTCTTTCATGCCGGCCGGTTTGTGCCAACGGTTCTGCTTGCGCCGAGCTCCCTAAGTATTCAATGATGAGATCTTCGATCCTGGCCGTATTTTTAAACCGATTTCCGAATTGAAGGAGTTCTCGACATGCATAAGATTCTAATCGTTGCTGTGATCCTTTCCACCTCGTCGGCCGCTTGGGCTCAGAGGCAACCCACTACTTGTTCCGGGGGCGGGCAGGCATGCAAGGAGGCGATTGGTCGGTCTCGTTCCGGAACATCAGTGACCCCAGCCCAATGCGAAGCGGCTGCCGCTCAGTGCATGAAGACCGGCGAATTTGTAGGCCCGGGTACTGGAACTCGCTGGCCGGTCGCAAAGAAGTAGCAGCTCGGTGCCGCTGGAGTGATGGCCGCGATTTCGCGCTGGCGGGACATACCGTTCTTTAACCGCTGATCGGTACCGTTGGACCAATCGCGGAGAGACATTGCCGCGAGAGTAGTGCGTACCAAGCCGCCGCTGAAACGAGCACAGCGGCGGCTTTTTCGTTTCCCAGATCAGAAGCTATCGAAACTGCGCTCGGTAACGGTAATTTCGGCAAGAGCCATTTTCGCTGAAAATTCGGCGATCGAATAATTCTTACTTCCGTCGCTGATCGCGACATCAGCAAACTGCTGCGCGACTTGCCATTCGATGGCTTTGGCGAAAGCTTCCTTTGCGGTTTCGGCAGATGCAAGAACTCTATGACCGTCGACGGTGGCGCAAACTGTGAATGACATCTCACTTCCTGAAAAGCTTCGAAGCTGCGGCGTTGAGCTTGTCGCGATCACGCCCGATTCGGCGGACCAACTCTCGCGCTTGCTCTCGCGAAATGCTGTGCTTCCGCGCGAAATACCCGACCTCGTATGGTTCGCCGTTTGCAATCGTACGACGGTCAGCGATGCAGCGCTTTGGTTTGCCTTTAGGCGTGTGCATAGCAAAGTCGGCCAGCGGCCGATGGCATTATCCGGCGATCAAATTCTGCCAGTCATGTCTGATTCTGCCAATGCCCCCGAATGAACGAAAACGCGGTTCCCTCGTCATACTAAAAGGACGTGGAGCCATGCCGTTGTGAAAAACAAAAATGAGCGCGTTGAGATTGAGATGCAGATCATGAAGTACCGGAACTTCCTTCTCTTCATTGAAGACGAGCGGTTCCGTCAAGCCACGGCGGAAAAGATCGCGGAGCTTGAGAAGAAGCGTCGCGAGATCGACGAGTAAGCTGTTCAATCAGAGCCGACGGGAACATGATCGAAGGTCGTCACGTTGAGCCTTGTCGGTCGTGGCCAGCGCATCCCCCGAGTTCCATTGCGGCCGGCAGGGGTCGTCGCTATCCGCTCGGCGGCGGCCCCATTCGTTCCCCTTTTTCTGAAACCGTCCTCAAAGCCGACGCGTAGCTCCTAAGTTGGACGCGGCTCTGTGGTGCCCATGAGCGCCCAACAGGGGTCGGCCGCTTAGTCCCCACGGCCGGCCCCACCTACCTCTCCGCAGGATCCCGCCGCTCAGGTGTCGGGCGGGAAGTAGCGCCGCAGCGCGCCAGGCGTACGGCGACTTCGCCACGCCGATGATCCAGTTCATCAGGCGCAGAATCCACACATGCCCGTCGTTGAATATTGGACGGATGCTGGACGCGAACAGGTAGGGGAAAGCTAAGCCATTGAAATAGCTGGCGCTCCCTAGCGGAATCGAACCGCTCTCTCCACCGTGAAAGGGTGGCGTCCTAACCGATAGACGAAGGGAGCAAAACAACCGGAAAATCAAGGCGTTAGGCGCTTGATGGGCCGTGTTGGCCGCCGGCCGGCCGTGGTCTACGGCGGCGGCGACGGGCGAACGTATAGTGGCGTTTTCTCAGGGGGGCAAGCCGCCCGGAAACCGGTTTTTTCCCGGGCTGATCTCCATCGTGGGGGGACCGGCTGCAACGGAATTTAAAGCCCCGTGGCGTAAGGTTTTGACCCGGGGGATTTTCCGACATGGCTTTGCTTTCGAAATTATCTGGCAAGAAGCGCGATGCGCGCAAATCATTGAGTCAGCCCGGGTGGATCACCCTCGAGGGCGGTTTTGCCGCGCGCCAATGCGTGGTGAAGGACCTGTCGGCGACGGGCGCGAAGGTGACGATCGACGATCCCAACTCGCTGCCGGCGAAATTGCGGCTGGCGTTTTCGCGCGACGCGCGGACCGGACGCCGCTGTGAAGTGGTCTGGCGCCGCGGCAACTCGGTCGGCGTCAAGTTCGTTCGCTAGCGCCTTACATCGGCAAGCGGCGATAAAAGGCTGGATGCGAAAATCCCTCCTGGTCATGATCGCGTTGGCGCTGCCATCGGTTGCCGCCGCTGCCGATCAACTCCGTCTCCAAAAGCCGGACAAGGCCGCGGCATCGGACAAGCCGTTGCCGCTGAAGCGCTCGATGCAACGCCTGCGCCGAGTATGGTGCGGGCTTCGTCAAAATCGAAGGCACCAATACCTGCATGAAAATAGGCGGCGCGATCGGCGTCGGCGCCGGCGTGTCCAGCGGCTCGCGATGAATTTGTCTCACGTCATCGGCGGCGCGATGAATTTCGTGAAGCCGGGGCGCGCGGAAAATTGCGCAAACCAGCGTTCGAGATTTTGAAATTTCGGCTTGGTGACGCCCTCGACGCCGAGCCAGCGCCGCGCATAGGCGCCGATCGCGATGTCGGCGAGCGTGAACTGATCGCCTTCGATGAAGCGGCGGTTTGCGAGTTGCGCTTCGACGATGCGCCACACCACGGCTTCCGCGTCGACATCCTTCTGGATCGCGACCATGTCGCGCTTTTCGACCGGCGTGCGCACCAGCGCCCAGAACACCGGCCGGTCGACCGGCTGCAGCGTCGACAGCGTCCAGTCGAGCCAGCGGTCGACACCGGCGCGCGCCTTCGGCTGCGCGGGGTAGATCGGCGAGTGGCTGCCATGGGCCATGCAGAGATAGCGCATCACCGAATTGGATTCCCACAGCACATAATCGCCGTCGACCAGCGTCGGCACGCGGCCGTTCGGGTTCATCGCCAGATAGGGCGCCTCGGTGTTCTTGCCGAACTGCATGCCGGCGTCGATGCGCTCATAGCCGAGATCGAGTTCGGCGAGGCACCACAGCACTTTTTGAACATTGACCGAATTGGCCCGGCCCCAGATGGTGAGATTCTTGTTGTTGTTATTGTCGGCCACGCGTTGTCGCTCCCGTTGATCACTGGGATGCGTTCATAGCGGAAGATCGGCGGAAAAGCGCGGCCTTTGCGGGGGTGCCAGCCAAACAAAAACGGGCTCCGCCGCAATGCGGCAGAGCCCCAATTCTCAGACAACGCCATGGTGTGCTTCAGCCGCTCAGCGGCCGAAGAACAGCCACAGCAGGATGATCACCGGAATAGGCACGCCCACCAGCCACAACAAAAGTCCTTTACCCATCGCTTCCTCCTCAATATGCGTTCGAGGAGAAAACGCGCGATGTCGTGGCGGGTTCCAGCGCGTTCCAATTCTCGCCGCACGTAAAAGACGCCGGCGCGAGGGAACGTTTTACAACGTCGGAATTTCCGGGCGCGACGAGTCGATGCGACAGCCGAATGGCCGTCGCGGTATCGCCTCGCTACCAGTGGCCGGTGTTCGGCATCGACGACCACGGCTCCGCCGGCGGCTTCGGTTCGCCCTTCTGCAGCAGCTCGATCGAATGCAGATCCGGCGAGCGCACAAAGGCCATGTTGCCGTCGCGCGGCGGCCGGTTGATGGTGATGCCGGCCTTCATCAGGCGGTCGCAGGTGGCGTAGATGTCGTCGACCTCATAGGCGAGGTGGCCGAAATGGCGGTCCTCGCCGTACTTTTCCTCGTCCCAGTTGTAGGTCAGTTCGACCAGCGGCGCGCCGCGGCTCTGGGGTGCGGCCTTGAACAGGCCTTCGTCTTCGCTCGCGCACAGGAACACCAGCGTGAAGCGGCCCTTGTCGCTGTCGACCCGGCGCACTTCCTTCAGCCCCAGCGCGTCCTGATAAAACTTCATCGCGACGTCGAGATTGCGGACGCGCAGCATGGTGTGGAGGTAACGCATTTTCTTGTCTCCTTGGAGCGTTTCTGGATTGTCCGTCGTTCGGTCGGGGCTATAAATAGCAGCAAATTTCCCGAAAGGGCAGGCATAGCGAGCGAAGTGGATCAAACGTGAAGATAATCCTGTCGCTGCGGCGGCTACGGTGCTGCTGGAGGTGTTCAACCTTAAAACGAGCCAACGCGCCGGGCTGGTTTACGCGCTCGTCTTCGTTTTCATCGTGTTAGGCACGGGAGCTTATGAGGCCTGGTCCAGGAAGCGCGGCGTTCTCGGATTTATCGTCAATATCCTTGCCTCTGCCTCGGCGGCTTCCGATAAGGCTCATTGATCTATTCCGGCCTCATTGAAGAACCTTCGGCAGAACGACAACGACGTCGATAGTCTGCTTGAGAATGCGGCCGGCGATATCCGCGATGAGAAGAGCGAAGTCATCTTCCATATCGGCGGCGGTGCTTTCGTCTTTCGCGTAGACGTACAGAAGTGACCCGTCCAGCGCGGCAAATTTCACACCGGTAAACACCCGGTCGAACTCCTGGGCGCCAAGGACTGACGCCACTCGGGCCTGTATCGCGTAATCCTGGATATCACTCAGTTCCATTTTCCTGCTGCCTAAGTAATCAGTTGCTTGCGTTATACATGTTAATGACTCTGGCTGTGTTCAAGGTCGCGGATCGCAGAGCCGCTGACGAAGAACGTTCAGCAGCACCCCCGCGACGCGCCCGATTACGCCGCCTTCGCCTCGCGCGCGCTCTCGCGTTTTGCCTTTTCCCGGCATTCTGCGGCGAACGCGAGAAGTCGTTCCACGGTCACCGCGTCGAGTATGCTTCGCGCCAGCCGTTCGGCGCGGGCGGCTTGCTCCTGCAGATACTGCAACTCGGTCATGACCCAGCCCTCGATTTCCGGGACAATTTGAAACGAATGCGTTCGTTCCGGACATGCGTCAGCCTAAGTCAACGAGCCGTTAATTCCGTGCGTCAGGTCACGCTGGCTTGATCGTAGCGAGATCGCGCCGATGCGGATCGGCCGAAGCGCGTGGAAGAATAAGGGAGCGCCGGCCGTTCCAGTTCATCGCCTGTCAGCTTCGAGCGGCATCGCCGCCGGCGATACCGGAATTGAGTGGACCGGTTTCGCCATCGAGCATTCTTTTGCCGGCGAACTCACTGGTATCGACGCTGGCTTCGCAGGGCGCGGAGTTGCCGTTGGCGCCGGCGAGCTGGCGCGGCTGCCGTGGCCGGCAATCGATCTCGCAATATTGAAACGGCACGAACGCCGGAGGAGCCCGGCGACCACGCTTCGTGGTTCACCGGGCTTGGGTTGTGGCTGCTGGCCGGCCTCGCCATCGTGGTGCTGGCCGCTATTTAATGCGCGAACGAGGTGATCAAACTCTCGAACAGTTCGACGAGCCGTTGGCCGGTCATGCCGACGGCGTAGATGATGGCCAGGGCGATGAACCCGGCGATGAGGCTGTATTCAATGGCGGTGGCGGCGCGCTCGTCACGCAAAAATTTCCGGAACATTCATTCCTCGCTATCTTCACGAAGACGGTTTGGCACGCCCAGGTTGCCGTTATCACAACCGAATTGTTAAAATTGCAAGATTTTCTTGATGCATCCGCAGGATGCCGCGCGTTCTATCACCGCCGAAAATATTGCCCACGTGATTCCCCACACATACGCGATCGGCCTTTCGATCCATTGTGGCGGCAACGGAGGGATCGACCATGGTTTTGATTTACAGCCTGCTCGTCGTCGCGATGCTGTTCTTTTTCCTGCTTCCGATCACCGACGCCAGGACCGCCCGGATGAAGCTGTCCGTGGTGGGCAGCCTCGGCGTGCTGTTGGCGGTATGCGCCGTGGCACCCCGCCTGATACACTGACGGGGCATTTTGCCCGCCTCGACGCCATCAGGCGCTCGCGAAGCGCGGGGAGGCCGCGAGGGGAAGCGCATGATTCTGGTCACAGGCAGTATTCTGGCGCGGGAGGACACGTTCGACGACGTGCTCCGTTCCTGCATCGAGCATGTCGAGCGCTCCCGCAAGGAGCCCGGCTGCATCTCGCACGACGTCCATGTCGATTGCCAGAATCCGATGCGGCTGTTCTTCTTCGAACAATGGGCCGACGAGGCGGCGCTGCGGACGCATTTTGCAGTCGAAGGTTCGAAGGCGTTCGTCCGATCGCTCAAGGGGCGGATCGTGGAGACGTCAGGTACGAATATCTACCGCGCCGAGGCGATCCCGCGGTAGGAAATAAGGCCCGCGGCGCAAGACGGGTTGGCGTCGGCTCAGACCTTGACGTCCACCAGTGGCGGATCGTCGGTGTTGTCCAGTTTGGCAAGCGCGGCTTCGACCGCGGCCGACTTGGCATGGTCGACGGCTTGCAGATCCTGGGCGATCGTCGTCGGTGAGGCCTTCGCGGCCTGATCGACGGCGAGTTGTACTCTGGCCTGTGTCACTTCAACCGGTACGGGGTAAATGAGCATGGGATGACCCTCCTGACCGAAATTTGTCAGGGTCTCGTTTACGCCTTGTAAAGAGGTTGGGTTAACGGCGCGGGATTTCAGGAGGATTGAGTAAACGGGGTCTTAAGTTTCCGCGGCCCGCGTCAAAATAATCGGCGGTGTTTTGCACCACTGATCCCGTAAGGGTTAGGATTCGCATCAAGCGGCTGCGAGGAGGCGACAATCCCGAAGCCCGGTGCCGTTTCAGTTGGAAAATCGAAACGCCTATTGCGTCTGTTCCAGCCGTTCGGCGTAGAGGCGAAATTCCTCCGCCATTTCGATCAGCTTCTTGGATGCTTCCGGATCCTTGACGGCTTCGGCGAGCTGCCGGGCCCTGTGGGACTGGTCTCGATAGTGGTCGGCTTGGGTCATCGCAGCACCTTTTTGATAGGTGCCGGCTAACGCCAAAAAGGTTCGACGCCGGCACGCCGACGCGATGGGCCAGCAATCGCGCGTGCGCGCGAGGTCTGTCGGATCGGTGAAGGAGGTGCGGCGAAGTAACGGTATCTTAAGGCGACAACGGTGACGAAAAACGCGCCCCCTGTTCGTTCTGCGAGAACAAACGGAGTCCTTGCGTCAGTAGTTTTGCGTCGCCGTCGAACGGCGAATTCAGGTTTGGCGGCAATGCTCTCAACGATCCGGCAATTCGTTAGCTGGGCGGCCGGTGATAGGTCGCGACCGCGACAAAGCCAGCGTAGCCGATCACATTGATCAGAATTTCAATCCATACAGGCATGATACACCTTCCCCTGATGAGACGCCCAAGGGCCGGTTCGTTCCTGGCTAATTTGAATTTCCGTACAATTTGCCGGTTGCCGGTTGCCGGTTCCGCTTCAGCGCCGAGACGAGGGACGGCCGGATCCGTTGATCGCGTTGGATAACGTCGTCTCGCAATACTCCACGCGCGCGCGTTCGAACTTCTGCTGGGTTTCCCTGAAGCTCGCGACACGGGCCGCGATTTCGGCCCGGTCGTGCGCGAGCCGTTCTTCCTTCTCCGTCATCGCCGATTTCGTCCTGGTTGATTCGCGTTCTGCGTCATTGGCCCGCGCGAATGGGGCATGAATGCGGAAGCGGGACTGCGGGCGTCCGATCGGCGAGCCGAGGGAGCCTCGTCAAGTAGACCTATAAGGCGACCTGATAGCTGCGCCCCGAAGCTGTGGATGCTGCAGGGCGCATCGAGCTGGCAATCCGGATGGCCGTGCTATAGTCGGCGCGGCCCAACCATTCGGAAAATATCAGCGGTGATCGCCAGGGATTTGCGCAGCGGCGTCGACCAACTCGGCAACATGATCGCCGAGGCTTCCTGTATCGTTCCCTTTACCGGTGCCGGCATTTCCACCGAATGCGGGATTCCGGATTTTCGTTCGCCCGGGGGGGTATGGACGCGTAACCGCCCGATTGCATTCGACGAATTCGTTTCCAGCCCCGACGCACGGGCTGAATCCTGGCGACGCCGCTTTGCGATGCAAGAGACGTTTGCGGCGGCGAAGCCCGGCCGCGGGCATCGCGCGCTGGCCTCGCTCTACAAGGCCGGCAAGATTCCGGCGATCATCACCCAGAACATCGACAATCTGCACCAGGCGTCGGGATTCAAGGCCGCCGACGTCATCGAACTGCATGGCAATACCACCTATGCCCGCTGCATCGGCTGCGGACATGCCTATGATCTCCTTTGGGTTAAAACGCGCTTCGAAGAAAGTGGCGACGCGCCCGACTGCACCGTCTGCGACGAGCCGGTAAAAACGGCGACGATCTCGTTCGGACAAGCGATGCCGGAGGACGAGATGCAGCACGCCACTGAACTGGCCCGGCAATGCGACCTGTTTCTCGCGATCGGATCTTCGCTAGTCGTTTGGCCTGCCGCGGGTTTTCCGCTGATGGCCAAAAACAACGGCGCCAGATTGGTGATCATCAACAATGAGCCGACAGAACAGGACGATGTCGCTGATCTCGTGATACGTTTCGACATCGGCGAAACGCTAGGGCCGTTTGTCGGCAATTAAATCATGATGCGATTTAACGGAATCGCATCATCATTATCTGATCTATTTGTTTGAGCATTATCTTTTCGGAAAGCCGGCTTCACTTTTTCGGCTCTTACTTTAAGCGCAACTGATTCGCTGCTGTGCAACCTGTTCATAGTCTCCGCAATTTTGTTTTTTTTAGCTATGCCTCGCGGACGAGAGTGTTATCTTTTGATTCGAGAGATTCGCGCGGCGTTTTGATGAGTGGGTCATCGATGAGCGCGTGTTCCGGTCCCGCCAGGGCGATGGCGGGCCGCTTTTTATGAAGTGTGAGGTCCGGGGTCATGGGGTCGGACGAATATGTGTCCAAGAAGCTCGGGGGGCCGCCGTCAGGCGGGGCTGGGCAAGAGAGACTTGGGCCAGCTGATTACGCAATTGGATCGCAACGCGATCCGGTGATGGATGCATTGTCTGGCCTCGGCGATGCCGCGGCCAACCTTGTCGAAATATCCGGCGTCATCAAATGGTTCGATGCTTCCAAGGGTTACGGCTTCATCGTGCCAGACAATGGCTGGCCCGATGTGCTGCTGCACGTCACCGTGCTCAGGCGCGACGGCTATCAGACCGCCTATGAAGGGGCGCGGCTGGTGGTCGAGTGCGTGCAGCGCGCAAAAGGCTATCAGGCGTTCCGGATCGTCTCGATGGATGAGTCCACCGCGATCCATCCGGCGCAGATGCTTCCGCCACGGACCCATGTCAGCGTTACGCCGACCAGCGGGCTGGAGCGGGCGCAGGTCAAATGGTTCAACCGGCTGCGCGGTTTCGGCTTCCTGACCTGCGGCGAGGGGACACCGGATATCTTCGTGCACATGGAAACGTTGCGCCGTTTCGGCATGACCGAGCTGCGTCCCGGCCAATATGTGCTGGTGCGCTTCGGGCCCGGGTCCAAGGGCATGATGGCGGCCGAGATCCATCCCGAGACCGGGCCGTCGGCGCTGTCGTCGCACTGATCGAGCTGACGGAAATTTGAGCCGGACGTCGCGCGTAAGCGCGGCGGCCTCTGGCGTTTGCCGCAATCATCGGGTTAGGGTTCCCCCAATTCGCAAGATAACCGGCATGAGTGCATTGATGAATTTCGCTTTGATGGTTGCGCGGCTTCGCACTGGCGGCCGCCTGATGTTGTCACTGGCCGCGGCGTCCGCCGTGCTCGTTATCCTCTGCGCCAATCCGACCGCGCGGGCCGCGAGCATTCAGCCGCTCGAGATCGCCACCAAATCGGGCGTGCAGGTGTTCTCGGTCGAGATGGCGACGACGGAGGACGAAAAGCAAACCGGGCTGATGCACCGGAAGGAGCTTCCTGACGGTAAGGGAATGCTGTTCGATTTCTCGCCGGAGCAGCAGATCTCGATGTGGATGAAGAACACCTACATCTCGCTCGACATGATCTTCATCCGCGCCGACGGCCGCATCCTGCGGATCGCCGAGAACACCGAGCCGTTCTCGACCAAGATCATCTCTTCCGGCGGGCTGGCCAAGGGCGTGCTGGAAGTCATTGCGGGGACGGCGCAAAAGTATGGAATTCAGCCCGGCGACCGGGTGGCGCACCCGCTCTTCAACAAGCGGTAGCCACATCCGAGCGCCTTGATGGCCGGGGTCTAAGCGTGTATCGACGCATTTCCCAGCATCGGATCGGGGTATAGCGCAGCCTGGTAGCGCGGCAGTTTTGGGTACTGCAGGTCGTTGGTTCGAATCCAGCTGCCCCGACCAATAAAATCAATGACTTGCCGCATCTTTTCGGATTGAAGCTTCCGGGCTATCCCATTCGGGAAGAGGCATGGGTAGATTTGTGACCTTTACAAGGATTTTCATTCTGGCGCGACACGCCCTGCTGTTGGGGCTGGCGCTTTGTTTTGCCGCCGCCATCCCGGGCCGGACGGCCGCGGCCGATCCCGCGCAGATGATTTCCGACTTTCGCCTAAATCACGGCGAGAAGCGTGTCACGCTGGATGGGGCTCTCACGCGGATTGCGCACGATCAGGCCCAGGCGATGGCGACAAAGGACGTGCTGGATCACGACGTCCTCGGCGGCTTCACGACGCGGGTCGCCCCGGCGGGCGCCGGTCGGGCCGCGGAGAACATTGCGTACGGCTATGAAGGCTTCCCCAAAACCCTCGACCAATGGATCAATTCGTCAGGGCACCGGAAAAACCTGCTGCTGCCCGGCGCCACCCGCGTGGGCGTGGCCAGCGTGAAAAGCGCGAAGAGCGGCCGCACCTATTGGGCCATGGTGATCGCCGGCGACTATGAGCGTTCGAAGCCGGCGAAGGGGTCGCCAAAAAGTTCGCCGAAAGAATCAAAGCAGGCAAGTACGACGAAGCCCAAATCGCGCGCGGCCGAGAACTGCCGGCTGAAGATTCTCAGCCTCTGCTTCTAGTGAATTCACAACTTTCCGGCTTGCAGTATCGTTCTTGTTATGTTCTGTTTGGTCATTCTTCGGAGGTGACCAAATGAATGTCGAGAAGCAACGGGAAATCATCCGGCTCTGAAATTGCATGCGCCAGGTCGAAGGTCCGCTCGCGGAGGAAGTCCGTATCCAGATACTGGAATGCTTTGCCCAGCCGGATTCGCCGATGAGCGCGCGGATGAACGAGCGGCGCGACGTGCTGAATCGCGTGCCGGTTCGGACCGCGCAGATCCATCGCATCGGCGAGCGCGGCAACAACGCAACGCTTTGACGGCTTGGCGGATCGCGATGTTGATTTCGGCGGCCGTCAAGATTGACGAAATCGGCGCACGGTGCATTCTGCACGGATGTTGTCGCGTGTGCGCCATCAATTTCAGGGAGCGAAGTTCGCCCGCATGAGCAGCGGGACGTACTGCGTTATCCGCGATCTCGGGCTGGTCAAGGGCGGCAAGGGGATGCGGCACCATGAGGTGCTGGTCACCTTCAGCCTGAAGGCCGCGTGGCGAAAGATGGTCGGCGTCGCCAGAAATATGCTCGTGACGAAGAAGCACGCCGGCGGGATCGAGCACATTCCGGAACACACGCCGGAGAACGCGTCGCAGGCCGTCGTTACCCCTGTCAGCGTTGCGCCGCCTGCCACGCCAATAGCTTGCTCTCCGCAAACGACATCGCTACCGACGTCACATAGCCGGTTACGCCGAGCAGGATAACGCCGGCGAACAGATCGGCGGAGCGAAAGGCGCGGGCGGACAGCAGCACCCAGTGGCCGAGCCCGTCGAGGCCGGCGAGGATTTCGCAGACCACCGACAGGATCAGCGCCACCGTCAGGCTGAGTCGCATGCCGGCGAGGATGTCAGGACTGGCGGAGGGCAGCGCGACCTTGAAGATCACGGCAAGCCGCGACATCTGCAGCGAGCGCGCCACTTCATAGAGGCGTGGTTCGACCGCCGCAAACCCGTGAATGGTCGCCAGCATGATCGGCCAGATCGCGCCGAAGGCGATCACGAACAGCGCCATCGCCTGCGTCAGCCCGAGCATGGCGATCGCCACCGGAATGATCGCCGAGACCGGCAGCGGCCGCAGAAACTCGAGCGAGGGCGCGACATAGGTCCGCATCGTGCGCGACGATCCGATGACCGCGCCGATCGCGATGCCGGCGATCGAGGCGGCCAGCCAGCCATAGGCCATGTGTTCGAGCGTGCCGACGAGCTTGCTCCAGAGGTCGCCGGTGGTAAATCCGCGCACCAGTGCGGCCCAGGCGCGGTCCGGCCCCGGCAGGTACACCGGCGAGACCAGTTTCAGATTGGCGATCAATTGCCACAGTCCGACGAATCCGGCCGCAACGGCAAAGCTCACCACGCGCCACAGGATGACGGTCCGGTTCATCCGCCGTCTCCGCTCAACGCGGCGCGGCCGAACAGGCGAGTCTGCGCCAAGGTCAGCAGGGTATTCAGCGCGTAGCCGATGATTCCGATCCAGACCAGATAGGCCAGCATCAGGTCGGGGCGCAGTGCTTGCTGCGCCAGCATGATGCCGGCGCCGAGGCCAAGCGGATTGATCGCGATTTCAACGGTGACGGCGACGATCAGCGCGATGCCGGCCGACAACCGAAATGCCACGAAGATGCGCGGCAGCGCCGCCGGGATGATGATCTTCCAGACCCGCTGCACCGGCGGCAGGCGCAACGCCCGCGCCACTTCCATCAGCCGCGGCTCGATGCTGCGCACCGCCGCGCGCGACAGGATCAGGATCGGCCAGACGCAGGCGAACGCCACGATGACGATTTCCATGCGGTAACCGAAGCCGAGCGCGATCAGCGCGATCGGCAACAGCGCGATCGAGGGGATCGGCCGGATCGACTCGACGGTGACTTCCATCAGGCGGTTGAGGGTGTCGGAAAGGCCGAAGGCGATGCCGAGCGCCAGGCCGATGACGGTGCCGATCGCAAGTCCGGCAAAAGCCGAAAACAGCGTGTCGCGGGTCGCCGCCAAAATCGATAGGTCCGCGAAGGCGCCGAACAGCGCCATGGCGATCTCGCTCGGCGGCGCCAGGCTGTCGCTTTGCAGATGGGTGGCACGCGCCCAGACCTCGAACGCCAGCAGCACGGCCACCGGCAGGGCAAGCGCCTTGGCCGAATCCTTGGCCGAATTGGCAGTCATTGCTCGGTCGCCTTGATGAAGTCGAACAACTGCCGGCGCAGCCGCAAAAATTCCGGATGCTCGCGGGTCGACAATTGATCGCGCGGCCGCGGCAGGTTGACCGCCAGTTCGATTCCTATTCGTCCCGGATGCGGCAACAGGCCGATCACGCGGTCGCCGAGATAGATCGCTTCATCGAGGTCGTGGGTCACGAAGATCACGGTGGCGCCGCTGGCCGCCACCAGCGACAGCACCTCGTCCTGCAGCCCCTGCCGCGTCATGGCGTCCAGCGCGCCGAACGGCTCGTCCATCAGAAGCGTCTTCGGCTCCTGCGCCAGGCAGCGGGCGATCTGCAGGCGCTGCTGCATGCCGCCGGACATTTCGGACGGATATTTGCCGGCGTGACCGGGGAGGCCGACGGTGCGCAGCAACTCCTCGATGCGGGCAGGGCGCTCGGCCGACGGCATGCCTGCCGCCTCCAGCGCCAGCGAGACGTTGCCCGCCGCATTGCGCCAGGGCAGCAGCGCCTTGCCGTAATCCTGGAACACGATCGCGATCTCGCGGCGCGGCTCGCGCATCGGCTGACCGTCGAAATTCACATTGCCGCTGGTCGGCTGGTAAAGGCCGGCCGCCAGACGGAGCGCGGTGGTCTTGCCGCAACCGGAGGCGCCGACGATGCAGAGAAATTCGCCGGGCCTGACGCCGAGACTCAAATTCTCGATGATGGTCTTGCCGCCGAGCTGAAGCGTGACCGCGTCGAACGCGACCTGCGGCTTGGCCCCGCCGGGAACGGCTTCAAGGCGTTTTGCGGCGCTTGCCATGGTGTCAGCTTTCGCGGCCTGGAGGATAGACGAAGTTGAGCGTCGAGCGCAGATGCGCTTCCAGCATGGCCTGCGAGCCCGGAGTGTCGCGCGCGATGATCGCGCTCGGCCAGCATCTGGTGCGAACGCACGAACTTCTTGCCGCTGTCCATCGAACCCATCATCACCCGGCGATAGCGATAGGCCTGGTCGTAGAGATCGGAATGGGCCGCGAGCAGTCGCTTCGAACCGCAGCCGGCCAGCAGCGCGGTATGAAAGCCCTTGTGCAGCCGGTCGAAATCCTCCGCGCCTTCTCGGAATTCATCGCCGGTGCGTTCGATGTGGCGGCGCATCTGGTGCAGGGCGCTGACGATGCCGGCTTCCCAGGCGTCGTCGCCATGGACGATGGCAAGCCTGATGGCCTCGACCTCTATTGCCGAGCGCATGGTGGTGATGTCGAGCAGATCCTCGCGGCTGATGTCGGCCACGCGAAATCCGCGCTGGCCGATGCCGACGATCAGCCCCCGCGACATCAGCCGCGACAGGCCCTCGCGCAGCGGCGTGGCGCCGATCTCGTAGCGCTGCACGAGGTCGACGATGCCGAGCCGCGATCCCGGCGCCAGATGACCGGCCAGGATATCCTGCTCGACCAGCATGGCCGCGCGCTCGCTGAGCGTGGCGGCCTCGGTCGACGGTCGGCTAGGTTGGCGCTCGGACGCCGGCATCGCAAATCCTTATTTCAGAACCAGTTTCGAGGTGTCGAGCTTGGATTGCAGCATCTTCTGCGTCGACATCACCTCGATCCACCAGGCGAGCTGCTCGGGCTTCAGCACCGGCTCGGAGCGGTTCGGCGGCGTTGCCTTGACCAGCTCGATCGGCTGCTTGGTAAATTTTGAAATCGAGTTCGACGCCTTCTCGCGGTCGTTGTTGACGATGACGGCGGATTCGGTGATCGCATCGCGGAATTTCTTGATCGCCGCGGCGTTCTTGTCCGCCCATTCGCGCGAGGCCGCATAGAAGATGATGGGATCGGTGCGCGCCAGTTCGACCGCGTAGCGCGCGCCGACCGAGCCGAGGCCCGCATTGGTCATGCGGGTCACGAACGGTTCGGCCGTCAGCACGGCGTCGACGCCGCCGGACTTGATGATATCGGACATGGTCGGGAAGGTGACTTCGACGAAATTGACGCTCTTGGGATCGACGCCCTTCTCCACCAGCCATTTCACGAACAGCACGTGCAGGAAGGCGTTCAGGCCGGGCGCGCCGACTTTCTTGCCGACGAAGTCCTTTGGATCCTTGATGGTGATGCCGTTGCGGACGAAGGCGGTAATGTTGCCATTCGACACCGGGTTCATGACGGTCGCGCCGGCGATGGCGACGAGATCGAGTCCGCCGTCGGCCGCCTGCAGGAACACGGTCGATGTCGGCCCGCCGATCTGGATCGAATTCGACAGGATCGCGGCCGGGATGTTCGAGTTGATGCCGATCGGCGTCATCTCGACCTCAAGCCCGTGCTTTTTGAAAATGCCTTCGTCGATCGCCACCATGGCCGAGGCGCAGTCTGAGGTCGCCGTGCAGCCGACCTGGATCTTGGCTTGCGCAACGGCATTACCGGTCAGCGCCAGACTGACCGCAAGGGCGGCTAGGACCTGTTTCACGACATTCTCCCCATCACGCATTTTTCTGTCTTGTTTATCGATATTTTTTTTGATCATATATTTCATCGGAAAACAAGAGGTGATCCAGTGAAACTCGCAACGTTCAAATCCGGCGGACAGGAAAAGATCGGAATCGTGCACCAGGGCGATACGCTCCTGTTCGACCTCGCAGCCGCTGCCAGCCGAAACGGCGGGGCCAACCCGGCCTTCGCATCGATGCTGGCCTTGATCGACGCCGGCGACGCCGCGCTCGACCAGGCGGCAAAAGCGTTCGACAAGCACGGCAAGGACGAAAGCCTCTCGGTGGCGGTGAGCGCGGCGGAGATCCTCGCGCCGGTGCCGGAGCCGCGGCAGATGCGCGACGGCATGTCGTTTCCGTTGCACATCCTGCAGGCCCCGCGCGGGCAGCTCAAGCTCGCCGCGCGCGCCAAGGGCGACACGGCCGAGCTGGCGCGGATCGAGGCCGAACCGCTCGGCGAATTGCCGGAGATCTACCGCAAGCAACCGATCTACTACATCACCAACCGTTTCAGCGTGCGCGGCACCAACACCACCGTGAAGTGGCCGCGTTACAGCCAGGTGATGGACTACGAACTGGAGTTTGGCATCATCACCAAAAGCAAGGGCGCCAACATCTCCGCCGCCAAGGCCAAGGATCACATCTTCGGCTATACGATCTTCAACGACTTTTCCGCGCGCGATGCCCAGCGCATCGAAATGGAAGGGCGGCTGGGTCCGGCGAAGGGCAAGAGCTTTGACGGCGGCAACGTGATGGGGCCGTGGATCGTCACGCCGGACGAGATCGGCGATCCCTACAAATTGAAGATGGAAGCCCGCGTCAACGGCGAGCGGCGGTGCCAGGGGGTGAGCGAAGGCATGCTATTCTCGTTCGAGGAGATCATCGCCCACGTCACCAAGGACGAGACCCTGATGCCCGGCGAATTCATCGGCTCCGGCACCGTCGGCAATGGCTGCGGCCTCGAACTCGGCTGGTACCTCGAGCATGGCGACAGCATCGAGCTCGAAGTCGAGAAGATCGGTATCCTGAAGAACCGGGTCGAGCGGCAATAGGCTCTTCCACGACGCTACAAACAAGAACAGCAAACGAGGAAACGCCATGGCGCGCAAACTGATCGATATCTCCGTTCCCCTGCAAAACGACGTGCCGGCCGATCCGCCGGGCGGGCACCCGACGATCCAGTACATCGATCATCAGCAGGGCCTGCCGCGGATGCTGCAATTTTTCGACGGCCTGAAGGCGGAAGACCTGCCGGACGGGCAGGGCTGGGCGGTGGAGCAGGTGCAGCTCTCCACCCATAACGGCACGCATCTCGACGCGCCCTGGCACTTCCACCCCACCATGAACCGCGGCGAGCGCTCCTGGACTATCGACGAGGTGCCGCTCGAATGGTGTTTTCAGCCCGGCGTAAAACTCGACTTCCGGCATTTCGCGGACGGTTATGTCGCGACCGCCGGGGATGTCGAAGCTGAACTGAAGCGCATCGGCCACACGCTGTCGCCGCTGGAGATCGTCGTGGTCAACACCAGCGCCGGCGTCAAATACGGCCGGCAGGATTACGTCACCTCCGGCTGCGGCATGGGCTATGAGGCGACGATGTATCTGTTGGAGCGCGGCGTGCGGCTGACCGGCATCGACGGCTGGAGCTGGGACGCGCCGTTCGTCTACACCGCCAAGAAATATGCCGAGACCAAGGATGCCAGCCTGATCTGGGAAGGCCACAAGGCCGGCCGCCACATCGGCTATTGCCACATCGAAAAGCTGCACAACCTCGAAGAACTGCCGTCGACCGGCTTCATGGTGTCGTGCTTCCCGGTCAAGATCGAGCGGGCATCGGCCGGGTGGACGCGTGCGGTGGCCATTCTCGACGGCTGAGGACTGCGACCGACAACAAACAAAATAAAATCAGGGAAGGGAGAACACCAATGACGGATCTGCGCACGCCCTCGCTGCGGGGTTGCTTCTGCTGTGGCCCATCAGATCCGTCGCTCGCCAATCCGGGTCGGCGCGGCTTCATGCTCGGTGCCGGCGCGCTGGCGCTGACGACGGCGGCGGGTGGCGGCCGTGCATCGGCACAAAGCGCCGACGCAAAACCGTTCCGGATCGACGTTCATCATCATTTGTCGCCGCCGACCTATGTGACGGCGTCGAACGACGCCGGTTTCGGCGATGCGCTGATGAAGAACTGGACCATCGAGAAATCGCTGGCCGACATGGACAAGGCCGGCATTGCGACGTCGATGCTTTCCGTCACCACACCTGCCGTCAATTTCACCAAGGGCGATGCGGCGCGAAAACTCTGCCGCGAGTTGAATGAGTATGGCGCAAAGCTCGTAGCGGATCATCCGGGACGATTCGGCAATTTTGCCATGCTGCCGCTGACCGATGCCGACGGCAGCCTGCGCGAGCTGACGTATGCGCTCGACACGCTCAAGGCTGATGGCATCGCCTTGATGACGAGCTATGGCGACAAGTGGCTTGGCGATCCGCTGTTCCTGCCCGTCATGGAGGAACTAAATCGCCGCAAGGCGCTGGTCTACACCCATCCGACGGCGGCGAATTGCTGCGTGAACCTGGTGCCGACGCAGCCGGCCGTGATGATCGAGTTCGGCACCGACACGACACGCACCATCGCGGACATCATCTTCTCCGGCAATGCGCGGCGCTTTCCCGACATCCGCTGGATCTTCTCGCATGCCGGCGGGACAATGCCGTTCCTGATCGAGCGTTTCGTCCGTCACCCGCTGCTGGTGCCGAAGGCGAAGGAAACGGTGCCCGACGGCACGCTCGCGGAGCTGAAGCGATTCTTCTACGACACCGCGCAGACGTCCAACCGCGGCTCGATGTCGGCGCTGGCTGCGATCATCCCGCCGTCGCAGATCGTGTTCGGAACCGATTTTCCGTACCGCACCGGAATCGATCATGTGAAAGGGCTGCGCGAGGCTGATGTGTTCACGGAAGAACAGATGGCGGCGATCGAGCGGGGCAATGCACTGAAACTGTTACCGCGGCTCGCAAGCTGATCGCGGCAGGCGGAGATTCCTGTCACGTCGCGGAGCGATCCGCCGAAAGAAAAAGGCGCGCCCGATTGACCGGCACGCCTTTGATCTTGTCTCCGATCTCCGCCTCAGGCGACGGCGATCGTAGTTATATCAATACCTGCAGACACGCTGGCCGTAGGCATTCCACCAGCAGCGCCGGCCAACGACCACGGGCGCGCCATAGAAGCCATAACCTCGGCCATAACCACGACCGCCGTAGAAGCCACGACCGCCGCCGCGATAGAAGCCACGACCGCCGCCGCGATAACCACCACCTCGGCCTCCGCCTCGGCCGCCACGCGCCTGCGCCGACGTGGTCGTTCCGCCGACCAGAATGGCCGACGTGCTGGCCACATAGACGAACAACAAAGCCAGCGCTGCGAGGCAGCGGGTCAGGATATTGTAGCGTTTAGCCATTCAGGAATCTCCGGGTCACTTCCAAGACATCTGGACTTCGGCACTATCTCACTTAGACGCGCGAGGCAGCTTTCGGTTCAGATGCGCTAAGACAATATTTCCACTAAGGTTCTTTCGGGTTGGGGACATTATTAAGAAGGGCAGGTAAGGTCAAGTTGAGGCCGGTTTTCCTAGGTTTTTGCGTTGCGCCGTTCATCTTCCTGAATGTTTCCTGAACGCTGATGATTGTGCGCCGCAGAATTCCGATGGAAGTTACGGCAAGGCCACGCCAGCATCTTGATGTCGACACGATCTCCCCTTTTTCAGCGCACAGCGATCCCGCCTTAACGAGTACCCATGCCCAAAAAACACACCTATGTCCTCGGCCTGAACACCTATGACCACGATGTCAGCGCCTGCCTGTTGCGCGACGGCGCGATCGCCTTTGCGATCGCCAAGGAGCGGATCACGCGGGCCAAGCACGCGTCGGGCTTCTACAAGGAAGTGATCGATTATTGCCTCGAGGCCGAGGGCATCACGCTCGACGACGTCGATCTCGTCGTGCGCAATTGCTACATCCTCCCGGTCCAGGAAATGGAGGAGCGGCTGGTCTATTTCGACGCGCCGGGTTTTCTCCCGGAGTTCGAGCGCGACGACGCGGCCAAGCACCCGCTCTATCTGTCGCACAAGGATAAGGTCGTCACGATCTCGCATCACCTCGCGCACGCCTATAGCGCGTTCGCGGTGTCGCCGTTCGAGGATGGCGTCGTGATGATCGTCGATGGCGTCGGCAGCTACCGCTCCGACGTGATGGAAGCCGTTCCGGAGAGCGACACCGCGACGCCGCTCGCGCGCGAGTTGGAGAGCTACTACAAGTTCAGCGGCACGACGCTGGAATGCCTGAAGAAGGTCTGGATGGAACCGGACCGCGGCTTCCTCAGCGATGAATTCTACACCATGCCCGGTCTCGGCGCGCTTTACAGCCGCGCCTCGACTTACATCTTCGGCGACTGGAACAAATGTGGTGAGCTGATGGGATTGGCGCCCTATGGCCGGCGCGATCAAGTCAAGCCTTTGATGGAGATGCGCGACGGCCAGCTCCATGTCCCGCCCTGGACCGCCGATCTCAAGCAGCCCTTTGTGTTCGATGGCAGCAACTGGGAAAAAAGCCCGGCGATGCGGCACTGGGAGGATCTGGCATGGCGCACGCAGGACGACACCGAGAACGTGCTGCTGGCGCGTGCCCGCTGGCTGCGCGAAACGACAGGTGCGAAAAATCTCTGCATGGCCGGCGGCGTCGCGCTGAACTGCGTGGCGAACGGCCGGGTCGCCCGTGAAGCCGGATTCGAGAACGTCTGGATTCAGCCAGCGGCTGGCGACGACGGGATTGCGATCGGCTGCGCGTATTACGGCTGGCTCGAAATTCTCAAGCAGCGGCGTGACTTCGTGATGGATCATTCCTATGTCGGCAAGCGCTACAGCGATCAGGAGGCCGCCGCGGAATTGCAGAAATTCCTGGTGCGCATCCAGGTCGATGCCGTCAGAAGCGAGAACGTCTGCCGCGATACCGCAAAACTGCTCGCCGACCAGAAGGTGATCGGCTGGTTTCAGGACCGTTCGGAATTCGGTCCGCGCGCGCTCGGCAACCGCAGCCTGATCGCGGACCCGCGCAAGCCCGAGATGAAGGACACCCTCAACAGCCGCGTCAAGCACCGGCAGGCGTTCCGGCCGTTCGCGCCGATCGTGCTGGCCGAGCGCATGAAGGATGTTTTTGAAGGCGACGAGGACTCGCCCTTCATGCTGATCGCAAAGCCCGTGCGTCCGGAGTGGCGGGACAAGATCCCGGCGATCGTGCATGTCGATGGCACCGCGAGGGTGCAGACCGTGCGCGAAGCGACCAATCCGATGCTCTATCGCCTGCTGAAGGAGTTCGAGGCGCTGACCGGCGTTCCCGTGCTGATCAACACCTCATTCAACATCAAGGGCGAGCCGATCGTGGAAACGCCGCAGGATGCCGTGAACTGTTTCCTGACCACGGGCGTCGATCATCTCGTCATCCACGACACGATCGTCTCGAAGAACGCGATGCACAAGGTGGTCGCGCCGGTGCTCAACGTCTACGCCGACGTGCGGACACTGGTGGCATCGACAGCGCAGCCGGCCTGAGCCGGCTAGAGCCTTTTCCGTTCCGATTGAATCGAAACGGGGCTCTGGATTCTTGTTTTGACGCGTTTTCTTGACGCGAACCGGTCTCCACCCCGGATCAAGTCCGGGGCAGGCTTTCGCTGGAAAACGCTCTGTCGCGCGTCAGCCGGATGCCGCCGGGGTCGCTTTCGGCGCCGGCGGTTTGAGCGGCTTGTCCTGCCGCTTCGACCAGGAAATGTAGTAGGCGACGATGGTCATGATCGCGATGCCGGTCACGCTGACGAAGATCTGTGCCAACAGCGAGCCCGAACTCATCGAAAGTTGGAAATGCCCGACGAACGACAGGAACACGCCGACGCAGAACACGGCGAGCGATTGCTGGCCGCAAACGATCAGCGGATCGAAGATCTTCCACTCAAGCCCCGGCCATTCCTTCGGTACGAAGCGGATGACCAGGATCACGATCGCCACGAAGTGCAGGAAACGATAGGGCGCGAGGTTGGTCTTGTCGTTCGGGTTGAACGCCGCATACAGCCACTGCGGGAACATGTCGCCGAAGGCCGGAAACTTGCCGGCCATGGTCATGATGAGCGAGAAGACCAGGTAGGCGAAGCATAGATAGATCGTGACGGGCGCATTGATGATGTGCAGGTTCTTGCGGGCGCCGCCGAGCGCGCACCAGGCGCCGAACACGAACAGCACCTGCCAGGCAAACGGATTGAAGTACCAGGTGCCCTGCGGGTAGGCGGGCAGGTTCCAGCCGGTCTGCCGCGATACCAGCCACAGCGCGAGGGCCGCGATCATGGTCCAGTTGGGCTGACGCAACATGATCCACAATACCGGCGGAAACAGGCCCATCAGCACGATGTAGAGCGGCAGCACGTCGAGGTTGACCGGCTTGAACTTCAGGAACAGGCCCTGCCGCAGCGTCTCGGTGGCGTTGTCGATAAGGCCGACGACGTTGAAGTCGTTGACCAGTTGGGAATCGCCGAAGCGCAGCGCGAGATAGCTGATCGAGGCGATATAGATCACGAACAGGATGATGTGGGCGACATAGAGCTGCCAGACCCGCTTGGTCAGCCGCGTGGCGCCGACGATGAAGCCGCGCTCCAGCATCATCCGCGCATAGACAAAGGAGGCGGTATAGCCGGAAATGAAAACGAAGAGGTCGGCGGCGTCGGAAAACCCGTAATTGCGGGTGGTGATCCAGTTCACGACGTTGTCGGGGATGTGATCCAGAAAGATCGCCCAGTTCGCGACGCCGCGAAACAGGTCGAGCCGGAGGTCGCGCCCTTTATCGGGCAGGGTGGCGTTGATTTTCATGGCTGCCGTTTCGCGGTGATGGTTTGGGGAGGATGGCGCCGCCGATCCCTGTCCCGGCCGCCGGCTGGCTCAAGATTGTCACAGAACGGCATAATGACTATACCGGTACGAAAATGGTACATCCGGGTCTCTGGAATCAGCAAGATTCCTCAAAGGTGTCTCTATACTATCCCACCTGTTTGCACCAACCGCTACCATGTCGCATTCGCCTGAGGATCCAACCTTCCATGACCGCACGCATTTTCAAGCCTGCCAAGAACGCGATGCAATCCGGCAGGGCCAAGACCCGGGAATGGCAGCTCGACTACGAACCCGAGCAGCCCCAGGCGGTTGAGCCGCTGATGGGCTGGACCTCGTCCGGCGACATGAAACAGCAGCTCACTCTCCACTTCGACACCAAGGAAGACGCGATCGCCTATTGCGAGCGCAAGGGCATCGCCTATCAGGTGATCGAGCCCAAGGATTCGGTGCAGCGGCAGGTGGCCTACGCCGACAACTTTGCTTTCAAACGGGTGGAGCCCTGGACGCATTGAGCCGCGGGGCGGTTATCCCGCCGGTATGTTGGGGATCGGCAGCGGTGCGTCTTTGGCGACGCCGAGCACCGGAAAAGTCCTGATGTGGCGTACCTCCGGCAGCGCGGAAAACTGCAGAAGCTGCTGGTGCATGCCCTCGACGTTTCGCGCCACGCATTTGAGCAGGTAGTCCGCATCTCCTGAAATCCGCCAGCTCTGCAGCACCAGCGGGATCGCGGCGATCGATTTTTCGAACGCCTGCAGCGGGGCCTGGGCCTGGCTCTGCAACTGGATCAGGACAAAGGAAATCACTTCGTAACCGAGCAGGTTTTCGTCGAGCGTGGCCCGGATCGCGCTGACATAGCCGCGCTCGCGCAAGGCGCGCACCCGCCGCCGGCATGGCGGCTCCGAGATGCCGACCCGCTCCGCCAGCTCATTGTTGCGGATGCGGCCATCCCTCTGCAGCTCGGACAGGATTTTGAGGTCGATGTCGTCGAGGGGAGGGCGTTCCGTCATCGGCGCGCCAAGCCTGCCACGCGCTGCCCCGCTCGAGGAGGGCGCGCGTCTGGCTTGAGCCCGCGTGCCTGTTGCGCCGGGGGCGACGCTCGACAGCACCAGTTTTTCGTGGGCGGCGACGATGGCCTCCTTGGTGAGCCGCCCGCCGGGGCGGTACCAGGCGGTGAGGCCGGTCAACAGCGCCAGGATCGCGAATGTCGCCACCTGGATGTCCACGACCTCGAACTCGCCCTCGGTGACGCCCTCGCTGAGGATTTCCGCCAGCCGCCGCTCATAGGCGCCGCGCAGGGCGACGATCGCTTCGTAATTCTTTGGCTCCAGGCTGCGCAGCTCCGAATTGGCGATGAAGACCTCGCGCTTCCGCGTCATGTGATAGGTGACGTGAAACGCCGTGAAGGCGCGGAGCTTGTCGATCGGCCGCGCTTGGCCCTGCAGCGCGCGATCGAGCTGGCGTAACAGTTCGTTGATGTGGTCCCGGATAAGCTCGAACAGCAATTCCTGCTTGGTCGAGATGTGGTTGTAGAGCGACCCCGACTGGATCCCGACCTCGGCGGCGAGTTGGCGCAGGCTCATGGCGGCATAGCCATGTTCGAAGATCAGGCGCAGCCCCGCTTTTCGGATCGCCTCCATCGTCTTCGGGCCGTGTGAGCCGATCGTTCGCGCCATGGAGCCTCTGAAGTTCGTCGCTCGTAGAAACGAGCGGTCGATTGTATAATTCTGGCACGAAAAGGCAGTGATTTCAATCTTCTGAGGTCACTATTTGAGCCCATGCAGGTTCCACTTGCGGCTAAGTTAAAAAAACGTATGATCGTTTAATTCCAGCAGAAATAATGGGGGAAACGATGGCCTCGAACAGGGCGCTGCTTCTCAATTTCGATCTCGGCGAAACTGCGGATGCGATCCGCGAGACGGTGTCTGCGTTTTCCCAGAACGAAATCGCGCCGCGCGCCGCCGAAATCGATCGCAGCAACCAGTTTCCCCGCGACCTCTGGCCCAAGATCGGCGCGCTCGGCTTGCACGGCATCACGGTCGAAGAGGAATATGGCGGGACGGGCCTCGGCTATCTCGAGCACTGCATCGCGGTCGAAGAGATGTCCCGTGCCTCGGCCGCGGTCGGCCTGTCGTATGGCGCGCATTCCAACCTCTGCGTCAACCAGATCCGCCGTAACGGCAATGAAACACAGAAGCAGAAATACCTGCCGAAGCTGATCTCCGGCGAACATGTAGGTGCCTTGGCGATGTCCGAGCCCGGCGCCGGTTCAGCGACGTGGTGTCGATGAAGACCCGCGCCGACAAGAAGGGCGACCGATTTGTGCTCAACGGCAACAAGATGTGGATCACCAACGGTCCCGTCGCCGATACGCTGGTGGTCTACGCCAAGACCGACCTCAACGCCGGGCCGCGCGGCATGACCGCCTTCCTCATCGAAAAGGGCATGAAGGGCTTTTCCACCGCGCAGAAACTCGACAAGCTCGGCATGCGCGGCTCCGACACCTGCGAACTGCTGTTCGAGGATTGCGAAGTACCCGAGGAGAACGTGCTCAGCGAGGTCGGCCGCGGCGTCAACGTGCTGATGTCCGGGCTCGACTACGAGCGGGCCGTGCTGGCGGCGGGGCCGATCGGCATCATGCAGGCCTGCATGGACGTGGTGCTGCCCTATGTGCACGAGCGAAAACAGTTCGGCGAGCCGATAGGCACTTTTCAGTTGGTGCAGGGCAAGATCGCCGACATGTACACCTCCATGAACGCCTCGCGGGCCTATGTGTACGCGGTCGCCAAGGCCTGCGATCGCGGCGAGACCACGCGCGAGGACGCGGCCGGCGCCATTCTTTATGCAGCGGAAAAAGCCACCCAATGCGCGCTGGACGCCATCCAGCTTCTGGGCGGCAATGGCTACATCAACGACTACCCGACCGGTCGTCTATTGCGCGATGCAAAACTCTATGAAATCGGCGCCGGCACCAGCGAAATCCGCCGCATGCTGATCGGGCGGGAACTGTTCGAAAAGACCGCCTGAACTTCCCATCGGGGCCAAGATGGTACAGGCTGTCGCATTCTCTTCGAATGGGCGGCCTGACCGTTCCAAGCCATCTCCCGGGCACTCCAGCCTCCAAAGAAATGCCGACCATGCCGCTTCATTCCACCATCGATCCCACGTCCTCCGAGTTTGCCCGCAACGCCGACGTGATGCGCAGCCTGGTGGCGGAGCTTCGCGACAAGCTCAAGGTGGTATCCGGCGGGGGCGGCGAGACGTCCCGCAAGCGGCATACCTCGCGCGGCAAGATGCTGGCGCGCGAACGCGTTGACCTGCTGGTCGATCCCGGAACTGCATTTCTCGAATTGTCGCCGCTGGCGGCCCACGGCCTCTATGGCGGCGACGTCCATTCCGCCAGCGTCATCACCGGCGTCGGGCGCATTTCGGGCCGCGAATGCGTCATCGTCGCCAACGACGCCACCATCAAGGGCGGTACTTACTATCCCATGACCGTGAAGAAGCATCTGCGCGCGCAGGACATTGCGCGGCAGAACAATCTGCCTTGCGTCTACATGGTCGATTCCGGTGGCGCCTTCCTGCCGATGCAGGACGAGATCTTTCCCGACGAGCGGCATTTCGGCCGCATCTTCTACAATCAGGCGCAGATGTCGGCGCAGGGCATTCCGCAGATCGCGATCGTGATGGGCTCCTGCACCGCCGGCGGCGCCTATGTGCCGGCGATGTCGGACGAGAGCATCATCGTGCGCAACCAGGGCACCATCTTCCTCGGCGGCCCACCGCTGGTGAAGGCCGCGACCGGCGAGGTGGTGACCGCGGAAGAACTCGGCGGCGCCGACGTGCATTCGCGGCAATCCGGCGTCACCGATCATTACGCGCAGAACGATGCGCACGCGATCGGGATCGCGCGGCGTATCGTTGCCACGCTGAAGCCGCCGATGCGCGCCACCCTCAACATGCGCGAGCCCCGCGAGCCGCTGTTTCCGGCGGAGGAAATCTACGGCGTGGTCTCCGCCGACGGCCGCAAGCCGTTCGATGTGCACGACATCATCGCGCGGGTGGTCGATGGCTCCGAATTCGACGAGTTCAAGAAACTCTACGGCACGACCTTGATCTGCGGCTTCGCCCATATCTGGGGCTATCCGGTCGGCATCATCGCCAATAATGGCATCCTGTTCAGCGAGAGCTCGCTGAAGGGCGCGCACTTCATCGAGCTGTGCTGCCAGCGCAATATTCCGCTGGTATTTTTGCAGAACATCACCGGCTTCATGGTCGGCAAGAAATACGAGGCCGGTGGCATCGCGCGCGATGGCGCCAAGCTGGTGACGGCGGTGGCGACCGCCGGCGTGCCGAAATTCACCGTCGTGATCGGCGGCTCTTACGGCGCCGGCAATTACGGCATGTCCGGCCGTGCCTACTCGCCGCGTTTCCTGTGGATGTGGCCGAACGCGCGCATCTCCGTGATGGGCGGCGAGCAGGCGTCCATGGTGCTCAGCCAGGTTCGCCGCGACAATATCGAGGCCAAGGGCGAGAGCTGGCCGGCCGAGGAAGAAGACAAGTTCCGCGCGCCGATTCGCGCGCAATATGAACACCAGGGCAGCCCCTATTACGCAACCGCGCGGCTGTGGGACGACGGCGTGATCGATCCCGCCGATACGCGGCTGGTGCTCGGTCTTGGATTGTCGGCTTCGGCGAACGCGCCGATCGAGCCGACGAAATTCGGCCTGTTCAGGATGTGATGCAGGAAACGATGATGGACCGCGAGAAACTCTACCGGCGTTTTCGCACGCTGCTGATCGCCAACCGGGGCGAGATCGCCTGCCGCGTCATCCGCTCCGCCCGCGCCATGGGCCTGCGCACCGTCGCGGTCTATTCGGAAGCCGACCGCGACGCCATGCATGTCGCCATGGCCGACGAGGCCGTGCTGCTAGGACCGGCGCGCGCGCGCGACAGCTATCTCAACATCGAACGCGTCATTGAAGCCGCGCGGAAAACCGGCGCCGAGGCGGTGCATCCCGGTTACGGCTTCCTGTCGGAAAATGCCGAGTTCGCGCAAGCCTGCCTCGACGCCGGGCTGGTGTTCGTCGGTCCCACCGCCGAGATGATGACGGCGATGGGCTCGAAGTCGGGCTCGAAGGCGCTGATGGAAAAGGCCGGCGTGCCGCTGGTGCCCGGCTATCACGGCGAGGCGCAGGACGAGGCGACGCTCGCCAAGGCCGCCGACAAGATCGGTTTCCCGGTGCTGGTGAAGGCGTCCGCCGGTGGCGGCGGGCGCGGCATGCGCGCCGTCAATTCCGCCGGCGAGCTCGCGGCTGCCATCGTCAGCGCCAAGCGCGAGGCCAAGGCGGCGTTTGGCGACGACCGCATGCTGATCGAAAAATTCGTGCAGAACCCGCGCCACATCGAGGTGCAGATCATCGGCGACAGCCACGGCAATCTGCTGTCACTATGGGAACGCGAATGCACCTTGCAGCGACGGCACCAGAAGGTGATCGAGGAAGCGCCATCGCCGACGCTGGACGCCACGCAGCGCGAGGCCGTCTGTGCCGCTGCGCGCAAGGCCGCCGCCGCCGTGAACTATGTCGGCGCCGGCACCATCGAGTTCGTCTCCGACGGCAAGGACGTGTTTTTCATCGAGATGAACACCCGCCTGCAGGTCGAGCATCCCGTGACCGAGCTGATTACCGGCGTCGACCTGGTCGAATGGCAGTTGCGGGTGGCGTTCGGCGAAAAACTGCCATTGGCGCAGGACGAGATCAAGCTGAACGGCCATGCCATCGAGGCGCGGGTCTACGCTGAAAATCCGCAGAAGAATTTTATGCCGTCAGTGGGCCGGATCAAGACCTGGCGCACGCCTGAAGCCGTCGACGGCCTGCGCATCGACGCCGGCTATCGCGGCGGCGATGCGGTGTCGCCGTATTACGACGCCATGCTGGCAAAAGTGATCGCCTGGGCGCCGACCCGTCAGGCCGCGATCGATCGGCTCAACCGCGGGCTGGAAGAGACCGATGTTCGCGGCATCGTCACCAACATCCCGTTCCTGTCGGCGCTCATCACGCATCCGCAGGTGCGCGCCAACACCATCGATACCGGCTTCATCGAGCGTGAGTTGAAGAAGCTGACGGAATCATCGGGCGCGGCCGGCGATCTCGAGCTTTGCGCGGCAGTGGCCGCCATCGTCAACGGGGAGCAGAAATCCGCGCGCGGGGATTCGCCATGGCAGACGTTTGGCTGGATGCCGGTCGGGCGGCGGCAGCGGGTATTTTCGTTCCGTCAGGGGCAAAGCGCCGAGCATAAGGTGACGCTGCACTATGGCTCCGGGCCGATGACCCTCTCGACCGGCAAGCACGAACTTGTCTTCGCGATCTCGCCCGTGGATGACGGCAGCTTCGATCTGACGATCGACGGCATGAAATCGCGCGTGACCGCCGTCATCGAGGGCCATGAACTCTATCTGCGCACCCGCAACGGCCGCATCGACCTGCATTGGGTCGATCCGTTCGGCGGGGAGACCGAGGAGCAGATCGGCGAGGACAAGATCGTGGCGCCGCTGCCGGGCACCGTGGTGGCGCTGCTGGCCGAGGAGGGCGCGACGCTGGAAAAGGGCGCTGCAATCCTGACGCTCGAAGTCATGAAGATGGAGCAGACCCTGCGCGCGCCCTATGCGGGCGTGCTGAAGAAGATCAAGTGCAAGGTCGGCGATATCGTCGGCGAAGGCGTCGAACTGGCCGAAATCGAGCCGGCGGCGTCATGAGCGATCGCGTCCAGATCGTCGAAGTCGGCCCGCGCGACGGGCTGCAGAACGAGAAGACGCCGGTCAGCGTCGCCGACCGGATCGCTTTCATCGAGGCGCTGATCGGCGCGGGGCTGACATCGGTCGAGGTCGGAGCGTTCGTGTCGCCCAAGGCGATCCCGCAAATGGTGGGGTCGGCCGAGGTGCTGCGCGGCGTCAGCCATCATACGGATTGCGAATTGCCGGTGCTGGTGCCGAACGAGAAGGGTTATGAGGCCTCGCAGGCCGCCGGCGCCAAACTGATCGCGGTATTTGCCGCGGCGTCGGAAAGTTTTTCGCGCGCCAATATCAATTGCTCGATTGCGGAATTGATCGACCGGTTCAAGCCGGTGCTGGCGCGCGCCAAGGCCGACGGCGTGCGGGTGCGCGGCTACATTTCGACCGTCCTTGGCTGCCCCTATGAGGGCGAGGTCAAGCCGCAGGCGGTGGTCGACGTCGCAAAGGTGCTGTGGGATCTCGGCTGCTACGAAATCTCGCTCGGCGACACCATCGGCGTCGGTACGCCGTTGAAAGCGCGGCAGTTGCTGCGCGCTGTCGCGGGCCATGTGCCGATGGCCAAGCTCGCGATGCATTTCCACGACACGTACGGACAGGCGCTCGCCAATCTCTATGCCGGGATGGAGGAGGGCTGCCGCGTGATCGATTCCGCCGCCGGCGGCCTCGGCGGCTGCCCGTATGCGCCCGGGCGCAACGGGAAATGTTGCGACCGAGGATGTGGTCTACATGCTCGAAGGCATGGGCATTGCGACCGGCGTCGACATGGCCAAGCTGGTGGCCGCGACCAATGTGGTGAGCGGGCTGATCGGCCGGCCGCCGGTCAGCCGCGTGGCGGCGGCGTTGAATGCAAAGGCGCGGGCGGCGAAGTAGGTGCCGTAGGGTGGGCAGAGGAGCGAAGCGACGTGCCCACCATCTTTCACCGAGTACGCCGCCAGATGGTGGGCACGCTGCGCTTTGCCCACCCTACGGCATCTACAGACCTCTCGCTACCGTCCCCCGTCCGGCCCCATCACGAGATCCGGCAGCCCGGTCGAGATGCCCGGGAAGAAGCACAGCAACGCCACCGCCAGCATCATCAGCAGCACGAACGGCAGCGTGCCCCAGATCACCTCGCTCAACGGGATGTCCGGCGCGACGTTGCGGATGACGAAGATGTTGAGGCCGACCGGCGGGTGGATCAATCCCATCTCCATTACGATGGTCATGACGACGCCGAACCAGATGATGTCGAAATTGGCGGCGCGCAGCGGCGGCAGGATGATCGGCGCGGTCATCAGGATGATCGACACCGGCGGCAGGAAGAAGCCGAGCACCACGACCATCAGCAGGATCGCGACCAGCAATTCCCAGCGCGGCAGATGCATGGCGACGATGGCTTCGGCCGCCGATTGCGAGATGTGCAGATAGCTCATCACGTAGGAATAGAGCAGCGACATGCCGATGATCATCATCAGCATGGTGGATTCGCGGATGGTGGATTTCAGGATCGGCGACAGGTCGCTCGGCCGCCACACGCTGTAGATCACCGCGATCAGCACCAGCGCCAGCAGGCCGCCGAGGCCCGCGGTTTCCGACGGCGTCGCGTAGCCGCCATACAGCGCGATCATGACGCCGGTCAGCAGCAGCACGAACGGGAGCACCCGCGGCAGCATGGTGAAGCGCTCGGCCATGGTGAAATCGTCGCGCTGCAGGATCGCGGATTCCGTGCCGGTCTTCTCGTAGAGCGCCTTGCGCCGCCGCATATTCCTTGCGGAAGCGGATCACCGCATAGATGCCGAACAGCGTCACCAGCAGCAGTCCCGGGCCGATGCCGGCGAGGAACAGCCGGCCGAGCGATTTTTCCGCGGCGACCGCGAACAGGATCATGGTGATCGACGGCGGCAGCAGGATGCCGAGCGTGCCGCCGGCGGCGATGATCCCTGCGGCAAAGCCGCCGGAATAGCCGCGCTTGCGCATCTCCGGGATGCCGGCCGAACCGATCGCCGAACAGGTCGCGGGCGAGGAGCCCGCCATCGCCGCGAACAGCGCGCAGGCGAATACGTTGGCGACGCCGAGGCCGCCGGGTACGCGATGCAGCCAGGCATGCAGCGCCGAATAGAGATCCTGACCGGCGCGGGATTTGCCGATCGCCGCGCCCTTGAGGATGAACAGCGGGATCGACAGCAGCGTGATCGAGGCCATTTCCTCGTAGACGTTCTGCGTCACGGTATCGAGCGAGGCCGTGCGGCATGAAGATCGCCATGAACACCACGGCGACGGCGCCCAGCGCAAAGGCAATGGGCATGCCGGAAAACATCGCAACCAGCGTCGCTACGCCGTAACTGATGCCAATTCCGAGAACGCTCATCGACGTGAAGCACCAGCAAAGGGAATAATGATCTGCAACAGGATTTGCAGGCACAACAGCGTCATGCCCACCGCCATCAGCACATAGGGGATCGCAAGCGGGGGCGACCACATCGAGTTCGAGACCTGGCCGTCGACCCAGGCCTCATGCGCCAGCGTCCAGGATTTCCAGGCAAAGAAGGCACAGAACAGCAGGCTTGCAACATCGACCAGCCACAGCCGGATGCGGTTGGCGAGCGGCGACAGCAGCCCGACAAAGGCCTCGATGCCGATATGGCCGCGCTGGCCCTGCACATAGGCCGCGGTCATGAAGGTGGCGCCGACCAGCAGGAAACACCGCCGCCTCGTCCTGCCAGTAATTGGGGCTGTGGAACAGGGCGCGGCCGAGCACGCTGTAACTGAGGATCGCGCAGGCCGCGATCAGCGCAAGCGCGGCAAAGACCACGATGACGGTGTTGCACAGCGCCAGCGCCTGGCCGAGCGCCGCCACGAGCGGATTGCCCGTGACGGCCTCGGTACGGTCTGGCTGATCCGGAAGCGGACCATGCATCATGCGGCGACGTCGCTGGCGAGCTTCAAGCAGGTTGGCCGACGTCGCGGTCTTGGCGCTGTAGTCCTTCCACGCGGTATCGCGCGCGATGTCCCGCCACTTGTCGACGGTCGCGACATCGAGCTGGCTGACCTTGGCGCCGGCCTTCTCATAGACCTTGGCGACCTCGACATCGTCGTCCTGCGCGCCCTTGCTGCCGAACGCTTCCAGTTCGCTGCCGACCGACAGGATGATGTCCTGCTGGTTCTTGGGCAGCTTGTCGAAGATCGCCTTCGACATCATCAGCGGCTCCAGCATGAACCAGTAGGAAGCGCCGGCGCCGGAGGTCAGCGATTTGGCGACCTCCTCGAGGCGGAACGAGATCAGGCTGGTGGAGGAGGTGATGCCGGCGTCGCAGGCGCCCGTCTGCATCGCGGCGTAGATTTCGTTCGACGGCACCGACAGCACGGCGGCGCCCGCGGTCTGCAGCACCATGTCCATTTCGCGCGAGCCGCCGCGCACCTTCAGGCCCTTGGCGTCTTCGGGGGCGACGATCGGCCTGGAGCGGCTGGCGACACCGCCGGCCTGCCAGACCCAGGTCAGCAGAATGATGCCCTTGTCGGCGAGGAAGTCGGTCAGCGCCTTGCCGACCGGCTCTTTCTTCCAGCGCATGCCCTGGTCGTAGGTCGCGACCAGGCCCGGCATCAGGCCGATATTGGTCTCCGGCAATTCGCCGCCGGCATAGGGCATCGGATAGAGGCTGATATCGAGCGCGCCTTTGCGCATCGCCGAGAACTGCGCGTTGGTCTTGATCAGCGAGGAGTTCGGATAGATTTCGGCGGCGATCTCACCACTCGAGCGCTTGGCGACTTCGGCGGCGAACATGCGGCAGAGGCGATCGCGGAAGTCGCCCTTGTCGAGGGTGCCGCCCGGAAACTGGTGCGAGATCTTCAGCGTCGTGGCGGCGTGGGCGGTGCCGGTGCCGAAGCGCAGGATCGCGGGAGCAGCAACGGCGGATGCGATGAGATGGCGGCGTGTGAGCATGGTTTGTCCCTGCTGATAATTGTTGGTTCGGCAATCCGGACCGGCTGCAGCCCATGTTAGCCGGTCGTCGTCCGAGGTTACTCGACTGACAGTTCGAGGCGGTGTGATAGGTCGGGGCGGCACGTGACGGCAAGCCCAGATTCCGGCCCTGAGACCAAAGCCTGATAGCGCTGCAGCGCACAGCCGGGGCAGCGGTTCGCAGAAGACTCCGACAATAATGCGTCCAAGAGGAGCACCCGCAGAACGTTAACCGTCATCAATTTGCCCGCTTCAACTATCCGTGAGCAGGACGGGACTTTGGGGTGCCGACGGTAACAAAGCCGGCTGCTGTAACGTCGTTGGATAAGCGGCAGATGTCGCATTCAAGAAACCAACCAAAGGACCATCCCATGACCACCACGACCCGTATCGGCCTCGGCCTGTCTGCCGCGCTCGTTTCGCTTGGCCTTGCGTTCGCGCCGGCTGCCTTCGCTCAGGACAAGATGGGCAAGGACGACGGCATGAAGAAGGAATCGATGTCCAAGGACGCGATGAAGAAAGACGACGGCATGAAGAAAGACGGCATGAAGCAAGATGGCATGATGAAGGACGGGGCCAAGGACGGCATGAAGGACGGAATGAAAAAGAACTGAGCCGCCGTCATTGTTTAGCGCGCGCGTCTGCGCAAGAGACCGATGCTCAAAGCATCGGTCTCGACGGCCGAGGGTTTCTGATGCGCGATGACGCACCAGCGATCTGCCGCTCAGGCGACAGACCGGATCGGTCGTAGGATTGAAGAAGGAAAGGCTGAATCTGTCACCGGCAAGGGACGGCGGCGCGTTTTGCCAGCTTGCTCTCGCCTACTTCTTCTTGCCCTTGCCTTTGCGCGCAGCATAACGCGCGTCGCGCTTGGCCTTTTGCTCGGCCTCGAGCTCCGTCGCCCTGATCGCCTCTTCTTCCTTTTCGCGTGCGATCCGGGCGGTCTCAGCCGCGGCAGCCTCGGCCTCCAGGCGCTTCTGTTCTGCCTTTGCCGCTTCCTTGGCGTCTTTCGCCTTGGCGCGGGCGGCGGCTTGGGCTTCGCGTTCGGCCTGACGGCGCTGCACCTCGGGATCGTCGACGCCCGGCTGGGCGCGAAACTTGTTCAGGATGTTCTGCCGCGCCTGCATCGCGGCCTTCTGGCGATCCGCGAAATTCGGTTCCTTGAATCCGCTCATAAAAAAGGCCTTGTCGCTTTCACTTTCGGGGTTGGACGCGCCACGCGCGCGGAATGGGGCCTAGGTAAGTGAACCCGAGGCAAAATGCCAGCGCCGAAATGAGGCCTGTGGAGCAGGGGAGGCTTGCGCGAGCGGCAAACGGCCCGAACCGATGCCGACAGGCGGTCCGGCGACGGGCCTGGGCGACCCGTGACGACGCGCGCCTTGGAGAAATGCCGTCCTAGAAATGATCGCTGCGGCCACCGGGACCGAGAACGCGCGCCACCGTCATCACCGTCATCGCGATCCGGTCCGCGGCGCGCTGCGCCTCCAGCCTGTCGCGGGCATTTTCCCGGATCATGATCTCGATCAGCTTGAGGCGCCTGGCCTCGTCGACCGCTTCCGCCAGCAATTGCTTGTATCTGACGTAGTCGTAGCCCGTTTCCTGCTCATCCATCGCACGCCCCGCCCACGCGCTCATCCCCGCACTCACTGTCGGGTAAGCGATTCGCGCACGCAATGGAATTGGTCGAGTTATACCCGTTTCCACATTTAACGGGTTCGCGCACAACTCCGTGTAGTGTGAACCCGTTCACAGGGATCGTGGCGGGTCGCTTCTACTGTCCTGGCGGATCAACAGGCGGATCAACAGGAACGACCGCGATGCCCCACAATTGGTGGACCCGCAAGAATCTCATGCTCATCGCCGCGGCCGTCGCGCTGGCCTTCATGGGTTTGATCACGATCGGCCTGTCTCATCCCGAGCCGGCCGCGAGCGCCGCGCTCGGTCGGGACTGGCACTGCAGCCGGCTGGCCTTTGTGTTCACGACCTGCAGCCGGGTCAGGGATAGCCAGTTGGTGGCTGTGCGCCTTGCCAAAATCCCGGTGTGCGGACGGCTGCGGACGTAATAGGATCGCCGGTAACGCGTTGGACCGGAGTTCCCCATGCAAAAGCTGTCTCGTCTTGTGGTCGCCGCGTCGGCGGCGGCTCTCGTCGTCTTGCCGGCCGGCGTTGCGCTGGCGCAGGGCGCGCCCAGCGGGGCACCCGCGCCGGCGCCCCCGCCCGCGGCAACTTCCGCTGCCGCACCGGAAGCCAAAGCTCCTCAAAACGCGCCTGCTGAAAACACAGATCCCCAAAAGAGGGCGGCGGCAAAGAAAAAGAAGCCGACGAGGATGACGCGGCAGCAGGAGATCGATCGCTCGATCGACAGTCGCACGGTTCCCGCGCGTTACCGGAACTCAGTGCCGAAGGAATATCATCAGTATATTCCGTTCGAACGGCAGTAAGGCACGGCGGCTGGCTGCTCGCCTCGTGCCCCGCGAAGACGTGCGGGACACACGCAAGGAATATGCACAGGATTATCGTACCGTACTCGTACGGATTGGCCCGGCGCGGACGGCGCATCTATAACGACCACGCTTGCAGCGGGGGGCAGGGCGTTCGTTCATCACGACGAATGCTACCACTGGAGGCCACGAGGCCCGGACTCCTAGGCACTCCGGGCCTCGTCTACTCTTCATCGCAGCGGAGAGGCCGTTTGCACCTCGATCACATCATCAAAACATAAGCACGCGGCACGCGCTCACCGGATAGGCGTGCCGTGGGGCCGGACGGATTTCCCAGGACTGACCCGGCAACCTGTAGACGACGCTGTTCGGCGCGCCGGCTAGGCAGAGCGCCAGCGCCATGCACACCGGCACTTCGTCGCGATCGAATTTCGGGATAGTGGGGCGGGACCTCGTTTCCCGGCCCGGCTCGTGGGTAGGAAAAAACGTATCGTGGGTACTACGTTTCTCAATTCGCGAGATTTTGGCCGGTTTTGCGCACTTGCGGTTCCATTTGCGGCGGAATGTCTGCGTTTGCCACCGGGGGCCGCAATAAAAATGGTTACGATTCAGCAGCTTTTTAAATTCCCTTTAAGTTAAAAATGAGTTCCTGTAGATGCCGCACCGCCGCGCGGCCCGAATAGCCGGGCGCCGCCCCTACACCTACCCCAGGGAGACGCGCGCTCGGCTATTGTGGGGCGGCTGGTCCGGCCGCTGCGAGCGGCCCGCTATTCGTAGCCGGCGCGGCGCACGGTGACGCGGCACAAGCCATCGCAGCCGATCTGGCGCGCGGCGCCGAGCGAGAAGTCGAGAACACGGCCGCGTGCGTAGGGCCCGCGATCCTGTACCGGGCAGCGGATCTTCTTGCCGTTCTCCAGATTGGTGACGACGAAGATGGTGCCGAACGCTTCGGTGCGGTGTGCGCAGGAGACTTCGTTGGCCTTGAAGCGCTTGCCGCGCGCATCCCACTTGTCCTCCCAATAGACGGAAGCTTCCTGATCGTCCGCCGGCGGCCGCGCGATCCGCCCCATCCATTTGTCCTGAAACGTGTCGGCGTATGCATGCGACGATGTCAACGCCAGCGCCACGGCTGCAAACCGCAGTCTTGATGCACCGCGGTCTTCGCGGCGGCGATACTCTGCCATGACGCCAACATTCTGTTGCGGGCAAGCTCGCGCCTGCCGGAGGTTCGGGGCGAAGTTCCGTTTCGACTTTGGTGTTGACGTGGCGAAGATGTGGCGAGATTGCGCCGATTCGGACGCCGTTGCGATTGCTTCGCGCGACCACCGTCGAATGCGGCGGCTGCATTAGGAAAGCGTCAAGCTCAAACTCGTAGTTTCAAGGCAGTTGCGTGGCTTGCGATGCGCGCCGGACCAATCTATCACTGGTTGTGGAACGTGAGTCTTCAAGAAAGCTTCGTTACGGGCAGTATCTGATATTCAAATCTGGTGGAAACCCTGCAAGACGGCGGAACTTTACTTTCGAATGTTCGTTGATGTTGGAACCTTATTGCCGGAAAAGAGATGTTTGACTGGCCTATTCCGCTGATGATTACCGCCGACAAGAACGCTTCAATCATACGTGGAGACGACCGTGAACCGGAATGACTTAAAATCGATGTCCACGGACGAACTGTGGGTACTTCACGAAGAAGTCGCCTCTAGACTCGCGGCCAGCCTGCTCGCCGAAAAGCGCGTACTCGAAAATCGCCTGAAGCAACTCAAAGGTGGCGTCGAAGAGCACGAAACTCCCTCGACGGGTCGGCGCCCGTATCCTGCCGTGGTTCCGAAGTTCCGCAATCCAGACCGGCCGTCCGAGACCTGGGCAGGACGCGGTAAGACGCCGAGATGGCTTGCCGCAAAGCTGAAATCCGGCAAGCAGATCGATGACTTCCGGATCAGGCAGGTCGCATAAGCGTATTTGCCAGCCGTTCGGCTTGATAGCCTCTAGACGTTTCAAAACATTAGACGTTTCAAAATATCGTTGGTGACTTCGGTCTGAATTCAGATGCTGACGTCACGCTCACACTTGAGGTCATCTCGGCCTGAGCTGAGCGTTGGCTCGCGGGACTGAGTACACCTTCGGCGTGCGCTTCCAAAGCCCTGACGATACCCATGTGAGCAAACAGCATGGGTCCGCGGTCCTCGGCGGCATCAATCAGCATCTGCACCGCAAGCCGCCATTCCTGACAATCGCGCTCCGACTGCGGAAGTTTCCTGATGTAGCTGGCGGCGTCGCGCAGGGTTTGCGCGGGCGGCCCTTCCGGGAGAGGGACAGGTTGAGGGAACGGACGATCCCAGGACATAACTACACTCCAGCCATGGGCCTCCAGACGGGCCCCACGAGGGGCGCCCGAATGCCAACCCGCATGCGTCGCCGTCCGGAGGGGCCGGACGCGCGGGGATTTGACTCATGGGCTCGATGTTAGTTCCTAACCCGAGCTTGAATTGTTCAAGGCGAGTTGTCCGCCTGGACCGATCGATGCGGAAGGCTATTTGCAGACCGATCAGTTTTGAAACGCAATGCCGACGAAATCGCCTTGCCGCCAGATCACACGGCATTCGCGAACATTGTGAAAATTGTCGAAACTCAATTCGAAATTCAGCGGCAGCATATTGGGGGAGTGGAGTTCGATTCCAGCCCCCACATTCGTCACGTCCTGAACGCGGCAGGTGAGAACGCCGCGCTGTGCGTCAAAGAACAGCAGCGCGTCTTTCGAAATCGTGGTTCTCGTGATCGATCGGCGTTCGGATTCCATCGGTGCCTTCATGAGTTGGTTCGCCCAGCCGGCACATCAGCTTCGGTCCTTTTCGTAAACAATCAATTTTAATGATCGCAGAAAGTCGCATGCCGCGAATGCCGACTCTGGCCGGCGGACGCGGCCGTTGCGGCTGGGGCACAGCCCTGCCGGTTCCTCGCCCGGAACCCACGATCCGGCTTGATGCGCCGGCCAATAGCCAGTTTCCTCTGGATGCAGAGGGGAATCACATGGATTTACGTCGGGTGTGCGTGTTGGCGCTGTGTCTGGGAATGCCGAGCGCCGGATTTGCGGGGGAATCGCCCGGAGTCTTGCGTCGAATTTCGTGTCCGGTCGTGCGCTACTACGTGGCGCAATATAGCGCGTCCGCGGCCGAGCAGTGGGCCCGAAGCAAAGGCGCCAGCGACGCCGAGATCGAAGCAGCCCGGCGTTGCCTGAGATCCGACACGACGCAAACCGCCAAAGCTCCATCGAAGACGCCGCCGCGGCCGCTTGCGCTCGGCACCTATGGCTGGTGAGCGACGCGCGCGTGGCCGAGGCGCGATGCAGGGCCTTGATATTAACGGTCTTCAATATTAATAGCGCTGGGCCGCTTTTGCCTTTTGCTGCGTCCGGCATTCGGCCCGCCGTAATACGGGTTGACCACGCATTGCGCCGAGCGGCCGGAGGCTGACGCCGCACACTGCGCCATGGTCCGGTAGTGGCACTCAAAGTAGAAGTCCGCGATTCCCTGATAGATCTGCAGGCAAACGGGGTAACTTGGATCGTAGGTTTGGGCGTGCGCGGGTGCGGGCAGGGCGACTGTCGCCGCCAAAATCATTAAAGCCATTGCACCGGCAGGTAGGTGCGGCATCCCGGATCCTCTCGACTTTCCTCGAACGCACGACGTTGCCTGCAGAGGCCAGGTTTCAGACTTCCCGATCCTCAAACCCGTACTCTCGATAGATCACGGCGCGATCGGTGTGGGGGTTTAGCCGGCACTTCGCCTGGGCGAGATGCAGGTTGATGGTCCCGGGCTGACAGTTTGCCGCCAGCAATTTCCTGATGTCGTCCATCTGCTGGCGCGATTGCTGGGTTGGCTTCAGTTGTTCGAGCGCGACGAGCGCCGTAGCCAGCGCTTCCGTCACGACCCACTCGTCGTGACCGGTAATTCCTTTTCTTGGCATGACGGTCCGCATCCTTCGTCAGGGCAACGGAACAATTTCCAGCGGCATTATAATCCCAAACCGCAAATCGTCACGCGCCGCGTCGGCTTTCTTTGATCCTTGATCGACGTCGCGTCCCACGTGCAGTGAAGCGTGCGATATCCGGTTGATTGCATAGAGCGGCCGATTAAATCGTCAATCCAAGATTGCGCTTGGAAAATGAAATGTCTGACTTAAGACAACAAGTGTCTTAAATCGGCCTTGTTATGCTCATGTTTTATTTCGACGATGGAGGCTCGAAAAATGAAATCATGATTTGGGACCGTCATGAATCCAAATTGAATTCAAATCTATGTCGACCGAGGAATTGTGGGCGCTTCACGAGGAAGTCGCCAAGCGTCTTGCTGAGGCACTGACGGTTGAAAAGTGCTTGCTTGAAAGCCGCCTGAAGCTGCTCCAGCACGGAATTGAAATCAGTCCTCCCGCCGGCAAATCCCCTGTAGCCAAGTTTGCAGGCCGCAAGCGGCTGGCTGGCAGGTCTTCCGGTGCCGAGACGCCGAGCGGCAAGTCGTCAAGATCCAAGGCGTCGAGAGCCAAGTCGTCGAACGTGCGGCGCCCCTATCCCGTGGTTGTGCCAAAATACCGGAATCCGGAGCAGCCGTCTGAGACCTGGGCAGGGCGTGGCAAGACGCCCCGCTGGCTGACCGCTCAACTGAACTCCGGCAGGCGGATCGACGATTTCCGGATCAGGCACGCTGCGTAGACGAAGTCAGCAGGCCCGCAAATCAGCAGGCGCGACTTGCTTCGGCTTGCTGGACGAGTTTGCGCAGTGCCTGCACTTCGGCCAGTCGCCGGGCCAGCTTTGCTGCCGGGATCGACGGCTTTCTTGGGGTTGACGGAATTGGCTTGGTTTTACGCTGCGCTACTCTGGCCGTCATGATGGCTGTCCCTGCGTATATATTCCCCCGCAAGGCACCATGCTCTGATGGCAGGTTGCGGGCTAGTGCTGATCCGACACGGCGC
>CAVUOI010000004.1:0-18399 GCA_963742935.1 uncultured Alphaproteobacteria bacterium | reverse complement strand
TGCTCAAGCCGCTCGATGCAACCGTCTTGGAAAAATCGCTTCAGTTGGTGACCGACGCCTTCGTGAACGCGTCATCTGCTGCCGTGAAGACACCAGATTTGCGCGAAGCTATTCTGAAAAAGCTTGAGGCAGAATTTACTCCGAAAGGTGCATTGGGCATAGACGACGCACGTTATAATTGTTGAGCGTTCTATGTACTCGCTTTTCACAAAGACGCAGACGTGGCGACGGTGGCGACCGTGCGGGGTTGATCACGTCTGTCCGATCTGGCAAACCGTGCCACCGTTTCGACGGTTGCTTTTTCGTTTTGGGGCCACGTGGCGGAATGGTTACGCACGGCTCTGCAAAAGCCTTTATCCCGGTTCAATTCCGGGCGTGGCCTCCAAGCGAAAAAACTGAACATCGCCGATGGCGCTGTACCCAAATTGTACCTGACTGTACCGGGTTTGGGGCGCTTGGGTCGGGATGCTACGGGAGCAGAAATCTCTGTATTTTCATTGATTTATTGAAATTGTCGAAGGTTGGTCATGGCAGCCCAAAAAGCTGCAAAACCGTGTACACCAGTTCAATTCTGGTCGTGGCCTCCATCCATATAATCAATGGCTTAGCTGGATATCCGATAGGTCGCCGGAGGGTCGGTCGCGATCAGCAGGCGGCGTACCAGCCCTCGGGAAACGGCACCAGCGGCCACGGGGCCCCGTTGTCGTTGGCGGCACGCGGCGACGGATAAAGGCGCTGGGTCTGGACCACGAAATCATCCTCCGGGGCTGTCGCGATGGCCGTTTCGACGGCTTCCAGCATCAAATCGTATTCAACTTCGCTCATCGCGCTCTCCGGGGTTCCAGAGGCGATGTTCGCAAATCGATTTTGTTTCCAGATTGAGCGGATTGTTCGAATTTTAGCGATTCGGCCGCCGCGGCAAAGCTGGTTACTAAAGTATTGAGTTCCCCGCGCGAACAGTAACCCCGTGCATTTGCGGAGAAGTGTGAGAAAAATCACTTTTTGCAAAATTTAGTTCGCGTATTCGCCGGGATGACGCCTGCCTTGTCAAGGCGGGCATGATCCAGGGAGAGGCGGCGATGATGGCAAGATTTGCGCGATTTGCGGAACTTCTCTTTCGTTACCGCCGGGCTTCGGCGCTCGGTCTCCTGCTCGTCCTGAGCGCAAGCGGCTCGGCCGTTGCCCAGCAGGGCACGGCGGAACAGCGGAAGGCTTGTACGCCGGATGTCTACCGCCTCTGCGCCGGCGAGATCCCGAATGTCCGCGCCATTACCGCCTGCCTGCGCCGGCAGAAGTCGAGCTTGAGCCCGGCCTGTGCCGCGGTGTTTCCGCAGTAGGTCTCACCTGCTTCGCGAGGTTCGAGCAAAATTAAATGCCGACTAATTCTCGGCATCGGCGGCATTTAATTCGACGGCCATATTTACATGGTTTTATCTGCAAGATACTGTAAACGTTGCGTTGTTTATATTTTGTGGAGTTGCGTATCATGGCTATTGAAAATGAGGTTGCCAAAACCCCGCACGAGCATTTCGCGCGAGATGACGATGACAGGCCGTCCAGGACGAGAGAGCGCACGCTGCAACGATCCACTTTCGATCGTCGATCGCGGATTGCCCAGGCGGCCGAACCGCGAACCCAACTTCTGTCGCCCGCAGAGATCTGGCGCGATCTGAGGTAACGCCGTCAGACCGCCGCCTTCTTCTCTGCTTCTCTGCGTTGGATCGCCAATGCGCCAGCCATACGCCACCGACGTGAACTGGCGGAAAACCAAATCATTGCCGCTATGCGAGATGGCCTGCAAGAAAATGGAATGGCGCGAGGTCGCCCGCAGAATCCGTAATCAGTTGGATTTTTGCTTCACGTACCTCCCGGGCGCCTTTTCGATCGTCTGATAGCTGGCATTGCCCGGCTGTGTTGGGGCAGAGACCGTCCCGCTCGAATGGCGTTTCATCCAAGCGTCCCAATCGGGCCACCAGCTTCCCGGCTTCTCCTCGGCCTTTTCCAGCCAATCCGCGGCATCGCCGCTCAGATCGTCCCTGGGTCCAGTAGCTGCGCTTGTTGCGTGACGGCGGATTGATGACGCCGGCCACGTGCCCGCTTGCAGCGAGCACAAAACGTGGATCCCTTCCGATCAGACCCTTGGAGAGATAGGCGCTCTTCCAGGGCACGATGTGGTCCTCGCGCGAAGCCAGCATATAGAGCGGTGCCTTGACCTTCGAGAGGTCGACGCGCACGCCACATTGCGTGGTCGCGCCAGGCTTCCTGATCTTGTTCTCGAGATAGGTATTGCGAGTGTACCAGCAATACATCGGGCCCGGCAGGCTGACGCTGTCGGAATCCCAGTACAGCAGATCGAACGCATCCGCGCTGGCGCCCTTCATGTAACTGTCGACGACATAGCGCCAGATCAGATCGTTGGCGCGCAAGGTCCCGAAGGTAAACGCCAGTTCCTTGCCGGGCAGAATGCCGCCGCTTCCGATCGTCGCCTCGCGCAGCGCTACCGAAGCTTGATCGATGAGAAGTCCGATTTCTCCGGTATCGGAGAAATCGATCATCGTGGTGAGCAGCGTCATGGTCGACAGCTTGTCCTCTCCGCGGGCGGCAAGCACGCCGGCAGCGCAGCTCAGGATGGTGCCGCCGACGCAAAACCCCAGCGCATGAATTCGGTCGACCCCGGTAATTTCGCGCACGACGTCGATGGCCTTCAACGGCCCCAAGGTGAGATAGTCATCCCAGGTCAGATATCTGGGTCTCGGCAACCGCGCTGCGCCACGAAATCAGGAAGACATGGTGGCCTTGGGCGACGGCATACTCGACGAATGAATTTCCCGTGCCGAGATCGAGAAGATAGTATTTGTTGATGCAGGGCGGTACGATCAGGAGCGGCGTCCTCTCCACTTCAACCGTCTGCGGCGTATATTGGATGAGCTGGATCAGCTCGTTCTCGAATACGACTGTTCCGGGGGTAACCGCAAGATTGCGGCCGACCTCGAAAGCGGCCTCATCCACTCGCGTGATGCGCCCTTTCTGGAGATCCTCGATCAGGTTCTGCATCCCGGTCGCCAGGCTGGCAGAACGTGTCTTGATAGCGGTCCGAATAACCTCCGGATTTGTCGCCGGGAAATTCGACGGGCTCATCGCGTCGATGAATTGTCGCGCATAGAAACGAAGCTGCAGTTTGGATTTGTCGTCGACCTGCGCCTGATCGACAAAATCCGTCAACTGCTTCGAGTTCAGCAAATAGGATTGCTTGAGCAGATCGTAGTAAGGCGATTGGCTCCACGCCTCATCCTTGAAGCGCCGATCCCCTCGCGACGCTCCAACAGGCGGCTTCGCATCTGCCGCGGGTTTGCCATCGAGGAAGCCTCGCCAGAAATCCAGGATCGGCGACCAATATAACTGGGGCACGAGGGCCGTGACCGCAACCGGTGACTTCCCGTCACTATTTGCCGGCCTGCCGACGACGCCCATGGCCGCGGCAAGCGCGTCGTCGAAATGTTGGGTTGCCTCCTGGCCGGCCCGCATCAGGTTTTCAAGATAGGCTGAGGGATCGCTTTGCAAGGACGGGTTTCCCATCTGTACCTCCCACGAACAACGCCGCTAACGGCTCGATCCTATCTCCAGTCGCGCTGCCTTGCAGGGTGTTTTTCGCGCTCGTTCGACCAAGCATTGTTGCGGTGCACATCGATCGGACGGCCACGCGGTTGACATAGATCAAAAGCGCTACGGCATTCAGCTCGATAGCTTCAGCACTCAGACCACGCCGTTACGTTCCAAGCTCGTACAATCGTGCCGGTGACGCATTATGGATCATCCACTCCGACGTCCCGAACAAATCCTTGCCTACCGATCGCTGAAACAGATCCTTGCCGCCAAGCCCAAGGCTCTGTGGACCGTCGGTCCCGGGGACAATGCGCTTTCGGCGATGCAGCTCATGGCCGACAAGAATGTCGGTCTTCTGGTGGTCCTGGAGCACCGGGCGATCGTCGGCGTTTTTTCCGAACGCGATTGCGTGCGACGCCTCGTCCTCGCCGGGAAACCTCCCGCGGCAACATCGGTCGCGGACATCATGGTCCGCAACGTCGTCAAGGCCAACATTGCCGGTAGTTTTGTCGACTGTCTGAACCTGATGCACCTATGGCGGCGTGTCGTTGTTCGTCGTGGTGTTCGCGGTGTATCCATTCGCGGCCGAGATGTTCCGTCAGGGCGATATTCCAAAGCGGCTCATCCCCTGCACGGTCGCGCTTGGTGCGTTCAGCTTTACGATGGACGCTCTGCCGGGAACGCCGCAGATCCAGAACATCATTCCGACGACGTTTTTCAACACGACGACCTGGGCCGCGCCGGTGCTGGGGCTCGTCGGCAGCGCCTTCGTCCTCGTCGTGGGTCTCGCCTATATCGAGAATTGCCGTCGCGCGGCGCAGAAGCGCGGGGAGGGGTATGGCACGAACCTCGTGAACGAGCCGGAGCCATTCGAGGATAGGGAGTTGCCGAATCCCTGGATCGCCATGCTGCCGCTCGTTGTGGTGGGTGTCGCAAACCTCGCATTCACGATGCTGATACCGCGAGCTTACGGCTCGAAATACGAGATCACGCTGGGCAGCCAGCCGATCGTGACGCAGATCGGGCCGGTGGCGGCGATCTGGGCCGTCGAGGGCGCGCTGATTTTGGGAATCCTGACGGTCTTCGCGTTCGCCTGGCGGCCCGTGATTGCACGGTTCGCGGAAGGCAGCAAGGCGGCGGTTGCGGGTGCGTTGCTGGCTTCGCTCAACACAGCTTCCGAGTACGGGTTTGGTGGGGTGATTGCGCTACTGCCCGGCTTTGCGGCGGTTTCTGCCGTGCTCAAGGCGATCCCCAATCCGCTCGTCAATGAAGCCGTCACCGTGACGGTGCTAGCCGGCATTACGGGCTCCGCCTCCGGCGGTATGAGCATCGCGCTTGCCGCGATGTCTGACGATTTCATCGCCGCCGCCAAGGCCGCAAATATCCCGCTCGAAGTGTTTCATCGCATCGCGCTATTACTTTCGTATCCTGAAAGCCCAGGGATCGGATGCGCCCGGTGGCGCGCTCAACTATGTCGTCAAGGGCAAGATGATCGGCGGCTTCGCGCTGATCGCGTGGCCTGCCGAATACGGTAATTCCGGCGTCAAGACCTTCCTGGTCAATCATGCCGGCACCGTCTACGAAAAGGATCTCGGAACAAAAACCGACTTCGTCGCCAAGCGACTGTTCGTGTTCGACCCGGATCAGACCTGGAAAAAAGTGAGTGTGGCTGCTCCGTAAGCGCAGGATGACCGAAGCGATGTCAGGGATAGTCAGGCTCGTTACGGTTACGCTGTTCGTCGTGGTGCTTTCGGCGACATCATCGTTCGCGCAGGCGCCCGGCTACGTCCGGCTCAAGCTGGTGAAGGCGGCGCTGATGGTGGGAGCTGGTGGCGGCAGCGGTGTCTTGACGTATCGCGGTCGTGACTATCCGTTCAGAGTATCCGGCCTAAGCCTGGGTGTCGCAGCGGGAGCATCCGTCAGCCGGCTTGAAGGCTGGGCCTCAGGTATCAAACAGGTCAGCGACTTTGCCGGGACCTACAGCTCCGTCGGAGGTGGCGGCGCCTTTGTTGGCGGGGCCGGAGGCGTTCAGCTCGGAAATGAAAAGGGCGTAAAGCTCGCCCTGCAGGGACCCAGGGCCGGAATGGAATTTGCCGGCAATCTCAGCCAGATCGTGATTTCGTTGAAGAAATGATCGTGCACCCCGCGCTGCTATTTCTTCGACGTCCTCGCGTGGACGCGGTCCTTTTATTTGCAATGCTGGTGATGGTGCCGCCTGCAGCGGCGGCTCTGCCGCTCACTCCGTTTCGGCATGAAGCACAGGCGCGACAGCATTGCCTCGGCGATACCGTCGTCTGGCTCGATTTCCGCAAGGAGATTTATTACCTCAAGCGGCATAAGAGGTACGGACGCGGCAGCACGGGAAGCTTCGTTTGTCAGAGCGAAGCTCGCGCGGGCGGCTTTCGGCGTTCCCTGCTTGGAATCAGATAGATCGATTTTCTGGCAGCCGTTCCGGCTCGGCGGTCATGCGGATCAGCCCGTTGAGCGTCAGGGGCAATCCACGAAATGTCACGTCAAACCTGTTCTGTCAGCGGCTCAAACGGGCACGCCGGGCGCTTACGGTCCTCGTCCACACTTCGTGAAATTGTTTGGCGGAAGCCTTGTCGATGTGCGGGCCGATCAGCCTTGTCATAGCAAAGGTCAGGTCTTCGTATTCTATCTCACACCCTTCGGCTCGCCGCTTAGGCAGGAAACCCCAATCGCCGGCAAGAAGCGAGCGATCGCGAAGGAGCCCGCGGCAGGGTGTCATCGGAAGTCGGCGTGGTGTCGTCGTTCTTCGAGCACGGCGACTCATCGAGATGGCAAGCCGCTCGTTAGATTGCGTCGCGTCGCGGTCTTGCGAGGGCCCCATTCGTATTCGTCAGCCCGGTAGATCTGCGCGCTTCACAAAAGTTTATTCAGCGATTTGCAGAGGTGGCCCCTGGTGTGGCCCCGGAAGACTTTAATCGATCTTCGACGGTCAGAAAAAGGATATAAGACATTGATTTTATTGGCTCCCCGGGCTGGATTCGAACCAGCGACCATTCGATTAACAGTCGAATGCTCTACCGCTGAGCTACCGAGGAACAGGCGAACCGAGGTTCGCGCGCGGGGAGCGTATAACAAAGCCTTTCGGGCTTGCAAAGGACCAAATCGCGGGTTGCTCAGCCGGATGAAGCTGGGCCGGGAAGCTTCGGCGAGACAAGGATTTGCAGGTTTTTTCGCAGTCCGGCTGATGGTCGTCGGAACCGGGGTGCCAGGCAAGCCGTCATATAGGGGGCGATCGACCGGGGCGCTTTCGACTCAACCGGCCAAAACCCAGCGTATGCCACGTTGCACGGGAGCTGATTCGATGCCCGACATTGAGAGCGACCCGACCAGCGCGGGACCTTCGATCGTGCCTGATGACATTCCCGCCATGAGTGATGACGAATGCCTGCTTCGGCTCGCGCAAGCCATCGAAGCCCCGGATGGTGGGCATCTTGATGAGGTTGCGCGGCTGATCTCGCGGCTCGCCGTCCCGATCGAATAGGGCCCGCGCCATTGGCAGGCAGTCCGGCAATGAACGCCCGCATGTTGCGTTTTGTCGACGCTTGTACCAAAGATGACGCAGGTTTCAGCTCTATCGGCGGCCATGCCGCCTGCTCTCAGGGTCTTAAAGCTATGTCCGGTTTTGCGACCGCGCGCCAGAAAATGGTCGATGGTCAGGTGCGTCCGAGCGACGTGACCGATATCCGAATTATCGATGCCATGCTGGCAGTGCCGCGCGAGGCCTTCGTTCCCGAAAGCAAGCAGGCCCTGGCCTATCTGGACCTGGATCTCGATGTCAGCGAGGGCGGCGCTGCGAAGCGGTTCCTGATCAAGCCGGCGGTACTGGCTAAGATGCTGCAGGCGGCCGAGATCAAGCAGGGCGACCGCGTCCTGGTGGTTGGCTGCGCGAGCGGATACGCCGCCGCCGTGATCGCCCGATTCGCGACCGAGGTGAGCGCGATCGAGGGCGATTCGGCGCTGGCGGCGAAAGCACAGTCGATTCTGGCCAATAATGGCTGTGGAAATGTGGCCGTCCGGCCCGCGGCGTCGGCCTATGGCGATGCCGCGAGGGGGCCTTACGACGTCATCGTCCTCAACGGCGCGACCGAGATCGTTCCAGAGCATCTTTATGCGCAAATGCGCAGCGGCGGCCGTTTGGTGGGCGTTTTCGCAATATCCCAGCCGGCGCGGGCCACTATCGTGACGGCCTCGCATGGCGATTTCGGTCACCGGACCTTGTTCGATGCCGCTGCCCCGGTGCTGCCCGGCATGGAACGTGTTCCGGCCTTCGTTTTCTAGCGTTTCGGCCGTTTCCGCGCCCAATATTCGCCCCCCGTTACCGGCTAAATCCTCTTCGAAATCAGAAGTGTGGCCCGATTGCCCCACGTGAAGAGTTTCGACGACGTTTGCTTGCGGGGTAGTTCCGTCCAGCTTACGTGCGGACTAAGGTGAGCCCGGACTCACTTCGACTGAAGCGGTGTCCGGTCCTTGGTCATGCTCGTGATTTTGGACTGGCAATTAAAACGAATGGATTACCAGGGATGCGTGGGGTGAAGGTTCTAACCGGGGCGGCGGCCTCGGTCCTTCTAATAGCTTGTATGGGCCCAATGCCCGCTCTCGCCGATACGATCGAGGCAGCGCTGGTGCGCGCCTATCAGAGCAATCCGCAACTCAATGCGCAGCGCTCGCAGGTGCGCGTCACCGATGAGAACGTGCCGCAGGCGCTGTCGGGTTATCGCCCGAAAGTCTCGGTGACGGCGAGTGCTGGCTACCAGTACAGCGACAGCCTTACCAACACCGGCGATCTCAATGTCGCGAGGTCAACCCCAATCAACGGCGCCAATGCGCCGCGCAGCGTCGGAGCTACCGTCACGCAGACGCTGTTCAACGGCCAACAGACCGCGAACCGGACCAGGGCCGCAGAGAGCCAGGTTTCCGGCGCGCGCGAAGCCTTGCGTGCACTCGAACAGTCCGTCCTGCTCAGTGCCGCAACGATCTACATGGACTATCTGCGCAACTCGGCGATCGTCGAGGTGCAGAAGAGCAACGTGCGCGTGCTGGAGCAGACGCTGAAGCAGACGCGCGACCGCTTCAATGTCGGTGAAGTCACCCGCACCGACGTTGCGCAATCGGAAGCGCAACTCGCTGCCGGCAGGACGCAGTTGCTGACCGCGGAAGCCAATTTGACGACGACGCGCGGCAACTTCCGCCGCATCATCGGCAACGAGCCGCAAGCGCTCGCACCTGGCTCGCCGGTTGATCGCTACTTGCCGAGCACGCTGCCGGCCGCCGTCGAACTCGGCCTGACGCAAAATCCGAATGTCACCGCGTCAATGTTCGGCATCGACGTCAGCTATCTCCAGGTCAAAGTGGCCGAAGGCGCGCTGTTGCCGACGGTCACGTTGCAGGCCTCGGTGCAGCAGACCTACGAGCAGAGCCTGATCCAGTACAGGTCGTTCGGTGCGTCCGCGGTCACGCAACTCAGCGTTCCCATCTATCAGGGCGGCGCCGAGTACTCGCTGATCCGCCAGTCCAAGGAAACGGCCGCGCAGCAACGCCTCATTCTCGACCAGACCCGCGACCAGACCCGAGCCAACGTGGTCACGGCCTGGGGCCAGCTTGTCGCCGGCAAGGCGCAGGTGCAGTCCGCCCAGGCGCAGGTGCAGGCCTCCGAGATTGCGCTGAATGGCGTGCGCGAGGAAGCGAAGGCCGGACAGCGCACCACGCTCGACGTGCTGAATGCCCAGCAGGCGCTGGTGAATGCACGCGTCGCGCTCGTCACCGCACAGCATGATCGCGTGGTCGCGTCATACTCCGTGCTGAACACCGTCGGACGGCTGTCGCCGCAGGTACTCAACCTGCCGACCACGGTCTACGATCCGAGCGTGCACTATCATCAGGTGCGCGATAGCTGGGCCGGTGTCCGCACACCCGACGGCCGCTGATAACCGAGTCATTTTCCGCACAGGCGGGATGAAATCAACGCCCGGCGCCCCAAGCGCCGGGCGCTTTGCTTGCAATCAATTGTGGCGATGACGTAGCGTTTCCGGGGCGAGCTGAGCGATTCGTGGCCCGTGTCCTTGCATCTCATGGACGCGGGGTTTGGGGTCGTTTTGAGGGGAGCAGGACCCGCGCGCGATGTCGCGGGCGGGCTTTGATCTGGGGACAAGTAGGGCTTGTGCGATGAAAATCCCGGCCCTCACATCCGGAACCGGCAATTCCTTCGTGGCTTTGGTATAAAATGGTTTCGATGTGGAGTTGGAGATGACGCAACCTGCAAAGGTCCAAGAGCCCTCGATGGAGGAGATTTTGGCGTCGATCCGTCGCATCATAGCCGACGACGAGGCAAAGCCTGCCGCTGCCGAAAAACCGGCGAGCCCGGCGGCGGCCGCCAAGCCGGCTGTGATGAAGGATATCCCGCCATCGGCGATTGTTCCGGCCCCAAAGCCTGTTGCCGCGCCGAAGCCGGCTCCACCGCCTGCCCCTGCGCCCGCTCCGGTCGTCAGCAACAACCAGGACGACATCGACGCCATGCTGGCGGGCCTCGACGCGGCGACGCCCGAAGCCGAGATCAGGCCGGCGCGCCCCGAACCTGAGCCGGAGCCCGAGCCGGACGTGTTCGAACTCACCGACGAGATGGCGGTGCCGGCGCCGCCACCAGCGGCGACCTTCAACAAGGTAGAGCCTCAGGACGACATCGAATTCACCGAAGCCAGGGCGTCTCGCCGCCAGCCGGAACCGTCGTTCGAGAGTCCCCCAGCAAGGCCCATGTTATCGCATTCGACCGTCTCCGCGGTGGAATCAGCCTTCAACTCGCTGGCCAATACCGTCCTGAGCAACAATGCGCGGACGCTGGAGGATCTGGTCAAGGAGATGCTGCGGCCGATGCTGAAGTCCTGGCTGGACGACAATCTGCCGGGGCTGGTGGAGCGGATCGTCAAGGCGGAAATCGAGCGGGTCTCGCGCGGCGGACGCTAGGTCTCCCCAAGCACAGATGATCCGATGCCCGGATGCGGGCACGGATCGGCTTCGGCGCGGCCTCCGACAAAAATTGCGAAAACAACCCCATGCAAAGTAGAATGGCTCTGGTCGGTTGACTTGAGGCGCTGTGACGGCTTTCTACCGGCTCAGCCCGGCGCCGCGACATTCAGGCCGGGCGCTACTACGTTGATTTGATTTGAACTTCTCGATCTTGCCGGCGACGGATGGGTTCGAGAACGTCCCCACCATTCCGGTTCCAGTGCCATGATCGAGAAAAACTACCAGCCCGCCGATATCGAGAGCCGCATGTCCGCCATCTGGGAGGAGAGCGGCGCGTTCATGGCCGGCCGCCCGGAACGAAAAGACGCCGCGCCGTTCACCATCGTGGTCCCGCCGCCGAACGTGACGGGCTCGCTGCACATGGGCCATGCGCTCAACAACACGCTGCAGGACATCCTCTGCCGCTTCGAGCGGATGCGTGGCCGTGACGTGCTGTGGCAGCCCGGCACCGACCATGCCGGCATTGCGACCCAGATGGTGGTCGAGCGGCAGTTGATGGAACGGCAGGAGCACCGGCGCGACCTCGGGCGCGCCAAATTCCTCGAACGCGTCTGGCAATGGAAAGCGGAGAGCGGCGGCACCATCGTCAACCAGTTGAAGCGCCTCGGCGCATCCTGCGACTGGTCCCGCGAGCGCTTTACGATGGACGAGGGTCTGTCGCGCGCCGTCGTGAAGGTGTTCGTCCAGCTGCACCGCGAAGGCCTGATCTACAAGGACAAGCGACTGGTCAACTGGGACCCGAAGCTGATGACCGCGATCTCGGATCTCGAGGTGCTGCAGGTCGAGGTCAAGGGCAGTCTGTGGTATCTGCGCTATCCGATCGAGGGCAAGACCTTCAACCCCGACGATCCCTCGACGTTTGTCGTCGTGGCGACCACGCGGCCCGAGACGATGCTCGGCGACACCGCCGTTGCGATCCATCCCGACAACGAGCGGATCGGACACCTGATCGGCCAGCACGTCATCCTGCCGCTGGTCGGCCGCCGCATCCCGATCGTCGGCGACGACTACGCCGATCCCGAGAAGGGGTCCGGCGCGGTCAAGATCACGCCGGCGCACGATTTCAACGACTTCGAGGTCGGCAAGCGGCACGATCTGCCGCAGATCAACGTGTTCGATCGCGAGGGCTGCCTGACGCTCAACGAGAACGAGGACTATCTGCGCGGATTGCCCGAAGGGGCGCTGATGCTGGCGGAAGAGCTTGATGGCGTCGACCGCTTCGCCGCGCGCAAGCAGATCGTGGCGCGTCTGGAAGACTTTGGCTTCCTGGAAAAGATCGAACCGAACACGCACATGGTGCCGCATGGCGACCGCTCCAACGTCGTCATCGAGCCTTACCTGACCGATCAGTGGTATGTCGACGCCAAGACGATGGCGCAGCCGGCGATCGCGGCGGTGCGTTCGGGCGCGACGAATTTCGTGCCGAAGAACTGGGAAAAAACCTATTTCGAATGGATGGAGAACATCCAGCCCTGGTGCATTTCGCGCCAGCTCTGGTGGGGCCATCAGATCCCGGCATGGTATGGCCCGGACGACAAGGTGTTTGTGGCCGAGACCGAAGAGGAAGCCGTCGGTAATGCGCTCGGCTATTACGTCGAGCGTGAAGTGATCACGGAGGAGCAGGCGCGCGCGATGGCGGAGGATCCCGCCAAGCGCGAGGGCTTCATCACGCGCGACGAGGACGTGCTCGACACCTGGTTCTCCTCGGGATTGTGGCCGTTCTCGACGCTCGGCTGGCCCGATGAAACGCCGGAAGTGAAGCGCTACTATCCGACCAACGTCCTCGTCACCGGCTGGGACATCATCTTCTTCTGGGTCGCCCGCATGATGATGATGGGCATCCACTTCATGAAGGACGCGCCGTTCTCGACCGTCTACATCCACCGCCTGGTTCGCGATGAGAAGGGCGCGAAGATGTCGAAGTCGAAGGGCAACGTCATCGATCCCCTCGGCGTGATCGACGAATACGGCGCGGACGCGCTGCGGTTTGCGCTGGCACGCGGCGCCGCGCACAGCCACGACATCAAGCTGTCGTCGCAGCTGGTCGAAACCAACCGCAATTTCGCGACCAAGCTGTGGAACGCCTGCCGCTTCGCCGAGATGAACGGCTGCGAGAAGCCCGACGGATCGATCCGACGGAAGCGCAGGAAACCTTGAACCGCTGGATCGCGCATGAGACCTCGCGCGCCACGCGCGAAGTTTCGGAGGCGATCGAGGGCTACCGTTTCAACGATGCGGCCAATGCGATCTATCGCTTTGTCTGGAACGTCTATTGCGACTGGTATGTCGAACTCGCAAAGCCCGTCCTGATGGGTGAGGAGGGGGCGGCCAAGGCCGAGACCCGCGCCATGACCGCCTGGGCGCGCGACGAGATCCTCAAGCTGCTGCATCCGTTCATGCCCTTCATCACCGAGGAGCTGTGGGCGGTGACGGCGAAGCGCGACGGCCTTCTGGTGCTGGCCGAATGGCCGCGCAAGGCCAGCGCACTGACCGCGGAGCAGATCGCCACGATGGCGCTGGCAGGCCCCGGCGAGCCGCTGATCGCGCCTGTCATGGCCGCGCTCGACGCCGGCGATTTCAGCGATCCTGCCGCCGAAGCCGAAATCGGCTGGGTGGTCGACCTCGTCACCGCCATTCGCTCGGTGCGTTCGGAAATGAACATCCCGCCGGCGACCTTGATTCCGCTGGTGTTGTCGGGTGCGTCCACGGAATCGCAGGCCCGCGCGCAGCGCTGGAATGATACCGTGAAGCGTCTGGCGCGGCTCGCGGAGATTTCCTTCGCCGATCGCCCACCGGAAGGCGCGGTGCAGTTGATCGTGCGCGGCGAGGTGGTGGCGCTGCCGCTCAAGGGCGTGATCGACCTCTCCGCCGAAAAGGCCCGGCTCGACAAGGAAATCGTCAAGGCCGACGCCGACATCAAGCGCGTCGACGCCAAACTAGGCAACGAGAAATTCGTCGCCAACGCGCCCGAGGAAATCGTCGAGGAAGAGAAGGAAAAGCGCGAGGCGGCGGTGGAGCGCAAGGCGAAACTGCAGGAAGCACTGGAGCGGCTGAAGCTGGCGTCCTGACGCAGGGCGGTCGACGCGCTCTGGCAGGTCGGTTCAGCCCCGAAGACGGGCACCGGCCTGCAACAGTCGTACGCTGCCCGTTGCGGGGGCATTGTTGCGCTCGACGGCAACAAGGTCGAGGCGGTGTGCCACCGGGGAGTGAACGGTTCCACTTTCCCTGATCACATGCTCTAAGTATCGACAATATTCGCCTCAGCCCGGGATAGGATATCCTCGACATGTCGATGCTTACCCCGCATGGCGAGAGCCTGCTGTGGAAGCCGGAATTGATCTGGCTGTACGCGGTTTCCGACGCCATCCTCGCCGTCGCCTTCTTCGCGATTGCGTTCGTCGTCGGGCTCTTCACGCTGCGGCGCCGCGATCTCATGTATCGCAGCGTGTTCGGGATATTCGCGATCTTCATCGCGGCCTGCGGGATAACCCGCCTGCTGGCGGTCCTCACGCTGTGGGTGCCGGCCTACGACATCGAAGGCCTCGTCAAGGGTTTCGTGGCGCTGCTATCGGTCGGGATTGCGGGGGTGCTGCTACTGGCATTGCCGCGGATTTTGGTGCAGCCATCGCGTACGCAACTGCAGCAAGCCAATGCGGCGCTCGAGGAGGAAATCGAACATCGGCGCAAGGCCGAGGCCATGGTTCGGCGTTTTCAGGAGATTGAGGCCAACGAGGCCCAGGTTCGGCAGGCGCAGAAGATGGAAGCCATCGGCCAGCTCACGGGCGGTGTGGCGCACGACTTCAACAACATTTTGACGGTGATCACCGGTACCATCGAAATCCTCGCCGACGCGGTAAAGGATCGGCCGAACCTCGCCCAGATCACGGACATGATCAACGCCGCCGCAGCACGGGGGGCCGACCTGACGCGGCATCTGCTGGCCTTCTCGCGTCGACAGCCGCTGCAGCCGCGCAACACCGACGTCAATGCCCTGGTCATCGATTCCGCCCGGTTGCTGCGCCCGACGCTGGGCGAGCAGATCGAAATCGAATCGATGCTGGGGCACGATTCCGCGCCGGCGCTGATCGATCCCAGCCAGCTCTCGACCGCGATCCTCAACCTCGCCCTCAACGCGCGCGACGCCATGCCTGATGGCGGCAAGCTGACGCTCGAAACCAGGAACGTCGTGCTCGACGAGAGCTACCCGAGCATGAGCAGCGAGATCAGGCCGGGCAACTACGTCATGGTTGCGGTGAGCGACACCGGTGTGGGCATCCCCGGCAGCCTGCTCGACAAGGTGTTCGAACCGTTTTTCACCACCAAGGATGTCGGCAAGGGATCGGGGCTTGGCCTCAGCATGGTCTACGGCTTCGTCAAACAGTCGAACGGCCACATCAATATCTACAGCGAGGAGGGCCACGGCACCACGGTGAAGCTTTATTTGCCGGCTGCGGCAGGCGTGCCGGAGGCGCAGGCCGCCGAGGCTGGTGGGTCAGGAACCGAACATGGCGACGAGTCCATTCTGATCGTCGAGGACGACGCGCTGGTCCGCGAATACGTCATGACGCAGATCGGCCGTTTCGGTTACCACACCATCGCCGCCGGCAATGCCGCCGAGGCGCTGGCGATCATTGACAGTCCCGAACACGTCGATCTGCTGTTCACCGATGTGATCATGCCCGGCGGGATGAACGGCCGGCAACTCGCGACCGAGGCGCAGAAGCGTCGTCCGGACCTCAAAGTGCTCTATACGTCCGGTTATACCGAGAACGCCATCGTCCATCACGGCCGGCTCGATGCCGGTGTGCTGCTGCTTCCAAAACCCTATGTCAGCTCCGATCTCGCCCGGATGATCCGAACCGCACTGGCGTCGTGAATTCTTCCTGGGGAGCGTGTCTGCGATTATGGCGCATCGCGGAGACAGTGCATTCTTCACCGGCGATTAGATGGACTGTCCCCTAGTCCCCGACTGCAACGAAGTCGAGGCGGCCTGCCACCGGGCGCAGTGAGCCGGTTTCCCACTTTTCCGGATCATGCTCTAAGTATCGAAAGACCAGCCTCAGCCCGGGACAGGATATTCTGGACATGTCGATGCTCACCCCGCATGGTGCGTGCCTGCTGTGGAAGCCGGAGTGGATCTGGCTCAACGCCGCTTCCGACGCCCTGCTTGCCATCGCCTTCTTCGTTACCACGTTCGTCCTCGGGTCTTACGTGTTGCGACACCGCCGTGACGTCATGTTCCGCGGCGTCTTCTGGACCTTCGCTGTCTTCGCCGCGTTCTGCGGGTTGACCCGGGTGCTGTCGATCCTCACCTTGTGGGTACCGGCCTACGGCATCGAGAGCCTCGTCAAAGGCTTCCTCGCGCTGGTATCGCTCGGCGTGACAGCGGCGTTGTTGCTGATGCTGCCGCGGCTCCTGGTGCTGCCTGACCCGCGTGCAGCTTGCGCACGCCAAGGCGGCGCTAGAGGAGGAAATCGAAACACCGGCGCAAGGCCGAAGCGATGGTGCGGCGTTTTCAGGAGATCGAGGCCAACGAGACCCAGGTCCGGCAGGCGCAGAAGATGGAAGCCATCGGCCAGCTGACCGGCGGCGTGGCGCACGACTTCAACAACATTCTGACTGTGATCACCGGCACCATCGAAATCCTCGCCGACGCGGTCAAGGATCGGCCGAACCTCGCCCAGATCACCGACATGATGAGCGCCGCCGCGGCGCGGGGCGCCGACCTGACGCGGCATCTGCTGGCCTTCTGCGCCGGCAACCGCTGCAGCCGCGTAACACCGACGTCAATGCGCTGGTGATCATTTCGCGTGTTGCTGCGGCCGACGTTGGGCGAACAGATCGAAATCGGTTTCATGCTGGGGCACGATTCCGCGCCGGCCCTGATCGATCCCAGCCAGCTTTCGACCGCGATCCTCAACCTCGCTCTGGAATGCACGCGACGCCATGCCTGATGGCGGCAAGCTGACGCTCGAAACCAAGAACGTCGTGCTCGACGGGCACAAGCTATCCCAGTATGACCAGCGAGATCAAACCGGGCAACTACGTGATGGTCGCGGTGAGCGATACTGGCCAGGGAATCCCCGGTAGCCTGCTCGACAAGGTGTTCGAACCGTTCTTCACCACCAAGGACGTCGGCAAGGGATCGGGGCTGGGCCTCAGCATGGTGTACGGCTTCGTCAAGCAGTCGAATGGCCACATCAATATCTACAGCGAGGAGGGACACGGCACCACCGTGAAGTTTACCTGCCGGCCGCGGCGGGCGTCCCGGAGGCGCAGGCCGCCGAGGCCGGCGCCTCCGGGAGCTGAACATGGCGAGCGAGTCGATCCTGATCGTCGAGGACGACGCGCTGGTCCGCGAATACGTCATGACGCAGATCGGCCGTTTCGGGTACCACACCATGGCCGCCGGCAATGCCGCCGAGGCGCTGGCGATCATTGACGGTCCCGAACACGTCGATCTGCTGTTCACCGACGTGATCATGCCCGGCGGAATGAACGGCCGGCAGCTCGCGACCGAGGCGCAGAAGCGCCGCCCGGACCTCAAGGTGCTCTATACGTCCGGTTATACCGAGAACGCCATCGTCCATCATGGCCGGCTCGATGCCGGCGTGCTGCTGCTGCCAAAGCCCTATCTCAGCTCCGATCTCGCGCGGATGATCCGCACCGCGCTGGCATCGTGAGTGGCTTCGGGCTGGGGACTCAGCTTGCTACCTGCGCTCGCCGGCGCATCGCGGCGTGACGATGCATCCGTCACCGACGATTTAAATGGGTGTCGCCGTAGCGGCCGCGATGGCTGCGCGACCCTGACGGCAACCGGACCGAAGCGGTCCGTCACCAGGCCCGGTGCGAAAGCGTCGCGGGAAGTTATGCAACGCGCTATCCGCGCGCCCGTTGCGATATCGGGGCATGACGGCAGTCTGCTTGAGCAGCAATCTCCAGCCGCTGCTGCAATCGGCCATCCCTTGACACTTTTTTGGCGAGCCTTTTGGAGTTCCGCTGAAGTCCGGCGCGATTGCGCAATTTTCTCCAGCAACTTCAAGCGATTTGCCCGTCCAGTCTCGTTCGCAAAAATATTCCGCTTCGCGCGAGCCCCAAATCACTCCTACAACTCCGGCCATCCCGTCCCGAGAAGAGGGGCGTTGGCCATCGTCACGAACGTTGGGGCGGGTTGCGGTGGACGCAGCAGCATCGGGCGCGAGAGGTGTTCGCAGGGCGGGCCTCCGTGAGCGAACATCGGCGCGCAGACGAACGGCGCTTAAACGCTTTCGCATTGCTTCGGCTGGCATGCACTTGGCCGGTCGAAGTTGGTGGCGGAGGAAGCTGCGTACGGCAAAACCGTGTGGTCCTGGCACCCGTGGCTGGCGTAAAGCCGCGGAGGTGTGGCTGGCCCGACCGGGGGCGACAAACCGTCAATCCGCCGACGACGGAGACAAGACGAATTCGTCTCCGGAGACTCGGCGTAAGTCGTTAAAACCAGCCGCGTGCGGGAATGCCGGGCTGATTTCCGGTGAACCTGTATGCTCGTGTGCGCATTCTTGCAGTGCATCTTGCACACGAGACCGCGGGTGCCAGCCGGCGCCCGGCATTCCCTGCGCCCTCTGTTTTCTGGAGGGCAAACTTCCAGCAAGCCTCGGGCGCAACGCGCCGCGAGAATGCGAAGGTGTATTCAGCCGTCATCGTGCATCGTGCGCAATTGCGCACTGGGGCGGACGATCCAGTATTCCTAGACAGCAGTGATTATTA
>CAVUOI010000003.1:0-44849 GCA_963742935.1 uncultured Alphaproteobacteria bacterium | reverse complement strand
GACGGCGGTGGCCTGCGAAGTCCATGTCGAAGTGCCCGGGCACTTCCTGTCTGGCTCGACGGCCAACATTCCCGGCATCATTGCGGGCGAAACTGAAAAGAGCCGGAAGAGCGCCAGGGACATGCTGGCCGCATTCGACGCTGCGGCGGAGAAATCCGGCATCCTGCACGAAACCCAACTCGAAAAATGCCCGACCTTCGCCGTGCCGGATCTGCTGGTGGACCATGCGCGGCTCCGCGACCTCACCATCGTGCCGGTACCGGAAGGCTACGACCAGTGGTACGCCGAAGCCGTGATATTCGGATCGGGCCGGCCTGTTCTCGTCCTGCCAGAGGGTCCGCGGGCGCGCCCGTTCGAACTGGGCACCGTCGCGATCGCCTGGGATTTCAGCCGCGCCGCGGCCCGTGCGGTTTCCGATGCCATGCCGCTGCTCGAAAAGGCCCGGAAGGTCCGGATCGTCACCGTTGCCAACGAAAAGAAGCTGGACAGCAACCATTCCGCCGAAGCGCTGGCCAAGAACCTGGCCCGCCACGGCATCGACGTCGTGCTGGACAAGGTCGACGCCAACGGCCGGCGGATCGGCGAGGTGCTCGAAGCCTACACCGTTTCGCATCGGGTTGACGTTCTCGTGATGGGTGCCTATGGGCACGCGCGCTGGCGCGAGTTCATCCTCGGCGGCGCCACCAAGAGCCTGCTGTCGAAGCCGCCGCTCCCGATCCTGTTCGCGCATTGAGAGCATCCCGCCGCCGCCGACTTTGCGCGGCTGCGGCGGGCGCATTTGCAATAGTTACAGCGTCAGCCTGACGTTGCAGATGTCGTGCTCCTCCGGGTCCGATTTCACTTCGAAGCCAAGGCTGCGGCACATCGCCAGCATCACGGTGTTGTCGGCCAGAACGTCGCCCGAGATGGCCTTCAATCTTTCCGATTTCGCATATTCGATGATCATCTGCATCAGCGCCCAGCCGAGCCCCCTGCCCTTGAGGTCCGACCGCAACAGGATCGCATATTCGCCGCTCTGATAGATCGAGTCCGAATGAATCCGTACCACGCCGACCAGCTCATTGGTCGCCTCATCGAACGCGACAAAGGCCATCGCCCGGGCATAATCGAGCTGGGTCAGGCGGGCGATGAATTCATGGGAGAATTGCTTCATCGGCGCGAAGAACCGCAGCCGCAGGTCCTGCATCGTGACGTGCTTCAACATCCCGTGGATCAGCGGCTCGTCCTCGGGCCGGATCGGACGGACGTATACGCGCCAGCCGTCCTTGACCTCGATATGACGTTGCCATTGCGAGGGATAGGGCCGCACGGCGAAATTCGCCGGACCCGAACCGCGAAACTTCGGCTCCACACGCCCGACCACGACGCGCGCGTCGACTGCGAGCACGCCTGCTTCATCGGCCAGCAACGGGTTGATATCGAGGCCGCGAATTTCGGGAACATCCGCTGCCATCTGCGCCAGCTTGACCAGAACCATCGCGACGGCATCCGGCTTCACCGCCGGCACGTCGCGATAGGCGCACAACAGCCGCGAGACGCGGGTGCGCTCGATCAGGCTGCGCGCCAGTTGCAGGTCGAGCGGCGGCAGCGCCAGCGCCTTGTCGTTGATGATCTCGACAGCCGTGCCGCCACGGCCGAACACGACGACGGTGCCGAAGGTCGGATCGTCGGCGAGGCCGAGAATGAGTTCGCGCGCCTTCGCCCGCACCACCATCGCCTGCACCATCACGCCCGAAATCCGCGCCTCCGGCCGCAACGATCTTGCCCGCGCGAGAATTTCGGCGGTTGCCTTGCGCACCGCATCGGCATTGGTGAGATTAAGCATGACGCCGCCGACATCGGATTTGTGCACGATGTCGCGCGACATGATCTTGAGCACGACAGTCGAGCCCTGTGCAAAGATTGCGTTCGCATGCGCGACCGCCTCTTCGGCATCGGCGGCGGCGAAGGTCGGCACGACTGCGATCGTCATAGGCATCCAACAGCCGCTTGACCTCGATCGGATCCAGCCAGGCGCGGCCATCAGCGAGGGCAGCGGCTACGATCTGCCGCGCTGTATCGGCATCGGGCGCGAATTCGCTCGGCATGGCGGGTGGAACCCGCGCCAGGTCCGCCACTGCCTCGCGATGGCGCACCAGATGCGTGAAGCCGAGGACCGCGTCGCCGCCGGTCTGATAGTTCGGAATTCCCGCGCCGCTCAGCAAGTCGCTGATCGGCTGGTCCGCCCCGACCCAGACCGCCAGCACGGGCTTCGGCGACATGCGGTGTTCGGCGCGATATTTCGCGACCACACCGATGACGGCCGCTGCAATATCGTCGGCACGCGCGATCGCCGTCTGGACATTCATCACCAGCACGGCGTCATTGCTCGGGTCGGCCAGCAACAATTCGAGCGCCGCCGCATAGCGCGCAGGGTCGGAATCGCCAACGATATCGACCGGGTTCGATTTCGACCATGTCGGGGGCAACACCGCATCGAGCTTGTCACGGACAGCAGGCGAGATGTCGGACGGAATGCCGCCCAACTCGACCAGCCGGTCGACCGCCAGCACGCCGATGCCGCCGCCATTGGTCAGGATCGCAAGCCGCTTCCCCGGCGGCGATTTCAGCCGGCCGAGCGTCTCCGCGCAGTCGAACAATTCGCGCAAGTCCGACACGCGCAGCATGCCGGCGCGCTGAAACGCCGCGTCGTAGACGGCATCAGCCCCGGCCAGCGCGCCGGTATGGGTTGCCGCCGCCCGGGCGCCTTGCGCCATCCGGCCTGACTTGACGACCACCACCGGCTTGATTCGGGCGGCAGCACGCGCCGCCGACATGAACTTGCGGGCATCCTTGATCGCCTCGATGTACAGCAGGATAGCCTGGGTCTTTTCGTCCAGCGCGAAGTAATCGAGCAGATCGGCGATATCGACATCGAGCTGGTCGCCGATCGAGACAATGCCGGAAAAGCCAACGGCCCGCTGTGCCGCCCAATCCACCATGCCCGCGGCAATGGCGCCGGACTGCGAGATCAGCGCCAGATTTCCCGCCGCCGGCATATGCGCGGAAAAGCTCGCATTGAGACGGACGCCGGGCATCATGATTCCCAGGCAATTCGGGCCGATCAGCCGCATGCCATATTTTTGCGCGGCCCGTTCTGCTGCATCCGCTATCGAACCTTCACCGTGGCCAAGCCCGGCACTGACAATGACGGCGCCCGCCGCGCCGTGCTGGCCCGCCTCATCGATCAAGCCTGGAATGGTACGGGCCGGCGCGGTGAGCACAACGAGTTCCGGCGCAAAAGCCAATTTTGCGATGCTGCCGACAGACGCGACACCATCGATCTCGCGATAGCGCGGATTGACGAGTTCGAATTCACCCTTGAATTGCGCTTTTCGAATATTGTTGAGAATGGCGCGGCCGACCGAGCCATGGCGCGGACTGGCCCCGACCAGCGCAACGGAATGCGGCGCGAGCAGATTTTTCAGACGGTAGGTCGACATCAGGCTTTGGTATCTCGCAGGTCGCGGCCCCTTGTGCACCCAGGCAGGTGCCCAGCGCAATGTGTCCTTTGCGCGACCGGTAACCCGGCAAGGTCTCGGCCTGATGACAATCCAGCTCGCCTTTCCTATCTCCAGCCGCCAACTCATCGTTGAGACAGATCAAAGCCAGCACCGGTAATCCATGCGAGCTTTCCTTCGGTTCATTTGTCGAGGTTCACCTGAGGGAGAAGCTCCATGCCGGCGAATATGGGAACGATTGACCAGTATGTGCGGATCGTTCTGGGATTGGCGTTGATCGCTTATGCGTTCCAGGACGGCCTCGACATCCAGGGATGGCACTGGGTCGGATTGCTCGGTGTGGTGCCGCTGGCGACGGCCTTCTTCAAGAGCTGCCCGCTTTATACCGCGCTGGGTATCTCGACCTGCACCGTCCGCCAGTAGCCCGTCGGTCTTGCGGCGTCAGCGACGAACGTAGTCGCCGGGCGCATCGGCCAGGTTCTTTCCCTTGTCAGCTTCGGTTCCGATCCGCGGCGGCGCCGATGGCGCGCCGGATCGTGCGGTCAACCACTTCGTCCACTCCGGCCACCACGACCCCTCGACCGGCGGCACCGTATTCAGCCATTCGTCCGGGCCGGTATAAGTGGCGTGCGCGACCTCGGTCTTGATCCGATAAGTATGCCCCGGTTCGCCGGGAGGCGCGACGATTCCCGCATTGTGGCCGCCGCTGGCGAGAAGGAAGGTCACGTCGGCATCGACCTGATAGTGGATCTTGTAGACGGACTTCCACGGCGCGACGTGATCGTGAAGGGTCCCCACCACGAACATCGGCGTATGAATATCCGACAGCGAGATCGGCTTGCCCTCGACGAGGTATCGTCCCCCGGCGAGATCGTTGTTGAGGAACAGCTTGCGCAGATACTCCGAATGCATCCGGTATGGCAGCCGGGTGGCATCGGCATTCCACGCCATCAGATCGCTTGGCGCCGCGCGCTGCCCCATCAAATAGTCCCGGGTAAGCCGCGACCAGATCAGATCGTTGGAGCGCAGCAACTGGAATGCGCCCGCCATCTGCGTGGTGTCGAGGACACCGCGCTCCCACATCATGTCTTCGAGGAACGCGACCTGACTTTCGTTGACGAACAGCGTCAGCTCGCCAGCCTCGGTGAAATCGGTTTGCGCGGCCAGCAGGCTGATCGACTTCAGACGGTCGTCGCCATTGCGCGCCATGGTGGCGGCAGCGATCGACAGCAGCGTGCCACCAAGGCAATAACCCAACGCATGCACCTGACGGTCCGGCACGATATGGCCGATCGTATCGAGGGCTGCTTCAACGCCGAGCTTTCGATAGTCGTCAAACGCGATCTGGCGGTCGGCGGCGTCAGGGTTGCGCCACGAAATCATGAAGACGGTGAAGCCTTCGCCGATGAGATATTTCACCAGCGAGTTCTGCGGCGAAAGATCGAGAATGTAGTACTTCATGATCCAGGCCGGTACGATCAGAACGGGTTCTGGATGCACCTTTTCGGTGGTTGGATCGTACTGGATCAGCTCGATCAGCTCGTTGCGGAATACGACCTTGCCGCGCGATGTGGCGACGGTTTCGCCGACGACGAAATCGCCGGTCGTGACAGGACCAAGTCCCGCTGACACCAGGCGCACCCAGTCGCTACTGAAATTTTGCCAGCCGCGCACGAAATTGTCGCCGCCGCTCTCGAACGATCGCCGCAGCACTTCGGGATTGGTCGCGGCAAAATTGGAGGGTGACATCACGTCCAGCATCTGCCGGATCGAGAACTCGACGATCGCCTCGTTCTGCTTCGCCACGCCGCGCACGCCCGTGGTCGCGTTGTGCCACCATTGTTCGCCGAGCAGAAAGGCCTGCGCCATCAGATTGAACGGCGGCTGTTCCCACTCCGGCCGGCCGAAGCGCTTGTCCTGCGGCGGCGGTTTGATCAGCGACCACGGCCCCTGTCCGGGCGCGAAGAAGCGCTGCGAGGCCTCGCTGAAGCGCTTGGTGTCGACCAGGGCCTCCTGCGCGATCTCGATCTGCCGCTGGGGTGAGGCTGCCAGATGCGATAGCCAATCCGTATAGGCCAGCAACAACGCAGCCGGCGAAATGCCGCCGCTCAGGCGAGCCAGCATGGCATGCAGAGCGCGGTCGGCCTGATATGTCTCGACGGCTCCCGTCTGCGGTGAGAGCGGCGGTTCGCTCGGCGGGATCGGCTGCCGATCCTTGCCGTGCTCCGCCGCAGTGGCGAGGATCGGCAATATGGTGCTTTCCGCCATCGGCAGAGTCGATTTCCGGTGCATGCTATTCGGCCGATCCGTTCAACGAGCGGCCATTGATCAGGTTCGACGTGGTCGCGATTATCCGCTCGCCATGCTTGAACAGCCGTTCGGAGTCGCGGCGAAAGAAGTCGAGCTGATGCTGGCCGCATTCCTGGCACATCGTCTTGACGTCCTTTACGGAATGCGCGCCCGCTATTTTCGCGACGAACTCCGTGAACAGGTGCGTTTCGGTCCGCGTTCGCTCCATCATCTCGTCGCCGAAGAACACCATTTCCTCAAACAGGATCTTCTGGGCGCCGAGCATGAATTCCAGCGCGCTCTGGTTCAGCCTGGTGGCTTCGGCTTCGCCGTTGGGGCCGGCCGGGAAGGAATCGGTTGCGGCCCGCTCAGACGTCTCTGCCATGACGATCTCCCATCTCTGAATTCCCGCCGAAAGCATATAATCGGCCCTGGGCCGGACATTGAGCTGCATCAACCAGGCGTCACTCCGACCACCGCCCGATCAGTGCGACATCAGCACCGGCACCGTCATGCTGTCGAGCATGCTGCGCGTGACGCCGCCCAGGATCCGCTCGTGCAGCCGTGAATGGCCGTATCCGCCCATCACGAGCAAGCCCATCGTGCTTTCGGCTGCGATCGACAGGATGGCGCTCTGAACGTCGCCGCGTTCCGCCGTCAGCCGCTGCACCCGGGCGGCGATGCCGCGCCGGCCCAGATGCGCAGCAAGCTGGTCGGAGGAAGCCTCGCTCGCCTCTTCATTGATCGCGATCAGGGTCACCGCGTTCGCGCCCATCAGGAACGGCATCGCATCGCGCACCGCACGCGCCGCCAGGCGGCTGCCATCCCAGGCGATGCCGACATGATGGGCATCGAGCGGTCCCTTGTGGATGTAGGGAACCATCAACACCGGCCCACCGGAATTGAACAGGACGTGTTTGGCAATCTCATTGTCGTAGCTGGCGTGCGAGGTGTCCGGCTGCAGCACGATTGTCATGTCGTAAACCCGAGATAGCGCATCGATCGTCTGCCCGGCTTCAGCGGGAATAGCCACGAGTGTCCTGGCGCCGTAAGCGATCTTGGCGAGCTTGGCTTCGGTCTCGAACACCGCGATCGCGGCGTTGGCCCTTTCCTGGGCGCGCTCCTGTTCGGCCCCCATCATGGCGACAACAGCGGCGCCGCCGCCCTCGACGATCATGCCGGCGGCGCCCATCGATTCATAGCCGATGGCGATGGCATCCAGATGCGACCGCCGCGCCATGGTCAGCGCGACCGCGAGATCGACGACCGGCCTGACCGGCCGCTCGGAGGGAATATGAACCAGAATGTTCCTGAACATCGCCCGTCTCCCACGCTTTTACGGGGACTTACGCCCCCATCTCAGCTTGCTGCGGCAAGGTACAAGGCGGACCGATGGCCGAAGTTGACGCATGTCAAACTCTGGCGATTCCAGTTGCAACGACGGCTTCAGCCGAGTTTGGCGCGCGTGAGGGCCCGGCAGGCTTCGATAGCCGCGCCGAGCAGTTCTTTCCTTTGATGGCGATAGCCCGGCGGACGTTTGCTGCCGGGCTTGCCGTGGCCTGCCAGGTCGGCCAGGCGCTCGAGGTCGCGCATGTCACCCAAGGCGCGCTGCAATTGCTTTGCCGGCCGGTGCAGATGACGGCATTTGCCGCGGCTCCACAGCGGAACGGTCTCCGTCAACGCTTCAAGCATGTAGCGGAATCGCTTGGTCTGAATCCGCAGCCGGTGACGGCGTCCCGCCCCCAGCTTCTCCAGGCGCTTGCCCTTGCGGACCAGCCGCGCGTGCCAGCGGCCGAGCTCGCCCGTACAATAGGACGGCAAGGCTTCCGCGTCCTTGCGCTGCCTGTAACGCTTCAGCCACGCCCCTTGTCTGGCCCAGCGCGCAAGCGCTGCGATCAGGCGGCGCGTGCGGGCTGAACGCAAGCAACGCACCAGGCGGCGATGGTCCCGCGTCTGGCGTTGTTGGAGCTGTTCTCCGATCACGTCCCGCGCCCATGTGCGGTATTTTTTCCGGCGCGCGTAATCCGAGAGGACGTCGCTGTCGCGGGCGTCGCCGAGCGGCCCGTTCAGCCAGGCGATCTCCCGTTTCAGGCGCAGCCATTCCGCATCGGCCACAACAGGCGCAAAGAACGCCACAGCGGCGCGCAACCGCGTGATCGCGACCCGGATCTGGTGTACCGCCTCGGCATCGCCGGCGCAGGCGCCGGTGTGATGGGCGTTGATAGCCGCAACGCCGTCGAGCGCAATTTTCTGGAACGCCGCTGCACAATCGAGACCCGCCGCTGCAGCGGCCTTGCGCCGGCTGGACGTTCCGGTTGGATGGACTTTCATCGTCAATGCTCGTCCGGCACCGCAAACAACGAAGTACGGGCGCTGCGGAGCGACTGGTCCGGCGTCCCCGAGGCATCGATTATGTGCCAGTCTACCGCGCCGATCGCGAAAGTCTCCTGCGTCAGGACGACACTCCGTGTTGCATCGGACGCATCGCCCCTACGATTTTCGATCCGCGCCAGCCGCGTCGCGAGATCCGCGGAGAGGAACAGGCCGACGAAGCGAATCCCGTAAGTGACTGCGAAAGTTGCGATTTCTGCTCGTTCGGCTTCCTGCAAATAAGCGGCATCGAGCACCACCGAACAGCCTTGGCCGAGGATACGCCGCGCGGTGCTCGATAGCAGGCCGTAAACACGCTCTGTGACATCGCCCCGGTAGGCGGATTCCGGCAGGGTTGTGGTTTCGCCGACGCCGAACAGATGCTTGCGAACGACATCCGAGCGGATAATGACCGCGCCGGGCGGAGGCCCGATCAGGCCCGCGAGCCCGCGCGCGAGAACCGATTTTCCTGTCCCCGACAAGCCGCCGATCGCCACCAGCAGCGGCGGCTTGGGTGCGATGAGGCGTCCCGCCAGATCGAAGTAGCGCTTGGCCTCCCGCCAGACTACGTCGTCCCCTCCGGCCTGCTCACTCTTCATGAACAGCACATGCGCCCGGATCGCCGCCCGCACCGACAGAAACAACGGCAGCAGGCGCAGGCCGTCGAGGCCTTCATCCCCTGCCCCTGCCAGGTAGCGATTGAACACCTCGTTCGCCGCCTCGGGCTGATTGAAATGAACCAGATCCATCAGGGTAAAGGCAAGATCGTAGAGCACATCCGTCGTCGCGATGACGGGATCGAATTCGATGGCATCGAACAGCAACGGCCGGCCGTCCACCAGAGCGATATTGGCGAGATGCAGATCGCCGTGACAACGGCGCACGAACTCGCGGCTGGCACGCGCTCTGAGCAGCGGCTGCAATGTCGTCGCAGCATCACGGCTGGCGGCATCGAGTTGACCGATGGCAACGGGATCAAGTCCACGCACGGTACTGAACTTTGCGGTATTGCGTTCGATGATGGGTGGGATCGAGGCGATCCAGCTTTCGCCGTCCGCGCGCGGCGCCTTGTCATGGGACCGCAAAATCGCATCGGCCACGGCCGTCGCAAGCGATTTATCGATCGTCTTCGATGCCGCGAGAATATCGAGCGACTGCCTCTCGTCGAACCGCGTCATTTCGACTGCCCATTCGATGGGAACGCCTGTGCCGTCGATTTCGAAGGCGCCGTCGGAATTACGCGTGATCGCGACAACGCGCCGATAGAGCTCGGGGGCGTTGCCAGCGTTGACCTTCAGTTCTTCCTCGCAGGCACGCTTGCGCTTCGCCAATGTCGAATAGTCGAGGAACGGCAGGCGGCAGGCCCGTTTGATCTTCAGTACCCGATCGGCGCCGAGAAAAACCATCGACGCATGGGTGTCGATCCGCTTGCCGCCCCCGGCCGGACCGAAGCTGGAACCGTCGAGAAAATTGAGTACCTGCTGCTGCACGTCTGCCTCGGCTACGGCGATGTCGGGCGATCGAATGGTCATGGCTGCAGCACGGCGGCGCCGGTGATCTGCCCGGCGCGCAGTTTTGCAAGGAGGAGCATGGCGTGCATTTCGTCTGTCATCCTCACGCTAGCGTGCGGAGCCTAGCCGGTGCGGCAAGGCAGCGTTTGATCCTCGTCAATCGGGCCCGAGCGAACTCTCTTTAACATGGCGACGTCAGCCGCGCCGCGGCAGCCCACGGCGTTTGGCCAATTCTTGATACCTGGAACAGGAGAACGTCACATGCGCGCCCACCAGATCATGACCCGGTCCGTCATCACGATCGCGCCGGATTCCACCATCCTCGAAGCTGCGAAAACCATGCTGCAGTATCATGTCAGCGGGCTGCCGGTGGTCGATGCCGCCGGCAAGCTGGTCGGGATCGTCTCGGAGGGCGATTTCATTCGCCGCAGCGAAATCAACACGCAGCGCAAGCGCGGCCGCTGGCTCAAATTCCTGCTTGGCACCGGCGCAGAAGCAACCGATTACGTTCGTGAGCATGGCCGCAAGGTTTCAGAAGTCATGACCAGCGATCCGATCACCGTCACCGAAGACGCGACCCTGGAAGAGATCGTCAATGCGATGGAGACCAAAGGCATCAAGCGGCTGCCGGTGATGACGGGAGACAAGCTCGTCGGCATCGTATCGCGCGCCAACCTGCTGCAGGCCGTCGCAGGGCTCGCTCGCGAAATCCCCGATCCAACCGCCGACGATGACCACATTCGCAGCCGCGTTATCGCTGCGATCGAAAAGAACGACTGGAGCCCGTTCGGGCTCAATGTCATCGTGCGCGACGGCATTGTCCATCTCAGCGGCGTCATCAACGAGGAGCGCTCACGGCAGGCGGCCATGGTAGCTGCGCAGAACGTGGCCGGTGTGACGAAGGTTCACGACCATCTGTGCTGGGTCGACAGCATGTCCGGGATGTATCTGGAATCGCCCGAAGACGCCGAGATGGCAAAGGCCGGTTAGGCGGGCGTCAGCGCTTCCGGCGCGGAAGGACTTTATCTGCGCACGCTCTCGGTCAACGCACGCATGATGTCCTCGCGCGCGATGATCCCGGCCAGCCGCTGTTCGGCGTCCAGTACTGGAACACTCTTCGTCCGGTGGTCCACCATCAATTGCAGGACCCGGGTCAGTTTCGTTGCCGGATCGACATAAATGAATTCCGGCGTCATCACGTCCACCACCATCCGCGACAACAGGTCGTCATAGGCCGGAACCATGCGGCCGGGATTGAACGCAAAGCACTTCAGAAAATCGAAATTGCTCACGACGCCGACGATGTCATCGCCTTCGCGAACCGGATAGCAGTTGTAATTATCGGCCTCGAACATCTTGTGCAGCTCGCGCATGGTGGTGTCGCGCGCAACCGTCTTCACCTTGCGCGTCATGTATTGCCCGGCGGTTGCTTCGAGAAATTGATGCACGGGGGTTCCTCGCCATTTTCAATCGCTAGCGGGACAGGAAGGTGCAGCGGCGCGATTCAGTTGCAAGGTGGCGTGTAACGCCGCTGAGCACCCATTCGCGGAAGCGCGAGTGGCCATAGGCGCCGGCAATCACGGCGCCCGCCCCGACATGGGCGGCGATGTTCTCGAGCTGTCCGGTCACGCTGCCGGCCTTTTCGGGAACGACCGTGTTCGCCGCGATACCGTGACCGCGCAGCCACGCCGCCACGTCGCCAACATGCGACAGCGCATCCGCGTGACGGCCGTCCTGCTCGGGAATTTCCGCAATCGTAACTTCCTTTGCAGCAGCCAGAATCGGCAAGGCATCGAATACGGCCCGGCGCGCTTCCCGAACATCCTTCCAGGCCACCAGAACGCTTCTCAGATCGAGCCATTCCACCGTGGGCGGTACCACGATGAGCGGCCGGCCCGCCTGCATCACCAGATCGCTCGGGTCCGGAGCCGAGCTGGGATCCACCAGGGTCTCCGCGCGGGCGCCGATCACGAGGATGTCGGCTGCTCTCGCCTGCTGCAGCATGTAGGGCACCGGCAACGACCGGGCGGAACGCCACTCCACGGCGCTCGCGCGCCTCTCGACCGAAGCGCGAAACTCCGCTTCGAGTTCCGACAATCGCCTCTGGATGGCCGTGGCCTCCTCATCGAGAAGCTTTTGCGCAAAATCGCCATCGGCGAAATACATTGGCGGCCTGAGGTCCGAGGCGGCAACGCCGATGATCCGCGCCCCAAATCGTTCAGCGATATCTCCGGCCACCCGAAGGCAGGCATCGTTGGGCCGGTCCAGCGCCAGACCGACCATGACGGTTTTGTAGTCCATAACCTGCTCCAAGCCCTGGGGTGAAATGCCGTATGGGCCTTGCCACACACAGCAGCATCCTAGAGCCCCGCCCCGCTTCGAAGCTGACCTAGATCAAGAATCCAGATCAACTCTTCCAGGCATCTGCAGTCGAGCGTTTTGTAAGGATCCGCGCTGGCACGTCAGAAAACTCTCGTTTTATATCAATTAGATATGTGCTGTTGTAATTTCGTTTCACTGCTATTTCACACGCTTGATTTAATGCGGTATCTGATAAACGAGAGCAGCCTGCAAGGCGAAGCATGATCGACCCCGACCGCCCGTTTCGAAATCAAGATCCGCTCGACCAGAACGCGCGCAGCGGCGCCGAGAGATCGGGCGTCGGCGCCTGGGCTCTCGAATTGTCGACCCGGACATTGAGTTGGTCTACCGCCACCCGCAAGCTCTTCGGCGTCGGATCGGATGCACCTGTCGACTTCGACGTCTTTCTTTCCCTGCTCGATGCGCAGGATCGCGATCGCGCGGCAAGAGCCGTGCAGCAGTCGATCGATACCGGTTGCAATTTCGACATTCAGTGCCGGCTGCACCGGGATTCGGATGAGGGTCACTGGGTGCGTGCGGTTGGCACGACCATCAATGGTCCCGATGGCGCTCCCGCCCGGCTCAGCGGTGTCATGATCGACATCAACCACGAGAAACGTCTGGAGGACGACGTGAGGACCAGCGAGCGCCACTTTCGCTCGATCCTGGACACGATCCCGGATGCGATGATCGTCATCGACGAGCATGGCATCATGCAGTTCTTTTCCAGCGCCGCCGAGCGTCAGTTCGGATACAGCGAACCGGAGGCGATCGGAAAGAATATCAGCGCGCTGATGCCGGAGCCGGATCGCGGCCGTCACGACGGCTACCTTGCGCGCTACCTGAAGACGGGCGAGCGGCGCATCATCGGCATCGGGCGCATCGTCACCGGCATGCGCAGGGACGGCACGACGTTTCCGATGCACCTCACCATCGGCGAGACGAATTCGGCGGGAAAGCCCTTCTTCACCGGCTTCGTCCGCGATCTCACCGAGCAGCAGCAGACCCAGGCGCGGCTGCAGGAGCTGCAATCCGAACTGGTCCACGTCTCGCGTCTGAGCGCGATGGGCGAGATGGCTTCGGCGCTGGCCCACGAACTCAACCAGCCGCTCTCGGCCATCAGCAATTACATGAAGGGATCGCGCCGCCTGCTGGCGGGCAGCACCGATGCCAACGTGCCGAAGATCGAAGCGGCGCTCGATCGCGCCGCCGAGCAGGCGATCCGCGCCGGTGATATCATCCGCCGATTGCGCGACTTCGTCGCCCGCGACGTGCCCGAGAAACGCGTCGAGAGTCTTTCGAAAATGATCGAAGAGGCCGGCGCGCTCGGGCTCAGCGGCGCCCGCGAACAGGGCGTGTTCCTGCGCTTCAACCTCGATCCGACATGCGACCTTGTGCTCGCCGACAGGGTTCAGATTCAGCAGGTCCTCGTCAACCTGTTCCGGAATGCGCTGGAAGCGATGGCCGTCTCGACGCACCGCGAGCTGATTGCCTCAAACACCAGGGCCGCAGATGACATGATTGAAATTGCGATTTCCGACACCGGCCCCGGTTTCGCAGGCGATGCGCTTGCGAACCTGTTCCAGCCCTTCTTCACGACCAAGGAAACCGGCATGGGCGTCGGCCTTTCCATCAGCCGCACCATCATCGAATCTCACGGCGGTCGGATGTGGGCCGAAACCAACGGCTCCGGCGGCGCGACGTTCCGTTTCACACTGCCCGCCAAGGATCTGACCGATGCCGCAGGGTAAAGTGTATGTCATCGACGACGATGCGGCGATGCGCAACTCGCTGGAGTTTCTGCTGGGCGCTGCCGGCTTCGACGTGCGTGTTTTCGATTCCGCGCAGGTCTTCCTGAACGAACTGCCGAACCTGGACGCCGGCTGCGTGGTCACGGATGTGCGCATGCCTGGAATCGACGGCATGGAGCTGCTGCGTCAATTGGGTTCCAGCCCGCGAAAGCTGCCCGTGATCGTGATGACCGGCCATGGCGACGTGCCGCTCGCCGTCGAAGCGATGAAGCTTGGCGCGCTCGATTTTCTCGAAAAGCCGTTCGAGGATGATCGACTGATTGGCATGATCGAGACCGCCCTCGCAGGAAGCGAGAGCGGCTCGAAAAGCGAGGCGGCAGCGGCCGATATGGCCGCCCGCGTCGCCAGCCTTACCCAGCGCGAACGCCAGGTGATGCAGGGGCTGGTGACGGGGCAATCGAACAAGGCAATCGCACGCGAATACGATATCAGCCCGCGCACGGTGGAGGTCTATCGGGCGAACGTGATGACCAAGATGCAGGCTGGTAACCTTTCCGAGCTGGTGCGCTTTGCGATCCGTGCCGGCGTCGTCGAAGATTGAGCCAAGTCAATTCGGGAGCTGGAAAACCGTCTATTTTGTCTCGATGATCGACACCCGAACCAGCACCAGCAGTGAAGCCAGCGTTGGCCTTTCGCCAAGGAAATCGATGATTTACGTCGTCGATGACGACTACGACGTCCGGACATCGTTGCGATTTCTGCTGGAAACGGAAGGATTCGACGTCCGTACGTTCCGCAGCGGGAGCGCGTTGCTGGGGTCTTCCACCCGAAATTGCGCGGATTGTCTTGTCGTTGACTACAAGATGGCGGAACTCGACGGTTTGGAACTGACCACCCGGCTGCGAAGGCTGGACGTTTCCACCCCAATCATTCTGATCACAGGCTATCCGGACGAAAAAATTTCGGCCAAAGCAAGCTCGGCCGGTGTACTCCACGTGCTTTTGAAGCCCAATCTGGAGGATAACCTGATCGACTGCGTTCGAAATGCAATCGATACGCCGGGCGCGGTAGCCCAGCCGCAAAAGAGCCGGTAGGCCCCGCCTCCGTAAAACCCCGTAAGGGCCCTCCCTTAGGATATCGACCCAAATATCGAGCAGCAAAAATCGCAGTTAGACCAAAGCCATCCCGCATCGAGGAGATGGCAACATGCTCACCCAGACGATCACCGCCCCGGCAGTCCCGGCAGCCAAAATTCCGGTTGCGAAGGCTTTCCCCGCCCCGCACGCTCCGGCCGTTCCGACCGTCGACCAGTTCAGCGTGATCGCGGCCTGCGCGGGTATGATTGCCAGCGAGTTTTCATACCGCAAGGACGAGGAGATCTACGGCGACGGCGAGCCTTGCGAATATGTCTATCAGGTGGTCCGCGGCGCGGTCCGTACCTACAAGCTCCTCAATGACGGAAGGCGCCAGATCGGCGCGTTCCATCTGCCCGGCGACGTGTTCGGCCTCGACGCCGGCTCGACCCATCGCCTGACCGCCGAAGCGATCACCGACACCACCGTCCGCTTGGTGAGGCGCCGCACCCTGGAGGCCGCCGCCGGATCGAACGTCCAGGTTGCCCATAACCTCTGGACCTTGACGGCAAGCGGCCTGCGGCACGCTGAAGACCACATGTTGCTTCTGGGTCGCAAGACCGCGATGGAAAAAGTTGCCACCTTCCTGCTGGAAATGGATCGTCGGCTCGCCAAGGCCGGCATGATGGCACTGCCGATGTGTCGCCGCGATATCGGCGACTATCTCGGCCTGACGCTGGAAACCGTTTCACGTGCGCTTTCGCAGCTCAGCGACCAGGGCGTTCTGGTATTCTCGACTGCCCGTCAAATCGTGCTGCGCAATCGCAAGCGGCTGGCAGACATGGACGCCTGAGAGTAGCCTCAGGCCACAAGAAAACTGGAAGGACAGGAGGGCAAGATGAACAATTATCGCGTCTCCTTTTACAAGGATCTCTGCAACTCCGACGGCCACAGCTTCAAATGCCTGCAGCGCCAGATCGACGTCCACTCGACCGGTCCGTCCCAGGCGCTGGTGTTGGCCGAACGGTTGGTCGATAACGAACGCCTCAACGCCGACTGCGTCGAGGTCATGCACCTCAGTGGCCATCACGAGTTCGAACATCCGGCGGACCAATCGTCCGCCCCCTGCAAGCACACATGGAGCCGTGTCGCGTCGTGATCTGACCGCGACGATCAATCTTGCCGGGGCGGCGCCCGGCGGCTGGTTGCGCGTTTTTTGACCCGTCGTGCTCTCTGTTTGATCCAGCGCAATGTGAGCGCCGCCAAACCGGTGGAATATCTTTCCACATGATGTCCGACGACGATGTCTGCATCATCATTCGGCGATCTCGCCGTTTTCTCCTAAGACTGCCCCGCCACCGCTCGTCGTAGAGACCGCGTTGCGGGGCATTTTTTATGGATGCGCGCAAAACTGTCCTCGGCTCCGTTCGAAATCGATCGCCGTCGGGTCAGGTGGCTTTTGATTCGCAAAGCCCGTAGAATTGTCGATATCCCCGGGCCTTGTCGGCTCGCTCGCCAGTTCGTTTCGGAGTAACCGTTGAGCGTTTGTCACCGCATTGCCGTCGCCGTCCTGCTTGCCTGCGCAGCGCCGGCCTTCTCGGGCGCAGCCACCGCCCAAAGCGCGATCGCCGCCGCCGTCGCCAAGCCGGTATCGCTACCGGACGTCGCGATCGGATCGCCGGACGCGCCGATCACACTGACCGAATATTCATCGATGACCTGCCCGCATTGCGCAGCCTTCAGTCAGAACGTGTTCCCGATGTTGCGATCGAAATATATCGACACCGGCAAGGTCCGGTTCGTGTTCCGCGAGTTTCCGCTCGACATCAAGGCTGCCGCGGCATCCATACTCGCGCGCTGCATCGGCAACGGCGATGCCGAAAAATATCTCAGCGCGGTCGAGATCATGTTCAAGCTGCAGGACCGTCTGCTGGCGCAGACCAAGGATACGCTGCTTTATGTCGGCAAGCAGCACGGCATGAGCGAACAGGACGTCGCCACCTGCGAGCAGGACCAGGTGCAGTTCGACAGACTGACCGCCGACCAGCAATACGCCGTCAGGGAATTGAAGGTTACGTCGACACCGACCTTCTTTATCAACGGGGTGAAGTTGCAGGGCTCGATGCCGTTCGAGGAACTGGAAGAGCGGATCACGCTGCTGCTCGGGAAATAGCGGCCGCTGGCCGTCGCACTCCCCCTTGTTCTGCGCCGCGACCTCGCCGATGATGGCCCCAACAAACATAGGGGGAGAGCGTCATGGTCGCGGCTTTGCGCGTGGTGTTGGCAGCGGCGTGGCTGCTTTCCGGTGTCGTGGCGTCATCGGCGGAAAACTATCCGCACAGGCCGGTGCGCGTCGTGGTCGGCTTCCCCGCCGGCGGACCGACCGATGCCATCGCCCGCATCGTGGCCCAGAAGCTGACCGACAATCTCGGACAACAATTCTTCGTCGAGAACATCGGTGGCGCCGGCGGCAACACCGCGGCCGGCCAGGTCGCGCGCGTGACGCCCGACGGCTATACGATCATGGCCATCAGCACCGGCTTCGTCGTCAATCCCAGTCTCTACGCCAAGGTGCCGTACGATCCGATCAAGGATTTTGCGCCGGTGACGCTGGTGGCGGCATCGCCGAATATCGTGGTGGTGAACCCGCAAGTGCCGGCCAAGACGCTGCCGGAACTGGTGCAGCTCATCAAGGATAATCCCGGCAAATACAGCTTTGCCGGTCCGGGCGTCGGATCGACGCCGCATCTGGGCGGCGAATTGTTCCGTCTCGCCTTCAAGCTCGATCTGGTGCACGTGCCCTTCACGGGCGCCGGGCCGGCGGTCCAGGCAACGGTCGGCGGCCACACGCCGATCGCATTCACCGCCCTGCCATCCTCCCTTTCGGCGGTGCAGAGCGGGCAACTGCGTGCCCTTGGCGTAGCGTCGGCCGAACGGGCCGCCGGGCTGCCCGATGTGCCGACCTATGCCGAACAGGGCATCAAGGATCAGGACGCCGACACGCTGACGGGCATCGTCGCGCCCGCCGGAACGCCGAAAGAGATCGTCGACCTGCTCTATCGCGAGATCGCCAAGATCGTCGCTCAGCCGGACGTGAAGGAGCGCCTCACCGTGCTCGGTTTCAATCCGGTAGCCAATACGCCGGAACAGTACGGCGCACGTATCAAGCTGGAGATCGACAAGTGGGGCAAGGTGGTGCGCGACGCCAAGCTGCGGATCGAATGATGAATCCCGTGTTACGGCGATGACGCACGCTCTGCCTCATCTGCGACCGTGACGAAGGTCAGGCCGATACGATTTTTCTGGATCCATGCGACGCGGCATTCGTGCACGACCGAGCGATCCTTCGCCATCACCAGGCGGAAGTGCTGCGGAACGAAGGCCGGGTTCTCGACTTCGATCGCCGCGCCTTCGGGCGAAATATTCCGGACCATGCAGGACATGACGGAGCCGCCCGACGAAACGAAGCCGGGCTCATCAATATCCGTTCTCGGATATTTTCGTTTTTCTTCCATGCGCCCCGCCCCGACTACAACCGAGCCGCGAGATTAGCGCAAAACCTTAAACAAGTCGGTCCATGCGCGCGGGAAACCGGAACAGGCGTCCCGGCCGCATTGTGCAGAGCGGCACGATCCCGATCCTTTATTCGCAGATGTGCTCCGCGCCATCATGGACTTGCCGATCCCGGCGATGGCGCGATAGCCTTTTATCAACAAACGGCACAGGGACGGGACGGACCGGCAGACATGGTCTTGCATACACCGATGGCAAATTCTGCCGATCTTGCCGGCGACCGGGCGGTGATCGCCCGGGCCGAGGCCATTTTTCCCGAGGTCGCGACAGCCTCCGGCGACATCGAGACCACGCGCCGGCTGCCGCCTGCGCTTCTCGACAGACTGCACGACGCGCAATTGTTTCGGCTGTTGCTGCCGCGATCGGCCAATGGGATCGAGACCGACCCCATCACCTTTTTCCACGTCATCGAAACCATCGCCAAGGCTGACGCTTCCACCGCCTGGTGCCTCAGCCAGGCCGGGGGCTGTGCGATGTCGGCGGCGTATCTCGACCTGCCGGTGGCGCAGGCGATCTTCGGCGATCCCCGCGCCGTGCTGGCGTGGGGGCCCGGCCCCAGGGTGCGCGCGGTCGAATGCGAGGGCGGCTACCGGGTGACCGGCGTCTGGTCCTTTGCCTCCGGCGGCCGGCATGCCACCTGGCTCGGCGCGCACTGCCCGATCTTTGCCGCCGACGGTTCACCCAAACACGACGCCAACGGGGCTGCGCTGGAGCGCACCATGCTGGTGCGTACCGAGGACGTCGAGTGGACCGATATCTGGAACACCGTGGGCTTGCGCGGCACCGCCAGCGACCAGTTCGCGCTCAACGATTTCTTCGTGCGCGCCGACCATTCGATCACGCGTGAGTTCGATCGGGAATGCCGCGAGCGCGGCCCGCTGTTCCGCATGAGCAACCACACCTGTTACCAGATGGGCTTTGCGGGCGTGGCTTGCGGCATCGCCCGCACCGCCCTCGACAATTTCGTCGAGACGATGCGCACCAAGGTGCCGCGCGGTACAAAACAGTCGTTGCGGGACAACGCCGTGGTCCAATCCAACCTCGCGCAGGCGGAAGTCAATCTCCGCGCCGCGCGCGGCTATGTGCTGCAATCGATGGCCGATATCTGGAACGACCTCAGCGCAGGCGCGACCATCACGGTCGCGCAGCGCATGAACATCCGCATGGCCTCCACCAACGCCATTCACAAGGCGCGCGAGGCGGTCGACTTCGCCTACAACGCCGCCGGCGCCACCGCGATCTTCGAGAACCATCCGCTGGAGCGCCGTTTCCGTGACATCCACACGGTAACCCAGCAGCTGCAAGGCCAGCTCAGGCATTTTGAAACCGTCGGCGCCTGGATGATGGGCGCCGATACCGACCTCAGCTTTGTTTAGGGAGAGAACGATCATGGGACTTGGCGGACTGCAGCACTACACCATCGAACCATCCGACCTCGAGCGAACCAAGGATTTCTACTGCGACGTGTTGGGGTTGGAGAACGGCGACCGTCCGCCGCTCGATTTCCCCGGCTACTGGCTCTATTCCGGCGGCGCCGCCACGGTGCACCTGATGGGCACGCGCAAGCCGCGCGAAGGCATCGTCGTGCGCGGCACCGAGAAGAAGTATGAGGATACCGGCCGGCTCGACCATATCGCCTTTGCGGCGAGCGATGTCGATGCCATGCGCAACCGCCTGCAAACGAAAGGCGTCAAATTCCGCGAAAGCATCGTGCCCCGCACCGGCGACACGCAGTTTTTCCTCTACGATCCGGATGGCGTCGGCGTCGAGTTGAATTTCCCGAAAAGCTGAGGCGCTACCGGAAGATCGAGTTCAATTCGGCCGCATCCATTGCGGCCGAATTTGCGTTGAGGTTGGTGTACCGGAGCGCATCTGATGTTGGGGTGCAACACCCGGCTACCAAAGACTGAAGTTCCCGACATCGCCGCAAGTCGGCCATCAGTAAGGCGCGAGTTCGTCAGGGTTTGATCATCATTGCAATGAAATTGGAACAAGCCGCGCCGCTGCGGCAGAGTAGCCGGGTGCCTCGCCTTTCAACCTACCCCAGGGCATGCGTGCCCGGCTATTCACCCCCCAGGTTGTGTCCGCTAATCAAGCCCGCGCTCGTGGCTCAGATTGACCATTTCCTGAATGAAGGCCGCCTTTTGCTTGTCGTCGAGGCTGGTGAATAACGGCTCGGCCGCGTCAGCCACATTGCGCTGATCGACGGCGCGGTCGTTGAGGAACTGAGCTTCGTTGCGCATCTGCTCGATGATGTCATCCGGGGGATCGCGCTTGGCGCGCGCCACACGCAGTTTAAGGCGGTCGGCGCCATTGTGACCGAGATAGTGCATCGCACTGTTGAACCCGGCCCAATGCTTCGCCTGTTCGGGCGTGAGATTCAGCTCCTTCTTGATCCGCTCGATATTGGCGTCGCTGGTGGCCACGATCTGCTCGGCCGTCAGCTGCGTCGCGCCAGGCTGGGTGAGGACCGCCGGCTGCGGCTGCGGTTGCTGCTTGGCGGTCTTGGTCGCCTTGCTTCCCTTTGCCGGCTTCGCCGTGTCGCCCTTCGAAGCCTCGCCTTGTTTGGAAGCCTCGCCCGGCTTGGGGTCGTCACCCTGTTTGGCATCCTTTGCCGCCGGCGCCTGCCCGCCTTTGGCATTGTTGTTATTGTTGCCCCCGGTGAAGACGCCGGTCACGCCGGTCACGACGCCCACCACGCCGCCGATCGCCCCGCCCAGAACGCCGCCGACCGGTCCTGCCGCCTTGTTGCCCTCGCGGGCGCCCTTCTCGACGCCCTGAATCACCTGCGCATCCGCAAGCGGCGGCGCGCCGAGAAGCAGGATGGTGGCCAACCCCATGGCCGCGCACATTCTCCAGCGCGTGCGCAGTTTGGACGTCGGGCTAGTCATTGTCGGTCTCCGTTGATGGTCGGCTAGGACTGATGTCCTCGAATTCTGAATCTTATCGTTTTCGCGGCGAGCAAGTCCAGCCGAGGTGCCGTCCGTTGCGGTAGCGCCGAGCTATACAGATCATGGATCCGGAACCCCCGCGTTGCGATTTCGATCCCTGCCCCTCGCGCGCTGATGGTGTCGTGTGCAACGCAATATGCCGCGCCGATAGGCACCACTGTATTCCCCGCGCTGGAAATTTCGACGCAACGTTAGTTCTAGAATGTCGCACGCGTCATTCCTCGACAGACGCAATTAATTCTGTTCTGATTGCGCAACCAAATATTCGCGGAACGCACGCCGTCCAACTCGGCGCGATCGCGTGAACGCCAACAACAATAAGAAAAATAAAAAGAGGAACGACAAGACGACAACAAAAAGCAAGCAAAGAGGGAGACACCATGTCACGCAAGAAGCTTTCTCGCCGACAATTCGTTGCTGCTACTGCACTGACCTCCGCGGCGCTCATTACAGCGCCTTATGTGCGCGGCGCCTATGCCGCAGGTAAGCTTTCCATCGGCTTCTGGGACCATTGGGTACCCGGCGCCAACAAGGCTTCCACCGATCTCGTCAACGAATGGGCCGCCAAGGAGAAGGTCGAGGTATCGATCGACTACATCCCGAGCCAGGGCAACAAGCTTCTGCTGACCACGCAAGCCGAAGCGCAGGCGAAATCGGGACACGACATCATCGCGATGTCGACATGGTTGCCGCACTCTCTCGCCGAAAGTATCGAGCCTGTAACCGAAATCGTCGAAGCCGTCATCAAGCAGAACGGCGACGTCAACGGCACCGTGAAGTATCTGGGCGTGGCCGATGGAAAATGGCTGGGCGTCCCGGCCTGCGTCGGCAGCCAGATCAAGGGTCCCTGCTCGCGCATCGATCTGATGAAGAAGCACGCCGGCATCGATGTCCAGGCGATGTATCCGGCGGGAGAGGCGCCGAAGGCTGACGCGTGGACAACGGACGCCTTCCTGAAGGCGGCGGAAGCCTGCCACAAGGCCGGCGTGCCCTTCGGCATTGGTCTCGGCGAGACCAGCGACAACGTCGATACAGTAGGCGCCTTCTTCCTGGCTTTCGGCGCCGAAGTCGTCGATGCCAAGGGCAATGTCGTCGTCAAGAACGACAACGTTCGCGCCGTTCTCGAATATTACAAGAAGCTGATGGCGTTCCTGCCGCCGGATGTGCCGGCCTGGGACGACGCCTCCAACAACAAGTGGCTGGTTTCCGGCCGCGGCGCGCTGATCATGAATCCGCCGAGCGCCTGGGCAGTCGCCAAGCGTGACGCGCCGCAGGTTGCCGAGCAATGCTGGACCCACGGCTTCCCGGTCGGTCCGAAGGGACGCTTCGCGCCCTTCCTGCCCTACTACTGGAGCATCTGGAAGTTCGCCAAGAACAAGGAAGCAGCCAAGAGCCTCCTGGTCCATCTGTCGCAGCCAGATGCCGTCGAGAAGATGGTCAGGGCCAGCGGCGGCTACGATCTGCCGGCGTTCGAGAAGCTCACGACGCTCAAGGTCTGGGCCGAGGAAGGCCCACCGAAGGGAACGCTGTATCACTACCCGAACCCGCACAAGCACCAGGTGCTGTCGATCTCCGCCTCCCCCGCACCGCCGAAAGTGGCCCAGCAGATCTACGCGCAGGCCACTTTGACCAAGATGTGCGTCCGCTTCTACCAGGGCGAACCCATGGAGAAGACGCTCGCCTGGGCCGAGGGCGAACTCGAAGGCTTCATGCGGAGCTGAGGATACCGCTACGCACCGCCGCGGCGGGCGAAAAGCCGCGGCGGTACCTTCTGCTCGCATGCGCAGAGATCGAGCGAGCCGGCGCGACGCCGGCTTCTCGACAACAACCGAATATCCGCAGGGAAGAAGCATCATGGTCGACGTCGCATTTCAGCCGGACAGAGTTGCCGCGACGGCAGCGCAAGCGAAAACGCTCCAGCCTGCAGAGGGCATGCTGAGGCGTAAATCGACCGCGGCGTTCCTGATGACGCTGCCGCTGATCTTGCTGATTACGCATCCTGGTGGTCTATCCGGCGTTCTATTCGCTGCACCTGGCATCGCTCAACAAATCGATGCAACGCTTCGTCGGCTTCGGCAATTTCGAGTTCCTGTTCAAGCGTGAAACGTTCTGGCTGGTGGTGAAGCAGTCGTGCATCTTCGCGATCACGGCGGTCTGCTTCAAGGCGCTGATCGGCTTCATCGTCGCGCATTTCGTTCACAACATCCCGGCCAAAGGCCAGCGCAAATGGCGCGGCATGCTGTTGGTGCCATGGGTCATTCCGCCGGCCATGAGCACGCTGGCGTGGCTGTGGCTGTTCGATCCGTCCTACAGCGCCTTCAACTACACGCTGGCGTTCTTCGGCTCGGGCCGATCCCCTGGACCGGCGACGCCGGCTGGGCGCGCTTCTCGGTGATCCTGGTCAACATCTGGGTCGGCGCACCGTTCTTCATGATCATGTATCTGGCGGCGCTGAAATCGGTGCCGGAGCAGCTCTATGAAGCCGCCGCGATCGACGGCGCCAACTGGTGGCAACGGATCTGGTACGTGACGCTACCGATGATGCGCAACATCATCGCGATCACGACGCTGTTCTCGCTGATCGTCACGTTTGCGAATTTCGATATCGTGCGCATTCTCACCGCCGGCGGTCCGCTCGACCATACGCACATCTTTGCGACCTGGGCGTTCCGCGTCGGCATCGAAGGCAGCGACATTCCGCTAGGCGCCAGCGTTTCGCTGTTCATGGTGCCGATCCTGGCCATCGCAGCGGTATTCATACTGCGGGACATCAACAAGCGCGGGAACGAAGCCTGATGAGCACCGTCACCATCGACAAGGCTGCGCCGACCCGAACGGTCAAGTACGGCAGCATGAGCCGCGACCGCGCCTGGGCGCTGAAATGGTCGTATTTCTTCCTGACCATCTTTGCGGCGTTCTCGCTGCTGCCCCCGCTCTACATGCTGATCACCTCGCTGAAGAGCAGCGCGGAGATTTCAGCGGCGACGAACCCTTGGTGGGTCTACAGTCCGACGCTTGCGAACTATGCCGAGATCCTCACCTCGAACCAGTTCCTGCGCTTCTTCTTCAATTCGGCGATGGTCTCGATCTTCGTCGTCACCATCACCATGCTGATCAGCGTACCGGCGGCTTTCGCGCTGGCGCGAATGCGGTTCTGGGGCTCGGCGACGCTCGCCACCGGCGTTTTCCTGACCTACCTGATCCCCGAGACGCTGCTGTTCCTGCCGCTGTTCAAGATGTTTGCGGCGTTCGGCGAATTCACCGGAATTCAACTGATCAATAGATGGTATGTGCTGCTGATCATCTATCCGACGCTGACGGTGCCGTTCTGTACCTGGATCATGATCGGCTACTTTGCTTCGATTCCGAAAGAACTCGACGAGGCCGCCGTAATCGACGGGGCATCGTGGTTTCAGACGCTGACGCGGATCTTCATCCCGGTTGCCTTCCCCGGCATCATTGCCGCGACCATCTTTGCCTTCACGGTCTCATGGGCGCAGTTCCTTTACCCGCTGGTGTTCACGACGTCGACCGACCAGCTAGTGCTGCCGGTCGGCATCATCACCACGCTGATCAAGGGTGACGTGTTCGCCTGGGGGCAGATCATGACCGGCGCCCTGCTCGGCGCGGCACCGCCCCTCATCATCTACGCTTTCCTGATGGACTATTACATTGCCGGCCTGACCGCCGGCGCGACAAAGGGTTGATCTCATGGCTGACGTGACGTTGCGCAAGGTGGTGAAGCGTTATGACGAGGTCGAGGCGGTGCGCGGCATCGATCTCGATATCGCCGACCATGAGTTTGTCGTGCTGGTCGGGCCTTCGGGTTGCGGCAAGTCGACCACGCTGCGGATGATCGCCGGCCTGGAAGATATTTCCGACGGCGACATCATGATCGGCGGTGACGTCATCAACGACGTCCCGCCCAAGGACCGCGATATCGCGATGGTGTTCCAGAACTACGCGCTCTACCCGCACATGACGGTCGCGGAAAACATGTCGTTCGGGTTGCGGCTGAAGCGCTATCCCAAGGCCGAGATCAAGAGCCGCGTCGACGAAGCCGCGCGCATGCTCGATATCGTCGAGCTGGTGGACCGCAAGCCGAAACAATTGTCCGGCGGCCAACGCCAGCGCGTCGCCATGGGCCGCGCCATCGTGCGTAATCCAAAAGTGTTTCTGTTCGACGAGCCGCTGTCCAACCTCGACGCCAAGCTGCGCGTGCAGATGCGGATCGAGATCAAGAAGGTGCACCAAAAGGTCCGCACCACGACGGTCTACGTCACCCACGACCAGGTCGAGGCGATGACGCTTGCCGATCGCGTGGTGGTGATGAACCACGGCCGGATCGAGCAGATCGGGACGCCGAACGAGCTTTACCACAAGCCGGCGACGAAATTCGTCGCCAGCTTCATCGGCTCGCCGGCGATGAATTTCATCCCGTGCCGGCTGGAAGAGATCGCCGGCAAGCTGCACGTCCGCTTGACAGATCGCATCGTCTTCCCGCTGCCGCCGGCCCGCGCCGCCCGCTACCAGGGCGTCCCGCGATCGGACAAATTACTGCTGGGGCTGCGGCCCGAGCACATCACCGAGGCCAAGCAGCACGCCGAGCCGGGCGTGGAGAATTTCGATACGGTGCTCGATGTCACCGAGCCGATGGGAATGGAGACGCTGATCTATTTCACGATGGAGGGCTCCCAGGTTTGCGGCCGGGTCAATCCCAATGCCGGCGCGCAGGATGGCGGCCCGCTCCGATTGGCTGTGGACCTCAATAACATGCACCTGCTAAATGAGGCCTCCGGCGTCGTCCTTTGACGGCGCGATCGCGAGACCCAAGGGCAGGAAATGGCGACCAACAAGAAGAAAATCTTCATCACTAAATCGATGTCGCAGCAGGGAAGAGCACTGCTCGACGCACGCGACGACATCGATCTCATCGAATTTCCCAACATGATCTCGCAGGCGGATTTCAACGCCAAGCTGAAGGAGCATGCGCCGGTGCATGGCGTCGCCCTCGGCGGCACACGCTTCGGCGACCCTGAGCTCGAATTCCTCCCAGGATATGCTGGTCGTGACCCGGATCGGTGTCGGGTTCGATGCCGTCGACGTCCCTGCCCTCAGCCGCCGCAAGGTCCCGCTGATGGTCGCGGGCACCGCGAACTCGCCTTCGGTGGCCGAATGCGCCGTGTTCATGATGCTGACCCTCGCCAAGCGCGCGACCGAAATGCATTCGCTGGTCAGGGACAACCGCTGGCCTGAGAGACTGGGCATGCTGCCCTTCGATCTCTACGGCAAAACGATCCTGATCGTCGGCTTCGGCCGCATCGGCAGCCGCACCGCCAAGCGTTGCCTGGCGATGGAAATGAACGTGCTGATTTTCGATCCCTACAAGTCCGCCGCCGACATCAAGGCCGCCGGCTGTGAACCGGTCACGGATCTGGACGCCGCACTGCCGCGCGCCGACTTCGTCAGCATCCATTGCCCGAAGATGCCGGAGACCATCGGCATGTTCAATGCCGACCGGCTGAAGCGCATGAAGCCCACGGCGTTCCTGATCAACACGGCGCGTGGCGGCATCGTCGATGAGGCCGCGCTGCACGCAGCCCTTTCGTCGCGCAAGCTTGCCGGCGCGGGGCTCGATGTTTTCGAGCAGGAGCCGCCGCCGGCCGGCCAGGCGTTGTTCGCGCTGCCGAACGTCATCTTGGCCCCGCACGTCGCCGGCGTCACGGTGGAAGCCGTGGACCGCATGAGCGAGCAGACGGCGCGCAACATTCTGAGCGTTCTGGACGGCGATCCGCTGCGGCAGAACGTGATCAATCAGGACGTGCTCGGCTAAATCGGCTCGTCACTGACCCCGGACGCGGCCGGTCCATTGACCGGCCGGCAAGTTGAGGTGCGCGCATGGCCTTCAAAGAATACGGCAATTACGACGCGGTCGGCCTTGCGGAATTGGTTCGGAAGAAGGAAGTCACGGCCAAGGAATTGCTCGACGAAGCCATCGCCCGCACCGCGAAGGTCGATCCGCAGATCAACGCCGTCGTCGTCAAGCATTACGACTATGCCGAACGCCAGATCGAACGCGGCCTGCCCGACGGCCCGTTTACCGGCGTTCCGTTCCTGCTGAAGGACCTCGACCCGGTGGAGGGCACGCGCACGACGTTTGGCGCCACGGTGCTGAAGGATTTCGTGGCCGACCACAACGGCACGCTCTCGCAGCGCTTTCTCGACAGCGGCGTCTCGATCTTCGGCAAAAGCGCCAGTCCCGAATTCGGCCTGATGCCGACGACGGAGTTGCGCCTGCACGGGCCGACCCGCAATCCCTGGAATACAGCGCATTCCTCCGGCGGATCATCGGGAGGTGCGGCGGCAGCCGTTGCCGCTCGCATCCTCCCCGTCGCGCATGCCAGCGACGGCGGCGGCTCGATCCGCATCCCCGCTTCCGCCTCCGGCGTGTTCGGCATGAAGCCAAGCCGGGCGCGCAATCCGCTCGGCCCCGATCGCGGCGAGGGCTGGGGCGGCTTTGCCTGCGGCCATGTCGTGAGCATCAGCGTGCGCGATAGCGCGGTCATGATGGATGCCATCCACGGCCCGGAGCCGTCGAGCCCCTACGTGGCCCCGCCGCCGGAGCGGCCGTTTTCGCAGGAGGTCGGCCGCGACCCCGGCAAGCTCCGCATCGCCTTCACCGACAAATCGCCCTATGGCGACGCCATCGATCCGGAAATCGCTTCGGCCGTGCGCGAGATCGCAAAGCTGCTGGCGGGGCTCGGTCATCACGTCGAGGAACGGGCAGTGCCGCTCGCCGCCGATCCGGCCGCCGTGATGACGACGATCGTGGGCGCCAACACGGCGCTGTCGGTGCGGCTGATCGAACAGCGGCTCGGCCGCGCGGCGACGCAGAACGATTTCGAGATACTGACGCTGGCGAGCGCGCACAACGCGCAAAAGACCCCCGCCACCGACTACGTCGCCGCCCAGCTCGCCGCCTTCCAGATCTCACGCGCGCTGGCGACGTTCTTCGAAAACTGCGACGTCTTTCTGTGTCCGACCTTGTGTGCACCGCCGCTGCGCATCGGCGAACTCGACACCATGTCGGAAGACCTGTCGCATATCGCACCGATCCTGCGCCGCTATATGCCGGGGACTTCCATGTTCAACATGTCCGGACAGCCGGCGATGTCGGTGCCGCTGGCGTGGAACAAGGCTGGATTACCGCTCGGCATGATGTTCTCGGCGAGGTTCGGCGACGAGGCGACCCTGTTTCGGCTTGCCGGCCAGCTCGAGCAGGAGCGGCCCTGGAAGAACCGATTACCTCCGGTCTGTGCGTAACCGCTGCCGCAAAAACGCCAAGATTTGACAAAGCTAATCCGTATCGGCACTTAGGAGCATGCACCGGGCGGAAGTGGGACACCAATTCCGGAAACATAACTCGATCCGGAGGCTGAACCGTGACTCAAGGTGACCCGACCGACCACGCCTTGGCGACCATCGCCAGTATTCTGGAGCCGCCGGACAGAAGCCGCGAGTCCGAGAAGGCCGCGGCCGCGGAGAGACCGCCCGCAGTCCCGCCGCCGCTTCCCACTGCCCCTTCACCGATCGAGGCGCACGGTTATGCGAAGCATGGCCCCGGTCCGATGGCTGCGATCCGTTTCAAGTGGACGGTCCGCCTCGACAGCGGCAACTACTATGTCGATGAGACCATTGGGGAGACGTCCGCGCTTGTTGTCTCCGGCCCGCTGTCGCGCGAGGCAGCGATCCAGATGGTCGACGATCGCGAGAGCGACGCGCGTCGGCGCTTCGAGCAATTGAAGAGCGAGATGAGCGGACGCGGCGCGGCCAGTCTGACTCACAAGGACAGCGCCGAGGTGTAACCTCGGCCTGAAGCTTTTATCTCGGCGGTCCCAGAAAATCTTTCTTGGCGATATCGACACCGGCGTGACGCAGGATGTCGTAGGCCGTCGTGACATGGAAGAAGAACTGCGGAACGCTGAAGGTCAGCAGCAGCGATTTGCCGGTGAATGTGCGCTGCGTGCCGTTCTTGAAAGTGAAAGCGACTTCCTTGTCGGCCGCGGCGTCGATATCAGCGCGCGGCAGGCCCTGCACGAAATCGATCGCCGCTGAGATACGCGCCTTGAGTTCGGCGATGTCGGGCTCGGCGTCGGCAAATGTGTGGGGCACGTGGCCGGCCAGCAGCGCGGCGGCGACGGTGGCATGACGGTTGGCTTCTCCCACCTGCTGCTTCAGGCTGTACATGGTTGGTGAGAGGCGCATGTTCACAAGCACAGCGGGATCGATCTTGCGTGCTTCGGCATGGGCCGCGGCACGGTCGAGCAGGGCAGACAGATTTTTGAGATACGGCACGAACACGCCGACGGATGCTTCGTGAAGCGAGATGGTCACGTTTTGGTTTCTCCGGCTGGCACCGCGTTGGCAACGCAGCAGTGTTATCTGTTTTCGCCGCAAATTGACCGCACCGCGAGCGCTATTTAAACTGCCGCTATCAGGTTTGAACCCAGAGCCGCTAGTACACGACTCATACTTTGAAAGTGATCTGGATCACGTTGGGTGAAGCTATCGCTGCGTAATAGCTTCGAGGGTTCCCTGCTCAGGAGGTCGTCATGAAGAAGTGTCTTGCTATCGCCGTGCTGTTGCTGGCGAGCAGCCTCACCGCCGCGCAGGCCCAGCAGTACAAGTTCGAATATGGTGGCCAAACCATCACCATCGATCCCGACCGCGGCACGGTGCAGATACCCGGCGTCTACGACAATACCGGCAAGAAGGCCAAGCGCCCGCGCGGCGAGGAAAGCGATCTCGATCGCCCGAGCGGCAGGAAGACGCCGCAACAGGCGAAGTCAGCCCCGCAGGCCGTGCCCGAGCCGGCAGCCCCGGCTGCTGCGGCGCCTGCACCGGCAGCACTTGCACCAGCAACTGCGCCTGCTCCTGCACCGGCCGAGCAGGCGGCTGTCCCACCGGCGCCGCCGCCTCCCGCCCCCGCTCCGCCCGCTCCCACCACAACGATCGTGATCGCGCCGCCACCCGAGACACCAGCGCCCGCCCCTCAAGCCATTCCGGCCGCGCCGCCCCCGCCGGCTCCCGTTGCCGCGCCGGCACCACCGCCGCTTCCGCCGCAACAGAAACAGGCCGCCGCGCCGGCAAGTTCGACACTTCCGTCTACGAACTCACCGCTCGGCGTCTGGCTGACGGAGGAGAAGGAAGGCAAGGTGCGCATCGAAGAATGTGGCGGAAATATCTGCGGCTATTCCGTCGACAAGAAGTCGAACCAGAACGGCGCGCAGGTTTTGATCAACATGAAGCCCGGCAAGGACAAGTGGAGCGGCCGGATTTTCGATCCGAATAGCGGCAGCACCTACGATTCCACAATCGTCCTCATGGGCAGCAACGCCCTGCGCGTCCAGGGCTGCGCCTTCGGCGGCATGTTCTGCGGTGGCCAGACCTGGACCCGCGTCAACTGACCGGCGTGTGACGTCGAGCACTTCCGAGAGCCCAACAAAAGCCCCGCGCGCCACGCGGGGCTTTTTTCCTGTGATGATGGTCACGGTCGTGCGGCCGCCGCTGTGAGATCCTGTTCGTGTCGAAACCAAAGGGGCACGTCATGATCATTTCTTCGAAATCTCTCATCGCCGCTTCGCTGTTTGCCGCACTGAGCTTTGCGACGCCATCCGCAGCCGCAACGTTCGACGGTGACTGGAATGTCCAGATCACCTCGTCGAACGCCGCGTGCCCCAGCGGCACGTCGGTCTCGATCGAAATCAACAACGGCAAGGTCGCCTCGAACAACGCGGTCGTCACGGCATCGGGCCGTGTCGCCGACGCCGGCAGTATCAGCGTCACGCTGGCAAGCGGCGTGAAGCGTGCGGTCGGCACCGGCCGCCTCTCCGGCACCTCGGGTTCGGGCACCTGGCGCGCCGCCCTTTGCTCGGGCACCTGGACGGCGCAGCGGAACTAGAGCCCTTTCCGTTCCGACGGAATCGGAACGGGGCTCAAGATTTTTGTTTTGACGCTTTTCTTGACGCGAACCGGTCTCCCACCCACGGATCAAGTCCGAGGGCATGCTTCGCCCTTAAACGCTCTATCCGAGCTTCGCCGAATACTCCGCGTCGGTCACATGCTCCATCCAGGTGATGTGGCTTCCGTCGAGCGATTCCTGCATGGCGATGTGAGTCATGGCGTTGGTCGGCGAAGCGCCATGCCAGTGCTTCTCACCGGGCGGAATCCAGACGACGTCGCCGGGGCGGATTTCCCTGATCGGTCCGCCCTTGGCCTGCACCCGTCCAACGCCCGAGATCACATAGAGCGTTTGTCCCAGCGGATGCGTGTGCCACGCGGTGCGCGCCCCGGGTTCAAACGAGACGCGCGCCGAGTTCAGCCGTGCCGGCGCCTCGGTCGCGATGATCGGATCCTGCAGCACCGAGCCGGTGAAATATTCAGCCGGTGCGCGGCGTGTCGGGCGAGAGCTTGCGAGATGGATTTCCATGGAGTTGTCTCCTTTTTCTGAACGTAGTCTGATCTTGTAGGGTGGGCAGAGGAGCGAAGCGACGTGCCCACCATCCATCACCAAGCGCGCGGTCAAATGGTGGGCTCGCTCCGCTCAGCCCACCCTACAAATCGTTACTTTCTTGCTGGCTGCGTAGCGGGCCTTGGTCTCGGCGTTCATCGGATAGAGGCCGGGCAATGCCGCACCGTTGTTCACCTCGTTGACGATCCAGGCTTCCATCCGCTCCTGCTCCGGCCCTTCGGCCAGCACATGGTCGAGCATCGCCTGCGGAATCAGAACCGCGCCGTCCTGGTCGGCGACGACGATGTCGTTCGGAAATACCGCGACCCCGCCGCAGCCGATCGGCTCACCCCAGCCGACGAAGGTCAATCCGGCCACCGAGGGCGGGGCGGCGTAGCCATCGCACCACACGGGCAGATTGGTGCCGAGCACCCCCTCGATATCACGCACCACGCCATCGGTGATCAGCGCCGCCACGCCGCGCTTGACCATGCGCGCGCAGAGAATGTCGCCGAAGATGCCGGCGTCGGTTTCGCCCATGGCATCGACGACGGCGATACAGCCCTTCGGCATCGCTTCGATCGCGGTGCGGGTCGAGATCGGCGACGACCACGACTCGGGCGTAGCGAGATCTTCGCGCGCGGGTACGAAGCGCAGCGTAAAGGCCGGTCCGACCAGCCTCGGCTGCCCGGGCCGCAGCGGCTTGGTGCCGCGCATCCAGATGTTTCGCAGGCCCTTCTTGAGCAGCACGGTGGTGATGGTGGCGGTGGACACGCCGGACAGGGTTGCGAGGGCTTCAGGGGACAGGGACATCTGGAATGCGGGCTCCGGAGGGTGATCGAATAGGTAGCGCATCTTGCGAAGCGCGGATGTCCCGTCAAGGGCTCGCGGAAAGCTGGGCAATCACAACATCTTATCGTCGGTGGCTGGATTAATTTATTGAACTTGCTGGCGCATTTCGCACGAAGCGAATTCCACTCGCACCTGAAACACGCTACAGCTTCAGGCGAGCATGATCCGGAAAAGTGGGCACCGGTTTTCCGGCGAGATCATGCTCAAAAGCGAGAGCTACGAGACCGTTCGGAGATCATGACCGCGACGCTTCCCCCGCCCCGCCTCTTGCCGAGTGGCGACAGCGCCATCACGGTGGAATTCAGCCGCAACATCGACGATGTCGCCAACCGGCGGGTGCTGGCGCTCGACCGCGCCATGGCCGCCGAGCCGCTCGCGGGCGTCACCGAGACGGTGCCGACCTATCGTTCGCTATTGGTCCACTACGATCCCGGGCAAGTCGATTTCGACAAATTGGGCGGACAGATTCTCGCCTTCGCGGAACGTCCGGTGCCGGCAACGGCAAAGGCCCGGCGCTGGCGCATTCCGGTGGTCTATGGCGACGAGCACGGCATCGACCTCGAGGATGTCGCCAAAACCCTCAACACCACGCCGGACGAGATCGTGGCGCGCCATGTCGCCGGCGACTACCGGGTCGCCATGATCGGCTTTACGCCCGGCTGGTCCTATCTCAGCGGGCTGACCGATAGCCTCCACATGCCGCGGCGGCAGAACCCGCGTTTGCTGACGCCGGCCGGCACCGTCTCGATCGGTGGCGTGCAGACCGGCGTGCAATGCCTCGCCGGCCCGAGCGGCTGGCATCTTCTGGGACAGACGGCGGTCCGCACCTACCAGCTTCATCGCAATCCGATCTTTCTGCTGGAGCCCGGCGACAGCATCAGCTTTTCGCCGGTCGATGCCAAAACTTTCGCGGAGCAGGACCGCGCCGCCGAAGCGGGCGAATTCATCGCCGAGCAGATCGCCTCATGAGCAAGCTCGTCATTGCCTCGATCGGCCCGGCGAGTTCGGTTCAGGACGGCGGACGCCCCGGCTCCCAGCGTTACGGCCTGGTGCCGAGCGGCGCGATGGACCGGCTGGCTCTGGCGGCCGCCAACACGTTGCTCGGCAATGAACCATTCACCGCGGCCGTCGAAGTCGGACCGTTCGGGGCAAAACTCACCGCGCGCGGCGGCGCCGTTCGCGTGGCGCTGGCGGGAGCGCCTCGCCCTGCCGATATCGACGGCCGGCCCGTGGCGTCAGATACATCGGCGACCCTGGCGGAGGGCGAGACACTTACCCTCGGCTTTGCGCGCGGCGGTTCGTTCAGCTATCTCGCCATCGAAGGCGGCATCGAAGGCGAGCCGATGTTCGGCAGCCTCGCCGTCAATGCCCGCGCCGGCCTCGGCAGCCCTTACCCGCGTCCGCTGCAGTCCGGCGACGAACTGCAGGCGAACGCCGCCAGCGGCGCGCCGGAACGGCGGATCGAGCTGCCCGGCGGCCATCGAGGCCTCGATCCGCGTGGTCTGGGGACCGCAGGATGACGAATTCGCTGACGAGACCAAGAAGCTGTTTGTCGACAGCGAATGGAAGATCTCGGCCACCAGCGACCGCATGGGCTACCGGCTCGAAGGCCCCGTGTTGAAACATCTCCACGGCCACAACATCGTGTCCGACGGCACCGTCAATGGCAGCCTGCAGGTGCCCGGCAACGGCCAGCCGATCGTGCTGATGCCCGACCGCGGCACCAGCGGTGGCTATCCCAAGATCGCGACCGTGATATCGGCCGATTTCGGGCGGTTTGCGCAGACCCCCGCCGGCCGTGGCTTTCGCTTTCGCGCCATCAGCATGGCGGAAGCGCAAGCGGAAGCGCGCAAATTTGCCGAGCTGCTACACACCCTGCCCGAGCGGCTGCGGTCCATCGAAAGCGTTGATCTCAACATCGAGGCGCTGCACGATGCCAATGTCGCGGGCCACGCCGTCAGCGCCGTCGATGCCGGGACCTGGCACGCCGAATCCCCGGCCGGCCCGGACTGATCAATTCGATCCATCCACGAGAAGCGGACCATCAGCATGACAACCATCGACCTCAATTGCGATCTCGGCGAAGGATTTGGCGCGTGGGAAATGGGCAACGACGCCGCAATGATCGAGCTTGCGACGTCGGTCAACGTCGCCTGCGGCTTTCATGCCGGTGACCCCGACATCATGCGCCACACCGTTGAGCTGGCGAAAGCCCGCGGCGTCAGCGTCGGCGCCCACCCCGGCTATCGCGACCTGCACGGCTTTGGACGGCGGCCGATGCCGGGCCTGAAATCATCTGAAATCGAAAACCTGATCGCCTACCAGATCGGCGCCCTGCAGGCGATCGCGACCGCGGCGGGCTACAAGGTCACCCACGTCAAGGCGCATGGCGCCATTTCCAACGTCGCCTGCGAGGACGACATGACCGCGAAGGCGATCGCCAACGGCATCAAGGCCGTCGATCCCAATCTGATTTTCGTGGTGCTCGCCAATTCAAAGCTGGTGCAGGCCGGCGAAGCCGCCAATTTGCCGATGGTGCACGAGGTATTTGCCGACCGGGCCTATGGCGACGACGGCTTGCTGGTATCGCGCAAGAAGCCCGGCGCCGTGCTGCACGATGCCAAAGAGATCGCCGATCGCGTGGTGCGGATGGTGCAGGACGGCGCGGTGGTTTCGGTTACCGGCAAGGTGATCAAGATGCGGACCGATACGGTTTGCATTCACGGCGATACGCCGGGGGCGGTCGAGATCGGCCGTAAGGTCAGGCAGTCGTTGAAGGATGCAGGGATTACGGTCGCGCCGTTCAAGACGCAGGATAGTCGGGACAGATTTCGTAGGATGGGTTAAGTCCTTCGCGAAACCCATCATCTCATCCGCGTTCAACGATGGATGGTGGGCTCGCGACGCGCTCAACCCATCCTACCAGCTAAAACGGATGAACCGACAACGTGCCGAACACGATGGCGGCGATGAGCGCAAACGCGCTGTAGAGCGCGGCGGTGTGAAAGCCGGTGCCGACGGCGCGGCGCGACACCGAGCGTGCATGAAGGTGCAGGCGGGCTTCCGCCGATATTTCGCGCATCATCGATCTCCAACGCGGCATGGGCTGCATATGGAATATCGTTTGTGGCCGGATTCAAGGCGGCTTTCAAAATAGTGATGCTGGCGCTCCCACCTGCATCGTTTTGAGAGAAAAACTTCTCATCAACTGACAGAGGCGAGAATTTTATTCGCCGCGATTTGAGCTAATCGGGGCCGCCTGCACGCGTTGACGTCACCGAGACGTTCCCTTAACCCCAATCAGAAGTGACCTGAACAGGAGACACAGGCAACATGTCGGGCGACACGAACGTTCGAGCTGGCGGGTGCCATTGCGGTGCGGTGCGTTTCGAGGTGACGCTCAGCGACGGCTTCCATTCGATCCGCCGCTGCACCTGCTCCTACTGCCGGATGCGGGGCGCCGTCGTTGCCATGGCGGAAATGGGTGGCATCAAGATCCTGCAGGGCGAAGATGAGTTAACGAGCTACCGCTTCCATACCGGCTCGGCGCAGCACTTCTTCTGCTCTCGCTGCGGGATCTACACCCATCATCAACGACGATCCGACCAGAGCCTGTATGCCGTGAACGTGGCGTGCCTGGACGGGGTAAGCCCGTTCGATTTCTCCGGGGTGCCCGTCATGGACGGCGTCAATCATACCAACGACACCGGCAAACCTACACGTCGAGCAGGCACACTCCGCTTCATCGCGGTCGAAGAATCCACGTCCTAGTAAACATCCTGCTGAAACCGGCCGCTCTTCTTGAGTTCCGCTACAAAACTGACGGCCTCATCGGTCGTTCGCGCGCCGAACTGGGCGACGATATCGACCAGCGCGCGTTCGACATCCTTGGCCATCCGCTTGGCGTCGCCGCAGATGTAGATGATGGCGCCCTCCGCAAGCCAGGTCCAGACTTCGCGGCCGACTTCGCGCATGCGGTCCTGCACGTAGAACTTCTTGTCACCGTCGCGCGACCATGCCAGCGACAGCCTTGTCAGCAGGCCTGACGTCTTCATGGCGTTGAGTTCATCCGCATAGAAGAAGTCGCAGTCGCTGCGCTGATGGCCGAAGAACAGCCAGTTCTTGCCGGGCGCGCCGGTCGCGCGGCGATCGTGCAGGAAGGCGCGGAACGGCGCGATACCGGTACCCGGCCCGATCATGATGATCGGGACTTTTGGATTCTCCGGCAGCGCGAAGCCATGGGCTTTCTGCACATAGACCTTCACCTCATCGCCGGGTTGAATGCGCTCGGCGAGGAAGGTGGAGGCGAGGCCAAGGCGCTTGCGTTTGTTGATGACATAGCGCACGCAATCCACCGTCAACGACAGTTTGCCCGGCGTCGCATTATGCGACGACGAGATCGAATAGAGGCGCGGCTGCAAAGCTTCCAGGGCCTCGATGAAGGCTTCCGGATGCGGCCGCACGTTAGGGAATTTTTGCAAAACGGCCATCACGTCGAGCATCGCCGCGTCGCCATCGGGATCCTCGCCCTGCGCCAGCGCCCTCGCCTTTTCGCGCTGCGTGCCACCCGTGAGGTAGGAGATCAGTTCAAACAGGGAATCCGGCGCCGGTGCGAGCGAGACGTCGTCGAGCAACACCTCGCGCAAGGTCTTGCCACGGACTTGGGTGGTATGCGACGCCCCGAGCAAGGCAATGATCTGATCGACATTGCCGAGATCGTTGCGGGCGAAGATACCGAAGGAATCTCCGACGACATAGTCGAGGCCGCAGCCCGACAGATCGAAGTCGATATGCCAGGTTTCCTTTTCCGATTTCCCCTTGTTGAGCAACTGGCGCCCGACGAATTTTGCCGGCGCAGGATTGTCGCGCGAACGCCCGGGTTCTGCGACGGCCGCGGGGGCTGCCGTGGCAGGCGCGGCTGATGGCGCCGATGACGGCGCGGCCGGCGTCTTGTCGATGTCCTCATAGAGCGCCTTCAGCATCCGCGCGGTTTCCTTGCCGCCGGGGACGCAGAGGTTGAGCCGCGCTTCGCTCTTGTTCGCGATCGCATCCGAATAATTGTGACAGTCGTAACCGCACTGGCCGCAATCCTGCTGCGCCATCGCCGCCATCATGCGCCGCCGCAGCGGGCGGCCTTCGGCGAGCTTCATGCGGTCGGCGATCGGCATGGTCTGGTCGTGCCACGGCGCCTCGCCGTCATCGCCGTCGCCGGTCGCACCTTGCATGACGGCCGCGCCCTGCTCCGCCGACAACGGCGTCGGGGCATCCGACAGCAATCCGGCAAAAAACCCGTTCAGCCATGAGCGCTGCGCCTCGGAGAACGGCGCGCTCGAAGGAATGATCTCGACCTTCTGCGTCGGCGTGATCTGGTTCATGAGGACACCCGGTCTTCAGAAAGTTGCGCGTCGGCGAGCTTGCGCAGCGTCTCGCCGTCATGGCGGCGCGCAAAGGTCAGGAAGGTTTCATCGGGCGAGGCGCGATGCGCGAGATAGGCCTTCAGCAGTTTCTCGATCGTCTGCGGTGCGTCTTCCGCCTTGAGGTCGTGATAGACCTCCTGCCCGACATCGGCGTCCGGCCCGAAGCCGCCGCCGGTGAACAGATGATAGCCCTCGACCGGATCGACATCCTCGCCGACATCCACCTTCGCGGCGATCAGCCCGATATCGCTGATGTAATGCTGCGCGCAGGAATGATGGCAGCCGGTGACGTGGATGTTCAGCGGCGTATCCATATCGACGCGCGGCTCGCACCAGTCACCGATCTCGGCGGCATGACGTTTGGTATCCGACGCCGCAAACCGGCATCCGGCGTTGCCAGTGCAGGCGATCAGCCCGGCACGGATTTGCGAGGCTTCGACCGCGAGCCCGATCTTCTTGATCGCAGCGATCGCCAACTCGACGTTTTCGTCCCGCACGCCCGGGATCAGCAGGTTCTGCCAGACCGTCAGCCGGATATCGCCGTCACCAAGATCCTGCGCGATCTTCGCCAGTCCGCGCATCTGGTCGCAGGTGACTTTTCCGAGCGGCAACGAGACGCCGATCCAGTTCAGCCCCTCCTGCTTCTGCTGGTGCACGCCGATATGCGCCATGCGATCGAAAGCCGGCCGCGGCGAAAACGCCTCCGGCGGCACGCGGGTGAAGGGTTTGCCGAGCCGCTCCTCGACCAGCGCCAGAAACTTGTCGTGTCCCATGCCGTCGAGGACGTATTTCAGCCGGGCCTTGTTGCGGTTGGTGCGGTCGCCGAGATCGATGAAAATGCGGACGATGGCGTCCGACACTTTGGTCGCGTCGGCCGGCTTGACGATGATGTCGCCGTACTTCGCGAAATCCCGGTGCCCGGTGATGCCGCCGAGTCCGAGCCGGAACCAGACGCCGGGCTCCGCGCCAAAACCGTCCTTCACTTCGATCGCGGAAAACGCGATGTCGTTGGTATCTTCCAGCACCGCGATCTTGCCGGCGCCGTCGAACGCAACGTTGAATTTGCGCGGCAGGCCATACAGCGAGCGATCGTTGAGGATGTGATAGTGCCACTCCCGCGCATATTCGCGGGTATCCAACAGCTCCTGCGGATCGATCCCGGCCGTCGGCGTGCCCGTAACGTTGCGGATGTTGTCGGCGCCAGTACCGCGCGAGCACAGGCCGAGGTCCTGAATTCCCTCGATCAGTGCCACCGAATTGTCGAAAGGAATTTCCCGAACCTGCAAATTCGCACGTGTGGTGACGTGGCAAAAAGGTCCGCACAGTTTTTCGGTGAGATCGGCGAGGCCGGCGAACTGCCAATGCTTCAAAATGCCGTTCGGAATCCGCAGCCGGCACATGTATGAATCCTGCGCCGGCGCGACATAGAACAGGCCGTAATAGCGCCAGCGGAAATTGTCGGCCGGGTTCGGCGGCGCATTATCGAGCGCCTGCTGCTTCAGCCGCGGATAGGCATCGAACGGATGCTCCTCGCGCTTGAATCTTTCCTGGTCGACGAGCTTCTTGCCGGAGGCGGTGACCTTGTCCTGCGCCTTGAGGTGCGCGGCGTCCGGTCCGCTCGGTTCAGTGCTCCCCTTGCCGGTGCTACCGCCGAGGCCGCGCCCCACCCGGCTGATCTGCAAGCCGGTGGTAAAGCCTTCGAGGTAGCGCTTCTGCTCGTCGGTAAAATCGACTGTGAGCGTTTCGATCATCATGGTGCGCGACGAAGCTCCTGCGGCCACGAAAGGTGGCATCAACGAAATCGGGGCAACCGCGTCCTGAACCGTCCTGGCGGTGAGGCCGGGCTTAGGTTCGTGGGAGCGATCCGAACAGCTTCGTTGCTGCGGAAATCCATCTTGGATCTGGCCGGCAGGCATCTACGACGACCGGCCGCACTGCAACATACAAGTTGCGTGCCACGACCGATCTCATGAATTATTGATAGATTTCAGATGGTTCCAGAAGAAGCTTCGAAACTGTGAAGCCGGCTTCAAGGTGCGCCTGAAGCACCATGCCCAAAATTTAGGCTTGGAATCTTTACGCCTAATATTGCTTCACTGGCGGGGCTGTCAGGGCTTCCAGCGGCCGATCTCGAATGCCGCCAGATGGCCGGCGATATCGCCGGGATCGAACGCCGGTCCGGCAAAGGCGCCGATGGCGTCCGAAGCCCCCGGGCCGTGCCCTGATGCCCCATGGCGGCGTCGTAGAGATCGGGCCTGAACACGGCCATGGCGGTCTTGAGTGCGTCCGGCCGCATCGCCGTCTGCCCCCAGCGCACCATCTGGGCGTAGAGCCACGCCGCCTGGGCGGGATCGGGCCGGGCCGCGCCCTCGCGCCCGACCAACAGATAACGTCCGCTCTCGCGCCGCTGACCGTCGGGCGAAACCTTCAGCCGGCCGTCCAGCGTCCGCTGGATCACCTCGGCGTCGACCCCGATCCTGTCCGGCCGCGCCAGCAACTGCGCGGTCTCGGCACGGTTGGCAGGATCCTCAATAAAGTCGGCGGCATGGGCCGCGGCCCGGACCAGCGACGCCAGCACATCCGCGTTCTTTTCCGACCAGCTCTGCCTGACCGCGAGGACCTTCTCCGCCGCGCGCACCAGAATGTCGGAGACGAAATGCAGGATGTGGCCGACGCCGAGATCGACCGCGACCGAATTCCAGGGCGCGCCGACGCAGAACGCATCGACATGGCCGTTGGCGAGGCTGTCGACCATGTAGGGCGGCGGCAGCACCACGAGACGCACATCCTCGTCGGGATCGACGCCACCGGCCGCCATCCAGAACCGAAGCTGGTAGTTGTGGGTCGAAAACGGAAACGTCATGCCGAACGTCAGCGGCTCCGCGCCGCTCTTGCGCCTGTTGGCCACGACGTGCGCCAGCGCCAATGCGGTGGCCATGGGATCGATGGCGTCGCCCTCGATCTCGGCCATGATGTCGGCATGCAGCGCCGGCGACACCGTGATGGCATTGCCATTGAGACCGAGATTGAACGGCGCCACGATCGGCACCTTGACGTGGCCGAGCCCGAGGCTCGACGCGATTGCGACCGGCGCCAGCAGATGCGCGGCATCGAACATGCCGATATTGAGCTTGTCGCGGACATTGGACCACGACACTTCCCGCACCAGCGTGACGTCGAGCCCTTCGGCGGCCGTAAAACCCTTGTCGACGGCGACGATCAGCGCGGCGGCGTCGACCAGCGGGATGAACCCGATATGCAGCGGTGTACTCATTTCAGCAACTCCGACGCGGTCAAAATCGACTGCGCGATCTCGCCGATCTTCTTTTTCTCGCGCATCGCCGTAGAGCGCATCAGTACGTAAGCCTCGTCTTCGGTGAGGCCTTTCACCTTCATCAAAATTCCCTTGGCGCGGTCGATCACCTTGCGCTCCTCGAGCGCGAATTTGGTGCGATCGAGTTCGTCCTGCAGCTTCGAGAAGGCGTTGAAGCGGGAGATGCAGAGGTCGAGGATCGGCTTGATCCGCTCCTTCTTGAGGCCATCGACGATGTAGGCGGAAACGCCGGCATCCACGGAGGCCTGGATCGAGGCCGCATCGCTCTGGTCGACGAACATGGCGATCGGCCGCCGCACCGCGCGGCTGACCTGGAACATCTGTTCCAGGACGTCGCGGCTGGGGTTTTCCAGGTCGATCAGGATCACGTCGGGATCGAGCGCGTAAATCTTCGCCAACAGGCTCTGCATTTCGCTGATATGCACGACGCCGGTAAAGCCCGCCTCCCGCAACCCCTCTTCCAGGATGGCGGCCCGGATCGGGCTTTCGTCGACAATGACGATTTTCGGCGACGACTCAGCGCTCATCATTCAACTCTTGGCCCGGCGGAGCATCCATAGCACGTCGGCAGCCCCGGCAAAGCCTTGTAATTGTGGGCAATTGGGACTAGTTCGTGCGGATCAATCAGGCAGATTAGATATGCAACAGGCCGCTGCGCCCAAAGTCAGCTTTGTTTCGCTTGGGTGCCCCAAGGCGCTGGTGGATTCCGAGCGCATCATCACCCGGCTGCGCGCCGAGGGTTATGAGCTGGCGCGCAAGCATGACGGCGCCGATATCGTCATCGTCAATACCTGCGGCTTCCTCGACAGCGCCAAGCAGGAATTGCTCGGCGCCATCGGCCAGGCGATGGCCGAGAACGGCAAGGTCATTGTCACCGGCTGCATGGGCGCCGAACCCGAGCAGATCGAGGCGGCCTATCCTGGCGTGTTGTCGATCACAGGCCCGCAGCAATATGAGAGCGTGCTGGAGGCCGTGCACCGCGCGCTGCCGCCGGTGCACAATCCGCATCTCGACCTCGTGCCGCCGCAAGGCATCAAACTGACGCCGCGGCACTACGCGTATTTGAAGATTTCCGAAGGCTGCAACAACCGCTGCAGCTTCTGCATCATTCCAAAGCTGCGCGGCGACCTGGTGTCGCGCCCGGCCAATGACGTGCTGCGCGAGGCGGAAAAACTCGTTGCCGCCGGCGTCAAGGAATTGCTGGTCATCTCGCAGGATACATCCGCCTACGGCGTCGATATCAAATACGCGGACAGCCCGTGGAAGGATCGCCAGGTCCGCGCCAAATTCTTCGACCTCGCCAAAGAACTCGGCGATCTCGGCGCCTGGGTCCGGCTGCAATATGTCTACCCCTACCCGCATGTCGACGAAGTCATCGGGTTGATGACCGAGGGCAAGATTCTGCCCTATCTCGATATCCCCTTTCAGCATGCAAGCCCGGATGTCCTCAAAGCGATGAAGCGCCCCGCCGCGCAGGAAAAGACGCTGGCGCGGATCCAGAAGTGGCGCGCGGAATGTCCTGATTTGACGCTGCGCTCGACCTTCATCGTCGGCTTCCCCGGCGAAACCGATTCCGATTTTGCGTATCTGCTCGACTGGCTGGAGGAAGCCGAGATCGACCGTCTCGGCTGCTTCAAGTACGAGCCGGTCGCGGGTGCGCCGTCGAACGCGATCGGCAATCCGGTGCCCGACGAAATCAAGCAGGAACGCTGGAACGCGCTGATGGCGCGGCAGCAGAAAATCTCGGCACGGCGCCTGAAGCGCAAGGTCGGCACGCGGCAGCAGATCATCATCGACGAAGTCGGGCCGACGGTTGCAAAAGGTCGTTCAAAGGCCGATGCCCCGCAGATCGACGGCGCGGTCTATCTGTCCAGCCGCCGCCCGCTCAAGGTCGGCGAGATCGTCACCGCGAAGATCGAGCGCGCCGATCAATACGACCTGCATGGCAGCGTCTCGGGGTTCTGAGCCAAACGCCGGCGCTTGACACGGCCTGCCATCAGGCTGTATGGCCCTGCCCCATGAAACTGAACCGGACCATCCGCCGCGCCTGCCTGCGTCGTCGCTCCTGCGACGATGGGTTGCGCCGTGTCCGACGACAACGCTGAACAACTAGTTCAGCCAAGTTTTCGAGAAGGCCGCACCCTCAAAAGTGCGGCCTTCTTCCGTTTCGGCCTGCCTTTCACCCCAGCACCACCAGAGGAGATCGACATGACTGATACTACCCATCCGTTCGACGCGCTGATGGAGATCACCGCTCGCCCGCCGGTGGTGTTCGTGCGCGGCGACGGCTCCTATCTCTGGGACGACACGCGGCAAGCGCTATCTCGACTTCGTGCAGGGCTGGGCCGTCAACGCCTCGGCCATTCGCCGCCGGCCGATCGCGGAAGCGCTTGCCGCACAGGCCAAACTGCTGCTGACGCCGAGCCCGGCCTTCTACAACGGCCCCAGCCTCAAGCTGGCGCAAGCGCTGGTCGAGAACAGCTGCTTCGATCAGGTGTTCTTCGCCAATTCCGGCGCGGAGGCCAACGAAGGCGCGATCAAGCTCGCGCGGAAATACGGCGCGAAATACAAGAACGGCGCGTTCGAGATCATCACCTTCGAAGGCGGCTTTCACGGCCGCACGCTCGCCACCATGTCGGCGTCGGGCAAGACGGCGTTCGAGCCGCTGTTCGAGCCGAAGGTCTCCGGCTTCAAGAAGGCCAGGCTCAACGATCTGGAATTCGGTGAAGGCGCTGATCACAGACAACACGGTGGCCGTGATGCTGGAGCCGATCCAGGGCGAAGCCGGCGTCTGGCCGGCGACCGATCAATTCCTGCGGGAGCTGCGCGCGCTGACCAAGGAGCACGGCTTGCTCTTGATCGTCGACGAGATCCAGACCGGCATCGGCCGCACCGGCACGCTGTTCCGCTACGAGCACGCCGGCATCGAGCCCGACATCATGACGCTGGGCAAGGGCTCGGCGGCGGCGTGCCGCTGGCGGCGCTGCTGGCGACCGAGCAGGCGTCCTGTTTCGAGCACGGCGACCAGGGCGGCACCTTCAACGGCAATCCGCTGATGTGCGCGGTGGGCTGTGCCGTGCTCGAAGCGGTCGCGACCCCCGAGTTCCTGAAAGCCGTCAGTGGACGCCGGCCTGTTCCTGGAAAGCGAGCTGCAGGAGCTCTCGGCCGTCACGGGCTCGGCGATGTGCGCGGACGCGGGCTCCTGCTGGCACTCGAGCTCAAACTGCCGATTGGCGCCTCGATCGTGGCCGCAGCGCTTGGGATGGCCTCCTCATCAACTCGCCGCAGCCGGATCGCTGCGCTTCATGCCGGCGCTCAATGTCACGCGCGAGGAGATTTCGGAGATGATCGATTGCC
>CAVUOI010000002.1:0-123932 GCA_963742935.1 uncultured Alphaproteobacteria bacterium | reverse complement strand
CATACAGCGAGCGATCGTTGAGGATGTGATAGTGCCACTCCCGCGCATATTCGCGGGTATCCAACAGCTCCTGCGGATCGATCCCGGCCGTCGGCGTGCCCGTAACGTTGCGGATGTTGTCGGCGCCAGTACCGCGCGAGCACAGGCCGAGGTCCTGAATTCCCTCGATCAGTGCCACCGAATTGTCGAAAGGAATTTCCCGAACCTGCAAATTCGCACGTGTGGTGACGTGGCAAAAAGGTCCGCACAGTTTTTCGGTGAGATCGGCGAGGCCGGCGAACTGCCAATGCTTCAAAATGCCGTTCGGAATCCGCAGCCGGCACATGTATGGATTCCTGCGCCGGCGCGACATAGAACAGGCCGTAATAGCGCCAGCGGAAATTGTCGGCCGGGTTCGGCGGCGCATTGTCGAGCGCCTGCTGCTTCAGCCGCGGATAGGCATCGAACGGATGCTCCTCGCGCTTGAATCTTTCCTGGTCGACGAGCTTCTTGCCGGAGGCGGTGACCTTGTCCTGCGCCTTGAGGTGCGCGGCGTCCGGTCCGCTCGGTTCAGTGCTCCCCTTGCCGGTGCTACCGCCGAGGCCGCGCCCCACCCGGCTGATCTGCAAGCCGGTGGTAAAGCCTTCGAGGTAGCGCTTCTGCTCGTCGGTAAAATCGACTGTGAGCGTTTCGATCATCATGGTGCGCGACGAAGCTCCTGCGGCCACGAAAGGTGGCATCAACGAAATCGGGGCAACCGCGTCCTGAACCGTCCTGGCGGTGAGGCCGGGCTTAGGTTCGTGGGAGCGATCCGAACAGCTTCGTTGCTGCGGAAATCCATCTTGGATCTGGCCGGCAGGCATCTACGACGACCGGCCGCACTGCAACATACAAGTTGCGTGCCACGACCGATCTCATGAATTCTTGATCTATTTCAGGTGGTTCCAGAAGACACTTCGAAATTGTGAAGCCGGCTTCAGGTGCGCCTGAAGCACCATGCCCAAAATTTAGGCTTGGAATCATTTGCGCGTAATATTGCTTCACTGGCGGGGCTGTCAGGGCTTCCAGCGGCCGATCTCGAATGCCGCCAGATGGCCGGCGATATCGCCGGGATCGAACGCCGGTCCGGCAAAGGCGCCGATGGCGTCCGAAGCCCCCCGGGCCGTGCCCTGATGCCCCATGGCGGCGTCGTAGAGATCGGGCCTGAACACGGCCATGGCGGTCTTGAGTGCGTCCGGCCGCATCGCCGTCTGCCCCCAGCGCACCATCTGGGCGTAGAGCCACGCCGCCTGGGCGGGATCGGGCCGGGCCGCCCCCTCGCGCCCGACCAGCAGATAACGTCCGCTCTCGCGCCGCTGACCGTCGGGCGAAACCTTCAGCCGGCCGTCCAGCGTCCGCTGGATCACCTCGGCGTCGACCCCGATCCTGTCCGGCCGCGCCAGCAACTGCGCGGTCTCGGCACGGTTGGCAGGATCCTCAATGAAGTCGGCGGCATGGGCCGCGGCCCGGACCAGCGACGCCAGCACATCCGCGTTCTTTTCCGACCAGCTCTGCCTGACCGCGAGGACCTTCTCCGCCGCGCGCACCAGAATGTCGGAGACGAAATGCAGGATGTGGCCGACGCCGAGATCGACCGCGACCGAATTCCAGGGCGCGCCGACGCAGAACGCATCGACATGGCCGTTGGCGAGGCTGTCGACCATGTAGGGCGGCGGCAGCACCACGAGACGCACATCCTCGTCGGGATCGACGCCACCGGCCGCCATCCAGAACCGAAGCTGGTAGTTGTGGGTCGAAAACGGAAACGTCATGCCGAACGTCAGCGGCTCCGCGCCGCTCTTGCGCCTGTTGGCCACGACGCGCGCCAGCGCCAAAGCGGTCGCCATGGGATCGATGGCATCGCCCTCGATCTCGGCCATGATCTCGGCGTGCAGCGCCGGCGACACCGTGATGGCATTGCCATTGAGACCGAGATTGAACGGCGCCACGATCGGCACCTTGACGTGGCCGAGCCCGAGGCTCGACGCGATTGCGACCGGCGCCAGCAGATGCGCGGCATCGAACATGCCGATATTGAGCTTGTCGCGGACATTGGACCACGACACTTCCCGCACCAGCGTGACGTCGAGCCCTTCGGCGGCCGTAAAACCCTTGTCGACGGCGACGATCAGCGCGGCGGCGTCGACCAGCGGGATGAACCCGATATGCAGCGGTGTACTCATTTCAGCAACTCCGACGCGGTCAAAATCGACTGCGCGATCTCGCCGATCTTCTTTTTCTCGCGCATCGCCGTAGAGCGCATCAGTACGTAAGCCTCGTCTTCGGTGAGGCCTTTCACCTTCATCAAAATTCCCTTGGCGCGGTCGATCACCTTGCGCTCCTCGAGCGCGAATTTGGTGCGATCGAGTTCGTCCTGCAGCTTCGAGAAGGCGTTGAAGCGGGAGATGCAGAGGTCGAGGATCGGCTTGATCCGCTCCTTCTTGAGGCCATCGACGATGTAGGCGGAAACGCCGGCATCCACGGAGGCCTGGATCGAGGCCGCATCGCTCTGGTCGACGAACATGGCGATCGGCCGCCGCACCGCGCGGCTGACCTGGAACATCTGTTCCAGGACGTCGCGGCTGGGGTTTTCCAGGTCGATCAGGATCACGTCGGGATCGAGCGCGTAAATCTTCGCCAACAGGCTCTGCATTTCGCTGATATGCACGACGCCGGTAAAGCCCGCCTCCCGCAACCCCTCTTCCAGGATGGCGGCCCGGATCGGGCTTTCGTCGACAATGACGATTTTCGGCGACGACTCAGCGCTCATCATTCAACTCTTGGCCCGGCCGAGCATCCATAGCACGTCGGCAGCCCCGGCAAAGCCTTGTAATTGTGGGCAATTGGGACTAGTTCGTGCGGATCAATCAGGCAGATTAGATATGCAACAGGCCGCTGCGCCCAAAGTCAGCTTTGTTTCGCTTGGGTGCCCCAAGGCGCTGGTGGATTCCGAGCGCATCATCACGCGGCTGCGCGCCGAGGGTTATGAGCTGGCGCGCAAGCATGACGGCGCCGATATCGTCATCGTCAACACCTGCGGCTTCCTCGATAGCGCCAAGCAGGAATCGCTCGGCGCCATCGGCCAGGCGATGGCCGAGAACGGCAAGGTCATCGTCACCGGCTGCATGGGCGCCGAACCCGAGCAGATTGAGGCGGCCTATCCCGGCGTGTTGTCGATCACAGGCCCGCAGCAATATGAGAGCGTGCTGGAGGCCGTGCACCGCGCGCTGCCGCCGGTGCACAATCCGCATCTCGACCTCGTGCCGCCGCAAGGCATCAAACTGACGCCGCGGCACTACGCGTATTTGAAAATTTCCGAAGGCTGCAACAACCGCTGCAGCTTCTGCATCATTCCAAAGCTGCGCGGCGACCTGGTGTCGCGCCCGGCCAATGACGTGCTGCGCGAGGCGGAAAAGCTCGTTGCCGCCGGCGTCAAGGAATTGCTGGTCATCTCGCAGGATACATCCGCTTACGGCGTCGATATCAAATACGCCGACAGCCCGTGGAAAGATCGCCAGGTCCGCGCCAAATTCTTCGACCTCGCCAAAGAACTCGGCGATCTCGGCGCCTGGGTCCGGCTGCAATATGTCTACCCCTACCCGCATGTCGACGAAGTCATCGGGTTGATGACCGAGGGCAAGATTCTGCCCTATCTCGATATCCCCTTTCAGCATGCAAGCCCGGATGTCCTCAAAGCGATGAAGCGCCCCGCCGCGCAGGAAAAGACGCTGGCGCGGATCCAGAAGTGGCGCGCGGAATGTCCTGACCTGACGCTGCGCTCGACCTTCATCGTCGGCTTCCCCGGCGAAACCGATTTCGATTTTGCGTATCTGCTCGACTGGCTGGAGGAAGCCGAGATCGATCGTCTCGGCTGCTTCAAATACGAGCCGGTCGCGGGTGCGCCGTCGAACGCGATCGGCAATCCCGTGCCCGATGAGATCAAGCAGGAGCGCTGGAACGCGCTGATGGCGCGGCAGCAGAAAATCTCGGCACGGCGCCTGAAGCGCAAGGTCGGCACGCGGCAGCAGATCATCATCGACGAAGTCGGGCCGACGGTCGCAAAGGGTCGTTCAAAGGCCGACGCGCCGCAGATCGACGGCGCGGTCTATCTGTCCAGCCGCCGCCCGCTCAAGGTCGGCGAGATCGTCACCGCGAAGATCGAGCGCGCCGATCAATACGACCTGCATGGCAGCGTCTCGGGGTTCTGAGCCAAACGCCGGCGCTTGACACGGCCTGCCATCAGGCTGTATGGCCCTGCCCCATGAAACTGAACCGGACCACCCGCCGCACCTGCCAGCGTCGTCGCTCCAGCGACGATGGGTTGCGCCGTGTCCGACGACAACGCTGATCACCTAGTTCAGCAACGTTTTCGAGAAGGCCGCACCCTCAAAAGTGCGGCCTTCTTCCGTTTCGGCCTGCCTTTTCACCCCAGCACTACCAGAGGAGATCGACATGACTGACACCACCCATCCGTTCGACGCGCTGATGGAGATTACTGCTCGCCCGCCGGTGGTGTTCGTCCGCGGCGCCGGCTCCTATCTCTGGGACGACACGCGCAAGCGCTATCTCGACTTCGTGCAGGGCTGGGCCGTCAACGCGCTCGGCCATTCGCCGCCGGCCGTCGCGGAAGCGCTTGCCGCACAGGCCAAACTGCTGCTGACGCCGAGCCCTGCCTTCTACAACGGCCCCAGCCTCAAGCTGGCGCAAGCGCTGGTCGAGAACTCCTGCTTCGATCAGGTGTTCTTCGCCAATTCTGGCGCGGAGGCCAACGAAGGCGCGATCAAGCTCGCGCGGAAATACGGCGCGAAATTCAAGAACGGCGCGTTCGAAATCATCACCTTCGAAGGCGGTTTTCACGGCCGCACGCTCGCCACGATGTCGGCGTCGGGCAAGAAGGCCTTTGAACCGCTGTTCGAGCCAAAGGTCTCCGGCTTCAAGAAGGCCAGGCTCAACGATCTGGAATCGGTGAAGGCGCTGATTACAGACAACACGGTGGCCGTGATGCTGGAGCCGATCCAGGGCGAAGCCGGCGTCTGGTCGGCGTCAGATCAATTCCTCGGGGAGCTGCGCGCGCTGACCAAAGAGCACGGCTTGCTTTTGATCGTCGACGAGATCCAGACCGGCATGGGCCGCACCGGAAGGCTGTTCCACTACGAACATGCCGACATCGAGCCCGACATCATGACGCTCGGCAAGGGCATCGGCGGCGGCGTACCGCTGGCGGCCCTGCTCGCGACCAGGCATGCATCGTGCTTCGAACACGGCGACCAGGGTGGCACCTTCAACGGCAATCCGTTGATGTGCGCGGCGGGGCTGGCGGTGCTCGAAGAAATTTCGAAACCTGACTTTTTGAAATCCGTCGCGGACACCGGCCTGTTCCTGGAAAGCGAGTTGCAGAAACTGTCGGCACGCCACGGTCTCGGCGAAGTGCGCGGACGCGGGCTGTTGCTGGCACTCGATCTCAAACTGCCGATCGGCGCCGCGATCGTCGCCGAGGCGCTCGCGGATGGCGTCCTCATCAACTCGCCGCAGCCCGATGCGCTCCGCTTCATGCCCGCGCTCAACGTCACGCGCGAGGAGATTTCGCTGATGATCGATTGCCTCGATGCGATACTCGTGAAAGCGGGTGCGGCAAGACGGGTGGCGTAATCTTTCCGTCGTCATTCCGGGATGCGCCGACAGGCGCAGGCCCGGAATCCAACTAGCCGCATAACCGGTCGCACGATGGATTCCCCGATGTGCAATTGCACATCTGAGGTTCACGCTTCGCGTGCCCCGGAATGACGGATCGAGGGTGTCGATGACGCTTTCTCGCGCCACGGCCTGATGAGAAGAGAAGCAACAAACCAGCAACCGTAGACGACAATGCCAAGAGCAACAGCACCGAACAGTCCGTCGAGACCGAGATCGGTCTTTTCGACCACGATCCAGCCCGCGATGGTTGCCGTGATCATCCGTGCGAAGCTTGCCATCAACGGTGCCGTCATTCGTCCTGCCCCCTGGCTTGCGAAGTTGAGGCTGATGCCAAGACCGAGCAGGCAATAGAACGGTGCGATGTGACGGATGTAGGATATGCTGGCTGCGGCGACCTGGTCGTCGGAGGTGAAAAGCCGCGACACCGCCTCGGGGAACAGGGCGACCAGCCAGCCGATCAAACCGATGGCTGCGAAAGCCGTCAGCCCGCCAATCCAGGCCACCCTCATTGCGCGTTGCCATGCTCCCGCACCGGCTGCCACGCCAACCATGGTCGTGAGGCCGGAGCCGATACCGAATGCGACCGGCGCAATCATATATTCGAGCCGGGCGCCGATGCCATAACCCGCGAGCGCCGCCACGCCGAAGCGCCCTGCCAACCCGACCATCAGGACGGCCGCGAGGTTCGCCATCAACGTCGTCATCGAGCCCAGTATCCCGACCCGCAATATCTCCCGGAATATCCGCCGTTGAAGACGAAGGCCGTCCCATTTAGGAACGAAACCCAGTCGGCCGTAGCAGATAGCTCGGACCTGAAGCGCGGCGATTGCGGTGGCGACGCCAAGTGAAGCGATAGCGGAGCCTGCGACGCCAAATCCCGGCCAATCGGCAATACCGAGGGTCAATATGCCCGATAACGGAACGTAGGCGATCGACGCGAGCAAGCCGACGCGGGCCGGCGTCGCCGTGTCACCGCTGCCGCGCAATAGCGCAGCACTGAACGCGTTTACCCAGATCGCCACGGCGCCGGTGAACATGACGTGGCTGAAAGAGAGCGCGCGCTCCAGCGCGGCTCCGCTGCCGCCGAGCAGTTCAAACAGCCACGCCGCGCACGTCCAGTCGAGCACGGCAAAGCCCGCGCCGAGAGCGACCGCCAGGATCAGGGCGTGCACCACGATCGCTTGCGCATCGTCCAACCGGCCCGCGCCAAGGGCGCGCGCGACCGCCGATGCGACGCCGCCGCCCATGCCGCCATAGGCGATGTTGAACATCAGGGTGACGAACGGGATGACCAGCGCCATGCCGGCCAGTGCGTCCGTGCCCAAACGCCCGACAAAAATGCCGTCGGCGATGGCAACGAGAAGCTGCGTGAGCATGAGCGCCGTCGTAGGGCCGGCCAACAAAAGCAGGCTCCGGCCAATCGGCGCGGTCAACAGCGGATGAGACACGGGAAACTCCGAAGGAAGAAAAATCTACGCGGCAATCAACGCGGCTCTGCGAGAGCAAAGCGAAGAGTGGTCAATGACGAGGCCGAAAGCCCCAAGTCAGACCGTTGATTAGCGCTGATCCATTTTCCACATGTCCTCGGATTTCCAAGTGTCCCCAGAGTGCGGTGGCACCGCCGAAATGGCAAGGGCATTCTTCGACAACCGGTCGCGCGCAATCGAGCGCCCGAACCGGGGTCTTGCATCATGAGATACGAACTCACGGACTTTAAGTGAACTGCCCCGCGCCGCCGCTGATACTACGGCCGCAAAAGAAGCACGGCGGCCGTTACTAGGATGACATCCTGATGGTAAAATTCCTTGGGCAGTAATGCAGAAGGATTGCTACCACGAAGAAGGCGCGCGCTCTCTCGCGTTTGCGAAATGTTTTCTCCGAGCCTGGCCGCCGCTTCATCCGGATCAAATCTATTTTCAGTTGAATAGAACAAGGCTCACAAAAGGCGCATTTCACCGCAGAATAATGGCGGGGGCTGGATAGGGGGAGGTAATGATCACCGAAGCCTTTGACAGCCGTACTATGGCGAAAATGAAAGAGGCCCTTGAGCGCGCGTGTTTACTCCTTCCGACAGGCGGAGAACACAATGCCCGGCGGATGATCGCCAGCAAGATAATTGAATGTGCACAACGCGGTAATGCCAGCCTGAGCGAGCTAACGGAGGCTGGATACTCCGTTTCGTTGCAGCTGACTGCTTCTGCGGATGGCGCCGCAGATAACTAAAACCGTTCTTCCGGATTGGAGCGCTCGGTGCGCGATCACGGCTTGTGACAGTGCTGATTGTTCTAATCCTGATGATCGCGACCCTTCTCGCACTTGCAACTCCCGGGATCATGATCCCGGGAGCTGGCAAGCCGCGGTATTCCAGTCCATCGCTACTGAGGCGGTAGCGCTCTCCGCTTTAGCTCCAGACAAATGCAACAATCGCGAGCGCGATGGGAAGCGCCGCCCCAACCACGCATGCGAAAATATTGAACGCGGCCTCTCTGCTCATGAGGCACCTCATTGCGGAACAGAGGTTTCAAGTCTCGAAACTTTATGCGCGTGCCGCGATTTTGTTTCTGCGCGCATTGACGCACGCGTTTTTGACGCGCCTGACGAGGTTATGCGCGTAACCAGAGCCGCCGCTTGAGGCTGCGCCGGTCGCGATATCGTCTCGGCCCCCTCAAGGGGCGGGTGAAGACCCGGCCTCCCGCTCTCCCCGCAACGACGGCAGAAACTTTACGGCCGCAAAATCGCCGCTCCCGTCGTCATCCTGCTCTCCAACTCCGTATGCGCCTTCGCCGCATCCTTCAACGCATAGGCGTGGTTGATCGGCACATGAAGCTTGCCGTTGATGACAGCGGCGAACAGCGTGTCGGCGCCTTCGAGCAGTTCCTTGCGGGTGGAGACGTAGTCGTTGAGTTTTGGCCGGGTCGCGAACAGCGAGCCGTGGTTGTTGAGTTCGGCGAGCGCAAACGGCGGCACCGGGCCGGAGGCGTTGCCGAAGCTGACGAACAGGCCGCGCGGCCTGAGGCACGACAGCGAACCCGGGAACGTGGTCTTGCCGACGCCGTCGTAGACCACGTCGCAGAGTTCGTTGCGGCTGATCTGTTTGACCCGCGCGACGAAATCCTCCTCGTTGTAGAGGATGACGTGGTCGCAGCCATTGGATAGCGCGAGGTCGGCTTTCGCCTTGGAGCCCACGGTGCCGATCACATGCGCGCCCAGCGCCTTGGCCCACTGGCAGGCGAGCAGCCCGATGCCGCCGGCGGCGGCGTGGATCAGCACGCGGTGGCCGGGCTCGATCTTGAAGGTCTTGTGCAGGAGATACCAGACCGTCAGCCCCTTGAGCATCAGCACGGCGCCCTGCTCGTAGGTAATGTGGTCGGGCAGCTTGACCAGCTTGTCGGCCGGGATCACCCGCTCGCTGGCGTAGCCGCCGAGGTTGAAGTAGTAGGCGACGCGGTCGCCGGGGTGAAAATTGGTGACCCCCGGGCCGACGGCCACGACTTCGCCGGCGGCTTCGTTGCCGGCGATGAACGGCAGCCCCGGCGCCTTGTAGAGGCCGGTGCGGAAATAGACGTCGATGAAATTCACGCCGACGGCATGTTGCCGGATGCGGACCTCGCCCGGTCCCGGCGCCGCCACCTCGACATCCTCGTACACCAGGGCTTCGGGACCCCCCACCTTGTGCACGCGCACGGCCTTGGTCATGACAGTCTCTCCCTTGGGCATTCACTCAGGCGCCGAACTTCGAAGCGAAACGAAGGCCATCGCCGCGGCCTTGTCAACTGATCGGCTGAAACCGGCTATTTCGCGACCTTCCGGCGGTTGCGCCCGGCCAGCACGTTGAACAGTTCGACCGCCGCCGCGAACACGATGGCAAAGTAGATATAGCCGCGCGGGATGTGGAATTGGAATCCGTCGGCCACCAGCGCCACGCCGATCAGCACCAGGAACGCCAGCGCCAGCATCTTGGTGGTCGGATGATCGGCCACGAACTTCGCCACCGGGCCCGACGAGATGTACATGACGGCACAGGCGATCACGACCGCGGCGACCATGATTTCGATATCCTCCGCCATGCCGATCGCGGTGATGATCGAGTCCAGCGAGAACACGATGTCGATGACGATGATCTGCATGATCGCCCAGAAGAACACGCTGGCTTTGGGCTCGGTGTCGGGTTCGCCATGGGCCGCCTCGACCTCGGCATGAATTTCATGCGTTGCCTTCGCAATCAGGAAGGCACCGCCGGCAACCAGAATGATGTCGCGCCACGACAACGCGACGCTTCTCACGGTGATGACGGGCTCCGTCAGACCGATCAGCCAGACCAGCACGCTGAGCAGCACAATGCGGAACACCAGCGCCAGCAGCAACCCGATCTGGCGGGCCCGCTTGGCCTGCGCCGGTGGAATCCGCGAGACGATCACCGAGATGAAGATGACGTTGTCGATGCCGAGCACGATCTCCAGCGCCGTCAGGGTCAACAGCGCGAACCAGGCTTCGGGGCTTGTGATTAATTCCATCATGCTCTGAACGACTTCATTTGGCGGATCACCGCGTCACTCCCGATCACATAGAGCGCAATCGCGCACAGCCCGGCGACGATGGGCGCGCCCACGTTGAAATCGCGGACCAGCGTATAGATCGCAAGTCCGGCACCAACAGCCATCAGCCACAGCGTCAGCCAGCGCAGACGCACCACCCGGATCGGATGCAGTACATGAAACGGCGCAAACGTCAGTGCGATCAGGGCGGCGATGCCGAGCGTCGATAGCACCGGCGGCAGATGCAGCAAGAACAGATAGAACGCCGCGGCGTTCCACAGCGCCGGAAAGCCGCGGAAATGATTGTCGGATGCCTTCATGCGCCGGTCGGCGAAATACAACGCGCCCGACACCATGATGCCGATGCCGAGCAGCGGCGCCGCCAGTGGCAGCAACAGTCCGCTCGCGGTGATGGCATAAGCCGGCACGAATACGTAAGTCAGGAAATCGACGACGAGATCGAGTATGTCGCCGGACCAGTTCGGCTGCAGCCGGACGACATCGAGCTTTCGCGCCAGCGGGCCGTCGATCGCATCCACGATGAGGGCGACGCCGAGCCAGGCGAACATGCTGGCCCAGTGTTCGCGCACGGCCTCCAGCATCGCCAGCAGCGCGATGCCCGCGCCCATTGCCGTGAAGATATGCACGGCGAAAGCGGCGGTCCGCGCTCGGCTGGTTGCCGGGAGAGAATCTGGTTCGGTGGTCTGGTCCATTGGTTCGGCAGTGCTATCAGGAAACGCTGCGATTTGCATATGGCCGCTTGCGGCGTTCCGCCGCGCGATCGGGTGGAAACTTTTCGGCCGGTTGATGGCTTGAAAATGTCGCTCCGACCGTCAATTGTCCTGTCATGGACAATGCATCGCAAATTTATGACGCCGCCGTGATCGGTGGCGGGCCGGCGGGGTTGACCGCGGCCATCGCGCTGGCCGCGACCGGCGCGAAAACCGCCCTGCTCGCCCGCCGCGTTCCCTATGCGGACAACCGCACCACGGCGCTGCTGGGGGCTTCCACCGAGCTGCTGGAACGCCTGGAGGTCTGGTCCCGATGCCGCGACAAGGCCGCCGCCTTGCAGACCATGCGTCTCGTCGACGACACCGGCCGGCTGATCCGTGCGCCCGAGGTTAGATTTTCCTCAGATGAGATCGGTCTCGAACAGTTCGGCTACAACATCGACAACCGATCGTTAATGGTCGCCCTCGAAGCGCGCGCGGCTGAGCTTTCGAATTTGACTCGATTTGACGACGAGGCGGTAACGATCGACCCGCAGGATGCGAGCGTCGTCATCCAGACCGGCAAAGGCGAACAGCTTGCCGCGCGGCTGGTGATCGGCGCCGATGGGCGGCAATCGCCGTCCCGCACGGCCGCCGGGATCGGGATCAACCGCCGCGACCTGCATCAATCCGCGCTGACGTTCAACATTAGCCATTCACGTCCCCACAACGGCATCTCCACCGAGTTTCACACCGCGCAAGGTCCGTGCGTATTCGTGCCCCTGCCCGGCAATCGCTCCAGCGTGGTGTGGGTCTCGCAGACCCGCGAAGCCGAACGGCTGATGTCGCTCGGCGACGACGAATTGTCCGATGCCGCGGAGCGGCAGTCGCACTCCATTCTCGGCCGCGTCCAGGTCGAAGCCGGGCGCAATGTTTTTCCGCTGACGATCGAGCGGCCCGACCGTTTCGCCAGCCACCGCGTCGCGCTGGTCGGCGAGTCCGCCCACGTCGTGCCGCCGATCGGCGCGCAGGGCCTCAACATGGGCCTGCGCGACGCCGCCGATATCGCCGACGTCGCAGGCAGCGCCATCTCGCTCGGCGAGGACCCCGGTTCACCGGCGGTGCTGGCGCGCTATCAGTCCGCCCGCCGCGCCGACGTCGCCAGCCGGCTGGTTGCGATCGATATCGCCAACCGCTCCCTGCTCAGCGGTTTCGTCGGCATGCAATCGCTGCGGGCGGCAGGCATGCACCTGCTCGGCTCGTTCGGCCCGCTGCGGCGGCTAGCGATGCGCGAGGGGCTGGCGCCAACCTGGAAACGCGTCAGCTGACCGTATTGGTCGTGCTGCCGTAGCCCGGGCGAGCGAAGCGACCCCGGGGACCGCTCCCGCATATCGCTCCGCTCAGGCGGGCTACGGGCACGCAGCAAGAGCCTCTACAAAACAGCGCCTTGCCTACTGTGCATGGGGTTGTTTTCGATGTTTTGTGTTTCGGCCCCTCACGGAAACACCAGCCGCCCGCTCTGGATGAACCACATCACGCTGGTCAGCGTCACCACGGAGGCAAACGTCCCGATCAGCACGGCGACCGACGCCGGCTCGATCCAGGTGTTGTTCTGCCGGGCAATGACAAACACGTTCAGCGCCGGCGGCAGCGCGGCCATCAGGACGGCGGTCGCCGCCCAGGGCTGCGCGAACGGCCCGAACAGCAGCATCAGGCCGAACACGATCAGGGGATGGATCAGGAGCTTGATCGCGATCACGCCCGGCACTTCCCAGGGCACCCGGTCGAACGGCCGCAGCGCCACGGTTACGCCGAGCACGAACAGCGCAGTAGGCGCGGCGGCGTTCTGCAGGAACAGCAGCGTGCGGTCGAGCGCCGTCGGCAGCGGAATATGGAAGGCCGCCACCAGCGCGCCCAGCACGGCCGACATGATCAGCGGGTTCATCACGATCTGCCGCGCGGCGATGCCGATCGCATGCAGGAACGACTTGTGCTCGCGGTCGGTCAGCGCCATCAGCAGCGGCACGATCGTGAACAGGAAGATGCTGTCGCAGCAGAAGATCAGCGCGGTCGGCGCCGCCGCCTTGGTGCCGAGCACCGCCAGCGCCAGCCCGGGACCCATATAGCCGATATTGCCGTAGGCGCCGGCCAGGCCCGCCATGGTCGCCTTGCGCAGCGACAGGTCGCCCATGATGCGGCCGGCCACCATCGCAAGGACGAAGGCGCTGACGGTGGCAAGCGTGGTTGCGATCAGGAAGGGCGGGTTGTTCAGTTCGGCGAACGGCGTGTCCGACATGATGCGGAACAGCAACGCCGGCAGCGAAACGTAGAGCAGGAAGAAGTTCATCCAGGCGAGGCCTGATTCAGGCAGACCCCTCGTCTTGCCGCATGCGAATCCGATGAAGATCAGCCCGAAATAGGGAAGCGCCAGATTGAGGATGTCGTTCATCTAGAACCGTCTTTTCGCCAGTGATTCCGGGTGCATGGGTTCTAATCCCGCCGCGGCGTGTAAAGGTTAATTCGCCGTATTGCCCCTAGCATCGGCCACAATCATGGTCTATTCGACGGGACATGATCAAAGCGCGCACCGCCAAATTTCAGATCGGGCAGATTGTCCGCCACCGGGTGTTTTCATTCCGTGGCGTGATTTTCGATATCGATCCGGAATTCAACAATACCGAGGAATGGTGGTTGTCGATTCCCGAGGATGTTCGGCCCCACAAGGATCAACCGTTCTATCACCTGCTCGCGGAAAATTCGGAGTCCGAATACGTCGCCTATGTTTCCGAGCAGAACCTGCTGCCGGACGATTCCGGCGAGCCGATCCGGCATTCGCAGGTCGCCGAGATCTTTATCAAGGACAAATCGGGCGGCTATCGCCCGCGCAATCCCTCGCTGAACTAGCCAGGCTTCATCCGCAATAAAAAAGGCGCCCTGCCCGGGCGCCTTTTGCGTTTTGCGGGAAGCCCGCGGCGGCTACTTCGCCGCCGGATTGGCGGCGCCTGCGCCCTCGAGCTTCTTGCGCTGCTCTTCAGCCTTCTTCTGCAGCTCTTCCTGCAGCTTCTTCTGGTTTTCCTCGAACTGCTTCGGGTCGGTCGGCGGGCCGTCATAGGCCTTGGCGAACTCGCCCGCGAGCGGCAGCGGCAGCGTCAGCGGCGCGCCATTGGAATTGATGGCCTGAACGACGAGGTTCTGGCCCTTCTTCAGGCTGGCGATCAGCTCGGGCGTCGCTTCGTAGTCGGACATGCAACCGTTCTGGAAGCAGATGACGTAGGGGCCCTGCAGCGGCGCGTTGCTGTCAACGATGATGCGGGTGCCGTGCACGAGCTGCATGCCGAGCGGCAGCGTCACGCGCAGCAGCTTCTTCGGCTCGCCTTCCGGCTCGATGATCACGGCGGCGATGACGGGCTGGCCGGACTCGATGCGGCCGTCCTTGCCGGTGAAGCAGACCTGCTTGGCGCCGGCTTCCTGGCCCTTGAGGCAGAACTTGGTCCAGGGCGCGTAGATCAGCTGCACCTGCTGCTCCGGCGGCTGGGCGGCAGGAGCGCCGGCCGGCGGAGCCTGCGCCGCCGGGGGCGGGGCGGGCTGCTTCGGCGCCGCTTTTGGCGCCGCTTTGGGAGCTGCCGGTGCCGGCGCGGGCGCCTGGGCCTGCGCGCCGGAAACGATCAACGTCGCCGACAGTGCCGAGGCCGCCAACAGGGCCACAACCTGCCCACGCGGCGGGATCGACCCGGCCAAGATACGGAAATTCATTGCGGAAAACCCTTTCTGAACCGGAGCGCCCGAAACCGCTACAGGCACCGACACCTAGCCGCGCTGAGGCGGCTATCTCGTTGGCAAATGAGGCGGATACGTGACAGTTGTTCCCGCCATTATTGATTGCCCGCCTTCAATACAGCGGCAGGCGAAAAGATCAATGCCGACAGGCATCTTTGCCATTCCCGGAAGGCCGGGGCGAAAGCCTATGGTAAAGCTCTTGGGTGCGCATTTTCGAATCAAATTCCTGCCGGCCCATGACCGTCTGCGGGCGTATCCGCCTGCGTGTATTGGCGTGTTTCGCCCTCGCGCTGGGTGTGGTGCCGTTTTGCGATGCAAAGGCGGGTGAAAGCCACGCACTGGCGATGCACGGCGCACCGGCCCTCCCCGCCGGTTTCGCGCATATGCCCTACGCCAATCCCGATGCACCGAAGGGCGGCCGGCTGGTCTGGGGCCTGCTCGGAACCTTCGACAGCCTCAATCCCATGATCGTCCGCGGCATCGCGGTTCAGCAGGTCAGGGGCTTTGTGGTCGAAAGCCTGATGACGCGGGGCAATGACGAGGCCTTCACGCTCTATGGCCTGCTGGCCAAAACCGTCGAGACCGACGATGCGCGCAGCTATGTCACCTTCCACCTCGATCCCAAGGCGCGCTTTGCCGACGGCAAGCCGGTCACGGCCGACGACGTGCTGTTTTCCTGGGAGCTGCTGCGCGACAAGGGCCGGCCCAATCACCGCCAGTATTATTCCAAGGTCGCAAAGGCCGCGGCGCCCGACCCGCTTACCGTGCGGTTCGATTTCGGCGGCACCAATGATCGTGAGCTGCCGCTGATCCTTGGCCTGATGCCGGTCCTGCCGCGCCACGCCGTCGACCCGGCGACGTTCGAGGACACCACCATGACCGGACCCGTCGGTTCCGGCCCCTATCGCGTCACCGCCGTGAAGCCGGGAGCCAGCGTGACGCTGACCCGCAATCCCGATTACTGGGGCCGCGATTTGCCGGCCAATCGCGGCTTGTGGAACTTCGACGAGATCAGGCTCGACTTCTATCGCGAATCGAACGGCCAGTTCGAGGCATTCAAGCGCGGCCTCTACGACTTTCGTGTCGAATACGAGCCGCTGCGCTGGCACGACGGCTACGATTTTCCGGCGGCCCGCAGCGGCGAAGTGATCCGCGATACCATCAAGCCCGGACTGCCGCAGCCGTCGGAATTTCTGGTGTTCAACACCCGGCGACCGCTGTTTTCGGACGTTCGCGTACGGCAGGCGCTGACGTTGCTGTTCGATTTCGAATGGATCAACCGCAATTACTTTTTCGGCCTCTATCCGCGCGCGGCGGGCTTCTTTGCGGGATCCGAACTGTCCGCCTATGGGCGTCCGGCCGACGAGCGCGAACGCGAGCTTCTCAAACCGTTCTCGGAGCGCATCCCGCCGGATATTCTCGACGGCAGCTACCGCCTGCCCGTCACCGACGGATCGGGGCGTGATCGCACGACGCTGCGCGGCGCGCTCAAATTGCTGTCGGAAGCCGGCTACGAACTCGACGGCACCGTGTTGCGGCAGCGTGCGACCAAAACGCCCTTCACCTTCGAAATCCTGGTCACGACCCGCGACCAGGAGCGGATCGCGCTGGCCTATCAGCGCGATCTCAAGCGCGCCGGCATCGAGGCCAGCGTCCGCGCGGTCGATCCCGTGCAGTTCGACCAGCGCCGGCTGGCCTACGAGTTCGACATGCTGCAGAACCGCTGGGATCAATCGCTCTCCCCCGGCAACGAGCAGTCCTTCTACTTTGGCAGCCAGGCTGCCGATATTCCCGGCACCCGTAATTACATGGGGGCAAAGGAGCCGGCCATCGACGCCCTGATTGCCGTGCTGCTCGAAGCGCGCGAGCGGCCCGCCTTTGTCTCCGCGGTGCGGGCGCTCGACCGTGTTTTGATGTCGGGATTTTACGCTATCCCCGTCTTTAACATGCGGGATCAATGGATCGCGCGCTGGAATCGGATAGAACGACCTGAGGCGACTGCGCTAACCGGCTACCTCCCGGAAACCTGGTGGCGGAAGCCGGAAGCGAAGTGAATGACCGACCGTGCAACCCTCGTGACAGAACCGAAGTAACGCCGTGACCCAGCCCACCGCTTCGCCAACGCTCGATACGCTGTTCAAACGGAACCTGGCGCGGCAGCCGGATGCGCTGGCGCTGGTCGATCCCCCCAACAAGCAGCGCGTGACCGGCCAGCCGCCGAAGCGCCTGACCTTCGCGCAGGCCGACCGCATGATCTCGGCGCTGTCGGCGCATTTCATCGAATCCGGCCTGCCGTCCAATTCGGTCATCGCGATTCAACTGCCCAACACCATCGAATTCGCCCTCACCGTGCTCGCCGCCTTCCGCGCCGGCCTCGTCGTCGCGGTGCTGCCGCTGCTCTGGCGGCAGTCGGAACTGACCATGGCGCTCAACCGCACCGCCGCGCGGGGGATCGTGACCTCGAGCAGGATCGACGGCGTGGTCTATTCCGATATCGCCATGAACGCCGCCGCCGAGGCGTTCTCGATCCGCCACGTCTGCGGCTTCGGCAACGACTTGCCAGAAGGCATGGCCTCGCTCGACAACGCCATCTTCCGGGAATCCCTGACCACGCGCGCCGTGATCCAGGATGGCCGCAAGGCAGCGCTGATTTCCTTCGATGTCACTTCGGACGGTTTCCGGCCGGTTCCCCGTGCCCATCTCGGCCTGATCGCCGGCGGGCTGGCCATGTCGCTCGAAAGCGATGTGCCGCAGGGCGCCAAGGTCCTGTCGGCGTTTTCGCCGATGTCGTTTGCCGGCCTCGCCTCGTCGCTGGCGGTCTGGCTGCTCTCGGGCGGAACGCTGGTGCTGCACCATCCGTTCGACGAGGAGGCGCTGGAACAACAGGTCAACGAGCAGTCCTGCGATACGCTGATCGCACCAGCGCAACTCGCGCTGCGGCTGGACGAGATGGATCTGGCCGCACGGATGCCGAGCCTGCGCAACGTCGTCGGCCTGTGGCGCACGCCGGAGCAAGTCGGCTCGAGCGCGGGCTGGGCCTCGAAGCAGGCGACGCTGACCGATGTCTATCTGTTTGGCGAGGCAGGATTGTTCGGCGCGCGCCGGATCTCAGACGACGGCGCACCGGCCCGGATCAAGCCCGGTCCCCACGGTGCCCCGCGCGATTTGCCGGGATCGTCGATCGCCGGCGATATCGTGCTGACGCCGCGCGGCACGCTCGGATTGCGCGGGCCGATGGTGCCGGTCGCGGCCTATGCACCGCCTCCGCCGCCGAGCGATTCCCTGATCGCCGCGCCGCCAAGAGACTACGTCGATACGGATTACGCGGCGCGGCTCGATCGCGTGACCGGCGCCATCAACATCACCGCGCCGCCGTCCGGCGTCCTGGCCGTTGGGGGCTACCGCTTCCTGGCGCAGGACCTGCAGGAATGGGCCCGGCGGCTCGGCCAGGGGGCACTGCTGACCGCCCTGCCCGACCGTCTCAGCGGACACCGGCTCGCCGGCCGTGCGATCGACAATGCGCGCGCCCGCGACGCGCTGACAGAACTCGGTCTTAACCCGTTGATGATCGAGGCATTTCGAGATCGGGGCAACGCCGTCTGAACGTCTTCTTCAGGCTGGCGTTGACGCCGCATTAAGCGCCGCAAACTAAACTCGCTGGTTCCAGACGCTCCCTGACCCGAGTTCCAAAGAATGTCCCAACAAGGCCCGATCCTCGTCGTGTCGACCGCGAGGCGGCCGTCCTTTGCAGCCACGCTCGACATCGGCAGGCTGTTTCCCGTGGTGGAGACCGAGTGGGCCGATGCGGCGCGGGCCGTCGAGCAACTGCAACCGGCCGCCGTGCTGGCCGCAACCGCCGAAGCCGATGCGGCTGGACTGGTGCGGCTCGCCGGGCGGGCTGCGGCACGCCAGCCCTATCTGCCGCTGATCTCGGTCGATCCGGAGACGCCGCTTCCGGACAGCGTCATTCCCTTCTTTCAGACCCAAGGCGGCAGCTCGGATCGTCTCGTGGCGCGGCTGCGGGCCGCGCTGCGCGTGCGCTCGCTGCATGCGACCGTGATGCGCCGGCTGGTGCCGTCAACGCCGATGGCGCTGTCGCAGATCGATCCCGCGCGCGACGCGACCGTGCTGCTGATCGGCCGCGGCGGCGCCTATCCGGCGCTGTCGGTCGCGCTCGGCGAGCGCACCGGTGTGGTCGGCGCGCTCTCGATCGAGGCGGCGGCCAAACATCTCAACGTCAGGGACATCGACGGCATCGTGCTCGGCGAAGGTTTCAGCCCGCGCGTGATCGACGCCTTCCTCACGGTGCTGACGGAAGACGCCCGCTTTCGCAGCCTTCCCATCATCGTGACATCAGGCGGCCTCGCGCCGGCCTACGACCTGCCGAACCTGGAAATCGTCCCAGACGCCGCCGCCGAGGTGGTTGCGACCGCGTTGCCGCTGGTCCGCCAGCATGCCTTCGAGGCGCATCTCAGCCGCACGCTGAAGGCCATCGACGCCGACGGCCTGATCGATGCGCGCACCGGCCTGCTCACGCCCGAAGCCTTCGAGCGCGACTTCGCCAGCGCCATCTACCAGACGCAGCAACGCGGCGGCGGCTTGTCGGTCGCACGCTTCGCGTTCGATCCCGAACATCCCCGGGCGCAATTCGACGGCGCGCGGATCATCAGCCGCCTGATGCGGCAGATGGATTTCGGCGCCGCCTATGAAGACGGCTCGGTTGTCGTGGTGTTTCCCGAAGCCGACTTGAAGACGGCGCACGCCGTCGCGCGGCGGCTGTCGAGCGTGATGCGCCATACCAGCCACGGCCACCGCGACGCGCGATCGGAGCCGGCCGTCACGGTCGCAACGCTGATGCCGAACGATTCGGCGAAATCGCTGCGGTCGCGGCTCTACGAAGAGGCGCATCGCGCCGCGTCGTAAATGTTCCGCTGGAACTGGTGGAACATCTTCTCCAGCGTTGCATTGTCGGGCATCGACTTTGCACTGGAGGACAACATGAAGAAAATTGCACTGATCACCACTTCGCTGGCCCTGCTCGCAAGTCCGGCTTTCGCCGAAAGCAAAAGACCGTCGGCGCAGCGCCGGCGGAGGCCAAATTCTCGACGGTGTCGAAGGACGAGATGTTCTCTTCGAAACTGAAGGGCCTCAACGTCTATAACCAGAAGGACGAGTCGGTCGGCGAAATCACCGACATCGCCATCAAGGGCAACTCGGTCGACGCGCTGATCCTGTCGGTCGGCGGATTCCTCGGCATGGGCGAACACTACGTCGCGGTATCGCCGGCTTCCGTCAACGTGAAGCGCGATACCAAGAACGACAAATGGGTGGCGACGATGAACACCACCAAGGAAGCGTTGAAGGCGGCGCCGGAATTCAAGTATCCGAAGTAAGTAGCAGCAATCGCTAATCTCGTAGGGTGGGCAAAGGCGCGCAAGCGCCGTGCCCACCTTTTTCTTTTTGCGAGAAGTGGTGGGCACGCTTCGCTCTGCCCACCCTACGAATTTGTATCGCTACGCTGCCTTCTTGCTCTCGGCGAGATTGGCGAGTTGCCGCAAGATCTCGGTGGTGCCCATCAAGCGCTCTTCCGGCGTCTTCCAGGTCTGCAGGAACACCACCTTCATGTCAGGCCGCACCTTGGCGGCCTGGCCGTGCTGGCGGATGAAGTACACCAGCCGGTCCGGCTGCGCGAACTTGTTGTCGCGGAAGGTGATGACCGCGCCCTTCGGCCCGGCGTCGACCTTCTCGACATTGGCGCGCCGGCAATAGGCCTTGATCGCCGCGACCTTGAAGAGATAACGGACTTCGTCCGGCAGCACGCCAAAACGGTCGCGCATTTCGGCGGCGAAATTGTCGATCTCTTCGTCGGTCTCGAGATCGGCGAGCCGACGATAGAGCGATAGCCGCACCGCAAGGTCGTTGACGTACTCCTCCGGAATCAGCACCGGCATGCCGATGGTGATCTGCGGCGACCAGCGGTCGGCGACAGGCTCCGCCACGCCGGCTTTGAGATTGAGGATCGCCTCCTCCAGCATCGATTGATAGAGCTCGAAGCCGACTTCCTTGATATGGCCGGACTGCTCCTCACCCAAGAGATTACCCGCGCCGCGGATGTCGAGATCGTGCGAGGCCAGTTGAAAGCCTGCGCCCAGCGTTTCCAGCGACTGCAGCACTTTTAGCCGTCGCTCGGCCTGGGCGGTGATCTTCTGTTGCGCCGGCAGCGTGAACAGCGCATACGCCCGCAGTTTCGAGCGCCCCACCCGCCCGCGCAGCTGATAAAGCTGCGCCAGACCGAACATGTCGGCGCGGTGCACGATCAGCGTGTTGGCGGTCGGGATATCGAGGCCGGACTCGATAATCGTGGTCGAGAGCAGGATGTCGTATTTGCCGTCGTAGAACGCCGACATGATGTCTTCGATCACGGTCGGGGCCATCTGGCCGTGCGCGACGGCGACCTTCATCTCCGGCACGTTCTTGTCGAGGAAGTCCTTGACGCCGGCGAGGTCCTCGATCCGCGGCACCACGTAGAACGCCTGTCCGCCGCGATAGCGTTCGCGCAACAGCGCCTCGCGGATCATCAGCGGATCATGCGGCGCCACGAAGGTGCGCACCGCCAAGCGATCGACCGGGGGCGAAGCGATGATCGAGAGATCGCGCACGCCGGTCAGCGCCAGCTGCAGCGTGCGCGGAATCGGCGTGGCGCTGAGTGTCAGCACATGCACCTGCGCCCGCAATTGCTTCAGCCGCTCCTTGTGGCTGACGCCAAAATGCTGTTCCTCGTCGACGATCAGAAGACCGAGATCCCTGAACTTGATCGCCTTGCCGAGCAGCGCATGGGTGCCGACGACGATGTCGACATTGCCGTCGGTCAACCCCTTCTTGACCTGCGTCAGTTCCTTGGGCGGGATCAGGCGCGAGGCCTGCGCGACGTTGACTGGAAAGCCGCGGAATCTTTCCGCGAAATTCTTGCTGTGTTGGCGCGCCAGCAGCGTCGTCGGCACCACGACGGCGACCTGCTTGCCCTCGAGCGCAACCGCAAACGCCGCGCGCAGCGCCACCTCCGTCTTGCCGAATCCGACATCGCCGCAGATCAGCCGATCCATCGGACGGCCGCTTTCGAGGTCCTTCAGCGTCGACGTGATGGCGCCGAGCTGGTCTTCGGTTTCCTCATAGGGGAAGCGCGCGCAGAATTCGTCATAGGCATGCGGCTGCACCGGCATCTTCGGTGCTTCGTGCAAATGCCGCTCGGCCGCGATCTTGATCAGTTCGCCCGCGATCTCGCGGATGCGGTTTTTCAGCTTGGCCTTGCGCGCCTGCCAGCCGCCGCCGCCCAATCTATCCAGTTCGACATTGGCGCCATCGGAGCCGAAACGCGACAGCAGCTCGATGTTTTCGACCGGCAGAAACAGTTTTGTTTCGGCCGCATAGTGCAATTCGAGGCAGTCGTGCGGTGCGCCGCCGACTTCGATGGTCTGCAGGCCGACAAAGCGGCCGATGCCGTGCTCGACGTGAACCACGAGATCGCCGGTGGCAAGACTGGTGATTTCGGAGATGAAGTTATCGAGCTTGCGGCTCGACTTGCGCGGCCGCACCAGGCGGTCGCCGAGGATGTCCTGCTCGGTGATGACGGCGAATTCGTCGGTCTCGAAACCGCTCTCCATGCCGACCACGGCCAGCATGGCCTCGTTGCGCGGCGTCGCCTGCACCGTGCGCCAGGCGTTGACGCTGGTGAGGTTGGCGAGCTTGTGGTCGCGCAGCATGCTGCCCATGCGGTCGCGGGAGCCTTCGCTCCACAGCGCGATCACCACCTTCTTGCGCTGCGCCTGTAGCGCCTGCACATGCGCCACCACGGATTCGAACACGTTGACCGAGCCGTCGGCACGCTCCGGCGTGAAATTGCGGCCCTGCCGCGCGCCGGCGTCGAACATTTCGGCACTGTCATCGGGCACCGCAAAGGGTGTGAGCCGCGCCACCGCGGCCTCACCCAGGCGTTCGGTCCACTCCGCTTCCGTCAGATAGAGCCGGTCCGGCGGCAGCGGCTTATAGATCGCGCCGCCCCCGGGGTGCTCGAGCGCCTCGCGCCTCGCCTCGTAGTAATCTTGGATCTGCTTGAAGCGTTCGCGGGCGGCATCCTCGCCCTGCGGCTCGATCGCCACCGGCGCGCCGTCGAGATAGTCGAATAGCGTATCCATCCTCTCCTGGAACAGCGGCAGCCAATGCTCCATGCCGGGGTGGCGGCGGCCCTCACTAACGGCTTCATAGAGCAGATCGTCGCGCTGCGGCGCGCCGAAGGTCGCGACATAGCCCATGCGAAAGCGGCGGATGGTTTCGGTGACGAGCTGGAATTCCGAGACAGGAACCAGATCGAGCGCGCGCATGTCGAGCAGCGTTCGCTGGGTCTCCGCGTCGAAGGTGCGGATCGATTCCAGGCTGTCGCCGAAGAAATCGAACCGCACGGGCTGGTCGAGCCCAGCGGGAAACAGATCGAGGATGCCGCCGCGTACGGCGTATTCGCCGGGCTCGCGCACGGTCGAGGAACGGTTGTAGCCATTGTGCTCCAGCCAGGCCACGATCGAGTCCATCGGCACGACATGGCCGGGCGCCACCGAAAGTGCCTGCGCCGCCACCACCTCGCGGGCCGGCACGCGCTGCACGATGGCATTGACGGTAGTGAGCACGATCAGCGGCTTGTCGCTGCCCGTAAGGCGCGACAGCCGCGCCAGCGTGGTCAGGCGCTGCGCCAGGATTCCCCCATGCGGCGATACCCGGTCATAGGGTTGGCAGTCCCAGGCCGGAAACTGCATCACGGGTAAATCCGGCGCGAAGAACTCCAGCGCCCGTGCCAGTTGCTGCATCCGCGGACCGTCGCGGCAGACCACGGCAAGGCTCACCGCCGGAGGCTTCGGCTTGGCAGCCACCGCGCGCGCGAGATCCGAAATGACGAGGCCCTCCGCGCCCTCGGCAACGTTGGCGAAGGTCAGCGCGCGGCCGGGAGCCAGCAGTGCGGCGGGCGATTTGACGGGCGCTTTCATGCGTCGTGATCCACGGCGCGAAACGCCTTGATGCGCTCGAACAGCGCGGTCGCATATTCCGGGTCGAGCGGCGTGTCGCCGATCAGCGCGGCATAGAGATCCGGATCGGGCAACTCGATCAGGCGTTCGAGCTCTTCCAGTTCGTCATCACCCATGGCCACGATCTCGGCATCCGCAAAGCGACCGAGAATGAGATCCATCTCGCGGGTACCGCGATGCCAGCAGCGGAACAAAAGCCGCTTGCGGCGGTCGTCGAGGCCACCGCTCGATCGTGTCGTACCCGTCATTGTCCCATTCCATTCGAACGCCAAAAGCCCGGACGTGCCGGGCGGGGTTGATATAGCTGTCGGGGCGGCCAATGTCAGCCCTTTGTATTCGAGATTATCAACTGTCTCGTCATTGCCGGGCTTGACCCGGCAATGCATCCTCTTTTGAAGATGGATGCGCGGGTCAAGCCCGCGCATGACGACGAGAGACCGATGCGCCCCACTCTGCTCAACCCGCTGTTTGCGCCGGTCACGACCCTCCCGGGCGTCGGCCCGAAGCAGGACAAGCTGCTGCGCTATCTGCTGTCGCGCGACGAGACGCCGCGGCTGGTCGATCTGCTGCTGCACCTGCCGGCCAGCGTGATCGACCGCCGGACGCAGCCGAAGATCCGCGAAGCCGTCCAGGGAACCATGGTGACGCTGGAAGTCACCGTGGATCGCCACCGGCCGCCGCCGCCGCGCAATTCGCGCGCGCCCTATCTCGTCTATGCTTCGGACGATACCGGCGACGTGGTGCTGACGTTCTTTCGCGCCAAACCCGGCTATGTCGAAAAGCTGCTGCCGCTCGGCGAGAAGCGCTACGTGTCCGGCACGCTGCAGATGTATGACGGCATCCCGCAGATCGTGCATCCCGACCGCGTGGTTGATGAGGCCGGGTTTGCCAAACTGACCGGCATCGACCCGGTCTATCCGCTCACGGAAGGTCTGGCGCTCGGTTCGCTGCGCCGCGCGATCGCGCAAGCGCTGCTGAAACTGCCTGATTTGCCCGAGTGGATCAGCCCGGAGGTCATTCGCCGCTGCAGTTTTCCGCCGATCGCCGAAGCGCTGAACCGTGTGCATGTGCCGGTCGAACTCACCGACATCCTGCCCGACGGGCCGTTCTGGTCGCGGCTCGCCTTTGACGAACTTCTGGCCGGCCAATTGGCGCTGGCGATGGTGCGCGCGCAACTGCGGCGACCGGCAGGCGACCGCAATGCCGGCGACGGCGACCTCCGCCACAAGATCATCGACGCCCTGCCCTACGCACTGACATCCTCGCAGCGCGAGGCGGCCGCCGCCATATCAGAGGATCTGCGCCAGCCCGTGCGGATGCTGCGGCTGCTGCAGGGCGACGTCGGGTCCGGCAAGACCGTGGTGGCGCTGCTCGCGGCTGCCGCGGTCACCGAGGTCGGCAAGCAGGCGGCGCTGATGGCGCCGACCGAACTTCTCGCCCGCCAGCACATCAAGACCATCGCGCCGCTGGCCGAACGCGCCGGCATGCGCGTGGCGATCCTGACCGGGCGCGAAAAGGGCAAGGAGCGCCGCGAAATTCTAACGCGGCTCGAAGCCGGCGAGATCGATTTTTTGGTCGGCACGCATGCGCTGATTCAGGATGACGTGATCTACAAGGCGCTGGCGCTCGCGGTGGTCGACGAACAGCATCGCTTCGGCGTGCGCGAACGGCTGGCGCTGACCAACAAGGGCGAAGCGGTCGATGTGCTGGTGCTGAGCGCGACGCCAATACCGCGCACGCTGGTGCTGACATACTTTGGCGATATGGACGTTTCCGAATTGCGCGAGAAGCCGGCCGGCCGCCAGCCGATCGAAACCCGCACCATCTCGATGAGCCGGCTCGAGGAGGTGACGGACGGCATCGGCCGCGCGCTGCAGGCCGGCAAGCTGGTCTACTGGATCTGCCCGCTGGTGGAGGAATCCGAAGCCGAAGGTACCGAGCACCTCACCAACGCCACCGAGCGGTTCGAAAAGCTGCGGGAACGCTTCGGCGACAAGGTCGGCCTCGTCCACGGCCAGATGAAGGGCACCGAGAAAGACCGCGTGATGGCGCAATTCGCCGCCCACGAGATCGGGCTGTTGGTGGCGACCACGGTGGTCGAGGTCGGCGTCGACGTCCCCGCCGCGACCATCATGGTGATCGAGAACGCCGAGCGCTTTGGCCTGGCGCAATTGCACCAGTTGCGCGGCCGGATCGGGCGCGGCTCGGAGGCGTCGACCTGCCTGCTGGTCTACAAGGAGCCGCTCGGGGAGATGTCGAAGGCGCGGCTGAAGGTGATCCGCGAGACCACCGACGGTTTTCGGATCGCCGAGGAGGACTTGAAACTGCGCGGCGAAGGCGACGTGCTCGGCATCCGCCAGAGCGGCATGCCCGGCTACCGCATCGCCCGCTCCGACGTCCACGCCCAACTGATCACGCAAGCGCGCGACGAGGCGTTGCGGATCATGAAGGACAATCCGAAACTGAAGGGCGAGCGCGGCGAGGCGCTGCGGTGTCTGCTTTATCTATATGAGCGCGATGAAGCCGTGCCGCTGATCGGGGCGGGGTGATCGTTGCAAGCGCCCCTACTCCGCCTTCACCTTCACCGGCTGCAGCGCGGCGGCTGAATTCGCCACCCGCGCGGCGTTCGCCATGCCGGCGAGTGCGGCGGCGTTGCGCTTTTGCGGGTCGGAGCCGGGCTGCACCACGCCGGCCGACATGATCAGCGTCGCGGCGTCCTCGGTCGACATGTCGACTTCGATGATCTTGCTCTTCGGCACGTAGAAGAAGAAGCCGGTGGTCGGATTCGGCGCACACGGCAGGAACACCGAGATATGCTCCTCCTCGCCGGGCAATTTGGCCGCGATGTTCACGCTCGGCGTTTGCGAGATCAGGACGATCGACCACATGCCGGGTGAGGGAAACTCCACCAGCCCGACCTTGCGAAAGCTCGAGCCCTTGCCCGAGAACAGGGTCTCGAACACCTGTTTGAGGCCACGATAGATCGCGCGCACCACCGGCATGCGGCCGAGCAGCTTTTCGCCGAGATCGACCAGCGTCCGTCCGATCAGATTGGCGGCGAGAAAGCCCAGCAGCGTCAGCGCGACCACGGCAACGATGAGCCCCGAGCCGGGCAGCCCGAACGGCAGATAGGTTTCCGGCCGGTAGGCCATCGGCACAAAGGGACGGACAACGCCGTCGACCCAGTTCACGAACCACCAGGTCAGATAGAAGGTGATCGCAACCGGCCCTGCGACAATCAGTCCGGTCAGAAAATAGTTACGAAAACGGGCCATCAGCCCACGCGGCTGTTCCGCCGGGGACTTCGTCCGGCAACTCGGTCGGGGGCAGTTCTTCGCGGTTCATCGTGGTTCCAGGTCAGGCAGCCAACTCTATGCCAGCTAAGCCATCCTAGCAGGTTTTTGAAGGGCCTATAGTGACAGCCGAAAGGCTTGACTATTCGACCGTGACCGATTTGGCGAGATTTCGCGGCTGGTCCACGTCGGTGCCCATCACCACGGCGGTGTGATAGGCCAGCAACTGCACCGGGACGGCATAAACCAGCGGCGTGAACGCCGCCGCCATGTCGGGCAGCACGATGGTGACCAGGGATTCGATGGTGGCCTCCGCCGCGCCCTTGGCGTCGGTCATCAGGATGATGTTGCCGCCGCGGGCCGCGACTTCCTGCATGTTGGAGACGGTCTTCTCGAACACCCGGTCATACGGCGCGATCACCACGACCGGCATGTTCTCGTCGATCAGCGCGATCGGCCCGTGCTTGAGCTCGCCGGCGGCATAGCCCTCGGCGTGGATGTAGGAAATCTCCTTCAGCTTCAGCGCACCCTCCAGCGCCAGCGGATAGCTGGTGCCGCGGCCGAGATAGAGCACGTCCTTCGATTTCGAGAGCTCGCGGGCGAGCTTTTCGATCTGCGGCTCGATCGTGAGCGCCGACGCCATCAGTCGCGGCACCTCGACGAGGCCGTGGATGAGTTTCTGTTCGTCATCGTCAGACAATTCGCCGCGCGCCTTGCCGGCGGCGACCGCGAGCGCGGCCAGCACCATCAACTGGCAGGTGAAGGCTTTCGTCGAGGCGACGCCGATTTCGGGACCGGCCAGCGTCTGCAGCACGGTTTCGCTTTCGCGCGCGATCGTCGAGGTCGGCACGTTCACCACTGATAGCGTATGGACGCCCTCGGCCTTGGCGTAGCGCAGCGCGGCCAGCGTGTCGGCGGTCTCGCCGGACTGCGAAATGAAGATCGCGAGATCGCCCTTGCGCAACGGCGCCTCGCGGTAGCGGAATTCGGAGGCGACATCGACCTCGACCGGCACGCGCGCGAACCGCTCGAACCAGTACTTTGCGACGTAGCCGGCATAGCTCGCGGTGCCGCAGGCCGTGATCGAGATTCGCTGAATATCCTTGAAGTCGAACGGCAGTTTTACGGGCAGCATGACGCGCTCGGTCGCCATGTCGACATAGCGCGCCAGGGTGTGGCCGACCACTTCCGGCTGCTCGTGGATTTCCTTGGCCATGAAATGGCGGTAGTTCGCCTTGTCGACCAGCGAGGTCGAGGCCGAGTGCTTGACCGCCTCGCGCTGCACGATGGCGTTGTCCTTGTCATAGACGGTGGCGCCCTTGTGCGTCAGCACCACCCAGTCGCCGTCCTCGAGATAGCTGATCGTATCGGTGAACGGCCCGAGCGCGATCGCGTCCGACCCCAGATACATTTCGCCGTCGCCATGACCGATCGCCAGCGGCGGCCCGTTGCGGGCGCCGATCATCAAATCGTCTTCGCCGGCGAAAATGAAGCCGAGCGCGAACGCGCCGCGCAATTCCGACAGCGCCGCCCTCACCGCCTCGACCGGCTTGATGCCCTTCTGCAGCAGGTCGTCGACCAGATGCAGCACGATCTCGGTGTCGGTTTCGGTCTTGAAGACCGCGCCTTTCTTCTGCAGCGCCTCGCGCAACTCGCGAAAATTCTCGATGATGCCGTTGTGAACCACGGCGACGCGCTCGGTGGCGTGCGGATGCGCGTTGTTCTCGGTCGGCTTGCCGTGGGTGGCCCAGCGGGTGTGGCCGATGCCAACGTGGCCCTGCAGCGGTTCGGCATCGAGCCGCTTTTCGAGGTTCTTCAGCTTGCCCTCGGCGCGGCGGCGCGCGAGTTTGCCGCCTTCCAGCGTGGCGACGCCGGCGGAATCATAGCCGCGATATTCAAGCCGCTTGAGTGAATCCACCAGCTGCTCCGCGACCGGAGCGCGTCCCAAAATGCCGACAATGCCGCACATGCGGTTCTATATCCCCAAAACGACGCGAGATGCGTCGCAACCCGCGACTCTCTTAACGGCAAGTCCGGGCCGACAGGTACTCAATAATTGTTGCGTATTGAGACAGTCTTAAGTGGGAAGCTTAACGACGCTTAACCGGGCCCCACTCCCTCATGGTGAGGAGCCCGCGCAGCGGGCGTCTCGAACCATCTGGCACGACCGTGGCTTTCATCCTTCGAGACGCCGCTACGCGGCTCCTCAGGATGAGGTTTGACGGCTACGGTGCGGTCAAGCCTCTGTCACGCCGCCTCGGAGCCCGAAATACGGCTCCGCGATCTCGCGGCATGACCTGCCCGAGTTGTCGCCTTGGTTCTCCCCGAAGAGGGAGCAGGGAATGCCGGATGCACGCTGCACCCGAGGTCTCGTGCGCAATGGGTTAGGAGGAAGCGCACACGAGCATACAGGTTCAGCGGAAGCACTCCGGCATTCCCTGCGCAATGGCTTTACGGCTTATACGTGCTCTCCCCGGCGACGAATTCCTTTTTGTCACCGTCGCCAGCGGATTGAGATTTGTCTGAGCCCGGTCGGGCCGACGCATCTCCGCTGGCTTGACATCAGCCACGGATGCCAGAACCACACGACTTCGCCGTACGCAGCGCCCTCGCCCACTGCTCCGACCAGCAAGATGCCAACGGAGATCGAAGGCGAAGGCCTTGAAACGCCGGTCGTCCGTGCGATGTTAAATCGCTCACGGGAGAACCCGCCCTGCGACCACGATCGCGCCCGACGCCGCTGCGTCCATCGCATCCAACCCCGCGTCCGTGACGATCGCGATACGCCCCTCGTGCCGGGGTGGACGGGCGGAGTGATAGCGGTGATTTGGGCTGCGGCGGAAGCGGATTGTTTTTTTGGATGAGGCTGGACGGGTAGCATCAGGTTGACCTGGTTCAGAAAATTAGCTTGGGCGCGCATGGAACTCGTACGACCACCTAGCGAACGCCAAGCTCACCGCGGAATCGTCCGCAGTTGGTCAAACCGCGGATGGAGCCATCGCCCAGGGCCGACGACGGCCCCAGAGCGGACATCAAACCTACCGCTTCTTCACCACTCCTTGAATGTGGGCTCGGCGCAACCGCCGCACACCCAGGGGAAGGTCCAGTCGGCCGTGAGTTTTGCGCTCTCGGGAATGTACCGGCTCCACACCGAAGCCTTGATCGGATTGATGGAGCGCCAGACCACGTCGAACCTGCCATCCGGATTGAGCTTGCCAATCATGGCCGGCTTGGAAAGATGATGGTTGGTATTCATCACCACCTCAAAACCGCTCGGCGCCTTGACCCTCTGACCGTACATGGCCTGCCGGACCGCACTCGCGTCAGCTGTGCCCGCCTGGGTGACGGCCTGCGCCCACATCCGAAAGCCGATGAAGGTCGCCTCCATCGGATCGTTCGTGATCTTGTCTCGCTGCTCGTTGAAGTCGGTCCACATCTTGATGAACGCATCGTTCTCCGGCGTCGTGACCGACTGGAAGTAATTTCGCGCCGCCATGTGCCCGACCAGCCGGCTGACGTCCACACCTCGCAATTCGCGCGCGCTGACGGAGAGCCCCATGACGGGAATCTTTCGGGCCTCGACCTGCTGGGCCGCCAGTTCGCTGTACAGATGGCCGTTGGCGTCTCCGCTGATGGTCGAAATCACCGCAGTCTTTTTTTCCCTGCGAGCCAAAGGCCTTGATCCTCTCGACGGTCTCGCGCCAGTCGGATTGGCCGAGCGGCGTATAGATCGCGGTGATGTCGTCGGCATGCACGCCTTCGGCGGCGAGGTATGCGCTCAGAATCCGGTTGGTGATGCGCGGATAGTCGCTTTCAGTTCCGAGCAGAATCCAGCGTTTGATATCGCCACCCTCCTTGCTCATCAAATAGCGAACGGCCGGGATCGCCTGTTGGCTTGGCGCCGCGCCGGTGTAGAAGACATGGCGCGAACTTTCCTCGCCCTCGTGCTGAACGGGATAGAAAAGCAGGCCGTTCAATCGCTCGAACACCGGAATGACGGCTTTTCGGGAAGCTGAGGTCCAGCAGCCGAATACGACCGCGACCTTTTCGTTCGCGAGCAACTCGCGGGCCTTGTCGGTGAACGCGTCCCAGTTCGACGCGGGGTCGGCGATAACAGGCTCCAGTTTCCTGCCGAGCAACCCGCCCTTTTTGTTCTGGTCCGCGATCATCATCAGAACGGTGTCCTTCAGCACGGATTCGCTGATGGCCATGGTGCCGGACAGCGAGTGCAGGATACCCACCTTGATGGTGTCCTCGGCGGCATGAACGGCCGAAGCACAAAGGACAAGCGACACCGCGACGATCCCACGCAAGAACCAAGCCAGCTTCATGCCGATGCTCCGACGAGTTCGAAAATGCGGGTTTCTTTGGTCATGCCCTTGGCAACGACCGCATCGAAGGACCTGAATTCGAATTGATCGCGAACGCGCAGGTAGACGTCCTCGCTTGCAAGCACGGTGGTCCCGACCTGCTTGTTCAGCCCTTCGAGGCGCGCTGCGAGATTCACCGTGTTGCCGAGAGCGGTGTAATTCATGCGTTCGGTCGAACCGACATTGCCGACCACGGCTTCGCCGACATGAATGCCGAACCGCGTAATGAACGGCTTCAGGCCTTCGGCCTCGAATTCGGCGTTGAGCTTTTCGCCGGCCGCCCTTGCCGCAAGCACCGCGCGGCAGGCGCGCGCGACATGGTCGGCTTGCGGATGGGGGGCGTTCCAGAACACCATGACGGCGTCGCCGATGAACTTATCGATGGTGCCGCCTTCGGCGAGGAACGCCTCCGTCAGCACAGAGAAATACCGCGACGTCTGCCGCATCAGCACGTCGGGATCGGCGGCTTCCGCGATCGTCGTAAAGCCCTGGACGTCAGTGAAGACCAGCGTGATCTCCTGCTTGACGCCGCCGAGCCTGGTGGAGATGGAATTATCGATTAACCCGCGGACGATCTCCTTGGGAACGAAATGCGCGAACGACCAGATCGTCCGCTGCGCCAGATTGACCGTGTTGCCGAGTTCGTGAATTTCGCGGATGATGCGAGGTCACCGGCGCGAGGCTGGGTTCGGCCATCGTCTGAAGCTGGCGCGCCTGCGCGGTGATGCGTTTCAGGGAATGAGACATCCGTGCTGCCGAACATCCAGACGACCGGCAGAAAGGCCGCACCGACGACGATCGCGAGGACCAACCCGGTGAATTGGAGCCTACGGACGTTCTGGACAAAGTCATCCTGGGCCGCCAGCAGCAATATGCTGGCTCCATATCCTTCACCGAGAGCAAATTTCGTCAGCCGGAACAAGTAACCCTGCCCCTCCTTGTCACGGACGATTCCCTCATTGTGATCGAGGTTGTGCGATTGCCGCAGGACGGTGGCCACCATCCCGGCATTGATCTCGTCGATGCTGGGCAGTTGCGACAGTGAAGGATTCGTCATCGCAGTTTCGATGAATTTCGCAAAATCGGGATGCGCGATCAGCGCGCCCGCCTGGTCGAAAATCATGACCGTGCCGTGCTCTCCCGGCCGCTGCGCCTGGACGAATTCGCTGAAGGTGTCGAGCTTGAGATCGGCGGCGATCACGCCCGGCACCTTGCCTCGCAAGGGCGCGCTGACGGTAATAACCGGCGCGCCGATGCTGAACGAAAGATACGGCGCCGAGACATACGGCCGGTCCGACCGCATCGTTTGCCAGTACCAGGACCGTTTGCGGGCGTCGTATCCGTAGTTCCAGAGATCGATTTCGCCGATTTCGTTGCCCTGCCGGTCCTGAAACAGCCGCCGCATCGGCAGGTCGCCCGCCGGCGTGGGGCGGACAAGGCTGATCGCAATGTCTGCGTTCGCCGGCGCCCGCAGCCTTTCGCGCTGATCTCCGCTGAGGTCGCTAATCCGCCGCACCTGCAACCACGCGCCATTGTCAAAGCCGGCATAGATGCTGTCCATCTGCGGCATTTCCTGCAAAGCCGTCTTGAACAACGGAATCGCCCGGCCTGTCTCCGATCGCTCGTCGGAATCGGCCACACTCGAACTGGTGGCGAGCACATTGACCAGCGAGCCAACCGCGTTCATTTCGCCTTGCAGGCGTCCCAACGCCTTTGTGCTGGCGGCGTCCATGTAGGCGGAGGCGGCTTCCTGCGTCGCCCAGCGCAGCGAGCGGACCTGTATCGCAATCAGCAGCGCCGTGAGTGCGACGACAAACATCATCACCGCAAGCGTGATCGAGGTCCGGAACGTGAACATGTCACCTGCGCGCCCCTGCCGTTTCGCTCAGGCTACAGCCTTTGCAGATCACGTCCAGCGATAGATTTGCGGTCGGATTGCGCAGATGGACATACCAAGCTCGTGTAATCTCACTTTCCTGCGTGATCGTGCGGTGGAATTGAAGCAGTAGATCGGTGATGAGACTGTCAACGCGCTAGTGGGCTCGAACAGCCATTGAGAAAAACCGAACGATCGAAAGGCCCTATCGTTCTCCCGGCCACCATGTTGACGCCGGAGTTACGGTGACAGTGCTGCACAGAAATTAGCGTGTCTCACTGACGGGGTGCAGTCCAGTGCACTTAATAGCCGTAGGTGGAGTACATTGAGTGCACTGTCACCGTGCGGCAGCCTCAGGCCAGACTGCTCTCGATTTGAAACACCGTATGCCCCGGCCTTGATGTGACGGCCATGTGCGCATTGAGCCGTCGCACGAACGCCTTGATGACCTGCATGCCAAAGCCTGTGCTCTGATCGACGTCGAAACCGGCTGGCAAGCCCTGTCCTTGATCCGAGACTTCAAGCCGCCATCCGGTCGGCACTTCCTTGAAGTCGACATTCACGCTGCCACGCTGGCCGGCCGGGTAAGCATATTTGAAGCTGTTCGTCACAAGCTCCGCCACCAGCAGACCGAGACCGCTCGCCATATCAGAACGAAGCTTCATCGGCGAAGCTCTGACATTGATGGCGGCAATTTGCGCAGGCGCCGTGAGCTGGAGACTTTCGCACAGTCTCTGCAAAAATGTATCGATAGCGACCTCTTCAAGACTGCCCGTCAAGTGAAGCTGCTTGTGGACGGTCGCGATCGCAAGCACCCGATTGCCGGCCATTTTGAGCTGGGTTTTCGTTTCCTCGCTGATGGCATTTCGGCTTTGAAGCGAAATGATCGATTGCACGAGCTGCAACGAATTCATCACGCGATGATCGCCCTCGCGTATCAGAGTCTGGTTCTCTTTCACCAGTTCTTCGGCTTGCAGTCGGGCTGTATGCTCGGCCGCATTGATCATTCGCAAATCGATCATCTTCATGACCTGATTGGCCATCAGACGCAGGAACGCTTTCTGCTTCTCGTCGAGATTTCGAGGCTTGTAGTCGAGCACGCAGACAGTACCGAGGGGAAATCCCTCGGGCGTTTGCAGCAAAGCGCCGGCATAGAATCGCAAATGCGGATCACCGACGACGAGTGCGTTGTCGCAAAAGCGATTGTCGAGGGTGGTGTCGGGAACGATAAACAAATCGGGCTGCAGAATTGCGTGTGCGCAGATCGAACTGTCGATGGGCGTCTCGCGGACACCCAATCCGACCTCGGCCTTGAACCATTGCCGACCGTGATCGATCAAATTGATGACAGCGATCGGCGCGTCGCAAATCGCCGACGCGACCTCAACGACTTCGTCAAACTCCGCTTCCCGGGGAGTATCCAGGATGCCGTAACTCCGCAGAGCAGCAAGCCGGAACTCCTCGGCGCTGTGCAGTTCAGCCTTCACGGTACCGCCCCAGATAAAAACGCCTCAGCGGAACTATCCCGCACGGCCCGTCAAAGTCCAGAAATTTCAGCTAGTTCGGAGCAACCAAGCCGGGCGACGTCAGCCACTCGTTCATTCGGGCCGCGGTCTCGGCCTGTCGTGCTTTACGCAGGAGCGCTTCGCGGCCCAATCCGATTTGTTCCCTTCGGGAACCTGTCGTTGGAACCCGGCCGTTTCGTAGCCGCGACCACAGCTTGGCTGGTGGTGCGCAGGATATCGTTCCGTCAGGTCGACAATGATGCTTCCGAAACCTGGATGGTCTGTTGAATGACCTGGCATTGCTTGTCGGACGTGAGGAAGGCGATATCGGATGCATCACGACCGCTTCCTATGCGGACAATGCCTTCGATTGGGGCGAGCCGCGTGGGGTCGATCAGCCACCAGCCGTTTGCAACGTAGACTTCGAAGATGGCGTGGAAATCGGGCGGATCCAGTTGGAGCGCATAGGCGCTGACAGCCCTTGCGGGCGTCCCCAACGCCCTTGCCAAGGTGATGCCTAGATGGGTGAAATCGCGGCAAACTCCCGCCCGATCCACGAACGTCTGCTCCGCGGTCGTCTCGGCATTGCTGACGCCGGCGACATAATCGACGTTCTGATGGATCCATTCCAGTATCGCCATGATCTGAGCCACCCCGTCGCCAGCGTTGCCGAACTCACGCTGCGCGAACCGCATGAATTTATCAGATGGGCAAAAGCGGCTTGGCAGCAGAAATGGCAGGACTTCGCTGGGCAGGTCAGACCAAACGTGTTGCAGTCCGGATTGTGGAAGCAGTCGTCTGAGGTTGTTTTCCACTATTGCAGAGTATCGTATGGTCACATCGCCCGAAAGCGACGCCCGAATACGCCGATCGCCGTGAGGGCTGATGTCGGAGATGACCTGCACTGGCGGCTTTATCTCAAGCAACTCCGACAGAATGCTTTGATCGCTCGTCCGCGACGCCTCCAGGTTGGCGATGACCTGAGTATCGTTCGCGAAATTGTAGACGAGCTCGGCCTCGATCGACAGCCTCATGGTATCCTCGCGTTCGTAACGATGCAGACGTAACGATGCGGACGCCCTGCAATATCTGAGCCGCGCCTTACTCCGAACTCGTTTTGAAGATCACGCTGCCATTGATACCGATTGCCCGGGTTACGAAGCCCCCCTCCCGCTGGCGCGAGCGGCGCCTACAATGCGACCATCCGGGGCTTCAAGGATGATGGCGAACTCCTCGCCCTCCGGAAGCGGCTGATCGACATGCACCGGGGCGCCTTGCCAATCCGCCACCGATCGGAACGATCGAACGATATTCGACTCGGGCATCGTCCTTCCTCGGTTCTCGCCGCGACCGATCGACGTGACGTGTTCTCGATCAAAGCCGATCAACAGCACTTTTGCGGCACCCGACCCCGAACCAACGTCGATCGATATTTTTCCGCCCTTGACGACAACTCGCACGTCGGCGGCTACCTTGCTATCGGACCGCGCCTTTGCGATGGCTGCGCTTACGTTCGCGCGATCCGAGCCAACCAGTCCAACGGCACCATCTACAACGATTTCCGGCGTGTAGGAGCCATCGCCAAACCGTTGCCCGTAGCGGGCCTGGCGGTCAGTGGCAAGTTGCATCGAGAACGGATCCTTCCATCCGAGATAGTCCCAATACGTCACGTGGAAAGCGAGTGCCAAAACATCGGCGCGCTGCTTTACAAGTTCGTTCAGGAAGGCGTTGGCCGGGGGGCACGAAGAGCAGCCTTGCGACGTAAACAGCTCCACAACGACGGGGCGATCCCCTGCGGCGGCGATATGAGGTGAAAACACCGTGAACGCCCCGATCATCAGTAATTGCGACAGCTTCATCTGACCCTCCGATGTCATTCGAAGGTCCATTCGGGCGTTCGGCCCAATTGTTACACGTTTGAAACCACACGTTCAGGTGAACGATGATGCTTGGGAGCGACGCTAATGCGTCTGCGCGTCCCCGCGTGGGGGACGCCCGTAGTCGGCGGAATATAGGGTCGCACGACTGATCAACTATTTGGGAATTACAGTAACAGTGCACGTAACCTTCGCAGGCGAAGTGCAATCGAGTGCTGCACTTGAATGGCCAGCGCGAATTGACTGTCGGTCTCCCAAAAAACAGCCGCGCCGCCAAGGTGACGGCGCGGCTTCTTCAGACCGCTTATCTGGGCAATGCGCGGCTTACTTCTTCATTTCCTTGCTGCCAGCGGCCCCGGAGCCATCTTTTGACATCTCCTTGCTCGGATTGTTCTTAGACGTCGAGCCGCTGGACATGCCGGAAGTGCCGTTGTTCATGGAACCCTTTTCCATAGACCCCTTGTCCATCGTGCCCTTGTCCATGTTGTTCATGCCGGGCTTGTTCATGTCGTTCTGGGCGGCGGCTGGTGCGCCGGTATTCTGAGCGAAGGCCGAGCCGCACATGAGAGTGAAGGCGGTAACTGCAATAAGCTTCTTCATTGGGGTTTTCCTCGCGTTTGATGTACATCCCCAATGGTCCGGAAAGAATGACGTTCCTAAGTACAGCGCGCGAAATAGAAAAACAAATTTGAAACCGATCGACGCATCGATCGTACGGCGCGACCGTCAGAGCCGTCAGGAACTTTACCAGCCGTCACCGCTCGATCTGCGCTGGCCGCGCTGTCATTCTGGCGGGTCGCAGCTAGGCGAGAAACATTCGCGGGGCAAAGGTGTTATTCTCGCACGGAGCGCAGCGCCGCTTCGACGCGCTGGATCAACCGCTCCCGCAAGGCAGGCACAGCCCCCGCAAGAATGACGACGACGCGGGCGATGGGCAAATAGGGCTCGATCGCCGCCGCCAGCGCCGCGGAGGACATCCCGGCCAGCCGCGCATACTCGGACTGCGCGGCAGCATTGACCGCGCGCGGCCGCTCCGGATTGTCGACGATTTCAGGGGCGATCTCGGCAAGGCCGACGTGGATGCGAGCAAGATCGAAGAGCGGCCGGCGCGCGGGCTGTCAGTGATCCAGTCGATGAGTCTCGGCCCCTCCGCCGTCATGATCACGTTGTCGGGGTGAATGTCGCCGTGGCACAGCCCGTCGCCCGGACGCAGGCGATCGATCAAAGCGAGGATGCTGGCGCCGATGTGGTTCGGAAGCATGCCGCCGTCGTGCCGCAACGAGGCGTGCCATATAGTCACGCAAGGAGGGCACGTCCGGCGGCGGGGGCGTCTTGTGAACGGACATGGCGAGGGTCGCGAGGATCGCGCCCGCCTGTTCGAACGTCACGGCGCCGCTCCGGTAATGCTGCAGCAGGGTCGGTCCGTCGAGACGACCAAGCACGATGCCGAAGCGCCCTTCCAGGGTGACCTCGCCAAAAACCTCCGGCGCCGGGGCGCCGGCGGCGAAGACGGCGCGGGTCATGCGCGCTTCGTGCCGAGCTGACCCGCCGCGGGATGCCGGCCTTGGAAAACTTCACGACCTGACCGGGCGCCCACGCGTGGACATCCGCAAAGGAGCCCTCGCCGATCTTCTCCCCCAGGGTCCCCTGCATCGCCCGTCCTCCGGCCGCGACGAGCAAACACCCGCCGAGGTTGGAATTGGCGTCGACATGGGCAACAGCGAAACGACCGTCGCCGTGCCCCCGGCGCTAAACCTAGAGCCGAGACAACAGTCCGCCGACGCCACCCCGCGCATCTCGACGCGCTGGAGCGAGCGGGGGAGCCAGGCCGGCTCGCACGGCCCCACGCACGTCAGTCGGGCTGATGCCGAACTGTTTGCGGAATGCACGACTGAAGGAGGACGGATCCAGCATCCCCAATTCATCGCCGATGGCAGCAATCGACTGCGTGTTGGAGGGATCGCTTAGTTGCGCAAAGCTTTCCGCAAGGCGGTGACGCTGGATGTACCGCTCGACGCCGCCCTCCGTTTCCAGCAATCGGTAGAGACTCGATCTGGACATTCCCAATTCACGGCACAACATGTTCGACCCCAGATGAGGGGAACGCAGATGGCGCTGGATACAACGTCGTGCCTTGTCCTTGAGGGTGGCGCTGATTTGCCCTTGTGCAGTCGTGATGCGGTCCACTGACGGTGCCAAGCATGCGGCAACCATCGCGGCAACAGCTTGTGGGAGACCGCGCGCGTCTTCGTCTGTCAGGCCTGGCAACTGGCGTTCCAGCAGCCTGATGTATTCCGAAAGCATACCGCCAATAGCCGTACTCACAGTTCGGCCCCGTGCGGCGTCAAGCGCCGACGCGATAGCGCCGAATCTATCCCGCGAGATGTTGAGCTGAATCCTGTCGTCGAGGTCCCGTTGATTGGCCGAAAAGTCGCCCAGTGAGATAACAAACGGAACCCCGGCCGGCACCAACGTCTGATCACTTTCCGAAATGAGGCCGGTTGCGGCCCGCTTGCCGACCGTGATGACCCAGTGGTCGGTTGGATCTTGCCGGATCAGCGATTTCGTTCTCATGGCACGCAGCGGTGGGGCCGATACGCTGACGAGGGCCATCCCATCCAGCTTCCACACCTCACTCTCGCCGGCAAAGCCCCGATCGGAGGCGCCAAGGGGGACGACCTCGAAACTACCAGCGTACCAATCCCGCCAAGCCTCAAGCTGGCGGGACTTGGCCAATTCACGCGTCGAGAACCGTACGGCTTCCATCGACTGATCCACGACGAGCGGATTGTGCCCGGGAACTCGATCCAACGCCATGGTCTCGATTTTGGCAAGCCCAAGACTCTCAAGTCAAGACTTGAGGGTTAAGACTTGAGGGTTAAGACTTGAGAGCCGAACGAATACCCGTGCCGACGACGCAGCATAGCGCTTTCAGCTTAGGCGGCGTCACATGGGAAAAGCCAAAGGTCCGTATGGTTCGCGCAATTTACCGGCAATACCGTGATGATACCGGATGCGATCTCCCGCCGGAGCGGACCCAGCAACGACCGTGCCGCCAGTAGTAATGGCCATGCCAATGCCTGTGGCGATGGGCCCCCACAACGGCGCCGGTGGCAGCGCCCACTGCCGCCCCACGTCGACCTCCGACCGCGCCGCCGACGATAGCACCTCCTACGGCGCCGCGTCCTGCCGAGCTCTGAGCCATGACGTCCGTTACAGGCACGGCAAATGCCAGCACCAGAAGAACCGAAAAGGTTGATAGTCGGGGCATGTGAGGATTCCTCGGATAATGGGGGGCTATATCAGGACTGGACGTTCTTTTACGAATTGGCACGGGCTCGGCAGGTAACGCATCAAAGCACTACCAATTTTGTACGAACTGCATATCGCACCAACTCAGCGGCCGATGAAACATTGAGCTTGCGCATTGCCGACGCGCGATGGGTTTCGACGGTCTTCACGCTGAGATTCAGGACCGCGCCTGTGGACTTGTTGGTGTGTCCTTCCGCAATCAGCTGAACAACGTGCTGCTCCCGCGCTGTAAGTACGGCGCCCAGTCTTCCCCGGGTGGACAAATAGTTGCGAAGCAATTCCTCCAACGCCACGCTGGTAAAATAGGGTTGGTGGATCAGAAGCGACTCAACTGCCGTAACGAGATGATATTTGGCATCCGATTTCAGCAGGAAACCTCGCGCGCCGGCCAAAAGCGCGTCCGTCAGAACTTCCTCGTCCTCGAACATGGTGAGGATCAGAACTCTCGTATGCAGGCGATCCGATTTGATCCGGCGGCAAACCTCCAGACCGTTCATGACAGGCATCGAGTAATCGACGATGGCTACATCCGGTTTCAGCTTCGACACCAATTCGAGAGCTTCCCTGCCGTCGGCCGCTTCGCCGCCGACAATCCAGTCGGCGCGAGTCTCGATAATCGCACGAAGCCCGGTCCGCACAACTTCATGATCGTCCGCAATCAGGATTTGCTTCACGCTGACATCCATCGTTGGAGCCACGGGCTATGAAAGACCTGCAATATTCGGCCAGCCAATCTTATCCATCGACGTCCCAACCCATAATCCCAAGATACCCCGGCAACAGGATGGGATACCTCCGTGCAACTACTGAGGCCAACCCATCTTTCGGCTTGCCGAAACCTGCTATCTGCGCCGGGCTCCCGCTGAAACGGGTTACTGAAGGGCGACGTCGGGATAAATCCTGCGGTCAACTCCAACCCGTGCAGGCGCTGAAAAGACCAGCAAACGTATTTCTGCCTCACGCCTGCACAAGCTGGCTGCGAACAGCGTATCGAACCAGGCCCGCGGTCGAATTTATGTTGAGCTTGCGCATAGCGGACGCCCGATGGGTCTCGGTCGTCTTTATGCTGAGATTCAAGATCGCGCTCACCCCCTTGTTGCTGTGTCCTTCCGCAACCAGTTTGACGATCGTCTTCTCTCGAGGCGAAAGCACTTCGTTCAGATCGCCCTTCCCGCTTGCCACGCTCCTTAATTCGTTCGAAAACGAGCCAGCGTAGAATGGCTTGTGAAGCATCAACAACTCGACGGCGGCTATAAGCATCTTGCTCGCGTCGGATTTTAGCAGAAATGCACGGGCGCCAGCCTGGAACGCTTGCCACGCAAGCGCATTCGAATCGTGCACGGTAAAGATCAGGATCTCGGTTGGCAGCTGATGCCCTTTCATGCACCGCGCAACTTCCACACCGGTCATCAACGGCATCGAGTAATCAATAATGGCAACGTCGGGCCGTTGCTCGACGGCCGCCGAGACGGCCTCGCTTCCATTGCGGGCCTCAGCCACTATTTCCCAGCCCACGTGTGCTTCCATGATGGCACGCAATCCGGCCCGCACAGTTTCATGGTCATCAGCTATGAGAATCCGCTTCATGGTCGAACAAGACTCCGTTGTCGTCCGGATCGGGTAGAACACGCTGCGTCTATTTTTCTAGATCCGAGGCGTCGGCGTTTTTATTTGGTTATTGCGATGAGGACGCGCGGCGCGTTGCAAATCCATCGCCTGGCGGCAGATCCCGAGTATCTAGAGGGGCTCGTATGGAAAGGTCGCGAGCAGAACGGTTGCTCGACGTCCCTCTGTCAGCGAAGAAAATATCTCGAAACGCCCACCCATCTCGAGCAGCCTTGCTTGCATAATGCGAAGGCCAGCGCCAAATGTTGGTCCAGGAAAGCGATGCGTGCCGTCCACGGCTTCCACACCGTGCCCGTCGTCTCGAATCTCTAGGTTGAATTCAGCTTCCGTCGTTTGAATGGATATGTCGACCCTGGTCGCACTGGCGTGACGGTGTACGTTCGTCAGCGCTTCCTGAACAATTCTCATTACCGACCGTTGCTTTTCATATGGTAGAGTGTCCACCTCAGGCGAGATGGAAACTTCAACAACCAGCGACGTTCGATCTGCAAATCCTGCCGCATACTGCTCAATTGCAGCCTTGAGCCCTCCCTCAAAGATGTCTTGCGGCAACAGTAGATATGCTACAGATCGCAATTCGTTCAGAGCGCTATTGATTGAGACGTCGAGCTGTTCGCAATGCTTCGCTATCGTCGGCGGGTCGCTCAAAGCGTTCCTGATCTGCATCAGCCCGAGGCTCGCAGCCACCAAATGCTGGCACGTTGAATCGTGCAGTTCGGTCGCAATTCGCCGATGAAGTTGTTCTTGCAGAGCAAATAGCTGTGAATTCAACTCACGTGTCCGCGTCAGCCCCCTGGAGGCACTTTGCAGATTCTGATTGACCAACGAAATTTGATGAAGCATGCCGCCTTCTCCATGGCCGAGCTAATCGCTCGTACCGAAGCGCATCCAAACAAATTGCCAAAAAATGCAGAAAATTCTCACGCTTTAAACTGATCGCTATCCAGCAACCCGTATAAACCACTAGGTAGAAATCCTTCAGGCACAGAATCCCGGCGCTGTGCCGAGCATCCCAAATTTTGATCATATCTTCCGATCGAAAGCGTCTCTCGCCGATCTTTACCGTGACCACCCGCGAGGGGTTGGAGCCGACGAACACACCCTCGCCGATCAGCAAGTAGCGGGGATTCACGCTTCGCTCGAAATGACGGTGCGGTTTGCCTTATGCCGTCAGCTTTCCTTCGGCTTCTTCGCCCGCATCTTCATTTCGCGGTAGCGCGCCGCGCCGCCTTCGCGGGTGGTCTGCTGGCTGCGCTCCACGGCCATCGCATCATCAGGCACGTCCTTGGTGATGACCGAGCCCGAGCCGATATAGGCGCCCTTGCCGATCTTCACCGGTGCTACCAGCGAGGAATTGGTGCCGATGAAGGCGCCCTCGCCGATCAGCGTCTTGTGCTTGAAGAAGCCGTCATAGTTGCAGGTGATGGTGCCGGCGCCGAGGTTGGCGTTGGCACCGACATGGGCGTCGCCGACATAGGACAGATGGTTGAGCTTGGCGCCGGCCTCGATCGTCGCGGCTTTTGTTTCTACGAAATTGCCGATCTTGACGCCCTCGCCGAGCGAGGTGCCAGGACGCAGGCGGGCGTAGGGGCCGATGGAAGCTTTCTTTCCGATCGAGGTCTGCACGATGTGCGAGAAAGAATGGATCACCGCGCCGTCGGCGATGCTGACGCCGGGGCCGATCACGACGTAGGGCTCGATGGTGACGTCGCGGCCGAAGGTGGTGTCGGCCGAGAGGTGCACCGTCTCCGGCGCGATCAGGGTGACGCCGGCGTCGAGCGCCGCCTTGCGCAACCGCGCCTGCATCACGGCTTCGGCCTCCGCAAGCTGGGCCTTGGTGTTGATGCCGCGCACTTCGTCCTCGCCGGTCTCGATCACGACAGCCTCCCCTCCCATTTCCCTGACGATGGCCACCGCATCGACCAGATAATATTCGCCCTTGCTGTTGGCGTTGCCGATGCGGTCGAGGACGTTCAGCGCCTTGCGGCCGTCGAACGCCATCACGCCGGCGTTGCACAGCGTCACCTTGCGCTCCTCTTCCGTAGCGTCAGCGTGTTCGCGGATCGCCACCAGGCGGCCGCCCTCGAGCAGCAGCCGGCCGTAGCCGGTAGGGTCGGCGGCGCGGAAGCCGAGCACGGCGAGCGTCGCACCCTTTTCGAGCGCCGCGCGCAGCCGGGCAAAGGTTTCCGCTGAAATCAGCGGCGTATCGCCGAACGCCACCAGCAGATCGTCGGCGCCGCGCGCGATCGCCTCGCGGGCGGCCAGCACGGCATGCGCGGTGCCGAGCCGCTCGGCCTGGACGAACGTCGACGCATCCGGGCGCACGCGTTTCACCTCGTCGGCGACCGCCTTGTGGTCCGGCCCGATTACCACCGCGAGCGCGGCGCCCGGTCCGTGCGGGGCGGCGTCCAGAACATGCGCCAGCAGCGGCTGGCCGGCGATCGGGTGCAGCACTTTTGGCAGCGAGGAGCGCATGCGCGTGCCCTCGCCGGCCGCGAGCACGACAGTCAGGCTGGATCGGGAGGTCATTCTGGTCCTCGGAGTTCTCATCCAGTCGAGGTAGACAGAGGTTGGTGGGCGCGACAAGCCCCGGCCACGGCGGAAAGTGGCAGGGAAACCACTTGACGCCCGCTTTGATTGTTTTCCCCCGGATATCCAACCAATTCGTCGCCCGCAAATCGCCCAATTCGGGTAGACGGCGCTTTTCCCTGTTAGTGTTTTCCCTGTGATTCGGTAGGCCTTGAGGAGGGCCAAGGGCGCTTGGCCAAGAAACCAGACCATCTCGCGGACTTCGAGGCGGATGACACGGCTGGCATGCTGGGCAAGCTGTTGGCCGAGGAGGATGCGGTCGACGGCCGCACGCTGTGGCGGATCGCGTCCTGGGGCGCCGGCGCCACCGCCGCGGTCGTCGTGGCCGTGATGGCCAACCAGTCGTCGCTCGGCTTCAAGCGCGAACAGGTCGCCGCCGCTGATGTCGCAAGGCAGACGCAACAGATCCAGCTCATCGCCCGAGAGACCCACAGCGAGGCACGGCGGCTCGCTGCCGCCATCGATACGCTGAACACTGATCGCGACCGGCTGTATTCACGCGTCACCGGCCTGGAACAGGGGCTCGATTCCGTCACGGGGGCCATCGCCAAGCAGGGTCCCACGGCGGCTTCGGCGCCGGCCGCGAACCCGCCACCCTCGCCGGGCGTGGGGCCGGTCGCGACCGCCCCGACCGCCGACAAGCCGGTGAACGGCGCCACCACGGAGCCTCCGGCCAAGGAGGCCGCGAAGACCGAGCCTGCCAAAGAAACGGTCAAGGAAGCGGCAAAGGCAGAAACGGTGAAGCCGGAGGCGGCAAGAGCGGAGACCGCAAAGACCGACACGGCAAGAGCGGAACTGGCAAAAGCCGATATGGCCAAGCTCGAATCCGCCAAGTCCGAAGCCGCAAAACCTTCGCCCGCCACGCCGCTGGTGGCAGCGCAGTCGATGATGGCGCCGCCCGATCCGGCGGCCAGCAAGCTGGTCGAGCCGGGCAATGCGCAGGGCCCCGTTATCGTGAGCCCGATCCCCGACGTCGTCGCGACCGCGCCGTCGGCGAACGACGCGGAGTCCGACGACGACGGCACGCCAAAAGCGTCGCTGCGGCGAACCGAGTTCGGCGTCGACCTCGGCGCCGCCAATTCGGTGAACGGGCTGCGCATGCTGTGGCTCGGGCTGTTGAAATCGCGGTCGAACGCGCCGCTGGTGGCGTTGCGTCCGATCATTGTTGTCAGGGAGAGCAACAAGGGGCTCGGCATGCAGCTTCACCTGGTCGCCGGTCCGCTGAACGACGCCGGCGCGGCAGCGCGGATCTGCGCCGTCATGACCGAGAACAAGCGGCCCTGTGAAACCACGATCTTCGATGGCCAGCGCCTGTCGCTGAAGGCCGACGAGCCCGCGCCCGCCGCCGCCGCCAAGCCGACCTATCGTCGCCGCGGCGTCGCCAAGCGGGCGGCGGTGGTCGAGGAAGTCGCGAAAAAGCCCGAGGTGCCACCGGCAACGACGCAGGCCACACTGTCGACCTTCTTCAACCGGAAAAGCACGCAATAATCCCGTGACGTCAGTACGTTACGCCGAATTTTTGACACGCGTCCCAGTCACTGACCAACGCTTGTCCCGGCCGCCAAACCCGACCATATTGCGCGCATGAAAAAATCCCCGTTCCGGCTCACGCCCTATCAAGTCCAGTTCCTGCTGGTGGTCGGCTTCGTCACCGTCGGTTACGCGCTGTACCTGCGCTACCTCGCGGTCGAGTTCTCGACCGTGGCGCTGGCCTGCGACGCCGGCCTGCAGAGCATGCTCTGCAAGATGCGCACGCTCGCCACCTATCTGTTCAAGAACTCGGTATTCGGCGTCGCCGCGCTGATCATTGCCGCGCTTCACGTCATGCGCCCGTCGATCGTGCTGCTGACGCTCGGGCTGATCGCGGCGGGATTCGGAATCGTGCTCTACAATATCGCGCTGTCGGGTATCGCGATCGGCCTGCTCATTTTGGGATTTGCACGGCCCGCGCCCGCCACAGCGTGAACGCCAGCAGCAGATAGACCGCGCAGGTCCACATCGACTGCCAGTTCTGATTGCCCTCGTTGACGCCCATGAACAGCGCGGCCACGACCAAGAGGCCGGCGAAGGTGGATTCGGCGATCGGGCGCACGCCCTCCTTCGGCCGGTTGAGCAGCATCAGCGCCGCGAACGGCACCACCGCCATGGTCAGCGAGGCGAACGGAAAATCGCGGTAGCGCGGATCGAACGTAAAGCCGAGCGCGGTTTGCGCTGCGATCAGCGTGGTGACGACAAGAACGAAACCGAGCAGCGCCGCCAGCACCGAATGGGTGCGGTAGTCGCGCGGCCCGAGCAGTTCGAGGAACGTCGGCAGCGGCCGTCCCGACATCGCCGCGTTCGCGCACAGCAAGGGCGAGGCGATCCCGGCCGCCAGCAGCGCAGCCCATTGCAGCCAGCCGCCGGCGCCATAGCTCTCGTAATACATCTTGTCGGCTGCGATCCCGAGCAGCATGCCGGCCGTCGTCGCCGACGTCCCGACCACGACCCACGCCGCAGCCCCCGGCTTCCACGGCCGCCGCCGCAGCGTCAGCCAGCCCGCCAGGAACACGAAGACGCTGAGCGCCACGCCGCATCCCATCTGCAGTTTCCAGGACGGATAATTGCTGATCGGCTCGCCGGGCGGGTATTTTACCGCGCGCTGCGCATCATTGATCAGGCCCCAGTAGCCACCGACGGTGCCTTCGAGCTGGCGCTTCCACGGCTGGTCGTAGGCCTCGATCAGATTGACGCGAAATTTTTCGCGCTTGGCGAGGTCGAGAATTTCCGACACCACGCGGGCCTGGTTGGTGCGCGACGGCAGCGCGCCCTCGCGCATCCGCCCCGCGCTCGGCCAGCCGGTCTCGCCGATCAGGATTTCCTTGTTGGGAAACGCCACCGCCATCCGCTTGCGGATATCGTCGACATGGCCGGCGGCGAATTTCGCGCGCACCGGGATGTCTTCCCAATAAGGCAGGATATGGATGGTGACGAAGTCGACGGCGTCATAGACCTCGCGGTTGCGCAGCCAGAACTCCCAGACATCGGCATAGGTCACCGGCACCGTGACGCGCGACTTCACCGAGCGGATATTGGCCGCGAGGTCTGACGTCGTCATCTCGCCGCGCAACAGCACCTCGTTGCCGACCACCAGCGCGGTGATCGTGCCCGGATGCTCCTTGGTCAGTTCGACCGCGATCGCAATCTGCGCGAGGTTCTTGATCCGGCTGCTGGAGAGCCAGATGCCCTGGATCACCTTCAACCCGACCTTGGCGGCGAGCGCCGGAACCTGGTCGAGGCCGTTCTCGATCGAATAGGTCCGCACGCAGTCGGTGATCTTGGCGAGCTGCGCCAGATCCTCGGCGATCTGCTCGGCCGAGATCTGCGTGGTCGGAACCAGCGGGGTCTGGGCGCCCCGGAACGGCGCGTAGGAAACGCATTGCAGTTTTGCGCTGGGATCGATCGGCGCGCGCGACAGCGTGATCGGCGTGGCCAGCCACCACCACAGCGCCGCGATCATACCAAGCGATGACAGGAGAAGCGCCAGCGGCGTACGAAGAGAAATCGGTTCCATCCTCCGGGCGGGGACCGTCGATTACCCGTTCGTCGGCGTTCTGCCAAGACGCACCGTACCCCTATTCCGCCGCGCCGCCTGCGGCAGTTTCACCACTCACCATGATAAAGTTGTGACTTTGCTGGACAAAATCCAAAATACTGGTCATGTGGATCGCCGAGCCTGTCCGCCGCATTGGGGACCAATTTGGGCGGCAACAAGCCAGACCATCACACCGGCCGCGGCCGGAAACTTTATCGGGGAATGTATGCGTCGACGGGTGCGTGATCCTAGGGTTGCAGTTTTGAGGGGTTTTGCCGCCGCCGGCCTGGCGCTGCTGATCGGATCGGCCGGCGCGCTGGCCCAGAGCGGCACCCCCAATACCCAGGATCAGTCCAAGCAGCCGGCCGCCAATGCCGCCGACGGAACCAAGGAAAACCAGCGCAAGACCGACGAATTTGTCGAGGCGGCCCAGGCCATCAACGGCCCCGGCGGCAACCCCGAATGCGTCTGGCTCGGCCGCCGGGTCGTCCGCCTGATGTGGCGGGACGACCTCGATACCGCGTTCCGCCACCTCGATCTTTACGACCGGTTCGGCTGCCCCGGCGGCCATGTCCAGGCCGCCTTCCGCTGCCTGACCCGCTTTGGCGGGCAGATCGATCCCAAAGTGGCCGAAACGCTCGACAGCCGCATCCACGTCTGCTGGATCAACCCGGGCGCCCAGCCCCAGGCTGCCGCATCGGCCAGCCCGGCACCGGCGACCGCCGGCAATGCAACGCCGGCGCCCGCCGCTTCGCCCGCACCGGCCCCGAGCGCCAGCCCAGCGCCGCCGTCCAAATAACCGCACGGCATTCAGGATCCGTTCAGCGGAACGATCCTATTGATGCTGCGTCTGGATTGACCGCGCCCTCGAAACGCCGTGCTTAAAAAGGGTCGAACCTTAATAAAGGCCGAACCTTAAAAAGGACATGGCGTCATACCAGTTGTGAATTTGCAGGGCCGGACTATCCTTAATCTTGCCGCCGTGCCGGTCGAACCCAGGGGACGGGTTCGCATTCCCTAAATCGCAGCCCCGTATGGTTTTGCTCCGATGCGTGCTGTCGTCGCCGTTCTGCTGTTTGTGACCGCGGCTCATGCCGCGCTGTGGGGCCTGTTCCAGGAAAAGCAGGCGGCGCCCGATTTCAGGGGCATTCTGCCGAGCGTCTCCTATGCGCCGTTCGAGGGCAGCGCCCACCCCGACGTCGACAACATTCCGCAGATCGAGAAAATTCGCGCCGACCTCAAGAAGCTGTCGACGATCACGCGCGCGATTCGTCTGTACTCCTCGACCGGGGGCGTCGAACTGGTGCCGCCGATCGCCGCCGAGTTCGGCCTTAAAGTCACCGTCGGCGCCTGGATCGACAAGAACGCCGACCGCAACAAGCGCGAGATCGAGGCGGCGATCGGCCTCGCCAAGCGCAACAGCAACGTCAACGGCATCGTCGTCGGCAACGAAACCCTCTTCCGCGGCGAGCAAAAGATCGACGACCTGATCGAACTGATCAAGCAGGTGAAGAAGTCGGTCAACGTGCCGGTGACGACAGGCGAAATCTGGAACATCTGGCGCGACAATCCGGAACTGGCGTCCTCGGTCGATTTCATCGCCGCGCACGTGCTGCCCTATTGGGAAAACTTCACCTCCAAGCAGGCCGTCGACCAGGCGGTGGCCATGTTCCAGTTGCTGCGCGACCAGTTTCCGGGAAAGCGGATCGTGATCGCGGAATTCGGCTGGCCGAGCGCCGGCTATAATTTGAGGAACGCCGATCCCGGTCCGTTCGAGCAGGCTTCGGTGCTGCGCAATTTCGTCACCCGCGCCGAAGCGATCGGCATCGACTACAACATCGTCGAGGCGATCGATCAGCCCTGGAAATTCTTTGAAGGCGGCGTCGGACCCTATTGGGGCATTCTCGACGCGTCGCGCGAGCCCAAATTCTCGTGGACCGGCCCGATCGTAAACGAGAACTACTGGAAGCTGGCGGCGATCGCGCTGCTGGTCGGAATCCTGATGTCGCTGCCGATCCTGCGGATCGAGCAGCCGACCATCATGCAGGCGCTGGTGCTTTCGGCGGCCGCCAACGGCGTCGGCGCCTGGGCCGCCACCGTGTTCGCCTATTGGGCGGGACATTACTTCGTGTTCGGCTCGGCCTTCGCGCTGACGCTCGGCCTGATTTTGCTGGTGCCGCTGGTGCTGATCGCCATGGCCCGCATCGACGAAATCGCGGCGGTCGCCTTCGGCCAGGGTCCGCGCCGGCTGCTCAGCAAGAGCGCGCCGCTGGCGCCTGCCACCATCGGCGCGAACGTCGCCTTCCCGAAGGTCTCGATCCATATCCCCGCTTATTTCGAGCCGGTGGAGATGCTGAAGCAGACGCTGGATGCCGTCTCAAAGCTCGACTATCCGAACTTCGAATGCGTCTGCATCATCAACAACACGCCCGACCCGGAATTCTGGCAGCCGATCCAGGACCACTGCCGCGCGCTCGGCGAACGCTTCAAGTTCATCAACGCCGAGAAGGTGCAGGGCTTCAAGGCCGGCGCGCTGCGCATCGCCATGGAGCGCACCGCCGTCGACGCCGAGATCATCGGCATCATCGACGCCGACTATGTCGTGCATCCGGACTGGCTGAAGGACCTCGTGCCGGCGTTTGCCGACCCGCGCGTCGGCCTGGTGCAGGCGCCGCAGGAGCATCGCGACGGCGACCTCTCGCTGATGCACTACATCATGAACGGCGAATATGCCGGCTTCTTCGACATCGGCATGGTCCAGCGCAACGAGCACAACGCCATCATCGTGCACGGCACGATGTGCCTGATCCGCCGCGCGGCGATGGACATGGCCGGCGGCTGGTCCAGCGACACCATCTGCGAGGATACCGATCTCGGCCTGACCATCCAGCAGCAGGGCTGGCTGACCCACTACACCAATGTGCGCTATGGCGAAGGGCTGCTGCCGGACACCTATGAGGCCTTCAAGAAGCAGCGCCACCGCTGGGCCTATGGCGGCTTGCAGATCGTCAAGAAGCACTGGCGGCGCTTCCTGCCCGGCGCGAGCCGGCTGTCGCCGGACCAGCGCCGCGAATTCTCGCTGGGCTGGCTGAACTGGCTGGGCGCCGAAAGCCTCGGCGTCGTGGTGGCGATCCTCAACCTCATCTGGGTGCCGATCGTGGCGTTCGCCGACATCGCGGTGCCCGACAAGATCCTGACGCTGCCGATCATCGCCTCCTTTGTCGTGTCGCTGTTGCATTTCATCGCGCTCTACCGCCTTCGGGTGAAGATCAAGGCCGGCCAGATGCTCGGCGCCATGATCGCGGCGATGAGCGTGCAGTGGACGGTTTCGCGCGCGGTGGCGCAGGGCCTGATCACCGAGCACATCGCCTTCGCCCGCACCTCCAAGGGCGGCCTGTCGCGGATGTCGATCGAATTCCAGGCGTTCTGGGAGGCCGTGATCGGCGTGCTGCTGCTGATCGGCGCCGCCGTGCTGATCGTGACCAACGGCTACAAGCAGGTGCGCGAGATCTACATCTTCGCGGGCGTGCTGATGCTGCAGAGCCTGCCGTTCCTCGCAGCGGTCGCGATCGCGCTTCTGGAAAACTCCCGCATCAATTCTTTCGCCTTCTGGCGCTATAGCGCGGTGCGGACGGCAGAACTGATCGGGCTGCGCCCGGTCCACCTGCCGGCGGTCGGCAAGGCGTCCCAGCCGGTGGCCTCGGAAATCCGCCGCGAGGCCAACTGACGGTGGACGATCGCCCTCGCCGGACCTCAACAAGCGCGGCTAAGCGCCGCCGCCACAACGAAAATTTCGATTGGGTCAGTGCCGCTTTTGTCGCGCCGGCACTATTGACCCGCAGGGGCCCGCCCCCTACACAGCGCGGCAAGTGAGCGCGTAGCTCAGGCGGTAGAGCACGTGACTTTTAATCATGGGGTCGTGGGTTCGAGTCCCACCGCGCTCACCATCGGAATCAAGGCATTTCAGCATTCTGCCCGCTCTGCGAAATTGCCCGGGGGCACAATAGGGGCACAAAAAAGCCCGCCGCCAGTGTGAACCGGCAGGCGCGAAAAAGCCGCCGCTGGGGGTAACGATCAGCGACGGCTCCTTACGCATTACTCTCGCGGGGCCTTGGGGGCTTGCCGCGATTAATCTCACCATACGGATCGGTGGTTAAAGAACGGTTTGGCTCGCAGCCGTGAACCGGCGGGCCTAGTTTGATCAGGCGATGCGAGCCGCAAGCGATGCGAGCGCATCCGCCAAATTACGATGCAAAACAGCCGACCACGTTTCAATAAAATCCTGGCCGTCACGCGGCAATTGAACAAATCAAGTTTCCGCGGTCCCTGATCCCTCCACGTGGGCAATGATGGTTCTTCCTCGCCTACCGCAGGCGCAATCAGATGGCGGCCGATTTTAATCTCATCATTCGGAACGAAATTGCTGCACTGCGATTGATAATCGGGGCCCCCGTAATCGAGTGAGACGCGTATGGATTTCAGATCATCATTGCTCATTTTGGCAGCGATGTTCGCCGTTGGATTTGGCAGTGGTTACGGCTTCCGGGCCCTCATCTCCGCAAAACATCGTCGCAGCCATGAGCGCAATCGGGGCTACCCGTCGGCGGGATAGCTCATGAAATATTTCGTGTTGAAGGCAACCTACTTCGTCGCGATCGGCGCAGCCACCTTCGGGTGGCTTTGGCTTATCGGATGGATCGCAATGATGATGATCTAACTCCCGCTCCAACGGCGGGGCTGAAACAGCCATGCGATGGCAGGATCTGACCGATCGGCGCCTGCACCTCGGCGAACCCTGGCCCCCGTGACCTGCGTCGGCGCATGGGTTCCGCCATGGACACGAAAGAGGCCGCCAGCTTAGCGGCCTCTTTTTTTGAAACTCCGCGCGGTTCCATCACGTAGCCATAAAGTCGACCATCGCTTCTGTTTGAGGCAGGGCAATTGGAAGTGGTCGGCAGGGGCCGCTCGTTTTTAAGTCTACGGGCGGCCCCACCCTTCGGTTTCAATCTTTTTCGCATTATCGTTCGAGCCGGGCCGGAATGCTTTGACGTCACTTTGTGCTATAAAGAATTGCGCTCGGATGGGCGTAACGAAGGGACGGTCCTGGCGCACCCAGCCCCGCGCCGGGGCCGTTTCCTGTGTGACCGGCACCGGCGCTTCATTACCTCGGCCCGTGCTTGACGTACTTCGCGATGCGCCGCAGCGACTGCCCAATTACGGTGGCAGTGCTGGAGTGCACTTAACCGATCTGATCTAGGACTGAAGGTGAAGAAATAGGAGCAACAGTTTGAGCCGAGTTAGTTTTGTTGTTTTGATCGCAGTGTTTTTTCCTACCTTTGCCTTTTCGCTCGACAAGCCCATTTCCGGTATAAGCCCCGAGTACAAAGAGGCCGCGCAAAAGCGGCAGGCTGAGATTGCTCGGCAAAGGTTTTGCAACGAGAAAGCGGGCAAGGAAAAGGTTATGAAGCGCGATCTCGCGTCTTTCGTGGTCGGCTGCATGGATGAGATTGAGAAGGCCGAACAAGCGATAAAAAAATGAAGCTTCGAGGCCCCCAGTTGCGGCGGTTGAGTCCGCAAAACATCAAACGGAAGGAATTGGGAGCGTGAAAAGTCCCAAGATCAAAGAACGTGTCTGCCTGCACTGCAATGGAACGGGGTATCCGCTGGTGACACAGCCGGTGCTGCCTGGCCGCAGAATCTATCCCGTTAAGTGCAAATCATGTGACGGTAAGGGGAAGGTGACGGACACCAACTGAGGCGGCAAAAACCTGTCGGCCTGTCGGCCAGAACGTCGTTGCGCTGGCAGGCACGTTCAAAATGATGAGCGCCGACACATCCTATATCTGGCAACTCGGAAGCCAGACCAACATCAGCAAAGGCCGGGGAAGCGGAATCGCCAGCACGCAGTATTGCAAGGTCAACGTGATCGCATCGAAACCCGGCATCGTCAGCCAGCTCAATACTGAGGATTCCAACGCCGGTGCCGGGCTTGGTTTGGGGTTCGGCAATGATCCGCTGAGCGGTTGCTTCGCCAACGGCCAGATCGTAGAAAGAGTCGTAAGCTGGACGGGCCGGCAAGGAGCCGATGGCTGAAGACGGGCAACCTAGCTGGCATGAACGCGAGTTTGAGATTTCCGAACCGTCCTGACATCGACGGCTTGCGCGCGATCGCCGTGCTCAGCGTGTTTCTATATCACCTTGAGGTGCCGCCGTTTGGGGGCGGCTTCGTAGGCGTCGACCTTTTCTTCGTGATCTCGGGTTATCTGATCTCGCGCATCGTGCTGACCGATGTCGAACATGGCCGCTTTTCCGTGGCCCTTTTTTACGAGCGTCGGATCCGGAGGCTGGCTCCAGCCGGCATTGTTACCATCGTCGGCACCCTCCTGATTGGCGCTCTCTGGTTTTCGCCGGAACATTTCAAGAAGCTAACGCAAGACATTGTCGCGACCCTAGGCTCAGTCTCGAATTTTTACTTCTGGCGTGGCAGCCACGATTATTTCGCCAAGGCCATCGATCCGAGCCCCGTCCTGCATTTCTGGTCGCTGGCAGTAGAGGAACAATTTTACCTGATATGGCCGGCCTTTCTACTGCTCGGGCATCGGTTGGTGCGTCGGGGCTTGCCCTTGCTTATACTTGGCGTCGGTGTCTGTTCGCTCATCGCCGCGCAAATGAAGCTTGGAACGGATGCAGCTGGCGCGTTCTATCTTCCAATCTACCGAGCCTATGAATTCGCCATCGGAGCGCTCGTTATCTTTGCCGAGCGATGGCAGTCGCCCTTCCGCGCGTTGCCCCTGTCGCTCGCCGTTGTTGGTTTTGGCCTGATCGCCTGGGCCATCGTGTTTTTTGACAGCGCCACGGCTTTTCCAGGCGTGAATGCGCTGATCCCCTGTCTGGGTGCCGCCTGCCTGATCTGGGCAGGCCCGTTGCACCCGCTCGCTCGCCTGCTGACCAATCCACTGGCGGTGCGGATCGGGCTGATCTCCTACTCGCTCTATCTCGTGCACTGGCCGCTGATCGTGTACGCGGCCTATATCCTTGGTGACGCCGCACAGGCGGTTGGCACGAAACTATGCGTTTTCGCGCTCGCTATCGCGCTGGCCGAGCTGATGTACCGCACCATCGAGACACCGTTTCGCGCGCGGAGATCATCGCTGATTTCGGTTGCGGGTTTCGCCGGAGCCGCCATCGCCGCAATTGCATCCGTCGCGTTTGTTGCGAACCGGCAGGACGGCTGGCCGTGGCGCCTTTCGCCGGAAGCGCGTCAGGTCGTGGATCTACAGCGGTTTGGGTTCTGGCCTTGCGCGCGCAGTTCGCAGTCGAAATGCGCGTTCGGTGCCGTGGACGAACCGGTCGGCGTACAGCTGATCGGCGACTCCTTTGCCGAACAGTATGTCGCAGCGGTCCATCCTGTTGCGAAAGACGCGGGGGTTCGCGGCGAAGCCTTTACCGAGGAAGGCTGCCCGATGCTCGCCGGCCTGATCCGAACCGGATTCGACGGCACAACCAACTGCAGAGTCCAGCGCGACAAATATCTGAATACGATCAGAAAGAACAATTCTCCGCTCGTTCTCAGCCAATCCTGGCTGACCTATGGCGACGCGCTGCGAAGCGAAGTCCGCGGTTCCGCACCCCACGCCTCGTGGATTGAGGTCTGGCGCGGCGGCATTGAAGACACCATTCGCGATCTCGGCATCAGCGGCAGACAATTCCTGATCATCGCGCCCGGGGTCGAACCGGGTTGCCGGAGCCAGATGACGCGGTTCGCCCCTGGCCCGCTCTGGCATGCGCCAACGAAGTCTTGCCCCCCGGTTTCGCCGCAGCAGGTCGAGGCCACAAACAAGGATTTCAACGCGATGCTGTTGGGCATACAGCAGCGCCACCGCGGCCAGGTGCATATTCTGTTTCCGGAAAAATATATGTGCGATGCCGATTGCCCGATCGAAGTAGACGGACTGTGGCTCTACTGGGACGTCAATCACCTGACGGTGGCTGGCGCCCGGCGAGTGGGAGCTGGCGCCTGGGACCTCATTCGCAATTTCATCACAGAAGGAAAACTTGCGCGCGAGCCGCGGCAGTGAGCGCCCGTGCTGAGGCGGCAAGAAGCCTGTCGGCCAACCCGCGGATTTTCCCGGGTTCCAGATTTAACCTGAAACGCGGACATCAAGCTTAACATGCGAGTTTCGTTGCGGCCGATCCAGACATCTCTACCGTGACGGCAGGTCGCGCAGATGGCGATTAGTCCCCGTCTGAGTACTGCGCGATTAGGGGCCGCTTCGTGCCCTACAGGCGGCCCCGCCCCTCCATCTGGCTCGGGCGTTGCTACGACCGACAGACCGGGATTTCAGCGACTTAGTCTGAGACAACACGCCGCCGGGACAACGCATTTCGAGCCCGGCGGCGCATCTTTTTGATGCACGAATCTTTCCGCGGCACCTGGGCACGGGATTGCGCCGGTGGACGCAAAGTCCGAGCCGCCGCGCGCGACGACCTTCACAAAACGCCTCGGCATCGCACCGAAGCGAGATTGTCTCTCCCGAAAGCAGATGAGGCCAGGTTTTGGTCCGTAGTCGTACGGTGGGATAAGCGCTATCGGCAGCAGCACCAAACGACTATTCTTAGAATCAGAATCACCAGCGTTCATTTCGAGAGGCCGCCTCCCGGCGGCTTTTCTTTTATTAAGTTTTCCATCGCATGCTGCGAATCGCATCGTTGCCTGGGGCGGGCTATGAAGGACCGAGAACTGGATAAGATGGAGCTTGATGACCTCTGGGACCTGCACCAGAGGCTCATTGACGTGCTGGATCGAAAACTCGAGAACGAAAAGCGCAAGCTTCAAGGCCAGCTCGACGAGCTCGGTCGCAAGTTCGGCGGCTCGCCCAAGGACATTCCGCAACGCCGGCCCTACCCCAAGGTCGAGCCGAAATATCGAAACCCGAACGATCCTTCGGAGACATGGTCGGGCCGCGGCAAGACCCCGCGCTGGATGGCCGAAATGCTCGCGGACGGCCGAAGCGTCGACGAGTTCAGGATCCAATAGGCTCCGCCGACAAGGGGCGGCTCTCAACCCGGTTAATACTTCTGACCAGAGCGACTGAACTGGCGCCAGAGCCGTTGGTAATGCGAGCGCGACAACGCGACGGCTTTGAACGGGAACGCCTGCACTGGGGTCGCAACCAACAGGCGAGGCTTGAGATGACAAGACCAGGGATCTTGCTTGCTGCGATAGCCTTCTCAATCCTGTTCGTTCTGACGGGCCCGGCGGCGACGCAGCACGTCATCACCAATCCGGGCTGGTGCGCGCAGTTCTATCCGAACGCCAATTGCCAAAATTACGGGCGCGGAAACCCCTACACGAGCTATGGCTGGCGACGAGCCGGACATCGCCCCGACTGGAGCCATCGCCATCACCGCCGTCATTGGCGCTGACGGGCAGCCGATCACGGCATCAGCGTGAAGCAGGACCAGCCGGCGGACGCCGCAGGCCGGACCTAGTTATGCGATGGGGCTACGCTTGCGGCGCTTTCCCGAGGATTGGCGACTTGCGGCAAGGCAAGGCTGAACGCATCGGCCAGCCGACGCCGCCAGGGCTGCGTCATCATCGACAGTTTTCCTTCGAGCAACGCCGCCCGTTCCCGGGCGCTCATGTGCTCCGAGGTGGCCTTGAGCAATTCGGCCAACAGCTTGTTCGTGCGCTCGCATTCCCGATCGAAATCGGCCCGGTGGCCGCTGGCGATGGCCTTCGCCTCGACCAGTTCGGCCTGCAATTGCTCGATTTTCTGTTTCAGCGAATTGACCAGCTGATCACCGGCGCGGGGCTGCGGCGGGCGCGCGATCGGGGAATGGCTGATTTCGGTGAGATCGACCTGGACAAGTGTCTTGCCATCGTTGGAACGCGAACGCGGCCATCGATGTCGCTTCACCAGCGCCCGCGCCGCTTCCGGGGAAATCGTCAGTCGTTCGCCCAGTTGGGCGTATGTCAGCATTTCGACGGGCATTGCGCTTGCTCCCGCTTAACCGGACGATCACCATCCGGACGCAGCCGAACCCTACCGATTCATGGTTAAGCGTTGGTTTACCGGGACAGACGCCCATGCGGTAGTGGCAAGCAGATACCGGCGTCCAATTGCGGCAACGCCTCCGCAGTGAGCAGAACCCCTACCCTCTGCGACGGCGCATCCCGCGCAGGTCGAGGCCCCAAAAGGCAATGAGGATCAGGGCCAAAGTACTTACGCCCAGCAACAATACGATCACTTCCAGCATGCCGAATCACTCCCGCTGGTCTCGCAAAAGCATGCGCGCCTGCCGCGAAATTGTCATCATTCAGTTACCGGACAACGCCCGGACGAAACCATTTTCCGGAACAATGAAAACGTCCTGAAACAAAGAGCGGCTTATCTGGTTGGTAGCAAAACAGGGACAGCCGACATGCAGATCATCTTCGATTTCATCTGGAACCAGTCGCGAAACAGATTCCTCGCCACGATCGGTGAGCAGGAGGTGGAACGATGATCGAGCTCTCGGCAACGATTCTCGCCCTGGTCAGCGTAGTTATCTTCGCGGCACATGCGCTGGATGCCTACCGGACCGGCTAGCTTTCAGCAGGGTCGCATTGGCCTTGTCCCGCCTTCTACGGTGGCGCTTCAACACCGATAATCATCAATGGAGTGCCCTTCGCTGATTTGCGAACGCGCTTTGACCGGCACGCCAAGCTGATGAGCCTTGAAGGCCACGCCTCCGACGCTGCGATCCATTTTTTCTGCAATAGCCTGGACTGAATATTTCAGAGCGAGGGCCTTGAGGTCCCTGATGTCTTCAGAACTCCAGCGCCTTGCCATTTGCGTGATCCCCTCTGCTCCCACGGTTAAATCGGGAAAAAGCAGCAAGTTCCCACAAGGCGGATCAGTCTGCGCAATTTAACCGCATGATGTCTCTCTCTCGAATGCGTTCATCGGCTATTCAGCACGTGTCTTGATATGATTGGACGGATGCAGCAGCAGTTCGCGATCGCGCCGTTGAACGTGTCGTGGAACCGCCGGCAGCTTCTGTTTGATTGGAGAAGGGACCATGATCGTCAGCATTGTCGCCGCGGCTCTGGCCGCCCAGCTTGGCATGATACCTGACGCCGCTGTTGCGCCGGTCCAGCCTCACGCGGTGCAATACAATGTACCCGTTCGCCGGCCGCCATGCGGCCATGGCTGGGATGTGAGCGCGAGCGATGGCCTCTGCTATCCGAATGGCTTCCTGCCGCCGGAGGACCAGGCTGCAAGGCGATATCCGCGCCACTACCGCGGCGACGGGCACTACCCCGTTCCCTGCGGTCATGGCGCCGACCTCGATAGCCGCGATGGTCAATGCTACCCGACCGGAACGGTCCCGCCGCAATTTCAGGAAGGGCGTCAATACTACGGCGGCGGCGGAAATTACCGGCGCCCTCCGCCCGGCCGTTACTACTATCGGGATTGAGCCTTCCGGGCTCACCCGCTGCGCGCTAGCACCCGCGGCAGATCCCCGTAAAGCTGCTCACCTCGGGCCGTGCCCGCCGCCGGACCGGCGGCTTTCGCGGGTAACCTTGGCGCGCGCTGGTGATCCGCTGCGAGGCGCCGGCATAGGGCGGCGTCACGACGCGCGCACGCGGCGCGGTCTGATCGACCGAGCCGTAGGAGACGGCAGGCGGCGGAGGGTTGGGACGCAGCGGGGGCGTGTTCGCGGCGTTGCCGATGCCGCTGGGATCGGACAACGCTCTTGGATTGGCGGGGCCGAACGGCACGCCTGATATCGCCGAATTGCCTGCGCCGGCCGAGCCTGCGGGTGGCGTCAATTGCGCGAACGCGCTGGCGGGAGCGATCAGGACAAACGACACGAGGAAAACAAACGCCGTATTGCGAGACATCAATGAACCTCTAGGCCTTATCCAGGCAACGGTCATGTGGCGCGCGGGTTCCCTCACATCCAGCCCATCTCCTGCAGGTCGCCGGTCCAATCGTCGTTTTCTGCCGTCAGTATCGCTACGGAGTAGGCGTCGGCGCGAGAATCAGGCCTAATCGTGGCGCGATCACGTTTTGAGATTCTGGCGGAATGGACCAGCCTGAGATCCTCGATTCCGATATCCGCGACTATGATGTCCGCGCCCTGCAGCAATGGCTGCGCGCCGCGTGGGAGAAGCTCGCCGATCCCTCGCTCACGACCTTCAGCCGGCGCGAATTGCGCAACCAGATGAAGCAGTGCAGCGCCGACCTGCGGGCGCGGCTGCAGATGGCGGCCGAGCAGCAGCCCGGATCGATGCAGGAACCAATCCCGACCTATACCCGGCCGGAGCTGCGCATCCTGTCATGGTGACGGAACAAGGTCGGGTATGTGCCCTCCGTCGCCAGCCAGGAACACACGGCTGACGGCACCGCTCCGATCAGGCCGAACAGCAGAACATAGGGGCTGTGGCCAACGCCGATCCAGAACGCTACCGCCAGCGGCAGGTAGGTGATCGCGTAGCCGAACATCGCCGTGAGCGCGATGCGGTAAGGGATCTCTCGCTTCGCTAACATGTGGTCGAGCCATCCGACCAAGAGCGCGGGGGCCAATCCCACCATGTATATCGTCGGCAGCATCATGATTTGCGCGACATCGAATGTGGCCGGGCTGCCCGCAAGCCAGTTGGCAATCTGCAGCATCACCCAGAAGGCGACGACGAAGCCGAGGGGCGGCGCCATAGCGGCGAAGATCAGAAAGCGTGTCATGCCGGTGGGGATTCCCTCGTTGCCTGTCCAGGCCCGCACCGTAACCCCGCATCGTTCATTGCCGCTGTGACCCCACGCACGCTGGCCGGCTCCCCCGTCGGACAAGACCGGCCTCGCCGGTCGGCCTGTTGATAACCCCCATACCCCGGATCCGGCGTCGAAACAGGCCGCCAGGGTGTGCTATCGGCATAGCGGCCTGATCAACGACGGACGGAACACATGCGGATTACCCTGGTCGGTTCGCGCCATTTTGGCGTGACGACATTCAACACTCTGCGTCAACACGGGGTCGATATCGCCCGTATCGTCGTCCACGACGGCGAGGACCGGCTGGCCGCCGCCGCGCGGGACGCCGGTATCGAGGTCGTGGTGCAGGCCGATCCCAAACGCGTCATCGCCTCCGAGATCGCGCCCGGTACCGACCTGATCGTGACGGCGCACAGCCATGCCCGCGTAACCGGCGAAGCGCTGGCCGCCGCCAAGCTTGGCGGCATCGGCTATCACCCCTCGCTGCTGCCGCGGCATCGCGGCATCGCCGCGGTCGAATGGACCATCAAGGAGGGTGACCCGATCGCCGGCGGCACCGTCTATCACCTCGCGGAGCGGATGGACGCCGGCGCCATCGCCGCGCAGGAATGGGTATTCGTCAAGAAAGGCGAAACCGCCCGGGAACTCTGGGAGCGTGCACTGGCCCCGCTCGGCCAGAAACTGCTTGCCGACGTGATCTATCACGCCAAGACCCACAACAGCCTCCCGGCCACGCCGCAGGACGAGGAGTTCGCTACCAAGGCGCCGAATCTGTCGGACGCCAAGCATTGAGCTCTACCTAAATACCTCCACCGCTTTTTTCTGGCGAATCAGTGTCGAAAATTGCAAATTTCATCGTTCCCCGGCCGGAACCGGATTCACCTTGATGTGTTTGAGTTCACAGGAACATTTCACCGTGCTGCGGCGCACCCCAGTTTGGCCACATTGTGACCAGATAAGATGCGGCATCACACACATCTCAGGGATTTGATCCATGCGCGCCAATCGCATCAGCGACATTTTGTTTGCTTCGTTTCTTGCCTCCGCCGCAGTTCTCGCGGTCGCTCCGGCCTCCGCGCAGTCCCCGTATGACGGCCTTTGGCAGGTTACCGTTGTAACCAAAACCGGCAGCTGCGATGCGCAAACCACCTCGACCGTGAATGTCGCCGACGGCAAGATTTCCGGCGGTCCGGTTTCCGGCAGCGTCGGCAGCGGGGGGCTTGTGAAAGTCTCAATCAATGGTGCATATGCGAACGGTCAACTCAGTGGCAACTCCGGATCGGGGAAATGGAATGGCGCTTCAGCTGGTGTCCCCTGCAGCGGTCGATGGGAAGCGTCCCGTCAGTAAGGCAAGCCGGACGTCAGAGACTTGCGCCAAAGCGCGGCGGCTGGCATTCGCAGCTGTCGCGTTTTTTTTGACCGCCTTTGCGGCCTCCGCGAGCCATGCCCAGGCCAGTGCGTTCGCCGGCCTGGCCGGGGCCTGGTCCGGTCCCGGCACCGTGACTCTGGATGACGGTTCGAGCGAGCGGATCCGCTGCCGGGCGACCTACAAAGTCAGCGGCGCCAGCATGGACATGAGCCTCACCTGCGCCAGCGACGCCTACAAATTCAACTTGTTGGCGGCGGTGGTCGCAGCAGGCGGCGAGGTTACCGGGAACTGGAGCGAAACCAGCCGCAATATCGGCGGCAGCATCCAGGGACGTGGCGCCAACGGCAGCTTCCAGGTGATCGCTCAAGCGGCCGGTTTCAGTTCCAGCATCTCGCTGAAGACCAGCGGCAGCAAGCAGCAGATCGCCATGAAGGCCGACAGCCAGTTCCGCGCTGCCAACATCTCGCTGTCGAAGTAGATTCGTTTCCCCACCCTCACACTGTCATCGTCCGCGAAAGCGGGCGACGACAACTGTGGTCGCCACCTCGTTCGTTAACTCGTCTTCGGTTTTTCGAGTTTCGCCGCGGTCTCCTTGATCGTCTTGGCGATCAACAAGGCCTGCTCCTTGTTGAACGCAAAATCCTGCACGCCGCGCTGCGTGGTGAGCGACAGCACCATGATGTCGGGCTGGTGCTCGGGCCAGCCGGTTGCGAAGGCGGTGACGAAGTCTGCAGAGGTCGATCGATTGGTCATGGGCTCGCGATATCCTTTTGTCTTTTCCCGCGCGGTCGGTTTGGACTGCGCACGGTTGCTGCGCGCTAGGCTTTTGGGACGTAGGCGGTGACTTCGAGTTCGACCTTTGCCCTGACGTCGACCAGCCCGTCGATGTAGAGCAATGTCGATGGCGGGAAATTGCGCCCGAGTGTTTCCTTCCAGGCCGCGCCGATGCCGGGACCGGCGGCTTCGTATTCGCTGCGGCTGGTCAGATACCAGGTCAGGCGAACGATGTGCTCCGGCCCGGCGCCGGCTTCGCCGAGCAGCTTGATGACGCGCTTCAGCGCCGTGCCGACCTGGGCGGCCATGTCCGGGGCGTAATCGCCCTTCTCGTCGCCGCCGGTCTGGCCGGCCAGCACGATCCATTTGCCGGGGCCATCGACTTCGACGCCGTGCGAAAAGCCGCGGGGTTTCGACCATTCGGCCGGTTGCAAGATACGCATGTGCAGGTTCCTCCTCGATTTCCGTTACGCGACGACGTCGGGAATGACGATCCCTTAGCATTGAACGGAGGCGCGCTCCCACCCTGAAATTGGGCCGGCGCATCGCTGCCCCGCCGCAGACGCGCATTGCAAATCGGGGCGCGCTCGCCGATACCGGCCTGCCCTAACCCCCGGCTTCCCCGAATGGACCGCACCCAATCCAAGACCCTGGCCGCGCTGTGGATGGCCGGCTGGCTCTCCCTGATGCTGATCATCACGGTCGCCGGACGCGAGGCAGCGCGCGAGATCAACGTATTCCAGCTGATGGAGATGCGCTCGATCCTCGGCTTCCTGCTGGTGTATCCGCTGATCCGCGCCAGCGGCGGCTTTGGCAAGTTGAAGACGACGCGGCTGCCGCAGCACGTGGCGCGCAATCTCATTCACTACGGCGCGCAGCTCGGCTGGTTCTTTGCGCTGACGCTGATCCCGATCGGCCAGCTGGTGGCGATCGAATTCACGATGCCGATCTGGACTGCGATCCTGGCCGCGAGCTTCCTTGGCGAGCGCATGACGATCTGGAAGATCATTGCGATCGTGCTGGGCGTCATCGGCGTGGTCGTGATCGTTCGCCCCGCCACCAGCGAGGTCAATCCGGGCCAGTTGATCGCGCTGGGGGCGGCCGTCGGCTTCGGCGTGTCGGTCGCGATGGTCAAGTCGCTCACCCGCACCGAACAACCGCTCGCGATCATGTTCTGGATGCTGGTGGTGCAATCTGCAGCAGGATTTCTTCCCGCGCTCTACGTCTGGGCGTGGCCGCCGGTCCATCTCTGGGGCTGGGTCGTGCTGATCGCGATTTGCGGCACGTTTTCGCACTACTGCATGGCGCGTGCGATGCTGCATGCGGACGCGACCGTCGTGATCCCGATGGATTTTCTGCGGGTTCCACTGAGCGCCACAGCGGGCTGGCTGATCTATTCGGAGCGGCTGGATCTGTTCACGGTGCTCGGCGCGGCGTTGATCCTCACCGGCAATCTCTTGAACCTGAAACCGAATCCTTCGCCTGCGCGCGCGCCAAGCTGAATTTTTTCCGCGTGGCTGTGATCTAGATCACGTGGCCACGCGTGTCGCTACGGTAACGGACGGTACCGGATTTGGTGGCGGGGCCGCTTTTTTGTGGCGCGAAGCAGGCTGTTTTCTGTACTGTTCAGCCAGCCTTAAAGCCAAAGCCTTTTATCGATTCTGCAGGGGGATTTCCTATGCGCTTCCGAACCCTCATCTTGTCCGTCATCTGCACGGTCCTCACCGCCGGCGCCGCCAGCGCCGACAAGCGGGTCGCCTTCGTCGTCGGCAACGGCGCCTACAAGAACGTGGCCCCGCTGCCGAACCCGTCGGTCGACGCGAAGGCGATCGCCGCGACGTTGCGCAATGTCGGCTTCGAAGTGGTCGAGGGTTCCAATCTCACGCGCGACAAGATGACCGAACGGCTCCTCGACTTCGGCAAGAAGGCGCAAGGCGCCGACGTCGCGCTGTTCTTCTACGCCGGTCACGGCATTGCCATCTCCGGCACCAACTATCTGTTGCCGATCGACGCCGACATCAAATCCGAGATGGACGTCAAGCTCGGCGCCGCGATCAACATCGACTTGACGCTCGAGCAAACCATGGGCGACGCCAAGGTTAAGCTGGTGTTCCTCGATGCCTGCCGCGACAATCCGTTCGCGGCCAAGATCAAGTCGAATTCAGCCACCCGCAGCGTCAATGTGCAGACCGGTCTTGCCGAAATGAAATCCGGCGAAGGCACGCTGATCGCGTTCGCGACCGGCCCGGGCCAGACCGCGCTCGACGGCCAGGAAGGCAACAACAGCCCGTTCACGCGCGCGCTGCTCGCCAACCTCACGCAGCCGGGCATGGAGATCCAGCAGGCGATGACCAAGGTCCGCGCCCAGGTCAACGAGGAGACCAACAAGGGACAATTGCCCTGGGGTCATACCAACCTGATCGGCACGGTCTATCTGAACGGCGCGCCTGCGCCTGGCGCCGTGGCGGCTCTCGCGCCGGCCGCGGGAGCTTCGCCGGGTTCGGACGTGGAACTGGAGTTCTGGCGCTCGATCAAGGATTCCAGCAAGCCCGAAGAACTCAACGCCTATCTGTCCAACTATCCCAATGGTCAGTTCCGGTCGTTGGCGCTGTCGCGCATTGCCTCGCTTGAGTCCGGTCCCAAGCCCGATGCCACCCGCAATCTGACCGCCGGCATCGACCCCGCGACCTTCAAGGACGAAGCGAACCAGACCACCGAGGACCAGATTGGCCTCGACAAGGGCCAGCGCCGCGATGTGCAACGCCGCCTCAACGGACTTGGCTTCGACACCAAGGCCACCGGCGTATTCAATGAGGCGACCCGTGGCGTGATCACGCGCTGGCAGGCTGCGCGCGGCTATCCCAAGAGCGGCTACCTCAACAGACTGCAGCACAAGGCGCTGTTGACCGAGATCGTGGCGGCCGCGCCGACCGCAAGTTCTGAGGAGGAGCGACCTAAGCGCCGTGCCCCCGCCCCCAGCGCCGGCCAGGCACAAGCGCAGCCGCAGCAGGCGCCGCAGCGCCACTACAACAACAGCGGTCCCGACCCTGCCGGCGCCGGCCGCTTCATCGGCGGTGTCATGGGCGGCATGCTGCGCTGAGACAGATCACGATTACTGACAAAAAGGCCCGGGCTGATCCCCGGGCCTTTTCATTTTTGCGCGCAGCGATGCCGATGCGCCGGCGCGGCAATCTATTTGCCCGCCACCTTTCGCAGCGCCTCGTTGATGCGGTCCTGCCAGCCGGGGCCGCCTTCCTGGAAATATTCCAGCACATCCTGGTCGATGCGCAGCGAGATCAGTTCCCTCACACCGGGAAGCCTGAGCGGCTTCGGCGGCTCTTCCGCTACCTTGGCGGTGGTGCGCTTGAACGCCGCCTCGGCCTCGCTGCGCGCGTCGTTCAGGGTCCTCGGCCGTCGCGGCTGGTCCGCCATCGCTAAATTCCTTCAAACAGTGCGGTTGACAGATAACGTTCGGAGAACGACGGCACGATCGCAAGGATGGTCTTGCCCGCGCTATCCGGCCGTTTGCCGATCTCGATCGCTGCTGCAATTGCTGCACCCGAGGAGATGCCGCCGGGAATGCCTTCCATCCGCGCCAGCGCACGCGAGGTTTCGATCGCCGTTGGACCATTGACCTTGACGATCTCGTCGATCACGGAGCGATCCAGAATCTCCGGAACGAAGCCGGCGCCGATGCCCTGAATCTTGTGCGGCGTATGCTGACCGCCCGACAGCACCGGGCTTTCCTCGGGCTCGACGGCGACGATCCGCAAGGATGGCTTGCGCGGCTTGAGCACCTGTCCGACGCCGGTGATGGTGCCGCCGGTGCCGACGCCAGCGACGAAGTAATCGATGTTGCCGCCGGTGTCGTTCCAGATTTCCTCCGCCGTGGTGCGTCGATGTATTTCGGGATTGGCGAGGTTCTTGAACTGCTGCGGCATGACCGCGTTGGGCGTCGTCCGCACCAGCTCTTCGGCGGTGGCGATCGACCCCTTCATGCCCTGCGCTGCCGGCGTCAGGACGATCTCCGCGCCGAGGAAAGCCAGCATCTTGCGCCGCTCGATCGACATCGACTCCGGCATCACGAGTTTCAGTCGGTAGCCGCGCGAGGCCGCGACAAAGGCCAGCGCGATACCGGTATTGCCGGAGGTCGGCTCGATCAGCACGGTGTCGGCGTTGATCACGCCAGCCTTCTCCATCGCGATGATCATCGCCGCGCCGATGCGGTCCTTCACGCTCGCGGCGGGATTGAAGTATTCGAGCTTGGCCAGGATGGTTGCGCTAACACCGTGCGCCGCCGGCAATCTGCGCAAGCGGACGATCGGCGTGTCGCCAATCGCGTCGACGATAGAGTCGAAAACCCGGCCACGCCCCGGACGTTGCACTGCACTCGTGCCAGACGACGCATCCATCTCAATGCTCCTGTGGTGATCTTCTGCAGGAATTCGGCGGCTTTGCTTACTTAGGAGGCGGCCTGTGTGATGCGCAAGGTAGAATTACAGGCGCAAGGAACTCGCTGCATTGCAAAATAAGAAGTTCGCTAAATCAACTTATTTGTGTTGCGACATCGTCAAAGACTCTGGACTATACTTTGGTAGTGAAGAGGAGCCTCAGGCTCAGATCGCAAGGAGGTCACGATGCCAGCAATTGCTGAAGTCCTGCCGACCGTAGCGTCTCGGCCCGATCCGCGTGGATGTGATCTGCCGACCTGCCCCGTGTGTGCCGATACCATGGTAGCGGCGGAAGCTTCCGCCTACCTCCACGACCACGTGATCAGCTACCTCTGGACCTGCGACACCTGCGGTTACGGTTTCGTGACCAAGCATTCGGTCAAGAGGTTCGCCTGTAACTGACTCAAACTATCGTGAAGCGATGTCACCGCGCGCCCAATCGGCGCGCGTTTTCGTTCGGAACGTCTCGAACGTCCCGCTTGCGATCGCCTCGCGCATGCCCTGCATCAGGTGCTGGTAATACGCGACGTTGATTTCCGACAGCAGCATCGCGCCGAGCGTCTCTCCAGAGCGAACCAGATGATGCAGATAGGCGCGCGAGATGTTGCGCGCCGACGGCCACTCGCTTTCCTCATCGAGCGGCCGCGGATCGTCGGCATGGCGGGCGTTGCGCAGATTGATCTGGCCGAAGCGGGTGAACGCCATGCCGTGACGCCCGTTGCGGGTCGGCATCACGCAGTCGAACATGTCGATGCCGCGCGCCACCGCTTTCCAACAGATCCTCGGGCGTGCCGACGCCCATCAGGTAGCGCGGGCGATCCACGGGAAGCGCCGGTGCGGTTTCCTCGATCATCGCCAGCATCACCGCCTGCGGCTCGCCGACCGCAAGCCCGCCGATCGCGTAGCCGTGGAAGCCGATCTCGACCAGTCCGCGCGCGCTGACATGGCGCATCTCGGGAATGTCGCCGCCCTGCACGATGCCGAACAGCATGTAACCTTCAGGCGCGGTCTCGAACGCCCGCTTGCTGCGCTCCGCCCAGCGCAGCGAGAGCTGCATCGCGCGTTCGATGTCGTTGCGCTCGGCCGGCAGCCGCACGCATTCGTCCATCTGCATCGCGATGTCGGCCCCGAACAGCCGCTGCACCTCGATCGAACGCTCCGGCGACAATTCGACCTTGGCGCCGTCGATATGCGAGCGGAAGGTCACGGCCTTCTCGCTGACCTTGCGCAGGTCAGAGAGCGACATCACCTGGAAGCCGCCGGAGTCCGTCAGCATCGGGCCGTTCCAGCCGGTGAAGGTCTGCAGGCCGCCTAGTGCTGCGATCCGCTCGGCGCCCGGCCGCAGCATCAGATGATAGGTGTTGCCGAGCACGATGTCGGCGCCGGCATCGCGCACCTCGCGCCAGTGCATGCCCTTCATCGCGCCGGCCGTGCCGACCGGCATGAAGGCCGGCGTGCGCACCACGCCATGCGGCGTGGTCAGGCGGCCGGCGCGGGCGGCACCGTCAGTGGCGAGAAGTTCGAAATGGTTGGGGAGGCTCATGGGGAAGCTTATGGCGTGACAAAGCCACTCCGTTCAACCCGGTTTGGACCGATTTTCAGTCCAAAACCCGTTGACGGCGGCGCTGGCCTGCCGCATAAGTCCGCGCCATGACGATCTCGACCAAAACGACCGCGAAAACCAAAGCACCCTCCGGGGGCTCGGGAGCCGTGCGCGCGTAGTCGAACGATCGCATCATCTGAACCGAAGCCCCGCCTGAAAAGGACCGGGGCTTTTTTTATTGCCCGAATCACCCAACCAGAGGACAGACCCGTGAGCTACGAACCCGTTGTTGCCATCGCCGGCGTGACCGGCGCAGTCGGCGCCGAATTCATCGCCACCATGAACCGGCGCGGTTTTCCCGTCCGCAAGCTCAAGGCGCTGGCCAGCGCCCGCTCGGCCGGCAAGACCATCGAATTCCGCGGCGAGACGGATCGTCATCGAGGAACTCACTGAAAAGTCGTTCGAGGGCGTCGACATCGCGCTGTTCTCGGCCGGTGGCGGCACGTCGCGGAAGTTCTCGCCCGCCGCCGTCAAAGCTGGTGCGGTCGTGATCGACAATTCCTCGGCCTTCCGCATGGACCCGAACGTGCCGCTGGTGATCCCCGAGATCAACGCGGGTCGCATTCGCGAGCACAAGGGCATCATCGCCGTTCCGAACTGTTCGGCGATCACGGCGCTGGTGCCGCTGTGGCCGATCCACAAGGCCAACCGCATCAAGCGCGTCATCCTGTCGACCTATCAGGCGGCGAGCGGCGGCGGCGCCGCCGTGATGCAGGAGCTGGTGGAACTCGACCCGCGCCTATCTCGACGGGACGCCGTTCGCACCCCAGGCGATCCAGCACCCCTACGCGTTCAACCTGTTCAGCCACAACACGGCGATCGATCCCGAGACCGGCTACAACGACGAAGAGACCAAGGTCATCAAGGAGACGCGAAAAATCTTCGAGGACGATCAAGATCGCGATCGGCGTCACCTGCGTGCGCGTCCCGGTGCTGCGCGCCCATTGCGAGGCGATCACCTTCGAATGCGAGAAGCCGATAACCGAGGACGAGGTTCGCGCCATCTTGTCGAAGGCGCCCGGCGTCAAGATCGTCGACGACCGCGCGAAGAACTACTTCCCGATGCCGATCGACGCATCTGGTCAGGACGACGTTCTCGTCGGCCGCATCCGCAAGGATCTCAGCGACGCCTCGGGCCACTCGATCTCGATGTTCGTGTCGGCCGACCAGCTCCTGAAGGGCGCGGCGCTGAATGCGATCCAGATCGCGGAGCTGTTGCCGCAGCGGGTCATGGCGTGAGGGTCTTGTAGGGTGGGCTGAGCGAAGCGAGCCCACCATCGTGCGGCGTGCTCGGTGAAGATGGTGGGCACGTCGCTTGCGCTCCTTTGCCCACCCTACGAAGCACGAGCTGCGCATCTACTACCCAGCTACGCCCCCGTCACGCGCCAGATGACATTGCCGACATCGTCAGCCACCAGCAGCGAGCCATCGGGGCCGAGCGTGACGCCGACTGGCCGTCCGTAGGAGACCTTCTCATCCGGCGCGAGAAACCCGGTGAGAATATCCCGCGGGGGCCCCGATGGGCGGCCGTTCTCGAACGGCACGAACACGACGGCGTAGCCGCTCAGCGTGCTGCGATTCCAGGAGCCGTGCTGGCCGATCACCATGCCGTCTGGAAAGCCCGGCAGTGTGCCCGACGGCATCCAGCACAGGCCGAGCGAGGCGGTATGGCCGCCGAGCGCGTAATCCGGCTGGATCGCCTTGGCGACCATCGCCGGATCCTGCGGCACGCGGTCGTCCACCGTCTGGCCCCAGTAGCAATAGGGCCAGCCGTAAAAGCCGCCGTCGCGCACCGAGGTCAAATAGTCCGGCGGCGTCTCGTCGCCGAGGCCGTCGCGCTCGTTGACGACGGTCCAGAGCACGTTCGTGTTGGGCTCCCATGCGAGGCCCACGGCGTTACGAAGTCCGCCGGCGAAGATGCGGCTGGTGCCGCCGGCGAGATCGAGTTCATAGACCGCAGCGCGGCCTTCCTCGACCTCCATGCCGTTCTCGGCGATGTTGCTGAGCGAGCCGACGCCGGCATAAAGCTTTTTGCCGTCCGCGCTCGGCAGCAGGCTCCGCGTCCAGTGCCCGCTGGGCTTGAACGCCACCAGCTTCCGTCCCTCGGCGGTGATGCGGTCCGCGCCCGCGACATACGGAAAGGCGACCACGCCGTCGGTGTTGCCGACATAGAAGGTGTCGCCGACCAGCGCCATGCCGAACGGCTGGCTCAGCCCTTCCATGAAAGCGCCGCGTGCTTCGGCAACGCCGTCACCGTCGCGATCCCGCAACAGCGTGATACGGTTGGCGCTGACGCCGAGCGCTCGCGGCGCGCCTCATCGTCGCCTGCATCGCATAGTGGAACACGCTTCTTGGCGGGCCTGCGATCTGCGTTGGATTCGGCGATGAGCACGTCGCCATTGGGCAGCACGTTGATCCAGCGCGGGTGGTCGAGGTCTGTGGCAAAAGCGTTGACCTTGAGCCCGGTTGCAGCGGTGGGCTTGTTGCCCGTCGCTCCAGCCCTGCGCCGACGGCATCTTGAGCGTCGGGATGGCGCCTTGCGGCTTCGCCTCCGGTATAGCCGGCGCGCTGCCCCAGGCCGCCGCAGGCGCGGAGCCCTGCAGGCGGCGCCACAGCAGCGCCACAGCGCCGATCAGCGCGACGACGCGCGCAAAAATAGCCGACATGTTCATGAAATTCTCCAGTTGATCGCGCGCACCCTATCCGACGGCAGGAACCGTTGGAACCTTGTCGTTGGGCACGAAAGCGCCGGCGCACGCCGCGCGCACGCGCATGGTGGCAACAGTGCAACAGCACACGCAGTGATGCGCGTAGAATCGGTAGTTTTACGACCTTGGCGACATCGGCCGAATCGCGGAACACAATCATGGCGCTTCTTTGTCGGAGCGCTTCCTCCCTGAACCTTTGCCCGCCTCACCGGCGGGCTTTTTTTTGGGAAATGCAGAAGCGCGGCGTTCAGCCTCAATGCGGCCTGCGAAACAGCAGGCAGGCATCGCCGTAGGAATAGAACCGGTAGCCATTGGCAATCGCGTGCGCATAGGCCTGCTGCATCGTGTCGAGCCCGGAGAACGCCGACACCAGCATGAACAGCGTCGAGCGCGGCAAATGGAAATTGGTCATGAGGATATCGACTGCGCGAAAGCGATAGCCCGGCGTGATGAAGATCGAGGTCTCGCCGTCGAACGGCTGAATGGTGCCGTCTTCGGCCGCAGCGCTTTCCAATAGCCGCAGCGACGTGGTGCCGACCGCGACGATGCGTCCGCCCCTGGCGCGCGCGGCGTTCAAGGCCGCCGCTGTATCGGCCGAGATCGAACCCCACTCGGCATGCATCCGGTGCTCGGAGGTTTCCTCCACCTTGACCGGCAGAAAAGTCCCTGCCCCGACATGCAAAGTCAGCCGATGCAACTCGACGCCGCGGCCGCGCAGCGCCGCTTCCAGCTCGGGCGTGAAATGCAGTCCCGCCGTCGGCGCGGCGACGGCGCCCTCGTTCGCCGCGAACATGGTCTGGTAGTCGGCGGCGTCGCGATCGTCGGGCGTGCGCTTCGACGCGATGTAGGGCGGCAGCGGCGGCGTGCCGAGATCGGCGATGGCCTGATCGAGCGTCGGTCCGTGAAACGAGAACGACAGCGTGATCTCGCCCTCTTCGCCCTTGGCCTCGACCTCGGCGTCGAGATGGCCGAGCAGGCAGACCTTGCCTTCATTGCCGAAGCGAACGATGTCGCCGGGCGCGAGCTTCTTCGCAGGCTTGACCAGCGCCTGCCAGCGCGAGCCGTCGAGCCGCTTGATCAGCGTCGCCTCGATCTTCGGCTCGGTCTCGCGGCCGATGCGGCGGCCCTTGAGCTGCGCTGAAATCACCTTGGTGTCGTTGACGACGAGCTGATCGCCCGGCTGCAGCCATTGCGGCAGGTCGGCGACGCTGCGGTCATGCAACGCGCCGTCCGGCTGCACCACCAGCATGCGCGCGGAATCGCGCGGGCTGGCGGGCCGCAGCGCGATGCTGGTGGCGGGAAGTTCGAAGTCGAAGAGATCGGTGCGCATGGCGTCTTTGCCGGTGCCGTTCCTCATCCCTGCATAACGGCTTTGCCGTCATTGCTGGAGGAGCGCGTTAGCGCGTCTCGAAGGATGAGGCCCGTGTGCTGCGGCGTCCGTGGCCTTATGGTTCGAGACGCCTGCTGCGCATGGCTCCTCGCCATGACGGAGGTCAGATTCAAGCCGCGTCCAGCGCCATCCGCGCCTTGACGATCTTGTCGGGATTCTGCACCGGCTCGCCGCGCTTGATCTTGTCGACGTTCTCCATGCCCGACGTGACCTTGCCCCAGACCGTGTACTGGTTGTTGAGGAAGGAGGCGTCGTCGAAGCAGATGAAGAACTGGCTGTCGCCGGAATCCGGGCTGGCGGCGCGGGCCATCGAGGTGGTGCCGCGGACATGCGGTTCCTTGTTGAACTCGGCCTTCAGCTTCTTGCCGGAACCGCCGGTGCCGGTGCCCTGCGGGCATCCGGTCTGCGCCATGAAGCCTTCGATGACGCGATGGAACACGATGCCGTCGTAAAAGCCCTCGCGCACCAGTTCCTTGATCCGGGCGACATGGCCGGGCGCCAGATCGGGACGCATTTCGATGGTGACGGGGCCCTGGGTGGTTTCAAGAATCAAAGTATTTTCTGTATCAGCCATGCTCTTTTCTCTTCCGGTTTGGGTGGACGTTTGCGGGTTCTGAAAGTGACCGCGAAAGGCCGGCCGGCGACCGCACCGCCCAGTCCCTCGGTAAATGGCAACGGCGAACAGCGTTGCAATGTTTCCATGACGGCAATTCGATATGCAAGCCGGTCGTCATCGCCGGCATTTGCGGATTCATAGGTAATCTTGGGTTGACCGAGAATGGCGCCTTCGCGGTTGAAACTGACGATGACCGTGATGTCCATCGGGTTGGCGCGCGAGGCCGGCGGCGGGCGCCAGCAGGAATGCAGTTTGGCGTAGACGTCCTTGATGGTGTCGATTTGCTCCGGCTGGGCCTGCGCAGTGCGTCGCCGCCGCAAGCCACAGCAGCGCGGCGGCAAACCAGACGGCGGGCTTGCGGCGCGGCGAAATCATCGCCTCACTTGACGTCGGATGCGACCTGCACCTTCACCATCTTGTCGGGATCGGCGACGGGTTCGCCGCGCTTGATCTTGTCCACCACATCCATGCCCGACACCACTTCGCCGATCACGGTATACTTCCCGTTCAGCGAAGCGCCTTCGGCGAACATGATGAAGAACTGCGAATTGGCGGAATCATTGCTGGCCGCGCGCGCCATGCCGACGATGCCGCGCTTGAACGGCACGTTGGAGAATTCGGCCGCGAGATTCGGATATTTCGAACCGCCGGTGCCGTTGAAATTCTTGCCGTCGCCGGTCTGCGCCATGAATCCCTCGATCACGCGATGGAACGGCACGTTGTTGTAATAGCCCTCGCGCGCGAGCAGCTTGATGCGCTCGGCATGCTGGGGCGCGAGGTCGCTCCGCAGCTTGACGACGATGCGGCCCTTGGTGGTGTCGATCACGATCGCATTCGCCTTGTCGAGATTGGCGGGCAGCGGCTGGGCGATCGCGGGGGCCACGAGGAACAGCGCGGCGAGAACGGCGAGAATGCGGATCATGAAAGCTCCGGTCATGTGAAAACAGGAAAGCGTGGTGTCGCCTGACGGCGTGCTAACTCGCGAACTTGGTCTTCAGGCTGGCCGCGACCGATGGCGGCACGAAGGCGGAAACGTCGCCGCCCATCGCCGCGATTTGGCGCACCAGTGTGGCGGTGATCGGGCGGACCGCGACCGAGGCCGGCAGGAACACCGTGTGCACCTCCGGCGCCATGGTCTCGTTCATGCCCGCGATCTGCATCTCATAGTCGAGGTCGGTGCCGTCGCGCAGGCCGCGGATCATGATGGTGGCGCCGGCCTTCTGGGCGGCTGTCACCGTCAGATTGTCATAGGTGGTGCAATCGAACTCGCAGCCGGCCTTGGCGGCCACGGGCGCGAATACCGCCCGGACCATGTCCAGGCGTTCCTCGGTCGAAAACAGCGGCTTTTTGCCGGGATGGACGCCGATGGCGACGATCAGGCGGTCGCACAGGCCGACGGCGTTCCGGACCACGTCCAGATGGCCGTTGGTCACGGGGTCGAAGGATCCGGGGTAGAGCGCGATACGGGGCATAAGCCCGTCCTACCCCGCCCCGGGCGGGCCGGCAAGCCGGGCAAGGTTCCCCACTGGCTCGGATTTATATTTCTGATCGGCCAATGAACCACTACCCGGGTCTGGGCGTCTCCCCCGGGCGGACGGGCAATGTTTCATCGGCCATTGGACGACGAAACAAAACTCGGACCCGACGAAACCATTTCCGTAGCCCGCGAAAACGGCCGGAAACGTGCGCTGGCTACAAGTTCAACCAACGAAACGACGGGGCCGCCAAGGCCCATGACAGGGGACCGTCATGATCAAGGCTTTTTCCGCAATCGCTGCCGCTGGGTTCATTGCCGCCGCGCTGACCGTATTGCCCGGTTTTGCCCCCCAGGTCGAAGCCAGCGTGCCGCAGGCGCTTGCCAAGGGCGATCGCCTGGATATCCGCACCGTCGGCAAGGATTGCTCGCAGCAGGCTTGGCCGAATTTCGAAGCCTCCTGCCTCCGCACCTCCGGCTCCAAGTCGACGGTGAAGGAAGCGCGCCTGGTTACCGCCAACCGCACGCCGTAGGAGCATCCAATTTTCTGATTGCTGCCAGGTTGCTCTGGTTTGAGGTCCCCGGGATGCCCCCCGGGGACCTCATTGATTCCGGGCTATTTCTCACGCGTCACAGCAGCAGCTACGCCGCCCCACCCGCGCGGAGGCTGCCCCGTTTGATCAGGGCAGCCGAGAGCAATTAAGCCGCCTCGTCTTTTTCCGCGTCGAGATTAATGACGGCCTTCGCAAGCTTGGTCAGGGCCGCATCCGTCGCGCGCTCTTCGTCGAGGGTCTGTTGGAGCAACTTGGCGGCCTTCGTGTAACCGAGTTCTTCGGCCCAGGTGCGTAGCGTGCCGTATCGGGTCATTTCGTAGTGTTCGACCGCCTGCGCAGCGGCGAGCAAGCCTGCGTCATGCGCCGGCATACCCTTGTACTCGTCCATGATCTCCTGGCCTTCCTTGGCGATGCCGACGATCGCGTCGCAAGTCTTGCCCTGAGGCTTCTTTTCGATTTCTGCGAACACCTGCTCCAGACGGTCGATCTGGCCTTCGGTCTCGCCGCGGTGTTTCTCGAAGGCAGCTTTGAGTCCGGAATGCTGCGCGGCCTTTGCCATCTTCGGCAGGCTCGCGAGGATTTTCTTTTCGGCGAAATAGACGTCCTTGAGCGTGTCGTGAAACAGATCTTCGAGCTTCTTCATCTTGGCCATGTTGTCCTCCAGTTGGGGATTGCGCAGGGCAATCCCCCGTGTCCCGCTAAGTTCCACCTCTAGCGGAAGTAGACGAAGCCCTGCACGGCAATGGCATCACTATCGGCCTGCGTGCGCGAGCGAACGCCCGGCGATGAGCCATTCGGACGGCACCGCAATTTAGGAACTAACCCCACTACGGGAAATTGGACTGCTCCTGAAGCTCTGGAGACCAACTATGAAACGATCACTTCTCTTCATTTGTATTGGATTATTGGCCGCGACTACTGCCTCGGCGCAAAATCCGCCCGCGCAGTCGGGACCGAACAACAACGCGGTCAATAGCTCCGGGAAGAACAACTCTGATGCACCCGTCGCGGGTCGCAACAGTTTCACCGAAGGACAAGCCAAATCGAAAATCGAGGATGCCGGCTACACCAACGTCACCGAATTGAAAAAGGACGACAACGGCGTGTGGCGCGGCAAGGCCAGCAAGAGCGGCGCCGCTACTGCGGTGAGTGTCGATTTTCAAGGCAACGTCAATTCTGCCAAGTAAGGACTATCAAGCATGACCGTTACCATTTCTCGTCTTTATGACAACCACAGCGACGCTAAGCGAGCCGTTCAACGTCTCGAATCCGCGGGCGTGCCGCATTCGGACATCAGCATTGTCGCTAATAATTCGGACAGCTGGTTCAACACCGACAAGAAGGTGGATCGCGATCGCGATGGGGTCGACGATCGCGCTGAGGGTGCGAGCAAGGGTGCCGGCATCGGCGCGGGCGTGGGCGGCGCGGCGGGCCTTATGGCCGGGCTCGGCTTGCTGGCGATACCAGGCCTCGGTCCTGTCGTCGCAGCTGGTTGGCTGGCCGCGACCGCGGTTGGCGCAGCAGCGGGCGCGGCCACCGGTGGCATTGTCGGCGCGCTCACGGAAGCCGGCGTCTCCGAACAGGATGCTCATTCCTACGCCGAGGGCGTTCGTCGCGGAGGCACGCTGGTGTCCGCGCGTGTGGCTGATGCGGACCGGACTCCGACTCGATTCGATATTGAACGAGTTCGCCGTCAACCTGCGAGACCGGAGCGCAGCCTGGCAGAAAACGGGTTGGAAATCGTTCGATCCCGCCAGCGCCCCCTACGGCGCGGAAGAGGTCCGCAAGGAGCGTCAAATCTACGGCGGCGCACCCCGCTAACAAGCATCAGACGGCCCGCTTAGGCGGGCCGTTTCGTTTGGGAGGCAGCGAATTGGCCCTTTCCTGCTGCGGTCTCTTGAACTCACGACCTGGCCATCCATATACCATCCAATCAGATGGTATATGGATGGCGATGCAGATGGCTGGCAACATTTCGGAACTTAGGCCCAAACTGCCCGAAAGCGAAAAAATCACGATTAATCTGGGATATGTCGACCTTGGGCATGTCGATCTCATGGTCCAGGACGGATTTTACTCCAACCGGACGGATTTCATCCGGACGGCGATCCGCAACCAACTGGAACGCCACGCCGACGTGGTGAAGCAGTCGACGGCCCGAAAAAGTCTGGACCTTGGACTGCGAAACTACAGCCGCGAGGATCTCGAAGCGGTGCAACGCGCCGGCGAGACGTTGCACATCAATGTGCTGGGCCTTGCGAGCATTTCGCAGGACGTCACGCCCGAGCTTGCCCGCGCCACCATTGCCTCGGTCTCGGTGCTGGGCGCATTGCACGCCAGTCCGGCGGTCAAAGCCGCCCTCGCCGACAGGACGAGGTGAAGGGGATGCTGAACCAGGACATCATTCGGGAAGCGACACGCCTCACACGCGCGGGCCAACTCGTTGAAGCCACCGCGCTCCTGCAGCGCATGCTTCAGGGCGAGCGTGCAACAGGGACGCCATCGCGTGACGGCGGTGACATCGCTCTTCCCCGTCCACTCATCATCGACGCAGAAGCGAATGTTATTGCGGAATCGGAGAGCCCTCCTCGGCCAGAAGCGGCGCCTGCCGCACAGCCCCGCAAAATCCCTGTTTTACCCGATCGCAAAAAGGAAAGCCCCGTGGTCGGACTGCGAGGCGTGGCCACGCGCGCTCGTCTGCGTATATCCGATGTCGTGCCGGAGGGCGCCCGGTTCATCGACGGATCGTACACAAGTGCGGCGGGAGGCCGTACTTACAGGCTCTTCATTCCAAGCCGCTATCAAGGGCAGCCGCTTCCGCTGGTTGTCATGCTTCACGGGTGTACCCAGTCGCCGGACGATTTTGCCGCCGGCACCAGAATGAACCTTGTCGCGGAGGAGCATAATTGCCTGGTCGTCTATCCGGCTCAGCCGAGCCAGGCAAATCAGGCGAAATGCTGGAATTGGTTTCGTAAAGCGGACCAGCAGCGAGGCCAAGGCGAGCCGTCGCTCATCGCGGGCATCACGCGCCAGATTATGGATCAATATTCGATCGATCGGAAGCGCGTCTATGTGGGCGGCCTTTCAGCCGGAGCGGCCGCAGCCGCCGTGATGGGCGCAACCTACAGCGATCTTTATGCGGCAATCGGCATACATTCCGGTCTCGCATGCGGGGTCGCCACGGATCTCCCCTCCGCCCTCATGGCGATGCGACAGGGAGGTTCGGGTCGCAAGGTTTCCGGCAACCTGCCCCCTCTTCCTACCATCGTGTTTCACGGTGATCGCGACACGACCGTGCATCCAAACAACGGCGATCAGATTCTCGAGCAGTCCATGGGAGCATTGAACACACGAAAGAAGGTGGATGGCGGGCAAGTAGCGGGCGGGCATGCCTATACGACAACGATCGTGAGTGACGGGCGCGGACGCGACATGTTGGAGCACTGGAATGTCCACGGCGCCGGACACGCATGGTCCGGAGGCAGCCTCGCGGGCTCCTACACCGATCCGCGAGGACCGGACGCAACAAGGGAAATGCTGCGCTTTTTCCTCAGCATTCGCTCCCGGAAGAATAGTCGGCCCGAGGGGTGTCGATGTTGTCGGCCAAAGCCATGCGGAAGACGCAGCCCGCCGCGCGGGCGCAAACCACCCCTCGCGGTTGCCATCGACGGCGTCCCGGCCGATGATGCACCCAACGGATCAGAACCAATCGAGAGGGAGAGAAATGCGCGGGCGTCGTGTGCTGATGGAATTGTTCGTGTCGCACGGCGTGCGTCATATCTTCGGCAATCCCGGAACGACTGAAACGCCGCTGCTCGACAGCCTGCCGGCATTTCCGCAAATCGAATACATCATGGCGCTGCATGAAGGCGTCGCCGTCAGCGCTGCCAGTTTCTATGCGCAGGCGTCGGGACGCGTCACCGTTGCCAACCTCCACGTCGCTCCCGGCCTTGGCAACGGCATTGGTTCGCTCTACGGCGCGCTGAAAGCGAATTCCCCCGTGGTCGTGACCGCCGGCCAGCAGGACACGCGGATGCGGCTCAAGAATCCGGTGCTCGGCCACGACCTTGTAGCGATGGCAGCGCCAGTGACGAAGTGGAGCGTGCAGATCGAGCGCGCTGACGAGATCGCACCGATCATGCGCCGCGCGTTCAAGGTGGCGACCGACGGGCCACAGGGCCCGGTGTTCGTATGCGCTGCCGATCGACGTCCTGGAACAGGAAACCGCAGTCGATGCGTCGACGCCGGATAATCTGTGGCGATCGACGCGGCCCGATCCGGCTGGCGTGGAAGCACTGGCCGCGCTGCTTCTGAAGTCGAAGAATCCCGCCATCATCGCCGGCGACGACGTGGCAAGATCGGGCGGCGAACAGGCGCTGGTGGCCCTGGCGGAAACGATCGGAGCCACCGTGTGGTTCGAAGGGCTGCGGCATCACGCGCCCTTCCCGACCAGCCATCCGAGCTACCGCCAATCGCTCCCCGCCGACGCCCGGCAGGTGCGCAAGGCGCTCGGCGATGCCGATCTCGTGCTGCTGATCGGCGGGCCTTTCTTTGAGGACATCTGGTTTGCCCCGGGCGGCCACGTTGCCGACGGCGTAGCCCTGCTGCAGATCGAAGCTTCTGCCGAACGTCTCGCGCTCAACAACCGGCTCGATGCCGGCATCGTCGGCGACATTGCCGTGAGCCTCCGCGCGCTGACGGAAGCATTGCGCGAAAAGGCGAGCGCGGCTTTCAAGCAGGCGGCGCAAAGCCGCAATGCGTCGCTGGCTGACTTGCAGGCGAAAGAAAAAGAAGCCTATCGCGCGCGAGTCGAGAAGGGCTGGAACCGCCAGCCGGCCTCGATGCCACGCGTAACCGCCGAACTTCGCCGCGGGCTGCCCGACGATGCCGTCATCGTCGATGAAAGCATTACGGCCAGTCTCGATCTGGCGCGCGCCTTCGACTATCGCGGTTTCGGCGATTATTTCAGCGGCCGCGGCGGCGGCATCGGCCAGGGGCTTGCCGGCGCGATCGGCGTCAAGGTCGCAATGCCGGATCGCCCGGTCGTCGCCGTCTCCGGCGACGGTTCGGCGATGTATGCGATTCAGGCGCTGTGGACTGCCGCGCACCACAAGCTCGCGATCGTGTTCGTGGTGCTTGCGAACCGCGAGTATCGCATCCTCAAGCACAATGTGGATGTCTGGCGCCAAAATTTCGAAGCCGGCACCCAGCATCCCTATCAGAACATGGATATCACCGGCCCCACGCTCGACTTCGTGCACCTCGCAGCCGGCATGGGCGTCGAGGCTGTCAGGGTCGAGAATGCGGAAGATATCGCCGGGGCAGTTGCAAAGGCTGTTGCTGCGGGCCGACCATACCTCGTCGAAATCGCCATCGAAGGCAAGCGCTAGCCTTTTCCGTTTCGATTGAAAACGGGCTCTGATTCCTGTTTGACGCGTTTTCTTGACGCGAACCGCGTCCACTTCGCTGGAAAACGCTCTAGCTGCCCTGTGCGTGTGAGTGTCGACGCGATCGGGGCCGCGCTTGACAAGCTCTCGCCTGTAAATGTTATGGCCGTGCATATTTGAAAGGATCTCCGTGGCCAGCACCCTATTCGACAGCGTCCTCTATCGCGACGTGTTCTCGACGCCGGCCATGCGCGCGGCATTTTCCGACGAAGCCGTCCTCAAGGCCTATGTGCAGGCGGAAGTGGCGCTTGCCGTAGCGCAGGGCGAAACCGGCGTCATCCCGCGCGAGGCGGCGCAGGCGATTGCGCAAAAGGCCCCGACGGTCGCGCTCGACACTGAGCAGTTGAAACGCGACACCGAGAATGTCGGCTATCCCATCGTCGGCCTGGTGCGTCAGCTTTCGCAGCAACTCGGCGAAGCCGGCCGCTACGTGCATTGGGGCGCGACCACCCAGGACATCATGGACACCGCGACCGTTTTGCAGCTGCGCGAAGCGGTCGTGCTGATCGAGACCCAGCTCGCCGAGGTCATCGCCACGCTCGCCGGTCTCGCCCGCCTCCACCGCGATACGCCGATGGCCGGGCGAACCCATCTCCAGCAGGCGCTGCCGATCACGTTCGGGCATAAGGTTGCGATCTGGCTCTCGGCGCTGCAGCGCTCGGCCGAGCGGCTCGAACAGGCCAAGCCTCGGGCGCTGCAGGCGCAGCTCGGTGGCGCGGTGGGGACACTGGCGTCACTGGGCGACCGCGGCCTCGACGTGCGCGCCGCCTATGCGCGCGCGCTTGGTCTTGCCGAGCCCGACATCACCTGGCATGTGGCGCGCGACGGGCTGGTCGAAATGGTCCAGACGCTAGCCGTGATCTGCGGCGCGCTCGGCAAGATCGGCTATGACGTCATGATCCTGATGGCGAACGAGATCGGCGAGGTGTTCGAGCCGTTCTCCTCGCATCGCGGCGCATCCTCGACCATGCCGCAGAAGCGCAACCCGATCTCGTCGGAAATTCTGCTGGCCAACGCAAAAATCTCGCGCGACTCCGCTTCGCTGATGCTCGACGCCATGGTGCAGGATCTCGAGCGCGCCACTGGTCCGTGGCATGCCGAATGGATGGCGCTGCCGCAGGTTTGCCTGCTGACGGCGGGCTCGCTGGCGCAGGCGCAATTCATGCTCTCCGGCCTGATCGTCGATCCCGCGGCGATGAAGCGGAATCTTGACTCGACGCGCGGGCTGATCGTGGCCGAAGCGGTCATGATGGGGCTGGCGCCCGCGCTCGGCCGCCAGCCGGCGCATGACGAAGTCTACGCCGCCTGCCGCGACGCGTTCACCAACAGCGAGCCGCTGCTCGATGCGTTGCTACGGCGGCCCGCAATCGCATCCGCCCTGCCCCGCGACCGGCTCGCCGCCCTGTGCGAGCCGGTCAATTATCTGGGAACAGCGGGCGCGATGGTGGACCGGGTGCTCGCCCGTCACAACAAGTGAGAGAAATAACGATCGCTAGCCGAGCGGATTTCCTCATCGCGTCGGGAACATCAGACCTCTTGTATCGGTGCAGTCGATATCTATAGGATAGGGAACGGGGGCGTCGCAGCCTCCCCGTCAAGTGGGTAACCCCATGCAAGCGCTGCTCGCTATCCTTTTGGAGCGAGCGCCATGGATGGATACCTTTTTTCCCTGTTTGTTGTAGCTACTTTTTTCGGCGGATTTGTCAGCGGCTTTTCCGGATTCGCAATGGGTCTGGTGGTATCAGGCATATGGCTGCACATCATCACGCCGATCCAGACCGCCGTTCTGATCGCCGGATACGGCCTGCTCACGCAAGGCTACGGCATTGCAAAGCTGCGCCACGAGCTGAATTGGCAGAACATCTGGCCGCTGACCCTGGGCACGGCCATTGGCATCCCGATCGGCGTGATGTTGTTGACCCACGTCAATCCAACCTATTTGCGTTTCGGCGTCGGCCTCCTGCTCGTTCTCTTCGCAACCTATAACCTGGTCCGGCCACCGATAAAGCCGATGAAGATCGGGGCGCCGGCCGACATTGCGATAGGAATTTCCAATGGGCTGCTCGGCGGCCTCACCGGCCTTGGCGGCATCATCTCCACCATCTCGTGCCAGTTGCGCGGCTGGTCAAAGGACAAGCAGCGCGCCGTCTTTCAGCCCGTGTTGTTTGCGGCGTTCGTGATCATCTCGATTTCGCAGATCGTGGCCGGGTCGCTCACGCTCGAAACCGCCAAACTATACGGGATCGGCCTTCCGTTCATGATCGCCGGCATCTGGACCGGCTTCAAGCTCTACGGGACGATCGACGATGAGACGTTCCGCAAGGCGGTGCTGGCATTGGTTCTCCTCGCCGGCCTGTCGCTGGTCGTCACGGCATCGGGACTAATGCCGTCTTTACCGGCGCGAAGCTGAATCAACGCAACGAGCCAGAGCGCAACGTCGCCCGCCTGTTGACACGGCGGGTCCGCCGGTCTTAATTCGCCACACGGGGACAGCGATCTCCCCGCGAGGCGACATGCCCAAGAATCGCGTCCACTTTCAAAAGGACGCATCATGTCTTCTTACACCGCTATCTCATCCGACAAACTCGCCCGTCTCATCGGTACCGCCAAGGCGCCGACCCTGATCGATGTGCGCATCGACGAGGATTTTGCCGCAGATCCGCGCCTGATCCCGGGGGCCGAAAGGCGCTCCCATCGTGATGTCCAGGAATGGGCTCCGCGACTTGCCAGCCAGTCGCAGGTCGTCGTCGTTTGCCAGAAGGGGAAGAAGCTCAGCGAAGGCACCGCTGCCTGGCTGCGTCAGGCCGGCATCGCGGCCGAATCGCTCGAAGGCGGTCATCTCGGCTGGACCGAGACGCAGAAGCCGACCGTTCCCGCTGAAAGGATACCCAAACGCGACGGACGCGGCCGCACTGTATGGGTCACCCGGGCGCGGCCAAAGGTCGACCGCATTGCCTGCCCCTGGCTGATCCGCCGCTTCATCGATCCCGCCGCGGTCTTCCTCTTCGTGGCGCCGTCGGAAGTGGAGGCGGTGGCTGACCGCTTCGAAGCCACCGCATTCGATATCGAGAACGTGTTCTGGAGCCATCGCGGTGAACTCTGCACCTTCGACGTCATGGTCAAGGAGTTCGGGCTCTCGGCCCCGCCGCTGGAACGGCTGGCGACGATGGTCCGCGCGGCCGATACCGCGCGGCTCGATCTTTCCCCCGAAGCGCCCGGGCTGCTCGCCGCCTCGCTCGGCCTCTCGCGCATGTTCGACGACGACCTGGAGCAATTGAGCGCCGGAATGCTGCTCTATGATGCGTTCTATCGCTGGTGCCGGGACGCAACGGGCGAAACGCATAACTGGCCGACCAACAAGGTCGGGGTGAAGTGATGACCGACCTCACCGCAAATACGAAAGGCAAGCCGGAGGCCTATGCCCACGGGATTCCCTTCAGCGAAGCAGTGGTGGTGTGGTTGCGCGTCGCGATCCTCAGCTTTGGCGGACCAGCCGGGCAGATTGCCGTGATGCACCGGATCATCGTGGAGGAGAAGAACTGGATTTCCGAAGGCCGGTTCCTGCACGCGCTGAATTACTGCATGCTGCTGCCGGGACCCGAAGCACAGCAGCTTGCGACCTATATCGGGTGGTTGCTGCATCGCACCGCCGGCGGGCTGGTGGCGGGTGGCCTCTTTGTCCTGCCCGGCATCATCGCGATCATGGCGCTCAGCTACGTCTACGCGGCTTACGGCAATGTGGGCTTTGTGGAAGCGCTGTTCTTTGGCCTGAAGGCCGCGGTGCTCGCCATCGTCGTGCAGGCAGTGGTGCGGGTCGGCAAGCGCGCGCTGCGCAACAAGATCATGATCTCGATCGCGGCGGTGGCGTTCGTGGCGATCTTCTTCTTTGCCGTACCGTTTCCGGTCATCATCATTGCCGCCGGTATAATCGGCTTTGCCGGCGCGCGGTTCGGCAGGCCGGAATTCGCCGCCATCGAGCATGGCGGCGGCAAAAGACTCTGCGGTCATCGACAGCATGCTCGGCGAAGCTATCCCTGAACATGTGAAGCCGAACACTGCCCGGACGTTGTTTGTGATCGCGGTATGGCTGGCGCTATGGCTCGTGCCGGTTGCAGCGCTTCTGATCGTTCTCGGGCCGAACAACGTCTTCAGCCAGATCGCCATCTTCTTCAGCAAGATGGCGATGGTGACGTTCGGAGGGGCCTATGCCGTGCTGGCCTACGTCGCGCAGCAGGCGGCGAACTATTACCACTGGGTAACGCCGCGTGAGATGCTGGACGGGCTCGGCATGGCGGAGACGACACCGGGGCCGCTGATCATGGTGGTTCAGTTCGTCGGCTTCATGGCCGCGTTCCGCGACGCCGGCGGCCTGTCTCCGATGCTGGCGGCGACGCTTGGCGGGCTGCTCGCCACCTGGGTGACGTTTGCGCCGTGCTTCCTGTGGATCTTTGCAGGCGCCCCGTACATCGAGACGATGCGCGGCAACAAGGCGCTCGCTGGGGCCTTGTCGGCGATCACAGCGGCAGTGGTCGGCGTGATCCTCAATTTGTCGGTATGGTTCGCGCTGCACACGCTGTTCCGGCAGACCTTCGAGGCAAGGAGCTTTGGCCTTGCCTTTGATGCGCCGGTGCTTTCAAGCGTCGACGCACCGGCTTTGATGCTGGCCATCGCCGCCGCGATCGCCATCTTCCGCTTCAATGTGGGGATGCTGTCTGTGCTTGCAGCGTCATGCGGCGCAGGAGTTCTATTGCGCCTGACGGGAATCATCTGAGGTCGGGCGACCAGCCCGCCCGGTGAGCATCTGCGCAGCGCGAGCAGAGAATGTGGCAAAGATCAGCGGCGCGTTTGTTTTGACCAAAACAGCCGCCGGACGCCCCTCCCCTTCACTGGCATAAGCCGGTACGATGCCTCATCCTGAAGCTTGGGACAGGCAATGAAGGCAGGCGACGGACCAACAAGATCGCGAAGTCACGCGACTACGGCAAAGCGCCTCCAAGCGCCAAAAACGGCGCGCGGCTCGAGCCCTGCGAAAGCCAGGATCGAAAGCCCGGTCCAAACGGAGGTCGAGCAACTTGCGCTCGAACTTCAGGAAGCCCGGGAGCGACAGGCGGCGACCGCCGAAGTCTTGAGTTTGATCTCGGACTCGCCGACCGGCATCCAACCGGTGTTCGACAGGATTGTCAGGAACGCCGCGCGGCTGTGCCAGAGCGTGCTGAGCGCCGTCTATCGCCGGGAAGAGGATCATGTCCATCTCGTGGCGTACGATCAATTCTCCCCTAAATCGATCGCTGCGGTACGGAAAGCCTACCCTGCCCCACTCACCAGCGGCAATTTGATCTCGGTCGCGATCCGCGAGCGCCGGGTCGTGCATGAGCCTGATGTGCTGATATCGGGCGGCTACAGCGAGCTGCAGCGCACCTCCGGCTATCGCAGCATCCTGGTCGTACCGATGTTGCGCGACGAGGTAGCGATCGGCGCCATCGCTGTCATGCGGCTCGAGCCGCAATTGTTTCCCAAGGCACAGGTCGAGCTCCTGAAAACTTTTGCCGGCCAGGCCGTGATTGCCATCGAGAACACGCGGCTGTTCACCGAGGTGCAGGAGCGCACGCGACAATTGTCGCAATCGCTGGAGGATCTTCGCGCCGCGCAGGACAGTCTGGTACAGACCGAAAAACTGGCCGCGCTGGGACGGCTGGTGGCGGGCGTTGCCCATGAACTCAATACCCCCGTCGGCACCAGCCTGACGGTCGCGTCGGCCTTCCTCAACAAGGCCGACCGGTTTGAAGCCAATGTCCAAAGCGGCGGCGTGCGCCGGTCGACCCTGACGGAATTCATCGCGGCGGGCCGCGAGGCGGCGTCGCAGGTCATGATCAACCTCAATCACGCGGTCGACCTGATCCAGTCGTTCAAGCAGGTCGCCGCCGATCGCAACGTGTCCGACCGCAGGACCTTCGATCTCGGCCAGGTGACCGAGCAGGTCGTCAAGGGGCTGCGGTTCGGGCTGCGAAGAAATCTGACGGTCAACGTCGAATGCCAGCCTGACCTCGTCATGAACGGCTATCCCGGGCCATACGGCCAGGTGCTTACCAATCTCGTGATCAATTCCGCGGTGCACGCCTTTCCCGACGGCGCGCGGGGCGCCGTCCATATCGCGGTGCAGGCGTCGGGCAAGCACAATATCGAAGTGCTGTTTTCGGACGACGGCTGCGGCATGAGCGCGGAAGTCAGGCGCCAGGTGTTCGATCCGTTCTTCACCACGAGGCGCGACCAGGGCAGCACGGGGCTCGGACTGCACATCGTCCACAACATCGTGACCAATCGCCTGGGCGGCCGGATCAACCTGGAGACGAGGCCCGGCGCAGGCACGAAAATCCGGATCATCGTGCCGCGCGAGGCGCCGCTAGCGTCAGGCGCGGAATGATGCGGGTCAGACGACCGGCTTCCCGTCAGAAACAAGTTGATGCGACATGGCGACAATGGCGTTTGCCGTCGCTTCCGGCTGCAGCGTCGGATGCAAATGCGTGCCGTGCAGGTTCGCCACCGGCCAGCCGCGCCGTTGCGCCTCTGCGGTCGCATGATCGTAGATCGCCGAAGTCTGGATGAAGCCGGCAGGGATATGATCCCAATCGGCGAGTTCTATCGCCTCGTCGAACCAGCCGATATGCATCCGCGGAAGTCCGCTTTCGAACCGGGCGAATGCCGCCGCATCGCGCGCCAGAACATCGATACCGACGAGCGCCGCATATCGCCCGCAAACCATCTTGACCACACCGGCAGCATACCGTCGGGCCCGGCGAGGCCCTTGATGAAATCGTAAAGGGCAGGCCTGACCGGGAAGGCCGCGATTCTGGAATCCGGCCACAGCAAGCCGGCGGCCTTAGCCGCCGTTGCCGTTCTCGCCGTTTTCCCCGTCGTCGCCGATATGCTCGACCGACACCACGTGCTCGTCCTCGGCGGTATCGAACACGATGACGCCCTGCGTCGAGCGGCCGGCGATGCGGATGTCCTCGACCGGGCAGCGGATGAGCTGTCCCTTGTCGGTCACCAGCATGATCTGGTCGCTGTGCTCGACCGGGAACGACGCCACCAGCTTGCCATTGCGGTTGTTGACGCTCATCGCGACGATGCCTTTGCCGCCGCGGCCGGTGGTGCGGTACTCGTAGGACGAGGTGCGCTTGCCGTAGCCGTTGACGGAGACGGTGAGCACGACCTGCTCCTGCGCAGACATTTCGACATAACGATCCGAAGAAAGCTGGATCGCAGTCGATGCCTCCTCAGTCTCGGCCTCCGAAGGCTCTTCTGCCGTCGTTTCACCAGCGACCGCACGGCGCATCTTGAGGTAAGCAGACCGCTCGTCCGAGGTCGCCTCGACATGGCGCAGGATCGCCAGCGAGATCAGCGTGTCGTTCTCGGCAAGCGCAATACCGCGCACGCCCATCGAGGTGCGGCCGGTGAAGACCCGCACGTCGCTGACGGGGAAGCGGATGCACTGGCCGCCGGCCGCCGTCAGCAGCACGTCGTCATGCTCGGTGCAGATCTGCACATCGACGATCGCCTCGCCCTCCCCGAGCTTCATGGCGATGATGCCGGAACGGCGGACATCGACGAAGTCGGACAGCTTGTTGCGGCGAACGGTGCCCCCGGTCGTGGCGAACATCACGTCGAGATTGCCCCAGGAGGATTCATCCTCCGGCAGCGGCATGATGGTGGTGATGCGCTCGCCCTGCTCCAGCCGCAGGATGTTGATCAGCGCCTTGCCGCGCGCATTGGGCGCTGCCATCGGCAGCCGCCAGACCTTTTCCTTGTAGACCTGGCCGCGCGAGGAGAAGAACAGCACCGGGGAGTGGGTCGAAGCCACGAACAGGCGCGAGACAAAATCCTCGTCTCGGGTCTGCATTCCCGCCCGACCCTTGCCGCCGCGGCGCTGCGCGCGATAGGTCGACAGCGGCACGCGCTTGACGTAGCCGGCGTGCGAGACGGTGACCACCATGTCCTCGCGTTGGATCAGGTCTTCGTCCTCGACCTCGTTTTCCTGTTCGGCGATGACGGTTCTGCGCGGGGTAGCGAATTTGGTCTTTACTTCAGCCAGTTCGGCCTTGACGATTCCCTGCACGCGCGCGCGCGACCGCAGGATCTCGAGATAGTCGGCGATTTCCACCGCGAGCTTGTCGAGTTCTTCCGAAATCTCCTCGCGGCCGAGCGCGGTGAGCCGCTGCAGGCGCAATTCGAGAATGGCCTTGGCCTGCTCCAGCGACAGCCGCGCGGTGCCATCCGGCGACATCCGGTGGCGGGGATCGTCGATCAGCGTGATCATCGCCTCGACATCGCGTGCCGGCCAGTCGCGCGACATCAACGTGTCTCGCGCTGTGTTCGGATCGGGCGAGGTGCGGATCACGCGAATGATCTCGTCGATATTGGCCACCGCAATGGCAAGACCGACCAGGATGTGGGCGCGGTCGCGGGCCTTGTTGAGCAGGAATTTGGTACGGCGCGTGATCACCTGCTCGCGGAACGCGACGAACAGCGTCAGCAGGTCTTTCAGGTTCATCGTCTGCGGACGACCCTGGTCCAGCGCCAGCATGTTGGCCGGGAAATTGCTCTGCAGCGGCGTGAAACGATAGAGCTGATTGAGCACGACGTCCGCCACCGCATCGCGCTTCAACTCGACGACCACGCGAAAACCGTCGCGGTCGGATTCGTCGCGCAGATCGGAGATGCCCTCGATCTTCTTTTCGCGCACCAGTTCGGCGATGCGCTCGACCATGGTGGCCTTGTTCACCTGGTAGGGAATTTCGGAGACGATGATCGCTTCGCGATCCTTGCGGATGGTGTCGATCGTCACCTTGCCGCGCATCACGATCGAGCCGCGGCCGAGGTGATAGGCCGAGCGGATGCCCTGACGCCCGAGAATGATGCCGCCCGTCGGAAAATCCGGTCCCGGGATGATGTTGATGAGATCGTCGATGCCGAGCGCGGGATCGTCGATCAGCGCCACGCAGGCATCGATGACCTCGCCCAGATTGTGCGGCGGGATGTTGGTCGCCATGCCGACCGCGATGCCGCCGGCGCCGTTGACCAGAAGGTTCGGGAATTTCGCCGGCAGAACCGACGGCTCCCTCTCGGAGTTGTCGTAGTTCGCCTGGAAATCGACGGTGTCCTTGTCGATATCGCCGAGAACTTCCAGTGCCGAGCGGGTCAGGCGCGCTTCGGTATATCGATAGGCCGCGGGCGGATCGCCATCGACCGAGCCGAAATTGCCCTGGCCGTCGACCAACGGTACGCGCATGGAAAAATCCTGCGCCATCCGGACCATCGCGTCGTAAATCGACTGGTCGCCGTGCGGATGATATTTACCGATCACGTCACCGACGACGCGGGCGGATTTGACGTACTTCTTGTCGGGCGTATGTCCCTGCTCGTACATCGAATACAGGATGCGCCGATGCACGGGCTTGAGCCCGTCGCGCGCGTCCGGCAACGCACGCGCCACGATCACGCTCATGGCGTAATCGAGGTAGGAGCGCTTCATCTCGTCGAGAATGGAAACGGGACGAATATCGGAACGCTCCGGCGGCTCGCCGGGCTTGTTATCTTCAGGGTCAGACAAAGGGGAATCCGGTCAGTTCTCAGCTGAGAATCATATAGCGCATCGGGCCTCCGAAAACCACCCCGAAGCGGGCTGGAGGGGTCGTTTTTCCGCTCGTTTTTTCATGGACTTACAGGGATCGCCGGGGTGTCCCGGGAGGGGGTATTTCAGGGTCTGAAAGCAGGCACCGGAACGCGCTCTCGCGACCCTCGCCTACTCGCCGAAAACCACCGCATGCATGATCCGCCCCGGCAGGAAGGTGAACAGGCCGGCGACGACGAGCGCCCCGAAGAAGATCGAGGTCATCGCCTTGCGGTGGCCGCTGACATTGTGCCGGCGGGCGTGCACGACCGCGAGCACCAGCATGATCGGCGCAAAGATCGAGAGCAGGTGGATCGGGCTGAACGGCCCGACCAGGCGGATCTCATGGATCCAGAACGAACTGACCGCGACCGCAAACATCAGCAGCACCCAGATCCAGCCGATGATCCGGTGCGGCAGCGTTCCCTTGGGTGCTGCGAACTGTACGATGCCGAGCACGAACGCCGCCATGGCCGCGAAGGCGTGCAGCGGGATCGTCCCGGGGGCCTCCAGCAGCGGTGCGAGGGTCATCGTGGGGGCTCCAGATCCTCCCGCACCACAGCTTTCTCAGAACGGGATATCGTCGTCCATGTCGCTGTTGCGACCGCCACCGCCGGCCGCCACCGCCCGCCGCGGCGCGGAGCTGACCGGTCCGCCGGAGCCGAAGTCACCGCCGGAATCGTCGGAGCCGAAGTTGCCGCCACCACCGCCGCTGCGGCCATCGAGCATGGTCAGGGTCGAGTTAAAACCCTGCAGCACGACTTCGGTCGAGTATTTCTCGACGCCGCTCTGGTCGGTCCATTTGCGGGTCTGCAGCGCGCCCTCGATGTAAACCTTGGCGCCCTTCTTCAGATATTGTTCGACAATCTTGCAAAGCGGTTCGGAGAAGATCACGACGCGATGCCACTCGGTCTTTTCCTTGCGCTCGCCGGTGCCCTTGTCGCGCCAGGTTTCCGACGTCGCGATGCTCAGATTGGCGATCGGCCGCCCGTCCTGTGTCCGCCGGATTTCAGGATCCTTGCCGAGGTTGCCGACCAGAATCACCTTGTTCACACTTCCCGCCATCGCCGCTCTCCACTCGATATTGCCGGCAAAAATCCCAAAAATCCGAAGCCCAGCCCCCGTGGGCCGCCGCCTTCAATTCTTGACCTGTCGCCAATTACTGACCTGTCCGGTCCGCTCTTTCGCGTCCGCTTCCGGACATTCGGAGTGACCCTATACGCCGGCGCGCCCGGACGACTTAGCGATCCCTCGGCCAGCCGGCGGTTATCCACATATAGCATCGCCCGGGCCCATGTTCCAGCTTTGTTCCGGACATTTCGAGGGCCGTACCGGTACGAACAGGCGCCTGATCGACGCGGCCGGGACGAACCACCCCAACGCGTCACCTCCGAAAGGACAGGGTTCGCGCTAGCCCTATTCTTGATTGCAGGACGCCATCGCCAGCACCCGCAAAGGTTGCATTCTACCCAAATTTGCCGTGGATGTGATTTTTCGGTGACAGCCTTTTGCGGCGAATCCGAGCTATATGCTCAAGCAACCTGAAATTGACTGCTTCGGTAGTTGCGTGGGACATGCCGAAAGGAAAAAACGTGAAGAAGATTTTGTTGACGACCACCGCCCTCATCGCGTTCGGAATCGCGCCGGCCGCTGCTGCGGACATGGCTGCGCGGCCCTACACCAAGGCGCCCGCCGCGATTGTGATCAATAACTGGAGCGGCTTTTACCTCGGTGCGATGGGCGGCTACGCTCAGGAAAACAGCTCGGGCATCGGCACGCTCAGCGGCGGCTTCGCCGGCGGCACTGCCGGCTACAATTGGCAGACTGGCGCTACATCGTTCTCGGCCTCGAGGCCGATGCAGCTTGGGCAGATGTCGGCGCGACGTTCTTCCCGTTCGAGGCCCGCATTCGCGACATGGGCACCGTTCGCGGCCGCCTCGGCTACGCTTTTGACTCCGTCCTGCTCTACGGCACCGGTGGTTATGCTTGGGCCGAAAACCGTCTGTCGGTCCCAGGCTTATCGGACAGCAAGTTCCTGTCCGGGTGGACTGTGGGCGCCGGTGTTGAGGTGATGTTCGCACCAAGGTGGTCGGTCAAGGCGGAGTACCTCTATCGCAGCTTCGAAGGCCAAACATATTTCTCCAACATCGTGCCGGGTGGCCTTCCAACAGGAACGATCAACCTGAACAGCGTCCAGGTCGGCGTGAACTACCACTTCTAAGACCAGCCAAACGAACCAAGATTGGTTGCTGAAAATACCTGCGCCTCCGTTCCGAAAGCCGGAACGGAGGCGCTTCTCGTTGAGAGTTCCGCCCGCACTACTGACAACTGCTGTCAAAACGCTGATTACCCAAAACAATCCGTTGATGATTCGCGCGTAGCACTGGAAATTGCCCGCCGTTCTTCCTACGTTCCGGCTTTCAGTCATCGGCGCCTGACCCCGGCTCCCCGGCCGGTCATGCGCGCCCAACGTGGTGCGCTTCCTGCGCGCCTGGAAATGCCGATATGGATGAAGTGCTCAGGGCGAAGCGCCAACCTAACGCCGGCTCGGCATCGCGCGCGATAACCATTCGCGGCGCGCGCGAGCACAATCTCAAGAACGTCGACGTCGAAATTCCGCGCGACAAGCTCGCCGTATTCACTGGCCTTTCCGGCTCGGGCAAATCCTCGCTCGCGTTCGATACCATCTATGCCGAGGGCCAGCGCCGTTACGTTGAATCGCTATCGGCCTATGCGCGCCAGTTCCTGGAGATGATGCAGAAGCCCGACGTCGACCAGATCGACGGCCTGTCGCCCGCGATCTCGATCGAGCAGAAGACGACGTCGAAGAACCCGCGCTCCACCGTCGGCACCGTCACCGAGATCTACGACTACATGCGCCTGCTCTGGGCGCGCGTCGGCGTGCCCTATTCGCCGGCCACGGGATTGCCGATCGAAAGCCAGATCGTCTCGCAGATGGTCGACCGCGTGCTGGCGCTGCCGGAGGGCACGCGGCTCTATCTGCTGGCGCCGGTCGTGCGCGGCCGCAAGGGCGAATACAAGAAGGAGCTCGCCGAGTGGCTCAAGAAGGGTTTTCAGCGCGTCAAGATCGACGGCACCTTCTATGAACTCTCGGAAGCGCCTGTCCTCGACAAGAAATTCCCGCACGACATCGACGTGGTCGTCGACCGCATCGTGGTGCGCGCCGATATCGGCCAGCGCCTCGCCGAAAGTTTTGAGACCGCGCTGAAACTGGCCGAAGGGCTCGCGGTGATCGAATACGCCGACACGCCCGCCGGTGCGGCGGAAGAGAAGAAGTCGGACAAGAAGACCGCAAAGATCCACAACAAGAGCGGGCCGGAGCGGATTCTGTTCTCGGAAAAGTTCGCCTGCCCGGTGTCCGGCTTCACCATTCCGGAGATCGAGCCGCGGCTGTTCTCGTTCAACAACCCCTATGGCGCGTGCCCGGCCTGCGGCGGCCTCGGCGTCGAGCAGCATATCGACGAGGACCTCGTCATCCCCGACAAGGAGGCGACCTTGCGCAAGGGCGCAATCGCGCCCTGGGCCAAATCCTCCTCGCCCTACTACATCCAGACGCTGACCGCGCTCGGCAAGTTCTACAAGTTCACGCTCGACACCAAGTGGAAGGACCTGCCGAAGAAGACGCAGGCAGCACTCCTCACCGGCTCCGGCGACGACGAGATCAAGTTCTCCTACGAAGATGGCGTCCGCTCCTACGACACCAAAAAACCGTTCGAGGGCGTCATCACCAATCTCGAGCGCCGCTACCGCGAGACCGAGAGCGAATGGGCGCGCGAGGAACTGGCAAAGTATTTCTCCGACATTCCCTGCGCGGGATGCAGCGGCTATCGTCTCAAGCCCGAGGCGCTGTGCGTCAAGATCGGCGGCAAGCACATCGGCGAAATCTCGGAGATGTCGGTGAAGCACGCCGGCGAATGGTTCGAGACCGTGCCGAAGGCGCTCAACGCGCAGCAGAACGAGATCGCCATCCGCGTGCTGAAGGAAATCCGCGAGCGGCTGTCCTTCCTGCTCGATGTCGGCCTGAACTATCTCACGCTCGCGCGCGCCTCCGGCACCTTGAGCGGCGGCGAAAGCCAGCGCATCCGCCTCGCCTCCCAGATCGGCTCGGGTCTCACCGGCGTGCTCTATGTGCTGGACGAGCCCTCGATCGGCCTGCACCAGCGCGACAATGCGCGGCTATTGGAGACGCTGAAGCGGCTTCGTGACCTCGGCAATACCGTGATCGTGGTCGAGCATGACGAGGACGCGATACGCCTGGCGGACTTCGTGCTCGACATCGGCCCCGGCGCCGGCATGCATGGCGGCCACATCGTGGCGCAGGGCACGCCCGCCGAGATCATGAAGAATCCGAAATCGCTGACCGGCAAATATCTCACCGGCGAAATGTCGGTGGCGATCCCCGAGCGCAAGCCGCCGAACCACCGGCGCACCATCAAGGTCATCAACGCCCGCGGCAACAATCTGAAGAACGTCTCGGCGGAAATTCCGCTCGGGCTGTTCACCTGCGTCACCGGCGTCTCCGGCGGCGGCAAGTCGACGCTTTTGATCGACACGCTCTACAAAGCCATCGCCCGCAAGCTGAACAACGCCAGCGAAGGCGCCGCGCCCCATGATCGCATCGAGGGGCTGGAGCATATCGACAAGATCATCGACATCGACCAGTCGCCGATCGGCCGCACCCCGCGCTCGAACCCCGCGACCTATACCGGCGCCTTCACGCCGATCCGCGAGTGGTTCGCCGGCCTGCCCGAAGCCAAGGCGCGCGGCTACGAGCCCGGCCGCTTCTCCTTCAACGTCAAGGGCGGCCGCTGCGAGGCCTGCCAGGGCGACGGCGTGATCAAGATCGAGATGCACTTTTTGCCCGACGTCTACGTCACCTGCGACACCTGCAAGGGCAAGCGCTACAACCGCGAGACGCTGGAAGTCCTGTTCAAGGGCAAGAGCATCGCCGACGTGCTCGACATGACGGTGGAAGAAGCCGCCGAGTTCTTCAAGGCCGTCCCCCGCGTCCGCGAGACGTTCAAGACCCTGCACCGCGTCGGTTTGGATTATATCCATGTCGGCCAGCAGGCGACGACGCTCTCCGGCGGCGAAGCCCAGCGCGTCAAACTCGCCAAGGAATTGTCAAAGCGAGCCACCGGCCGCACGCTCTACATCCTGGACGAGCCGACCACCGGCCTGCACTTCCACGACGTAGCAAAACTATTGGAAGTGCTGCACGAGCTGGTCTCGCAGGGCAACACGGTGGTCGTGATCGAGCACAACCTCGAAGTCATCAAGACCGCCGACTGGGTCATCGACCTCGGCCCCGAAGGCGGCGACGGCGGCGGAGAAATCGTGGCGTGGGGTCCGCCGGAAGACATCGTGAAGTCGCCGAGGAGTTATACGGGGAAGTTTTTGGCGCCGGTGCTGAAGAAGGCGGCGGGGAAGCCGAGGAAAAGCGGCGCGGCGAGTGAGGCGGCGGAGTAAGCTCGTCGTCAGTGGCAGTCTGACCTTGTTGGGGAGGGTTAGCGATGTTTCCAAGAGCCGCTGCGCATTGTGTACTTTTGATATTCTATTGCTCGAACTGCCAAGCGGATCCTCTCATTGGAGATGGAACGATGACGGGATTTTTTCGAGAGCTGGCAAGTCCCGGATCCCTGAAGAAATCTAGAGAAGCGGCGGACGATACAAAGTGCCGCGATCTCGGATTCAAGCCACCGACCGAGGCATACGGCAACTGCCGACTCAAACTGGAAGAAATACGAGCAATCAAGGATTTAGGTGCCTCGTACCGACGTTAGCAAGCGTTGGGCGGATTAGCGAAGCGTAATCGGCGCAGGTCCACAAACGTCAGCTCCACGCAAAAGCCTGACCCGCAGGCTCAAACCTGAGTGCGTCCCGACGCATAAAATAATGGTGAGGCTGGCGAGCATCCTGCCGGTCTTTATTACCGCGTACGTGACAGCGCCTCTCACGTGGTCCCTTCGTAGTCACTGCCTGCCATGTCCGCATGGAGGCGCGATCCCATACCGGCCCTCCCTAAACGAGCTCAACTCCTGCGGGCACAATTCAACTCATGCGGTACATAGGTGTGGCACTACTGTCTCAGCTTTGACCAAAACGGTACCCTACTGTGGCGTTAAGCTTGAAACTCGGGCCGCGAGATGTTTTTTCCCAGTCCTCAACTTCAGGGGACGAACCATGAAAAGAATTCTTCTCGCAAGCGCGGCTTTGCTTTCGCTGATGACCGCGGCCTCGGCCGCCGATCTCGCGGCGCGGCCCTACACCAAGGCGCCGCCGCTGTCTCCGGCGATCAACTGGTCCGGCTTCTATATCGGCGCGATGGGCGGCTACGCCTTCGACAGCGACAATGGCGGCGGGTTCGGCGGTGGCACGATCGGCTACAACTGGCAGGCCAGCCAGTTCGTGTTCGGCATCGAGGTCGATGCCGCCGGCGCCAGCATCAAGGACAGCCAGACATTCGTGATCGGCGTCTTGCCGGTCACCGCCGAAGACAAGATGGACGCGCTTGGAAGCGTGACCGGCCGTGTCGGCGTCGCGGCGAATGCAGCGCTGTTCTATGCCAAGGGCGGCTATGCCTGGGCCAACAACAAGCTGTCCGCGACCACACTCGGCGTGACCAGCTCGGACAGCCATGTGCATTCCGGATACACCGTCGGCGGCGGCGTTGAATACATGTTCGCGCCGAACTGGTCCGCCAAGGCCGAATACATGTTCACGCACCTCGAGGGCCAGACCTATACCATCTTCGGTGTCCCCTTCGATTCCGGCACCGCCGAATTCAGCTCCGTCAAGGTTGGCGTCAACTATCATTTCAAATGAGATGCCGCTGTCGTTGTCCCTAACCTGATGGCGATGGACAACCGCACTTCGACAATCTGAGCCCCGGTTTTCCGGGGCTTTTTGTTGGCACCCTACGGGACCTCACCTTCATTCCACGATCGCCGCGTCCACAAATCCCTTCGGGTCCTCGCAGAACTCGCGCATGACCTTGTAATGATCGGTGTCCTTCACCTTCACCGGCTCCAGCCCGTATTTCGTCAGTCGCAGCAGTGTCGCGTTCGGGTAGGCCATCAGCATCGGCGAGTGCGTGGCCATGATGATCTGGCAATGGCCGATGTCTTCCATCCGCCGCATCAGCTTCAGGAAGGCGATCTGGCGCGAGGGCGACAGCGCGGATTCCGGTTCGTCGAAGATGAAGATGCCCTGGCGCTGGCAGCGCTCTTCGAAAAAGCGCAAAAAGCCTTCGCCGTGGGAATGCGAAAGGAAGTCGGGCGGCGGAGGTCCAACCACTGGATCGTCAGGGCGGCCTTGTCCAAGTATCGCGCGACGGAAAAGAAACTCTCTGCGCGGAAGAACCAGCCATTGGTGATCTTCGGGAGCCAACTCGCGCGAAGCGCTGGACGATAGCGTTCCGCCCATCTTCTCCAGCGCATCTGTGTGATCGACCGGCATGTATCCCTTGCCGCCGCCGGCTTCGTCGTAGCCGGCGAGCACGGCGATGCCTTCCAGCAGCGTGGATTTGCCCGTTCCGTTCTCGCCGACGATGATGGTGATCGCCTTGTCGAAACGCAGTTCGAAATCGTCACGCAGCAACGGAAGACAGAACGGATAGGCCTCGCGGTCGGTGATCTTCGATGGCTCGAGCCAGATGCGCTTGAGGTAGGGCGCCGGCAGGTTGATCGGGCGGTTGCGTCGTGAAGCCATGTGCGCGGGTCCGGTGGAACAATCTTGCATTCTCTGCATATATCTCGATCGCTACGCAACTCCAGATCGCATCCGGCAGCGACAAGAAACAGCTATGTCCTCTGCGACTTACACCCTCTTCCGCAACGCCATTCTCAGCGAGCAGCAGGTTGTCTGCGTCTACGACGGCCGCGCGCGCGAATTGTGCCCGCATATCATCGGCACCAACAACGCGGCGAAGAGGTCGTGCTGGCCTGGCAGTTCGGCTGGCGAAAGCTCCGGGCCGCTGCCGCAATGGCGATGCCTCAGGCTCGCGAATGTCAGCAAGGCGCGCCCGCGCGAGGGCCGCTGGCATGAAGGCGGATCGCATCAGACGACGCAGACCTGCGTGAGCGACATCGATCTCGATATCAACATTCACGTTCGCAAGCGGCGGTGAGGCGCGAACGCCGTCGCAAAATTGCAGAGCGTAACGTTCGGATACTCGAACCTGCGAAGTGCGACAATGTGTCCCTCATTGCGAGCACCGCGGCGCAATTCATAATTCGCTTTCGCCACAATGGATCGCGTCGTCGCTTTTTGGTCGCAACACTGCAGATCGGACGCAGAATCCAAATCCTGCGCGCGCGATCACGTCGAACAAAGACGAATGTCACGCTCTCCGCAAATCACGAACGCATTCGCGCCACACATCGCCGCGCCGCCGTCGAATTAGCAACCTGCCCGCGCCAATGCATGGTCGCGCTTCAGTCCAATTTTTGCCGGCATACAAATCGTATGGTTAATCCGCAAGCAACGTTCTCACACCTGCATAGACGTCGCTTGCAGACGGCTCATTAGGGGGCGCGTTCGCGCCCGCTTCCACAACGATGCGTCACCATGTCGGTGCGATCGGTTCGCTATCGAGCCCGTAAGGGGGTTTGTACGAGTGTTCAACTTTTGGGGACAACATATGAAACAACTACTTCTCGCTGGTGTAGCGGCCCTTTCGGCTGCGACCGCGGCTTCGGCTGCTGACATGCAGGCGCGGCCCTACAAGGCTCCCCCTCCGGCGGCGATGATTTCTCCGGCCTATAACTGGTCCGGTTTCTATATCGGCGCGATGGGCGGTTATGGCTGGGGTACCGATGCGGGCAGCGGCGGTTTCGGCGGCGGCACGGTCGGCTACAACTGGCAATTCCCCGGCAGTCAATTCGTGTTTGGCATCGAAGTCGACGCCGCCGGCGCCAGCATCAAGGACAGCTTCACCGAGGACCTTGGCGGCGGCCTTCTGCTGCACTCGGACTCCAAGATCAATTCATTCGGAAGCGTGACCGGCCGTGCCGGCTTCGCGATGGATGCGGTGCTGCTCTACGCCAAGGGCGGTTTTGCGTGGGCCAACAACAAGACCACCTTTTCAGTGCCAGACCTAGGCGCAACGTCTTCGGATAGCCACACTCACACCGGCTATACGCTCGGCGGCGGTCTCGAATATCTGTTCACGCCGAGTTGGTCGGCCAAGGCCGAGTACATGTACACCAGCCTCGGCGGCGAGACCTATAGTCTGTTAGGTGAGCAGCTGCCTTCCGGCAACATCGACTTCCACACCATCAAGGTCGGCGTGAACTATCATTTCAGATAGTCGCTGCCGTGAACCAGCGTGTTCCAGACTGTGTATCAACAATCGTCACCCGCGAAAGCGGGTGACACTCTTTTGCAAGGCCAGCAGGCCCTAGCGTGGGCGCGAGGCCCTGGTGTTGGCGACTTCCAACGGAATGCGCGAATGCGCGCCGGCCATCATGACGACCCAGTCGGCGAGATGGCGGACGCGACGCAGTAGATAACTTGTAGGGTGGGCAAAGCGCAGCGTGCCCACCGTTCTATATGGACGCCTTGGAAAAGACGGTGGGCACGGCATTGCGTGCCTTTGCCCACCTACGAATTTCTCACACCACCTCGAGCACCAGCTCCATCGTCATCAGCACCGGATTGTCGCCGCGCATCAGCCGGCCTTCCGCGATGCCGCCGAGATAATCCACCAGCGCGATATCGAGCTCCGCCTGCAGCGTACCGTCAGCGCCGGGTGCTATCGTACCAGATTTGATCGCAAGCTCGGTCGCAAACGGCACCACGGTCCGTCCGTCAGTGAAATGCGCGCCGATGGTGGAGCCGACGCCGCCATGAATCCGTGCGCGCAAAATGCCGTGCTGCCGGCAGAACGTCTCCAGCGCCGCGGCAAAATCCTGATTCGGCCGCAGCCGCAGCGCGAAGGCGCGGCGCTCGGCCTTCACATTCGTGCCGGCGCGCGCGACAGGACCGAACAATTTGAAATTGGTCTCGGAATCGGGTTCGGCCGTGAAGACAGCGCCGTCGATGCCGAACGCTTCCACCTCGAACGATTCGGCGACGATGCTCTCCTCGGGCAGAATGTGGCCGCCATGCAGATGCCCGTCGGTCTCAGTCCATAGCCCGTGGCAATGGAAGAACGGCGCGCCGTCGCGCTCGCCTAGCGTCATTGCGCCGCACTTCAGCCGCGTGATTCCAGATGGTCGAAATGTGTCGCTGTAAAATGCCGCATTGGCGCCGGTCTTCGACAGCGCCGGCATGACATAGGCAAACGGCCCCAGCGCCCCTCCCCGCATGCCCAGCACGCCGCCCGAAAATCCGGCTTCGGCAAAACCACGACGCGCAGCCTCCAGCAGCGGCAGGCCGGCAGTGAGCGTGAATGAAAACGCCCGACCGCGCGCCTCGACCCATTGGATACGTTCGGGCGCCGCGGCGCCGGGCTGTTCAATGCTGCGCATCGCTTAAGCGCCTGTCGACTTCGCGACGAGTTCGAGCAGCCCGCGCGCCTCGAGTTCATCGCGCACCAGCCGCTTCGGAATCTTGCCGTAGCCGGATTTCGGCAGCGCCTCCCAGAAGAAAAAACGCTTCGGCATCTTGTAGCGCGGCACCTTCGGCGACAGGAACGCCGCCAGCTCCGCCTCGCTCACCGCAGCCGCGCCCTCGCGCGCGACGCAGACGGCAACGCCGACCTCGCCCCAGAACGGGTCGGGCACGCCGAGCACGGCGACCTCGCCGATCGCCGGATGGGTGAGAATCTTCTCCTCGACCTCGCGCGGATAGATGTTGGAGCCGCCCGAGATGTACATGTCGGAAGCGCGGCCGGTGATGTAGACAAAACCCTCCTCGTCCATGTGGCCGAGATCGCCGGTGCGAAACCAGCCGTCGCGAAACGCCTTCGCGTTGGCCTCGGGGTTGTCGTAATAGCCGGCGAACACGGCGGGGCCGATCACGCAGATTTCGCCGGTCTCGAAGGCCTTGAGCTCGCGCCCGTCATCGCCCTGGATCGAGACCTGCATGCCCGTGCGTTCGAAGCCGCAGGTGCCGATGCGGGCCTGCGGGCCGTCCTCGGGATCGTGCAGGCTGGCCGGCATGACCGTGATGTTGCCGGTGACCTCGCCGAGCCCGAAATACTGCACCAGCACCGGGCCGAGTTTTTTCAGCGCCGCCTTCTGGTCCTCGCGATACATCGGCGCGCCGGCATAGATCACGTAGCGCAGCGAGGAGTGGTCGTATTTGTCGACCGCAGGATGTTCCACCATCATCTTCAAGATGGTCGGCACGGTAAACATGTTGCTGACACGGTGCGCCTCGATCAGGCGGAACGCCCCGGCGATATCGAACTTCTCGGTCGGCAGCAGGATGGTCGGCACGCCGCGCGCGACCTGCATCAGCTGGTGCACGCCGGCGCCGTGCGACAGCGGCGCGACCACCAGCGAGGCGTCGGTCTCCGTCGTGCCGGGCGTCAGGTCGGCGAGATGATTGGTCACCACAAAGGCCATCTGGCCATGGGTGAGCACCGCCGCCTTGGAGCGACCGGTGGTGCCGGAGGTGAAGAAGAACCAGCAGGGATCGTCGTAGTCGACTGCGGTGTTTTCCACCCTGGCGCCGGCATGATCGGCGATCACATCGCCTACGGATTTTTCACCGAACGCGCCCTCGCCGATCCGCCAGATGAATTCGAGCGCGGGATTGGCGGCCGCGGTGGCGTGATCGGGAAAATCGCCATGGCACAGAAACCCCTTCGCGCCGGAGGCGGTGGCGAGATAGGCGACTTCGTCCGGCATCAGGCGGAAATTGGTGGGCACCCAGACCGCGCCCAGCCGAAACGCCGCGAACATCGACCAGAACATCTCGTCGTTATTCTTGGAATGGACCAGGACGCGGTCACCCTTGACGATGCCGCGCGCGGCGAGGCCCGTCGCCAGCGCGGAGACGTGGCCGTCGATCTCGCGCCAGGTCCAGGATCTGTCGCCCCAGATGAAGCCGATGCGGTCGCCATGGCGGCGGGCATTCTGGGTCAACATATGCGCGAGATTCATCACCCGGCGCGACATCCGCGCCAGGCCGCCGCGCGGGACGGGAAGTGTCACGGTTTCACTCACTGGAAATCAACCTGCGCTTTCGAAAAACAGACATGGAACATCTCGCCTCAACGATAGCAGAAAGCCTTGTGGCAGAAAGCCTTGCGCCTGCTCAAATCAGTGGGGGCGTCACCGCACGCCGGTCCCCTTGCAGCGCTGGCACTTGACTACCTTGTCGCCCTTCTTCAGCAGCCCCTTGCCCTCGCAATTCTTGCATTTCTGCTTCTTCTTGATGTTGGGGCCTTTTTCATTGGCCATGGTAATCTCCCGGCAAGCGTTGCACGCATCACCATAACCGGCCCCGCACGCCCGTCCATAAGCCCGCGCCAACGATTCAAGGGATCGCCATGGTTACCCGTCGAAAACTGATCTTGTCCGGTTCAGCCGGCCTGCTGGCGGCCACCTTTCCGCGCTTTGCGTTGGCGGCGCCGGACGACCCCGTTGCCGTCGTGACCGCCATCTACACCCGCGCCGCCAAGGGCAAAGGCGATGGTGGCGGCGGGTTTGTGATCGAGAACAAGGCGGCGAAGGCAAAATACCTCTCGAACGCGCTGGTAGCCCTCTGGGCCAAGGCGGACGCCCGCACGCGCAAGGGCGATAGCGGCCCGGTGGATTTCGATCCCGTCACCAATTCGCAGGATCCCGATGTGAAATCGTTCAAGGTGGCTGCCGAAAAGCAGGACGCCGAAAGAGCCACCATCGCCGTCACGATCGAAAGCCATCAGCCGGAGGCACGCGCCAAGGCGGCCGACAAGACCATCCGCTATGACTTTGTCCGCGACGCCGGCCAATGGAAGATCGACGACATCAAAGGCGCCGTCGACGGTAAACCGTGGTCGGTTCGCGCCCTGCTTACCGCTTCACTCAAGTAGGCGACTGGGGATGGTTGGCCAGTTCCTGCTCGCTCAAACGCCAATCCTGCCAGAGCTGAAGCGCACCCAGCAGGGCGACGATGGCGCCGAGCGCGACGTGCCAGGCCTGAAGCGCATCGTCGCCGGCATATCCGAGGATCAGGGGCGAGGCGATCAGCCAGAGGCCGAGCGCGATCTCACCCACCTCCTCCCAGCGCTGCAGCGCGACATATTCGAGCTGAGCCAGGCCGAACACCAGCATGCCGACCACGAAGGTGTTGAGGATCATGGTGCTGCGTTCGGCGTCCATCACGTCGTGGCTGGAGAACGGAAACCACGGCGAAACCACGATCAGCACGCCAAGTAGCATGCCTAACCAGTCTTCCCACGTGCGATGCTTGCTAAAGAAACCAAAGCCCGACATTGCAGACCTCCTCTTGAAAAGAGGCATACGTCAGCGGCCGCGATCGTATCGAGCCCAGACCCGGCCGCTTCGGCGGCGTATGTCATTCAAAAGACTACGCGCGCCACATCCCATTGCAAGGTCTGTCCGCAAAGATCTTGCGCGCGTATTGCGGGGAACGCTATTGCACTGCAATCCCGCCGGCCTTGCGGTGGGTTTGCATCGCCGGGTTCATGTCCCTAAATAAAACGGCCAATCATCCGGGAATCGCCGCATGGCCGCCGTTCGCGACAACAAGACTCAAAATCGCTTCGAACTCGACGTCGAGGGCGGCGTAGCGTTTGCGAATTATCGCCTCACGCCCACGGCGGTCATCATCACCCATACCGAAACGCCCCGCGCGCTGCGTGGCCGCGGCGTCGCTTCCGAACTGGTCAAGGGCGCGCTCGAACTGATCCGCGCCGACGGGCACAAGGTCATCGCCGGCTGCGGCTTTGTGGTGGATTATCTGCGCAAGAACCCGGAATTTGCCGATCTGACGGGGTGACGGCTAAATCGCTGTCGTCCCTGCGAACGCAGGGACCCATGCGCCGTGCAGTCAATGATTGTGCTCGATCGAAGACAATGCAGGCGGCACTCTCGCCTACTCCTTACCTTTCGTGATTATGGGCCCCTGCGTTCGCAGGGGCGACGGCGGTGGATGTGGCCCCTCACGTAATCCTGATCGACATGTCCGGCAGGCCATCGAGCTTGCACAGCAGCACGTCGCCCTTCACGACGGGGCCGACATTTTCCGGCGTTCCCGAATAGATGATGTCGCCCGGCTTGAGTTCGAAAGCTTCCGAAAGCTTGGCGATCTGCTCCGCCACGCTCCAGATCATGTTGCGAAGATCCGAGTTCTGCTTGACCGTGCCGTTCACCGCCAGCGAGATCGCACCCTTGGTGAAATGCCCGGTCTTTCCCGCGGGATGAATTGGCCCGAGCACGGCGGAGCGATCAAAACTCTTGCCGATTTCCCAGGGCTTCTTTTCGTCACCCATCGCCCGCTGCAGATCGCGCCGCGTCATGTCGAGACCGAGCGCGTAGCCGTAGACGTGGTCGAGCGCCTGCTCCGCCGGGATATTGCTGCCGCCTGATTTCAACGCCGCTACCAGTTCGACCTCGTAATGATAGTTCTTGGTCAGCGTGGGATAGGGATGATCGGCGACCGCGCCGATAGAGACATTCTGGATCGCATCGGTCGGCTTCTGAAAGAAGAACGGCGGCTCGCGATTGGGGTCCGATCCCATTTCGCGCGCATGCGCCGCATAATTCCGGCCGATGCAGTAGATCCGCCGCACCGGAAACACGTCCGTCTCACCCACGATCGGGATGGTGGTGGTGCCAACCGGAAAGATCGATTTCGGCCCAGCCTGCGCGGCAGCCGAGCCGCCTTGCACGGTCGTACCGGCCAGCGCCAGCGCACCCGTTGCCAGGATAGTTCTGCGATCGACATCGCTCATGGGCGTCCTCCTTGTTTTGTATTTTTGTTCGCCCGTATTTACAGCGTTTTCCTCACGAAGTGGATACCGTTTGCGCTTTGTTGCATTGCAATCGCAGCAAAAAAGAAGGCCCGCGTCACCGCGGGCCTTCGCATGTTTGGATCGGACGGAGCGTCAGTGCTTGATCTCAGGCGGCAGCTTGCCGCCATTGGCGGCCAGCTTGGTCATGACCTGCTTGTGCAGCCAGATGTTCATGCTGGCGGAATTGTTGCTGTCGCCGGTATAGCCGAGTTCCTTCGCAAGTTCCTTGCGTGCCGCGAAGCTGGAATTGATGTCGAGCGCCTTCATCAGGTCGACGATCGAGGTACGCCACTCCAGCTTCTCGCCCTTGGCCTTCACCGCCCTGATCGAGGATGGGCGCGACGTCGACGGTCGCTGTCGGCCAGTGCAGCCGCCCCGCCGGACGATCCAGCGCCCGCGGCCGCCCCGCCGCCTGCCGGCGCGGCGTCCGCCTTGGTGCCGAAGATCGCGCCCATGATTTTTCCGAAAATGCTCATCGTTCGCTCCTAATGAATTGAGGATGGAGTGGGTCTCAGGCGGGGCTGTCTGACCGGCAGCACCACGCCGGGATCGCCAGCAAGTCTAGCCAGACGGGACAAGCTTGCCAATGAAACATTCACTGAAGCGTGAGTGTGTTAGTCGCGGTTTGGGAGTACGCTCGCGGTTCAGTTCGCGACATGGCCAGTTCCATCCGTCTTCGCGTCTGGCCTGATCGCGATCATTCTATGAACCGGCGCGTTTGCGTCCTTCGTTGGCGCAACGCGACCGCGAGGGAGAGAGCGACCATGGCGACGTATGACGGCAATGTCACATCGATGGCGCAGGGCGGACCAGATACCGCCGCGCCAATTATCCGAACCATCGGCCTGCCGGAACTCCATCGGGCCTTGCAGCGCGGCTGGGAAGACTTCAAGGCGGTGCCAAGCCACGCCATCATTTTGTGCATCATATATCCCGTGCTCGGGTTGATGCTGGCGCGCGCCGTGCATGGCTATTCGGTGCTGCCGCTGCTGTTCCCGCTCGCCGCCGGCTTTGCCCTGCTCGGCCCGTTTGCAGCACTCGGCCTCTACGAAATGAGCCGCCGCCGCGAAGGCGGTGAACAAGCGACCGCCTGGGACGCGCTCGAGGTCGTGCGCTCGCCATCGTTCGGCGCGATGCTCGGGCTCGGCGCGCTGTTGCTCGCGCTGTTCGTGACGTGGGTGGCTACCGCGCAGGCGCTCTACATCGCCGCGTTCGGCTATGCCGGCGCGACCGGCGTTTCCGATTTCGCCGAACGCGTGCTGACGACGCCGCAAGGCTGGTGGCTGATCGTGGTCGGCTGCGGTGTCGGGTTCCTGTTCGCCCTCGTCGCGCTCTGCATCAGCGTGGTGTCGTTCCCGTTGATGCTCGACCGTCATGCCGGCGCCGGCGATGCGATGGTGACCTCGCTGCGTGCGGTGGCACGCAATCCCGTGCCGATGGCGGTCTGGGGATTGATCGTCGCGGCGCTGCTGGTGGTGGGATCATTGCCGGCCTTCCTCGGCCTCGCCGTCGTCATTCCCCTGCTCGGGCACGCGACCTGGCACCTCTACCGCGAGACGATCGAGCCGGAACTCAATCCGCAACCGCTTCCGCCGCGCGCGCACCGCGAACGCAAGCCTGCGGCCGATTTCCCTGCCAATCTGTTCCCGTGGCGGCGCAAGGATAGCGCATAGGCGCGCACGGAACCCGATCGATCACACCGCCGGCCGACCGACCGGCGGTGTCGTCGTTCAATGCCCACTAACGATGAATTGAGCATCTTCGACGGAAAAGCATTGAAGGCTGCGACATCAGCCTTGTTTTGGCCGATCTTGCTCCGAACATTCGACATCACGTGGACACTAACCATTGATGATGCATCGATCGCGGAGCCAACGGCACGATGAGTTCTCGCTTTTTCCTGCGCGCGCTGACTTTGGGCGCCCTGTTGCTGACCTCTGCGGCGCCGGCGCTGGCGGCGCCCTGTGGCACGGGCCCGTTCGAAACCTGGCTGGAAGATTTCAAGAAGGAAGCCGCCGCCAAGGGGATCTCCGCCTCCGCCATTCAGGCCGGCCTGACCGGCGTCACGCTCGACAAGAGCGTGCTGACCCGCGACCAGTCGCAGAAGGTTTTCAGCCAGACGTTTGAGGAATTCTCCGGCCGCATGGTGCCGCCGCGGATGACCCGCGGCGCCAACATGCTCAAGCAATACGGTTCGGTGCTCGGCCGCATCGAGGAGAAGTATGGGGTATCAGGCGAAGTGCTGGTGGCGATCTGGGGCCTGGAAACCGATTACGGCGTCAACATCGGAAAATTCCAGACGCTGCGCGCGCTGGCGACGCTGGCCTATGATTGCCGTCGCACCGACCTGTTCAAGGCCGAACTGATGGACGCGCTGCGCATCGTCGAGCGCGGCGATATCGCGCCACAGGATTTGCGCGGCGCATGGGCCGGCGAAATCGGCCAGACCCAGTTCATGCCGTCGTCCTACATCAAATACGCCGTCGATTTCGACAGCAATGGCCGCCGCGATCTCCTGCGCAGCGCCCCGGACGTGCTGGCCTCGACCGCCAATTTCCTGGCCAACCATGGCTGGAAACGCGGCAAGGAATGGGAGCCCGGCAGCGACAATTTCGCTGCGATCAAGGAGTGGAACAAGAGCGAGGTCTACGCCAAGACCATCGCCCATTTCGCAACCCAGCTTTCGCGCGCGCCGTAACGGAAAACTCAAAACGCTGGGAATTCAAAGGCAGGAATTCAAAGGGCCGGCCGCAGTGACCGGCCCTTTGCCGATCGTTCTACTTGGCCATGCCCGCCTGCATTGCCTTGCTCAGATGCGCCGCGCAGGCGCCCGCCTTGCCGTTCAGCATCGCATCCTGGGCGGCTGCGATTTCCTTCTGGGCCGCCATCTTCCCCTCGCCATCAGCCATGTTCTCGATCATCGTTTCAGTCTTGCCCATATTGTCGCCGCTGCAGCCCGCCTTGACCCGCGCGGCGTCGGCTGGAGAGACGGCGTACGCCAGGACTGCCACCGCCGTGGCTGCGAGTATTTTGTTGAGCATGGGAGCTTCCTTTTTGTTTTTGGACAGACGGCATCATTGCCGTCTGCGAATCCAATTGTTCGCTGAAGCGTGAAAACTTCAGAATGAACTTCGCGCGAGGTTGTCGACGCAGCGCGCAGGGGCCTTATGCGGAATCATGCTTTTTCATTACGTGCCGGTAAGGAAGCCTCGCCGCCTTGCAGCCATCGTCCGTCGGCGACTTCTGCGAAAGGCCGCCGGCCGTGATGAGGTAACCGACGCAAAAATGCGAAAACAACCCCATGCAAAGTAGAACCGGGACGGACCTCGTCCTGCTTGAAAAGCCTAGCCCTGTCCCAGCGCAGATGGTTCGCGTAGCCCGAGCCATCAAAAAAGGTGCCCGACTCAGCGCGACCAGAGCCATGATAATGAATATATATTCATTTATTCGATTTGTGACATATGCGATTCGTGCATAAGAAACTTCCACCAGATCCATTCATTTTGCACATTTCTGCCGCTATGTTGGGCGGCCGCATCGAATTTCACTCCGTGCGACGCCATCTGATTGGGCGGTAAGAACGATCACGAAATTTCAAATAACCCGCACTTTTACGGCATTTCTTACCACAGCAGCCGATCCCGGAGCGATCGTTTGGGTGAAGATCCAACGGCCACATTCAAAGGTTAAGCCGACCTTACCATCGCCATGCATTGAAGGCTTAGCTGCACCGCAACATCGGAACTTCTGCATTGCGGAATCTCAGCTATATTCATTTCAACGATGAGGCCGGGCTCAAAGGCTGAATTGGAACTTCAAGGAGACTACAATGCTACTCTCGCTCATCCGCATGGTTCAGGCGTTCCGCGACTATCAGCGCAATGTCAGCGAACTGTCCCAGCTTAGCGATCGCGAACTGGCCGATATCGGCCTCGATCGTGCAGACATTCCGCGCGTTGCAGCCGGCAACTACGCCAACTGATTTCTGTTCGGCACCTGACGAACGGATAACGCCCGCCTCGCTGCGGGCGTTGTCGTTTGTGCCGCTGGTTTGAAGCGTTTTATTCAACGCAAACCGGTGCGCTTCCTCTGAAAACGCGCTATCGCTGCGCGCATGATTTCCTCGACCCCCCAGACTGATAGCGTCCATGTGATCGGCGGCGGCCTTGCCGGCTCGGAAGCCGCCTGGCAACTCGCCGATGCGGGCGTTCGCGTCGTTCTGCACGAGATGCGCCCGCAGCGGATGACCGAGGCGCACCGCACCGAGGGCCTGGCCGAACTCGTCTGCTCCAACTCGTTCCGCTCCGACGACGCCGCCAACAACGCTGTCGGCCTGCTACATGCCGAGATGCGCCGGCTGGGCTCGCTGATCATGCGCTGCGCCGACGCCAACCAGGTGCCCGCGGGCGGGGCGCTGGCGGTGGACCGCGACGGGTTTTCCGCCGCCGTCACCAAGGCGTTGCACGACCATCCCCTGATCGAGATCGACCGCGCTGAGATCCCAGGCCTGCCGCCCGCCGAATGGGGCAACGTGATCGTCGCGACCGGCCCCCTTACCTCCGCACCGCTCGCCGAGGCGATTCGCGATCTGACCGATGAGAGTGCGCTGGCGTTCTTCGATGCGATCGCGCCGATCGTGCACAAGGATTCCATCGACATGTCGGTGGCGTGGTTTCAGTCGCGTTACGACAAGGTCGGTCCCGGCGGCACCGGCGCCGATTACATCAACTGCCCGATGACCAAGGAGCAGTATGACGGCTTCGTCGCGGCGCTGCTGGCCGGCGAGAAGGTCGACTTCAAGGACTGGGAGACCAGCACGCCCTATTTCGACGGCTGCCTGCCGGTCGAGGTGATGGCCGAGCGCGGCCATGAGACGCTGCGGCACGGGCCCAATGAAGCCGGTCGGACTGACCAATCCGCACGACCCGACCGTCAAGTCCTACGCCATCGTGCAACTGCGGCAGGACAACAAGCTCGGCACGCTCTACAACATCGTCGGTTTCCAGACCAAGCTGAACTACGGCGCGCAGCAGCGTGTATTCCGCACCATTCCGGGTCTCGAGAATGCCGAATTCGCCCGACTCGGCGGCCTGCATCGCAATACCTTCCTGAATTCGCCAAAGCTGCTCGACGGCCAGTTGCGGCTGCGCGCGCAGCCAAGGTTGCGCTTTGCCGGCCAGATGACCGGCTGCGAGGGCTATGTGGAATCCGCCAGCATCGGCCTGATCGCCGGCCTCTACGCCGCCGCGAACGCGCGGGGAGCGTCGCTGGAACCGCCGCCCGTCACCACGGCGCTGGGCTCGCTGCTCGGCCATATCACCGGGGGTCACATCGAGACCATTGAGGCCGGAACGCGCTCATTCCAGCCGATGAACATCAATTTCGGTCTGTTCCCGCCGCTGGCGAGCCCGCCGACCAAGAAGCCCGACGGCACAAGGCTGCGCGGCAACGAAAAGACGGTGGCAAAGAAGCAGGCGCTCAGCGCGCGGGCGCTGGCAGATCTTGATCGCTGGATCGCCGATCATCTGCGCGTAGCGGCGGCGGCGTAACACCATGGGCTTGCCGAAAGACGACGCCGCCACCCTGTCGGCGCGATGGACCGAAGGCGTGCTGCTGAAGCGCGACGTGTTCTCGACCGTCGAGCGCGGGCGCTTTCGCGACGATACAAGTGAGGTCGACGCGGTGCTGCGCCGGCTCGACCAGGTGCCGCTATGGTCGTATCCGATCGCCCGCCATCTGTTCGCCCGCGAACGCCGCGCGCTGGCGCTGGCGCGCGATCTCGACGTCGGCCCGAAGCTGCTATGGGCGGGCCGGCAAGCGCTGGTGCGCGGATTCATCGACGGCGTCGCGCTGCATCTGGCAAAACCCCATGGCGACCTCGGCTATTTCCGCTCCGCCAAATCAGCCTTGCGAAAACTGCACCGCGCCGGCATTTGCCACAACGATCTCGCCAAGGAGCAGAATTGGCTGCGCGGCAGCGACGGCCGGGCTTATGTGACCGACTTTCAACTGGCCGCCTGCTTCAAGACGCGAAGCCGCCTGTTCCGGATCGCGGCCTACGAGGATCTGCGCCATCTGCTGAAGCACAAGCGCAGCTATGCGCCGCAGGCGCTGACGCCGATGGAGCGCAAGATTCTCGCGCGCAAATCCTTTGTCGCCAGTATCTGGCTCAAGACCGGCAAGAAGGTCTACCAGGCCATCACCCGCGGACTGTTCAACTTCACCGATCGCGAAGGCGGCGGCCGCAGGCTGGTCAACGATGCGCCTGTGCTGATCGATCTGATCCGGAAGAACCCCGACGTGCGCGACACCGCCATTGTCGCCTTCGCGGACCGCCGCACCGGGGTCGGGCTCTATGCGTTCGTCGAGGCCGACAAGGTTGAGCTGGAAAAGCAGTTACGCGGCGAGCTTTCCGCCGCCAAGGGCGTCAAGCCGCCGGAGCATATCCAGGTGGTGCATGCGCTGCCCCGCGATGCCGCCGGCAAACCGCGCACCGAGATCTTGCAGCTTGTCGCGATGAACCAGGTCGACCTGATCGAACCCCTGATCAAGAACGAAGCCGACCGCGCGTTCCTGAAGGACATTCTGGAGAGCCGGAAGAACTTGCGGGACCGGTTCAATTTCGAGAACGCGGAAATGGATAGGCCGTCGAGCAATTCCGGTGTCGTCACCCGCGAAGGCGGGTGACCCAGTATTCCAGAGGCGCCGGAGATCAATTCGAGAAGCCGCGGCGTACTGGATCCCCGCCTGCGCGGGGATGACGACCTCATGCGCGGCAGATTCCTTTTACCCGCCGAACTCCTTCGTCCGCGACGCGCGCCACAGCGTCCACAGGGTCCGCAACCGAGACGTCGGCTGCGGCACGAAAGGATCGAAGTCGGCGCGCGCCATCCGCACCAGTTCGCGGCGCACCAGCGCCAGCGGCAGGAATATTCTTCGTACCGGCGGCCGCACATGCGTGAGCAGTTCGAAAGCTGTGTCGAGGTGCTTCCGGGCCTCCCCCGCCAATTGATCGATCGCCGCACGCGCCCGCGGCGTCTGCTTGCCGGAATAGATCTCTTCCGTCCCGCTGCCGTGTTGCTGCAGCAATTGCAGCGGCAAGAACAGCTGTCGCCGTGCGGCATCGAGCGGCAATGCCGCGATCACCTGCGCCATGCCCTGGGCGAGGCCCGCATGGCGCGCGAGATGGTCGATCACGGCCGACGGCGGCTCCAAAATCCGCGCGCCGAGCGAGAACAGCGCCGATGAGGTCTCGGTGACATAGCCCTCCAGCGCAGCCATCGACGGCATCGGATCGTTGTAGAGGTCGAACTGATGCTCCTCGATCAACCGCAACAGCGGCTCGGCCGGCAGACGAAATTCGCCGGTGGTCCGCAGCAGTTCGGCGGCGACCGGATTGCCCTCGACATCGCCATGGCCGGCGCCCGTCAGCATGTCGGTCCACCACTGCATCCGGATTTCGCCGGGCAATGGCTGGCTCACCTGATCGCGCACCCGCGATATCTCGACATTGAAGGCGTAGATCGACAGCAGCGCGCGGCGCTGGGTCTGCGGCAGGAACAGCGTCGCGGCGTAGCGGGCAAAGTCGTGCGTTCGCACCAGGTCGGCGCAGAACGCGGCGGCTTCCTTCGACGTCGCCGCCCCGCTCATGGCACCGCGATCAGCGCCGCCGAGACCCGCCGTCGCTCGCCCAGCATGATGTTGTAGGTACGAATCGCCGGGCCCGTCTGCATCGCATCGAGCACCACGCGAACGGCACGCAGCGCCTCGCGAAGGCCGCGCGGCGGCACCCAGACGTCGGTGCCGGTGCCGACGATCAGCGTGTCGATGGAATTGGCGGACTTGAAGATACGATCAAGCGAATATTCGTCGATTTGTGCTGGCTGCGTCACGTCCCAGGCCCAGATCGCGTCGGGCAGGCACAGCAGCGAGCCGCGATGCGACATGTCGGCGAAGGCGAAGCCGCCCTTGCCGTAGGCTTCGATCGGCGCCGACCTCGGAAGATGGGGAGCGTCCGAGGATGTATCTGGGCATGATCCTTGTCCGAAAACCGGTCCCCACTTTCGGGGATCATGCCACTACTTCTTCGCAGGCTTATCCGGTGCGTCGCGATGCTCGCCGACGCCGAGATAGATCAGGATCGGCGCGGCGATGAAGATCGAGGTGTAGGTGCCGACCAGCACCACGCCGAACATCATGACCGCCGTGAAGCTGTGGATCGCATGGCCGCCGAACAGGAGCAGCGCCAGCAACGCCAGCGTCACCGTGACGTGGGTGATGATCGAGCGCGACAATGTCGAATTGATGGATTCGTTCAGCAGTTGCGGCATCGGCATTTTCTTATAGCGCCGCAGCATTTCCCGGATCCGGTCATAAATGACGACCGTGTCGTTCAGCGAGTAGCCGAGAATGGTCAGCAGCGCCGCGATACTGGTGAGGTCGAAATCGACCTGCGAGATCGACATGAAGCCGATCGTCAGCACGATGTCGTGGACGTTGGCGATCATGGCGCCCAGTGCGAACTGCCATTCGAACCGGAACCAGAGATAGATCAGGATCGAGAAGATCGCGAGCATCAGGCCGAGCATGCCGAAAGCCAGCAATTCGCCGGACACGCGCGGACCCACCACTTCGACGCGGCGGTAATCGACGCTGTCGCCGAGCGCGCCGCGAATCTTCTGCACGGCCACCTGCTGCGCAGCATCGCCGCCGGGCTGTTCGGCAACCCGGATCAGCACGTCGTTCGGGACCGCCGAACTGCTGCAACTGAATGTCGCCGAGCCCGAGCGTGCTCAGCGTCCCGCGCATCGCGCCGATATCGGCGGGGCCGGCTTTGTTCTGCACTTCCAGGAGGGTACCGCCCCGGAAGTCGATGCCGAAATTCAGCCCGTGGGTGAAGAACAGCACGATCGCCAGGATCGAAAGCGCCGCCGAGATCGGAAAGCTGATGCGCCGAAAGCGGGTGAAATCGAAATGCGTATCGTCGGGAACGATGCGCAGCGGCGGCAGCAGATCGAGCACGGCGACCACGGTCAGCACGGCGATCAGAATGCCAAGCCCGATAAGAACGTATTGAGTCACGAGTGAGATTCCTAGATCGGCACGGTCTTCGGCCGTTTCCATCGTACCCAGCCGGCGACGATCAGGCTGGTGAGGGTAAAGGCGGTGAAGACTGTAGTGATGATGCCAATGCCGAGCGTAACGGCGAAGCCGCGCACCGGGCCGGTGCCGATATAGAACAGCACCGCGGCGGCGATGAAGGTGGTGATGTTGGAGTCCAGAATGGTCGACAGCGCGCGACTGAAGCCGGCGTCGATTGCCGAAATCGCGTTGCGTCCGCCGCGCAGCTCCTCGCGGATGCGCTCATAGATCAGCACGTTGGAGTCGACCGCGATGCCGACCGTCAGCACGACGCCGGCGATGCCGGGCAGCGTCAGCGTGGCGTTGAGCAGCGACAGGACGCCGAAGATCATCGCGACGTTGATGGCGACCGCGATGTTGGCGAACACGCCGAACAGGCGGTAGGTCAACAGCATGAACACGATGACCATGATCGAGCCGATGTAAGCGGCAAGTTTGCCCTTCTCGATCGAATCCTGGCCGAGGCCCGGACCGACCGTACGCTCCTCGATTACGGTCAGCGGCGCCGGCAGCGCGCCGGCCCGCATCAGGAGCGCGAGCTCGTTGGCCCCCTGCACCGTGAAGCTGCCGGAGATCTGACCCTGGCCGCCGGTGATCGGTTCGCGGATCACGGGCGCGGAAATCACCTTGCCATCGAGGATGATCGCGAACGGCACGCCGACATTCTCCGACGTCGCCTGCGCGAATTTGCGCGAGCCCGAGCTGTTGAACTTGAAGTTGACGATCGGCTCATTGGTGCGCTGGTCGAAGCCCGGCTGCGCATCGGTGAGGTCGCCGCCGCCAACCAGAACCTGCTTCTTGACGACGTAAGGCACCTTCGGTGATGCCTCGCTCATCAGGACTTCCGAATCGGCCGGCACGCTGCCGCGCTGCGCCTGATCCGGCGAGATCGACGGATCGACCATGCGGAATTCCATTTTGGCGGTCGTGCCAAGGATGCGCTTCAACTCGGTCGGATCCTGCAAGCCCGGCACCTGAACCAGGATTCGGTCGGCGCCTTGCCGCTGGATCAACGGCTCGACCGTGCCGAGCTGGTTGATGCGGCGCTCGACGATCTGGATCGACTGTTCGATGGTTTGCCGGATCCGTTCGGTGATGGCGGCCTGCGGCACCGTGAGCCGGACCAGCCCGCCGCCGGCATCCGAGACTTCGAGGCTGCGCTGTCCGGAGGAGCCGAGCAGGCCGCCGAGCGGCTGCGACAGTTCACGCAGCTTGGGAAGCGCCGCCTGCAGGTCGGTGTCCTTGACGCGGACTTCGACCGCATCGGCGCGCGCGGAAAGGCCGGTATAGCCGATCTTGGCCTCGCGCAGCACGCGACGGACTTCGTCGCGCACCTGATCGAGCTTTTCCTTCTTCACGTAGTTGGAATCGACTTCGAGCAGCAGATACGAGCCGCCCTGCAGATCGAGGCCGAGCACGATGTGGCGTTGCGCCCAGACCGGCCAGGTCTTCACCCGCTCCTGGGGAAAGAAGTTCGGAACTGCGAACAGGCAGACCACAAGCGCGGTCAGAATGATCGCCAGCGCCTTCCACCGCGTGAAGTACAACATCAAGTAGACCCGTCAGATCCTGGAAAATGCGCCGCGGGAAGCGGCGCGGAAAGCTCAGCTCGTGGACGTCTCGTCCTTCTCGGCCTTTTCCTTGTCCTTGGCCTCAGCCTTCTCCTTGGCCGGCTCGCCCTTGGTGCGGACGCCCGAGATCATCTGGCGCATCTGCCGCACCCGGACGCCGTCCGAAATCTCGAACTCGATCTGGTCGTCGTCGACCACCTTCGTCACCTTGCCGACGAGGCCGCCCGAGGTGATCACCGTATCGCCGCGGCGGATGTTTTTGACCAGTTCGGCATGGTCCTTCACCTTCTTCTGCTGCGGGCGCAGAATCAGGAAATACATGATCACGAAGATCAGCGCGAACGGCAGCAGCGACATCAACATGCTGTTGGCATCGCCACCGGCCGCAGCCTGGGCGTACGCAGGGGTAATCAGCATTCGAACAATCCTCGTGAGAAGGAAAAGAACCGGCCATGCCTGGGCTTAGCGCCTTGGGCAAATCGCCGGTCCGGGCAAATTCGCGCGGACTATAGCGGCGGCCGGCCCAATTGCAACGTGGCCGGCCCCCTCATTTAGGCCGCTTGCGGGAGCTTCCAAGGCCCGTTAAGGCTGCGCCGTCAGGAACTGCCAAAATGTCAAAAAAAGCCAAGAAAACAGCTCAACAGCGCCCCGCGCGACCCCGAAAGCCGCCTCGCGCGGCCCTTGCAAAAACCGCGACAAAACGTCCGGCAAGCACGCTCGACGGCGCTGCCGCGGAGCGGATCGCCATCGCGCTCGAAGCCATCGCCGGTCATCTTTCGGCGGCCTCTCCGGCTGCGGCTTCCCTTGAGTCGTTCGGCTCCGCCGATGCCTTTGTCTGGCATCCGAACGGACGCCTGTCGCCGGTGCCGCGCGTCAGCCGCGTCGACCTCGGCCTGCTCAAAGGCATCGACCAGGTGCGCGACATCCTGATCGAAAACACCGAGCGCTTCGCCGACGGGCTGCCTGCCAACAATGCGCTGCTGTGGGGCGCGCGCGGCATGGGCAAGTCGTCGCTGGTGAAGGCTACTCACGCCAATATCAACATCGACCGCAAACCGGCCGACCGGCTGAAGCTGATCGAGATCCACCGCGAGGATATCGAGAGCCTGCCCGGTCTGATGGACCTGCTGCGCAGCTCCGATTTCCACTTCATCGTGTTCTGCGACGACCTCTCCTTCGACGGCAACGACGCGTCCTACAAATCGCTCAAGGCGGTGCTGGAAGGCGGTATCGAGGGACGCCCCGACAACGTCATTCTCTACGCCACCTCGAACCGGCGGCATCTCCTGGCGCGCGAGATGATCGAGAACGAGCGCTCGACCGCGATCAACCCGGGCGAAGCGGTCGAGGAGAAGGTTTCGCTGTCGGACCGCTTTGGTCTATGGCTCGGCTTCCATCGCTGCAGCCAGGACGAATACCTCGCCATGGTTCGCGGCTATTGCGGCCATTACGGCATCAAGATCGATGACGAAGTACTGGAGCGCGAAGCGCTGGAATGGTCGACCACGCGCGGCTCGCGGTCGGGCCGCGTGGCCTGGCAGTTCACGCAGGAACTGGCGGGACGGCTGGGTGTGAGGCTTTCGGGGAAGTAAGGCAGAGTCAGCGCGCTGAGCCGCCGACTGTCATCCTCCGCGAAGGCGGGGGATCCAGTACGCCGGGCTTCTCGGCTCAATCGCAACTGCTCTGGAATACTGGATCGCCCGCCTTCGCGGGCGATGACAGTTAGGGCGTGGATTTGCGTAGCCCGCATGAGCGCCAGCGATATGCGGGACGGTCCCCGGGGTCGCTTCGCTCGCCCGGGCTACGGTCGCATCACGCCCCGTTCAGGAATTGAAGCGGGTCAACCGGTGAAGAACCCTTGCGGATCTCGAAGTGGAGCTGCGGCGACCCCACCTCGCCCGATTGACCCGACTTGGCAATGATCTGGCCGCGCTTGATCGTATCCCCGCGCTTCACCATCAGTTCACTCGCATGGGCATATGCGGTGACGTAACCGTTGGAGTGCCGCACCAGAACCAGATTGCCGTAACCCTTGAGCTCGTTGCCGGAATAGGCGACCACGCCATCTTCCGCAGCCTTCACCGGCGTGCCTTCCGGCACCGCGAGGTTGATGCCGTCATTCGATTTGCCGTTGGTCTTGGCGCCGTAGGTCGTGATCACCTTGCCGCGCACCGGCCAACGGAAGGTCGGCAACGCGCCGGTGGCTTCGCTGGGCTTGACCGGGGCCTGCTCGACGACCGGCTTTTCTTCCGTGACATTGGTGGTCGCCGACGCCAGCCGTGCGGCCTGCGGCGGACCGCCGGCCGAGGCCATCTTGGTGGCCGACGCAGCGACCGTTGTTGCCGGCTGCGCGGGCGCCAACGCAGCAACGGGCTGGGCCGCCGGAGCAGCGGCAATCGCCGTGGATTTCGAACCGGGCACCGTGAGCTTCATGCCGAGGCTGAGCCTGGCGGTGTGATCGAGATTGTTGGCCTTGGCGAGTTCGCCGACCGGGACGTTGTTGCGGCGCGCGATGCTCATCAGCGTGTCGCCGCGATTGACGATATGGACGCTCGACGGCGCTGCGCCAACGGCGACCGGCCTGCTCGCCGCGGGTGCCGGCGACGGCGCGGCCGTAGCCACCGCGGTCGGCTTCGGAATGATCAGCTGCTGGCCGGGCGACAGCACGCGCGGGCCCTTGTAGCCATTGGCCTGGAGGATCGCGGCGGCTGAAACGTTGTAGCGCTTCGCCAGACCGTCGAGCGTGTCGCTGGTGCCGACGATGATCGTGGAGCCGTTATGCGCGACGGGGTGCGCTGCAGCGACCGGGCGAGCAGCAGCGACCGAGCGCGGCGGCACCGTGGCGGTGGTCTCGATCGGCGACTGGGACGGCGGCGCATAGGACGAGATCCCGCGCCCTCCTCCCGACACCCCGCCCGAACTGGCGGGATAGACAGGCGGCGCTACGGCCGCGGGCGGCGGCAAGGCCTGGGACTGGAATTGCGGCGCGGGGGATGCCTGCGGCCGGGCATATTGCGGCGGCTCGCGGCGCTCGGCGACGGGCGCGCGCACCGAACCGGTGGCCTCAGGCTGCGATGCAAAAGGATTTGAGAAGGAGTTATTATCGGAAAGGCGCGTCTGCATATCGGCGCTGCAGCCGGCAAAGCCGACCGACATCAGCGCCAGCACCGCGACCTGCGGCACCCGACGCGAGCGAAGCAACTCGACAATACGGGACATGGTTACTCACTCGTACGCAACAAAATACTCTTTTGAGTAAACACGTGCCGAGTAAATAAGCGCTTAACCCTTCAAATAAGATGTTGGCGGGAACCGCCAATCCCGGTTTCTACAGTTCGCGCGCGATTCCCGGCAAAGCCGGGACGAAGCGGACATCGACCAATTCCTTGCGCTCGAAACCGCTGGCCGTGCGGGTCATTCTCACCAGCGTCTGGGTGCCGTGATGGGGGCCGACCGGCGCGATCAGGATGCCGCCCGGCAGCAGCCGTTCCTGCAGCTTGTCCGGAATTTGCTCCATCGCCGCCGTCACGATGATGCGGTCGAAATCGCCGGCGCCTGGCGGGATGTCGAAGCCGTCACCGAGCATCACCTCGATGTTGAAGTACTCAAGCGCTTCGAGCCGGTCGCGCGCCGCGTCCGCCAGCGTGCGATAGCGCTCGATGGTCAGGACGTGCGCGCATAGCCGCGACAGCACCGCGGCCTGATAGCCGGAGCCGGTGCCGATCTCGAGCACCTTGTGGCCCTTCTGGAGCTGCAGCTGCTCGGTCATGTAGGCCACCACGAAGGGCTGGCTGATGGTCTGCCCGCAATTGATACCTAGCGCGCTGTCGCGGTACGCATAACCACGATCGCCGGCCGCCACAAATACCTCCCGCGGCACCTCTTCCATGGCGCGCAGCACTGCCCGGTCGCTGATCCCCCGCCGCCGCAGGGCGAGCTGAAACATCATCTTCTCGGGCGGTTCTTGCGACATTGCGGGTCTCGCAGCGGGGCTTTTGCCGCCAATCCATTGCTCGGGCCACGCGAGATGTAATAGGGTCCACGCGCTTAAGGAAGAATTTCCTCAAGATTTTGGTTCCGGCCGCGGGAACCACGGTTGCCACCCGGCGTTGGGGACTGAAATCCTTTGCGGGGAGCCCTCCCTCAACGCCCGCCGCCGACCCATCCCGACGTTGCGCCAGAAGCTGTTTTTTGCGAACCTCAAACCGTTGGAAGGGCAAGGATTCCCATGATGGCGACGTCGCCGGCAGGCTGTTCAGTTTTCCTCGTCGAAGACGAGGTCATGATCCGGATGATGGTCGCCGATATGCTGGAAGAGCTGGGCTACAGCGTGGCTGCCGAGGCCGGCGAAATCGGCGAAGCGGTCAAGCTGGCGCAATCGACTGAATTCGACATCGCGATTCTCGACGTCAACGTCAACGGCAAGGTCATCACGCCGGTGGCCGAGTTGATCACGGCGCGCAACCGCCCGTTCATCTTCGCGACCGGCTATGGCTCTTCCGGCCTGCCCCCGGAATTCCGCGATCGCCCCGCGCTGCAGAAGCCGTTCCAGCTGGAAACGCTGGCCCAGGTCATCGCGTCGACGCTGAAGGGTGCGACGGTTTAGGTCTTTCTCCACACACTCTGCCGTCATCATCCGCGAAGGCGGATGATCCAGTATTCCAGAGGCGTTCGTAATAGAGCCGATAGGCCGCGGCGTACTGGATCCCCCGCCTTCGCGGGGGATGACGAGATACGCTGGATGACGATGTCGCGAGCCGCGCCTACCGCAGCGTCGTCGTCAGCGCATCCGAGAACGCTTCATCGGTGCGATCGAGCCGCAGCGGCGTGACCGAAACGTAGCGCGCGGCGAGCGCCGCAAGATCGGTGCCTTCGGCCGGCGTGTCCAGCATCGCGGCGCGCTCGAAGCCGATCCAGAAATAGGGGTTGCCGCGGCCGTCGTGGCGCTTGTCGACCTTGAGGAAGCCGAGATTGCGCTTGCCCTGACGGGTCACGCGAACGCCCTTGACCTGGTCAGGCGTGCAGGCGGGAAAATTGACGTTGATCACGGTGTTCTTCGGCACACCCGCATCGATCACCTTGCGCAGGATATCGGGGCCGAATTTCAGCGCGGTATCCCACAGCGGCGCGTGACGGGTCTCGACGGAGAATTCCTGGCTCAGCGCGAATGACGGGATGCCCAAAATCGTGCCTTCGAGGGCGCCGGCGATGGTGCCGGAATAGACCACGTCCTCGGCGACGTTGCGGCCCCGGTTGACGCCCGACAGCACCAGATCAGGCCCCTTCTCGCCGAGGATGTGGCGCGAGCCCATGATCACGCAATCGGTCGGCGTGCCCCGCACCGCGAAATGGCGCGGACCGACCTCGCGCAGGCGCAAGGGATCGTTCAACGATAGCGAATGCGAGACGCCGGACTGATCGAGCTCCGGCGCAACGATCCAGACGTCGTCGGACAGCCCGCGCGCGATCTCCTCGACGATCTTCAATCCGGGGGCATGGATGCCGTCATCGTTGGTGCAGAGAATTCGCATCCGTCAAAATGCCTTCTGGTTTGGATCGAGGCAAGCTGTTGCCCTTGGGCCGTCTTATCCGGCTATCGCAATGGAGGCAAACCGGCCCGGTTTCCTTATGTTTTCTTCATCCAGACCCGCCACGGACGCGCGAATCTGGCACCGCCGTCGATTTTCATCTGCAGTTCCGGCAATTCCTGCTTTGGCGGATCGACGGATGGTGGCTGCGGGTTCACGGCCTCCAGTGGCGCCGGAGGAGGCGGCGGCAGCTCAACGGGCGCAGGCGGCTCCAGCTTCGGCGGCGCGATAGGTTCGACCGCCGGGGTCGCAACTGCCGGCACTGATCCCTCCGGATACCGCGTCCGCGCAATCGCCAGCCCCTTGTCGAAATCATCGGCCTTGAGCCACGCCTTGGCACGCAAGCTCTCGACGAGATCGTCATCCCACAGCCGGATCACTTCGATGTCGAAGGCCCCCTCCAGCCGCTGGTCGATCAATTGCATGCCGTGGCCGGTAACAGCCCATTGCCTCCCGATCCAAAAGATGTCGCGATGCAATGCCATTTTGCTTCTGCGCTATTTGTCCCGCTCGATGGTCTTGAGCCCACCCATATAGGACTGCAACACGTCAGGCACCGCGATCGCGCCGTTTTCCTGCTGATAGGTTTCCATCACCGCGATCAGCGCGCGGCCGACCGCCGTGCCGGAGCCGTTGAGCGTATGCACGAAGCGCGGCTTGCCGTCCGGCCCGCGCGAACGTGCATCCATGCGCCGCGCCTGGAAGTCGCCGCACACCGAGCAGCTTGAAATCTCGCGGTAAGCACCGCCCTCGCCCTGCCCCGGCATCCAGACCTCGATGTCGTAGGTTTTTTGCGCGGAGAAACCCATGTCGCCGGCGCACAGCGTCATCACGCGGTAATGCAGGTCGAGCCGCTTGAGGACTTCCTCTGCGCACGACAGCATGCGCTCGTGTTCATCGCGGCTGGTCTCGGGCGTTGCGATCGAGACCAGCTCGACTTTTGTAAATTGATGCTGCCGGATCATGCCGCGGGTATCGCGGCCCGCGGCGCCTGCTTCCGCGCGGAAGCACGGTGTCAGCGCGGTGAGGCGCATCGGCAGTTCTTTTTCGTCGACGATGGATTCGCGAACGAGATTGGTCAGCGAGACTTCGGCGGTGGGGATGAGCCAGAGACGCTCGCGTCTGTCAAGCGCCGTCGGCGCTGCAAGCAATTCACCCTTGATCGCCCAGAACTGATCATCCTCGAATTTCGGCAATTGACCGGTGCCGAACATCACGTCGTTGCGCACCAGCAATGGCGGATTGATTTCTGCGTAGCCATGCTCGTTGGTATGCAGATCGAGCATGAATTGCCCGATCGCGCGCTCCAGCCGCGCCAGTCCCTTCTTCAATACGACGAAGCGCGCGCCGGTCAACTTCGCGGCTGCCTCGAAATCCATGTAGCCGAGTGCGCCGCCGAGATCGTCGTGCGGTTTTGTCGTGAAGGCGTAGTTGCGGATCTTGCCGTAGACGTGACGCTGCACATTGCCGTGCTCGTCGACGCCTTCGGGCACTTCGTCGAGCGGCAGGTTTGGTATCGCGGCAAGCTCTTTGGCCAACGCCTCGTCGGCCGATTTCGCTGCTATCTCGAGCTCGGGCATCGTGGTCTTGAGCTCGGCGACCTCGGCCATCAGCTTGCTGGCGCGCGCGTCATCCTTGGCCTTCTTGGCTTCGCCGATTTCCTTCGAAGCCGCATTGCGCCGCGCCTGCGCCTGCTCGGACGCCAGGATCGCCGCGCGGCGTTTCTCATCGATCGCCAGCAGCCCAGCCGACAACGGCGCCAGCCCGCGGCGCTTCAGTCCGGCGTCGAACGCCTGGGGGTTGTCGCGGATCGATTTGATGTCGTGCATGGGCCATTCCTGTATCGTGCCGGTAAGGGCGCGATCCCAGTACCACACCGATCATCGTCAGCGAAAGCGGGTGATCCAGTATTCCAGAGACGCCCGTGCCGATCCGGAGGCCTCGGCGTACTGGATCTCCCGCTTTCGCGGGGAATGACGGCCGATTGGGGCGCGCGAACCGCCCTACTCCGCCGGGTTGCCTTCCGGGGGCGGGCTGGCGGGAGGAGGCGTGGTCGAGGCCTGCG
>CAVUOI010000001.1:0-78829 GCA_963742935.1 uncultured Alphaproteobacteria bacterium | reverse complement strand
GCGGGCGGTCGCCCTCCCACGGCCTGGTTGCGCGCGCCTTGCGGCCGGAATGGCCGAGCTGGATGCCGGCGACCGAATTCTGCTGCTTGATGAACTTCACCAGCCGGCGAGCGGTTCGACAAAGGCGTCATCCCAGATGCCGAGATCGCCGACCGTGCCGCAGCCGCGCCGCTCGACCTTGGTCGATTCCACCACCACGAGGCCGGCGCCGCCGGCGGCGAACTTGCCGGCGTTCATCAGATGCCAGTCGGTCGGAAAGCCCTTCACCGCCGAATATTGATGCATCGGCGGCACCACGATACGGTTCTTCAGCGTCACGCCGCGGATCGTCATCGGGGAAAACAGCAGCATTTCCGTCATGTCATTTCCTCGCATGGACATCATTGTCCCGGTAGAGCCGGGAAGTGTCTTCTTGTTATTGCTTTGCGGCGCCCACGGCGGAATTCGCCTTCGGCTTGGCCGCCGGCGTCTTCGCGGCGGCTTTCGGTGGCGCGCTGTCGCTGCGCACCGTCCCCCAGGGGTCCGTCTTCTGCTGTTCCGGATGTTGCCGAGCGACCTCCGGTAGGCCCGCTCGGCGTCTTTCTCGGCCGCGACTTCCGCAGGCGTCTTGGGCTTGTCCTCCTCGCCATACTTGGCGGGGCCCTTCTGGGCCAAGGCCGATCCGGTCAACAGCCCGATCACGGCGATGGCGCCCAACACTCTCCCGACGGCTTGCATGCGGCTACTCCCTGAAATAGGCCCACCCCTTAGCACAGCTTGCGCACGGGCTTAAGCGTCAGGATTGAGCTTCGAGGCCCCGTGGCGGCCGTTGATCAGGCCGGTGCAGTTTTGTAAACGGTTGCCATGAATTTGCCGCCAGCGCCCTACTCAGTCGACGTATTGCTGTTCGACCTCGGCCGTGTCGTGCTCGACATCAATTTTGATTCCGTGATGGCAAAGTGGGCCGGGCACGCCGGCTGCGCGCCCGACGATCTTGCCACGCGTTTTGTCGTCAACGACAGCTTTAGGGATCACGAGACCGGCCGGATCGACGACGCGGCGTTCTTTGCCGGCCTGCGCCAGTCGCTCGGCGTCGATCTCACCGACGCGCAGTTCCTGGAAGGCTGGAACGCGATCTTCGCCGGCGAGATGCCGGGCATTGCCCCGCTGCTGGCCGGCGCCGCGCAACGCCTGCCGCTTTACGCGTTTTCGAACACCAATCCGGCCCATGTCGCGCATTTTTCCAAAACCTATGCCGGCGTGCTCGGGCATTTCCGCGAGATATTCCTGTCCTCCAGCATCGGTTTGCGCAAACCGGACGCGGAAGCCTATGATCATGTGGTAAAGGCGATCGGCGTGCCGGCGTCGCGGATCCTGTTCTTCGACGACTCGGCCGCCAATATCGAAGGTGCGCGGGCGCGCGGCCTTCGTGCCGTCCACGTGACATCGATGGATGACGTGGCGCGGGCACTGACTGCACTCGAAGTCTAGGAGCTGTGCCCGTGGCCCTGATGCCCGTTACCGATGCGCTTGCCGCGATCCTTGCCGGCGCCGAACCGTTGCCTGAGGAAGCCGTGGCGCTCGATGCCGCGCATCACCGCGTGCTGGCGCGCGACGTCGCCGCGCGGCGGACGCAGCCGCCGCAGGCGATGTCGGCGATGGACGGCTACGCGGTGCGCGCGGCGGATGCCGCCGATCTCTCTGTACGGCTGAAGGTGATCGGCGAGGTCGCCGCCGGCCGCCCGTTCGGGCGCAAGGTCGGCAAGGGAGAAGCGGTGCGGATCTTCACCGGCGGCGTAATCCCTGACGGCGCCGATGCGGTCATCATCCAGGAAGACACCGCCATCGATAGCGACCACATCACCATCACCGAAGCCGCAGCACCAGGGCGGCATATCCGGCCCGCCGGCGTCGATTTCCGCGAGGGCGACGTCCTGCTGGCGCGCGGACGCCGCCTCACCGACCGCGATCTGTCGCTCGCCGCCGGCATGAACTATCCGGAGCTAGCGGTGCGCCGCCGTCCGAAAGTCGCCGTGCTCGGCACCGGCGACGAACTGGTGATGCCGGGCGTCACGCCGGGCCCCGGCCAGATCGTCTATTCCAACGGCTACGGATTGCGGGCGCTGGCCCGCGCCGAGGGCGCCGAAGTCGCCGATCTCGGTATCGCCGCCGACACAGTGGCCGCCACCACCGACGGCATCCGCCGCGCGCGCGAGCTCGAAGCCGATATCCTGATCACCATGGGCGGCGCCTCCGTCGGCGACCACGACCTCGTCAAGCGCTCGCTGGAGGCCGAGGGCACCGCCATGACGTTCTGGCGGATCGCGATGCGGCCGGGCAAACCGATGATGCACGGCCGGCTCGGCGCGATGCGGGTGATCGGCCTGCCCGGCAATCCCGTCTCCTCCTATGTCTGCGGCTTCCTGTTTCTGGTGCCTCTGATTCGGGCACTGTCGGGCCGCGACACCATCCATCATGTGCGAGAGAGCGCCGTGCTGGGCCGCGACCTCGCCGCCAACGACCAGCGCGAAGATTATCTGCGGGCGCGGCTCGAGGAGCGCGCGGACGGCGCGCCGGTCGCGGTGCCGGTCAATCACCAGGACTCCTCGCTGTTGGGGAATCTCGCTGCGGCACGGGCACTTGTGATACGTCCGCCGTTCGCGCCGGCCGCGACGAAGGGCTCGCCTTGCGAGTTGCTGCGGCTGCCGGAATGACGCCCTGACGGGCGCCTTCTCGGGCCGTCGCCAGCCACAGCCGCAATCCGTTCACCAGAAATTAAGTGGTTGCGGAACACATATCGAACATATAGTGTCCGTTCATGATTTGTTTCGACGGCTAGTGTCTGTGTTGGGGGTTTTGGGACTCCCGCGACGGACCCTGACAATTCGGGACTGAAGACGACGCCAACCGGGGGATTGCTCGCGATGCTCACGCGCAAACAGTATGAACTTCTGCGTTTCATCAATGAACGGCTGAAGGAAGCCGGCGTACCGCCCTCCTTCGACGAGATGAAGGACGCGCTCGATCTGCGGTCGAAATCCGGCATCCACCGCCTCATCACGGCGCTGGAGGAGCGCGGCTTCATCCGCCGCCTGCCCAACCGCGCCCGCGCCATCGAAGTCATCAAGCTGCCCGAGCTGGCGGCTGCAAGCAACGGCCGTCGCGGCTTCACACCGAGCGTCATCGAAGGCACGCTCGGCAAGCGCACGGTGAACGCGCCGGCTGCGGCTGATGATGGCGAGCGTCCGGTGGCGGTGCCCGTGATGGGCCGGATCGCCGCCGGTACGCCGATCGAGGCGCTGCAGACCCGCAGCCACACCATCAGCGTGCCGCCCGACATGCTCGGCTCCGGCGAGCATTACGCGCTCGAAGTACGCGGCGATTCCATGGTGGACGCCGGCATTCTCGACGGCGACATGGCGCTGATCCAGCGCAACGAGAGCGCCGACACCGGCGACATCGTGGTGGCGCTGATCGACGAGGAGGAAGCCACGCTGAAGCGTTTCCGCCGCCGCGGCGCCTCGATCGCGCTGGAGCCCGCCAACGCCTCCTACGAAGTCCGCATCCTTCCCCCCAACCGGGTCCGGATACAGGGCAAGCTGATCGGGCTGTATCGCAAATATTGACCCCGCCGGCTTGCGGCTGCGACGTGATGCCCACCCCGGCCGTTCGGCCGGGGTTTTTGCTGCGTGCAGGAACAACGCCGCGTTATCGCGCTTGTGATTTAAGCGCGGTGCTCCAGCCGCAGAATTGCCCCGAAGCAGGAAAAGGCTGGGTACCAAGTCCACTCTGATAGAGGCCGGTGCCTCGTTCCAGACACGGGTCTGCTATCTCAATCGAGGGAGCCATCCGATGTGTGACTATAGCCTGCATGCCGTCGCGAGCCGGCCTGCCCAGGTCGGCGAGACGCTGATCACCACCACCTTCCGCGGCACGTCGACCCGCGGCTTTGCGTCCGAAAGCGAACCCGCGGTCGCGGTCTGCATGCGTCCCGGCACCGAACTCGCGTTCGCCGAGGACGTCAGATACGACAGCCGCTGGATCTGGACGCGAACCACCGACTGGCGGGTCGGCAAGTTCAACCAGATCGAAACCGAAGTAGCCGACCGTCACCACGACGCCATCGAATTTCCGGACGGCAGCCACGTGCTGGTGACGCAGCTTTGCAAAGGCCAGCGCGCGACGGTGCTGCAATTGCCGGTCACGGAGAACACGCGCGTGCCGACGCTGACTGACACGCAGCCGGCCCGATCGATCGTCACCGGATAGAGCGCCCGAGCCCGCGATCCGCCGGTTCAGTCCGGCGGATCGTATGCTATAGTTTCCGGGCAACGGCGTCGCCGAGGGCTATCGGTGCTCAACAAGGTTACATGGCAAAAGGCCGGACGAGTGACCGAGCCGGGGCGGTACATGTTCCGCTACGGCTGGGTCACCGTTACCGCCGAAGACCTCGCGGTCTGGCAAAAATTCCCCGAGGCGTCGTTCACGCTGGTCAGCCTGCCCTCATCCGCCGATGCGCCCGAGGAATATCATCTGGGCGCGTTCGAGATACCGGCTCATCCCCCGTCGCCCGCGATCGACGAGCAATGAAGTCCGATTAATCTTCTGCCTGCAAGTCCGCCTCGGCCGGCGTGGCGTCGACCGCGCGCGGCGGCACGATACGCGGCGCCAGCACGCGGGCGTCCGCCTCGCCTTCGTCGACGGCGGCTGGCGACCACGGACGGTCGATCCCTCTGGGTTTTGCCGCCTCGACGACAAATCCTTCAACCTGTCCTTGGCGGCCGCGCCGCAATGCCATCGCGCCCTGCCGGCGCAGTCGGTCGGCGTCGATGACGGACGCCGCGCAGGAAGCGGGTGCCTGCCTGAGCGTGACGATCAGCGCCGCGCGCTCGCAATCGTCCGACAGCGCTTCGGGCCTGAATGCCTGCGCGACCAGGCCGCCGCCGGCCGATTGCACCACACAGCCGAGATCGTCGCATGACACACCCGCGGTCAATGACGTGTCCGACGCCGTGCGGGCATCGGCATCCGCCGCCAGCCATTCCTTCAGCAGGAACGAATCCTTCGAGCCTTTGACCGCATGCATCACGTGCAGCCTTCCATCGCCGCCGCGCACGCCGACATGGCGGCCATCGGCGGAGATCAGGATGTCCGGTTGCGGCGCCCGCGCCGCCCACAGCGCCGCCACCAGCACCAGCATCGCACCCGACCAGCGCAGCGGCGTTCGCAACAGGCCGAGCAGGATGATGCCGAGACTGGCCGCGATCAGCGGGCCGATGCCGAACGCCGGCACCCGGCCGATCGCGCCCGGCATTGCTGCGACCCATTGCGTCACGAAAATCATCCAGTCGATGCCGATGCCCATGATCGCCCAGAACAGGCGATCGAAGCCGAACGGCATCGCGACGAGGCCGAGCAGGCCCATCGGCATCACGACGGCCGACACCACCGGCATCGCCGCCAGATTGGCGAGCACGCCATAGGGCGTGACCCGGTGGAAGTGAAACGCCGCATACGGCATGGTCGCAAGCCCCGCCACCAGCGAGGCCAGCAGCAGCATCGTGATCTCGCGGCCGCCCCACAGCGCCGCACGCGCGCTTGCAGTGTGGTCCGGCGTCGCAAACAGGCGCGGCATGCCGATCTGCACCAGCGCCACCAGGCCGAGCGTAGCGGCAAAAGACATCTGAAAACTCGGGTGCACCAGCGCTTCCGGCGCCGCCGTCAACACGATCAGGGCCGCGACCGCGAGCGTGCGAAACGTGATCGCGCGGCGATCGACCATCACAGCAATCAGCACCACCGCCGTCATGAAGAACGAGCGTTGCGTGGCGACTTCCGCGCCCGACAGCAGCAGATAAAACGCGGCGGCGGCCAGCGCTGCCGCGGCCGACCATTTCTTGAGGGCATAGCCGACGGTCAGCGCGGGAGACAACGCCAGCAGCGCCCGTATCGCGAAAAACACCACACCGGCGACGACGGCCATGTGATAGCCGGATATCGACAGCACATGGCCGAGACCGGAGATGAACATCGCATCGTTCACCGGCGGTGAGATCGCATCGCGACGTCCGGTCAACAGCGCGGTGGCAATCGCGCGCTTGTCGCCTTCCAGCGTGGTGGCGATCCGTGCGTCGATCGCATCGCGCAGGCCCTGCATCACGGCCGAATAGCGCAGGCGCACTCCCCCACCCTCCGGCGGCTCCTTCGCCTTGATCGCGCCCATCACGAAGCCGGAGGCGCCGATGCCGGCAAAAAACATGTCGCGGCTGAAATCGTAGCTGCCCGGCCGCACCGGCGTGAGCGGCGGCAACAGCCGCGCCTTCAATTCGACAAAGCTGCCGACCGCAGGCGCCGTGCCCTTCTTCACCGACAGCCGCACGCGTTCGAGCTTCGTCGTTCCCCGCGCGCTCTCCATGGTGACGACGCGCAGCACAAAACGATCGGTGCGTTCGCGGATGTCGCGGGTTTCGACAAAACCCGTCAGCGCCACCGAAAACATCGGCCGCGCCAGCACGCCATGCGCGATCCGCGCCGTCTTCCAGGTCGCCACCGCAAAGCCCGCCGCGACGGCCGCGATCATCACCGCGGCCGGAAAGAATTTTTGCCGCCGCAACAGCACCGCGACCGCGCACAGCACGATCGCCATGACAGCGGCCACCGACAAAACCGGCTCATGATCGGCGGCAAAGTAAAACGCAATGCCGGTCCCGAACGCCACCGGCACCCAGGGCAGCAGCCGACCCGCGCCGGCTTCCGCGCGCGCCCATGCGCGCAGCGTTTCGATCAGCGGCGGCCAGAACGCGGGGCGCGATGGCGCAAGCCCGCCAATCGGCGCCGCCGCACGCGGCGGCCAGGTCCCGGCATAGCCCCGCTTCCGGCCCGACGTGTCGCCCTGCTCCGTCACCGAGGCTACACCCTACACCCTTACGCCCTCATGAAAGTCGCAAGACTACCGGACGGTGCATTTGAGCGGCTAGCAGAACAGAAGCAGAAACCTGAAGAAATGCACGGCGTCAGCGGCGCGGCGCGGCGGTCTATCCACCGTGGAAAACCGCCGTTAAGTCCCACCGGGAGCGTTCCACGGCATTTAATCGATACGCGCTGAATTTCCTGCCTTCGGACTGCCTGACGAGCGTGCCAGAATCAGAACAAATGCACGTGGACTGCGTTGCACACGGTAAATCGAACATCAGGATATGAGTCATATGAAGCGTGCGGCCTTGATTTCATTTGCGGTGATCCTGACGATCTCTCCCGCCACTGCCGCCACGCCAGAACAATGCCGCTTCATCGAGGCACGGTCCGAGCGCGAGGCCTGCTATCAGCGCCAGGAGAGCGCGCGGGCCGCCCGGCAGAAGGCACTCGAAACGCAGCAGGCTGCCCAGCCAAAGCCGTATGAGCCTACGGCGCCGGAGGATGTCGAACTCGCTAAAGCCATCCGGGGCATTTGCCGCGGCTGTTAGGCCGACCGCTCGATCAGCGGCGTCTTCGACGAGACATGATGGCTGACGATCTTCCATTCGCCGGCTTCGCGAATGATCACCCAGGTGATCTTGACCTGCAGCGGCTCGGCATTCGCCTCGACGACGAAGGTCGCCGTGCCCGCTACGTTGATCACGTCGGACGCGGCGTGGACTGTCCTGACGTCGGTGAATTGCACTGACGGTGAGGACCAGCGCGGCAGTCCCTCGAAATAGGCCTGCACGCCGTCATTGCCGCGATAGAGTTTTGGATTCGAGCCGAAGAAGAATGCGTTCTTCGAGTAGAGCGAGGCGAGCGTCTGCGCGTCCAGCTTGGTGAAGGCGGCTGACCATCTGCCCAGGACGCCGAAGACGATGTCGTCGGTAGTGTTCTGCATCACTGCTCCAAACGCTGAAATCGTAGGGTGGGCAAAGCGAAGCGTGCCCACCATCACAAGCGCGGTGCGGAATGGTGGGCACGGCGCAAACGCGCCTTTGCCCACCCTACACGCTGGTGCCATTCATCCTTCGAGACGACCGCTACGCGGTCTCCTCAGGATGAGGTTTGGCATGTCGCCCGTCGCCCGAAAAACGCCGCCTCAGCCCTTCCCGCCGACTTCCTTCGCAAAGGTATCGCGCAGGCCGATGGTGCGGTTAAAGACGGGTTTGCCGGGCGCGGAATCCCTGTCGCGCACGAAATAGCCTTGGCGCTCGAACTGCATCACCTCGTTCGAATTGTCGGAAGCGACCGAAGGCTCGATCCGCGCGTCGGGCAAGACTTCCAGCGACTCCGGATTGAGGTCGGCGGCGAAATTCGTGGCGTTCGGGCTTGGGTTGGCGAACAACTGATTATAGATCCGGATTTCAGCCGGCACGGAATCCTTGGCCGACAGCCAGTGCATGGTGGCCTTGACCTTGCGTCCATCGGGCGCGTTGCCGCCCTTGGTCGCAGGATCGTAGGTGCAACGCAGCTCGACGACCTCGCCCGCATCATTCTTGATGACGCCGGTGCACTTGACGAAATAGGCGTAGCGCAGCCGCACCTCGTTGCCCGGCGACAGGCGGAAGAATTTTTTCGGCGGGTTCTCCATGAAGTCGTCGCGCTCGATATAGAGCTCGCGGCCGAACGAAATCTTTCGCGTGCCCGCGGCCGGATCGTCGGGATGGTTGACCGCCTCGAGCTCCTCGGTCTGCCCCTCCGGATAGTTCTCGATCACCACCTTGAGCGGCCGCAGCACCGCCATCCGCCGCTGCGCCGTCTTGTTGAGATGTTCGCGAATGCAGAACTCCAGCATGCCGACATCGACCACGCTGTTGGCCTTTGCCACGCCGATGCGCTTGACGAATTCGCGCAACGCCGCCGGCGGCACGCCGCGCCGCTTCAGCCCGGCAATGGTCGGCATGCGCGGATCGTCCCAGCCCGAAGACGTGGCCGTCGCGCACGAGCTGCGTCAGCACGCGCTTCGACAGCAGCGTGTAGGTCAGGTTCAGCCGGGCGAATTCATACTGGCGCGGCTTCGACGGCACCGGCAGTTTTTCGAGCAGCCACTCGTAGAGCGGCCGGTGATCCTCGAATTCCAGCGTGCAGATCGAATGCGTGATCCCCTCGATGGCGTCCGACTGGCCGTGGGCATAGTCGTAGCTCGGATAGATCGACCATTTGTCGCCGGTGCGCGGATGGTGCGCATGCAGGATGCGATACAGCACGGGGTCGCGCAAATTGATGTTGCCGGAGGCCATGTCGATCTTCGCGCGCAGCACGCGCGTGCCGTTCGGGAATTCACCCGCCTTCATGCGCCGGAACAGATCGAGGTTTTCGTCCACCGTGCGGTCGCGGAACGGCGAATTCTTGCCGGGCTCGGTCAGCGTGCCGCGCTTGACGCGGATTTCCTCCTGCGACTGGTCGTCGACATAGGCGTGGCCGGCCTTGATCAGGCCTTCGGCCCAGTCGTACAGCCGCTCGAAATAATCCGACGCGTAATAGAGATCGGTCCCCCAATCATAGCCGAGCCAGTGCACGTCGGCCTGGATGGAATCGATATATTCCTGCTCTTCCCTGGTCGGGTTGGTGTCGTCGAAGCGCAGATGGCACTTGCCGGCAAACTCCTGCGCGATGCCGAAATTCAGGGCGATCGACTTGGCATGGCCGATGTGCAGGTAGCCGTTCGGCTCCGGCGGAAACCGGGTCACGATCCGGCTATGCTTTTTGGAAGAGAGATCGGCCTGCACGATGTCGCGGATGAAATCGCGCCCTGCTTCAGCCGCTACCGGTTCTGTGGTCATTCTGAGTTCCTGTTAGGGATTGGCGAACCTTCTGCCAAATTCGCAACCCTGAGCCAAGCCTACTTTGCCCTCAAGCCTACTTTGCCCTTGGGTTAGGCTTTAGTTATGCATCGTTCCTGATATACACCACCGCCAATTCACCTCAGATCGCTCCGGTAAATGACCTCTTCCGTCGTCACACGCTTTGCCCCCTCGCCCACCGGCTTCCTCCATATCGGCGGCGCCCGCACCGCGCTGTTCAACTGGCTCTACGCCAAAAAGACCGGCGGCAAGATGCTGCTGCGGATCGAGGACACCGACCGCGAGCGCTCCACCGAGCCTGCGATTGCGGCCATTCTCGACGGGCTGAAATGGCTGGGGCTCGATTGGGACGGCGATGTCGTCTACCAGTTCAGCCGCGCCGCGCGCCACCGCGAGGTCGCCGAGCAGCTGCTGGCCAGCGGCAAGGCCTACCGGTGCTACGCCAGCGCGGAGGAGTTGACCGCGATGCGCGAGAAGGCGCGCGCCGAGGGCCGCACCCGCCTCTATGACGGGCTGTGGCGCGACCGCGATCCGGCGCTGGCGCCTGCCGGTATGAAGCCGACCATCCGCCTGAAGGCCCAGCAAACCGGCGAGACCGTGATCGAGGACCAGGTTCAGGGCCGCGTGGTCTGGCAGAACGAGAACCTCGACGATCTCGTGCTGCTGCGTGGCGACGGCAACCCGACCTATATGCTGGCGGTCGTGGTCGACGACCACGACATGGGCGTCACCCACGTCATCCGCGGCGACGACCATCTGATCAACGCCGCGCGCCAGAAGCAGATCTATGATGCGCTTGGATGGGACATCCCGAACATGTCCCATATTCCGCTGATCCACGGGGCCGACGGCGCAAAACTGTCGAAACGCCATGGCGCGCTTGGGGTCGAGGCCTACCGCGCGCTGGGCTACCTGCCGGCGGCGCTGCGCAATTACCTGGTCCGGCTCGGCTGGAGCCATGGCGATCAGGAAATCTTCTCCACGGAGGAGATGATCGCGGCCTTCGATCTGCCCGCCATCGGGCGCTCGGCGGCACGGTTCGATTTCGCCAAGCTGGAGAACCTCAACGGCCATTACATCCGCCACGCCGACGACAGCGAACTGGTATCCCAGTTCGAGAGCGTGCTGGATTACGTGCCCGAAGGCGCCGAGCTGAAGGCAAAGCTCAACGACACCACGCGCGGCCAACTGCTGCGCGCGATGCCGAGCCTGAAGGAGCGCGCCAAAACCCTGATCGAGCTGATATCGGGCGCCTACTTCATCTTTGCCGACCGCCCGCTCCAGGTCGAGCCGAAGGCCGCCGCCCTGCTGACGCCGGAGACACGGGCGCTGATCGGCCAGCTCCGGACCGCGCTGGAAGCCGTTAACGATTGGCAGGCCGGCACCACGGAAGCCGCCATGCGGAATTTCGCGGAGCAGAACAAGCTGAAGCTCGGCGCCGTCGCCCAGCCACTCCGGGTGGCGCTGACCGGACGCACGACCTCGCCGGGCATTTTCGACGTTTTGGCGGTGCTGGGGCGGGAGGAATGCCTCGGCCGCCTGGCCGACCAGGCGGCCGGCTGACGCCTCTTATTGGGGCAGCTGCGACATCTTGCAGCGCACAGGGCAATAAGCTACGCCTTTGAAGTCGCTTCTAGACACCCGCCTACCATGCTGCCGCCGCAAAATGGCACCACGGTCGGCACAGTTTTCGTAAAGATTTCATCGGGGAACCACGATGGACGCAAAATCCAGCAACACCACTGCAACGCTCACGGTAGGCAACAAGACCTACGATTTCCCCATCCTCAGCGGCACGGTGGGGCCCGATGTCATCGACATCGCCAAGCTCTACGCGCAGTCCGGGATGTTCACCTATGACCCCGGCTTCACCTCGACCGGCAGCTGCCAGTCGAAGATCACCTATATCGACGGCGACGCGGGCGTGCTGGAATACCGCGGCTACCCGATCGAGCAGCTCGCCGAAAAGGGCGACTTCCTGGAAACCTGCTATTTGCTGCTGTACGGGGAGCTTCCGACGCCCGCCCAGAAGCAGGATTTCGACAGCCGCGTGATCCATCACACCATGGTTCACGAGCAGATGGCCCGTTTCTACCAGGGTTTCCGCCGCGACGCCCATCCGATGGCCATCATGGTCGCCGCCGTCGGCGCGCTGGCCGCGTTCTATCACGACTCCACCGACATCAACGATCCGAAGCAGCGCATGATCGCCTCGATGCGCATGATCGCGAAGGTGCCGACGCTGGCCGCGATGGCCTTCAAATACACCATCGGCCAGCCCTTCATGTATCCGAAGAACTCGCTCACGTTTGCCGAGAACTTCCTGCACATGTGCTTCGCGGTGCCCTGCGAGGACTACAAGATCAACCCGGTGCTGGCTGACGCGCTCGACAAGATCTTCATCCTGCACGCCGACCACGAGCAGAACGCCTCGACCTCGACGGTGCGCATCGCCGGCTCTTCCGGCGCCAACCCGTTCGCCTGCATCGCGGCCGGCATCGCCTGCCTGTGGGGCCCGGCGCATGGCGGCGCCAACGAAGCCGCGCTGGCGATGCTCGCCGACATCGGCACCGTCGACAAGATTCCCGAGTTCATCAAGAAGGTGAAGGACAAGAACTCGGAAGTCCGCCTGATGGGCTTCGGCCACCGCGTCTACAAGAACTACGATCCGCGCGCCAAGATCATGCAGAAGATGTGTCACGCCGTGCTGGCCGAGACCGGCCATGGCGACGACCCGATGCTGAAGGTGGCGCTGGAGCTGGAGAAGATCGCGCTGAGCGATCAGTACTTCATCGACCGCAAGCTCTACCCGAACGTCGACTTCTATTCGGGCATCACGCTGAAGGCGATGGGCTTCCCGACCTCGATGTTCACCGTGCTGTTCGCGGTCGCCCGCACCGTCGGCTGGATCAGCCAGTGGAGCGAAATGATCGAGGACCCGCAGCAGAAGATCGGCCGCCCGCGCCAGCTCTACACCGGCGTCGGCCGCCGCGATTACGTGGAGATGGACAAGCGGAAGTAAGCGACGTCGCAGGACGAGATTGGAAAGCCGGATGCGGTCGCCGCATCCGGCTTTTTCTTTGTAGGGCGGATTAGCGGAGCGTAATCCGCCACCTTCAATCACCGCGGCAAATGGCGGATTACGCTCCGCTAATCCGCCCTACGAAGCCCGCCGCCCCTTGTACATCGTCGCCAGCACGATATCGGCGGCGCGGACGCTCGGCGGCTGGTTGCCGGTCGATAGGATCCCGTCGATCTTGCCGAAAGCCTCGAGCTGCTTGCGCCGCAGTTCGCTGTCATCAAGCAGTTCGCGCAGCGCTTCCGCGAGTTTTTCCGGCGTGCAGTCTTCCTGCAGAAACTCGGGGATGACATTCTCGCCGATCACGAGGTTGGCTAATATCACCGAGTTCACCTTGATGGCGCGGCGCAGAATCCAGGCCTCCATGTTGCCGGTCCGGTAGGCCGTCACCATCGGCACGCCGGCCAATGCCAGCTCGAGCGTCACCGTGCCGGACTTGGCGAGTGCGGCGTACGCGATGCGGAATTTGGCCCGCTTCTCCTGCTCGCCGATCACGACCTGCGGCTGCACCGGCCATGTCTTGACGGCCTCCACCACCGCTTCCTGCAGATGCGGCATGGTCGGCAGCACCAGTTCGAACGCCGTGCCCTGCTCCTGCAGCCGCGCCACCGCCTGGCCGAACACCGCCATGTGGTGGCGGATTTCGCTGCGGCGGCTGCCCGGCAGCACCAGCAGCACCGGCGGCGATTCCGCCCGCCGCGCGGCCTCCTCGGCGTTCGGGCGCAGCGAAGCCAGCTGCTCGGTCAGGGGATGGCCGACATAGCTGCAGGGCGGCCCATGCAGCTTCTGATAGGCCTCGGGCTCGAACGGCAGCAGCGCCAGCACATGGTCGATATACTTCAACATCGCGCGCGCACGGCCCGGCCGCCACGCCCACACCGTGGGCGAGACATAATTGACGATCGGCAGCTGAGGCGCCTTGGCGCGAACGCGCTTCGCCACGCGGTGGGTGAAGTCCGGGCTGTCGATGATGACGAGAATGTCGGGCGCGGCTTCCGTCACCGCAATCGCCGTTTCCTTGATCAGTCCGAGGATCTTCGGCAGTTCCTTGACGACGGCGGCGAGCCCGATGATGGAGAGCTCCTCGATCGGAAACAGCGAGTCCAGGCCCTCGCGCGCCATCGCGCGGCCGCCGATGCCTTCGAACCGCACCCCGTCGCCGAGTCGCTGGCGCAGCACCTTCATCAGATTGGCGCCGAGGCGATCGCCGGACTCCTCCGTCGCGATCAGAAATATCCGCCGCTCCATGCTGGCGATGGCACGAGACGGCGTCACGCCGGCAATCCCTGGATGAACAGGCCGGCGCGGTCGGCGGCCTCGATCATGGCTTGCGCGTCGGCGGCAATGCGTATGGCCGGCGATCACGGCGATGCCGGCGAGCCCGGCTTTGGCGGCACCTTCAATGGTTTTGCCGCCCACGGCCGGCAGATCGAAGCGCAGATCCTGGCTACTCTTGGGCGCCTTGACCAGCACGCCGCGGCCCGCCTTGGCGCGGATACGTCCGGCCTCGCGCAACCGCGCCACGCGTGCCAACAGCCCGTCGGTGCCCTCGATGTCCTCGACCGCCACCACGTGGCCGTCGATCACGATCACGGCCTGACCGATATCGAACGGCCCGAGTGCTGCCAGCACCTGCCGACCCTTGGCGACGTCAGCTACAGCGGCGGCATCGGGATTGGCGCGCGCGACGTTTCCTTCCGGCATCAGCATGTCGGGGGCGACATCGCGGATGCCGACCATCCGAAAGCCGTCCTGTTCAAGGATGCGGCCGATGCCCGACAGCAGATGATCGTCGCCGCCGCGGAACGCCGCCCAGACGCGACCGAGCACGCGGACCGTTCCCCAGTCGAGCCGGATTTCCGACAGCGCCGGGCGCATCAGCGTGCCGATAAAGATCAGGTCGCGGCAGCCCTCGCTGCGAAACAGTTTTGTGGCGCGGCCGAGTTGCCCGACCGAAATCCAGTGATGGCGGAAGCGCGCGACGCGATCGGGATCGCAGGCGCCGCGCAACGCGAACAGCACCGGGGCGATCCCGCGCTGGCTCAGCGAGTCCGCCACCGCGAACGGCATAGCGCCGCCGCCGGCGATGACACCGACGGGCGAGGAAATGTCGGAGGCCGCTGAATTCATGGCTGCGGCGATCCCGTCATCACGGCTTGCCGCCGTCGTCAGCGGGCAAACACAGCGGGCGATGCTTGCCCTGTGCAATGAACGAGAGGATCTCGGCGATCGCCGGGTCCTCGGCGGCGAGCGGCTGCACTTCGCTCAGCCGCTCGGCAAAAATGCCGGGACCGTGAAACAGTTTTTGGTAGAACGCACGCACCGCCGCCAGCCGCTGTTTGGTGAACTGGCGACGTTTCATGCCGATGACGTTCAGCCCTTCCAGCGCGGCGTACTGGCCGTTGACGAGGCCGAACGGGATGATGTCGCCGCGCACGCCGCAAACGCCGCCGACCATCACCTGCGACCCGATCCGGGTAAATTGGTGCACGGCCGACAGCCCGCCGATGAAGACGAAATCACCGATCTCGCAATGACCGCCAAGCGTGGCGGAGGTTGCAAAAATCGCGTTATCGCCGACCTGGCAATCGTGCCCGACATGGCTGCAGTTCATGAAGTAGCCGCGCGCGCCGACACGGGTGACACCACCGCCGGCAACCGTACCTGCGTTCATGGTGACGGATTCGCGGATAGTGCAGTCCTCACCGATCTCAAGCCGTGTCAGCTCGCCCTTGTAGCCCAAGGATTGCGGCGGGGCGCCGAGAGAGGCAAATGGATAGATCGTGCAGTTCGCGGCGATCGTGGTCTGCGCGGTGACGTAGACATGCGCGATCAGTTTGCAGTTTTCGCCGATCACGACGTTGCGTCCGATGATGCAATAGGGACCGATCGTGGTCCCCTCGCCGATCACTGCGCCATCCTCAACCCGCGCGGTTGGATCGATCGTACCCATCAAAACAGCCCAGCCCATCGATTTGGACGCGAATATCACGCGTTTTCGGGTGGTTAGCGCGGCATCCGAATCGTGTCCAGTGACGTATCGTTACGTCATGTTGCGGTGCGCCGACAGCACGTGGTTCATCAGGTCATGCTGCCGGGCAGGAAGCAGCGGATCGAAATCCCTGATGCCTCCCTTACCGGCCAAACCATGGTCCGGCCGGCGCGGTTCGGCACGGTGATCACCGCATCGTCGGGCACGTCGATCCATTGGCCCTCGAGCCGGACGCGATAATGGCCGTCCTTCGATTCCCAGTCGACGTCGGAAACTGCGGAGCCGTCGGCGTCCGAGCAGCATAGCCCCTTCGCGCTTCTGAGGCTGTCGAACCAGGGTTTTAGTGGGGATTGGGCATACCGGCCATCGTCGCGGGCTATCGCACTTGCGGCGAACGCGGCGGCCGCGGCGATCAGCGCTGCGCAGGCTTTGAGAAGTTTCATGCGGCTCGTCTCCGCAACACTTTCTTCGACCGGAACTACAAACCTGTCGGCGGGCCAAAGTTCCGTGAGCTCGACCAAATCCAGCTGCCGGCGCGCGCGATCCATTCGCTCGCCTGCACGCGCGCGACCAGAACGCGCTGGGCCTGAAGTCGCCGGTCTTGTAGACGAGCGCCTCGCCTTGCGTTTCGAAACTCCAGCACAGTCATCGGCGACGTTGGTCTTGAGCGTCACGCCGATTATTGAGCCCGCCTTGGGAGGCGCATTCACCAGACCGCGCATGGCGCGGCTGGCCTTCGCGTTCTTGCCAGCAGGGTCGGCCATCGCAGACGAACTGGCGGACGCTGCTGTCGGTCACGGACACCTCCGTTGAAAAAGCGCGCACCCCAACCGACCTGTCAGGCAAATTTCGTCAATCGCCCGATGCGGGTTCCACTACCGGCGATCGAAAAACATATCAGGAAGACGTCGGTTGTATGACGGAAAATATCCATTCAATCCGTCAGCATCGCACCGACATCGGCCTCGGCGACCACGCTGCCATTGACCTTGGCGTCGCCATGAAACCACCACATCGCCTTGCGGCGGCCGATCGAGCGCATGTGGTATTCGATGGTGTCGCCGGGCATCACCGGTTTTCGGAATTTGCACTTGTCGATGGTAAGGAAATACACCGCGCGGGGCTTCTCGGTGCCCTCGACCGACTTGATGCCGATGACGCCGGCGGTCTGCGCCATGGCCTCGATCATCATCACGCCGGGATAGACCGGCCGTTCGGGGAAATGGCCGAGGAACGCCGGTTCGTTGTAGGTGACGTTCTTGATGCCGATGCCGGAGTAATCGGTCCGGATCTTGATCACCCGGTCGATCAGCAGCATCGGATAACGGTGCGGGAGCGTCTTGAGGATCTCATTGATATCAACGAGCTCGAATCTGACCGCTGCCTCCTCCATCACTCCCGTCCCTCGCCTTTCGGATCGGCCGTGCCGCCCTGCGCCAACCGCTCCACCGCAACAATCTCCCTGAACCACTGCCTGGTCGGTTTGGCAAAATAGCCGCCCCAGCGGCCATTGCGCGGAATGTCGTCCTTGACCGCGCTCATGCCCGTTACCTGGGCGCCGTCGCCGATCTTGACGTGGTTGTTGATGCCCACCTTCGCCCCGAGCGCGACGTTGTCACCGATCGTCACGCTGCCCGCGAGCCCGATCTGGGCCACGAGCAGGCAGTGCCTGCCGACGGTCACATTGTGGCCGATCTGAACCTGATTGTCGATTTTGGTGCCCTCGCCGATCACCGTATCCCGCAGGCTGCCGCGGTCGATGCAGGTGCCGGCGCCGACCTCGACATGGTTCTGGATCAGCACCCGGCCGGTCTGCGGCACCTTCAGATGGCCTTCGGGGCCGAAGAAGAAGCCATAGCCGTCCTGCCCGATGTTGCAGCCGGGGTGGATCAGGACATTGTTGCCAATCAGGGCGAACTGGATCGTGGTGCGGGCGCCGACATTGCAGTCGCGGCCGATCTTGACGTCGGCGCCGATGACGGCGCCCGCGCCGATCACGGTGCCGGCGCCGATCTCGACCCGGGGCCCGATCACTGCCAGCGGATCGACGATGACGTCGTCCTCGAGATGGGCGGACGGATCGATGATGGCGGACGGCGCGATGCCGTCATTGCCAAAGCAGGATTGCGGGCGGAGCGCATCGGCGTGCCATTCGCGCGCCAGTTTCACGAAAGCGCGGAACGGCTGCGCCGCGCGCAGCACCGCCACATCGGCGGGCACCTGGGCCTCGAAGCGCGGACTGATCAGAACCGCGCCGGCCTTGGTCGCCTTGAGCTGGTCGGCATATCTAACGTTATCGAAGAACGCCAAGTGCATGGGGCCGGCTTCGTCGAGCGAAGCAAGGGCCCTGATCACCCGGTCGCCCCGTGCGGGATCGGCCAATACCGCTCCCGTCAGCGTGGCCAGTTCGACCAGCGTCGCGGAAGCAGGTTGCTTGAAGAATATCGGCTGCGCCATTCCATCCGTCAAAGTCTGGCCGGCCTTCACATCAGAGCGCCGGCTCCGAAAAACCGAGCCGGCCTCTCCTTTTGCTCAGGGCGATCCTGTCACGCGGACCCTGTCACGCGGATCTGGGGTCCGTTCGTTTCAAGATACCTCAGAACGACGTGCCACCGCCAAACTTGAATTGCTGGACGCGGTCGTACGCACCCTTCGTGAGCGGAACCGCATAGTCGAAGCGCAGCGGACCGAACGGCGAAGCCCAGATGATACCGACACCGACTGAGCTGCGGACCGTGTTGCCGTCGTCATACTGCAATCCAAGGCAGGTTCCGGCATTGGCGTTCGTCGTGTTCGTCACTTGCGTCGGCTTGATACAGCCCGGCACGTTGACCTCGCCCGTGGCCGCCCACGACGTCGGGCCCTTGTAGTCCCACAATCCGCCGGCATCGGCATAGACCGAGCCCTTGAGCCCGACTTCCTTCGGCAGGAACCAGAACGGCATCTGCAGTTCGAACGAAGCGCCCCAGTACTTGGTGCCGCCGAGCGCGTCACGCGTGCCGAAGGGGTTGAGATCGCGCGGACCGATGCCGTTCGGCGCAAAACCGCGCACCAGATTCGGCCCCATCTGGAAGTGATCGAGCATGCGCAGCTCGCTGCCGCCGAACTGGTTCAGCATGCCGCCCTGGAGATGGATCAGGCCGACGATATCGGCAACCAGCGGAGTGTAGTACTTCGCGTCGACCGCCGACTTGATGTACTTCACGTCGCCGCCGACGCCGGCGAAGTCCTGCTTCCAGTCGATCAGCAGGCCGCCGGTCGGGTTCTTGTTGTTATCAAGCGTGTTGTAGTTCAGCGAGTAGCCGACCGACGAGGTCAGCGCCTTGCCGCTCTGCAGCTCTCTGCGAACCGGCAGCGAGGCTTCGCCATCGCTGTAGCACCACAGGCCCGCGCCGGACGTATCGGTGGCAGTCTGGCCGCCGGACGTGATCGATCCGCCCGCGGGAGCGCCGACCAGATTGGCGTAGGCCGGGCTCGGATTGAAAGCGAGGAGCGAGTTCGACGAATTGTTGTTACAGTTCGCCAACTGGTTCGGCAGCTGGATTTCCTGCTGATAGATCGAGTAGCGCAGCTGCAGCGCAAGATCTTCCCGCAGCGTGAAGCCGAGCCGCGGGCTGAAGCCGAGCGTCTTGGTGCCGTAGGCGATGTAGCTGTTGGCCAGCTGCTCACGATAGAACAGGTCGAGACCCAGGGCTACGCGATAGTCGAACAGGTAGGGATCGACGAACGACAGCGAACCGCCGCGCGCATACTGACCGTAGGTCACGGCCGCCTTCGCATAGAGGCCGCGGCCGAGGAAGTTGCGCTCGGAGATGCTGACTTCGGCCAGCGCGCCATCGGTGGTCGAATAGCCACCCGACACCGAGAAGTCACCGGTCGACTTCTCTTCGAGATCGACGACCAGGATCACGCGGTCGGTCGACGAACCCGGCTCGGTCACGATCTTCACGCTCTTGAAGAAGTCGAGGTTCTTCAGCCGGCGCTCGGCCCGGTCGACCAGCGCGCGGTTATAGGCGTCGCCTTCGGACAGGTCGAACTCGCGGCGAATCACGTAGTCGCGGGTGCGGGTGTTGCCGCGGACGTTGATTCGCTCGATATAGGTGCGCGGGCCTTCGTCGACCGCGAACACGATCGAAACGGTGTGCGCTTCGAAATTGCGGTCACCGCGCGGGCGCACCACGGCGAAGGCATAGCCGCGCCGCGAGGCCTCGATCTGCATTTCTTCGACCGATTTCTCGAGCGCCTCGGCATTGTAGACCGAGCCGACGCTGACGCGCGAGAAGCTGCGCAGCGAGGCGGCATCCAGCGTCGCGATGGAGGTCTGGAAGTCGACGGTGGCGACGCGATATTGCTGCCCCTCCTCGATCTTGAACGTGACGGAGAAGCCCTTCTTGTCGGGGTCATACTCGGTCAGCGCGGCAACCACCTGAACGTCGGCGTAACCGTTCTTGAGGTAGAAGCGGCGAATCAGGTCGCGATCGGCCTCGACCCGGTCCGGATCGTAGACGTCGGCGCCGCCGAGGAAGCTCAGCAGGTTGGATTCGCGGGTCTTGATGATGTCCTTCAGGCGATAGGACGAATAGGCGACGTTGCCGACGAACTCGATCGATCGAACGCCGGTCTTGTTGCCCTCGGTGACCGTGAAGATCAGGTCGACGCGGTTGTTCGGCTGATCGATGATTTCAGGGGTCACTCGGACGTCATAACGGCCGGAGCGCCGGTAGATTTCGGCGATGCGCTGGGCGTCCGACTGGACCATCGGGCGCGAGAACGTGCCGCGCGGCTTGGACTGGATTTCACCCGAAAGCTGCTCGTCCTTGACCTTCTTGTTGCCTTCGAACGCGATGCGGCCGATCACGGCGTTTTCGACCACGGTCACGACCAGCCGGCCGCCGACCTGGTTGATTCGCACGTCCTGGAACAGGCCGGTCTCGATCAGCGCCTTGAGGCCGTCGTCGATCTGGGCCTGCCCAAGCCGGCCGCCGGGGCCTGGCTTGAAATAGGAACGGATGGTCTCAACCTCGACACGCCGGTTCCCCTCAACGGCGATCGATGCCGCAGTCTGCGCCGCAGCAGGCACAGATACCAGCGCGCCCCCCATCGGCGCGGCCACCATGATCAGAGCGCCCAGTAGAGCCCCCCGCACTCGCATTCCCAACATCATGCGCAAAGCGCCCTCGTCATTCATTTGTCGGTCCGCACCCCTACGAACCGACAGATTCCCAAAGTCGCTCTGCTTGTAGCCAATTTCGAGAGGGCGGCAAACCAGACATCGCGGTGCGATTCCATTTTCATTCCAAGACGTTGCCAATGGGCAACGTCACAAAAAAGCCGCGGCTACGATCTGCCGAACAGCCCCTTCAGCCACGGCACCTGATGGAAATCATTATAGAAAGCGAACACCATCAGCATCAGGACCAGAACCAGACCCACACGGAACCCGTATTCCTGCGACTTTTCCGACAGCGGACGGCCCCGCAAAACCTCCGCCGCGTAGAACAAAAGGTGACCGCCGTCGAGCAGCGGAACCGGGAACAGGTTCAATAGCCCGATCGAAATGGACAGCACCGCTGCCAGATGCAGCAAGGGAATCAGTCCGAGGGTGGCGACCTGCCCCGAAATCTGGGCGATTCGAATCGGTCCGCCGATCTGGTCCGCGCTCGCCTTCCCGGTGAAAACGTTGCCGATATAGGAAATCGTCTGGTCGATAACGAACCAGGTCTCCTTGATTCCCAGCCAGAAGGCGCTGGCCGGATCGACCTTCTCGGTGGTGACTTCGCCCGGCGCGGTCGCGCGGGTGATGCCGAGGATGCCGAGACGCTGCGTGTTCCCGAACGGGTCCTTCACTTCGCGCAGTTCCGGCGTGCCCTTCAATTCCAGCACGGAATCGCCGCGCTTGATGGTGAAGGTCAGGGTGTCGCCGGCACGGACGCTGACGAAGCGCTGCATGTCGGAGAAGCTGCCGATCTTCTTGCCGTCGATGGCGGTGACGATGTCGCCAACCTGGAAACCAGCCCGCTCGGCGGCGCTGGCGGCCTCGATCTTGTCGACGCGCGCCGTGGTGTTCGGCCTGCCGAAGAAGGTGAAAAGGCAGGTGAAAATGACGATCGCCAGGATGAAATTCGCGATCGGGCCGGCCGCGACGATGGCCGCCCGCGCGCCGACCTTCTTGTGATGGAAGCTGCCTGCCCGCTCTTGCTCAGTCATGCCGGCGAGCGTTTCCGCAGAAGCCGGCGTCGAGGCTTCCGATTCGTCGCCGAAGAACTTCACATAGCCGCCGAGCGGGATCGCGGAGATCTTCCAGCGCGTGCCATGGCGGTCATTGAACCCAGCGAGTTCCGGTCCGAAGCCGAGCGAGAACGTCAGCACTTTCACGCCAGCCCAGCGGGCGACCAGAAAGTGGCCGAGCTCATGGAAGAACACGACGATGGTCAGGACGAACAGGAAGGGAATGATGTAGCCGACGAGCCCATGGCCCAACGTATTGAAGCTATTTAGCAAAAAGTCCAACATCAGATTCCCCTCGACAAGAGCCGATGGCTCCGTCCCCGACCCTCTAGGATGCCTTTAAGGCAATTTGAGGCAATAGGGCGGCAGCTCGATTTCGCGCGTTATGGTCAACGGAAATCGCGTCGTCGGCCGAGCTCAAAGGGGCCAGGTTCCCGCCGCGAATCCAGTCGTTGAGGGTGGCTTCGACGAGACGCGCGATCGCCCCGAACTTGATCTGTCCGGCAATGAACGCCGCCACCGCCACCTCATTGGCTGCGTTGAAGACCGTGGTCGCACCACGGCCCGTACGTAGCGATTCGTAGGCCAGCCGCAAGCCCGGGAACCGCTCGAAGTCCGGCGCCTCAAAGGTCAGCTGGCCAATTTTTGCAAGATCCAGCCGCGCCGACGGGCCGACGATTCGGTCCGGCCACCCCAGGCAATGCGCGATCGGGATGCGCATGTCGGGCGCGCCGAGCTGCGCTACCACGGAGCGATCGGAGAATTCGACCATGCCATGGATGATCGACTGCGGATGCACGAGCACGTCGATTTCGTCGGCGCTCAGCGCAAACAGGTAGGAAGCCTCGATGACTTCGAGGCCCTTGTTCATCATCGAAGCCGAATCGATGGTGATCTTCTGGCCCATGCTCCAGTTCGGATGCTTGAGCGCCTGCGCCAGCGTCGCCTGTTCGATGTCCCGGGCGGCCCAGGTGCGGAACGGCCCGCCGGATGCGGTGATGATCACACGCACCAGTTCCTCGCGGTTGCCGGAAGAAAGCGCCTGGAACAGCGCGTTGTGTTCGGAATCGGCCGGCAGGATGCAGGCGCCGGCTTTCGCCGCGCGCTGCATGAAGAAATCGCCGGCACACACCAGGCATTCCTTGTTGGCGAGCGCCACCGACGCGCCGCGGTCGACCGCAGCCAGCGCGGGCTTCAGCCCGGCCGCACCGCTGACCGCCGCCATCACCCAGTCGGCCGGGCGCGCCGCGGCCTCGATGATCGCGCTTTCGCCGGCGCCGCATTCGATGCCGGTGCCCGCGAGCGCATCCTTCAATGCGCCAAGCCGCGCCGGATCGCCGATGGCAGCGAATCGCGCGCCGAATTCAATGGCGAGTTTGGCCAGCGCATCGACATTGGAATTCGCCGTCAGCGCCACGACGGAATAACGGTCGCGCGCACCACGCAGCAAATCCATGGTGCTGTCGCCGATGGAACCGGTGGCGCCCAGCACTGTCACGGTGCGCGCTTCTGCCAGCGGGGCCTTGTTGTTACGCAATGGAACTGCGCTCATCATTTCACCAAATCATAAGACCGCGGCCGACGCTATCCGCGCCGCCCCGGAGAAAACCGAAAAGGGCCGCCACAACGACGGCTGCGACAAACCCGTCGAGGCGATCCATTAGTCCGCCGTGGCCCGGAATTATGTGACTTGAGTCCTTTACGCCAAAACGGCGCTTCACGGCGGATTCAAAGAGGTCGCCGAGCTGAGAGATGGCCGAAAGGGCCGCAGAAAGCATCAATAACGGCCCTATCCGACCCAGATCGAACACGGCAAAGCCTGCCGCCACGACGAGGCTGGCGGCCAACCCGCCGATGGCGCCTGCCCAGGTCTTCTTCGGGCTGACGCGCGGCCAGAGTTTTGGGCCGCCGATGCCGCGACCCGCGAAATAGCCGCCGCTATCGGTCACCCATACGATCAGCAGCACGAACATCAGCGCGGCGAAACCCTTGACGGGATCGAGGCGCAGCAACACCGAGGCAACCAGGGCCGCCGCCGCGTACAAAAATCCCGCCGCCGCCCAGTTTCGCTGCTCCGGCACGATCGACGCTACCGCAACCAGTCCGACACCCAGCACGACCAGTGCGGCATCGAGCCGGCCCATCGCAAGACAGACGCCTGCAATCACCAGCGCAGCCACACCAGCCACGGTCACGCGGGTCACGCCGGCGAGACCGACGATAGCGAGCCATTCGACGAAAAGGCCGATGGCTGCCAGCGTCACCAGCGTGGCCCAAAGCCAGCCGCCCGCATAGGCGATCGCTACCGCCAATGGAATCAATACAGCTGCGACGGCAACCCGCATGACGAGATTGCGGGAGTCGGAGGGACTCGCTGCCGCCGGCGCGGCCTTTTCCGCTGCCGCCGGCGCGGCCTTTTCCTCGGTCACGATCCGGTTTTCGCGGCCAGACCGCCGAAACGGCGCTCCCGTCTGGCGTATTCGGCAATCGCGCTTTCGAGCGCGGCCTTGTCGAAGTCCGGCCAGTGGATCGGCACGAAAACGAGTTCGCTATAGGCCGCCTGCCACATCAGGAAGTTCGACAGCCGCTGCTCGCCGCTGGTGCGGATGATCAGGTCGGGATCGGGAATGTCTGGCGCACTGAGATAGCCGCCGAGCGTGTCGGCGTCGATCGATGCCGGGTCGCGCTTGCCCTCCGCCACCTCACCCGCCAGTTTTTGCGCGGCATTGGCGATTTCCTGGCGCGATCCGTAATTGAAGGCGACCACGAGGTTGAGCTTGGTGTTGCCGCGGGTCAGTTCCTCGGCTTCGTTCAAGAGCGCGCAGATATCGGGCTCGAGCCCTGCCCGCTCCCCGATCACGCGGACGCGGACGCCATCGCGATGCAGCGTCGCCAGATCGTTGCGGATGAAGCGGCGCAGCAGCCCGAACAGATCGCCGATTTCAGTCGCCGGCCGCGACCAGTTCTCCGAGCTGAACGAGAAGATCGTGAGGTACAGCACGCCGAGTTCATGGGCGGCGCGAACGACGCGGCGCAACGCCTCGACGCCGCGGCGGTGGCCTTCGGCGCGCGGCAAGCCGCGCGCGGCCGCCCAGCGCCCGTTTCCGTCCATGATGATCGCCACATGCAACGGAACGGATCGATCCTGTCCTTCCGGTGCGGGGGCGGCGGCGTTCGACATTACCTGAGTTCCAGACCCATCTTGATTCTTGGACGTTGCCGTCAAACGGTGAGGATTTCCTTTTCCTTCGTCGCAAGCAACTGATCGATTTCCGCGATCGTCCCGTCGGTCGCCTTTTGCACGTCGTTGGCGAGCCGCTCCTGATCGTCTTCGGAAATCTCGTGATTCTTTTCGAGCTTCTTGACGATATCCAGCCCGTCGCGACGGACATGGCGGACCGCCACCTTGGCAGCCTCGGCGTATTTATGCGCGACCTTCACCAGTTCCTTGCGCCGCTCCTCGTTGAGTTCGGGAATTCGCAGGCGCAACACCTGACCTTCAGTCGCCGGCGAGAGGCCGAGGTTCGAATTGACGATTGCCTTTTCGACGGCCTTCACCATCGACTTGTCCCACACCTGCACCGAAAGCAGGCGCGGCTCGGGCACGCTGACGGTAGCGAGCTGGTTGAGCGGCATGTGTGAGCCGTAAGCCTCGACCTGCACCGGTTCGAGCATGGACGCGGCCGCACGGCCGGTGCGCAAGCCACCCAGTTCGTGCTTGAGCGACTGTGTGGCGCCTTGCATGCGGCGCTTCAATTCGTTGATGTCAAAACCGGGCGTGGGCATAACGCTCTCCCCTCCTAAGAAACCAGCCGCCGGCCGTCATAAAAGCCTGCGGTTCGAAGCAGCAACGGCCATTTCAGCCGGCAACCACCGTGCCGTGGCCGGTCCCGCGCAGGATCGCGCCGATCGAACCCGGCTCGGCGATCGAGAATACGATGATAGGCAGTGACGTCTCGCGGGCAAGCGCGAATGCGGTCGCATCCATTACCTTGTAGTCGCCGGCAATCGCCTGCGAATGCGTCAGGCGGTCGAAACGCTTGGCCGACGGGTCCTTTTTGGGATCGGCGCTGTAAACACCGTCGACATTGGTGGCCTTGAGCACAGCCTGCGCCCCGATCTCGGCCGCCCGCAACACGGCCGTGGTGTCGGTTGTGAAGAACGGATTGCCGGTTCCGCCTCCGAGCAGCACGATTCGGCCCTCGGCCAGGTATTTGTGCGCCGCACTGCGGGTGAACAGCTCCGATATCTCGGGCATCACGAACGCCGACAGGGTTCGCGCCGGCGTCCCCTTGCGCTCGATCGCCGCTTCCAGCGCCAGGCAGTTCATCATGGTGGCGAGCATGCCCATGGTGTCGCCGGTCGGGCGCGACACGCCGCGCGAGGAGACTTCGACGCCACGGACGATGTTGCCGCCACCGATCACGACGGCGACCTCGACGCCAAGCTTCTGGGCTGCGATCAAATCCTCGGCGACGCGGTCAACGGTGGGCTGGTCGATACCGAAGGATTGGCTGCCAGCGAGATATTCGCCCGAGAGCTTGATCACGACGCGACGATAGACCGGCTCAGCCATTGCTTACGCTTCCCTCTCCCGCGCAGGTGACTTCCGGCGCGTTGGCGCCGGAAGCTCGAGCATGATCCGGAAAAGTGGAAACCGGTTTTCCCTCGGGACAAACGCGGAATGCGTTTGCCCGGAGATCATGCTCAAACTAAAGAGATTACCGCGGCGGTTACTTCTTGCCGCTGGCTGCCGCGACCTCGGCTGCGAAATCGGATTCCTGCTTTTCGATTCCCTCGCCGAGAGCATAGCGCACAAATCCGGTAATCTTCACCGGCGCGCCGATCTTGCCTTCGGCTTCCTTCACGGCCTGGGCGACCGACTTGCCCTTTTCGTCGTGGATGAACGCCTGCTCGAGCAGGCAGACTTCCTTGTAATAGGTCTTCAGACCGGACTCGACGATCTTCTCGATCACGTTCTCCGGCTTGCCCTGCTGGCGATATTTGTCGGCCAGCACGTCCTTTTCGCGCGTCACGATCGCCGGGTCGAGGCCGGACGGATCCAGCGCCTGCGGATTGGTCGCGGCCACGTGCATGGCGAGCTGACGGCCGAGGGTTGCGAGCTCATCGGTCTTGCCGGTGGATTCGAGCGCGACCAGCACGCCCATCTTGCCGGCGCCGTCGATCACGGCGTTGTGGATGTAGCTCGACACCACGCCGTTGCCCACTTCGAGCAAGGCGGCGCGGCGCAGCGACATGTTCTCGCCGATGGTTGCGATAGCCTCGGAGATCGCGGTCTCAACGGTCGCGCTGCCAACCGGCGCGGCCTTGATCTTCTCGACGTCGCCACCGACCTTGAGCGCAACCTGGGCGATCATCTTGACGAGACCCTGGAACTGCTCGTTGCGTGCAACGAAATCAGTTTCCGAATTGACTTCGACCACGACGCCCTTGGCGCCGGACGTCACAGCGCCGATCAGGCCTTCGGCCGCTACACGGCCAGCCTTCTTCGCGGCCTTCGACAGGCCCTTCTTGCGCAGCCAATCCTGCGCGACCGTCATGTCGCCGCTGGTCTCGGTGAGCGCTGCCTTGCAGTCCATCATGCCTGCGCCGGTCAACTCGCGCAGTTCCTTGACCATCGCCGCAGTGATCGTTGCCATCGTCGAATATCCTTCTTGCCCGTTAGCCGCGGGCGCGGCGCGCAATTTGCGCCGTGCCGCCTCAAGCTCCAGGGAATGTCGTAATCTGGGGATCAGAACCGGTGGCCGGAAGACCCGGCCACGCGGGTTACCAATTATTCCGCTTCCGCGGTCAGCGTCTTGGCCTGGGCAACCCAGGCATCGGCGCGGCTCGGAAGACCGACCTCTTCGCCGATCTTGTGCGCGGTATCGTGGTCGAGCTCGGCGAGCTGCCAGTAGTGGAAGATGCCGAGGTCGTTGAGCTTCTTCTCGATCGCACCCGAGACGCCGGTGAGCTTCTTGAGGTTGTCGGCGGTGCCGCGCGGACCGGCCAGACCCTGGAAGCCTGCCGGCTGCGGAGCCGCCGGGATCTCTTCGCGGACCGGCTGGGCGGAGGCGCCGATATCGATGCCGTGGTCGCCCTGGGCGCGCGAGATGCCGTCGATGGCGGCGCGAGCGATCAGGTCGCAATACAGCGTAATGGCGCGGCCGGCATCGTCATTGCCCGGCACCACGAAGGTGATGCCCTTGGGGTCGGAGTTGGTGTCGACGATTGCGGCAACGGGAATGTTGAGCCGCTGCGCTTCCTGGATCGCGATGTCTTCCTTGTTGGTGTCGATCACGAAGATCATGTCGGGAAGACCGCCCATGTCCTTGATGCCGCCGAGCGAGCGGTCGAGCTTGTCGCGCTCGCGCTGCAGCGTCAGCCGCTCCTTCTTGGTGTAGGAGCTGGCCTCGCCTCCAGCCAGCACCTCATCGAGGTGACGCAGGCGCTTGATCGAGCCCGAAATCGTCTTCCAGTTGGTGAGCGTACCGCCGAGCCAGCGCGAATTGACGAAATACTGCGCCGAACGCTTGGCAGCCTCGGCAACGCCGTCCTGCGCCTGGCGCTTGGTGCCGACGAACAGGATGCGGCCGCCCTTGGCGACGGTGTCGGAAACCGCCTTCAGCGCGGTGTGCAGCAACGGCACGGTCTGCGCGAGGTCGATGATGTGGATGTTGTTGCGGGCACCAAAGATGTAATCCGCCATCTTCGGATTCCAGCGGTGCGATTGGTGGCCAAAGTGCACGCCAGCTTCGAGGAGCTGACGCATAGAAAAATCGGGTAGCGACATAGTGATGATTCTCCGGTTGGTTCCTCCGGAAACGTGTGAGCAGACGAGCCTTATGGCCCGGCTGCCACCGGACGGCCTTTTGAGCCATGTTTCCGTGTGAGATGGCGCGGTGTATAGCCGGATTCCAGCCAGAAGCAAGGAAATACGGCCGGTTTTTCGGCCTTTCAGCCCGGCGATTTAGCCTCTGAACCGGCCGAATCCCCGCGGATCCGGCCGGTTGGCAATCAGCAGCGGGCGCCCGGCGGGCACCCTCTCGGTGCCGCGGCCGGAGCCGCGCGCGGCGCCGGCGCGGCCATCCGGGGCGGCGGAGCCGCCATCCGGGGTGGCGGGGCCGCCATACGCGGGGCCGGCGCCGCCATGCGGGGCGGTGGGGCTGCCATCCTCGGCGGAGGCGCGGCCATTCTTGGTGGCGGAGCGGCCATCCTTGGCGGCGGCGATGGCGCGGCCATCCGCGGCGGTGGGGCCGCCATCCTTGGCGGGGGAGACGGTGCGATACGGGCCGCTGGCGGCGGCTGCCTTGCCACGTTCACTGCCGTCGGCGGCGGGGCGCGCCGCAGTTCAGGCTGAGGTCTTGGCGCGATGGCAGCAGAAGGCCTCGATGCGGCACCGGGTGGCGGGGCTGCGATTCTTGGCTGACCAGCCGGACCGACGGGCGCGGGCCTCGCGCCCGGACCGCCTGGCGGCGGGCCGCCCGGCGCAAGTCTGGCGTTCGGATTGACGGCCGCTGGCGAAACGGCCGCGCTCGGCGGCGCAGGCGGCGCGCCCCTGGCGCCCGGGACCGGCAGCGCGTTGGGCCTTTGCAGCGTCTGGTTCTGAGGCAAGGTCTGGTTCTGAGGCAAGCCTGCCGGCGCGTTGGCCGGCATTGGCGCATTCGGCCTTCCGGCCTGGCCCGGAGCGCCGGGCAAGCCGGTCCTTACCGCAGGATTGATCGCAGCACTCGGCGGCACCGGCGCCTTGCCCTGCTGGATCAGCGTGGCCCGTTGCGCGACCGCGGGCGGCAGCGTCGGCGTGGCGGCACCGACCTGCCCGGGCGCCACCGGCGCGCCGGGGCGTCCATTCGGCCTGCCGCCGGGTCCACCCACCGGAGCGACCGCCCTCGGCCACCGCCCGGCCGCCGGTTGATGACGTTGTTGATGGCGGCGCGGTTGTGGATATTGGTGAAGATAATGTTGTTCGGCGGCGGCACGATATAGCGCGGCGGCCGGTAATAGATCGGGATCGGCACGAAGTACGGCTGCGGCAGGATGAACAGCCCGACCGGTGCGAATGGCGGCTCCAGTATCACAAAATCGTCCGGCGGCGGCGGCAGATAGTAGACCGGCGCGGGCGGCGGCGGCACGAAACCGAATTCGGGATCGCCGAAGGCCAGCACCGGCCGGTCGATATACATCAACTCATCCGGCGGCGGTGGCGGCACGTCGTAATCGATGACGTCGAAGGTCGGCGGCGGCTCCAGCGGCGCCGTGAGAATCGCAAGCCGGCGGCGTGCGTCGGCGCCATGCGGCCCGCGCGGGTAGCGTTGCAGATAGGACCAATAGGCGTTCGGCGTGTCGGCACGGTAGGTGCGGCGCCAGGTGATCGCCTCGCGCCGCGCCGCCGCGAGCGCCCTCACCCGCTTCGCCATCGGATCGTCGGGATAGGCGGCGAGAAAATCCTCGTAGCCGGGCAGCGTGTCGCGCTCCAGCACCGCGGCGTAGGCGTCCTGCACGCCGAGTTCGCGGATCGGCCTGCTGCGGGCGGCGGCGGCCTGGTCGGCCGCAGGTGATGCGGGCGCATCGGGCTCGCGCTCGAAGAAGGTGAAGGCCGCATCGACCTTCTGGCTGTCCCACGGCACCTGCGCGCCCTTGCTCGCCTCGTTGACCCGCAGCCGCACGCGATTGAACACCTCGCCCAGCGGCAACCCGCCGGTGCGGATCATCTCGGCCAGCGACTGGGCGTAGACGCCATACGACCCCTGCTCGACCGGGGCGATCGTGCCGGGAGCGGCGTTGAACGCGATCAGCATATGCGGGTCGGCCTCGACCAGCGCGAGACCGCTGGCGATCTGTCCCTCGACGAAAGGCTGCTGCCGCGCCGCGTCCAGCACGACGATGCCGGCCTTGAGCGGCAGCGAGGCGAGCTGACGGATGTAGTCGCCGGTCCGCAGCGCCTCGATCGGCACGTCGGTATCGCGGTTGATCGTGGAATCGACCGGCACGAAATAGTTGTCGCCGCCCAATTGCAGCCCGTAGCCGGCCAGATACACCATCGCGACCGTGTCCGGGCCCGCGGCTTCGGCCTTGTTGATGAAGTCACGAAAACTCTTGCGCAGCGTGTCGCCGTCGAGATCGCGGGCGCCGATCACGTCGAAGCCGGCCGCCTGCAAGGTCTGCGCGATCAGGCCGGCGTCGTTGGCCGCGGTCGCCAGCGGCGATTTCGCATAGGCGCCATTGCCGACCACCAGCGCGATGCGCTTTTCCGGCGCTTGCGCGGCGGCGCGATCCAAATGTCCCGCCAGTCCGGAGATCGCGACCAGACACACCGAAAGAATCGAAAAACTTCTTACAAAACGCATGGGATTCCACCCTGTCGCCGCCCCACTGCATGGAGCGCGCGTTGAGCTGAACGTTTCTTGAACAATTGCGCTCTCAACAAGGCACGGGCCGCCGCCGCCCCGATTCCGCCCCCGAAATCAGCCGTTTCGCGGAGGCGGTGCACACGCTCATCGGGGCGCGGATAAAAATCGCGAAAACAACCCCATGCACAGTAGAAAGGAACCCGGCTCGCGGCGCCGGGGCTGCACCCAGGTTGCCTTTGGGTCCGGAGCTGGACTAATCCGCCAATTGCAGCTCTGCGAGCATCGTTCGCGCGGACGGCTCGTCCAGCGGCACGAATTCGCCCGGCCCGAGATTATCACCGCCGGAGGTCGCGACGGCCGCAACCGCCGCGCCGGCCAATCCCACGACCATCGACATCCCGGTTACCGCGTCACGCCGTGGGCTGGACTTGACGAGAAAGAAATAGGTGCGGCCGGGCGCGGCGGTGAAATCGCGCTTTGTGTCGCCCGGAAACAGCAATTCGCTCGCAACGAGCTGATGCGGGCCTGGCGGGAGATCGGCATAGACGTAGGTGCCGACCACCACCTTGCCCATCGGTCGGCCATCCACCTTCACGTCACAGGCACAAAGGGCCATCGACAGCCCGTCGCGCTTTTTCTGCAGCACCACGACCCGGGACTGTCCCGGCTTCGGCGGACCGACCTTTTGCGAGATCGCCGCATAGTCGGTCCCCTCCTTCGAGGTCATGCATCCCGACAAAGCCAACGCCATCGACAGCAACGCAATTTCACGTCCCAACATCACGCCCCCAAAACCATTCCCGACGAAGGTCATAGCTGGAAACATCGTAAGGTTGCAAGAGCGCGTCTGGTATCAACCACGCCGTCGTTTGATCACCTAACGAGCGGCCTCGTTTGGCCTGGCGTTCACGCGATCGCTGTCGAGCCTTGTTTTGAGATCGGCGATCTCGCCGAAGAATACGCCTGGCTCGGTGAGCCGGACCGCCCGCAACGCCGGCGGCATGAGCTGATGCGTCCTGTATTGCCGCCCGTCATCGGAAAAGGCCTCGGACCGCTGCAAGGTCTGGAACGCAATCGCAACAACGAGCAGCGCGACCACGATGGCGGCCTTCAGCTTCAGCCGGGTTCGGCCCACCTCGCGCAAATGCAGGAAGCACACCGCCGCCAGGATCAGCCACGCCGCAACGAATTGATACGTGCTGGCTGCGGACCAGGTCCACGCAAACGCGAAAAGTCGGGCTAACTCGTAGTAGAGCGAGAATGCAAGACCGCCTGCCAGCGTGATCAGCAGATTGCGCAGCAGATGCGAGCTGCCGGAAAATATTCGCGACAGCAGCGCCCATATGCCTGCCCATACGAGGACCATGGCGACGACCCCGAGCAGCGGCGCGAGATAGCTCGAAGCCCGCAGCTCGCCCGTCTGGGCGAGCCAGATCTGAAGCGCGCTCAATCCCAACAGCGAAGCGCCGAGTGCTGCAACCGTTGCAACCGGCAAGGTCCGCCACTCCGGCGCGGCCACGCGTTCGCGTTCGACCTCATGGTGGATCTCGCGAATGCGCAGATCGGTTTTGCCGATGCGTATCGGATGTTTGCCGTCAACGACGATGCGCGTGAGCCGCTTGCGGCCGCCATCAAGAAACGTGCCGTTGGTGCTGCCGAGATCCTCGGCAACGAGTTGGCCGGCCTCGTCGCGAAAGACTCGCAGATGCTGTGCCGCGACATAGGGGTCGTCGATGATGACGTCGTTGTCATAGCCGCGGCCGATGCGCGCCTCCGAAGCAGCGATCCGGAAACGCGCGGCAATATCGCGGTGACGCGACAATACTTCTACCCAGATCATTTGCTCGACTGCACCGATTGAAGGAAGCGCTTGCCCAGCGCCACGGCGTCATCATACGCCACCGCTTGAAGGTTCAGTCGCGAGACCAATGCCGCGCTGCCCTGGTCCTGGGTCACGGCGATCAGGGCCACGTCGTAGAGTCCCTCGAATTCGCGATAGGCCTGCGCACACCAGATAACCCTGAGCGGCGGCTGGTCCGAGGCTGCCGCGGCACCGACAAAATCCTCGTGGCAGCGCTGCGGCGTATACCACTTGCGGAACGGGCCGCCGCCGACAAGCCGCGGCTGGCTCATCTGCGTCAGAAGGGCTGCAAGCTGAAACTGATTGAGATCGGTGGCTTTGACATAGGAATGATCGATCTGGATCGCGCCCGTGTTCAGGTCGGGAGCGACATACAGGGCGGTATCGGCCTTGCAGTTGATCGAATTGATGCTGGCGCGCGGTCGAGGCGTAGCTCCCGCGTTGGTGTTCGCCCAGCAATTGAACCAGGGCGCGACTGTCTCGGGGGCCAGATAAGGCCCGAGTGCGGTTGAACGAAACCCTTGCTCGGCAAGCGATCTGTAGAGCCCCGACTGCCACGCGGCGAGTTGTCGGCCGACCTCGGCCCGCAGATCCGGCGGGCTTTTCTGCTCGCGCACCCGCTGCAAAAGCGCCGCCGCATAGCGCGCCGGCACCAGAAAGCTGAGAAGCTGGCCACCCCTGCGGGTGGCGACGTTGACACCGACCACCTGTCCCTCGGCTGAAACGGCCGGGCCGCCGCTCATGCCCGGGTTGAGCGCGCCACTGAAATGCACACGCTCGTTGTAGGTGCGGTCGACCAGGCCGTTATAGGTACCTTCGATGATCGTGAAACCAAGATCGAGCGGGTTACCCATGGAATACAGCCGCTCGCCCTTGGGAGGTGTGCCTTCCAATGCCGCACCGTCGAAGGTGAAAAATGGAGCATCGCGCCTGGCAAGGCGAACGATCGCAAGATCGTTCGGCAGGTCTACGTCCACCACGCTCAGTTCGCCGCGACCGCCGTCGGCCGCCGCATATTCGAGCCGATAAGTTCTCGGCTCGAGGACAGCTTGCGCAATCACATGGTAGTTGGTGATCGCCAGCCCGTCGGCGGACACCAGGAAGCCCGAGCCGATCGACGCCTGCTGCCCTGCATCGGCGACCAGCGTCCGGATCTGCAGCAATCGCGGCGGCGCCGCGGCATAGATGCCCTCCGCGATCGACGATGCGCCCTGCGCCGTCCTCGCCGTGCCCCCGTCAAGCGCCAGCAGCAGCAGTAACCAGGTTAGCGCGCGCGCCACCCTGACAATCGAAACAGCCACGGAGTCCCCCTGTGCCATGCCCGCATAGCGATGATGCCCTCGCCGTTTAGCCAAAACACCGGGTGGTTGCAACGCATCACCAAGCGCCCGGCAAGGTCTGCGCAACCAGCCAACGCCGTTGGCCGCGGTGATCGGCGGCGATTTGGCACAGGCGCCATCGCCGACCTGTCCATCTGTTCGGCGGGCCGGATTCCAACTATACCAGCCGTCAGTCGATCGTCGGCGGCGGCGGTCTCATCGTTCGATGCGAGGGCGCTCAGATGCAATACCGTTCATCCTGGATGACCGACGAACTCGAATTATTTCGCGATCAGTTCAGGAAATTCCTCGCCAAGGATCTGGCGCCGCATGCCGGGAAATGGCGCGAGCAAAAAATGGTCGACCGTTTCGCCTGGCGGGCGCTGGGCGAAATGGGCGCATTGCTGCCGAGCGTGCCGGAAGCCTATGGCGGCCTCGGCGCCACCTTCGCCTATGAGGCCGCCGTCATCGAGGACATCGAGACCGTGGTGCCGGAAGTGACGACCGGGCTCTCCGTGCACAGCGCCATCGTCGCGCATTACATCCTCAACTACGGCTCCGAGGAGCAGAAGCTGCGCTGGCTGCCGAAGATGGCGAGCGGCGAGTTCGTCGGCGCCATCGCGATGACCGAACCCGGCACCGGCTCCGATTTGCAGGGCGTGCGCACCACCGCGCGCAAGCAGGGCAACAACTACGTCATCAACGGCCAGAAGACGTTCATCACCAACGGCCAGGCCGCCGACCTGGTCATCGTGGTGGCGCGCACCGGCGGCCCCGGCGCCAAGGGCCTCTCGCTGATCGTGCTGGAGACCGAGGGCAACGAAGGCTTCCGCCGCGGCCGCAACCTCGACAAGATCGGCCTGCATGCTTCCGACACGTCCGAACTGTTCTTCGACAACGCGGTCGTGCCGCCGGAAAATCTGCTGGGCGACGAGGAAGGCAACGGCTTTGTGCAGTTGATGCAGCAATTGCCGCAGGAGCGGCTTTCGCTCGCGGTCGGCGCGGTGGCGTCGATGGAGCGCGCGGTCAAGCTCACGGCCGACTACACCAAGGAGCGCACGGCCTTCGGCAAGCCGATCATCGAATTCCAGAACACCGCGTTCAAGCTGGCCGAGCGCAAGACCGAGGCGATGATCGCACGCGTCTTCGTCGACTGGTGCATCGAGCGCCTGGTCGCCGGCGAACTCGATACCGTCACCGCCTCGATGGCGAAATACTGGTGTTCGCAGAAGCAGGTCGAAACCGCCGACGAATGCCTGCAGCTGCATGGCGGCTACGGCTACATGGAGGAATATCCGATCTCGCGGATGTTCGTCGACGCGCGCATCCAGAAGATCTACGGCGGCACCAACGAGATCATGAAGCTTTTGATCGCGCGGTCGCTGTGACTTGCCAACCAGTCGTCATCACCCGCGCAGGCGGGTGATCCAGTATTCCAGAGACATTCGTGCTCGGCCGAGAAGCCGCAGCGTACTGGATGCCCCGCCTCCGCGGGGCATGACAAGCGAGAGCGGGGCGGCAACAGGACACAACGTCTGCACGTCGACGACCGCCCCGATCCTGCCCGCTCAACTCAGCAGTTCAACCTTGCCGGTTGCAAGGCGATAGATGCCGCCGACCACTTTCAGCTTGTTCTGCTCGACGGCTGCGTTGAGGATCGGTGCGGCCGATTTCAGCTTGGCGATGTTATCGATCACGTTCTGGCGGATGGCGTTGTCGAGCGGATTTCCGCTCTGCTGTGCCGACGCCTTCACCGCGGGCGCCAGCGCAGCCACCAGAGACGGAATGTGTCCCGGAGGCGGCTTGTTGTCCTTCAGGGATTTGATCGTCGCATCGACCGCACCGCAACTGTCATGACCGAGCACCAGGATCAGCGGCGTTGCCGAGCACAGCGACGCCGTATTCCATGCTCGCAATCGTATCATCGTTGGCGAAATTGCCGGCCACGCGGCAGACGAACAAGTCACCACGCGCGCTATCGAAGGCATATTCAGGCGCGATGCGCGAATCCGCGCAGCTCAGGACGGCCGCGTAGGGGTTCTGTCCTCCGACCAGCGCTTCCCTTTCATGCTTGAAATCGTGGAGCTGCGACTTGCCGCCGACATAGCGCGCATTTCCTTCCATCAATCTCTTGAGGGCGGCATCCGGCGACAACACGTTCTGCGGCTTGGGAGGCGCCTTCGCTTCCTTGGCGTTAGCCGTGCCGGCAAGCATCAGCCCCAGCGCCGATGCCGCGGACAGAACGACGGAGCGCCGCGAGGGCGACGTCGGATGAAGCTGATCCATTGAACATTTTTCACACATTGCAATTTCCTTGCCCTTGCGGCGTCGCGTTCGGTGACGCCCCGAATTCATGTGATTATGGTTGCGCGCATAACTTCGCGACGCCGAAATGATTAGGCTTCGTCTCCTACTTCGACTCTTAAATTGACGACCAAATGTAAATAATTATAGTAGACAACCAATAGTTGCAACGCGATTCCCGGAAAGATATCGCGAATGCGGCGTGCAGACGCCGCCTACAGCGTCTGCACGTCCACCACGCCGGCGACCGCCTTGATCGCGCCCGCGATCTGCGGCGAGACCTTGAAGCGTCCCGGCAGCTTCATCTCCACCTCGGTCTGGAGATCGAGCATGATGACGAGCGAGACGTCGCCATCGGCGCCGCCCGACGGCGCGGGCGCGGGCTTGGCCGGCAGGCCTTTTGCCAGCCCGTTTGCTGGTCGCGGCTTCGGGCATGTTGAGCCGGCGTGCGATCGAATCCAGCGGCTTGGTGTCGCGAACGAAAATCCGCAGGCCCTTTTGGGTTTTCGCCGCGGCGTCGTCCAGCGGCTCGGCATGCAGCACCCGCGCCCGCACGTCCTCGCCCTGCAGTTCGGCGCCGAGCTGCAGCAAAACGGCAGCGCCCGGCTCCAGCACGTCGCGGTATTGCGCGAGCCCTTCGGAAAACAGCACCGCCTCGAAATGGCCGGTCGGGTCCGACAGGCCCATGATGCCCATCTTGTTGCCGGTCTTGGTGCGCCGCTCCATCCGCGACACGACGGTCGCCGCGACCTTGCCGGCGGTCGCGCCGGTTTTGACGGCGCGGGAAAATTCCGCCCAGCTCTGCACCCGCAGCCGCTTCAGCACGGTGGCGTAATCGTCGAGCGGATGACCGGACAGGAAGAAGCCGACGGCGTCGTATTCGCGGCGGAGTTTTTCGGCCGGCAGCCACGGCTCGATCTGCGGCAGCATGATGGTCGGTGCGTCGGCGGCGTTGCCGAACATGTCGTTCTGGCCGATCGTCGCCGCCTCATGGCTGCGCTGGCAGGCGGCGAGAATGGCGTCCGCGCCGGCAAAGACGCGGGCACGGTTGGATTCGAGCGTATCGAAGGCACCGGCCGCCGCGAGGCTTTCGATGACGCGCTTGTTGATCGCGCGCGGATTGACGCGGGCGGCGAAGTCCGCAAGCGAGGTGAAGACGCCCTTCTTGCGCTCCTCGACGATCTGCTCGACCGCCTGGATGCCGACGCCCTTCAGCGCGGCCAGCGCGTAATAGATCGTGTTCTCGCCGACCTCGAAGGTGGCGCCCGAACGGTTGATGTTCGGCGCCTCGACCTTGATGCCGAGCCGCAGCGCCTCGGCGCGGAATTCCGAGAGCTTGTCGGTGTTGTTGAGTTCGAGCGTCATCGACGCCGCCAGAAACTCCACCGGATAATGCGCCTTCATGTAGGCGGTGTGATAGGACACCAGCGCATAAGCCGCCGCATGGCTCTTGTTGAAGCCGTAGTCGGCGAATTTGGCGAGCAGTTCGAAGATCGTGTCGGCCTGCCCTTTCGGCACGCCGTTCTTGACCGCGCCGGCGACGAAGATCGCGCGCTGCTTTTCCATCTCGGCGCGGATCTTCTTGCCCATCGCGCGGCGCAGCAGGTCGGCGTCGCCGAGCGAATAGCCCGACATCACCTGCGCGATCTGCATCACCTGTTCCTGATAGATGATGACGCCGAACGTCTCCTTCAGGATCGGCTCCAGCATCGGGATGCAGATATTCCGGCTCCTCGTCGCCGTGCTTGCGCGCGCAATAGGTCGGGATGTTGGCCATCGGGCCCGGGCGATACAGCGCCACCAGCGCGATGATGTCCTCGAAACGGTCGGGGCGCATGTCGATCAGCGCGCGCCGCATGCCCTGGCTTTCCACCTGGAACACGCCGACCACGTCGCCCCGCGCCAGCATCTGGTAACTCGGCGCGTCGTCGATCGGCAGCGTCGGCAGATCGACATGGACGTCGCGCAGCCTGAGCAGCTTTACCGCGACGTCGAGCACGGTCAGCGTCTTCAGGCCGAGGAAGTCGAACTTGACGAGCCCTGCCGGCTCGACCCATTTCATGTTGAACTGGGTCACCGGCATGTCGGATTTGGGATCGCGGTAGAGCGGCACCAGTTCGCTCAACGGACGATCGCCGATCACGATGCCGGCGGCGTGGGTCGAGGCGTGGCGCGTCAGGCCTTCGAGGCGCTGGGCGATGTCGAAGGCGCGCGCCACCACCGGGTCCTCGTCGCGGAACGCCTGCAGCTTCGGCTCGCTCTCGATCGCCTGCGCCAGCGTCACGGGTGCAGCCGGATTCTGCGGCACCAGCTTGGTCAGCTTGTCGACCTGGCCATAGGGCATCTGCAGCACGCGGCCGACGTCGCGCAGTACGCCGCGCGCCTGCAGCGTTCCGAAGGTGATGATCTGCGCCACCTGGTCGCGGCCGTAGCGCTGCTGCACGTAGTCGATCACCTCGCCGCGGCGGTCCTGGCAGAAGTCGATGTCGAAGTCCGGCATCGAGACGCGTTCGGGATTGAGGAAGCGCTCGAACAGCAGGCCGAATCGAATCGGATCGAGATCGGTAATGGTCAGCGCATAGGCGACCAGCGAGCCGGCGCCCGAGCCGCGGCCGGGACCGACCGGGATATCCTGGCCCTTGGCCCATTTGATGAAGTCGGACACGATCAGGAAGTAGCCCGCATAGTTCATGCGGTTGATGACGTCGATCTCGAAGGCGAGACGCTTCTGCGTAGTCTTCTTCCGTGGTGCCGGGCGACAGGCCGTGAACCTGCAGGCGGCTGTGCGAGCCCCTCCCCGGCCTGGCGCTTCAGCTCCGCAGCCTCCTCGGCCTCCGCATCGGAGCCTGAGCCGGCGCCGACCGTGAAGCGCGGCAGGATCGGCTTTCGCGTCTTCGGCCGGAACGAGCAGCGCTCCGCGATCTCGACCGTGGAGGCCAGCGCTTCCGGAATGTCGGCGAACAGCACCGCCATCTCGGCGCGGGTCTTGAAGCGGTGATCGGGCGTGAGCTGCTCGCGATCGGTCTCGGCGATCAGCTTGCCGCCGGCGATGCACAGCAGCGCGTCGTGGGCTTCGTAATCGTCATTCGCCGCGAAATACGGCTCGTTGGTCGCGACCAGCGGCAATCCCTTGGCATAGGCGAGATCGATCAGGCTGGATTCGACGCGGCGTTCCTTGTCGATGCCGTGGCGCTGCAATTCGACATAGAGCCGATCGCCGAACAGGCTGGCCAGCCGGTCGCAACGGTCGCCCGCCAGCGCCGCGTGATCGGCATGCAGCGCCAGCGAGATCGGGCCGTCAGGGCCGCCGGTCAGCGCGATGAGATCCTCGGCATCGCCTTCCAGCCATTCGAGCTTGATATGCGGGGACTGATGCACCGGCGTTTCCAGGAACGCGCGCGAGTTCAGCCGCATCAGGCTGCGGTAGCCGCGCTCCCGCGCCGCCAGCAATACGATTCGCGAAGGCGCCGAGCCGCCAGCGCGTTGCGCGCGTTCGGGTCCTGGTCGCCGAAATCGACCGCGAGTTCGCAGCCGACGATCGGCTGGATGCCGTAGCCCGCCATCTTGTCGGAGAATTCCAGCGCCCCGAACATGTTGTCGGTATCGGTCAGCGCCAGCGCCGGCTGGCGGTCGGCCTTCGCCAGTTCGCCGAGCTTGGCGATCTTGATCGAGCCCTTCAGCAGCGAATAGGCCGAATGAACGTGGAGATGAACAAATCCGGCACTGGACATGGTCGCTTGACGGGCTCTTGCATCATGGTGGGGAGCGATCACCGGCCGCGATGCGCGCCAACTCGCTACCCGCAATCGTGATGCCTTGGCCTTGCGGAGTCCACGCGGAACGCAGCCTCCGCGCCCGCCATCCGGCTTTTCCCCAGCCCGCCGCAACGCGCGGTGTTCATTTCCGCACGGTCTCAAAGCTGCGGAATCACCTGCGCCCAGACCGCAATCATCGCAACAAACAGCGTGATCGACGCCAGCGCCGCCGCCTCTTCCACAAACATCCGCAACATCGTCCGACTCCCTACGATATGAGAACATATGAGGAACATATGTTCTTTTTTTGTTCCTGGAGTCAAGGGGCGGTAGTGGGTCAGTTTGAAAATCTGCCCCCGAAAGAAATCGCTTGGTTAATATCGAAGGTCAGGAAGATGGATTGGGTCCCTAGGACGTCTGGGGTGGCTTGTCGCTGCCCACTTACTGTCTGCGGGCGTTCAATAAGTTCGTATGAGGGAACGTGGGTGGCCTCCAGCCACGATTCCAGCGCAGCGCCGCAAGACTGCGCCAGACCGCGATTCAGCCCGTGTGCTGGTACTCAAGAACTTCTCTTCAGTGCGTCTGTACTCGGCGCCGCAATTGCATTGAACAATTGTCGCCATCGCCGAAATATGCGCCCGGAACCGCCCGTTTTCCAGCCCGGAACCCTGCCATAATCAAACTGACCTGGTTAATTCAGACCGAGGCGTCATTCGAAGCTCCTCATGAGCTTCTCAATGTAATCGTTCACCACCTCAGCGAAATCGCGCTGATCGCCAGAGGTTGCCACATCGCGATGGGTCTGCACCACCCGCTGAACCTCCTGAAGGGCGCCGGTCCGATCGGAAGGCTCTGTGGCGGCGATATATTCGTCAATCGACCTTTCGGCCATCGGGACGCCATTGGTGTCCGCAATTCCAATCAGTCTTCGCAGGTCGCCGGAACATTTGTTCAAAATCTGCCATCTCCCAAATATGCGCGCCGTCCCGCGCGTTTTCCAGCCCAGAACTCCGCCACAGTCAGACTGCCCACTACCCAAAGGTCTCGATTGAAGGAGTTATGCCGGCAAATCCCGATGGTTGATCGGCCTCTCCGCCCAAGAAAAAAGCCCCGGGCACGGCCCGGGGCTTCGATTTTCGCGAACAGGTCGCGAAAGATCAGTATCGCGCGATGGCCGGGCCGCCGAACGGTAGTTCAGGCGGGCGGTGACGAGATCGATGTCCTGACGGATGCGGTCGGAGCCGAAGGCGAAGCCGCCGACGGGGTGGTGAAGTTGTAGGTACGGTCCTGCATGAACAGGTGATTGTACTCGACGCCAACCGACCAGTTCGGGGCGAAGGCGTATTCGAGGCCGACGCCGATCGTGCCGCCCCAACGGGTGTCGTCGCCGGTGACGCCAGCGAGCGCGCCGCCTACAACGTTGTTGACGCGATAGCTGTTCGAAGTCACTGCAGCACCGCCCTTGACGTAGAGCAGGACGTTGTTGACGGCATAACCGACCTGACCGGTGAACAGGCCGAATGCATCGACGTTCGTGTGGTTGCGGAAGGCGGCGTTCTGCAGGCTCACATTGCTGCCCGAGAAGTCAGCCCAGTTGCCCTGAGCTTCAAGACCGAACACGAACGTACCAGCCTGCCAGCGATAGCCGACCTGGCCACCGACGGTTCCGCCGGTCGCGTCATGCGAGCCCTCGGCGCCAAAGCCAACCAGATCCCAGGAGTTGCGGCTCGAACCCCAACCGCCGTTGGCACCGATGTAGAAACCAGTCCAGTCGTACACCGCAGCGACCATCGGGGGCGCCTTGGTGTAAGGACGCGCAGCGAGATCAGCAGCAACAGCCGGCGCAGCCGCGCCGAGCGCGATCAGACTGGCGGTAACAAGCAACAACTTCTTCATTCTTTTGTATCCGTTCCTTTTAGACAGCCCCCAAGGCCGTGGCATGCTCATAACATCGTCCGTTCGAATTACTGTAACCTCACGGCCACAACGCACACGAAACAGCCGCAGTGTGAACGTAAGTTAATGTTGTGGGGCAGGCGTTTTTCGAAACTTTGCATGGGAACCTGCCGCAAAAAATTCACATTCGGCATTGCAGCGGTATTTCGAAGGATGGAACCGCTTGACGAGAGCGCGCCGGTGCGGCTTGTGTCGATGAAAATGGAACCGGCAACGCGCGAAAGTGTGATGAGGAGATTCGAAATGCGTAAAGCGATTCTGGCCGTGCTTGCCGCAAGCGGATTGGCCGCATTCAGCGCCGCGCCCGCCGAAGCGGTCGGAACCCGATATCCGTTCTGCCTTCAGGGAAACGAGCATCCGGGGCTGAGCTACTGCACCTTCACGAGTTACGAGCAGTGCCAGGCGACCGCTTCGGGACGGTATCTCACCTGCATCGCCAATCCCTATTATATCAGCGAGGGCGAACCGCCGTCCGCCGCGTACCGCCCGCTGCCCGGCCGCGCACTGCCGCCCGCCCCCGGCTACGGCAGGTACTGACCCGTCCGCCGAGGGTTGATCGCGCCATGCATGCGCACGCTGAGCGGCATTAGCGCGCGAACGTGATTTGACGCGGGCGTGGGTGGATCGTCTGGTTGAGCCTCTGAAGATCAGTGGCCGAAAATTTGGGCTGCGGCGGAGGATTCATGCAAAGGGCATGGCTGGCGCTCATGGCGGCCGGCGCTGTTTCGGCCGCGGTTGCAATGCCTGCGTCGGCGCGCGAGTTCCCCTACTGCATCAAAGGCTGCGATTTCGGCGCCGGTGGCGGCGATTGCAGTTTCGTCGTCGCTGGCGCAGTGTCAGGCAACCGCTTCCGGGCGAGATGCGTATTGCGCTGCCAATCCCTATTTCAACGCCAAGGCGGAAATGCAGACCGATCGGAACCGCCAACACGGAAGGAGATTCTGATGCGCATCCTGGCTTTGGCAATTCCCGCAATCGTAGCCGCCTCGGCAGCGGCGCCGGCGCAGGCACAGACTTACGATCCCAACTACCCGGTTTGCCTGCATGTCATGGGCAGGATCAGCTACTACGAATGCGCCTATACTCGCTGCCCCAATGTAACGCGTCGGCGTCGGGCCGCTCGGCGCAATGCGTGATCAATCCCTATTACGCACATGCCTCTCAAGATCCGCTCCGCACGCCGCTACAAGCGCCACCGCAACGGCTACTGAGCGTTATCAATTTCAAAGGAGATTCTGGATCGCTCTGCGCTAGCGCGGCATTTAGTGCTGCAACGACGTCCTCTACTTGGCATGGTCCGGCACCCGGACTTTGTTTAGGCCTGGATCCTGCTCTACTCCATTTCGACGACCTGGCCGTCGACCAGCGACACCCGCCGGTCCATCCGGCCGGCCAGTTCCATGTTGTGGGTGGCGATCAGCATCGCGACCTGCGTGGCCTTCACCAGCTGCATCAGCGCCTTGAACACGTGATCGGCGGTGTGCGGATCGAGGTTTCCGGTCGGTTCGTCCGCCAGCAGCGCCCGCGGCGCATTGGCGACCGCGCGCGCGATGGCGACGCGCTGCTGCTCGCCGCCGGAGAGTTCCGCCGGCCGGTGCGTGATGCGGTCGCCGAGGCCGAGATAGGCCAGGATTTCCTCCGAGCGCTTGATGGTCTCGGAACGTTTGAGCCCGCGGATCATCTGCGGCAGCATGACGTTTTCAAGCGCGGTGAATTCCGGCAGCAGCCGGTGCGACTGATAGACGAAGCCGATGTCGGAGCGCCGGATCTGGGTGCGGTCGATGTCGGATAGTTGCGAGGTCGGCGTGCCCGCGACATAGACCTCGCCGTCATCGGGGCTTTCGAGCAGGCCTGCGATATGCAGCAAGGTCGACTTGCCCGAACCCGACGGCGCCACCAGCGCCACCGACTGTCCCGCCCACAGCGCGAGCTTGGCGCCGTTGAGAATGGTCAGCGTCGCCTCGCCCTGCCTGTACTCGCGTTTTATCTCGTGGAGATAGATAACCGGTACGTCTTCCGTCTCCTCGGCCATCTCGTCCTCACTCGTACCGCAGCGCGTCGACGGGATCGAGGCGCGCGGCGCGCCAGGACGGATAGAGCGTCGCCAGGAACGACAGCGTCAGCGCCATGATCACGACCGCGGTGGTTTCGCCGAAATCGATCTCGGCCGGCAGCCGGGAGAGGAAGTACAATTCCGGCGAGAACAATTCGGTGTTGGTCATCCAGGAAAGGAACTGCCGGATCGATTCGATGTTCAGGCAGATCAGCATGCCGACGAAGAAGCCGGTCAGCGTGCCGACCACGCCGATCGCAGCCCCCGTGATCAGGAATATCCGCATGATCGAGCCCTGCGAGGCGCCCATGGTGCGCAGGATGGCAATGTCCTGCCCCTTGTCCTTCACCAGCATGATCAGGCCGGAAACGATGTTGAGCGCGGCAACCAGCACGATCATGGTCAGGATCAAAAACATCACGTTGCGCTCGACCTGCAGCGCATTGAAGAAGGTCGAGTTGCGCTGCCGCCAGTCGACCAGGAACACCGGCCTTCCTGCCGCCTCCGTCACGCTCTTGCGGAACGCGTCGATTCGATCGGGATTGGTGGTGAATACCTCGATCGCGGTCACGTCGTCCCTGCGGTTGAAATAGGCCTGCGATTCCGGCAGCGGCATGAACACGAAGCTGGCGTCATATTCCGACATGCCGATCTCGAACACGGCCGCCACCTTGTAGGGTTTGATGCGCGGCGTGGTTCCCATCGGGGTCACCGCGCCCTTGGGCGCGACCAGCGTGATGGTGTCGCCGGCATGCAGCGACAATTGATCGGCAAGCCGGCGTCCGATGGTGACGCCCTGCCCCTCGTCAAAACCTTCCAGCGTGCCCTGCTTGATGTTCTTGGCAATCGAAGTGAGGTTGTTCAGGTCCGCAGAGCGCATGCCGCGCACCAGCACGCCGGCGGCGTTGAAGGCCGAGGACGCCAGCGCCTGGCCGTCCACGACGGGTGCTGCAAGGCGGATGCCGTCGACCTGGCTGATGCGCTCGGCAACGTCCTTCCAGTCGGTCAGCGGCGATTCCAGCGGCTGCACCAGCAAATGCCCGTTGAGGCCGAGGATCTTGTCCAGCAGTTCCTTGCGAAAGCCGTTCATGACGGCCATCACGATGATCAGCGTGGCGACGCCGAGCATGATGCCGAGGAATGAAAAGCCGGCAATGACGGAAATGAACCCTTCCCTGCGGCGCGCGCGCAGGTAGCGTCCGGACAACAGCCATTCGAAGGGCGCAAAAGGCGGGGTTCGGGCTGTCTCGTTCATGGTCTCATCCATTACTCGATAATCCCATGATTCGGGCCAAATGTGGCCGTAATGGCTAACATATCAGCCGCGGTGGATAAGCCTATCCCGCGATCTTCGCCACCACTTCCGCCGGGCTGAGATTCTCACGCGAACCGTCGCTGCGCCGCTTAACCTCGAGCTTGCCCTCGGCGAGGCCCTTCGGCCCGACCAGAATCTGCCAGGGGATGCCGATCAGGTCGGCGGCCGCGAACTTCGCGCCCGCGCGCTGGTCGGTATCGTCATAGAGCACGTCGACGCCCTTGGCCTGAAGCTCGCGATAAAGTTTCTCGCAGGCGCCATCGACCGCGGCATCGCCCTGCTTCAGGTTGAGGATCACGGCGGTGAACGGCGCCACGGCTTCCGGCCATTTGATGCCGGCGTCGTCGTGGCAGGCCTCGATGATGGCGCCGACCAGGCGCGAGACGCCGACGCCGTAGGAGCCGCCATGGATCGGCACGTCGACGCCGTCGGGACCGGCGACCAGCGCCTTCATCGCGTCGGAATATTTGGTGCCGAAATAGAAGATCTGGCCGACCTCGATGCCGCGCGTGTTGACGCGCTTGTCGGCCGGCACTTCGCGCTCGTAGCGCGCGGCATCGTGGACGTCCTCGGTCGCGGCATAGACCGACGTCCATTGCTTGATGATGTCGGTGAGATCGCCGTCGTAATCGACGTCGTCGGGCGGGATCGGCAGGTCGAGCACGTCGCTGTTGCAGAACACGCCGGATTCGCCGGTTTCCGCCAGCACGATGAATTCGTGGCTGAGATCGCCGCCGATCGGGCCGGTCTCGGCGCGCATCGGGATCGCCTTCAATCCCATCCGCGCGAAGGTGCGCAAATAAGCGACGAACATCCGGTTATAGGAACGGCGCGCCGCCGCCTCGTCGATGTCGAAGGAGTAGGCATCCTTCATCAGGAATTCGCGGCCGCGCATCACGCCGAAACGCGGACGCTGCTCGTCGCGGAACTTCCACTGGATGTGATAGAGATTGAGCGGCAGGCTCCTGTAGGATTTGACGTAGGCGCGAAAGATCTCGGTGATCATTTCCTCGTTGGTCGGCCCGTACAGCAATTCGCGCTTGTGGCGGTCGGCGATGCGCAGCATCTCCGGACCATAGGCGTCGTAGCGGCCGCTCTCGCGCCAGAGGTCGGCGAGCTGCAGCGTCGGCATCAACAGTTCCAACGCGCCGGCGCGATCCTGCTCCTCACGGACGATCTGCTCGATCTTCTTCAGCACCCGAAAACCCAGCGGCAGCCAGGCATAGATGCCGGCCGCTTCCTGCCGCATCATGCCCGCGCGCAGCATCAGCCGATGCGAGACGATCTCCGCCTCTTTCGGATTCTCTTTCAGGATGGGTAGAAAAAACCGCGACAACCGCATGGGACAGCTCAAGGAATCAGTGGGATACCGGAAGAGGTGCAGTGAAACCGGATCGGGTGCGAAAAGACAAGGCCGGGAAGTGTGAAAAGCCGCTGGAAACGCGGATTTGAGGCCCATTTTGGCACGGTTTCGCCGTCTCTCAACTGTAGGATGGGTGGAGCGCAGCGATACCCATCCTACGAGATCCGCTTCACCGCACCTGAATTCATCTTCCAGCGAGACCTTCTGAAAATCGGTGACCAGCGCGTCGATCTGCATCCGCCAGCGGCCGGGCTGCGGCAGCGCGACGCCGCGCACATGCCAGTTGCCGTCCGGCCCGAGCGTCGCGCGGCGCTCCATCGGCTCGATGCCACGTTCCGGCAAACTCAGGATCAGCGTCGCTTCCTTGGCCGGCAGCAGGGCGGCGTCTCCCGTCATCAACTGCAGCACGAAATCGTTGGCGCCGACCTTGCCCGGCGAAACCAGCACCTGAAACATCGCGGCATCGGTGTGGATATGGACCGAGAGCGGCGTGGCAACGGGCGCAACGGAGGCGCGCGGCGGCGGCGTGAAGCGCCAGCCGGCGACCACGGCAAGAATGCAAATGACGAGAACGCATTCCGTCAGGATCGATCCCAGCAGCAGCCGGGTGTTGTTGTAATCGGCAACGACCGCAGGCGTGCCGACAAACCGGTTCAGCGCAGCAAGCGCGAGCAACAGCATCACCAGCGCCAGCTTGATCGAGAGAATGATACCGTAGTGGGTCTCGATCAGCGCGCGCACGCTGCCAAGCTGGACGATCGAAAGCGCCAGCCCGCTCAGCACGAGCAGCCCGACCAGCGGCACCGCGATGGCCGAAAACCGCTTGAGCACGCGCGGCAGGTCGTCGCTCGCGCCGATGCGCCATGGCCGCCAGCGGCGCCAGCGCGCCGACCCAGTAGGCCACGGCGACGCCGTGCAGGAACAGCGACGGTCGGGTCAGCCATTGCGGCGAAGCGGTCGCGGCGTGCCCGCTGGCCGCGAGCGACAGCCCGACGCCCGCCATGGCGAGCGCGGTCAACACCCAGGCGATCCGGATGCCGGGCTTCTGCCAGGCGTAAAAGGCGATCGCCATCGCGCCGATCGCAATCAGCAGCGACGGCCCGAGGCTGGTGGCCAGCGCGCTCGTCCACGGCGCCGCCGTGACGATGCCGCCAAGCGGAAGGTTGAGAAGATCGAGACCTTGCAGGCCGAGCGAAGCCACCGCGCTGACGAGACCGACAGCGAGCGCGCCGCGGCTGACCGTCGATCCGCCAGCGGGCCCTGCCCGATCCAGGCCGCGAAGAACGCGCCGCCGACGCCGACGAACAGCCCGAGATAGACTCCGATCCGCGCCAGCCAGATCAGCACGGCAAGCGGGCTCGCTTTCGCCGGCGGCGCGGCCCCGGTCACGGCGCCGATCGAGAACACCATCGATCCCGCCACGGGATGCCCGTCCTGCGAGACCACGCGGTAGCTGACGATTTGCGTGCCCTGCGGCAGGTCGTCGGGCAGAACGATCAGCACGGATTGGCCGACCGCGCGGGTCGCGACGTCGCGCGCCTTGCCGGCGGCGTCGATGACGCCGATCACGGCCGGCGCGACGCCCTCGTTGAAGTGCAACTGCACCATCTTCGGCGGCTCGCGCCAGCACGCTGCCATCGGCCGGCTCCGACGAGACCAGCGTCGCATGGGCCCACGCGGCGCTCGCAATGCAAAGAGCCGACAGCAGCGCGGCAAGGCCTGCGAGCACGCGCGCCATCGGCGATCGCTCTACGGTTTTGTCGTCAGCTTGAGGCCGGGCGCCGGCGTCTTGCTGCCCTCGCCGTGGCCGGCATTGCCTTCCGCGGGAATATCGATCCAGCGGCTGACGCCCTGCTCGCATTCCTGCACCACCGGGAAATACAGCGTGGTGTCCGGCTTCAGGCCCGGCGTGAGATAGCTGGAGAAGACGAATTCGTCGAAATTGTCGTCGGCCAGCTTGCCGCCGCTCCACACCACTTCCTTGACGCCTTCGGACAGCTTGCTGCCGTGAAACTCATACTCGGTGGCGTATTTGCCCTTGACCGTCTCGAGCGTCCAGCCGGGCTTCGGCATCGGCTTGATGCCGATCACGCCTTCCGGGATCTGCACCCGCAGCTTGACGGTCGCCGATCCCGCGCAGCCATGCGGCACGGCGAACACCGCCTTGTAGTACGAGCCGACCGGCGCCTGCCGCTTCTCGAGAGTGACATGAGCGATTGCCGGAGAGGCCGCGAGCGCGGCAAGGGCGATGACGGCAGGAGCAATTTTCGACATAGGCTATTCCTCTATTTCTTCATGCCGAATGATCGTGCCCCGCCGGGGCCTGCGCACCGACGCCCTGCACGTCGAGCGACAGTGCGACCTTGCCGGCCTTTTCGAACTCCAGCGTCAGCGGCACCTTGTCGCCCTGCTTGAGCGGGGTCTTCAAATCCATCAACATCAGGTGATAGCCGCCGGGCGCCAGCTTGACGGTCTTGCCGGGCTCGATCGCCAGACCCTTGTCGAGCGGACGCATGGTCATGACGCCGTTGTTCATCGCCATTTCGTGAATTTCGACCTTGCCCGCGACATCGCCGGCCACGCCGACCAGGCGGTCCGGCGCCGCCCCCTTGTTCTCGATCGTGAGGTAGCCGCCCGCGATCTTCGCGCCGCCAGGCGTCGCCCGGCTCCAGGGCTGCGTGATGACGAGGTCGCCGGCCTTGACCTCCTGCGCTTGCGCGGGCGCCGCCCAGCAGTGAAAACAGCGCGGCCGTGCAAACCAAACGTAGCTAATGTTCTTCATGATCAGACTTTCGTGTTCAAACAGTTCCGCATCCCGTGCGTGTCGTATTACCTACCATCTGTACTTCATCCCGGCAAAAACAGCTCTGCCATTGCCCGGTTCAAACAATGGTGAGGTCGCGGTGGCCTGATTGATGATGCTGGTGCTGGCGATGTACGCCTTGTTGAGCAGATTACGCCCCTCGATGTAGGCCGAAACCGGCCCGCCATTGTCGAAGCCCGCCTTCAGTCCGAGCAGCGCATAGGCCTCGGTATTCACCGTATTCGCGCTGTCGACGAAATAGGCCTGCGGCACCCATTCGACATTGGGGCCGAAATAGAAGCCGGTCGGATTCTTGTACAGCAGCTCGGCGCGGAGGTAGTGGCGCGGCGCGCCGGGCAGCAGATTGTTGCCGAAGGTCGGATCGTTGTCGAAACGGAAGTCGTTGAACGTGTAGGCGAGATTCAGCCAGAGCTTGTCCGGCGCCGGGCCGTTGTTGAAGATGCCGCGGAAAATCGCAGCCCCCGCGCCCGCTTCGATGCCTTGGTGAATGGTTCGGTCGGCGTTGGTGACGTTGCAATTGCCGAATGCGCTGTAGAGGCATTGCAGTTCGTTGCGGATATCGGCGCGATAGGCGGTGAACTCCCAGGCGTAATCGGGCCGCTTCATCCGCGTTCCGATTTCATAGGTGGTGGCGATCTGCGGGCGGATGCTGGTGAAGGGAATGAACGGGATGCCCGGCCCGTTCGAACTCTCGCCAAAGCTCGGCACCTCGGCACTGCGCGAGATGTTGCCGAACACCTGCCAGGTCGGATCGACATTCCAGAGCAGGCCGGCCTTCGGCGACCAGATATTGAACTCGGTTGCGCCTGAATCATCGCCATTGCCAAGGAAGCGATCCTGCCGGTTGCGGGTGGCGTAGAGAAACTGCGTCCCGGCAATCGCCGCTACGTTGGGCAGGAAGTAGAAGCTGTCCTCGACATAGAGCGAGGTATTTTTCGAGCGATCGATCGAGGACGACAGCAGCGCGCCCTTTTGTCCGCCGAGATTGGCGAATTGCTGGTTGTCGATGCTGCCGTTCAGGATGTTGACGCCGGCGACGAGGCGGTTGCGGAAGCCGCCGATGATGCGGTCGTCGGTGACTTTTGCGAAGCCGCCATAGTCCTTGTAGCTGTAATCGAGCCACTGGAAGATCGGGTGCATCAAATGGCGGTCGACGCCGAAGGCGCCGAACTCGATCTTGGTATCGTCGAGCCGGATGGTGGTCTTGTTCGCCACCCGCACGGTGTCGATGTTGCGCTGCCAGTCGTTGGCGACGTTGACGGGCGCGGCGGCTTCGGGATTGGTCAAAGCCGATTGCTTGGTGACGCCGCCGGGAATGCGCTGGCGCACTTCATTGGCGTTGAAATAGAACCGCGTTTCGGCATCCGGCGAGAATTGATAGCCGACATTGCCGCTGACGCGGGTTGCGCTGCCAAAGCTGTGGTCGCGAAAACCGTCCGAGGCCTGCGTCGCGGCGGTGACGAAGCCGTCCCACGGTCCGTTGGCGCCGCCGGCATTGGCCTGCAGCCGCTTGAAGCCGAACGCGCCGAAATCGACCGACGCGCCGTTCGGGAACGGATCGCGGCCGGTCGGCATCACGAAATTGATGGCGCCGCCGAGCGAGTTCGCGCCGAATTGCAGCGCGTTGGCGCCCTTGTAGACCTCGACATATTTGTAGGCGGTCGGGTCGATCTCCTGGAAATCGCCGTAACCGTCGGCGGTGTTGATCGGAATGCCGTCCATGTAGAGCTGCACGCCGCGCAGATGGAAATTGCGCGACAGGCCGGAGCCGCGGATCGACAGCCGGTGTCGTCGCCCCATTTCGGCTGCGCGAAGACGCCCGGCACATAATCCAGGATGTCCTTGATGGTGTTGGCGACGGTCGAATTCCTGTAGGCCGCGGCCGGAACGATCGCGACGCCGCCCGGCGTCTGGTTGATCTCGGTCAGCGCCTGCTGGGCGCTCATGACCGCCAGCGCGCCGCGAGCGCCCTGCCCCTGATCGCTCGTGGCCGGCGGCGCTGGCGCGCGTACCTGCCTGACCGGGGCTGCGGATGGCGCCGCACGGCGTGGCGGACGCGCGGCGGCGGCACGTTTCTGTTCCGGCGCGGTGACGGTCACCGGCGGCAGGCTTTGTCGTACGCCCTGTGCCTCGGCGCTAAGCGGAATGACGAATATGGCGGCCGACGCCAGCAGCGTGCTGCGCGCGACGCATACGGGTGATGCAAAACGAAACATGAATGATCCTGACGCCAGCTCTTTTGGCCGGGTTTTCTCGACTGAACGAACTGGCACGGCCGCGAGCCGCACCATTAGACGAAGGTCAAGTGAAGTCAGGAATGGATGGTGGAGCGCGCGCCTGCGCGTGCGATCTGGCGCGCACCGGCGGCGGAACGTCCGTAGCTTCCAGCCATGCGACAAGCCGGTATTGCCGCTGCAGCGCGACAAAGATCAATGGCGGCGGATCGACCGCAACGGCGCCGCCATGGCTGACGCCGCAGAACCCGCAGCAATTGGCGCCGTGCTGCGGCTTGACGGTGGTGGTCTGTGAGTCGTCCGGCGGGACGCCATGCCGGAGCAGATCGTCGCCATGTACAGCGGATCGGACACCGCATGCGCGACAGCGCGAAACGCCCCGATCGGCGCCAGCAGCTGCACCATGATCGAGAACAATATGATTGGAATGAAGGCTTCCAGCCGCCGTCGCATCCTTGCCCCTAAACGTGCGAGTCGCCGCACCGATCACTATCCGCGGTTCTCATCTCGACGCGATCTTCTGCTGAAGCAGCCATTTTTCGAGGTCCGGCATTTCGGCCGAGCCTTCGATGGTGGTGACCTTTCCATCCCGCGCGATCAGCATCGTGCGCGGGATCTCGCCCTGCCAGGCCGGGTCGATCTCGAACCGAAGACGTTCGACAAAGCCGTCGCTGAACAGCCAGTTCTCCGCCGTTCCCAGCCCGGCCTTCTCAAGCATGCCGCGCGCGGCATGCGGCAGGTTCGGCACGAGGTCGGCGCTGATCATCACGACATCGAGTTCGGGATGATCCTTCATGAATTGCCCGAGCAGCGGCAATTCGATCTTGCAGGGGCCGCAGGTGACGCCCCAGAAATGCACCAGCGTCGGACGCCCGGCGTGCGCGCGCAGCATTTCCTGCCAGCTCCCCCGCACGAACGGCTTGAGTTCGGACCCCGCCTCCGCTGGCGGCGCGGAAGCGAACGAGGCCAACAGCAATATCGCAGCCAGCAGGCGTTTCATGATCCGTCTCCGATCGGCAGCAGGCGATATCCATCCGCCTTGGTCATCCAGGAAAGGTAGGTCGCCTGTCCGTCGCTGATCAGCAGCGGATGGTCGGACGTGTCCGTCGTCGCCGCGATCTCGACGGGTTTCGACCAGCTCTTGCCCTCGTCATGCGAGATCATCGCGTTGACCGAGGTCTTCTCGCCATCAAACTCCTTCCAGACCATGGTGGCGCCGCGCGCACCCGTCAGCACATACGGCCGCGTCGGGTTGCGGTCGGAACGGCCGAGCGGGAGCGGATTGGAGAACGTGCGCCCCTCGTCATCCGAACGGGCGTAGAACAGCCCCTTGCGCGCCTTGCCGTTGGTGTACCACGCGACGTGATAGGTGCCGGCCGGCGAGATCGACAGGCTGGGCCCGTGATGCGGGCACGCCGAAATCTGCCAGTCGTCGTTGCTGACGCGGCGCACCTCGCCCGGCGTCGCCGGATCCTTGAACGTCATCACGGCGTGGTCCCGCACGCCGCCTTCAAATATGTTCCTGAACACCACGACAGGACGGCCGGGGCCGGCGAACGCCAGGCCAAGCCGGCAGCATTCACAGGTGTTGTCGCTGGCGATCTGTGCGTCGGAATAAACAGCGCCGCCGTCCTTCGATGACGCGAAGAATACGCCTGCGCCTTCGTATTTTTTGCCCTGCTCCTTCGCGGGCACGCGGTTGCGCTTGTCGATCCAGGCCGCGAACACCGTTCCGTCCGCATCGAGGCCGAGCGCCGCAAAGCGCTGGCTCTCGTTATTCGATGTGATCGGCTGCAGCTCGGCAAAGCTTTTGCCGCCGTCGATCGACCGCGTCGCAAGCACCTGGCCGTTGAACGCCTTGTCGCGGAAGATCGAGAACGCGAGCGCGATGGCGCCGCTCTTCTCGACGACGATCTGGGGACGCGCATCCGGCCCCCAGTCGAGGTTGAGCTTGTCTTTCGTCACCTGAACCGGCGTCGAAAGGTTGCGCCCAAAATCCTTCGAGCTCGCCACCGAGATCCGGCCGCCCGCCATCCATGCCAGCCACAGCGTGCCATCGGATGCAAACGCCGGCGTCACCTTCGAGGCGCAGCGCAGCTCCACCTCCTCGCACGCCGCTTCCGAGGCATGGTTGTGATGGCTCATCTGCGCCTGCGCCACCGTCTGGCAAAGCGAGAACGCGAGCGTCGCAAGCAAGCTCATTCGCAGCATGGCCTCAACTCCTTCTGCCGTGTTGTCCTATCACTTGAACGCCAGCTTCATTCCCGCGATGAAGGCGCGGGGCGAACCGGCGTAGATCGAGCCGGTGGAGTTCGCGAGCACGCTAGCGGGATTTTGAAGGCCGGCAGCCGTGACCGAGTTGCCGATGTTGTTGGCGGAAGCCACATAGGTGCGGTCGAACACGTTCCTGACTTCGGCAAACATGCTCAACGACTTGAAGTAGTCGGACTTGAGGTCCGTGTTGTAGTGGACGTTGAGATTGACCAGCTCGTAGCCGGGCGCCTTCAGGAGATTGGCGTTGTCCATGTAGAACGAATCCTTCCACTGGACCTCGACGAATGCGCCGAGACCGGCCAGCGGCCCCCACATCTGATCGTAGCCGAGCCGCGCCGTCAGTTCGTTCGGCGAGATGCCCGGGATCTTGTTGCCGGCGCGGTTGAAGCTGAACGTGGCGCCATTGACCAGGTTCTCGGTGTATTCGGTGTAGAACTGCTCGAGATAGGTATAAGCGGCCGTGAACCGCCAGCCCGGATAGAACTTCCAGTCGGCGGCAAGCTCCACGCCGCGATGCTCCGATTTCGGTGCGTTGAACGTGAAACTCGCATTCGGCGCGCCGACCTGGGTGGCCTGCGTGACCAGCTCGTTCCTGAAGAATTCGTAGAAACCGGTCGCGCTGAACGTGAGCGTATTGTTCGGCGTCCAGTCGAACCCGATGTCGTAACCGAGGTTCTGCTGCGTCTTGAGCTGCGTGTTGTTGCCGTTCTGACCGTTCGATAGGATAAAGAGGTTGCCGACCTGCGGCGTGCCATAACCCGTGGCAACACGCGCGCGGAACTGCCATTCGGGATTGAGTTTGTAGAGCAGCGCCAGCTCGGGCGCGGTGTTCTGAAATTGCCGATCGGCGGATATCAGAGTGGTGAACGCCGTCGGGACATTCGTCGTCGGATACGCGTATGATGTATTAACGCCCCTCAGGACGGTCGTCTCCCAGCCGATCCCCGCAATCGCCGTCAGATTCGGCGCCAGCTTCAGTTCCTCGCGCGCGCGAACGCCGTAGTTGGAGGTGCTGCTGAAGGTATTGCTCGCCAGCAGGCCGAGCCTGGCGTTGCCGCCCGGCACGACATTGCGGGTGTCGCTCGACGCCGCCAGCGTGTTGTACCAGGCACCGAAATACGTCGTCGACTCCATCCCGAAGATTTCACCGCGCTTGGTGACGTCGCTCATGTAATTGTAGGACGGGAAATCGCCGATCGCGCTGGTGGCGCCCGTCGGCTGGCTGATATTGCGATCGTCGAACGTGAACTGGTTGCGCCAGGTGGTCGTGTTGTCGAAGTCGTGCTCCCAGCGGCCGCCGACGATGGTGCGGCGGTCCTCGCGGCCGAGCCCGGCCTGGATCGCGGTGGTGGGCGTCCTCGCACCGTTGAAGCCGTTGTTGAGAAGGCTAACCGAAGCGCAGGCGGTGATGCCGGCGAACTCGCATCCCTTCTGAAACGGATTTTGATTGTACTGGTTCAGCGACAGCCGGATCGGCAGCCGCGTATCGAGAAAATTGTTGATGAACTTGACTGTGAAGCGGTCGTCGGGCGTGAGGTGCAGCGTGCCGAGAAAGTTCACTGTCTGGGTATTGAACCAGCTGTTCTGGATGAATCCGTCACCGCGCGCATCGCTGGTAAACAGCGAGTATTCGAAATTGCCGATCTTCTTGCCGGCGGCGAGGTAGTTGTTGAGATAGCCGAAACTGCCGCCCTCGACGCCATATTCGACCCCGTCGATGGTGCGGCCCGGCCGGGTGCGGAAGTTGAGCGCGCCGCCGGTGGCATAGTTGCCGTACAGCGCCGACGACGGCCCACGGATGACGTCGATCGCGCCATAGGCTTTTGGATCGATCAGGTCGCTGCGGGAAAGCCCGTCGGGCTGGGTGACCGGAAAGCCATCGTCGAAGATCACGAGGTTGCGGATGGCAAAGCCGTTGCGGGCGTTGGAACCGCGAATCGAGATGCCCATGTCGCGCGGGCCGTTGCCCTGCTTGATCGAGATGCCCGGGCTCTCGCGCAGGATATCGGCCACCGAGAATGCCGGCCGGTTCTCGAATTGGCTGCGATCAATCGTGGTTTCAGTCTGTCCGTTGGGCGCCGTATAGAGCAGCGCGCGCGCCACGCTGGGCGTGATGCCTGCGGTCAGCGACGCCGATGGCGCGGGATCGGCCGCCGCCGGCCGTGCCTGCGGCGTCCGGGCGGAAGTGCGAACGGCCGGCTTGCGCGCCGCGGGCCTGCCGCCTGTCGCGCGCGGGGCCTCGACGGTCACCGCCGGCAGCGACGTCTGCGCTTCCGCAGCCGACGGCACAAGGGACAGCGCACTTCCGAGCACGGCGAGGCTCGCGCCACCCAAGGCGTAATAACGATACATAAGATATTCCTGACGCCGGCTCTCTGGCCGGCTTGAATGACTGCACCAACCGCTACGGCAATCGCCGCACCGGTCATCGGGTGTTCAAGGTCGTCAGGAAATGGCGGGAGGCGCGCGGGCTTGCGCGTGCGAACCGGCGCGGGCGTTCGTCAGGCGGAAGGCAAAATCGAGCCAGGCCACCTGCTCGGCAACCCGTTCGATGTCGAGCGCGGCGATCTGCGGCACGTCGACGGGCGCGCCGCTCTGCAGCACGCTGCAGACCGAACAGCATCCGTCATGGGCGCGGTGGCCCGTCGGATCGGTTTGCCCGGTCCCAGGCGCAGCATTGCCATGGCAGATGACGGCGCCGGCAAGCGGATCGGAGGCTGCAATGGTCGCCGCCCAGCATGCGCCGATCGGTGCAAAAATCTGCACCGCCAGGGCAACCAGGACAATTGGCAGAAAATTCTTCAGCCAGCGCATCGCAATCCCATCCGCTTCAGACCTTAATCACCAAGAGAGGCCGAAGTCGAGATCAGGTTCCCGGAACTATGTTGCCGCTTTAGGGAGAAATGCCGGCGAAAAGCGATGCCTTTTGCGCCATTTGAGAGGCGCCTTACCTCGATACCAAGCTTCGGGTGCATTGCAATAAAATCCACAACTAAGAGTAGCAAATTCCCAATCATTTCGCAGATTGCTGGAATTTTGAACAAAGGTTGCTGAAAATGGTGACAAGACGAAAAAGATGGTCTACCAATCCAAGCTCAGGCTGGCCGAGAGGCTCAAGCTTGGTGGTCCAAGTCTCGGGAGGAGCCCTGACGCGCACAAGCAGCGTCGCCTCGATAATCAAGATCAAATCCAAATTTTCGAGGAAAATAAGGGTCGACACAATTTTTGGAGCAGGGCTTAGCGCCCTGCTCTTTTTTTTCGAGACTTCATTTCAACATGATCACAAACGGCAATGACGTCATCGTCAAATCCGATCGAACGAAGTTTTGAGCTCGCCGCTGAGCGCTGCGAGGATTTGACGCCGCTGGTCTATCGCCGGCTGTTCGACGCACATCCCGAAGCCCGAACGATGTTCCGCACCGACGGCAGCGAACACGTCAAAGGTTCGATGCTGGCGTTGACGATCGACGCCATTCTGGATTTCGCCGGAGACCGCACCGGCCACTTCCGCATGATCGCCGCGGAAGTCTCCTCGCACGACGCCTACGGAACATCGCGCGAATTGTTCATCGCGTTCTTCGGCATCATCGCGCAGACGCTGCGTGAAATCGTTGCAGACGACTGGTCGGATGACATCGATGCGGCGTGGCGGAAATTGGTCGCTGACATCGAAAGTTTCGTTGCAGCGCAATGCACTGAGCAACACTCCTGAAGCTCATTGATACTGGCGATCAAGCCGGCCGGTGGCGCGAATGCGCCGGATGTGAAACACTGCCTCGATCCGCGGTGCGTGCAATCGACGCCGTCGGTTAAAAAACAGCGAGGGAGCGAACGATGTCAGGGACAGAGAAATCCTCTACGACAAGGCGTAATCTTCTTCAGACGGCGGCGGTGGCCGGCGCGGCAACCACGCTGTTTGGCGGGTTGGGCGTCAACCCGGCGCTGGCGGCGGTGGCGCGTTCGGAAAAGCCGCTGAAGGCGGCGTTCTCCAATGCCGGCCTGCAGGCGACCTGGTGCGCCCAGGGCAAGCAGGCGGCGGAATGGTGGGGCAAACTGTTCAATGTCGAGGTCACCTGGTTCGACGGCCAACTCGACGCGGTCAAGCAGCGCGCCGCGATCGACAACATGGCCTCGCAGAAATGGGATTTCGTCGCCATCCAGGCGTTCGGCATCGGCACGCTGACAGCGCCCGTGCAGAAGATGATCGATGCCGGCATTCCCGTGATCGACATGGACACGCTGATTGCGCCGCTCGACCAGCTCAAGGTTCATTCGTTCCTGGCGCCCGACAATGAGTTCATGGGGGCCTCGGTGACGCAGGCGCTCTGCAACGCCATCGGCGGCAAGGGAAAGGTGATCATGACGCAGGGCGCGCTCGGCCACACCGGCGCGCAAGGCCGCGCCAAGGGTTTTGAATCCGTCGTCAAGCAGTTCCCGAACATCGAGGTGCTCGACACCCAACCCGCGGATTGGGACGTCTCCAAGACGGCCCGGCTGTGGGAGACCTATCTGACAAAATACCCGCAGATCGACGCGGCCTTCTTCCACAACGACGACATGGCGCTGGCCGCCGCCAACATCATGAAGGCGCGCAACCGCACCAACATCCTGATCGGCGGCGTCGACGCCATGCCGCCGGCGATCCAGGCGGTGAGCGAAGGCCGCATGTTCGCGACCGTCCGCAACCCCTCCTGCCGCATCCATGGCGGCGCCATCGTCGCCGGCGTCGCGGCGGTAACCGCTGGCGAAAAGAGCGGACAGGGCATCCCCAAGCATGTGATCACCGACGGCCCGGTGGTGACCAAGGCCAACGCGGCCGGCATGCAGTGGATGGAGGATCACTTCCTGATCTGAAACCAGCATGTCCAGGGGACAGCCCATCCTCGAACTGCACGACATCACAAAAGCCTTCGGTGGCGTCGAGGCGCTTCGTGGGGTCGACTTCGCGCTTTCACCCGGCGAGATCCATGGTCTCGTCGGCGAGAACGGCGCGGGCAAAAGCACGCTGATGAAGATCATCGCCGGCGTGCATGCGGATTTTTCCGGCCGGTTCGTGCTCGACGGCCGGGAGACCCGTTTTCGCTCCGTGCGCGACGCACACGCAGCCGGAATTGCGATGGTGCATCAGGAACTCAGCGTCGCACCGGACCTGACGGTCGCCGAGAACGTGTTTCTCGGCAACCAGCCGACCAACCGCCTCGGCCTCGTGCAATGGCGGCGCATGGCGCGCGAGGCCGGCGAGCAGTTGAAGCGGTTCGGCATCGACGTCGATCCGATGTCGCGGCTCGGCGACCTGCCGATCGGCCTGCAGCAATTGATCGAGATCGCCCGCGTGCTGTCTTCCGGTGCCCGCATCATCATTCTCGACGAGCCGACCTCGGCGCTGTCGCCGCCGGAAGTCGAGCGCCTGTTCGCAACGCTGAAGCGCCTGCGCGACGGCGGCACCAGCATCGTCTTCATCTCGCATTTCATCGAGGACATTCTGCGCGTCTCCGACCTCGTCACCGTGTTCCGCAACGGACGGAAGGTGGCGGAGACTTTAGCCTCAGAGACCAGCAAGCCGGCGCTGATCGAAGCCATGATCGGCAAGGGCCGCGAGGCGCTGGAAGAGACCTACAGCCACGACATCATGCTGCCGCCGCCGGGCGATCGGCCTGTCGTGCTGAACGCGAGCGGCCTGTCGCTCGCCCGCAGCCTGCGGGACGTTTCGTTTGACGTCCGCGCCGGCGAGGTACTCGGCATCTACGGCTTCATGGGATGCGGGCAGCTCGAACTGGCCAGAATCCTGTTCGGCAAGCTCAGGCCGGACCAGGGCGCGCTGGCGATCGCCGGCGAACAGAAAACCTTCCGGAGCACGGCGGGCGCCCGCCGCGCCGGGATCGCCTTTGTGCCCGAGAGCCGGCGCGACATGCTGTTCCACCAGGAGCCGGTCTACAAGAACGTCTCGATCAGCATCCTCGACCGCATTTCCTCGCTGCTGCTCAAGCCGTCGCGCGAACGCGCGATCGCAACCCGGCAGGTCGAACAGCTGCGGATTCGCCCCGCCGCGGTCGATCTCGACCTCGGCATGCTGTCCGGCGGCAACCAGCAGAAGGTGGCGCTGGCGAAATGGCTGAGCTATCCGCCGCGCCTTCTGGTGCTGTGCGAACCGACCCGCGGCATGGATGTCGGCGCCAAGAACGACGTCATCCACATCGTCAGAGATTTACGCGCAAAAGGGCTCGCCATCATCGTGCTCTCCACTGAACCCGAGACAGTGCTGTCGCTCGCCGACCGCGTCCTCGTGCTCAAGCGCGGCGCGGTCGTGCGCGAGTTTGCCAACGAAACGATCAGCAAGGACCGCCTGCTCGAAGCGGCATGAGGAGACGGCATGACTTCAGGTGAAAGCGTGACGGTCGCCACCGAACGGAAACGGCCTCGCGGGCTGGCCGCGATGCTGCGCTCCCAGATGCGCAACATCGCACCGTTCCTGACGCTGATCTGCCTGTTTTCCTTCTTCGCGGTCGCCAGTCCTTCTTTCGCGACGCTGGACAATCTCGGCAATATCCTGACGCAGATTTCGGTCACCGGCATCATTGCCGTCGGCCTCACCTTTGTGATCCTGTGCGCCGAAATCGACCTCTCGATCGCCGCCATCGCCAACGTCACCGGCATTGCCGTCGCCTATTTCACGCTGCAGGACTCCTACGTCAACATCGCCAACGTCCCGATGCCCGGATGGGCCGCGATCCTGCTGGCGCTAGCGCTGTGCGCCCTGCTTGGCCTCGTCAACGCGTTCGGGCTGACCGTCATCGGCATCCCCTCCTTCATCATGACGCTGGCGATGATGCAGATCGCGGCCGGCATCTCGGCGCTATTGGTGCGCGGACAGATCGCCTACAAGATCCCCCCGATGGTGACGACCTTGGGATCGACGTCGATCGGCGGCATTCCCTGGATCGTGATCGTAGCGGCGTTGATGCTGCTCGCCGGCCATCTGGTGCTGACCTACACCCGCTTCGGCCGCTACGTTTACATGGTCGGCGGCAACCGCGAGGCGGCCGAATATTCCGGCCTCAACGTCAAGCTCATCCTTGGCGCCGTGATGGTGATCTCGGCCGTCTGTTCAGGGATCGGCGGCATGCTCGGCGTCGCGCATTTCGGCAGCGCGCAGCAGAACGAGTTCGACACTTATCTGCTGGATTCGATCGCCGCCGTCGTAGTCGGCGGCACCAGCCTGTTTGGCGGCCGCGGCGGCATCGGCAACACCATCGTCGGCCTGTTCGTGCTCGGCGTCCTCAACAACGGCCTCGACCACGTCAACATCGACAGTTTTCTGAAGATACTGATCCGCGGCCTGATCCTGCTGGCGGCGCTGATCATCAACGTCTATGCGCAGCGATTGAGAGAGCGGGCGGTGGAATAGCTGCGCAGTCTGTGTCCCGGAGCGGCTGGACTCTATCATCCGAACTCGTCAGACGCCTGACAGTTGGAATCGACTAATCCGAACGCTCATTTGTGCAGGTATCTGTGCCTCTGACTCTGCTCTTTAGATCAGAACTCGATTTGACGCTCATTCGTTCGTCTGGCGCTTGCTGCTACCGTGGCATTTTCTAGTCCCATTTTGGCGAATGAACACGCTAACCCGATCAATATGTTCGACACTGACAATGACTGGTACCCTCGATCTGGCTGAGGTGAAGAAGGCCGCAGCCGCTCATGTTTCCAGTCCACACGCCGTAGGCACCCAAGGACTCGGCGCCAACCCGATGCAAGACGCTTCGAAGCGTTCCCGCCACCGACATGGACGGCCTGAGGCTCCGCAGTGCATCGCGCCGCCGGACGGGCGCTGCTGCGGACGGAATCCGCGGCAACTCCGTCGCACCAATCGTCACGCAAACTCCGGCTGCCAGTCGCGAACCATTTTTGCCGCCATCGTCACAGCACCTATCGTGGGAAATGACGCCGTCTCCACCATCATCGCCCGCGCCAGCCGCAAGCTCCGCGCCTCGCAAACAGCCCGCAGCTTCGCATCCTCGATCAATTCGAAATCGGCATTATGCGCCAACCCGAAAATGCGGCGGATGATTTTTGCGGCTGCAAACCCCACGGTGTCGGCGAACAACCGCGCCATATAGGCCTGCCGTTCGGCCTCCAGCCGGGCCGCGCCGGCTGCTCCCGGGAACAACATCGGAGAATAGGCGTCGCCGTGACTTTCCGTGCGCCACAGTTCGAGGAATTCGCGGGAAAACTCCGTCCAGACGTTCTCGATCGTCTCCAGCATCCAGATCTCGAACACCCGTCGTCCGCCCGGCGATTTTTCGTGGCCAGCGGAGGCCAGATAGGCCATCAGCAGATTGGCGATAACGGCGCCGATATCGAAGCCCATCGGTCCGTAGAACGCAAATTCGGGATCGATCACCACCGTCGAATCTTCCGTCACCATGATCGAGCCGGTGTGGAGGTCGCCGTGGATCAGCGCTTCCGGCGCGTTCAGGAATTTCAGCTTGAGGCGCGAAACCGCGGCGTGCACATCGAGATCCTCGCGGAACTCGGCGGCGACGGCGTCGAGCCAGGGCTGCGTCCAGCGGTTCTGCTCGGCCACGCGGTAGGGATCGGTGAAGATCAGGTCCTCGGTGATCTTGCACAGCGCATGGTTGCCGGCGAACGCCGCGATCCCCTCCTTCTTCACGGCGGCGGGAACCGCGAGGTCGGACGAGAAAAACAGCGTGCGCGCCAGAAAGCCGGCGATGTCGCCGACGAAATTCGGATAGAGCGCGCCGGCAATCAGCCCCTTGCGCATGATGACATGCGGCTCGATCAACTCCATCACGACGAGCGCGAGCCCTTCGTTATGGTGCAGCACGGCCGGCACCAGTCCGGGCACCAGCCGCGCCTGGTGCGTCAGCGCCAGATATTCGTAATGCGATCGTGATAGCGGCAGCGGCCAGCTTTCGCCGACGAGACGCACGTAAGGCAGCGCCTGTTTCACGGCAACGCCGCCCGCGGCCCCCTTGACGATGAATACGAGGTTGAGATTGCCGTCGCCGACCTCGATGAGCGTCCAGGCGGCGGGCTCGCCGCCGAGCCGGGCCGCGATCTCGGGAACTGCCGCGAGGTAATCCCGCAGATCGGCGTCGTGAAGGATTCGGTATTCGTCCTGCTGCGGATCAGCCGACGATCGACGCTGTGAACTCATACCCATCTCCCCGTGCCGGCGCGGGAGTTCATCCCCGTTTGACGAATTCGAGCCGGCCCTCGTTCAGTGGATCATAGCCGCAAGGCGCGGCTTGCGGCCAGCGCGTTCGCCGCCGCCGCTTTCCCCGGCGTCTTAAATGAGCTGTGCCAGCCAGATCGTGTGACCGCCGCAATCGGCGTCCTCGACGACATGCGATGCCACGCGGAACCCGTTACGATCGAGCAAGGATCGATATTCGTCCGCATCGAGGCTCGCATGATACAGCGGCTCGCCACCGAAATCGCCGATCGCCTCCCCGTCCCCGGGGCCGCTGGTGAACATCAGCCCCGCGCCCGGCGCCGCATGCGCCGCAAACACCCGAAACATGGCGCGCTGGTCGTCGGGGCAGAGATGAAAGAAACTATCCCACGCGAGCAGGCCGGAGAACTTCCGCCGCAGGGCAAGCGTGCGCATGTCGGCGACGATCCATTCCTGCGCCGCGAAACGTTCCCGACTGGCGTCGATCATGGCCGGCGATGAATCGACGCCGACGACGGGATGACCAGCCTCGATCAGATACGCGGCCATTGGAACCGCCGATCCGCATCCGATGTCGAGGATCGGCGCAGCCGGCGGCAGCAGCGCGCGGAACCGGTCCAGCCATGGCTTTTCCATCAGCCTGGTGCGCGCGCGCCCCTCGATCCAGTCCGATGCCTTGCGCTGGTACAGGCTGATGATCGCTGCGGCATCTTCTGACGCCATTTGGGTACTCCGCGCGACGTAACGTCTTGGCCTAGGATCTTGGCCTAGAATGTTTCCCGTTCCAGGAAGTTCGATCCGATGTCGGCCTTCTTCTTTACGGGGTCATAGTCGCAAAACACGCTGTCGGCGACCAGCGTGTAGCTCGGGAAGATCGTATCCTTGTTCAGCTTCACCGACGTCAGGCCGATCACGGCGGTCTGCTTGCCGCCGTTCCATTTGAACGGCGTGGTGCTCGGCGCTTTCTCACAGGCGGCGACCGCTTCCGCAAAGACCGAACTCTCGACAAAGGCCTTCACCGTCCGCAACTGCCCCAGCGTCTTCCAGTTCATGTAGAAGGCGCCGCCAAGACCTGCGGCGAGAAGAACCACAAGCAATAATAAAATACGCTGAAAATTCATTCGTTTCCCCTTGCCGAAATCAGACAAAATTAACCGATCCCATCGGATTTGTCAGAATCGCAATAGTATCCGGGTAATGATTTACCGGGCTGTTGTCGCGATGGCCTAGATATGGATAACCGTATCCCGACCTTTATATCGGATCAGGAACATCCGATGACGATTGACGATCCAGACGCGATTGCGTTGCGGCCTACCACCATCGGCGGAGTCCGCCAGGATGACGACTACGAGGTCGTCTGGCGCGGCTTCCCGGTTGGACGGATCATGAAGCAGGCGGATGGCCAGCACTGGTGGTGGGCCTGCACCGTCTATGGGCTGCCACCGACCCCCAACGACCGGGGATCCGCGATCAACTACAAGGACTGCCAGGTCCGCTTCCGGCTCGCTTGGGCCAGAATCCGGCCCACGCTGATCAACGAGATCATCGAGGCCGCAACGCGGCACGCCCAAGGCGTGCTGGAACAAGAGACGGCGAACGGAGCAGAGCCCAACGCCCCCCAACCGCTTCAGGTGCTGGACAACCATCGCGCAGCGCCCCGGCACCGGGTGTTGAAGGCAGGATCCATCGAGTTCAATGGCGGCGCCATCGACTGCACCGTCCGCAATGTGTCGGACACCGGCGCCGCCATCGAGGTCGCCAGTCCAGCTCGGCGTCCCCGAAAGCTTCTGGTTGGTGCTCGCGGGCGATCACACGCGCCGCTACTGCCGGGTGGCCTGGCGAACGGACAAGCGCATAGGTGTCGCGTTCGACTAGGCTAGTACTGACCATGAGAGATCAGTGAGTCGCTTGCTGCCCATGCTTCGAGACGCTCGCGTCGCTCGCTCCTCAGCATGAGGTTGTTATGTTTCAGCAAGTTAGACCTCATCCTGAGGAGGCCGCGAAGTGGCCGTCTCGAAGGATGGGCCGCAACACCGATTTGTGATTCCAGGTACTAGTCTAGAACGGCAGCCCCATCAGCCGCGACAGCCGCTCGATGTTCAGAAAACCCTGATAATACGCCCACATTCCGATGCCGAACGCGACGGCCGAAATGATCGTGGTCCAGAGCAGCTTCGAGCCCATCCGCGCCAGCACCGGCGCGCCGGGATCGGTGCCGGGCGCGCCCTCGCCGTCCTCGTGCTGGCTGCGGACGCCGAACGGCAGCGTCACGAACAGCACGAGCCACCAGACCACGAAGTAGATCGCGAACGCGGTGGAGAGGCTATAAGCCATCGGATCTAGGCCTGTTCGATTTCGACGAGTGCACCGGAGAAGTCCTTCGGGTGGAAAAACAGCACCGGCTTGCCGTGCGCGCCGATCTTCGGCACGCCGTCGCCGAGCACGCGCGCGCCCTCGCTGATCAGCCTGTCGCGCGCGGCGATGATGTCGGGCACGTCGTAGCAGATGTGATGAATGCCGCCGTCGGCGTTGCGCTCGACGAATTTGGCGATCGGCGAGGCCTCGCCGAGCGGCTGGATGAACTCGATCTTGGTGTTGGGCAGCGTCACGAACACAGTGATGACGCCATGCTCAGGCAGCGGCACCGCGCCGGAGATTTCCGCGCCGAACGCGCCGCCATAAATCTTGGCGGCCTTCTGCGCGTCTTTGACCGCGATCGCAACATGATTGAGCCGGCCCAGCATGACACCTCCACTCCCTGCATCTTCCCGGCACGCCGCCTCGTCCGGAAACGTTCTACCTCAAATCGTCAGCACATGAACGAGGCAAATCGGCTTCTTGCCCCACTGCTCGTTGATGACGGCCCGCACGGCACGGCGCACCGATTCGGCGGTCGCATCCGCATCGCGCCGCCGCGCCCGCGGCAGGTTTTCGACGGTGGATACCACCGCATCGAACACGATCTCGTCGATCACCTCGCCGGCCGCATTCTTCTCGGGGATGCCGACCAGATCGACTTCGGGATCGTCAGCCAGTTCGCCCTTGTCGGTCATCGCGATCGCCACGAAGGCGCAGCCGGCAAACCCCATCCGCCGCCGCTCGACTACGGCGCGGGATTTAAAGTCCTCGAGGATGTTGCCGTCCTTGTAAAGCCTGCCCGACGGCAGTTCGTCGATAACGCCGGGATCGCCCGGTCCGAGCTTGACCAGATCGCCGTTGCGGATGATCAAAACCTTCGGAACGCCAGCGGTGCGCGCCAGCTTGGCGTGCTCGGAAAGATGCAGCGCCTCGCCATGGACCGGGATCAGGATCTGCGGGCGTACCCATGAGATCATGTCGCGCAGTTCGTCGCGGCGCGGATGGCCGGAGACGTGGACCAGGTCAGTACGGTCGGTGATGACCTCGATGCCTTGAGTTCACCAGCCCGTTGATGATGGCGCCGACCGCCTTCTCGTTGCCGGGAATGGTGCGCGAGGAGAAGATCACGCTGTCGCCCTTGTTCAGCGTCACCTGCGGATGGTCGTTATTGGCGATCCGGGCCAGCGCCGCCCGCGCCTCGCCCTGGCTGCCGGTGCACAGCGCCAGCACCTTGTCCGGCGGGAAATGCCCGTAATAATCGGCGCCGCGGAAATTCTGCACACCGTCGAGATATCCGGTCTCGCGGGCGACCTGCACGACGCGCTCCATGGCGCGGCCTACCACCACCACCTCGCGATCGGCAGCCTTGGCGGCGTCCGCCACCGCCTTCACGCGCGCGACGTTGGAGGCGAAGGTCGTGACGGCGACGCGGCCCTTGGCCGCCTTCACCAGCTTGGCGATGGTGGCGGCAACTTCGGTTTCCGAGGGCGAGCGCCCTTCCCGCACCGCGTTGGTGGAATCGCCGACCAGCGCCAGAACGCCGGCATCGCCGAGTTCGCGCAGGCGCCGCTCGTCGGTCGGCAGGCCGATGATCGGCGTCGGGTCGATCTTCCAGTCGCCGGTGTGAAGCACGGTGCCAACAGCGGTGTGGATCGCCAGCGCATGCGATTCCGGAATCGAGTGCGCGACCGGAATGAATTCGACGGTGAACGGCCCAAGCTCGATGCGGCCGCCCGACGGCACTACCGTCACCGGGATTTTCGGTGGGTTGCGCTCGGCCGCGCATTTGGCCTCGAACAACGCGGCGCTGAACTTGGTCGCGTAGATCTTGCATTGCAGCTTCGGCCAGAGATCTATGATCGCGCCGAAATGATCCTCATGGGCGTGAGTCAGCACCAGCCCCATCAGGTTCTTGCGCTCCTTTTCCAGGAAGCGGATGTCGGGCATGATCAGGTCGATCCCCGGCAGATGCTCCTCGTCGCCGAAGGAGACGCCGAGATCGACCGCGAGCCAGGACCGCTGGTGGCGGTTGCCGAGCCCGTAGATCGACAGGTTCATGCCGATCTCGCCGACGCCGCCGAGCGGCGCAAAAGTCAATTCATCCGGCCGCGCCATCAGGCTGCTCCCACTGACGCCGCGGCGCCGAAATAGACCTCGCCCGCCGTGATCGGCACGCGCCTGCCATCGGCGGTCCGGATGATCAGGCAACCGCTTTCGTCGATGGTGTCGAACGTGCCTTCGACCGCTGCCGTTCCTGTCTGAATCGCGACCCGCTCGCCGACGCCGAAGGCGTGCTCCAGCCAGCGCCGTCGGATGTCGGCAAAGCCACGGCCATTGTCCCAGATGCCGCGGAATTCGACCCAGGCGTCTGACTGCGCCGCGAACAATTCCTCCGCGCTGATTTGAACGCCGAGCGCCGCCAGTGATGTCGCCGGCGTCGGAGTGCCCTCGGGCGCGGCGATGATGTTGGTGCCGATCCCCGCCACGACGGCGAGGCCGCCATCTGTCATGGCCTCGGCTTCCACCAGTAGCCCGCAAAGCTTCTGCCCGCGAACCAGCACGTCGTTCGGCCATTTCAGGAGGTAGTTCAGTTGATCCGATCCGCCCTGGCGCACACTGGCTTCGACGCTGACGCGCCGCAGCGCGGCTTCATGCGCCAGACCGAAGGCGAAGCCCATGGTCGCCGCAACCGCGGGGGAAACATCCATCACTTCGAGCACGCTGCTGGCGAGGTTGCCGCGCGGCGCGACCCAGGAGCGCTGCCGCCGCCCCCGTCCCGCCGTCTGCTCCGTCGTGACGAACCAGGTCAGGCCACGCTCGCCCTGGCGCGCATGCGCCATGGCTTCCGCATTGGTCGAGCCAACCTTGTCAAAGGCAATCAGGCGGTGACCCGCTGCTGTAGCCCGGGTACCGAGCGCGAGAGCCATCTAGAACAGCGACTTCGCCGCAGCCGTGGCGACGCTGACCAGCGGCCCCGGATAGACGAAGAAAAAGATGTTGAAGATGCCCGCAACCGCCAGCACCGTGCGCAACTCGATGCGCATCGGCTCGATCTCGCCGACCGGCTCGTCGAAATACATCACCTTGATGATGGTCAGATAATAGAACGCGCCCACGACACTCGACAGCACGCCGACGACGGCGAGCGTGAACAGGCCCGCCTTGATCGCGGCGACGAAGACGTACCATTTGGCGAAGAAGCCTGCGAGCGGCGGAATGCCCGCCAGCGAGAACAGCAGCATGGCGAAGAAGAACGCCAGCAGCGGGTTGGTGCGCGACAGCCCTGCGAAATCGCTGATCTGCTCCATCGGCTGGCCGGCGCGCTTCATCGAAAGGATGACGGCGAACGAGCCCAGCGTCATCGCGACATAGATCGCGATATAGATCAGCACGCCCTGCGCGCCTTCCACCGTGCCCGAGGCCAGCCCGACCAGCGCAAAGCCCATATGGCCTATCGATGAATAGGCCATCAGGCGCTTGATGTTCTTCTGCCCGATGGCGGCGAACGATCCCAGCGCCATAGAGGCGATCGCGACGAAGACGAGGATCTGCTGCCATTGCGGCACGATGCCGGGGAACGCGGTCAGCGTCACGCGGGTGAACACCGCCATGGCGGCCACCTTCGGCGCGGAGGCAAAGAAGGCCGTGACCGGCGTCGGCGCGCCCTCGTAAACGTCGGGCGTCCACATGTGGAACGGGACGGCAGATACCTTGAAGCAGAGCCCGGCCAGCAGAAACACCAGGCCGAACACGATGCCGACGCTGCCGGTTTTCACCGCCGCTGCGATGCCCGCAAATTCGACCGTGCCGGTGAAGCCGTAAATCAAAGAGGCGCCGTAGAGCAGCATGCCCGACGAGAGCGCGCCGAGCACGAAATACTTCAGGCCAGCCTCGGTGGATTTGGCGTTGTCGCGGTTGGAGGCGGCGACCACGTAGAGCGCGAGGCTCATCAGCTCGAGCCCGAGATAGAGCATGATCAGGTCGGCCGCCGAGATCAGCACCATCATGCCGAGCGTCGAGAGCAGCACCAGGATCGAATATTCGAAGATCCGCCGCGACGGATCGGACAGGAACTCGGTCGACAGGATCAGCGTCACCGCCGAACCGATAATGGCAAGGATCTTCAGGAAGCGGGCGAAATCGTCGACGATGAAGCTGCCGCCGAAGGTCGTGAGCTTGCCGGCCGGCAGCATCAACTCCAGCGCGCCAACGACGACCAGCAGCACGACTGCGAGGCCTGTCACCAGCCGCGTCGTCCCCTCGCCGCGATAGGCGCCAAGCATCAGCAGCACCATGGCGCCGACGGCCAGCACCAGTTCCGGCAGCACCGGCAGCAACTGATAACCTGCACTCGAGAAGCTCATGGTGGTGGCCTTACTGGATCAGCGCGGCTGCCTTCACGGCAGTCACGGCGGTATTGTAATTGTTGACGAGTTGCTGAACCGAGGCCGCCGACATGTCGAGCACCGGCTTCGGATAAATGCCGAACAGGATGGTCAGCGCCACCAGCGGGAACAGCAACAGGCTCTCGCGCCACGTCAGGTCCTTGATGCTGGCGAGAGACGGCTTTGTCAGCGCGCCGAACACCACTTTCCGGTAGAGCCACAGCGCATAGCCGGCCGACAGGATCACGCCCAGCGTGGCGAAGGTCGCGGTCGGGATCGAGACCTTGAAGGTGCCGAGCAGCGTCATGAATTCGCCGACGAAGCCTGACGTGCCGGGCAGCCCGACATTGGCCATCGTGAACACCATGAACACCAGCGCATAGAGCGGCATCCGGTTGACGAGCCCGCCATAGGCCGCGATCTCGCGGGTGTGCAGGCGGTCGTAGACGATACCCACGCAAAGGAACAGCGCGCCGGAGACGATGCCGTGCGAGATCATCTGGAACACGCCGCCGGCCACGCCTTGCGTGGTGCCGGCGAAAATGCCCATGGTGACGAAGCCCATATGGGCGACCGACGAATAGGCGATCAGTTTCTTGATGTCTTCCTGCATCAAGGCCACCAGCGAGGTGTAGATGATCGCGATCGCCGACATCGAGAAGATCAGCCACGCGAAATCGTGCGACGCCAGCGGGAACATCGGCAGCGAGAAGCGCAGGAAGCCGTAGCCGCCCATCTTCAAGAGGATCGCGGCGAGGACCACCGAGCCCGCGGTCGGCGCCTCGACGTGGGCATCGGGCAACCAGGTGTGCACCGGCCACATCGGCATCTTCACGGCGAAAGAGGCAAAGAACGCCAGCCACGCCCAGGTCTGCAAGGACCGCGGCACGGCGGTGTTCATCAGGGTCGGGATGTCGGTGGTGCCGGCGTTCCAGTACAGCGCCATGATCGCGAGCAGCATCAGCACCGAGCCGAGCAGCGTGTAGAGGAAGAACTTGAACGACGCGTAGACCCGGCGCGGGCCGCCCCAGACGCCGATGATCAGGAACATCGGGATCAGGCCGCCCTCGAAGAACAGATAGAACAGCACGAGGTCGAGCGCCGAAAACGTGCCGATCATCAACGTTTCCAGCAGCAGGAACGCCATCATGTATTCGCGCACGCGCAGCGTGATCGATTTCCAGCTCGCGACGATGCAGAACGGCATCAAGGCGGTGGTCAGGATCACGAACGGCAGCGAAATGCCGTCGACACCCATGTGATAGGTGATGCCGTTGGCGAGCCAGTTTGCTTTTTCGACGAACTGAAAATCCGCGCTCGATGCATCGAAGCGCCAGACCAGGATCAGCGACACCGCAAAGGTGACCAGCGTGGTCCACAGCGCGATCCAGCGCGCATTGCGCCGCGCGGCCTCGTCGTCGCCGCGGGTGAGATAGATCGCCAACGCGCCGATCACCGGCAGGAAGGTAACGACCGAAAGGATGGGCCAGGTTGTCATTACTGGCCTCCCAAGCCGAACATGAACCAGGTGATCAACCCCGCGACGCCGATCAGCATCGCAAAGGCGTAGTGATAGAGATAGCCGGTCTGGACCTTCACCACGTTGCGGGTGACATCGAGCACGCGCGCCGAAACGCCATCCGGGCCGAACCCGTCGATGACGAAGCCGTCGCCCTTCTTCCACAGGAAGCGGCCGAGCCACTTCGCCGGGCGGACGAAGATGAAGTCATAGAGCTCGTCAAAGTACCATTTGTTGAGCAGAAACTGGTAGAGCATCTGGTGCTGGTTGGCGAGTTCGACCGGGATATAGGGCCGGCGGATGTAGAACAGCCACGCCACCAGGAAGCCTGCGACCATCATCACCGTCGGCAGGTAAGCGATTGCGGCCGGGATATGGTGCATCTCCTCGATGATATGCGGATGCATCTTCAGCGAGTCGCGGAAGAATTCCTCCACGCCGTGGCCCGCGAACAGTTCCTTGAACGGGAAACCGGCCAGGATCGATCCGGCGGCGAGAATGCCGATCGGCACCAGCATCCACATCGGCGCCTCGTGGGCGGCCTCGTAGTGATGCTGGTCGTGCGGCTCGCCATGGAACGTCTTGAAGATCAGGCGCCACGAATAGAACGAGGTCAGGCCTGCCGCGATCACGGTCATCGCGAACCCGTAGAACGCGAACGGGTTATGCGAGACGTAGGCCGACTCGATGATCGCGTCCTTGGAGAAGTAACCGGCGGTGAGCGGGAAGCCGGTCAGCGCCAGGGTGCCGATCACCATCACGCTGTAGGTGTAGGGAATCTTGTCCTTCAGGCCGCCCATGTTGCGGATGTCCTGCTCGTGGTGCATCGCGTAGATCACCGAGCCCGAACCCAAAAACAGCAGCGCCTTGAAGAAGGCGTGCGTGAACAGATGGAACATGCCGACCGAATAGGCCCCCGCCCCCATCGCCACGAACATGTAGCCGAGCTGCGAACAGGTCGAGTAGGCGACGATGCGCTTGATGTCGTTCTGGACCAGGCCGATGGTCGCGGCAAAGAACGCGGTGGTGGCGCCGAAGAACATCACGACGGCCTGCGCATTCGGCGCGAGTTCGAACAGCGGCGACAGCCGCGCCACCATGAACACGCCGGCCGTGACCATGGTCGCAGCGTGGATCAGCGCCGACACCGGGGTCGGGCCTTCCATCGCGTCCGGCAACCAGGTGTGCAGCAGGAACTGGGCCGATTTGCCCATCGCGCCCATGAACAGCAAGAGGCAGATCAGCGTCAGAGCGTCCGCGTGCCAGCCGAAGAAGTCGATGGTCTTGCCCGACAGCCCGGGGGCGCCGGCGAAGATCGTCTCGAAATCGGTAGTCTTGAGCAGCATGTAGACGGCGAAAATGCCGAGCGCGAAACCGAAGTCACCGACGCGGTTGACCACGAAGGCCTTGATCGCCGCCGCGTTCGCCGACGGCTTTTGATACCAGAAGCCGATCAACAGGTAGCTGGCGAGACCGACGCCCTCCCAGCCGAAGAACAGCTGGACCAGATTGTCCGCGGTCACCAGCATCAGCATCGCGAAGGTGAACAGGCTGAGATAGCCGAAGAAGCGCGGCCGGTTCGGATCCTCGTCCATGTAGCCGATGGAATAGAGGTGCACGAGCGAGGAGACGGTGTTCACCACGACCAGCATCACAGCGGTCAGCGTGTCGACCCGTAGCGCCCACGACACCTGCAGATCGCCCGAATTGATCCAGGGAAACAGCGCGATCCTCACGACATCATGATGCAGGAAGCCGATGTCGACCAGCACGACCCAGGAGAGCACAGCGGAAACGAACAGAAGTCCCGTGGTGATCAGTTCGGCCGCGCGCGAACCCTGCGCCGGCGGCTCCGAGACGTGGTGATCGTCGTGGCCGTGATCGTCGTGACCATGGTCGTCATGGGCAGCGGCAGCATGTGCGTGATCGCCATGCCCATGGTCGTGATGTTCGACCTCATCGCCGCTCGGGTTGCGCGCATGCGCTCCGAAGATCGCGATCAGGCCGGCCAGAATGGCGCCCAGCAGCGGCAGAAAGACGATTGCCTGAACCATCAGTCGATTCCTCTGCGCATGATCTTGCCGGAAAACCGGCTTCCACTTTTCCGGATCATGCGCCCTTAGCCCTTCATCAGATTGACGTCTTCAACCGCGATCGAACCGCGGTTGCGGAAATAGACCACGAGCACGGCCAGACCGATCGCAGCTTCCGCGGCGGCGACCGTCAGCACCAGCAGCGCGAACACCTGGCCGACGATGTCGCCGAGGAACGTCGAGAACGCCACCAGGTTGATGTTGACGGCGAGCAGGATCAGCTCGATCGACATCAGAATGACGATGATGTTCTTGCGGTTCAGGAAGATGCCGAGAATCCCGAGCGTGAACAGGATGGCGCCGACCGCGAGATAGTGCCCCAGACCGATCGTCATTTCACCCACTCCGCCGCGTCCGCGTCCTGCAGCCCCTGCCCGGACGTTACCTTGCGCACGGCCATCGCGAGTTCCGGCGTCCGCGCGTTCTGCACGTTGATGTCCTGCCGCTTGACCTTCACCTTGTGACGCAGCGTCAGCACGATGGCGCCGATCATGGCGACCAGCAGCACCATGCCGGCGATCTGGAAGTAGTGGATGTACTTCGTATAGAGCACCAGCCCGAGCGCCTCGGTATTGCTGACATTGGTCGGGATCGCCGCCGTGATCTGCTTGGTCACGGTACGGGTTGATGACCCAGCCGCCGACCACCAGCAGCAGCTCGAACATGAAGATGCCGCCGATCACGAGGCCGATCGGCAGGTACTGCATGAAGCCTTCGCGCAGCTCGACGAAGTCGACGTCGAGCATCATGATCACGAACAGGAACAACACGGCGACCGCGCCGACATAGACCACGATCAGCATCATGCCGAGGAATTCGGCGCCCATCAGGATGAACAGGCCGGAGGCGTTGACGAAGGCCAGGATCAGATACAGCACCGAGTGCACGGGATTGCGCGACACAATCACCATGACCGCCGACGCCACGCAGATGCCGGCGAACAGATAGAAGAACAGCGCGGAAACGATCATGCCCTCACCTCACCGGTACGGCGCGTCGAGTTCGATTGATTTCGCAATCTCGCGCTCCCAGCGGTCGCCATTGGCGAGCAGTTTCGCCTTGTCATAGTAAAGTTCCTCGCGGGTCTCGGTCGCGAATTCGAAATTCGGTCCCTCGACGATGGCATCGACCGGGCAGGCTTCCTGGCACAGGCCGCAATAGATGCATTTCACCATGTCGATGTCGTAGCGCACGGTGCGGCGGGTGCCGTCGTTGCGGCGCGGGCCGGCCTCGATCGTGATCGCCTGCGCCGGGCAGATCGCCTCGCACAGCTTGCAGGCGATGCAGCGCTCCTCGCCGTTCGGATAGCGGCGCAGCGCGTGCTCGCCGCGGAAGCGCGGCGAGATCGGCCCCTTCTCGAAGGGATAGTTCAGCGTCGGCTTCGGCTTGAAGAAATAGCGCATGGCGAGAAAGAACGCCGATACGAATTCGCTCAAGAGAAGCGCGCGGGCGGTTGCGTTGATGTTGACACTCATGACGGCCTCACTTCGGCGCGATGCCGGCGAATTGCAGCACACCGGCCACAATCACCACCATCGCCAGCGACAGCGGCAGGAACACCTTCCAGCCGAGTCGCATCAGTTGATCGTAGCGGTAGCGCGGCACGATCGCCTTCGCCATCGCGAACATGAAGAACATGAAGAACACCTTCAGCGCGAACCAGATCACGCCCGGGATCCAGGTGAACGGCGGCAGGTCCACCGGCGGCAGCCAGCCGCCGAGGAACAGGATCGTCGCCAGCGCGCACATCGTGGTGATCGCGACATATTCGCCGAGCATGAACAGCAGATACGGCGTCGAGCCGTATTCGGTCATGAAGCCCGCGACCAGTTCGGATTCGGCTTCCACCAGGTCGAACGGCGGCCGGTTGGTCTCGGCCAGCGCCGAGACGTAGAACACCACGAACATCGGGAACAGCGGCCACACATACCAGTTCAGGATGGTGAGTTGCGGCAGGCCGATCAGGTGGGCGAACCCGCGGGTGTTCTGCGCTTCCACCACGGCCGAGAGATTGAGCGAGCCGACGCACAGCAGCACCGTGATGATGACGAAGCCGATCGAGACTTCGTAGGACACCATCTGCGCCGCCGAACGAAGCGCGGCCAGGAACGGATATTTCGAGTTCGACGACCAGCCGGCCATGATGACGCCGTAGATCGACAGCGACGAGATCGCGAAGATGTAGAGCACGCCGACATTGATGTCGGAGATGACCCAGCCGAGATCCATCGGGATCACGGCCCAGGCGGCGAGCGCCAGCACGCAGGACACCAGCGGCGCCAGCAGGAACACGCCCTTGTTGGAGCCGGACGGAATGACCGGCTCCTTCAGCACGAACTTGAGCAAATCCGCGAAGGATTGCAGCAGGCCCCAGGGGCCGACGACGTTGGGGCCGCGGCGGATCTGCACCGCCGCCCAGATCTTGCGGTCGGCGAGCAGGATGTAGGCGATCGCGATCAGGAGCACGACGAGCAGCAGGACGCTCTGCGCGACCATCACGATCAGCGGCCAGAGAAAACCGGTCCAGAACGAGCTTGCGAAGAAATCAGCCATCAGGTCACGCTCACTCTGCTGCCGTCAGCATTTTCCCGGACGCCAGCCGGGAACATTCCGCCATGACGGCGGAAGCCCGCGCGATCGGGTTGGTCAGATAGAAATCCTCGACCGAGCTCTTGAGCGGGGTCTTGTCGACCTTGCCGCCCTTGCCCGCCAGCGCGTTGACGTCGCTCGGCCTTGCCGGGCTCGATCTGGTCGATCCGCATCAGATGCGGCACGGCCTTGAACAGGGCCTGGCGCAACGCCTGCAGGGAATCATAGGGCAGCTTCTTGCCCAGCACGTCCGACAGCGCGCGGACGATCGCCCAGTCCTCGCGCGCCTCGCCGGGCGGGAACGCCGCGCGGCTGGCGATCTGCACCCTGCCCTCGGTGTTGACGTAGAGGCCGGATTTTTCGGTATAGGCCGCGCCGGGCAGGATGACGTCGGCGCGGTGCGCGCCGCGGTCGCCATGGGTGCCGATATAGACCACGAACGTGCCGTCCGGCACCTTCACTTCATCCGCGCCGAGCAGGAACAGCACGTCGAGCGTGCCGAAGGTCGTCATCTGCGCCAGGCTGAGGCCATCGGCGCCGGCCGCAAAGCCGATATCGAGCGCGCCCGCGCGCGAAGCGGTATCGTGCAGCACGGCAAAACCGTTCCAGCCGTCCTTGAGCGCGCCGACGCCTGTGGCGATCTTGGCGGCCAGCGCCAGCACCGCCGCGCCGTCATGCCGCGAACAGCGAGCCGGCGCCGACCAGCACGATCGGATTCTTGGCGCCCTTCAGCACCTCGGCAAAGGAATGCTTGCCGCTGGCGAAGTTCGCTGAGCGTATCCGTGCCGGCGCCGAGATAGTCGTAATCATAGGTGAGATCGGCCTTGGGGCCGATCACGCCGACCTTGAGCTGGCCGGTGCGCCAGCGCTTGCGGATGCGCGCGTTGAGGACGGCGGCTTCCCTGCGCGGATTGGAGCCGATGATCAGCAGCGCATCGGCCTGCTCGATGCCCGCAATGGTCGGATTGAAGATGTAGCTGGCGCGGCCGAGCTTTGGATCGAAGGCGTCGCCGCCCTGCACCGCCAGATTGCTGCGAGCCGTACTGGCCCAGCAGACCCTTCAACGCGAACATCTCCTCGACCGCGGCGAGATCGCCGGCGATGGCGCCCGATCCGCTTGCCGTCGGTCATCCTGACCTTGGCGGCGATGGCCGCAAAAGCCTCCTGCCAGGACGCGGCGCGCAGCTTGCCGTTCTCGCGGATATAGGGCCGGTCGAGCCGCTGCGTGCGCAGGCCGTCGACGACGTGGCGGGTCTTGTCGGAAATCCATTCCTCGTTCACGGCCTCGTTGATGCGCGGCAGGATCCGCATCACCTCGCGGCCGCGGGTATCGACGCGGATCGCGGAGCCGACGCCATCCATGACGTCGATCGACTGCGTCTTGCCGAGCTCCCACGGACGCGCGGCGAACGCGTAAGGCTTCGAGGTCAGCGCGCCGACCGGGCAGATATCGACGAGATTGCCCTGCAGCTCCGAAGTCAGCGCCTGCTCCAGATAGGTCGTGATCTCCATGTCCTCGCCGCGGCCGGTGGCGCCCATTTCCGGGGCGCCGGCGACTTCGGCCGAGAAGCGGACGCAGCGCGTGCACTGGATGCAGCGGTTCATCGAGGTCTTGACCAGCGCGCCGAGATACTTGTCCTCGACCGCGCGCTTGTTCTCGGCGAAGCGCGAGGTGTCGACGCCGTAGCCCATCGCCTGGTCCTGCAGATCGCACTCGCCGCCCTGGTCGCAGATCGGGCAATCCAGCGGGTGGTTGATCAGCAGAAATTCCATCACGCCTTCGCGCGCCTTCTTGACCATCGGCGAACGCGTGGAAATTTCCGGCGGCTCGCCCTTCGGGCCGGGCCGGCAGTCGCGCACGCCCCAGGCGCAGCTTGCGACCGGCTTCGGGCCGCCCTTCACCTCGACCAGGCACATCCGGCAATTGCCGGCGATCGACAGCCGCTCGTGGTAGCAGAAGCGCGGAATTTCGGCGCCGGCGGCCTCGCAGGCCTGCAGCAGCGTGTACTCCGCGGGGACATCGATCTCTTTGCCGT